>NC_007947.1:0-1485758 GCF_000013705.1 Methylobacillus flagellatus KT
CTTGACCTCGTCATTTCACTTTCACTGCGGAGTTTCGGGCAACCGATGGAAAATTTTTGGTCACTGTGTCTCGGTCGCTTTGAAGAAGAGTTATCAGCCCAGCAATTCAACACCTGGATCAAGCCACTGCGCTTCGAAGCACGCGAAGGAACCTTGCGACTGCTCGCGCCCAACCGTTTCGTACAGCAATGGGTGAAAGACCGTTTCCTGCAAAAGATCAGCGCTCTAGCGGAAGAGGTATTATCCACACCTGTGCAGATCGAGCTGGCCTTGTACGATGCCAGCGAAAAGTCACCCATAACGCTCGCAAAACCCAAACCCGCTGAAGCGCCCGGCGCTGCAGCAAAAATTGAAGCTGAAATCAGCAAAGTCACGAAAACTGTCTCGCCTGCCAAACCCGCTTCAGCCGCGCCCAAAAAACCCAAAACGTTAACGGAGACCAGCGGTCTCAACCCGGCATTCCGCTTTGACAATTTTGTCACGGGCAAGGCCAATCAATTGGCTCGCGCTGCAGCAATCCAAGTAGCAGAAAACCCAGGTACTGCCTATAACCCATTGTTCATCTATGGCGGGGTCGGCTTGGGCAAGACCCATGTTCTGCAAGCGATCGGCAACCACCTGAAGTCGCAGCGACCCGATGCCAAGATCCGCTATCTGCACGCCGAACGCTATGTTTCAGATGTGGTGAAAGCCTACGAACACAAGGCTTTCGACGAATTCAAGCGCCAGTATCATTCCCTGGATCTACTGTTGATCGACGATATCCAGTTCTTCGCCAAGAAGAGCCGCACGCAGGAAGAGTTCTTCTATGCCTTCAATTCGCTGATTGAAGCCAAGAAACAAATCATCATCACCTGCGATACCTATCCCAAGGAAATCGCCGATGTCGATGAACGCCTGCGCACACGCTTCAGCTGGGGTCTGACCGTGGCAGTAGAACCGCCCGAGCTGGAAATGCGCGTCGCGATCCTGCTCAAGAAAGCAGAAGCAGCCAGGGTCACGCTGGATGAAGATGTAGCATTCTTTATTGCCAAGCAAGTGCGCTCCAGCGTTCGTGAACTCGAGGGCGCACTGAACCGCATCATCGCGATGGCCAACTTCACCGGGCATGCCATCGACGTCAGCCTGGCCAAGGAAGCCCTAAAGGATCTGATCGCTGTACGTGGCCGCCAGATCACCATCGAGAACATCCAGAAAACCGTTGCTGATTATTACAAGATCAAGGTCGCCGAGATGTACAGCAAGAAGCGCTCACGCAACTTTGCCCGTCCACGACAGATTGCCATGACACTGGCACGTGAGCTCACCAACCACAGCTTTCCTGAAATCGGCGAAGCCTTTGGCGGTAGGCACCATACCACGGTCATGCACGCTTGCGATGAAATCGAACAATTGCGGCAGAATGATCAAAACGTGGCACGCGATATCGCGGTATTGATCCAAGTCATCCGCGATTAGGAAGGGCATCAGGCCTATGGAAAGGCTGTGGGTAGAAATACAGTTTAAAAGCGTTTTTCAGAAAGCGGTAAAATAAGCCACAATCTATCCACAGCAGCGTATAACAGTTTCAAGATGGTACAGCCTCTCAAAGGTTGTTGATTTTAAATTTAAAAATGGCGTTATCAACAGAAGTTTCCGACATTATTGTTATTACCAATTTATTTTTTATATATTAGGTTTTAAAGATATGAACATCAAAATCAATCGCGATACACTGCTAAAACCTCTTTCATCCGTCAGTAGTATTGTTGAAAGACGTCATACCTTGCCTATACTCTCCAACCTGCTTCTGGAAGCCAAACAAGACAAAATCAAGCTGACAGCCACGGATCTCGAAATGCAGATTTCACTCTCTGTAGACTCAGCCGCAGGGGGTGAGCTTTCGACCACCATCTCCGCCAAGAAACTTCTCGATATTTGCCGTTCATTGCCTGAAAACGCTGAAATCACGATGGCTACCCAGGACAGCCGCATCCAGGTAAAGACCGGGAAAAGCCGTTTCAACCTGCAGACATTGCCTGCCGGTGATTATCCATTGATGACCAAGACGGAGGATGCCAGCAGTACACTCATCAAGATCGGCCAGAAATCCTTGAAACGCCTATTCAAGCAAGTCGAGTTTGCCATGGCGCAGCAAGATATCCGTTACTACCTCAATGGCTTGCTGTTCGAGGTCAACGGCAACCGCCTGAATGTCGTGGGTACCGATGGCCACAGGTTGAGTTTCACTTCCACCGAACTTGCCAGCAGCTATGAAAAACAGGAAATCATTCTGCCTCGCAAGACGGTGATCGAATTGATAAAACTGTTGGACGAAAGCGAAGATGAGGTCACAATAGAGCTTGCCAATGGCCAAGCTAATTTTGCATTTGGAGATATCCACTTGATTTCAAAGGTGATTGATGGGAAATTCCCGGATTACACCCGCGTCATCCCGACAGGACACCAGAACAGTTTTTCCGTGGATCGCACGATGATCCTACTGTCCATGCAGCGTGCTTCCATTCTTTCCAATGAAAAATACCGTGGCATTAGGATGGTGCTCTCAGCCAATAGCCTGAAATTGATCAGCACCAACAGCGAGCAGGAAGAAGCCGAAGAAGAGCTTGAAATCAGCTACGGGGGTAGCAACCTGGACATCGGCTTTAACGTCACCTATATGATCGACGTACTAAACAACTCAGATAGCGAAAGCGTGACCTTCTCCTTTGCAGATGCGAATAGCAGTTGCCTGGTGACTGTTGAAAACGACGATAACTACAAATACGTCGTCATGCCAATGAGAATTTAACTTACTGAATATTAAAATAATTTATTGTTTCACGTGAAACCTACAGGACTATGACCGATTACAATTCCGATAGTATTAAAATCCTCGAAGGCCTAGATGCAGTTCGTAAACGCCCCGGTATGTATATTGGCGATACATCCGATGGCAGCGGTTTACACCATATGGTGTTCGAGGTGCTGGATAACGCAATTGATGAAGCCCTGGCAGGTCACTGTGATGACATCAAGGTCACTATCCATCCTGATAATTCCATCAGTGTTTCCGATAATGGGCGCGGCATTCCAACCGACATCAAGGAAGACGACAAGCACGAACCCAAGCGTTCTGCCGCTGAAATCGTGATGACTGAACTGCATGCCGGGGGCAAGTTTGACCAGAATTCCTACAAGGTTTCCGGTGGTTTGCACGGGGTGGGCGTTTCTGTCGTGAACGCGCTTTCAGACTGGCTGAAATTGCGGATTTTCCGCAATGGCCAGGTCCATCAGATGGAATTCCGCCGAGGGGTGGCTGTTTCTCCACTCACCATTACCGGGACAACGGAACGGCGCGGTACCGAGGTACACTTCCTTGCGTCCACTGAAACATTCACCAATGTGGAATTTCATTTTGAAATTTTGGCAAAACGCATCCGTGAGCTTTCCTTCCTCAACAATGGTGTCAAGATCGAGTTGATCGACCAGCGCAACGGAAAATCGGAAAATTTTGCCCACTCTGGCGGCGTCAGGGGCTTTGTCGAATACATGAACCGCAGCAAGACCGTCCTGCACCCTAAGCCTTTCTATGCATCGGGTGAAAAAGACGGCATCATCGTAGAAGTCTCCATGCAATGGAACGACTCCTACAGTGAAAACGTATTGTGCTTCACCAATAACATTCCCCAGCGTGACGGTGGAACCCATTTGACCGGATTGCGTACGGCCATGACGCGCACGCTCAACAGTTATATCGAGCAGAATGATTTGGCGAAAAAGGCCAAGGTAGATACCAGCGGAGACGATATGCGGGAAGGATTGACTTGCGTATTATCCGTCAAGGTACCCGAGCCGAAATTCTCTTCCCAGACCAAGGACAAGCTCGTATCCAGTGAAGTACAGCCCGTTGTGCAGGAAGTGGTATCTGCGAAACTGGCCGAATTCCTGCTGGAAAACCCGAACGAAGCCAAGATCATCTGCAACAAGATTATCGATGCCGCCCGGGCGCGCGATGCTGCCCGCAAGGCACGTGAAATGACACGCCGCAAAGGTGCCATGGATACCATGGGCCTACCAGGCAAGCTGGCCGACTGCCAGGAAAAAGACCCAGCCCTCAGCGAACTCTACCTCGTCGAGGGAGATTCGGCGGGCGGATCAGCAAAACAGGGTCGGGACCGCAAATTCCAGGCCATTCTCCCATTGAAGGGCAAAATCCTGAATGTGGAAAAAGCACGTTTCGACAAGCTGTTGTCCTCACAGGAAATTGCGACCCTGATTACCGCATTGGGTACTGGGATCGGCAAGGCCGATTTCAATCCCGAAAAGCTGCGATACCACCGCATCATCATCATGACCGATGCCGACGTTGACGGTGCTCACATCCGAACCTTGTTGCTGACCTTCTTCTACCGCCAGATGGGCGAGCTGGTCGAACGCGGCCATGTCTATATTGCCCAGCCTCCCTTGTACAAGGTCAAGCAAGGCCGTGACGAGCGTTATCTCAAGGATGAGCAGGAACTGGACCAGTATCTTCTGCAATCCGCGCTCAAGGGGGCGGAACTGCTCAAGCAGGCCGATGGTGAAACCATCAGCGGCGAAGCACTGGCTGCCATTGCCAAACAAATGGTATTGACTGAAGCCATTATCCGCCGGCTGAGCCCCTTGTACGATGAAAGCATCCTGCGTGCATTGATCAGCCTGGGCAAGCTCGAGTTGGACACTGAAACACAAGCCGAAGCGACAGCAGCAAAGCTACGGGCCTTGCTGGGTCACACAGGCAGTGAAGTGCTGGTGACGCAGAACCAGGAAAACGGTGATTACCGTTTGGAAATCAACAAGTACATCCACGGCAACCTGCAAGCCAGCGTGATCGATAGCGATTTCATCAACAGTGGCGATTACCAGCAAATTCTTGCAACTTCCCTGACATTGCAAGGACTCGTAGGCGAAGGTGCGACTATCAAGCGGGGCGAGAAACAGCAACCGGTCAACAGCTTCAAGGAGGCCCTTGACTGGCTCATGTCCGAAGCCAAGCACGGACTCAATATCCAGCGTTACAAAGGGCTGGGCGAAATGAACCCAGAACAGTTGTGGGAAACTACCATGGATCCCGCCGTACGCCGCTTACTCAGAGTGCAGATCGATGATGCAATTGCCGCTGATGAAATCTTCACTACGTTGATGGGAGATCAGGTGGAGCCGCGCCGCGCCTTTATCGAAGGCAATGCGCTGGGTGTGAGCAATCTTGATGTTTGATTGAAGGCTGCAGAAGCTGCCGGAAAAAACGGCGCTTCTGCACGAGTGCAGTACCAGGTAAAGGTGTTCCCGCCAGTGGAGATGATAGTGGCTTATACCTTCACTTTCCGGAAAGGGAATCCAGCCATTTCAATGGTTTGGGCGAAACAACATAGGTAATGCCGCCAATATCCGACTTGAAAACAAATCCATAGTTGAATACCGCAGCATCCGGAAACCAGAATACCACTGGTTCCTGGCGGTTGATGCCGTCATAGCCATGCGCGAGTGCGGCATCATGGGCATAGTGGTAACTCGCCAGGAATGTTTCTACAGTGGGATGATCTGCCACTAGCCCATTGACTGCTGCTTCCGCCCAGTGACCGCCCAGCAGGTGTGCGGTTTCGCCTACGGTCCTGAGATAAAGCCAGCCATGGTCAATCGGGGCAATTTTGTACACATTCCATTGATCTTTCATAGGGATATTCCTGAGCCGGATAATGGGAAAAGTATCCAATATGTGGCACATTTTTACCACGGTCATTTGGCGGGATTTGCCATTGATGAAATAATGTCGGGCTTGCTTTTCCCATACCAAGCCCGTATTGGACCCATGTGATTTCCTTGATTCAGCCATTATTTAAACGAGATATCCATGGGTTGTATACGCCTGAACCATGCCGGCGCATGACAATGGCTGCTGAGCAGTACCGGAGCATATGATGTCAAATGCAGTACCCAGCGGGTTGAGCCCTGCCCAAATCAAGACCAATGTATTGAGCGGACTGACCGTGGCGCTGGCGATGGTGCCAGAGACGATTGCTTTTGCATTTGTGGCACATGTCTCGCCATTGACCGGCTTGTATGCAGCGGTCATCGTGTCTTTTATCACCTCCGCCTTTGGGGGAAGGCCGGGAATGATTTCAGGGGCTGCAGGCTCATTGGCGGTGGTCATGACGGCCTTGGTCGTACAGCACGGGGTCGAGTACTTGTTTGCGACGGTGGTGCTCATGGGAGTGCTGCAAGTATTGTTCGCAGTGGCGAGAATGGGCAAGTACATCCGTATGGTGCCTTATCCGGTCATGCTAGGGTTTGTGAATGGCCTAGCCATGGTCATTTTCTTTGCCCAGTTCAATCATTTCAAGGTCGCGGCGGATGATGGCAGTCTGCAGTGGATGAGCGGCCCATTGCTTTACACCATGCTAGGGCTGGTTGGGTTGACGATGGCGGTGATTTACCTGCTGCCGCGAGTGACCAGGGTGGTGCCGTCGGCGCTGGTTGCAATTGTGATGGTATCTGCGGCGGTTGCCGTCATGGGCTTGGAAACCAGGACGGTCGGCGATCTCGGGTCGATTGCAGGGGGATTGCCCAGTTTCCATGTCCCGCAGGTGCCGTTCAATCTGGAGACCATGAAGATCATCTTCCCTTATTCCCTGATCCTTGCTGCCATCGGACTGATCGAAACCTTGCTGACGCTCAATCTTATAGACGAGATGACCAATACGCGTGGCCAGCCCAACCGCGAATCCATGGCACAAGGTGCTGCCAATGTGGCAACCGGCTTTTTCAGTGGCATGGGAGGTTGCGCGATGATCGGACAGAGCATGATCAACATGAATGCAGGAGGCTTGCATCGTTTGTCCGGTATTGCCATGTCAGCATTCCTGCTGTCCTTTATTCTCTTTGCCTCGCACTGGATCGAAATGATCCCGCTTGCAGCCCTGATCGGCGTGATTTTTGTCATGGCGATCAAGACCTTTGAATGGGGTAGTTTCAGATTGTTTGGCAAGATTCCTGTGCCGGATATCTTTGTCGGCATCCTGGTAGCTATCATTACGCTGATCAGTGACCTGGCAATTGCTGTACTGGTCGGCGTGATTGTCTCCGCGCTGGTGTTTGCGTGGGAGCACGCCAAGGAGATAGCCGCGACCACCTATATCGACGAAGCGGGTCGCAAGGTCTATAGGCTCAAGGGTAGTGTGTTCTTTGCCTCGATCGCCAACTTCCAGGCCTTGTTTACGCCGCAGGAAGATCCAGTGCAGGTGGTAGTGGACTTCAAACAGGCCAAGGTCGTGGATCACTCGGCGCTGGCTGCGATTGATGCCTTGGCTGAGCGCTATGCGCAGCAGGGCAAGCAGTTATCGCTCAAGCACCTGAGCCCGGATTGCCGGGCATTGCTCGGGCGTGCGCGCGACCTGGTCGAGGTCAATTTGCTCGAAGACCCGACTTATCCGGTAGCAGACGATAAGCTGGGTTAGTGTTTTTGCGCTGGATCATCAAATCCACGGGTATCTACTTCACGCTGAAACGGTACTGGTTACGTCCCATGGATTTTCCATCCTGCCCGGTGATCTCGGCCTTGATCTCATATTGCCCCTTCTCAAGCACTGGTAGCGCGTAATCACGCAGCTTGTAGCCGGAATCAGGTAGCATTTCCAGTGGCAGTTTAAGCATATCCAATGGCTTACCCTCCCGATATAGGGTCACTGTATAACTTGCATGCTCGAATCCGCTCCAGGTATCGTTAATCGCCCATAGCCCAATCCGAGGTGAGGCGCCTGCCTCGTACTCGTCCTGCTTCCATTCCAAGCTGGGCAGGACGGGCTGGTAAGCCACGCGCAATGCTTCATAGCCTGCCTTGGGTTCCCGCCAATAATCGACGATGCCCCAATTGATGGAAGGCCAGTTTTCCACAAACATGAATTGGAACACGGCCGAAACCGGCGCATAACGCTGCCGACGGTAATTCTCCACGGCGAACTGGATCAAGCGCGCCTGATAATGCTGGCTGTTGGCAATGAATTCCTCAATGTTGCCGCCTTGCTTCACGCCAGCAAACTCGAATGTCTCCTTGCGCTGGAAGTTGTGATACTCCCATACCTGCCATTTTGCTTCAGTATCGGGCCAGAGCAATGCTTTGCTGAACATGCGTTCCAGGCTCTTGAGGTTAGGCAGCGCCTGGGCGCCGAATTCCGTGCTCCATGGAGTCGGGGCAGGGCGGGAAAATGCGAGCCAGTGGTCGAAGTACCATCCCATCCATTCGTGCTCCTTGGTGGCAGATTCCTTGCGTACCACGCGCAATGTATCCAGCTTGCTGACATCTTCATACAGCAACGCATCCAGTCTACGATTGATGTCGGGATGGTAGTCGGGGTATTTCTGTGCCATCCAGGGCGAATCCCAGGGAGGCTCATTGTGCATGGTCCAGGAAATGATGGAGGGGTGTCGCTGCAGTAATTGCACCATGTCCTTGGCCTGGCGGCGAGCCTCGGCGATAAAGTCCGGGTCGTCACTGTAGCCCCACAGTAGGGGGAAATCCTGAGTGACCAGGATGCCCATGCGATCACATAATTCATAAAAGTCTTGACCAGTGACATGGGCGTGCACGCGTACAGCGTTGATATGAGCTGCCTGCATCATTTCCAGGTCACGCCGGTAGCGATCGGGTGTCATTTCGGCCAGCCATTGGCTGGCAATATAATTGGTGCCCCTGAGGAACATGCGGCGACCATTGATGAACCATTGCAGGCCGTCATCTACCTTGACTTCCCGTACGCCGAATACTTGTTCCCGTTGGTCAAGCAGCTTGCCTGATGCGTCCTTGACGCTGAGTTCGAGTCTATATAGGTTGGGGTGGCCATATTCATATGGCCACCATAGAGCGGGATTATCCACAGGGAAACTGAATGCGATATGGTTGCCGCCCGGTTGCAGGGTTTGCGATTGTTTAAAGGCGAAGGACGCGCCTTTGAAGTTCTCCGGAAGGATGCGCGCTTCCACCGTGACCGATGTTTCATGTGAAACATCATGATGAATGTCGGCTTCCGTGCTGACCACCCATTGCTGGGGATTGGCCTCTGTCGCTTGTTTACGGGGAGTGACCTGTAATTGCCGCACTGCAGCCCGGTCGGCAAACTGCAGTTCAACAGGCGCCCATATGCCACCAGTATTCTTTTCCTGCCCGCGCTCGGACCAGGCGCCGCCAGGCCGGGTGTCATGATGGCTGAAAATGCCCTTGACCAGGCGTTTATGCAAGGACCAATCCTGCGGCTGCTCCAAGGGACTGTTTACTAATACCCGCAGCTGGTTTTCTCCTGGCTTCACCAGGCCGGTGACATCAAATTCAAATGGCTGGAAATAGCCGGTATGGTGACCAAGGTAACGATCATTGAGCCATACGTCAGCTGAGTAATCCACCCCATGGAATACAAGATGGGCGACTCTGGAGGCATTGTGAGCATCCAGCGCGAAGCGGGTCTGATACCACGCATAACCGCTGATGTCATGTCCCTGGCGATACCAATTGTCGGGAACATTGATCTTTTTCCAACCCCCTGCAGGTGCCTGCAGCTGAGGCGTGACGTGAAGCGTGGCGGCGACAGGCTGAAATTGCCAGCTGCCATTCAAGGACTGATGAGTGGTGCGCTCCTGTGCGTGCGACGATACTGCAGGCAGGGTAGTCAACAAGAGGGTGAGCAGGGTGGAAAGATAACGCATGGTTGATTTCTATAAAAAACAAGCCGGGCATAGCCCGGCGATTAAGATTAAGCGTCTACTAGTTTCGGTTTTTTGTGATTGAGATAATACTGTGTCAGCCGTTTGGCAACATAACCTGCAATCAAGGTCTTGAGTACTAGTTTCATAACACCTCCTAAGTGAACAATATATTGGAAAAAATTAATGTCGCTGGATGCTGCCTTGCTGGCTATCTGCATCCACCTGACCACGCCAGGCGCCTGTGGCTGCACCGCGGGATTCGATAAATTCCTTGAAGCGTTCGAGGTCGCCGTTGACGCGGTGGGTGAGGACGCCAAGGGCGTCACCCGCATTTTCCAATAGGCCTTCAGGGTCGTAATCCATTTGCAGCATGATGCGCGAAGTAGAAGCGTCCAGATGGTGGAATGTCACCACGCCAGCATTGCGTGCGCCGGAAATACTGCGCCAGGCAATGCGCTTGCCGGGGATCTGTTCTGTAATTTCAGCATCCCATTCCTTGCGCTGGCCGGCGACATCCGCTTTCCAGTGCAGATGAGTATCGTCCAGCTGGGTGACTTCGACAATACCGTCCATAAACAGTGGAAAATCCTCAAACTGGGTCCATTGGTCATAAGCGACCTGTGCGGGTACGTTGACTTCTATGGATTTCTCGATGATTGGCATAATGCCCTCCTATTTATATGGATGGTTTTCAAGCTAAACAGTTCCGCTGGAATATGTCTCTCTCAGCAGATATCCTGAACACCAGTCTAAGGGGGGCATCAAGTTCATTACATAAGCCAGCATCCGATAAGCGCGTCAGAGAAAGTGAATGCCCACAAATAATCCCGGCACATCCCTACCAGCGGTATAGCTGCAGAAACAGGAGCGTGCAGGCAGCCGGGAAATCGCTCTTTGCCTCGCGGTGCGCGTAGGGGGAGGCAATATGATCCAGGCCTTGATGCACGATATGATGCGGGTGCGCAACCTTGCCGGCGATGATTCCCTGTTTCCTCAGCCGAACAGGCTGGCCTGTTCCGGCAAATGCGGACCCAGGTCGTCTGCGCGTACCAGGTTGCTCACCTTGACGCCCAGCAAGCGGAAACGCTGATCCAGTGATACGCGCTTCAGGCAAGCGCCCGCAGCACGGCGGATGGCGGCAGCGTCATTGACAGGGGAGGGCAAGGTAAGGTCACGGGTAGCTGTGCGGAAATCCTGGTATTTGATCTTGATGCCCACCGTGTATCCGAAATAACCTTTGTGTTGTAGGTCGTTGGCGACACGTTCGCACAGCGATGTGAAGGCCATACCGAGCTGGCGCTTGTCCTGCCGGGCATGCATGTCGCGCTCAAAGGTGGTTTCACGGCTCATGGACTTGGGTGTCGAGGTTGTGACTACAGGTCGGTCATCCTGCCCCCGGGCCACGCGCATCAGCCAATGCGCGTAGCTCTGGCCAAAGTTTTCCTGCAGCAAGGCCAAGTCCACCATCGCCAGGTCGGCGATGGTGTGGATGCCAAGCTTTTCCAGCTTGGTGGCAGCTTTGGGGCCTATGCCGTTGATTTTTCTGGCTGGCAGCGGCCAGATGCGCGTATGGAAAGCCTGTTCGTCAATAATGGTCAGCCCATCGGGCTTGTCGAGATCGGAAGCGATCTTGGCCAGCAGCTTGTTGGTGGCAATACCGATGGAGCATGTCAGTCCGGTGGCTTCCTGGACTGCAGCCTTGAGGCGCTGCGCCAGTGGTTCGGAGTGTTCCTCGATAGCGCTGAGGTCAATATAGATTTCGTCGATCCCACGGTTTTCGACCAATGGAGCGATTTCCGCGACAGCTGCTTTGAACAGCCGGGAATAATGACGGTAAGACTCGAAATTTGCGGGAAGAAGGATGGCATCTGGCGCCAGCTGCGCGGATTTCATGAGGCCCATGGCAGAGAACACGCCCAACGCCCGCGCCTCGTAGGTCGAGGTGGTGACAACCCCGCGACCGTTATACTCGCGCAGGCGCGAGAAATGATGTTGCCCATTGGCGAGCCTGCGTGGCTGTTGCGTGGAACGTCCGCCCACGACGACGGCCTCACCGCGCAATTCCGGGTAGCGCAGCAGCTCCACGCCGGCAAAGAACATGTCCATGTCGAGGTGGGCGATGCGGCGATTGGGAAAGCGGGGGTCTTTCATTCAAGGATCAGTAAAATCTATTCAAGCGTTCAAAGCGCATTATCGTACCACTTGATGTTGCCGCCCAAATGCGCGGTGTTAGCGCGATGAGTATGTTGTGTGCTCATCTGCAGTCGGTCTGCTGTTCTCATGCCCGCTGGGCTATTGAACCCCGTTCTTTACACTGAAACGAGCAAGATAGAACCAAGTTTGCGCATGCGGATGCAGGGGTGGATCCCGGGCGTATTTCTGGAAGATGGAATATTTTTTCAGAATAAGCTGGTGTTCATCAGGGTTTTTAGTTAGAATTCGCACCCTCTAGAAACATTATGTTTCATGTCCCCATCGTCTAGAGGCCTAGGACATCGCCCTTTCACGGCGGTAACCGGGGTTCGAATCCCCGTGGGGACGCCAATTCCAATAAAAGCAGACCAGAGCGTCTGCTTTTGTTTTGCCCATGATATTGATCAGTTGATTGCAATATGTTTGTTGGTGCGAGCGAATTCAGGTTGACAGATGCAGAGCATGGGCTTTCATTCCCGGTATTGGTGATGTATCCCACCCGGCAGCTACCGTCTCGTCATGCGTTCGGCCCTTATCTGATGGATGTCAGTATGAATGCCCCCATTGCTGGTGGGCAGCATCCCTTGATCCTGGTCTCGCACGGCAGTGGCGGCTCGCACCTGCTATACCGGACGATGACTGCCCATCTTGCCCAGCACGGATATGTGGTGGCAATGATAGAACATCCCGGTAACAACCGGGTCGACAACCAATTCATGGGCAAGGTGGAAAACCTGCAATACCGTCCACGCCACCTGCGGCTCACTGCCGATGCACTATATGGGGATGCCGTTCTGGGCCCGCATCTACAGGCTGGCCGGATTGGTGTGATTGGACATTCCATGGGCGGTTATACCGCCCTCGCATTAGCAGGAGGAACCCCGTGGTATCCGCCAGAGGCATTTCAACCTGACTATCGGGGGCCAGCGCCAGCCGTCGTCGATGTGGAGCATGATGATAGAGTGAAGGCGCTGGTATTACTGGCGCCAGCTACGGTATGGTTCATGCCTGAACATGCCCTTGAAGACGTTGACGTACCCATTCTAATGTTGAGCGCGGAGCATGACCCGTACACGCCTGCATGGCATGGTGAAATCGTGCGCAAGGGGGTGCGTGATCCTGCCAATGTCACCAGCCGTTGCGTGAAGAATGCCGGCCATTTCTCTTTTCTTAGCCCGTTCCCTCCCAAGATCAAACAGGGGGGTGCGCTCCCGACCATCGATCCGGAAGGGTTCGACCGCGAGCGCTTCCATGAGCAGCTCAAGCAGGAAATACTGGCTTATTTCAATCTCAGACTCAAGACAGCACCTGCTTAACGACAATGGGGCATTGCCCCATTGTCGTTTTCAATAGCTAGTTGTTAGCTCAAGGAACGACAATATCGTCCTTGACGCCAGTGACGCCCTTGACTGCCTTGGTCAGCTCGACAGCGCGCTTTGCTTCTTCCTTGCTCTTGGCTGTACCGCTCAATTGCACGAGTCCGTCGCTGTCGGTCTCGACCTTGATATCTGTGGCGCTGACTAGTTTGTCCTTAGCAAATGCGGCTTTCACCTTGGTGGTGATGACGGAGTCGCTGAGCTTGGTTTCAATACTATCGCCCTCGGCAGCGATGCTGGCAATGGGCATCATCAACGCACCGATGAGGACGAGGCTTTTCAATTCTACTTTCATTTGAGACTCCTTTTGGGTGTAGTGATCGAGAACACGCATCCATTCTAGAAAGATAGGCTGACAGCATGAATCAGCACGCCGCTGAAACCGCTGTAGGAATGAGCTGACTGTCACGAGCGATAGGTTCTCCGCCTCATTCCTTTACAACATAGGTGATCAGAGGGTGGGCATACTGGGTTGCAAATTTATATTCAGTAGAAAGGGATCTGGAGGATGGCCGAAAGGGCCAGAGATGGAAGATGCCGACAGCGCCGGCTGGCATTTGTCTGGGAAGCTTGAAGGATTAGAACACCTTTTTTAGGTTCAAGCGGCCCGGATCAAGCGAACAAGATGGACGGACAGTCGCTCATCCTGACAAATGCCAGCGGCCTGCACAATGTACCCGGGCTCAGCCAAAAATGAAGCCAAGCGCAATCGGGCCGAACATGGCGGTTACCAGCACCGCATTAAGTAAGGCATGCATGATGGTCTCCTTATCATTACAAACATGGCGCTCATATTAAGCCGCATGTGTTGCGAGTGTTATCTGGAGAATTCTGATATGCATGTAGGACAGTTGGAAATGGCAGACTGTGACGAACAGGCAACAGGATGCGCAAGTCTGCCTATGTCAATTTCAAGCGCGAGAGGGTGTGGTATCGCACGGCCCTGAGCAATTCGGCATCTTCTATCAGGGATTGCCCGTAGGAAGGCAGCATCTCGCGCATGCGTTCTTGCCAGGCGGCGCTTTGCAATTGCGGCGAGAAGCAGCGCTGCAATACTTCCAGCATGGCTGGTACTGACGTGGAGGCGCCAGGGGACGCACCCAGCAATGCGGCAAGACTGCCATCCGCGGAAGACACGATTTCGGTACCGAATTCCAGCTTGCCGCCTTGATGCTCACATTGCTTGATGATCTGTACCCGCTGTCCTGCGGAGACAAGCGACCACTCGCTTTCGTTGGCCAATGGGTAGAAATTCCTCAATGCTGCCATGCGTTGCTGATGGCTCTGGAATACTTCACCGATCAGGTAACGGGTCAGGTCCATATGGTGGCGCCCGGCCCCGAGCATGGATTTGAGATTGCTGCGCTTGACCGAGTTGACCAAGTCAAGCAAAGAGCCCCGTTTGAGGAAGCGGGTGGTGAATCCGGCAAACGGGCCGAACAGCAAGGCAGGCTTTCCGTTGATGATGCGGGTATCCAGATGGGGCACCGACATCGGCGGGGCGCCAAGGGGCGCCTTGCCATAGACTTTGGCATGGTGCTGGTGGATAACGTCCGGGTTATGGCATACCAGCCACTGTCCGCTGACCGGGAAGCCGCCATAACCCCGGGCCTCCTGGATGGCGGATTTTTGCAACAGGGGCAGTGTGGCGCCGCCAGCGCCCAGAAAAACAAATCCCGCACGGATCTCCACGGGTTTGCCTTGTGACAAGTCGACGGCCTTTACCTGCCAGCTGCCCTGCTGCTTGAGTCCGGTGACGGCATGGCGGGTGAGCAGCTTGAACCCAGGCCGGCCCTGCAGATGCTGTACCAGCTGGCGAGTGAGGGAGCCAAAATCGACGTCGCTGCCGTAGGCAACGCGTGTTGCTGCCACCGGGATGCTGGGGTCGCGACCAGCCATGACCAGGGGCATCCATTGCTGCAGCACGGCAGGATCTTGACTGTATTCCATATCGGCAAACAGATGATGCGCACGCAATGCCTGGTGACGCTTCCGGAGAAAGGCCACGTTTTTCTCCCCCCAGACGAAGCTGCTATGCGGGGTGGGATTGATGAAGCTGGCAGGTTCCCGCAGGATGCCTTTTTCCACCAGCCAGGCCCAGAACTGCAGCGATTCCTCAAAGGCGGCATTGATCTTGAGCGCACGTGCGATGGGGACGCTGCCATCCGCATCCTGCGGGGTGTAGTTCAGCTCGCAATATCCCGCGTGTCCGGTCCCGGCATTATTCCAGCCGTCGCTGCTTTCCGTCGCTACTTCTGCCTGCAGTTCCACCAGCGTAATGCGCAGTTCCGGATTGAGCTGGTGCAGCAAGGTGCCGAGGGTGGCGCTCATGATGCCGCCGCCAACCAGCAGGATGTCGGTGTCCAGGGAAGAAGTCATGTCAGGGTGATATATCGGGTTGATTGCGAGCTTGGGCCGCCATGATATGCATAAGCCTCGCTGCTGTAAAACCCTGTTTCCAATTCAATCAACATTTTCCAGCCAATGCACCAGCACCCTGACTACATATGCTTGCTCGTCCGCGCTCAATGCGCGACCTGCAGGAATCAGGTGCCACTTCTGCAGGCAGCCCCGGCAGCAGCAGGCGGTGGCATGTTGTGCCACGAATACCGGGTGACCGCGATAAGGGGTTTGCTTGCCATCATTGGCAATCACGGCTGGAGCGAGCCGCTTGGCAATGAAATCGCGGGCATGATCCTGGATTAGCGACAAGCCCTTGGCGTGCAGGTAGGCGCGGTCATGCGCATTGAGCTTGAACGAGCTGCGGAAGCGTGACCGTGCCAGTGCAGCAAACAATTCATCCAGTTCGCGCATCAGGAATTGGTCAGCTTGGCTCGAAGCGCAGGGATGCGGAGTTGATACAGTAACGCAGGCCAGTAGGCGGCGGGCCATCGGGGAAGACATGCCCCAAGTGGGCGTCGCAGACATTGCAGATCACCTCGGTGCGCACCATGCCGTAAGCATAATCTGCTTTTTCCCGGATATTGTCCGGGTCGAGCGCCTCGAAATAGCTGGGCCAGCCGCAACCGGCATCGAACTTGGTGTCCGAGGCGAACAACGGTGTCCCGCAGCACACGCAATGATAGATGCCATGCTCGAAATGAAAGGCATATTCCCCTGTGCCGGCACGCTCGGTGGCTGCATGGCGGGTGACCTCATACTGTAGCGGGGTCAGTTGTTCGCGCCATTCGGCATCTGTCTTGAAGACCTTGGTCATGACTTCCTTCTCCTCCTCATGTGTGACGAGTCATATCGTGGTTCAAAACCAGTACAATGCTGGATTCAATGCATTAAGGAAACTGTAGTGACGCAACACGGCAAAGCCATCAGCATCCAGGGAGTAAGCGCCATTCTTCTCGATATCGATTACGGCGAATCACGGGAGAATGACGCTGCCACTGCCTATTTTAATATCAGATTCGACCTGGAGTTACGCCAACGGCAATATTCATTGACCTACAGCAAGCCTGTGGGCAGCGACGACCATTTCGGCGTCTCGGGCGACGATTACGAGCCTTTGCTACAGGCGCTGGAACCCGATCCAGCTTTGACCGCGCTACACCAATATAGTGTCATGACCGAACAGGCTTTGCACGAAGTACTGCTGCCGATGGCAGAGTCGGTGTACGAAGACGTTGAACACCATTCCCCGGACCAGGATGAAGAATAGTCTGCCGGGTGAGGTCGTGGTCGAAATATGCGACTTCAATGGCGATGAAATGCGGTGCTTGATGCAAAAGCTGGAGCAGGAGCTCTTGCAGATCTACCCTGGCATGCCCAGATCATCTCCTCTACAGCCATCCCTGGCGTTGGTTGCGCGTGCCGGAGCCCGGCCATTGGGATGTGTCGCCCTGCTGCCCTGGGGAACAGAGGCGGCAGAGATCAAGCGGTTGTTCATTGAGCCATCGGCACGCAGACATGGCCTGGCGAAACGCCTGCTCGCTGAGTTGGAGCGGCAAGCATCGCAGTTCGGAATCAAGCGCCTCTTGGTCGAGACTGGAAATCTGCAGGCACCTGCACTGTCCTTGTACCAAAGCCTGGGCTACCGGCCTATTGCTCCCTTTGGCCCTTATATCGGCAATCCTGTGAGCTGCTGCTTTGAGAAGTTGCTGGGCCATTGAGCCTCTCCGCCTCCTCTGGAACATGGCTGGTGCTGTGTGCCTGTGTCATTGATGTCTTCGGGCAATAAAAAACGCCAGTATCAACTGGCGTTTTTTATTGCCCATCGGGACTAGGCAACTTTTAGTTCAATGCATCCTTCAACGCCTTGCCGGCCTTGAAGCTAGGAGCCTTACGCGCAGCAATCTTGATTTCCTTACCGGTTTGAGGATTGCGGCCAGTGCGGGCAGCACGCTCGGAAACGCCAAAAGTACCGAAGCCGATCAATGTTACTGTATCGCCACTCTTCAGGGCTGCAGTAACGGATGCAGTGAATGCATCAACAGCTTTACCAGCAGCAGCCTTGGAAATTCCCGCTTCCTTGGCGATTTCTTCGATCAGTTCTGTCTTGTTCATATTTGTCCAGTCCTTGTGTTATTGGGTTATCAAGCTAATTTTGGTAAGGCTGATACTTCGCCTCGTTACCAGGTTAAGTAGTAACAGGGGAGAAAATATCACAACCCGTGCCCAATGAAACCCCTTTTGGCGCGGAATCCAGCAAATTTTTCCATCTCAAGCCCGGAATGTCCCCACCTGGAGACATTTCCGAAGGTTTTCAAGCATTACAGGGCATTAGTCCCTGTCAATCCGAGGATACCGATAATGATCAGGTAGAGCGCCACGATGTAATTGAGCAGGCGCGGGATGACGAGAATCAAGATACCGGCAATCAGGGAAACAAGCGGGGCCAGGCTGAGTTGGAAATCCATGATGATTCCTTTGTGAATGGATCAGGGACGATGCATGAAAAAGGGAGCGCGAACTCCCTCTTGGATTAAGCCTTTTTCAGATAGGATTTTGCCAGGCGCTTGACAACATAAGTCAGGACAGCTGCTTTGATCAGAAACTTCATGGTGCTTCTCCTTCAAGATTGAGTCTTCATCATATAACTCAGCTGTCACGTAGCACATCGGGCAGAAGCTGATCTTGCTGTAGGACAATGCCAGACAAAACCTGATGCCGGAAATTAAGATGATGTAATGGAATAGGCCACTTGATCTGGTATGCGGAGAAATACAATTGCCTATCCTCACTCGACATAGCCCGGTGCAAGCTGAGTCAGCCGTGTTATATCTGTCCCCTGTGGCGAGGCATGCTGTTGACCCAGTGTTACGGTGTCTGCCCAGCCGTGGATTAAACAAGATCAAGGTAATTGAAGCCAAAGTCCAATGGGGCAATAGATAATTTTTCTGAACCTATTCCATCCCTCGCGTACTAAAGAAGCTATTCCCGAGCTCATCCATTTGTTGCCGATCCTTGCTTTGCAAGGCTATTGGTGCTTTTGCTTTTGTGCAGCGGGAATGATCGCAGTGGTTGGTCAAGTCTCAGCCACACGTGTTGCAACAGGTAGGAAAGAGAACGATGACAGAAGATTGGAATAATTTTATAGGGTGGCTGCAAGGCCATCAGGAAGTGTACAGCCTGATGTGCGTTGTGCTGTTGATCGCAGGCGCCTGGGTTGCGAACTGGATCGTCAAACATATCCTGGTGCGCGGTTTGCACAAGGTGTTACGTTCTGCCAATGTTGGACAGGCTATTGCAAGAAGCCGCGTGGTCGCTAGGCTCTCGAATATCGTCCCTGCCTTGATCATTTCGGTGGGCATCGCCTGGATTCCTGGGCTGCCGGAAGCGCTGGTGACGGTAGTGCGCAATGTGGCGCATGGTTTCATTGTACTGACGATAGGCCTGGCAATTGCTGGCATGCTGGATATTGTGAATGATGTCTGGCAACAGCGGCCAGACGCCCACCGCAAGCCGATCAAGGGGTATGTGCAGGTGGTGAAGCTGGTGATCTATATCATTGCAGCCATCTTGGTGGTCGCGACGCTGATGGATCGTTCCCCCGTGATTCTGTTATCCGGTATCGGCGCCATGGCAGCGGTGCTCATGCTGATTTTCCAGGATACCCTCTTGTCGCTGGTGGCCAGCGTGCAGATTACTTCCAATGACATTATCCGCGTGGGTGACTGGGTGGAGATGCCGCAGCTCAATGCGGATGGGGATGTGATCGATATTGCGCTGCATACGGTCAAGGTGCAGAACTGGGATAAGACCATCACGACAATTCCCACCAAGCGCTTTATCACCGATTCGTTCAAGAACTGGCGTGGCATGTTCGAGTCCGGGGGGCGCCGCATCAAGCGCAGTATTTTCATCGATCAGAACAGTATTCATTTCCTGACCAATGAAGAATTGGCGCATTTGCGCCAATTCAGTCTGCTGGATGATTATTTGAAAAAGAAGCAGGATGAGCTGGATGAGTGGAACAGGGCGTTGGGAGAGAAGGGCAAGCAGCCGATCAATACGCGCCGCGTGACCAATATCGGCACATTCCGTGCCTATGTCGAACAATATTTGAAAAACCACCCGCGTGTAAACCAGAACATGACCATGGTCGTACGCCAGCAGAACTTGTCAGCCGAGGGCATCCCGCTGGAAATATGGTGTTTTACCAATACGACGGTATGGGTGCAGTACGAGGCTATCCAGGCTGATATCTTCGACCATTTGTTGGCGATCCTGCCGGAGTTTGGCTTGCGTGTATTCCAGAATCCGAGCGGAGCGGATTTCCAGGCTTTGCGTCCATCACCCGCTCGATCCGGAGACAGTTGAGTCGGAGCCCAGCGCTCCTGTTTCTTCCAATCGTCCGCGGTAGAGCGCGGCAATCAAATCGGTCTGGGTCACGATGCCGACCAGTCGGCGTTCGTGATCCAATACTGGCACATGGTGGATGCCACGTTCGGACAACAGTGGGACAAGCTGCACGATATGTGTGTCCTCGCTGACAGTGAGGACTTTGCTGGTCATGATCTGCCCTACCACCTCCGGCTTGTCTGTCTCGACCAGGAAGGTGCGGCGGATGAATTTCCTGAGTTTTTCCTCAAACCCGGGGTAAGCTTCTAGGTTGGCATGCTTCATGAAATCAAAACGGGTGATGATGCCGATGACGCGGTGCGCGCGGTCTATCACCGGCAATGCCTTGATATGGTGGTTAAGCAATAACGGCCAGGCCTCCTCCAGAAGCGTGCCATATTCCACGCTGACCACATCCCGCGACATGATGTCGCCACAGGTGATTTCTCCAAAACGCCGCTTGTAGGCCTGCATCTCAGTGCGCAGCATAAGGTTTTCCAGATCGACCCGTGCAATATCCAGTACCTGGTTATATTCCCTGAGCACGGTATCTACGTCTGCGGTGGTGAAGCCTACGCGGTGGGCCGGACGCATATCTTTGGTCTGGTGTGTCGTTTCGGGCCTGGACTGATGGGGGTAGCGCCGGCGGCTAGCATTGTTGTAGACCAGGGCAACCACCAACAATACGCCTGAATTAATCGCGACGAGCAGCATGAAGTAAGCAGTATGTTCCAACGCCAGAGATCCCGACAATACGGCAGTCAGCGCCACGGCTCCCCCAGGTGGATGCAGGCAGCGCAATACGAACATGACACCGATGGCAACTGATACAGCGACTGCTGCTGCTATGGGAATGCTGGCTATCCAATGCAGGCTGGCGACGCCTACCAACGCTGAAAGCAGGTTGCCGCCGATGAGAGACCAGGGTTGAGCCAGTGGGCTTGCTGGGACGGCATAGAGCAATACCGCCGACGCCCCCAGCGGAGCCATCAGGAACGGCAGGCTTTCTGCGCCCAGTAGCCAGGCGCTCAGGAAACCGCTTGCCAACATGCCGAGCAGGGCGCCCAGGCAGGCGCGAAATTTCTCCTGATGGTTGACCGGGTTTTGTTGCGGTTTGAAGCCTTTGAGCCAGTTGAGTGTGGCAGACACAAGCAGGACCTTATGTAAAACAAGAGAATCTATCATCAAATCGCAGGAATGATCCGGAATGGGGATGATGGTTTTTTTTGATAAGATATATCACCCGCTTATTAACTGTTTTAGGTCGATTAATAGTAACTATCATGACAATATGACATTAAGTGAATTGAAGTTTATTGTGGCAGTGGCGAAAGAACGCAATTTCAGGCGTGCTGCAGAGAAATGCTTTGTGAGCCAGCCGGCCCTGAGCTTGGCAGTGAAAAAACTGGAAGAGGAGCTGGGTGTCACCATTTTCGAACGCAGCCACAGGGATGTAGCGACGACACCGATTGGAGAACAGATCATTGCTCAGGCAATCCGCACCTTGGAAGAGTCTGACCGCATCAAGGAAATTGCGCGCATGGGCAATAACCAGCTTGCTGGACCGTTTAAGCTAGGGGTGATTTACTCCACAGGGCCTTACTTGTTGCCCGAGATTATTCCCGCCCTGCGGCGCCTCGCACCGGAAATGCCCCTGGAAGTGGAAGAAAACCTGACTGCCAACCTGGAGACGCAATTGCGCAATCGGGTGATTGATGCTGCGATCATTGCCTTGCCTTTCGATGTTCCGGGCGTACGCTGCGAACCCTTGTACGATGAAAGTTTTGTCGTGGCCGTACCAGATATTCATCCTTGGGCGGAGCGCAAGGAGATTCGTGCGGAAGAATTGGCTGATGAGAAAGTCTTGTTGTTAAACAGCGGCCATTGTTTCAGCAACCAGGTAGTGCTGGCCTGTCCGGAACTCTCGCGTCACGGTGAGGTGCTCCAAGGAAACTCCCTTGAAACCATCCGCAATATGGTGGCTTCCAACTTGGGGATCACTGTCTTGCCATGCAGTGCGGCTGCAGGACGCTACCAGAACCCGCTGATCAGGACGATTCCATTTGCGGATCCGGTCCCTACGCGCCGCATAGCCTTGGCCTGGCGCAAAGGGTATACCCGGGAAAAAGCCATCGACTGCCTGTTGCAGGCAATCAGAGCCCTGCAGTCACCTTGCTTGCAAGCCATCACAGCATTCTGACATTGAGCATTCGAGGCACGGCAGACATGGCTGCGTGGTCAAGAGCAGTAACAGCCGGTGCGGAAATGGAAAAAGCAAAAGGGGCCTGGCGGCCCCTTACGTACGGAGATGAGCAACAGCTTAGCGGTTGCAGACGTACATTGTTACTTCAAAACCAAAACGCATTTCGGTGACTTCTGGCTTGGTCCACATGATCAATCTCCTTTTAAGGTGGGTAGAGGCTGCACAATCAGTACCGCGCAATCCATGGTTCCCATCATATAGCCCGAGCTTGCTCATGCCATGCGCAGCATCATGATCTGCGCCTCATGATTTTCATTAGTATGTGCAAAGTCGGAGGGAGAATGGGCTCGAAAAACCAAGTATGCATGTTATACAGCCACAATATAGAGGCGCCCTTGAACAACCGCGGCATCAGTAAGTGACAAATACGCGGTAGCCTGAAACAGTTTCGCCGCTGGTGGAGAATGCCAGGTTGATCTGGATTTCGCCGTGGGCGGGCAGGCCTGCCTGGATATCCAGGCCAGAGGGCAGGTATTCCTCTGGGCTGAATATGCGGCGTAGCTTGGGCTGGTCCTCGTCGTCCGTCAGCGTCAGTTCTAGCATGGGGTACGCCTGGGCGTAGTTGGCGTTGTTGATTAGCTTGGTCGAAAGCTGGATGACGTCGGGATGCTCGAAATCCTCTTGCAAATCGGAGTCGTCGAGCGCCAGCATTTCTGCATTGCGTGGCAATGATACCGTGCATCCTAGCCACTGGCAGGCAGATTCCAGAGCCGGCCGGCTCGACGGCCAGTATCCTGCCAGCTGGGTACGGAAGAAATAGATGGATTGCCCAAATAGCATCAGCAGGAGCAGCAGGCTGATTGGCACCGTCAGCCAGAGGGAGACACGTCGTTGACGCGCCGGTTTTTCCGGGGTGAGAAAGCTGGCGGCGACGGGCTGCCCATCAGTGTCAGGAGCTTCCGCAATCTGCTCTTCTGCGTGATGTTCGCTGGATGCGGTGCTTGGCTCTGTTTCAGTATCTATCGATTCCCCGTGGTCGATTTCAATAGTACCTGTCGGCTCTACTTCAGGAATAGTTGTTGGTTCCTCGATCGGCGTGATCTCTTCTGGCGCTGGTGAATCCGCTGTTTCGCTATCTGTGTCGCCGGAGATGAAGTGCGTCGCCGGAGGCAGGGCAGGGCTTGCCTCTTCCGCCTCAGGTGGTATGTGATCGGAAAAGGGTTCCTCGCTTGCGTCGCTGGGCGGCAAGGGTGCCAGGGTTTGTGGCTCCAGAATCTCGTAAATCCGCGAGCCGGCATTGAAGAGATGCTGGCATTGACCGCAACGCAGGTCGCCGCCATGGGCCGCCAGTTGTTCCGGCTTGACGTGGAACCGGGTGTCGCACGCTGGGCAGGAGGTCACTAGCCGCATATCAGGTGTTCACCTTCTGCTTCCTGTGAGCAGCACCCAGCTATCCATGAACACCGGCGCATCCATCTCGAACCATTCCTGGTAAATGGCACTGACCTGATCGGCTTGTTCGCGAAGGATGCCAGAAAGTGCAATCCTGCCGCCGGATCGTGCGGCCCGCGCCAATGCCGGCGCAAGGACGGAAAGGGCACTGGAAAGGATGTTGGCCACGACGATGTCAAACTGTCCGCCAGGCAGGTCGCTGGCCAGATAGAAGCTGGCATCCACCTGGTTCTGGTCCGCGTTGTAGACGCTGGATTGAATGGCCTGAGCATCAATGTCTACGCCGACGACCTTGCCGGCCCCCAGTTTTCGTGCTGCGATGGCGAGAATGCCGGAACCGCAGCCGTAATCCAGCACACTCGTGTCCGGCTTCACTGTGTCGGCAAGCCAGCTGAGGCATAAGTGGGTGGTCGGGTGGCTGCCAGTGCCAAACGCCAGGCCGGGATCCAGCACAATGTTGAGGCCATCCGGGTTAGGTGCATCATGCCAGGAAGGCACGATCCATAAATCATCCCGGATACGGATGGGCTCGAATTGCGACTGGGTCGCGCGCACCCAGTCCTGTTCGGCAATCGTTTCCGTGCTGTAACGGAAATCGGTAATGCCTGTGGCAGCACTCAGTTCCTCCAGCAGGGAGTCCAGGTCTGCGCTCTCATCCAGTAGTGCAGTGACGACATTCTGCTGCCAGATGCCAGGAGGTGGGTCGCCCGGTTCGCCGAAAATTGGCTGTTCGTCCGGTGTTTCGGCATTGGCATCCTCTATGCTTGCAGAGAGTGCGCCGAGCTCCATCAGGGTGTCGCTGAGGAGCTCGGCGTTGTCATCCCGGGCGTCTATTCTGAGTGAAATCCAGGCCATTACTTACTTGCTATACCCAGTTTTTGTTCCAGATAGTGGATGCTGGTGCCGCCTTGATGGAATGCTGTATCGGCAAGCAGTTCCTTGTGCAGGGCCACATTGGTTTTGATGCCTTCGATCACCATTTCCGATAAGGCGATCTGCATGCGTGCAATGGCCTGTTCACGCGTGTCGCCATAGGCGATCAGTTTGCCGATCATGGAGTCGTAGTTGGGTGGCACCATATAGCCTTGATACGCATGGGTGTCGACGCGGATGCCGGGGCCGCCGGGCATATGAAAGGTCGTGATGCGGCCGGGAGACGGCACGAAGTTGAAAGGGTCTTCCGCATTGATACGACACTCGATCGAGTGGCCGGTGATCTTGACATCCTTCTGCTTGATGCCGAGCTTTTTATTGGCTGCAATCAGAATTTGTTGCTGGACGATATCAATGCCGGTGACCATTTCCGTGACGGGATGCTCTACCTGCACGCGCGTGTTCATTTCGATGAAATAAAACTCGCCGTTTTCGTAAAGGAATTCGAAAGTGCCGGCGCCGCGGTAGTTGATGCGTTTGCAGGCCTCGGCACAGGCGGTGCCGATCTTCTCGCGCAATTGCGGCGAGATGCCGAAAGCAGGCGCCTCCTCCAGCACCTTTTGGTGGCGGCGTTGCATTGAGCAGTCGCGTTCACCCAGGTATATGGCGTTGCCATGCTGGTCTGCCAGTATCTGGATCTCGATATGGCGCGGCTGTTCAAGGAACTTCTCCATGTAGACCATGGGGTTGCCGAATGCGGCCTGGGCTTCCGCCTTGGTCATGCTGACGGCGTTGAGCAGTGCGGCTTCTGTATGCACCACACGCATGCCGCGGCCACCACCACCACCGGCTGCCTTGATGATGACGGGATAACCAATATCCTTGGCGATACGCAGGATTTCATCGTTATCGTCGCCCAAGGCCCCTTCGGAGCCGGGAACGCAGGGCACTCCTGCGGCTTTCATGGTGTCCTTGGCACTGACTTTATCGCCCATGAGGCGGATGGTCTCGGCGCGCGGACCGATGAATGTGAAGCCGCTCTGCTCTACGCGTTCTGCAAAATCGGCATTTTCGGAGAGAAAACCATAGCCAGGATGGATGGCTTCCGCATCCGTGACCTCAGCTGCACTGATGACGGCAGGAATGTTGAGATAGCTTTGGCTGGAAGGCGCTGGGCCGATGCATACGGATTCGTCGGCAAGCTTGACGTACTTGGCTTCGCGGTCAGCCTCTGAGTGGACGGCGACCGTTTTGATGCCAAGCTCTCGGCAGGCACGCTGAATGCGCAGCGCAATCTCGCCACGGTTGGCAATAAGGACTTTATCGAACATGAGGATATTTCCTAACCGATGATGAACAGCGGTTCACCATATTCAACGGGCTGGCCGTTCTCGACCAGAATTGCCTTGATCACGCCGGCCTTGTCTGCCTCGATTTCATTGAGGAGCTTCATCGCCTCGATGATGCAGAGGGTGTCGCCGGCGTTGACGGTACTGCCGACATCAACAAACGCCTTGGCATCTGGAGATGGCGCACGATAGAAAGTGCCTACCATGGGCGATTTCACCACATGGCCTTCGATAGCAGGAGCAGTGGCGGCCTCGGCAGCTGGTGCGGCAGGGGCTGCCTGGGGAGCGGCAGGCGCGGCAATGTAAGGCTGGGCAAATTGGACTGGCGCCTGGTTGTTGGGCAGGTGGCGCGAAATGCGCACTTTCTCCTCGCCTTCGGTGAGTTCCAGCTCGGATATGCCGGACTCTTCGACCAGGTCGATCAGTTTTTTCAGTTTGCGTAAATCCATGGTTAACCTCTAAGAAGTGTAAAGGGTGCCGGTCAGGCACGGCTAATGTGGTGGATGGCGTAGTCCAGCGCCATTAAATATCCACGTGCGCCCAGGCCGCTGATCACGCCGACTGCCAGGTCGGAGAAATACGAATGATGCCTGAAGGATTCGCGTGCGTAGATATTGGAAAGATGGACTTCAATGAATGGGATTTTTACCGCGGACAATGCATCGCGCAAAGCCACGGAAGTATGGGTGAAAGCTGCCGGATTGATGATGATGAAATCCACTGGGGCATGCGCCAGTGCATGGATTTTTTCCATCAATGCCGCTTCATGGTTGCTCTGGAAGGTTTCAATGGCGATCCCCGCGCTGTCAGCATGATGCTTGAGCTGGTGGTTAATGCTTTCCAGTGTGTCCGAACCGTAATGGGTGGGTTCACGCAATCCCAGCAGATTGAGGTTGGGTCCGTGTAATACCAGTACGGTGTTGGAGGAGGGTTGGGCCATGAATGGGGGCGGTTTTGGCCGCCATGCAACTTTGATGGCTGCAAGTTTGCCGTAATTTGGGGTATTTTGTCTAGAGAATTGACGAAATTTAGCGAAATTGCTCGATATTGTTCAGCTTGGGAATTTGGCTCATGAATCAAGTGCGGGCTGCAATGTTTCTAGCAAAAGCACCTTGGTGACACGACCAAAATAACTCTTGAGGATTTTACCATCGGGACCGATGATCACGGTATGTGGAACCACACTATTCAGGTTACCGAGCGAAGCACTGAGAGTCATACCTTCATCCTCTGCGGACAATAAAGGATAGGGTACGGGCGTGTCTTGGGCAAAAACCTGCATTTTCTCCACGCTATCCAGGGAGATGCCAAGTACGACCAGCTTGCCCGCGTACTCACGTGCCAGCTCCGCGAGCTCTGGCATTTCCTCGCGACAGGGTGCGCACCAGGTCGCCCAGAAATTCACGATCAGTAGCTGTCCCTGCCACTGTGATAACGGCTGCTCCATGCCCTGGAGATCCGATGCATGAGCGGCAAAGAATGGCGTGGTGGAGGCAAATGTCTCGACGGGATGTGCCAAGCGAGGTTTGCTGGCATATTGCTGGATAAGCAGGATGGAGGCTGCCAGCGCCAATGCCAACATGAAAAATCCGCGCTTGCTCAAGCCCTTCTTATTGGATCGTGTCATTGGCCGATTTTACCCTATTCAATGTCTGGAGGAATTGATTGCTGTTTTGATAGCCGATGACCCGGTGATGCGTCATTTCCTGCCCTTTTCCGTCAAAGAAAATGATGCCGGGCGGACCAAACAGGCCGAAATGCTTGAGCAGCGCCTGGTCTTCGGCATCATTGACAGTCACATCTGCCTGCAGGAGGACGAATGCCTGCAAGTGGGCGCGTACATCGGCATCGCGGAAGGTGAAGTGCTCCATTTCCTTGCAAGCGGCGCACCAGTCGGCGTAAAAATCCAGCAACACCGGCTTGCCTGGATGCTGGCTTAGTGCTTGCTCCAGGTCGCTTACCTGCTTGATGCGCTGGAACGGCAGGCTGGTGTCGGGGCCAGCCTGGCCCAGTGCCAGTCTTTCCAACGGCTGCAGGGGAGACTTGGCGCCCGAGGCTGCACCAATGACCAAGGTGGCGCCCGCCAGCAGCATGATGATGGCAATCCCCTTCCAGAAACGTTGCCAGGCCGTGGCAGCCTCGTGGAGACGGTCGAGCGCACGCATGAAAATGGCCGGCACGATGAGCAGCGCAGCCCAGAGCAAGAGCTGGAGGCTGGTGGGCAGCAGTGGGGATACAATCCAGAGGGCGACAGCCAGCATGAAGACGCCAAACGCCTGGCGTATCGCGATCATCCACGGCCCGGCCTTGGGCAAGACGGCTCCCGCCGATGCCCCCACCAATAGGAGTGGCATACCCATGCCCATGGATAAGGCAAACAAGGCAGTGGCGCCTAGGGCAACATCCTGCGTCTGCCCGACGTAAAGCAGGGCGCCCGCCAGCGGAGCCGCGACGCAGGGACTCACAATCAGTGCGGAAAGCACGCCCATGGCAAATACACCGATCAGGTGGCCCCCCGGCAGACGGTTGCTGGCATTCACCAAGCGGTGCTCGAGCATGGCCGGCAATTTCAGCTCGTACAGGCCGAACATGGAAAGGGCCAACAAGATGAACACCAGTGCACTTGCGCCCAGTACCCAGGCATTCTGCAAGGTCGCGCTCAGCAGCTGCCCGGAAAGCCCGGCAGCTACGCCTGCGGCGGTATAGCTCAATGCCATGCCCAATGTATATGCCAGGGAAAGCCAGAAAGCATATAAGCGATGTTTGCGTTGGCTGCCGACGATGATGCCGGAAAGGATAGGGATCATGGGAAGCACGCATGGGGTGAGCGATAGCAATAGGCCGAACCCGAAAAAACCCGCGACAATCAGCCAGAATTGACCACTTGCGAGCAGGCTGGCAGCACGATCATGCTCAGCCTGTGGTGCTGGAATGGAACCTGGGCCGGCATGCGTGGTCGCAAGCAGGGAGTCCAGCGCAATGGTCTGATGCACAGGCGGGTAGCACAGGCCTTTTTCACTGCAGCCTTGATAGGTGGCCTTGAGGATGAGGTTACTGCTCAAGGTGGCGGCAGGCGTCATGCGCATATCTGCGGTAAAGTCGCGGTGGAACACTTCGGTGCGACCAAAGGTGGGATCCTGTTTCCATTCGCCTTGCGGCAGGTTGAGATCACTGACACTATGCCCGGCAGGCTCCAGCTCGAACTTGATTCTGTCCTTGTATAGGTAATGCCCGGGCGCTATCTTGAATGCTGCCTGTAGTCGGCTGGCGTCAATGAATTCGACCTGGAGCTTGAAAGCTTGCTCTGGTGGCAGAATATGATCGGTATCGGTTCCCAGGAATGCATTGCGTCCCTGATTCAGCCAGTCGCTTAACTGACTGCCGGGTGCGGCCTGCACGATGCTGGTTGTGAGCGGCATCGTGAAGAGCAGCAGGATGGATGTCAGCATGCAAGCCAGCTGGCGCGGTAATGCAGATTTCAATCCCGGGTTTCCTCGTGTAGCCATGTAAGATAGGCAGGCAAACCGCCCGTGACTGGGACATGGATGATCTCGGGAAGTTCGTATGGATGCAGCTCACGAATGACTTGCTCTAGCTGGGGGTAGCGCAGGCTGGTGGTTTTGATGAGCAAGGGTATTTCCGTTGCGGTTTCCATCTTGCCCTGCCACTGATAAACCGACTGGCACGGGGCGAGCAGGTTGACGCAGGCAGCCAGTTTCCGGCTGATGAGCTCACGCGCAATGTTTGCGGCACTATGCTGGTCTGGCAGGTTGGTCAGTACCAGGATGGCGTCGCTGTTTTCTATGATTGGAGATTGATTTTTCATGCGTTTTCTTTTCCTCTTGCTGATTTTACTCGCATTCCCGATTGCTGAGGTATGGGTGTTGGTGGAGTTGGCAGCAAGGTATGGCTGGCTGGTGCTGGCCTATTTGATATTAGTGGGCATGCTGGGATGGCGACTCATCCAGGACGAAAAGCTCATGATGATGGGGCGTATGGTGCAAACCTTGCAGGCTGGCGGCACTCCGCTGCGTGCCATTTTCGGCAGCGCGAAGAATATGCTGGCAGGCATGCTGCTCATCATGCCGGGGGTAATCAGTGACGCCATTGCCGTCGTCCTGCTCCTGCTGCCTGGCGGGAGCAAGCTTCACGAAGCCGCCAATGATGATATCGTTTCACGTGAAACCAGTAGCCAGAGTCAACGTCAGGAGACACACAGGCCCCCGGGCCGGGGTGATGTGATCGAAGGGGAGTACCGGCGCGAGGATTAGCGCTATGCTAGACTTGCGGATTTTTCCGGCCTGTTGGGGCTGTGCATAAGTCGGGGATATCTCCATGTCTTTTCAAGTCATTATCAAGCCTAGTGATCGCACGTTCATTGTCGAGGATGACGATACCGTGCTGGATGCCGCGATTGAGGCGGGAATCAATCTTCCTTATGGTTGCCGCAATGGCACTTGTGGTGCTTGCAAGGGTCAGTTGCTGGCCGGTGATGTCGAGTATGGTGAATATTTCGACAGTGCATTGAGCGAGCTCGAGAAGAAAACTGGCAAGGCGCTGTTTTGCTGTGCCCGGCCCTTGGCCGACTTGGTGATCGAATGCCGGGAGGTGGTCGGGGAAGGCATTCCGCCCCGTATCATGCCTGTACGTGTGGAGAAGCTCGAAAAGCTTTCTCACGATGTCATGGGTATGACACTGAAGTTGCCGAGCCACGAGCGCATGCAGTTTATGGCGGGTCAATATATCGAATTCCTGCTCAATGATGGCAGGCGCCGTGCATTCTCACTTGCCAGTGCGCCGCATCAAGACCGTTTTCTCGAGCTACATATGCGCCTCGTGCCCGGCGGCCAGTTCACGCAGTATGTATTCAATGAAATGCAGGAAAAAACCATCCTGCGCATCGAAGGGCCATTCGGGACGTTCTTCCTGCGGGAGGATAGTCTGCGACCTGTCATTCTGGTGGCCGGGGGCACGGGATTCGCCCCAGTAAAAGGCATTGTCGAACATGCCTTGCAGCAGGGCATGAAGCGCCCGATGACGCTGTACTGGGGTGCCAGGACTCGTGCAGACCTTTATCTCGACGCCTTGCCGCGGCGGTGGCAGGAAGAGCATCCCTGGTTCCGTTATATCCCGGTGTTGTCGGATCCCGTGCCGGAAGATGCATGGCAAGGCCGTACCGGGCTGGTGCACCAGGCGGTGCTGGAGGATCACCCCGATATGCAGGCTTACCAGGTGTATTGCTGTGGCGCCCCGCAGATGGTGGAGGTCGCGCACCGGGATTTCCAGGCTCATGGACTGCCGGAGCAGGAATTCTTTTCCGATGCCTTCACGTTTGCCAATCCCGGGGCAAAGGCTGCTATCTAGGTCTGGCACCGGGTGAGGCGGTGGTCCCTCATGGGGATTGTTCCGCTTGCTTTATTTTTCATCCCGGCAGAACTGCACGCTGAGCCGGTAGTGATGATTGGCCGCATCGGTTTCGCCGCGGCTTTCCAACAAGTGCGCCAGGGCGAGATGCGCCGCAGCGGAAGCTTGCACGCTGATACTGGCTTCCAGATAACTTTGCGCCTTGCCCCACAGGCCCAGGCGGACGCACATCTTGCCCAGTGACAACAGGAGCTGGGCATCTTGCTCGTGGCTGAGCAGCCAATGCTCTGCCTGCTGCAACTGCTTGTGGGGATTGGTGCTCGCACAGTCGCCCAGCTTGCCGGCAAGCTCGCTGTCCCAGGTTTTGGTCAGGCTCATCTCGATGACTTCCTGTGCCTGGTTGCCTGCGTTCAGCTTGATCAGGGCTTCGGCCATGATGTTGGCGATGCGCGTATTGAGCTTGTCATCTTCCGGCACTTTTTTCCAATAGGCCATGAGGGCATTCAAATCTTTGCTGTAACGCGCGATCAAATGCTGGTGGGCCTGGTGGCGGATTTCCCGCACCTGCCAGCTTTCCATGCCGTCATGCTTCTCAAGTTGCTGCAGCAAAGTCAGGACCTGTTCCCAATTGTTGAGGCGTAGCTGTACTTTCAATTCGAGCCGCATGGCGGGTACGAATCTGGGCTCGATCTTTTCGATTTTATGCAGCACGTCCAGGGCCTGGCTGTACAGGCGGTCATCCAGCAGGAGTTCTGCTTGCATCAACAGCCTGGCCACCGCAGCTTCGGGAGCCAGGCGCTCGGCCTCTGCCAGATAGTAGTCGCGTTGGCCTTTCTGCTTGAGCTTGTGCGAGGCGCGGGCCGCCAGCAGGGCTGTCAGGCTGGGATCCTCACCGTAATCGAGCGCCTTGGATGCTGCTTTCAGGGCAAGCTGGTAGCGGCCCTGGCTCATGGCATGCAAGGCTTCGAGCAGGGCGGCATGACCAAGCCGTATGCGGCGGTTTTCCTTGTAGGCGCGAACATTGGCAGGCAAGTCGCGCGCGTAATGGATGAAGCGGAGCAGCAGGTGGAGCGAAACGAATGCCAGCACGATCAGGATGAGTAGCAGGTTGAGCGACAGTTCCAGGCGGTAGGGCGGACGCACGATCAGCACATACCCTTCGTTGTTCCCCGCCAGCAGTGATACGCCGATGGCAAGCGCCAGTATGAACAGTATCCAGATCAGTACACGCACTATTGACCTCGTTCCAGGTTGGCTCTATCCGCAGTACGCTCGGAGTTGTTGGTGCGCTCCAGCGTCAGCTTGTATTTGCTGGCCAGGCCCAGCGTTTCTGAAAGGTCGGGCAATTGGATGACGATGGTGCTGGCTGAAAGCTCTTTCAGTGTATCAAGCGCGGCAATGGTGCTTTGTTCGCGCAGGTCGAAATAGCTTTTGATCCAGTGTTCTGCTTGGTGCAGGTCGGCACGGTAAGCGTTTTCGTCGCGCTGAAGCAGAGCAGTCCTAGCGGTCAGAAGGTGCAGCTTGAGGTTCTCGCGCAGGAAAAAGGTCTGGTCAGGGGCCAGTAAAGGTGGCTCCGGCCGGTCAACGCGCTCCAGACGGATCATATCCTTGAGGTCATCCCATATTTCGCGCAGCAGCTTGCGGAATTGGTTTTCCTCAGCCATGGTGGCTGTTGGCGTCGTTGTCTTCGGATGCCGTTCGCTCACCAAGGGAAGCGTGTCTATGCTCTCCATGAGGTTTTCCAGCTTGAGACTGATGCCGATAGTATCGACCTGCGGCAACTCCTGCAGCCGTTGGATATCCTTGGCAATGGCTTTGCGCAATTGGACGGCGGGTACACTATCCATTTGCTGCAGGCGGGAATCTGCCGTTTGCAGCGCCAACAAGGCCGGTTTGATATTGCCTGCAAGTTGCAGTTGTTGGTTGGCGATCACCAGTAACTGCTCGACTTCTGCAATGAGGCGCTCGTCATGATTGTTGACGAGTTCCATGTATAAGGTTTGCAATGCTTCCTGTTGGTCGCGGGATTCCGCGAGCTGCTGCTCCAGGCGGATGATGCGTCCATTGGCTTCGGCACTGCGCTCGTCAGCATTCTTGGCCAAGGCCAGGCTCTGCTGGTTGGTCACGTTGAACTGTTCGAGTCGCTGGGTCAGTGTCTGCTCGAGCGCATTGAACCGGTGGCGCGTGCTCAGCCACTGCCAGGAGGTCAAGGCAATCGCCCCGACCGCCAATATCAGGGCGAGCCAGGCCAGGAACGAAGGTTTGCTGGCCGTACTGGCCTGTGCAAGAGGTGTCTGGGCTTCAGGTGTGTGTTGTTCAGTCATGGTTTACTTTACTTAAGCATTGCATCATGGCGTCATCCCCAGGTGCTGACGCAATCAGGACACGCAGGCCCAGGCTGGATGGCAGTTCGGCGATGCGGGCATGGTTGACGCAGATTGTGATGTCACGCAGCCATTCTGCTGTGCCACTGCCGGTCATGGCAAGCAGGTTTCGCATTGCCTCGCTACTGGTGACCACAATGGTGTCCAGTTGCCCATTGTGCCATAGCGACTGCAATTTTCCTGCATCTGCCTGCGGGTTGATGCGTCGATAGCATTCTGCAAACCTGACTTCGGCGCCACGGTCACGCAAGGTATCGGCCATCAGTTCGCGGCCCCCGACCCCGCGCACGATCATGATGCGTAGGCCCTTGACCGCCTGCATTTGGGGCAGGGCGAGCAGGGATTCGCTATCAAAACGATGCTCGGGTTGTAGCACATTGGTGATGCCATACTGCATCAGCTGGCTGGCAGTGACCGGCCCGATTGCGGCGAACTGTGGCTTGGCTGGCGGCCATTGGGGCAATTTTGCCTGCAGCCTTGACATGGCATGCTGGACAGCGTTAGAGCTGATGAAGATCAGCCAGTCTTGCATGGTCACCTCATCCAGGGTTTGCTCGAAGCTGCTGTAATCCTGCAGCGGGGCAATGGCAATCAGCGGAAAGCCGATGGCATGCCCGCCAGCGGCTTCGATCATGCTGGTCAAGCGGGTGGCCTGGTCGAGTGGCCGTGTGATTGCAATATGGCGGCCTGTTAAATTAACCATATGCCAAGATTACCCAATGAAATCAGCCATGCGGGAGGTCACTCATGCGGGAGCGCAGCAAGAATGCGGTCCGCCCCCAGTGCCACCAGTTTGGCAGCCAGTGCCTGGCCCAAAGCTTCCGGTTGCTCAGCAGGGCCTTGGACCGATTCGCGCAAAAATTCCTTGCCGTCAATGCTCGCAACAAAACCGGTCATCTGGAGCGTATCGCCATGTTGCTGGGCAAAAGCGCCCAACGGTACCTGGCAGCTTCCTGCCAGGGCGCGGCTCATGCCGCGTTCTGCTTCCACGCAGGCTGCAGTTTCGGGATGATTGAGCGGCGCCAGCACCTTCAGCAGGTCAAGGCGTTCAGCGTTGATCTCGATACCCAGTGCGCCCTGCCCGACGGCGGGGATGCTGTTGTCGGGATCAATCGATTCCCGGATGCGAGATGCCAGTCCCAGGCGCTTCAGGCCGGCAGCGGCGAGGATGATGGCGGCGTACTGACCTTCGTCCAGTTTGCGCAAGCGGGTCTGCAGGTTGCCGCGCAGCGATTCCACCTTGAGGCCGGGAAACCGTGCCTGCAATTGGCTCTGGCGGCGCAGGCTGGAGGTGCCGACAATGCTGCCTGCAGGCAGGGAGGCCAGGTTGGGGTAATCATTGGAAACGAACGCATCGCGCGGGTCATCGCGCTCGCTGATCGCGGCCAGGGCAAAGCCGGGCGGCAAATGCATGGGCACGTCCTTCATGGAATGCACGGCGAGGTCGGCACGGCCGTCCGCCAGTGCTTGCTCCAGCTCCTTGACGAACAAGCCCTTGCCGCCGATACGGGCCAGGGGTGAATCCAGGATCTGGTCGCCTGTGGTTGTCATGCCGAGGATGGTGACCTCGGTTTCCGGATACAAGGTTTGCAAACGGCCCTGGATGTATTGGGCCTGCCACATGGCCAATGCGCTTTCGCGCGAGGCGATCACCAGTGTCTTGGGAGCGTTCATGGGGAAGTCGGGCAGGCCGGCATAATGGCCGCCTGCCGGTTTGTCATTATAAAGCGCTATCTTAGCATGTCCGGTCTTGCTTTTAGATCAGAGGGAGCCTAATGCGAGACCAGCTTGCGCAGCAGGTGATACTGCCGCCGGCTGACGGCGACAGTCTCCGGAACGTCCTTGAGGATGGCGTGCCACCTGCTTTCGCCGTTATTGTTGCGTTTCTCATAGCCCCTGATGCTGGCTTGCGCCACCAGGCAATTGCGATGGAGGCGTAGGAAGAGGTGTCCCAGCTCCTGTTCCAGGCTGGTGAGCGACTCCTCGATCAGGTACTCCTGCAACCGAGTGCGCAAGGTGACATACTTGAGCTCGGCACGCAGGTAGATGACCTCGTGCACCGGGATGAGAAGAATGCGGCCATGATCGCTGACGCTGAAATGCGTGCGTGCGCGCTGCAATGGCCTGAGTGCTTCGAGCTGGGCTGGCAGCAGCACGCGGGCTTTGTGGAGCGCAGATGCAAGACGTTCCTGCCGAATAGGCTTGAGCAAATAGTCGACGGCATTCATTTCGAATGCCTGGATGGCATAGCCGTCGAACGCGGTAGTGAAAATGATGGCCGGCGGCTGGGCCAGCTTTTGCGCATGGCTGGCGGCTTCTATGCCATCCATGCTGGGCATGCGGATATCGAGCAGTAACACGTGGGGCTGGAGCTGTTGGGCCAGATCAAGCGCCTCGTTGCCATGCCTGGCCTCGCCCACCAGTGCCACGCCTGGGATATCGGCGAGCAGGTCGCGCAAGCGGTTGCGAGCTGGCGGCTCGTCATCGGCAATCACGACATTGAGCAGGGAGCCACTCATGATACGGTCCTGTTGCGGTAAGGGATGATGATATGCACGGTAAATTCGTTGCCATCCTGGCGGATGGTGAGACGTGCTTCAGCGTCGAAATGCAGTTGCAGACGCTCTCGGATGTTACCCAATGCCATGCGGTTGCCCTGATGATTGCCCGAGCCGGGCCGGTAGGGATTGCGTAGCCGGATATGCAGCTCATCGCGCGTGCGGCTGAACTGGATGACGATGGTGCCACCTGCATCCAGTGGCTCGATGCCATGGTAGACGGCGTTTTCCAGCAGAGGTTGCAGGATGAGCGGGGGAATCATGGCGTCCGGTGGCATTTCGTCGACTTGCCAATCAACACTCAGGCGGTTTTCCAGGCGAAGTTTCTCCAGTGCCAGGTATTGCCTGCACAAGGCCAGCTCTTGCGCCAAAGGTACCAGCTCGCGGTTGTCCGCCATCAAGACACGGAACAGGTCGGCCATGTCCATTAACGCGGTTTCCGCCCGCCGACTATCGCTGCGTACGATGGAAAGCACAGCGTTGATGCTATTGAAGAGAAAATGCGGACGTATTCTGGCTTGCAAGGCTTGTAAACGGGCTTCTGAGATCGCAGGCGTCAGGGCGCGCTGGCGCAGTTGCAGGTAGGTCAGCGTGATGATCGCAATGCCCGCAGTCAGTGTCATGCTGCGCAAGGGGCTACCAGGCAATTCGATATTGAGTGCATGGACGGCTGTCATGTGGGCCAGCAGGCTGAGTGCCGTAGGCACCAGGCCTGCCATCGTGTAGCTAAGGATGGCATCAAGCCTAGCCAGCCAGGGCTGCAACGCATACAGCACCAACAGGCTTGCCAGGAGCACGGGTTGCATGAAGGCGCACCAGCGCGTGAAGCTTGGCAGCCATTCTGCCAGGGTGGCGATGCTGGCCAATGAAGCGAACAAGCCCATCAGGTTGGCAACCACCAGGATGCGCAGGCAGATGCCGAGATTGCGGAAGTCGGGCAGCTTCGCGGAATGAATGGCGTTTTGCTTTATAATGGCCATGGTTTAGCGCACTATTTCCACACTTATCGGTATCGTGAGTTCATCACGCAACATCATGACAGAAAAGTCCAATCACTTGAATCAACCCTCTTCCAAAACCTGGTCCGGACGTTTCAACGAGCCCGTGGCCGAGCTGGTCAAGCAATATACCGCTTCGGTGGGCTTCGACTATCGGCTGGCGGAATACGATATCCAGGGATCGCTGGCGCATGCCCGCATGCTTGGTGCCCAGGGCATCATCAGCCAGGATGACGTGGCCCAGATAGAGCAGGGCCTGGGCGAGATTATGGACGAGATCCGCAATGGCGAATTCGCCTGGCTGCTGGATCTTGAAGATGTACATCTCAATATCGAGAAACGCCTGACAGACAAGATCGGTGATGCAGGTAAGCGCTTGCATACGGGGCGTTCTCGCAACGACCAGGTAGCGACCGATATCCGCCTCTGGTTGCGTTCAATGGTGGATGATGCCTTGAGCCGCCTTCGCAAATTGCAGGCCTCGCTGGTGGCGCTCGCGGAACAGCACGCCGATACCGTGATGCCCGGGTTCACGCATTTGCAGGTGGCCCAGCCCGTGACCTTCGGCCATCATCTGCTGGCCTATTTCGAGATGCTGCAGCGCGATGCGGAACGCCTGGTGGATGCCCGCAAGCGTATCAATCGCCTGCCACTGGGCGCGGCGGCACTGGCTGGCACCAGCTATCCCATAGACCGTGAGCGCGTTGCACATGAGCTCGGGTTCGAGGCGGTTTGTGAAAACTCGCTGGACGCGGTATCTGACCGCGATTTCGCGATCGAATTTACCGCGGCGGCGGCATTGATCATGACGCACTTGTCCCGCCTCTCTGAAGAGCTGATACTCTGGTCCAGCCCGCGCTTCGGCTTTATCGACATTGCCGATCGCTTCTGCACCGGTTCGTCCATCATGCCGCAGAAGAAGAACCCGGATGTGCCGGAGCTGGTGCGCGGCAAGACCGGGCGCGTCAACGGACATCTCGTCGCGTTGTTGACCTTGATGAAGAGCCAGCCGCTGGCCTACAACAAGGATAACCAGGAAGACAAGGAACCATTGTTCGATACAGTGGATACCTTGCTGGTGACGCTGGAAATCTACGCGGATATGCTGCGCGGGATCAAGGTCAACAAGGACGCGATGCGCCTGGCGGCGGCAGAGGGTTTTGCTACCGCTACCGACCTGGCCGACTATCTGGTGAAGAAAGGCATGCCGTTCCGAGATGCGCACGAAGTGGTGGCGCTGGCGGTGCGCCATGCCGTGGAACAGGGCTGCGACCTGGCCGACCTTTCCTTGTCGCAATTGCAAAAATTTAGTCCCGAGATTGCCGAAGATGTATATGGGGTACTGACGCTGGAAGGCTCGCTGGCCAGCCGCAACCATCGCGGCGGCACGGCGCCAGCGCAGGTGCGTGAGGCATTGAAGCGTGCCCGGGCCTTGCTCGGGTGACAAATACCTGAACGATTGGCGAAAGCCCCGCTTGCGGGGCTTTGGGGTTTCTACTGTTCCGTCGCCTGATCAAGCATGCTGGCGCCCACCACCCGGTTGCGCCCACTGTTTTTTGCCCGGTACAAGGCCTGGTCTGTACGTCCGATGATGGCGTCGGCCGGTTCACCTGCCTTGCGCTCGGCGACACCAGCGCTGAAAGTGATGAGGATATGGCTGTCATTGTGCAGGAAAATTTTCCGTGTCAGCTCCCGTTGCGCGCGCATAATGACACTGATTGCGTCCTGCTCCGCAGTGCCGGGCAGGAGAATGATGAACTCTTCGCCGCCATAGCGTGCGATCACATCCGTTGTGCGCAGCGACTCCTTGATGACCGAGGCAAGGTGCGCCAGGGCCTGGTCGCCGGTGGCATGGCCAAGATTGTCATTAATCTGCTTGAAATGGTCGATATCCATCATGGCGATGCTGAGCGGCATGCCGAACCGGTCAGCCCGGTTGAGTTCCCTCACCAGTGCCTCATCCATCCCGCGGCGGTTCAAGGTGCCGGTCAGGTAATCCTCATGCGCGATTTCATTGATGCGGTCTAGTTGCAGGGTCAGTTCGTAGATTTGCTTTTCTGCTTCCCTTACTTTGCTTTCCGCCTCCATGATCTTGTTGCGGGAGTGTTGTGTCATGCTGCTGATGACCTGGGTATCTTCAAGCAGGCGGCTTAATACATGGTTGAGGTCCTGTATTTCGTCACTATGGCTGATTTCATCGCGATAGCCATTCAGCTTGCTTTGGTAATCGTCTGTTGCCAGGGTAATTTCCGCCAATTGTGCCACGAATATCTCTGCCATTTTCTTCAGTGTCTTCTTGGCCTCGATCAGCCCCGGCCGTAATTGGCCCTGCATGAAGATGAGGTCTTTCAGCGTATCCTCAGCCTTTGACAATGAGTCCAGATTCAATGGCTGGGTCAGAATTTCGCGCACTGCCGCCGTCGGGCCCTGAAGCCATTGTTCTTCCAGCACCAAGGCCTCCATGCTCACGACCAGCAGTCGCAGCAGATGCAGCAGCCGTAATTGCAGCTGGCTCTGGGTATCCAAGTGCATTTCCAGGCTAAACAGGATGTTTTTCAATGCGGTTTCCAAGGCCAGGATGTCTTCTCGGCTTTGCGCCAGCTGTGCTTCTTGCAGCAAGGCGTTTGCACGCGCCTGGGCATCGGGGACTTCCTGTAGTTGGGGTATGACTACCAGGTCTAGCGTCCTGATCAGCATGTTGCGCCAGAGCGTCACGAGGCCAGCCCTGTCTTGTGTTGTGGCGGCGGCCGGTGCGACGTGTCTGGACAAATCTGTCAGCAGCTGCAGCAGCGCAGTTTCCAGGCGGTTCCAATCCTCTGTTTCAAGGAGGTTGAGGATGTGGTTGATGCGAGTGCCGTAGGGGGGATGCTGTATGCCAACTTCCTTGAGCACGTTGCTCAATAGCCGGCCTATGGCCACTGCGCTATCTTCCGTGGCAGCCCGGCCATCAATGGCATAATAGACTTTGCGATAATTATCGGGTGTTGGCGCTATCCGGCTCTTGGCAAGCTGAATAAGGGTTTGTCGTGCAGTTTCAACTGACTTTTTATGTTGATCCATGGCCTGACCCAAGTTGTAGGTTTCCCCTGATGTTCTGGGCAAGGCTGGCAATGCTCACCCTCATGCCTGACAGTCATGCCCTTCCAGAATCGCTGTATTCTAATACAGAGTTTGTCCTACAAAGTGAAACTTAGTGTGAGACAGTCAATCCAGGAACAGTTGCAGCAGTTCATTCAGGAAGCGTTGTCCCAGCAATGTGGGGGCAATGCGCTCCTGGCCTACGTCCAATAACCCTTTTTGAACAGCATGTTGCAGCGTATGGGCAATGCTTTCCAGCGGCAGGCCGGTGCGTAGCTCGAAAAGTGCGGGTGCAAAGCCGCCGGTGAGCCGCAAGGCGTTCATCATGAACTCGAAGGGCAGTTCATGCCTGGCAATCTGCCATTGGTGCTCCACGGCATTGCCTCGGCTGGCATGTTCCAGGTAGCGTTTGGGATGTTTGTGGCGGCTTTCGCGCGTGATGCGGTCATGGAAGCTCAGTTTGCTATGTGCGCCGGCCCCGATGCCCAGGTAATCGCCGAACAGCCAATAATTGCGGTTGTGGCGGCACTGCTTGCCATGTTGCGCAAACGCCGAGGTTTCGTAATGCTCGTAGCCATGCCGGCCCAGCAGGTCTTCTATCGCTTCCTGCATGGCGGCACTGGTGTCGTCGTCCGGCAATGCAGGCGGAGTACGGTGAAACGGCGTATTGGGTTCCAGCGTCAGATGGTAGAACGACAGGTGTGCGGGTTGGAGGCTGCAGGCGCGTTGCGCGTCGGCCAGGGCATGTTCCAGGTGTTGTCCGGGCAATGCGTACATGACGTCCAGGTTGACGGAATCAAAGGTCTGCAGAGCGAGATCGGCAGCGGCCATGGCCTGTGCCTCATCATGGATGCGCCCGAGTTTCTGCAGATAGGTACTGTCGAAACTCTGAATGCCAAGCGAGAGCCGGTTGACGCCTGCCGCGCGGTATCCGCGGAAATGGGCGGCATCCACGGTGCCCGGATTGGCTTCCAGCGTGACCTCGCAATCCACGCTCAAGGGCACGAGAGCCCGCACATTGCTGAGGATGCGGTCGATCGCCTTGGGCGAGAACAGGCTGGGTGTGCCGCCGCCGAAGAAAATACTGTGCACGCGACGTCCCCAGATGCGTGGTACCGACTGCTCTAGGTCTGCAATCAACGCATCGACATAGGCTGCTTCTGGAATCTCGGTGCGCGACTCGTGCGAATTGAAATCGCAATAAGGGCACTTGCGCACACACCATGGGATATGGATGTAAAGCGACAACGGCGGGGGCTGGGTTGGCGCCGAGGCAAGCATTTCTGCAGGTGCTGGCTGCCCAGGGGGAGCGCTAATCGTCTTGATTGCTATGGTTGTGCTGATAGGGATTCACCAGTTCGTCAATCAGGCGATGCAGTGCTTCGCGCATTTGTGCCTCGGACACTTCCATCAATAGGCCGTCCTCCAGGGCATCTTGGGCGATCTGCCTGATTTCGTCGAAGTTCTCGGTCATGACTTTGACTTTTTCCGTGCAGGAAACGACGCTGCCGTCGTCTCGCAACCACTTAGGCCAGTTTCCGCTCATGACGCTAATCTTTCCAGTTGCTGCACAAGCTTGGCCAGTGCATGCCCGCGATGGCTGATGCGGTTCTTGATTTCGGCCGACAGTTCCGCTGCGGTTTGTCCGGTCTTGGCATCCAGGAATAACGGGTCGTAGCCAAAGCCGCCGCTACCTCGCGGCGCAGTAAGGATTTCGCCGTGCCAGGCACCCTCTGCGATCAATGGTTGCGGATCATCTGCATGGCGAACCAGGACCATCACGCAATAGTAGTAGGCATGCCGGTCATGCACGCCATCCAGGCTTTGCAGCAGTTTCTGGTTGTTGCGCTCGTCGGACTTGGGTTCGCCAGCATAACGTGCGGAATGGACGCCCGGCGCACCCTGCAAGGCATTGACGCAGATACCGGAATCATCGGCCAGAGCCGGGAGGCCGGTATAGCGGCTGGCATGGCGCGCCTTGGCCAGAGCGTTCTCGATGAAAGTCACGAACGGTTCTTCCGCCTCCGGCACATTGAGCGCGGATTGCGGCAGTACCTCAATCGACAGCGGCGCGAGCAAAGTCTGGATTTCCTTCAGCTTGCCCTGGTTGCCGCTGGCGATCACCAGTTTCTGGAAAGGCATTCCCATCATTATAGCCCCAGCGCTTCCTTCTGTTTGAGCAACAGGGTGCGGATGCCGCTTTCGGCCAGCTCCAGCATGCGGTTCATAGCTGCGCGCTGAAACGGCTCGCCTTCTGCGGTGCCCTGGATTTCGACAAAGCCGCCGCTGCCGGTCATGACCACGTTCATGTCGGTATCGCAGGCGGAATCCTCAATGTAATCCAAATCCAGGACTGGCGTGCCCTGATAGACACCTACCGAGATCGCGGCCACGGCATCGCGCAGGGGTGACTCTTGAATCATGTCGTTTGCCAGCATGAAACCAACGGCATCATGCAGGGCGACATAGGCACCGGTGATACTCGCGGTACGCGTGCCCCCGTCTGCCTGGATCACGTCGCAATCAAGGTGAATAGTGCGCTCGCCCAACTTCCCGAGGTCGATGACGGCGCGCAGGCTGCGCCCGATCAGGCGCTGGATTTCCTGGGTGCGGCCCGACTGCTTGCCTCGCGCTGCTTCGCGATCCATGCGGCTACCGGTAGAGCGGGGCAGCATGCCGTATTCCGCAGTTGTCCAGCCCTGATTCCTCCCGCGCAGGAAGGGCGGAACCTTGTCTTCGACGCTGGCGGTGCACAATACATGAGTGTCGCCAAACTTGACCAGCACCGACCCTTCCGCATGCTTGGTGTAATGGCGGATGATCTCGACTTCTCTTAGCTGGTCTGGAGCGCGGTTGCTGGGACGCATGATGTTTCCTGAAATTGCAAAGTGCATATTATATGCGATGGCCAGGGTAAGCGTGACGATTGCCACGGCCTGCTGCTTAGTCCTGAGCGGTGGCTATGGGTTCAATATTTGCTGCGCTTGATTGCTGCGTTGATTTCCGCGATAGCGCGCTCGATATCTTCTTCATCCAGATCTGCAGCCCGCGCCGCCGAGCTGCTGGCTGCCGGCGCTGCCAAGCCCAGGATGGTGTGGGACTGAGCCAGCGACATGTCAAGCGTGGAGATGGTCAGGGGCTGTTCAGCCTTGGTTTCCCATTGCACGCCGATGGCGCTCAGGTTGTCCATGTCCTTGCCTCCCAGTCTTTCTGCCGCATCCAGCAGGCTGGGTACGCTGTGGGCGACGCCAAGGCCATTGTTGAGGATATCCTGCATGCGTTCATCACTGAGCTGGGCCCACAGGCCGTCGCTGCAGAGCAGTATCTGGTCGCCGGCTTTCAGGGGAGAAGGGGGGGCGATGTCGATAGTGGGCAGCAATTCACTGCCCAGGCAGTTGTATATCTTGTTGCGGTCGGGGTGCTGCAGCATGGATTTCGCATCCAGCTTGCCCTGTTGCAGCATCAACTGGACGACCGAATGATCTTCGGTGCGGAACAACCGCTTGCCGTTGCGAAAATGATAGAGCCGTGAGTCGCCCACATGGGCGCAATAGAGCGTTTGGTGTTGCAGAATGCCGACGACCAGGGTGGTCTTGGGTGTTTCTGGCAATTCGCGGTTTTTTGCCAGCTGGTGGATGGCCTCATGCAATTTCATGATCTCGGTTTCCAGAAATGCCACTACATCAGGCAGCTCCGGCTGGGCTGCGCGCTGGAATGCGCTGGTCAGCATTGTGACCGCGAGCTGGGCGGCAACTTCGCCACGCTGGTGCCCGCCCATGCCGTCAGCAAGGACCAGCAACAAGGCATTCTTGCTATAGGAGTAAGCAACGCGGTCCTGGTTGACAAGCCTTCCTCCGCTGCGGCTGCTCTGGTGTATCGTGAATTTCATGGTGGTTCAGCCTGTTCTATATCAATCGCGGGTGAACAATGTAGAGATTTTGTGTAGCCAGCCATGGCGTACCGGCAGCGGCGTTTCATCCAGCAAGGATTTCTGCAAGGCAAATACGCTGGGAGGGCGGTCCATGTAATCCAAGGCCATGCAGTTGTCGATGATCTCCAGCAGGTTGGGCGAATATCTGCCTTTGCCCAGCCGCGCTGCAGGCACCAGCTGATCCTTCTTGACGCGTTGATCCGCAGCTTGTGGTGCCGCTTGGAGCAAGCAAGCATACATGCTGGCGCCTATGCTGTAGACATCGCTCCAAGGGCCCAGCTGCTTGCGGTCCCCATACTGCTCTGGTGAGGCAAAGCCCGGGGTATAGCTAGGCGGCAAGGCGTTGGATGCTTCGTTGAGCGCCATGCGGGCAGAGCCGAAATCCAGCAATACGGGAGAACCATCCAGTCGGATATAAATGTTGGCAGGCTTGATGTCGAGGTGCAGCAGCTTCTGCGCGTGCACCTCGCGCAGCCCATTGAGCAACTGGCCGAACACGCTGCGCAGCATGGTTTCCGGCAATGGCGTGTCGCGCGCCAGCACATATTCCTGCAAAGACTTTCCGCGTTCATACCGCATTACCATGTAGACGGTATCATTGGCACGGAAAAAGTTCTGCACGCGCACGATGTTCTTGTGTTCAATATTGGCTAGTGCGCGACCTTCCTCGAAAAAGCATTTCAGTCCGAAGCGGAATCCTGCGGCGGCTTCATTGGTCGGAATACGTACCTGGTCTCCCTCCTTGCGCAATGCGAGCATGTTGGGAAGGTACTCCTTGATGGCAACTGTGGTGTTGTTCTCCAGGTCGCGTGCAATATAGACAAAGCTGAATCCGCCAGCACTGAGAAGCTTTTTGATTTCATATCCCTGCAATTGGTAGCCTGGCGGCAGGGCAAGGTTCTGGTTGGCGGACATGGGCTGGTGAATGATGAGAGACAAGGGTAAAACCTATAATTTGCAGGCTATTCTGTCATGAAACCCTCTGGATTTGATACCATGGGCCAAATTTAATCAGGAATTGCCATCAATATGATTTTCAGCATGACGGGTTATGCCTCGCTGGAGCAAGAGGTGAGCCATGGTGTTCTGGTGCTAGAACTGCGCTCGGTCAATCATCGCTACCTCGAATTACAACTCAAGCTGGATGACAATGTGCGCATGTTCGAACCACAGGTGCGCGAGCTGATCGGCCAGCGCCTCAAGCGTGGCAAGGTGGAATGCCGCATCAGCCTGGCTCAGCGTGATACCGAGCAACGGCAAGTGCAACTGGATGATACGGTATTGCAGCAATTAGCACAGATGATGGTCAGCGTGCAGCGCCATTTTCCGGAAAGCCGGCCCTTGAGCGTGGCGGACATTCTGCGATGGCCGGGGGTAGTGTCGAGTGAAGGGATAGACCACGAAGCCCTGTCGATCGCCATTCGTGAAAGCCTGATGAAGCTGGTGCAGCAGATGACCGAAGCACGCGCACGCGAGGGCGCCAAGCTCAAGGCCATCATTGTCGACCGCCTGGCGGAAATGGAAACTCTGGTTGACAGGGTGCGTCCCTTGCTTCCTGAGCAGGTCAATATCTACCGGGAGCGCCTTTATGGCAAATTGCAGGATGCGATGGGTTCGGCGGATGATGAGCGTATCCGCCAGGAGCTCACCATCTTTGCCCAGCGTATTGATGTTGATGAGGAGCTGAGCCGCCTGGGCGCGCATATAGAGGAAGTCAAGCGCATTCTCGAGGCGGGCAGCCCGGCAGGTAAGCAGCTGGATTTCCTCATGCAGGAATTGAACCGCGAGGCCAATACGCTGGCTTCCAAGTCTGTTTCCACCGAAGTATCACAGGCCGCCATGGCACTCAAGCTGCTGATCGAGCAAATGCGCGAGCAGGTGCAGAACATAGAATAGCTGTCCCGATTATCCTGGCACAGGCAATGCCTGACCATGAACCTCATCGATCCGGAACTTAAGCAATGCGCGATTTCAGATATTCCTTTTTTGTCACTTTCCTCTGCCTCGGGCTGGCTGCGCTATGGGGGTATCAAAGCAAGGGTGGGCTGGTCGGCATCTGGCCTGCACTCAGCGTGGCATTGATACTCGGCATCATGGAAGTCAGCCTGTCTTTCGACAATGCTGTGGTGAATGCCTCTATCCTCAAGGAAATGGATGAGAAGTGGCGGCACATCTTTCTGACCGTAGGCATCCTGATTGCCGTGTTCGGCGTGCGCCTGCTGTTCCCTCTGCTGCTGGTGGCTGCAGCCACTGACCAGGGGTTGCTGGATGTGGCCGATATGGCCATCAATAATCCGGTGCTGTACGCCGACTACCTCGATGACGGCCATACCGCGATTGCGGCCTTCGGTGGTTCCTTCCTGTTCCTGGTGTTCCTGAGCTTCCTGCTGGACCCGGAAAAAGAGTTGCATTGGCTGGGGCGCTTGGAGGCGGCTTTCGGCAAGCTGGGCAGCCTGGAGTCGATTAAGATCATCCTCATTCTGCTGATTCTGCTGAGCCTGCAGAATTTCTTGCCCATCTCGCAGGCAGAGCGCCTGACTATTCTGCTGGCAGGACTGAGTGGTGTGGTGCTGTATGTGTTCATCGACAGCTTGAGCGGGTTCTTTTCCTCGCAGGCCGAGGGCGACGCTTTTGCCAAGACGGCGAAGCGCAACGGTGCGATGGGTTTTCTTTATCTGGAAATACTCGACGCCTCATTCTCGTTCGACGGCGTGATCGGTGCGTTTGCGATTACCCGCGATGTGGTGATCATTATGCTGGGTTTGACCATAGGTGCGATGTTCGTGCGCTCCATGACCGTACGCCTGGTGTACAAGGGTACGCTCGACAACTATGTTTATCTGGAACATGGCGCCCATTATGCGATAGGCGTCCTCGGTCTAGTCATGTTCTACACCATCTACCGGCCCGTGCCTGAGGTGGTGAGCGGGCTGATCGGCGTGGTGTTCATCATCGCGGCATTGTTGTCATCCATTTTCTACAAGCGCAGGCTGGCGCATCGGGTCTGATTTCTTAAAAGTCTGTGGACGGAACATTCATGCTATGAAAGGCAATCTATTCATCATCACCGCGCCATCAGGCGCCGGGAAAACCTCTCTGGTGCGCGCATTGCTAGACGGTGACGAGCATATCAAGCTCTCTGTCTCCCATACCACGCGCAAGCCTCGGCCCGGCGAGGAGGACGGCGTGCATTACCATTTTGTTGAGGAGGCCAGGTTCGTGGAGCTGCTCAACCATGGTGATTTTCTCGAAAGCGCGCAGGTGCACGGTGCTTATTACGGTACATCGCAGTCGACGGTAAATTCCGCACTGGCGGAAGGATATGACCTGATTCTGGAAATCGACTGGCAGGGTGCGCAGCAGGTGCGCAGCCTATATGCCGACGCCATCAGCATCTTCATCCTACCGCCTTCGATGGAGGCGTTGGAACAACGCTTGAACAACCGTGCGCAGGATAGTGCCGAAGTCATTGCGCGCAGGCTTGCTGCAGCCAGGGAAGAGATGCGCCACGTGACAGAATTTGACTATGTTACAATCAACGACAGATTCGAACATGCACTGGAAGACCTGCGGGCCATTATCCGCAGCCAGCGGTTGCGGCGTGAAAAGCAGCTCATCCGTTATCAGGATGTGGTGCAGAAACTGCTTTAGCCCGCTTCCGGTCTATGTAGATGACATGACAACATTCAGGAGATATTCATAACATGGCACGTATTACTGTTGATGATTGTCTGGAAAAGATACCCAACCGTTTCCAGCTGACCTTGGTGGCCGCTTACCGCGCCCGCCAGCTCGCCAATGGCGCGGAGCCGCTCGTGAATGTGCACGGCAGCAAGGACAAGCCCACTGTGCTGGCATTGCGTGAGATTGCAGCAGGCAAGGTCGGCTTGGAAGTGCTTAACCGCGGGCATGCCTGATCGCACGACAAAGTAGTGAATGCGAGCTGGTGATGCAGCCGGGTGATGCCGGATCATGCTTCCGGGTTGGCGACCATGTAGAACAGAATGATGACTGGAATTTATGCCTAAGACCGCAGCCAAAAGACCAGCCGAACCAACTTCACCCCCTCCTTTGCTGCCAGCCGACAGCGAAGACTCCCAGCTCACCCTGCGCCTGCGGGAATACCTCAAGCAAGATGACATAGACCACATCTGGGATGCCTACCGTTTTAGTGCGGCGGCACATGAGGGCCAGGTGCGTCGCAGCGGTGAGCCCTATGTCACTCATCCCGTCAGCGTTGCGGGCATCCTTGCCGAGCTGCATCTTGATCCTCCCACCCTGATCGCCGCCTTGCTGCACGATGTGGTCGAGGATACCGGCGTTACCAAGCAGGAGATTAGTGACAGGTTCGGCAAGCAGGTTGCCGAACTTGTAGACGGTCTATCCAAGCTCGACAAGATAGAATTCCAGAGTGCGACCCAGGCGCAGGCGGAGAATTTCCGCAAAATGCTCCTGGCAATGTCGCAGGATGTACGCGTGATCCTGGTCAAGCTCGCTGACCGACTGCACAACATGAGCACGCTCGACGTCATGAAGCCGGAGAAGCAGCGTCGTATTGCGCGCGAAACGCTGGATATCTATGCGCCGATTGCCAACCGGCTCGGACTGAACGAAATTTACCAGACGCTTGAGGATCTGAGTTTCAAGTATCTCTATCCCATGAGGCACCGCGTGATCTCCAAGGCGGTCATGGCGGCACGCGGCAACCGCAAGGAAGTGGTCGGCAAAATCCTAGATGCCATCAACCAGCGCCTGAAAGAGCAAAATATCGAAGCCGAAGTGACTGGCCGGGAAAAACACCTCTACAGCATCTACAAAAAGATGACGGGGAAGACCATCACGTTTTCACAAATCTACGATATCTACGGCTTTCGGGTCATCGTCCGTGACCTGCCGACCTGTTATGCTGCGCTAGGCGTGCTGCACGGACTCTACAAGCCCATTCCCGGCAAGTTCAAAGACTATATCGCCATTCCGAAGGCCAACGGCTATCAGTCCTTGCATACGACGCTGTTCGGCCCGTTCGGCACCCCGATAGAAATCCAGATCCGCAGCCGTGAAATGCATAACATTGCCGATGCAGGGGTTGCCGCGCACTGGCTGTACAAGACTACAGATGCCCATTTGACGGCTTTGCAGCAGCAGACGCACCAGTGGCTGCAGCGCCTGTTGGACATCCAGAGCGAAAGTACGGACTCGCTCGAGTTTCTCGAGCATTTCAAGGTGGACTTGTTCCCCGACGAGGTCTATGTTTTCACGCCCAAGGGCAATATCATGGCCTTACCCAAGGGCGCGACGGCAGTTGATTTTGCCTATGCGGTGCATACTGACATCGGCAATCGCTGTGTGGCGGTAAAAATCAACCAGGAGCTCGCTCCCTTGCGTACCGAGCTGCACAATGGCGACCATGTGGAAATCATTACCGCCGCCCATGCCCATCCCAACCCTGCATGGCTCAATTATGTGCTGACTGGCAAGGCGCGTGCCCATATCCGGCATTACCTCAAGTCCATGCAGTCTACCGAGTCGGCCTTGCTGGGCGAGCGCATGCTGAACCAGGCCCTGCGTGCGCTGCACGCGAATCCTGCGGAGATTGATGAGTCGGCCTGGCAACGCCTGGTCAGGGATTATGGCGCCAAGAGCAAGGACGAAATCCTTGCGGACATCGGCATGGGCAAGCGCCTGAATGTGATGGTGGCGCACCAGTTGATGGCGCAAGCCGGACAGCAGGACGCCGTGACAGAGCAGCAGAAAGCGCCTGCCAAGATACTGGACACGATTACGATCCGCGGTTCTGAAGGCATGGCGGTACAGTTTGCGCAATGCTGTCGCCCCATTCCCGGCGATCCCATTCTGGGTTTTATCAACAAGGACAAGGGGCTGGTGATCCATACGCACGATTGCCCTGCAATACGCAAATTCCGCCTTGACCCCGACAAATGGCTGGATGTGGAATGGGATCCGCAGGGTCACAGACTGTACAAGGTCAGCCTCAAGCTGGTGGTGGCAAATCGCCGCGGCATGTTGGCGAAAATTGCCTCCGGCATTGCCGAGGCCGGCTCGAACATTGACAATGTCAGCATGGAAGAGGCGGACAATAGCACCTATACCAACATGAATTTCACGGTGCAGGTGGAGAATCGCGTGCACCTGGCCGAGTTGATGCGGCGCCTGCGCAAGATCCCGGATGTGGTGCGCATCAATCGCGTCAAGGGGTCCGGGGCCGAGCAACGGATCCAGTAGCGCTTTATTTTCAACCAACAATACTTCAATCAGTTTTCAGGAGAGATACATGGCCAAGCAAATCATCCATACCGATGGCGCCCCCCAAGCGATCGGCACTTATTCCCAGGCAGTCAAAGTCAACGGCAGCACTGTCTACCTGTCCGGGCAGATTGGTCTTGATCCTGCGACCATGGAGTTGGTGGATGGCATCGAGGCGCAGGTTCACCGGGTATTCAAAAACCTCAAGGCTGTGGCGGAAGCCGCTGGCGGTTCGCTTGCTGATGTGGTCAAGCTCAATATTTTCCTGACTGACCTTTCCCACTTTGCGCTGGTGAATACCATCATGGCGGAATATTTCACTCAGCCTTATCCTGCCCGTGCAGCGGTCGGCGTGGCGCAATTGCCGCGCAACGCGCTGGTAGAAGCCGATGGTGTACTGGAGATTGGCGCCTAGCACACGACTTTCCTACGGCATTACTGCATTTGTGTCGAGTACAGGCGCCCAGCAATGCCACCAGGATCGCTTGCCAATTTTCCTGCCTGCTCAGACGTGAGCGATTCAGCCAGGATCAATAACTTCCCAGGATCATGGCGTCGAAACTACCGGCCAACAGCAAGCTCGATGGCATTAAAGGCATGACCCCGGCATTGCAGGGGCGGCTTGCCAAGCTTGGCATCTGCAACTGGCAGGGCCTGTTGCTGCACATGCCCCTGCGCTACCTCGACGAAACCCGCATTACGGCGATCCGTGATCTGCATACCGGCGAGCAGGCCCAGGTCCAGGGCGAGATCGTGCATACCGAAGTACAATACCGTCCGCGCAAGGCACTGGTTTGTCGGTTGCGCGACGATACTGGGCAACTGGTATTGCGTTTCCTGCATTTCTACCCCAGCCAGGTCGCCACCCTGAAAGAAGGACGGTATATTCGCGCTTTTGGCGAGGTGCGTGGTGGTTTCTTTGGCTGGGAAATGGTGCATCCGCAGTGCAGACAGGTGGAAGCTCATGCGCCAGTTGCCGAGGCATTGACGCCGTTCTATCCCACCACGGCAGGCTTGAGCCAGGCAGTGTTGCGCAAATGGATATCCTGGGCTTTGGAGCACGTGGATATTGCGGAAATCCTGCCGCAGGAAATATACAGTGGACTTTCCTTGCCAAGCTTTTCGGAAAGCCTGCACCTCCTGCACCATCCGACACCAGACACGGCGCTGCGCAGCCTGGAATCCCGCGACCATCCTGCATGGCGGCGGCTGGCCTTTGACGAATTGCTCGCGCAGCAGCTTTCCATGCGCAAGCACCATGCGCGTCGCAGGCATCAGGGTGCGCCTGCATTGGCGCCGTCCCGCACCTTGGTGACTGCTTTGCTGCGCAGCTTACCATTTACCCTGACCCAGGCTCAGCAGCGCGTCGCCGTAGAGATTTGCCGCGACCTGGAGCAGCCCTACCCCATGCAGCGCCTGTTGCAAGGCGATGTCGGCAGTGGCAAGACCATCGTCGCCGCAATGGCGGCGCTGCAGGCGGTTGAAAACGGTTGGCAGGCGGCCATCATGGCGCCGACGGAAATCCTTGCCGAGCAACACTACCAGAAAATGCAGACTTGGCTGGCGCCCTTAGGCATACGGGTAGCCTGGCTGTCGGGCAGCCAGGGCAAGAAGGAGCGGCGCGAGATGATGGCTGCTGTGGAGAACGGTGTGGCGCAGCTCGTGATTGGCACCCATGCCTTGTTTCAGGAACAGGTAGTGTTCCAGCGGCTGGGACTCGCCATTGTCGACGAGCAGCACCGCTTTGGCGTGCAGCAGCGCTTGTCATTGCGGCAGAAGGGCGTACAGCCGCATCAGCTCATGATGAGTGCCACGCCGATTCCGCGAACCTTGTCCATGAGCTATTTTGCCGACCTCGACGTATCGGTGATCGACGAGCTGCCGCCCGGGCGCACTCCCATCGTGACCCGGCTGGTGTCCGATGCCAGGCGCGACGAAGTGCTGGAGCGTGTGCAGCATGCCTGCATGGAGGGGCGTCAGGCATACTGGGTCTGCCCCTTGATCGAAGAGTCTGAGGTATTGCAATTGCAGACCGTGACCGAAACCTACGAGCGCTTGCGCGAGGCTTTCCCGCATTTACGCGTGGGGCTGGTGCATGGCCGCATGAAGCCTGCCGAGAAACAGGCGGTGATGGCTGCGTTCAGCGCAGGCGTAACCCAGCTGCTGGTGGCGACTACCGTGATCGAGGTGGGCGTGGATGTGCCCAATGCCAGCCTGATGGTAATCGAGCATGCCGAGCGCATGGGTCTGGCACAACTGCACCAATTGCGTGGCCGGGTCGGGCGCGGCGCAGCCAAAAGCAGCTGTATCCTGCTCTATCAGGAGGGCAAGCTCTCGGAAACGGCGCGCGCGCGCCTCAGGATTATCTACGAATCGAATGATGGTTTTGCCATCGCCCAGGCCGACCTCGCGTTGCGCGGGCCAGGAGAATTCATGGGCGTACGGCAGAGCGGCGTGCCGATGTTGAAGATTGCCGACCTGGAGCGGGACCAGGAGTTGCTGGAGGCCGCGCGCGATATCGCGGCGGAATTGCTGGAGAAATCACCTCGGGCGGCAGAAGCCCACCTGGCGCGCTGGCTAGGGCATGCGGAAGAATTGGTCAAAGTCTGAGATAATCGGTGAGTGAAAGTCTTTACCCACTTCCCGCAGATGCGTGACCGTTGGCTCAAGCGGGCCGTAGGTGCTCGACATTACCGTCCCTGGCTCACCGAGCGTGGTTCATTGACCAGGCGCTTGCAGCAACATAGCAGGCAGTTTGCAGTGCAGCCCTTGCATCTGGCGAGGAAAAAGCCGCCTCTTGCCGAAGCGCAGCTATTGCAGGTGTTACCTCGGCAGCATACCTTGCAGCGGGATGTCATATTGCGTTGTGACGGCGAGGCGGTAGTGTTTGCCCATAGCTTATTGCCCCAGCAAGCCATGCGAGGCACCTGGCGTGGCCTTGGCCGCCTGGGGTCTCATTCGCTCGGCAGCGCCTTGTTTGCTGATCCGCGCATGTGCCGCGGCGCATTGCAGTACAAGAAACTTTCACCGCAGCATTTTCTCTATCGCCTGGCTGTGGCGCATATTCCTGCGATGCGCGGCCCGATATGGGCGAGGCGCTCGGTATTCAGGCTGGGAAGGAAGGCAGTGCTGGTGAGCGAGTTGTTCCTGCCTAGCGTGTTGAAACTTCCCTTGATCAATAAATAGGGCAGACTGTTTGAAATGAAGAATCCCTCTCTTAGGCAAAAACTCGAAGCCTATTATCGCCTGACCCGGCTGGACAAACCTATTGGCATCTTGCTGCTGCTCTGGCCTACTTTGTGGGGGATATGGCTGGCCAGCCCGGGCTGGCCAGATGGTCTGGTATTGTTTGTCTTCATTGCCGGCACCGTGTTGATGCGTTCGGCAGGGTGTGTCATGAACGATTTGGCCGATCGCAATTTTGACGGTCATGTAGAGCGTACCCGTCAACGTCCGCTAGTAACTGGTGACGTGACGACGAAGGAGGCCGTTTTGCTGGCACTGGCATTGAGCCTTGTCGCATTTATTCTGGTATTGCAGCTCAACCCCTTGGTGGTGGCCTTGTCGTTTCCAGCCTTGTTTTTGGCCGCCAGTTACCCGCTGACCAAGCGCTTCCTCTCCATCCCCCAGGCTTATCTCGGCATTGCGTTCGGCTTCGGTATCCCGATGGCATTTGCAGCGATCACAGGCCAATTGCCGTTGGAGGCCTGGATATTACTATTGGCCAACGTGTTCTGGGCGATCGCCTATGACACAGAATATGCCATGGTGGATCGCAATGATGATCTCAATATCGGTATCAGGTCTTCGGCGATTTTCTTCGGTAGGCTGGACGTCTTCGCCGTCATGGCGTGCTACGGCGCTTTCCTGATCTTGATGGCTTGGGTGGGAGTACGGCTGCAGCAATCCTGGCCCTATTTCGCAGGGCTGGGGGTTGCGGCGCTGGTTGCTCTGTATCATTATGCGTTGATCCGCGATCGTGATCGACAGTCTTGCTTCAAGGCGTTTCTGCACAACAATTGGCTTGGCGCCGCGATCTTCGTCGGGGTGTTGGCGAGCGATTATTTCAGATCAAGTATTTTAAGTATCTAGGGAAATTGAATAATGCAGCGCGGAAATGTTTGACAAAGCTCAAGCGCCTGGCATACAATCCGCCTCTTAATTTTTCAGCGAATATTGGTTTGTCCGATGAAGACCTTTTCTGCAAAAGCGCATGAAGTAAAGCGCGACTGGTTCGTGGTAGATGCTACGGATTTGGTGCTGGGCCGTTTGGCGAGTGAAATTGCGCACCGCCTGCGTGGCAAGCATAAGACTATTTACACACCGCACGTGGATACGGGCGATTATATCGTTGTGATCAATGCCGACAAGATCAAGGTAACTGGCAACAAGGCGCTGGATAAGAAATACCACCGTCACAGTGGTTACCCAGGCGGTATCTCCACAACAACTTTTGGTAAGATGCAAGAGCGTTTCCCTGGCCGTGCACTGGAGAAAGCTGTCAAAGGCATGCTGCCAAAGGGGCCACTGGGGTATGCCATGTTCCGCAAGCTGAAGGTCTATGCTGGTGATAAGCATGACCATGTTGCGCAACAGCCGCAGCCATTGGTAATCCAAAGTCAAGCATAAGGATAAGCAGCGATGATTGGTAAATATAACTACGGTACAGGCCGCCGCAAAAGTTCGGTAGCTCGTGTATTCCTGAAGTCCGGTAGCGGTAACATCGTTGTGAACGACAAGCCTGCTGACGAATACTTCTCCCGTGTGACGTCACGCATGATTTTGCGCCAGCCATTGGCACTGACCGAGAACGAAGGCAGCTTCGATATCTTGGTGAACGTGACTGGCGGCGGTGAGTCTGGTCAAGCCGGTGCAGTGCGCCACGGTATTACCCGTGCGCTGATCGACTACGATGCGGCATTGAAGAGTGCCTTGTCCAAGGCAGGTTTCGTGACGCGTGATGCACGTGAAGTCGAGCGTAAGAAGGTTGGCCTCCGCAAGGCGCGCCGCCGTAAGCAATTCTCCAAGCGTTAAGCTTTACGTTGTTGCTGTTAATGAAAAGCCGCACTTGTTGCGGCTTTTCTGTTTTGGCGTTTTCAAAACAGGCAAGGCTTTTGTTACTATAGATTTCTGTAGAAATGGCCTGGAGCAAACGGAAGGTAAAGTCAGGTGATGCATAGCAAGAAGATAAAAGTGGGTATTGTCGGGGGCACTGGGTATACCGGCGTCGAGTTATTGCGCTTGTTGGCCTTGCATCCTGATGCGGAGTTGAGCGTCATCACCTCGCGTGGCGAGGCCGGGCTGCCGGTTGCGGATATGTTTCCCAGCCTGCGTGGGCGCGTAGACCTTGCCTTTACCGATCCTGCCCAGGCCGACCTGTCGCAGTGCGACGTGGTGTTCTTTGCAACACCGCATGGCGTCGCCATGAGCCAGGCACAGGCGCTGGTAGCAGCGGGCGTGAAGGTGATTGATCTTGCAGCGGACTTCCGGTTGCAGGATACGGCAGTCTTCGAGAAATGGTACAAACTGCCCCACGGCTGTCCTGATATCCTGGCGAATGCGGTATATGGCATTCCTGAGCTGTATCGTGAACAAGTGCGTTCCGCCCAGGTGATCGGCAACCCAGGGTGCTACCCGACGACCGTATTGCTGGGACTGGCGCCGTTGCTGGAGCAAGGACTGGTCGATTTGTCGGTTCCCATCATCTCTGACTCCAAATCGGGTGTTTCCGGCGCGGGCAGAAAGGCGGAGGTTGCGACCTTGTTTGCGGAGGCCAGCGACAACATGAAAGCCTATGGTGTTGCCGGCCACCGGCACCACCCGGAGATTCTTGCGCAATTGCAGCTATTGGCTGGTACATCGCTGCAATTCATTTTTGTGCCTCACCTGGTTCCGCTGATTCGCGGCATGTTGTCCACCATTTACGTCAAGCTGTCAGCCCGGGGACTGAAGACAGACACCCAGGCTCTGTACGAGACCCGATACCAGAATGAGCCGTTCGTCGATGTTCTGCCTCCAGGCAGTTTGCCGGAAACGCGTACGGTTCGCGGGGGCAACCAGTTGCGCCTGGCATTGCACTCGCAACCGGATAGCGGCTACCTGACGGTGATTGCGGTGCAGGATAACCTAGTCAAAGGCGCGGCAGGGCAAGCAGTGCAGAACATGAACATCATGTTCGGGCTGGATGAGCAGGCAGGGCTGAACACCGTTCCTTTGCTGCCCTGATTGGCGGATGAAGCGCATCTCGCGTCGCGTCAAGCGGCATTTCCACAAGCCGACCAAGCCGGTAACGGTCAAATCTTACCGGGCCTGGTATTGGCAGTTGCTGGGCATAATAGGCTTGATCGTGATTGGCTACGCACTAGCATACTGGAAGTTAAATGCCACAGGTACCTTGGCGCTGACACTAGAGCGACAACCTACCAGGAAGGAGCTCATGAATCGTGCTGTCCAGGCAGAAAGGCAGCTGCAAGTGCAGCGCGTTGCTCAGGAAAAGCTTACCCATGATTATGCGCAGGCACAGGATGAGTTGATGAAGCTCAAGGAAGACCTGGCTTTCTATAAAAGCATGCACAATAGCGGGGCTGCTCTGCAGGGGGTGAAGCTGACCCGTTTATTCGTGGAAAAGGGTAAGGAATCTGGCCATTATCAATATCATCTGGTGCTTTCGCAACAATCTGACGCAGGGAGGTCGGTGCAAGGCAACCTAAGCTTTATACTGCAAGGCAGGAATCAGCAAGGCCAAGTAGTTAGGGTGCCTCTGCTTCTGCAACCTGCCAACAACACTCATGCAAAAGTCAATTTCCGCTATCATCAACGCCTGGATGGCAGTTTTACGTTGCCGGGAGGTATCAAGGTTGAAGAGGTAGAACTCATTTTTCTTGAAACGGGGGCAACACAGCCCAATATCAGACAAAGGGTGGAGTTGCCACCAGAGGCTGTTGATTGTCTCCTCGATAAAGGGGCATACCCATGTTCTTGAAGAACAAGAATAAGCTGCAAAGCCGTATAGATACTTTGATCAGTACAGATCGCGCATTGAAGGCAACGTCATATTCAGTGGCGGTTTACGTGTGGATGGGCAGATCAAGGGGGATGTGAGCGAGGTGCCAGGTACTCCCAGTACATTGGTGTTGAGTGAGCATGGCAGCATTGAGGGCGCAGTCACAGTGGCGAGAATCGTATTGAATGGGGAGGTGCGTGGCCCTGTACATTCAACTCATGACCTGGAGCTGCTTGCCAAATCCAGGATTTCCGGTGATGTGCATTACAAATCGCTGGAAATCCATACTGGCGCCATCATTGAAGGGCGGCTGGTATATGTCGGTGAAAGTGCCAACGCGGAAACTCCTGCCATTTTGGAGGTCAAAGATTGACCGAAGAAGCCCCGTGCAGGATAATGAATTCAATTATTTAAGGAGTGGTTAGCCATGAATGCAGTGACAGAGGAAATCCCAAGCCCATTGATATTTACCGATAATGCGGCGCGCAAGGTCAAGGAGCTAATTGACGAGGAGGGCTCTCCAGATCTTAAATTACGTGTATTCGTGAGCGGTGGCGGTTGTTCGGGTTTTCAGTATGGCTTCACATTTGAGGAAACCATCAATGAGGATGACACGACGGTCGACAAGGATGGCGTCACATTGCTGATTGATCCCATGAGTTTGCAATACTTGGTGGGGGCGGAAATTGATTATCAGGATAGCCTGCAGGGTTCCCAGTTCGTGATTCGCAACCCTAATGCAACGACGACTTGTGGGTGCGGCTCTTCTTTCTCCGCTTGAGGCGTAAGCGCCGCGAATCCAATAGAGGAAAGGGGCCTACATGGCCCCTTTTTAAATTCTCCCCCAGAGGGTGCTCTAGCGTCTTAACGCTGATCCAGCGGAAGAAAGTCGCGACGTTCCGGACCAGTATATAGTTGGCGTGGACGGCCTATCTTGGAGCCTGGGTCGGACATCATCTCATTCCATTGAGCAACCCAGCCGACGGTACGCGCCAAGGCAAAGATAGCCGTGAACATTGAGTTCGGAATACCCATTGCACGCATGACGATGCCAGAATAGAAGTCGACATTCGGATACAGCCGACGGCTGACGAAGTATTCATCTTCCAGTGCAATCTTTTCCAGTTCCAGTGCAAGTTTGAACATGGGGTCATCATTCAGGCCGAGCTCGTCGAGCACTTGATGACAGGTCTGGCGCATGATGGCTGCGCGTGGGTCCATGTTGCGGTAGACGCGGTGGCCGAATCCCATTAAGCGGAACGAATCGGTTTTGTCTTTGGCGCGCTTAATGTACTCACCGATACGGCTGATATCGCCGATTTCCTCCAGCATTTTCAGCGTGGCTTCGTTGGCACCGCCGTGTGCGGGCCCCCACAATGAAGCAATACCCGCAGCGACACAGGCAAATGGGTTGGCCCCGCTGGAGCCTGCCAAACGGACTGTAGAGGTAGAGGCATTTTGCTCATGGTCAGCATGCAGAATCAGAATACGCTCAAAAGCCTTTGCCAATACAGGGTTGGGTTCGTAATCCTCACATGGGGTAGCGAACATCATGTGCATGAAGTTTTCCGCATAATTGAAGCGGTTCTTTGGGTACATGAAAGGCTGACCAACGTTGTACTTGTAGCTCCAGGCAGCAATGGTAGGGACTTTGGCCAACAGGCGATGCGCAGCGAACTCACGGTTTCTCGGATCGCTGACATCAATTGCCTCATGGTAGAAGGCTGACATGGAGCCGACAACACCGACCATGACTGCCATCGGATGTGCATCGCGTCTGAAGCCGCGGAAGATGTGCGTAAGCTGATCATGCACCATGCTGTGGCGCGTAATGGTATTGGTGAATTTTTCTTTCTGCTCCGCATTGGGTAGCTCGCCATAGATGAGCAAGTAGCTGACTTCCATGAAGTCGGAGTGCTCTGCGAGTTGCTCGATGGGGTAGCCGCGATAAAACAGCAATCCTTCCTCGCCATCGATGAAAGTGATATTGGAGTCACAAGAGGCTGTTGATAGGAAGCCGGGATCGTAAGTGAAATAGCCATGCTTGCTCAGGGAGCGGATATCAATAACACTGGGCCCCAGCTTGCCGGGTAGAATAGGGAGTTCGATTGGCGCGGAACCATCATCGAAAGTAAGGGTGACTTTGCTTGGTTTCATCATTCTGGAGTCATGGATGGTTGATTGGTTACAAATTAAGCAGCATAAACTGCGCCAAGTATTCTCGGACCACATGCGCCAGTCACGGCAGGCAGGTTGCCAGGCAGTCCATGTAAAGTCTGTTTCGCCAGCCAGGCAAAAGCAGCTGCTTCTACAGCATTGGCTGCAAGGCCCAGTGTATCACTCAGTGCAATAGGCACTGGCTGCAGCAATTGCCGTAAGCGTTGCATCAAGGCGTTATTATAAGCGCCACCACCACATACATACAGCTCATCAACATTACCGCAATGCTGTGTCACTGCCATGGCAATTGAAACGGCAGTCAGTTCCAATAGTGTGCGTTGCACATCCTGCGGCCGGGGTTTGTCTTTAATTTGGTGCAATAGCTGCTCAAGCCAAGCCAGGTTGAACGTATCACGGCCCGTACTTTTAGGTGGCTGTCTGGCGAAAAATGAGTCGGAAAGCATGCGGTGTAACAGATCGGGAAGGATGGAGCCGCTTGCTGCCCAAGTTCCTTGCCTATCGTAGTCCCTGCCTTGGTGTTTATTGATCCAAGCATCCATGAGCATATTGCCAGGGCCTGTATCAAATCCGATGATGTTGCCCCCTGTTGCCGGTAGGTTGGTAAGGTTGGCAATACCGCCAATATTGAGCACAACCCGGTGCTTCTCGGCAGAAGAGAACATGGCGGCATGGAAGGCAGGTACCAGGGGAGCGCCATGACCGCCTGCCGCAATGTCGCGGCTACGGAAGTCGGCGACGACGTCGATTCCTGTCAGCTCGGCCAACAATGCTGGGTTGCCGATCTGCAGCGTAAAGCCCCATTCAGGACGATGGCGTATGGTTTGGCCGTGGCAGCCAATCGCACGTATTGCCTTAGGGTGGAGACAGGCCTTCTTCAGCAATGCTTCTATATTTTCGGCGTATAACGTGGCAAGTTGGTTGCCTGTACGTGCCATTGACTCGAGCTCGTTATGGCCCGGATTATGCAATGCCAACAGCATATGTTTCAAAGCTGCGGGGTAAGGTGTGAACTGTTGCTGGATGACTTGGCAGCGCTGATTTTCCAGCTTGACGATTACGCTGTCGGCACCATCCAGGCTGGTGCCTGACATCAGGCCAATGAAAAGCTCAGGCTGCACTAGTCGAGCGAGGCGACAGTACTTGCACTCAGCAGTTGCAATTGGGCGTTCAGGTTGGCGCTATGAGCGAGAAAATCTTCCCGGTATTGAGGGGCAAGAGGTTGAGCCGCAGGCAGCGCCACTTTGAGAGGATCCCTATGGACGCCGTTCAGCAGGAACTCGTAATGCAGATGAGGGCCGGTTGCCATGCCTGTCATGCCGACATGCCCAATGATATCGCCCTGCGACACTTTCATGCCTTGACGTAGGCCAGGCGCGAAACGGGAAAGGTGGCCATAGACCGTTGTAACGCCGCCATTGTGTTGCAAATAGATGACATTGCCATATCCACCCTTGACCCCGACAAACTGCACTACGCCATCAGCGGGAGCCTTGATCCGGGTGCCGATGGGCGCGGCAAGATCTACGCCTTTGTGAGCGCGCATTTTTTGCAGGATCGGATGGAAACGGCCAAGGGTAAAGCCAGAGCTGATACGGGTAAACTCTAGTGGGGAACGCAGGAAAGACTTGTGCAAGCTCTTGCCTTCAGGCGTGTAATAAGCGACTTTGCCTTCGGGATTGCGATACATGACAGCTTTGTAGGTCTTGCCTTGATTGGTGAATTCAGCCGCCAGCACCTGCCCGGTGTTGACTAGGTTGCCGTTATTGTATTTGGCTTCGTAGATCACGACAAAACGATCACCTTTGCGCAGGTCGCTATGGAAATCAATATCGGAGGAAAAAATTTCAGCCATCTGGATGGCGATGGAATCTGGGATATCTACTGAGTCAGTCGCGGCGAAAAGCGAGCTTTTAATCTCAGCGGTTTTCAAAACGTTGTGAGTCTCTAGAGTTGGCTCGGCAGTTTTGGCCTGATAGCCGGAATCGGTACGTTCTACAGTCAAGGTGGAAGTGGGGTTGAGCTGGTATTGCAATTTGAGCAATTCACCACTGGCATTGACCTGTGCCTGGATGGCGCGTCCCGGTCGAAGCTGGGAGGCAAGCGCGCGTGCATCGGGATTCTTGCGCAAGAAATCCAGAGCCTCGCTATTTTGTACATTCAATCGGGACATCAGGCTAGCCAGAGTGTCATCACGGCGTACCTGATCGGCTTGCCAGTAATTTTCACTTTCTAGATTTTCTGAAACGAATGGTGTAGAAATTTCAGGTAGCTCGACATCTTCTACAATGGTGGAAATGGCCACATCCTGTGTAGATGTTTGTGGGGCAATACCGAATGCAGTGATGATGCCGAAGAGTGGAAGGCTTGAAATGGCGAGCAACCAACGCAGGCGTAGCTTACGTTCTTTTAATGCTGGGTTTTGCGTTAAAATAACTTTCCTTTGGCTCTGCTCAGTTTGCTGCACTGGTCGCTACCTCATGATTGCTGTGACAAATCGACGATGAGCCATGCTAACAGAAAAATTCTGCATGGTGAAGGCAAAAAAGCACCCTAAATCACGGTTATTTCTAAAGATATGGCAAATTTAAATGATAGTTTGGCGTTGATCAAACGTGGCATTGATGACTTGATCGGCGAGCAGGAGCTAATCGACAAGCTTAACACTGGGCAACCGTTGAAGGTAAAGGCAGGTTTTGACCCGACTGCGCCCGATTTGCATTTGGGGCATGCGGTATTACTTAACAAGCTGCGCCAATTCCAGGACTTAGGTCACAAAGTGCTGTTCCTGATTGGGGATTTCACCGGCATGATCGGGGATCCGACCGGCAAAAGCGCAACCCGTCCGCCACTGAGTGCTGAGCAGGTGCAAGTTAATGCGCGGACTTACCAGGAACAAGTATTCAAGATACTCAAGCCCGAGCAAACGGAAGTGGTGTTCAATTCAAGTTGGATCAATGAACTCGGCGCGGCAGGCATGCTCAAGCTGGCTGCAACACATACCGTGGCGCGGATGCTGGAACGGGATGATTTCGAGAAGCGCTACAAGAACAATCAGCCGATTGCGATCCACGAATTCCTTTATCCCTTATTACAAGGCTATGACTCGGTAGCCTTGAAGGCTGATATCGAGCTGGGCGGCACCGACCAGCGCTTCAACTTATTAATGGGGCGTGAGCTGCAAAAGCACTTTGGGCAGCTTCCGCAGTCCGTGCTGACGGTCCCGCTGCTCGAGGGGCTCGATGGCGTCAATAAGATGTCTAAATCCCTGGGCAACTATATCGGTATTGCTGAGCCTGCTAACACTATATTTAGTAAGTTGATGTCCGTTTCGGATGAGCTCATGTGGCGATATATCACTTTATTGTCGTTTGAGTCGATGGAAACGATTGAGCGTTGGCGCGCTTCCGTTCAGGCTGGGGAAAACCCGCGCAATATCAAAGTGCGCTTTGCGCAGGAAATCGTGACGCGATTCCATGGCAAGCAAGCTGCGGTTGATGCACTTGCAGATTTCGAATTGCGCTCAAAAGGCGGTATTCCTGAAAATGTGCCGGAGGTGAACGTGGTGATCAAGGAGGCTGCGGTTGCAATAGGTCCGCTATTGAAGCAGGCGGGACTGGTTGCTAGCACCTCTGAGGCTTTTCGCATGATAGAACAAGGCGGCGTGAGGTTGGATGGCGAGAAAGTCATGGATCGCGGGTTGCAGGTTGCGCAGGGCGCTGTGGTGGTGGCACAAGTGGGCAAGCGCAAGTTTGCCCGGATTACGATCAGCAAGTGATGTAAGCTTGATAGCCTTGAAATGTAATTATTTTGTAATAGTGACAAAAAAGGCTTGACCAAAATCCTGGGCTACGTAGAATGCGCACCTCGCTTGAACAGTGGGGCTCGCAGGAGGGTTTGAAGAAATGAAAATTCTCCTTGACCGATTAAAAAAGGTCTGTAAAATGCGCGGCTCGCTTGATAAAGCGAAACGCAGTTAAGCGGTTCGAAATTAATTTCAAAAATCACTTGACCAGTTCGAAAGAAACTGTAAAATGCGCGGCTCGCTGTAAGGGATGTAGATATAGAGGCGGGATCGAAGTTGTAAGAAATAAATTTCGAGACTAGCTTGACCGGATTAAAAAGGTCTGTATAATGCGCACCTCTCGCTGATTTGGAAACGAATCAGGGGCGAGTAAAAAGAAGTAACCTGCTCTTTAACAAAACGAACAACCGATAAGTGTGGGTGCTTGTAGGTGAGTGCAAAAGATACATATTAATATGTATCCCAAACTCAAAATACAAGTGCTTAACACTTAAATGAAATCTGTAGCTTTATAAGCTACACCTAAGATTCATTTGAGATTAAGCCAAGCGATATACCGGCCTCGCAAGAGGCCACAAAGTAATAGTCGGAATTAAACTGAAGAGTTTGATCCTGGCTCAGATTGAACGCTGGCGGCATGCTTTACACATGCAAGTCGAACGGCAGCACGGGGAGCTTGCTCCCTGGTGGCGAGTGGCGAACGGGTGAGTAATATATCGGAACGTGTCCAATAATGGGGGATAACTAGTCGAAAGATTAGCTAATACCGCATACGCCCTGAGGGGGAAAGTGGGGGATCTTCGGACCTCACGTTAATGGAGCGGCCGATATCTGATTAGCTAGTTGGTGGGGTAAAAGCCTACCAAGGCGACGATCAGTAGCTGGTCTGAGAGGATGATCAGCCACACTGGGACTGAGACACGGCCCAGACTCCTACGGGAGGCAGCAGTGGGGAATTTTGGACAATGGGCGCAAGCCTGATCCAGCCATGCCGCGTGAGTGAAGAAGGCCTTCGGGTTGTAAAGCTCTTTCGCAAGGAAAGAAAACTTATCCACTAATACTGGATGAGGATGACGGTACCTTGATAAGAAGCACCGGCTAACTACGTGCCAGCAGCCGCGGTAATACGTAGGGTGCAAGCGTTAATCGGAATTACTGGGCGTAAAGCGAGCGCAGGCGGTTTTGTAAGTCAGATGTGAAAGCCCCGGGCTCAACCTGGGAACTGCGTTTGAAACTACAAGGCTAGAGTATGGGAGAGGGAGGTAGAATTCCACGTGTAGCAGTGAAATGCGTAGAGATGTGGAGGAATACCAATGGCGAAGGCAGCCTCCTGGCCTAATACTGACGCTCATGCTCGAAAGCGTGGGGAGCAAACAGGATTAGATACCCTGGTAGTCCACGCCCTAAACGATGTCAACTAGTTGTTGGTGGAGTAAAATCCATTAGTAACGCAGCTAACGCGTGAAGTTGACCGCCTGGGGAGTACGGTCGCAAGATTAAAACTCAAAGGAATTGACGGGGGCCCGCACAAGCGGTGGATTATGTGGATTAATTCGATGCAACGCGAAAAACCTTACCTGGCCTTGACATGCCACTAACGAAGCAGAGATGCATTAGGTGCCCGAAAGGGAAAGTGGACACAGGTGCTGCATGGCTGTCGTCAGCTCGTGTCGTGAGATGTTGGGTTAAGTCCCGCAACGAGCGCAACCCTTGCCAATAATTGCCATCATTCAGTTGGGCACTTTATTGGGACTGCCGGTGACAAACCGGAGGAAGGTGGGGATGACGTCAAGTCCTCATGGCCCTTATGGCCAGGGCTTCACACGTAATACAATGGTCGGTACAGAGGGTTGCCAACCCGCGAGGGGGAGCTAATCTCAGAAAGCCGATCGTAGTCCGGATTGCAGTCTGCAACTCGACTGCATGAAGTCGGAATCGCTAGTAATCGCGGATCAGCATGTCGCGGTGAATACGTTCCCGGGCCTTGTACACACCGCCCGTCACACCATGGGAGTGGGTTTCACCAGAAGTAGGTAGCCTAACCGCAAGGAGGGCGCTTACCACGGTGGGATTCATGACTGGGGTGAAGTCGTAACAAGGTAGCCGTATCGGAAGGTGCGGCTGGATCACCTCCTTTCTAGAGTAAGCCTTGCTTGCAAGCATTCACACTTATCGGTTGTTTTAAAGAGCGCAACAAAGATTGGCCTTAAGGGTCTGTAGCTCAGCTGGTTAGAGCACCGTCTTGATAAGGCGGGGGTCGTTGGTTCGAGCCCAACCAGACCCACCAAGCACTTATCAAGTGGACGAGTAATACGAGGCGCGAATCTTCGCCGCATACTTTGGTATGTAAGAAGACGAGTAACGAAGTAATGCGAAGTTCAGAGGGGGATTAGCTCAGCTGGGAGAGCACCTGCTTTGCAAGCAGGGGGTCGTCGGTTCGATCCCGTCATCCTCCACCAACACTTTGTTGAAAAGTTAGACATAAGCGCAGCGTGCTGTCTTTATGTCTGGCTTTTACAAGCTAGATTGATCTTTAACAAAATGGAAGAAGTAAAGAGAATGAAGTAAGACTTTGTGATGAGGTCTGAAACATTCAATGGGTAATTTGATTGCAGAAATCAAAACATTGAACAGCGTTGTTTTTAACGTGGTTCGATAGTGCTTTAGAAGCAGCCTGTAACGGACTCACCACTACTCGTGAGTCACGGACTTGAATTTAAAAGGGTTCAGGGTCCAACGTTATAGGGTCAAGCGAATAAGTGCATGTGGTGGATGCCTTGGCGATTACAGGCGATGAAGGACGTGGTAGCCTGCGTAAAGTCTCGGGGAGCTGGCAAACAAGCTTTGATCCGGGAATGTCCGAATGGGGAAACCCACCCGCAAGGGTAACCCCCTCTGAATATATAGGAGGGCGGTGGCGAACCGAGTGAACTGAAACATCTAAGTAACTCGAGGAAAAGAAATCAACCGAGATTCCGGAAGTAGTGGCGAGCGAACCCGGAAAAGCCTGTTACTTTTAGCAGACGCGTTAGTAGAACGGAATGGAAAGTCCGGCCATAGTGGGTGATAGCCCCGTATACGAAAACCCGTTTGTGGAACTAGGGTAACGACAAGTAGGGCGGGACACGTGAAATCCTGTCTGAACATGGGGGGACCATCCTCCAAGGCTAAATACTCGTAATCGACCGATAGTGAACCAGTACCGTGAGGGAAAGGCGAAAAGAACCCCGGGAGGGGAGTGAAATAGATCCTGAAACCGCATGCATACAAACAGTGGGAGCCTCGCAAGGGGTGACTGCGTACCTTTTGTATAATGGGTCAGCGACTTACATTCAGTAGCGAGCTTAACCGATAGGGGAGGCGTAGCGAAAGCGAGTCCGAATAGGGCGTTCAGTTGCTGGGTGTAGACCCGAAACCAAGTGATCTATCCATGGCCAGGATGAAGGTGCCGTAACAGGTACTGGAGGTCCGAACCCACTAATGTTGAAAAATTAGGGGATGAGCTGTGGATAGGGGTGAAAGGCTAAACAAACTTGGAGATAGCTGGTTCTCTCCGAAAGCTATTTAGGTAGTGCCTTGTGTCTCACTCTCGGGGGTAGAGCACTGTTATGGCTAGGGGGCTCATAAGAGCTTACCAAACCATGGCAAACTCCGAATACCGAGAAGTGCAATCACAGGAGACAGTCCATGGGTGCTAACGTCCGTGGACAAGAGGGAAACAACCCAGACCGCCAGCTAAGGTCCCTAATGACGTGCTAAGTGGAAAACGAAGTGGGAAGGCACAGACAGCCAGGAGGTTGGCTTAGAAGCAGCCATCCTTTAAAGAAAGCGTAATAGCTCACTGGTCGAGTCGTCCCGCGCGGAAGATGTAACGGGGCTAAGCACGTAACCGAAGCTGCGGATGCTAGTTTACTAGCATGGTAGGAGAGCGTTCTGTAGGCCTGCGAAGGTGTTCTGTGAGGAATGCTGGAGGTATCAGAAGTGCGAATGCTGACATGAGTAGCGATAAAGGGGGTGAAAAGCCCCCTCGCCGAAAGCCCAAGGTTTCCTGCGCAACGTTCATCGGCGCAGGGTGAGTCGGCCCCTAAGGTGAGGCAGAGATGCGTAGCTGATGGGAAACAGGTTAATATTCCTGTACTTACATATGCTGCGATGTGGGGACGGAGAAGGTTAGGTCAGCCATCTGTTGGAATAGGTGGTTTAAGCGTGTAGGTTGATCTCTTAGGCAAATCCGGGAGGTTAAGACTGAGGCGTGATGACGAGTCTCCTTGTGAGACGAAGTGATTGATACCAAGCTTCCAAGAAAAGCCACTAAGCTTCAGGTATATGTGAACCGTACCGCAAACCGACACAGGTGGGCAGGATGAGAATTCTAAGGCGCTTGAGAGAACCCGGGAGAAGGAACTCGGCAAATTAGCACCGTAACTTCGGGAGAAGGTGCGCCCTTGGTATGTGAAGCGACTTGCTCGTGGAGCAGAAGAGGGTTGCAGTGAAATGGTGGCTGCGACTGTTTAATAAAAACACAGCACTGTGCAAACACGAAAGTGGACGTATACGGTGTGACGCCTGCCCGGTGCCGGAAGGTTAAGTGATGGGGTGCAAGCTCTTGATCGAAGCCCCGGTAAACGGCGGCCGTAACTATAACGGTCCTAAGGTAGCGAAATTCCTTGTCGGGTAAGTTCCGACCCGCACGAATGGCGTAACGATGGCCACACTGTCTCCTCTCGGGACTCAGCGAAGTTGAAATGTTTGTGAAGATGCAATCTACCCGCGGCTAGACGGAAAGACCCCATGAACCTTTACTGTAGCTTTGCATTGGACTTTGACAAGATTTGTGTAGGATAGGTGGGAGGCTTTGAAGCGAGGACGCCAGTTCTCGTGGAGCCAACCTTGAAATACCACCCTGATGTTGTTGAGGTTCTAACCTAGGTCCGTAATCCGGATCGGGGACCGTGCATGGTGGGCAGTTTGACTGGGGCGGTCTCCTCCCAAAGAGTAACGGAGGAGTGCGAAGGTAACCTAGGTACGGTCGGAAATCGTACTGATAGTGCAATGGCATAAGGTTGCTTGACTGCGAGACGGACAGGTCGAGCAGGTGCGAAAGCAGGTCATAGTGATCCGGTGGTTCTGTATGGAAGGGCCATCGCTCAACGGATAAAAGGTACTCTGGGGATAACAGGCTGATTCCTCCCAAGAGTTCATATCGACGGGGGAGTTTGGCACCTCGATGTCGGCTCATCACATCCTGGGGCTGTAGCCGGTCCCAAGGGTATGGCTGTTCGCCATTTAAAGTGGTACGTGAGCTGGGTTTAAAACGTCGTGAGACAGTTTGGTCCCTATCTGCCGTGGGCGTTGGAAGTTTGAGGGGGGCTGCTCCTAGTACGAGAGGACCGGAGTGGACACACCTCTGGTGGACCGGTTGTCACGCCAGTGGCATCGCCGGGTAGCTAAGTGTGGAAGAGATAAGCGCTGAAAGCATCTAAGCGCGAAACTTGCCTCAAGATGAGACTTCCCTTGTGCCTTGAGCACACTGAAGAGTCGTTCGAGACCAGGACGTTGATAGGTCGGGTGTGGAAGCGCAGTAATGCGTTAAGCTAACCGATACTAATTGCTCGTGAGGCTTGATCCTATAACCTTGAATCTTGAATCAAGGTGCTGACAAAGCAGCAATCAAAATACCATCTTTACTTCTTCTGTTTGTTGAAGACGAATTTGCTTATGCAAGTTCCATCAGATATCAGTGAATGTGTTCATACACATGCACTACCGGTTATGTCTGGCGGCCATAGCGAATTGGAACCACCCCTTCCCATCTCGAACAGGGCCGTGAAACGATTCCGCGCCAATGATAGTATGCACTACGCATGCGAAAGTAGGTCACCGCCAGGCTTTTATTTAACATTCAGAGTCTCTGAATGATGACAAAAGCCCTCTGTTAGAGGGCTTTTGTTTTTGTGTTATTGGTAGCTGATTGCTATAATAGCGATAATTGGGGATGGGCGTTGAGCCCATTTTTTATTTGTAGAATCAGGCAATAAGGTTTGCTATGCAGGATTTAAACGCACTGCTGGAAAGGTCTCTTGGTCAGCTTGGATATGAACTGGTTGACATGGAGTTGGCCAATCGTGGCAAATTGATTCGTTTGTTCATTGATAAGCCAGAAGGCATCAATATTGACGACTGCGTACTGGTGAGCAATCACCTGAGCAACTTATTGGCTGTCGAGCATGATATAGATTATGACAGGTTGGAAATCTCTTCCCCTGGCTTGGATCGCGTCTTGAAGAAAACGTCGGATTTTGTGCGGTTCGCGGGCGAGCGGGCTCAAGTGAAATTACGGATGCCGATTGAAGGCAGGAAGAATTTTTTAGGCATATTGCGTGGGGTGGATCAGGAATATCTTGTATTGGAATGCGATGGTGTGGAGCAACGTGTGCCATTTTCCAATATAGACAAAGCAAGATTGTCTCCTGAGTTCTAAGCACCAATTTTTTGGCGGAGATTGAAATGAGTCGCGAAATATTGTTATTGGTCGATGCGTTGGCCCATGAGAAGAATGTGGCCAAAACCGTTATTTTTACGGCATTGGAGCTGGCTCTGGCCTCTGCTACCAAAAAACGTTTTACTGAAGATGCTGATGTTCGTGTGGAAATTGATCGCGACAGTGGAGAGTATCGTTCTTTCCGCCGTTGGCAGGTGGTCGAGGCAGATGCGTTGGAAAATCCTGCCGCACAGATTGCGGTGGATGATGCACGTGCCGAGGGATTTGCCGTAGGCGACTATATTGAAGAGCCTCTAGAGTCAGTGGAGTTTGGGCGTATTGGGGCCCAGGCTGCCAAGCAGGTTATTCTGCAAAAGGTGCGTGAGGCCGAGCGAGAGCAGATTCTGGATGATTTTTTAGCGCGCAAGGAACATTTGGTGACAGGAGTCATCAAGCGCATGGAAAAAGGCAACGCTATCATTGAGGTTGGTCGTCTTGAGTCTGTGCTGCCTCGTGAGCAAATGATCCCTAAGGAAAACTTGCGGGTCGGCGATCGTGTGCGTGCCTATCTTTCTCGTATTGAGCGTAGTGGGCGTGGCCCACAACTCATTCTTTCCCGTGTGGCGCCTGAATTCTTGATTAAGCTGTTCGAGCTCGAAGTGCCGGAGATTGAAGAGGGCTTGCTGGAGATTAAGTCGGCTGCGCGCGATCCAGGCTTACGATCCAAGATTGCAGTGAAGTCGAATGACCAGCGATTGGACCCAGTCGGGACTTGTGTGGGCATGCGTGGTTCGCGTGTGCAGGCTGTGACAGGAGAGTTGGCAGGTGAGCGTGTCGATATCGTCTTGTGGTCCATGGATCCTGCCCAGTTCGTCATCAATGCGATGGCTCCCGCAGAAGTGTCCGGCATTGTGGTGGATGAAGACGCGCACAGCATGGATGTCATCGTCGATGAAGAGCAATTGGCCCAGGCGATCGGTCGCAACGGGCAGAATGTGCGCCTTGCTTCGGAGCTGACGGGTTGGACATTAAATATCCTCACTGAGGAAGAGGCTGCTAAAAAGAGCGAGGAAGAACATAGCAGCATCTTGCAGCTTTTTGTCGAGAAGCTGGATGTCGATGAAGAGGTTGCTGATATCCTGGTGCAGGAAGGATTCAGTACCCTGGAAGAAATCGCCTATGTGCCTTTGGCTGAAATGAGCGAGATCGAGGCTTTCGATGAAGATACTATCAATGAATTGCGCAAGCGTGCCCGCGCTGCCTTGTTGACCGAAGCGATTGCCAAGGAAGAGAAGGCCGGAGAAGCTTCTGAGGATTTGCTGCATATGGAAGGCATGGACGAAGCGACTGCGCGGACTCTGGCTGGTAAAGGTGTAGCCACAATGGATGATTTGGCAGACCTTGCCGTAGATGACTTGGTTGAATTGACAGGCATGGATGTAGAGCGCGCCAAGCAATTGATCATGACGGCGCGTGCCCCCTGGTTTGCTTGAGGCAGGGATAGATTAGCGTAGCTAAGAAAAATGCACTGGCTGACAGTGCAAGTGAAAGAGATTGGAGTAACAAAATGGGACAATCGAGCGTAGCACAGTTTGCCAGTGAATTAGGGCTGCCAGCTGAACTGCTCCTGGAGCAGTTGAGAGGAGCAGGCGTCAACAAGACTGCGTATGATGATGTACTCACAGAACAGGACAAAACCTCTTTGCTGGAATATCTGCGCAAAGAACATGGCGTACAAGAGCCTAAGAACAAGATTACGCTGACCCGTAAACAAGTTACTGAAATCAAGAAATCGGATAGCAGTGGTAAGGCGCGGACCATTCAGGTGGAAGTGCGGAAGAAGCGTGTACTTGTGCGGCGCGACCCAGCATTGGAGCCTGTGGTTGCAGAGGAGTCGGCTGAGATAGCGCCTGCTGCGGTTATAGATGAGCCAACATTGCAAGCCGCACCAGTTGTATTACCCGAGCCCGAGCCTGTTGTCGAGGCTGTGCCAGAGCCCGTTGCAGTAGAGCAGGAATTGGAGTCTGAGCCAGAGCCTACTGTTGCTCCCGCCGAACCTGAAGCCGGAGAAGTGGCTGTGGCAGTGGACGAAAAGCCAACAGCAGATGCGCGCCCGAAATTGACTGCTAGGGAGTTACTCGGCGCTGAAGAATTGGCTTTGCGCGAGCGCGAGGCTAAACGCCAGGCCGCATTGATGGCAATTCAAGCTGAGGAGCTGCGCAAGAAGCAAGAGCTGGCTCAGCGGCGCCAAGAAGAGGCCAAGCGTGCGGCTGAGGCTGCCGCGAACAAGCTGTCTGAAGGTACATTGCATAAGCCCGTAGCCAAAGAGGCTCCAAAGCCAGAAGAAAAGAATGCCAAGAAAACTGGCAAGAGCGGTGGCAAGGATTGGAACGACAGCGACGGTAAAAAGCGTGGTGGTGTCAAAGGTCGTAGTGATGCCGGCGTGGCTGGTCAGGGCTGGCGCGCCAAGGGAAGCAAGTCAAAGTCAAAGAACAATGAAAACCAGCAGCATGCATTCACAGCACCGACAGAGCCAATTGTGCATGATGTGTTGGTGCCAGAAACGATTACCGTGGGCGATCTCGCTCATAAGATGGCCGTCAAAGCCAGCGAGGTCATCAAGACCCTCATGAAAATGGGTATGATGGTCACGATCAATCAAGTGCTCGACCAAGAAACGGCAATTATTATCGTTGAAGAGATGGGTCACAACGCGAAGGCTGCTGCCTCCAATGATCCTGAAGCCTTCCTGGACGAGGCCGAACATGCTGAAGCTGTTCAAGAACCACGTCCACCTGTGGTGACGGTCATGGGGCATGTGGATCATGGCAAGACATCGTTGCTGGATTATATCCGTCGTAGTCGTGTGGCCTCTGGTGAGGCTGGCGGCATTACTCAGCACATCGGCGCTTACCATGTTGAGACGCCACGAGGCATGGTGACTTTTCTTGACACCCCGGGTCACGAGGCCTTTACTGCAATGCGCGCTCGCGGCGCCAAGGCAACCGATGTCGTCATCCTCGTCGTGGCAGCGGATGATGGTGTAATGCCGCAGACTATCGAAGCGGTGCACCATGCTAAGGCGGCAAATGTGCCGATTGTCGTGGCGGTGAACAAGATTGACAAGCCAGAGGCTAACCCAGAGCGTGTGAAACAGGAACTGGTCAGTCATGAAGTCGTGCCGGAAGACTGGGGCGGGGACACCATGTTCGTGGAAGTGTCTGCAAAGACTGGGGCGGGTATCGACAATCTGCTGGAAGCTGTGTTGCTTCAGGCAGAAGTCCTTGAACTCAAAGCACCCAAGAATATTCCTGCCAAGGGTCTCGTGATCGAGGGTCGGCTGGATAAAGGGCGGGGTCCGGTGTCGACAATTTTGGTCCAGTCCGGCACATTGCAACGTGGCGACATGATTTTGGCTGGCACGGCTTATGGGCGGGTGCGTGCCATGCTGGACGAGTCCGGGCGTGATGTGAAAGAGGCAGGCCCTTCCATTCCCGTGGAAATCCTTGGCCTATCTGACGTGCCGAGCGCAGGGGAAGAAGTGATTGTACTCAACGATGAACGCAAGGCGCGTGAGATTGCACTGTTCCGCCAAGGAAAATTCCGGGATGTGAAGCTGGCCAAGCAGCAAGCGGCCAAACTGGAAAGCATGTTTGAACAGATGGGTGAAGGCGAAGTCAAGGTCTTGCACCTCATCATCAAATCCGATGTCCAAGGCTCCTACGAAGCTTTGTCTACCTCGTTGCAAAAGTTGTCCACCGATGAGGTCAAGGTCAACATCATCCATACCGGTGTAGGCGCTATCAGTGAGTCAGATGTTAATCTGGCGGCTGCATCCAAGGCCGTGTTGATTGGCTTCAACGTCCGTGCCGATGCGGGGGCCCGCAAGCTGATTGAGAGCACCGGCGTTGATGTGCGTTATTACAACATCATCTATGAGGCTGTAGATGAAGTGAAGGCGGCATTGGGTGGCATGCTCTCTCCTGAGCAGAAGGAAAACGTCATTGGCACTGTGGAAATTCGCGAAGTATTCCGTATCTCCAAGGTTGGCTCTGTTGCGGGTTGTTATGTCCAAGATGGTGTGGTGCGTCGTAACTCCAAGGTACGCCTGATTCGGGACAATGTCGTGATCCATACTGGCGAATTGGATTCTCTGAAGCGATTCAAGGATGACGTCAAGGAAGTGAAGTCCAATTTCGAATGCGGTCTGTCGTTGAAGAACTACAATGAAATCGAGGTGGGCGATATCCTTGAAGTGTTTGAAGTCGTGGAAGTCGCACGGACTCTTTAAGCCATGGTGAAGGAATTTTCCAGAAGTGATCGTGTTGCTGAGCAGATTCAGCGAGAACTCGCTGATCTGCTGCAATTCGAGGTCAAGGATCCCAGGGTTTCTTCCATGGTAACGGTGACCGAGGTTGAAGTAAGTGGCGATATGTCGCATGCCAAGGTTTACTATACTGCCCCCCAAGGTACGCCTGAGCTACAAAAAGGATTAGAGAAAACAGCAGGCTTCCTGCGCAGTCAGCTGGCCAGGCGCCTGTTGTTGAGAACTGTGCCCCAGTTGCATTTCGTTTATGATGCTTCCATTGACCGGGGCATGCGCATTGCCAAGCTGATTGATGAGGCGCTGCCTCCTGTCGCCGATCCTGATCAGGACAGCGAGCCCAATTAACAAAACGGTTTTGGTGTGCAATTCAAACGAGTCAAGCGCAATATAGATGGTGTGCTGTTGCTGGACAAGCCGCTCGGCATTTCCTCCAATCAGGCATTGCAAATGGTCAAGCGGCTTTACCAGGCAGCCAAGGCTGGACATACAGGCAGCCTTGACCCACTGGCCAGTGGCCTGTTGCCCATTTGCCTGGGTGAAGCCACCAAATTTTCCCATTTTCTGCTTGATGCAGACAAAAGTTACCGGGCATTGGTGACATTGGGCAGTACGACAACCACTGGCGACGTTGAAGGCGAGATCATGACGCAAGCACCGGTAACGGTGACGCAGTCCGAATTGGAAGCCATACTACAGGACATGGTGGGCGATATATTGCAAGTTCCTCCCATGTATTCTGCATTGAAGCATGAAGGAAAAGCGTTATATGCATATGCGCGCGAGGGGGTAGAAATTCCCCGGAAGCCAAGGCCGGTGACCATACATGCCATTGCACTCGAGCGGTTTGACGGCAAGCAGTTCGAGATGGTGGTGTCGTGCAGTAAAGGGACTTATATCAGGACGCTGGCAGAGGATATAGGCAGTCGCCTGGGTTGTGGCGCTCACCTCGGTGGCTTGCGGCGCCTGACGACGGCGCACTTCAATCTAAAGAATGCTGTGACCATCGAACAGCTCGATCAAATGTCGCAAGCAGAGCGGGATGCAGTCTTGTTGCAAGTGGATGCTGCTATTGAAGACTTTCCAATTGTTACCCTGGATGCTGACAGCGCTTTTTATTTATTGCAAGGCCAAGAAGTGTGGAAGTCCGGGTTGAGCATTTCCGGGTTGTTCAGGTTATATTCCGAACAAGGTGCTTTTCTGGGTCTCGGTGAACAAACTTCCCGAGGATCCATTGCTCCCAGGCGTTTGCTTCGCCAGGCTGGCGAGTAATGAGCACGGTGCCTGCTCCAGGCGATCAGCCATTGTTGATCTATTGAACTTGGGCCTAGACTAGGTTATAATTAAAAGTTGATTGTAAATGAATGCTCTAGCGGGGTGGATGTAACCTGCATTTGCATTGACGCAAAACACATCTAACAAAACAGGATTAAGTTATGGCAATTACAGTTCAAGAAACAGCAAAAATTGTTGCTGATTTCCAACAAGCTCCAAACGATACGGGCAGCCCGGAAGTTCAGGTTGCGCTTCTTAGCGCCCGCATTACTTACTTGACAGAGCATTTCAAAAGCCATGCCAAGGATCATCACTCCCGTCGTGGTCTGTTGAAGTTGGTAAGCCAGCGTCGCAAGTTGCTGGATTATCTCAAGCGTAAGAATGCAGACCGCTATCGTACATTGATCGAACGTTTGGGTCTGCGTAAGTAGTTATCGCGCACTTGTGAATTCATAGGATAAGCCGAAAGCAACGCGGAGACGCAATGCTTGTCGGCTTATTTTTTTATTAAAGGACAAATATTGTGACGGCAATCAAGAAAACGATTACCTATGGTCAGCATGAGCTGACACTTGAAACCGGAGAAATTGCACGCCAGGCCGATGGTGCCGTAATGGTTAGTTACGGGGATACAGTGGTTCTGGTAAGCGTAGTTGGCAAGCGTGAAGTGAAAGAGGGTCAGGATTTCTTTCCGTTGACCGTAGATTATCAAGAGAAGACCTATGCTGCCGGAAAGATTCCTGGTGGTTTTTTCAAGCGTGAAGGGCGTCCTTCCGAAAAGGAAACACTGACCTCTCGCTTAATTGATCGCCCGCTACGCCCGTTGTTCCCAGAGGCCTTCTACAATGAAGTGCAGGTGGTCGCAACTGTAATGTCTTCCGATCCTGAAATTGATGCCGATATCCCTGCAATTATTGGTGCTTCAGCAGCTTTGGCCATTTCTGGTATCCCGTTCTACGGCCCAATTGGCGCTGCTCGTGTTGGTTATATCAATGGCGAGTATGTTCTGAATCCGACAGCCTCACAGCTCAAGGAGACCGCGCTTGATCTCGTGGTGGCAGCTACTGAAAGTGCTGTTTTGATGGTGGAGTCTGAAGCCAAGGAACTGCCTGAAGATGTCATGCTAGGTTCAGTGGTGTATGGCCACGAGCAGATGCAGATCGTGATCAGTGCGATTAATGAGCTGGCTGCCGAGGTCGGCAAGGAGCCGTGGGACTGGGCGCCTCCAGAGCCCAACACCGAGCTGATTGCCAAAGTTGAGGCGCTGGCTGGGGCTGACATCAATGAGGCCTATAAGATCAAGTCCAAGAGTGCTCGCTCCAGCAAGCTGGACGAAATCCGCAGTCGAGTGCTGGGTGAGCTGATCACGGAGACAACCTCGACCAGCGAAGCAAATGAAATCAAGTCCATTTTCCATAACCTGGAAGCCAAGGTTGTACGTAGCCAGATCCTGAATGGTGAGCCACGTATCGATGGGCGTGATACACGCACTGTGCGCCCAATCAGCATCCGCACTGGTGTATTGCCGCGCACCCACGGTTCTGCACTGTTCACCCGTGGCGAAACCCAAGCATTGGTCGTTGCTACATTGGGTACCGGCCGCGACGAACAGATCATCGATGCGCTGCAGGGCGAGTATGCCGACCGTTTCATGCTGCATTACAATATGCCTCCATATGCCACGGGCGAAACCGGTCGTGTCGGCACACCAAAGCGTCGTGAAATTGGTCATGGTCGTTTGGCAAAGCGTGCACTGCTGGCAGTACTGCCAAGTCAGGAAGAGTTTGGTTATACCATTCGCGTTGTTTCTGAAATCACCGAATCGAACGGCTCCAGCTCCATGGCCTCCGTCTGTGGTGGCTGTCTCTCCCTGCTCGATGCGGGCGTTCCGTTGAAAGCGCATGTCGCAGGTATCGCCATGGGCTTAATCAAGGAAGGCAACCGGGTTGCCGTATTGACGGATATCCTGGGTGATGAAGATCATTTGGGTGATATGGACTTCAAGGTGGCTGGTACTGAATCCGGTATTACTGCCTTGCAGATGGATATCAAGATCACCGGAATTACTGCGGAAATCATGCGAGTTGCATTGTCACAAGCCAAGGAGGGCCGTTTGCATATCCTCGGCCTGATGAAGGAAGCTGTTGGCGAGCAGCCTCAGGAACTTTCCGAGTTTGCACCACGTATCATCACCATGAAAATTAATCCTGAGAAGATCCGTGATGTGATCGGCAAAGGCGGCGCAGTGATTCGTGCATTGACCGAAGAAACAGGCACCACTATTGATATCGAGGAAGATGGCACGATCAAGATTGGGTGCACCAGTGCCGAAGCAGGGGAAGAGGCTAAGAAGCGTATTGAAGCGATCACTGCTGAAGTAGAAGTGGGGCAGGTTTATGATGGTACGGTCCTTAAGTTGCTGGATTTCGGTGCGATTGTTTCACTGCTGCCAGGTAAAGATGGTTTGCTGCATATCTCTCAAATTGCGCACCAACGTGTGAATGCCGTGGCCGATTTTCTCAAGGAAGGCCAAGTGGTGAAGGTCAAGGTATTGGAAGTGGATGACAAGGGCCGCGTGCGTCTGAGCGCTAAGGCATTGATCGAAGCACCTAGTGCCGAAGCGCCAGAAGAGCCAGCAGTAGCTGCAACAGGGGCGGATCAACAGTAGCCGTTATCTTGCTTCAGTAAAAAGGCCGGTGTATACCGGCCTTTTTATTTGATGATAGATGAAAACAATATGAAGATAGGTGATGCCCGCTCGGCGAAGCTGAACGGATAATTGCACCACTATTTTGCTTCGACCACTTTCTGGCGCAAGATTACATACGCCTTCATCGTGATGATAAACACTGAAAGTCAGGTGATGGTTATTTTGCTACCTGTTTTTCACGGATCTCGTCCAGCGTTTTGCAGTCAATGCATAGTGTTGCAGTAGGGCGGGCTTCCAATCGTTTTAGCCCGATCTCAATACCGCAACCGCTGCAATAACCATAATCGCCTTCGTCTATCTTGGCCAGCGTCTCGTCAATTTTCTTGATCAACTTGCGTTCACGGTCACGGTTACGCAACTCCAGCGCCATGTCGGACTCCTGGCTTGCCCGGTCATTTGGGTCGGCAAACATGGTGACTTCGTCCTGCATGGTATGAACCGTGCGATCAATGTCATGACTAAGCTCTGCTTTCCAGTCATTCAGAATTTTCCGGAAATGATCAAGCTGCTTATCATTCATGTATTCCTCACCAGGCTTTGGTTGGTAAGGAACAAACTGTCTTGTAATTGCTTCAGCCATGTGCGCCTTAAAAAGTTAATTTTCGATTAACAGAAAAATAAAGCAGGCGCAAGTGTACACTGAATAATTCAGTGATGCAAAAGCCCCGTAATGCAGGGCCTGGTGTACTGATCCATACACATTGGAAATTTAGGCTGGGGCTTGGTCGGATTCGCCTAATTCGAGTGCTGTCAGTGTATTCTGCATCAACGTGGCAACCGTCATGGGACCTACGCCGCCTGGAACGGGCGTAATCCAGGCGGCACGGGTTTTGGCAATGTCAAACTCGACATCGCCACATAGACTGCCGTCTGCTAATCGATTAATGCCAATATCTATTACGATTGCGCCAGGCTTGATCCACTCGCCTTTGATCAGGTGCGGCTTGCCTACGGCCGCAACCACGATGTCGGCGCGTGCTATGCTTGCCTGCAAATCTTTGGTGTGGCGATGGCAGCTGGTAACCGTGCAGCCTGCAAGCAGGAGTTCGAGCGCCATTGGGCGTCCTACGTGATTGGAAACGCCGACAACCACGGCATCCAGACCGAGCAGCCTGACACCTGTGGACTGCAACAACTTGATCACACCATACGGTGTACATGAACGCAGTGTGGGCTGGCGTACAGCCAGGCGCCCGATGTTGTATGGATGAAAGCCATCTACGTCCTTGGTGGCGCTGATGGTTTCTATAATTTTCTTTTCTTCGATATGCGCAGGAAGAGGAGACTGCACCAGAATACCATCCACTGCGTCGTCCTGATTGAGCTGCTTGATCAGTGCGAGCAATTCGGCTTCACTCGTCGTATCGGGTAGGTCATAGGCGAGAGAGCGAATACCGGTTTTATCGCAGGCCAGTCTTTTGTTGCGAACATAGATTGTAGAGGCGGGATCCGAGCCAAGAAGGATGACAGCCAATGTTGGAGCCCGCAGGCCTTTCTCCAACCTTTTGTCTATTAATGACTTTGTCTCGGACAGGGTGGCTTCGGCGATGGCTTTTCCGTTGATGATTTGGGCGGTCATGACAAGTTTTTTCAAAAATAATGCGATATTTTAGCAGAATCAGTTTGACCTTCCTGCCGGAGTGCGCTATATTTCTCGCCCTCGGGGTGTAGCGTAGCCTGGTAGCGCGCCTGGTTTGGGACCAGGATGTCGGGAGTTCGAATCTCTCCACCCCGACCATTTTCTTTATTGATGATTGCCCGACAATCTGCCCGTAGCTCAACCGGATAGAGCACCAGCCTTCTAAGCTGGGGGTTACAGGTTCGATTCCTGTCGGGCAGGCCATTACACTGGTTTTTATAATCCGGTTTCAATGGTGGCTGTAGCTCAGTTGGTAGAGCCCTGGATTGTGATTCCAGTTGTCGTCGGTTCGAGCCCGATCAGCCACCCCATTCTCCTTGCAATCTTGTGCCGACAGGGCGTTATGCTTATAGTAGCGCCATGGTTTGTACTCATTTCTCCCCCCACATGATTCACGGAAAGCCGTTCCGATGGTTGCACAGCTTCCTGCGCTGATCATCATTGATGATGATCCATTGATCACCGATACCCTGCATTTTCTGCTTGGCAAGGATTTCGACGTCTATGTTGCCGAGTCGCGCATGCAGGCCAGGAGCACGCTGCGTCAGCTTGAGACTCCGCCCCCGCTTGCACTGGTGGATTTAGGGTTGCCTCCGGTACCGCACAAGCCTGACGAGGGTTTCAAGGTGATTGGTGAGCTGCTTGCACATGCACCTACCATGAAAATCCTTGTGCTTTCTGGCCAGAACGAAGAGGCGAACGTCAAGCATGCACTGGCCTTGGGTGCGGTCGACTTCATTCCCAAGCCGTGCGATGTGGAACGCCTGCGCCAATTGCTGCAAAATGCGTTGAAGCTGCAAGACGCAGAACTGAGTGAGACGGCGAGCGCGGATGATGACTGGGGGTTGCTGGGCAATAGTCTGCCCATGCAAACCTTACGCACGCAGATTGCCCAGTTTGCGGATGCTCCTTTCCCTGTACTGATTGAAGGGGAGTCTGGTAGCGGCAAAGAATTGGTTGCCAGTTGCCTGCATCGCTTCAGCCGCCGCTCGCAACAGCCTTATCTTTCCCTGAATTGTGCTGCGATTTCGCCAAATCTTGCAGAGTCCATCCTGTTCGGTCATGGCAAGGGTTCATTCACCGGGGCAGCAAACGCGCATAGCGGCTATTTCGAGGATGCTGGTGAAGGCACATTGTTTCTCGATGAGGTGGGTGAACTGCCGCTGGAGTTGCAAGCCAAGCTGTTGAGGGTGCTGGAAAACGGCGAGTATCAGCGCATCGGGGAAACCCAGACGCGCCGCAGTCGTGCACGCATCGTCGCTGCAACGAATCGCGATTTGCGGGAGGAAGTTCGTGCGGGTAATTTCCGAATCGACCTCTATCACCGGCTAAGCGTATTTTCGGTACGCGTACCACCATTACGGGATCTGGACCAGGACCGCTGTCTGTTGTTGGAGCATTTCAATCAGTTTTACGCCCGTGAAACTGGGCAAACTCCTTTTGTTCTGGATAGCCAGGCCAAAGAGCGCTGGCTGGGCTATCACTTTCCCGGTAACGTCAGGGAGTTACGCAACATCATCATCCGGCTGGTGGCCAAATATTCTGGGCAGGTTGTGACGGATGTGCAGTTGGCCTCGGAGCTGGATCTGATGCATAGCGGCCTGGATCAAGGTACCGGGAATGGTGCAGATGTCCCGCTGATCACCGATGAAAATGCGATGGCGAGTCAAGCACACAAGCACTTGCAGATACAGGCCAATGTCAATCTGGACCAAGTGCTGAAATCCTGGGAGCGGGCGTATGTGGACGCTGCCATGAAAATTACCCATGGCAACCTGAGTCAGGCGGCTAAGCTGCTGGGCATCAACCGCACGACACTCTATAGCCGTATCCAGCTACAGCAGGACTACAAAGGCGAATAGTGTATTACGCACATTTTGGCCTCAAAGAGCCGCCGTTCAAGATTACCCCCAATACTGACTTTTTCTTCCGCGGTGGCAATCGCGGCGCGGTGCTGGAAGCGCTACGCTATGCCATCCTGCATGGGGAGGGGATTGTCAAGGTGGTCGGCGAGGTGGGTAGTGGCAAGACCATGCTGTGCCGCATGCTGCAAACCCAGCTGCCAGACCATGTGGACAGCGTCTACCTGGCCAATCCCAGCATGGCGCCGGAAGACGTGCTGCATGCGATTGCGCTGGAGCTGCACCTGGACATTCCTGACAGGCTGAGCAAGCTGGAGGTCATGCAGCGGCTGCAGCAGGCCTTGCTCGACAAGCATGAAGCCAGACGCCAGGTGGTAGTCTTTGTAGAAGAAGCGCAAGGCATGCCATTGGCCACGCTGGAAGAAATCCGTTTGCTCACCAATCTGGAAACCCGCCACCACAAGCTCCTGCAGATTGTGCTGTTTGGCCAGCCTGAGTTGGATGACAACCTCAACCAACGACAAATCCGCCAGCTCAAGGAACGCATTACCCATAGTTTCTATCTGGGCCCTCTGAGCAGGGATGAGATTGCTGAATACCTGATGTTTCGCCTGCGAGCAGCAGGATATTACGGGCCCCCATTGTTCACCAAGCGTGCCGTCAAACAATTGGCCAAAATGGCGCAGGGGTTGGTGCGCCGGGTGAATATTCTGGCCGACAAATCCTTGTTGGCGGCCTTTGCCGCCAATGCCGATCAGGTAACGCCGAGGCATGTCGCTGCTGCGATCCGAGACAGCGAGTTCGCCGGTGAAATACAGCGTCCGGTAGGACGCTGGAGCGTCCTGATCGGGGGGCTAGTACTGGGGGTAGCTGGCATGGCTTTATATGCCTGGAGTCAGGGCATGCTGCCGTTGCCTGTCGCGCCTGCACCAGTGACGCATGCCGAGACGGAGCAGCGTCTGGAAGAAGCGCATTCCTTGGAAAATGAAAGCGGACGCGGGATGTCTGGCGTCCTTCCACTGTTGATGCAACGTGAGGAGGCATCGCTTGTCTGGCTCGACAGCACACCGCCGGAATATATCACCATAGCGCTGATGCATGATTTTCCGGAGACCGACCAGGAAAAAGAGCAGCAGTTGTTATCGGCGAACCTGGTGCTGGATGATGTTTATGCCCTGAGGACTAAAGTTGGCGAAGAAGACCGCGTTATCATACTGTATGGCGCATATGAGAACCGTCAGCAGGCTTTGGAGGAATTCAGGTCATTACCAAAAGCGCTGCAAATGGGCGCATACTTGCGCACTATTGCTGGGATCAGAGAGGAACTGTTGCAACATCAATGACTTGGTTGTCATTATTTGTGTGTGGGCTGAGTTTGCAATCGTATAATTGAGTATGGGATCAATCCCGGAAATAGAAATGACGAGAAGGGGGTAACGCGTTGTCCGGCCAATTGCCAAAAATTGCCAGCATTCTTATCCTGCCATGTGTGCTTGGATTGGTGGGTTGCGCCCACCAATCCACAGTTTCTCCTTCCAGCGGTCATATTGACGAAGATCCGTCTGTGAGGCTGGCCTCGCCTGCCAGCATTCCCAAGCCGGTCAAGAGCAGCAACTATCTGCCCCACCCAAGCCCAGAGTCAAGGAGCAGACCTATAGCGTGGTCGTCAACGATGTGCCGGTCAAGGAAATCCTCTTTGCACTTGCGCGAGAAAGCAAGCTGAATATTGACATTCACCCGGCCATCCAGGGGCGGGCGACACTCAATGCGGTTGACCAGACCCTGCCTGCCATCCTGGAACGCCTCGCCAAGCAGGTCGACCTCACCTACCGTGTGGACGGCAATGTATTGAACATTACGCCTGATATGCCGGTGCTGCGTAGTTACAAGGTGGATTATGTCAACATGTCACGTGATACCACAGGATTCATCGGTGCCGCGGCAGAGATTGCGAGCACTGGACGGGCAGCTGCGACTGGTGGGATCGGTGGGGCCAGTGGCGGCATGGGCGTCTCGGGCGCCAGTACGTCCGGTGCTTCCGGTACCGCGAATAGCTCACGCACTGCAGTCAACAGCGAGTCCAGAAATCACTTTTGGGAAACCTTGATCCAGAACCTCAAGGATATTCTTGCCGAGACTGATAAGGAGGTGATCATCACTCGCACTGGTACTGCATCTCAGACAGAGGATGCTGCTGCAACCCATGCCGAAGATGAAGCCTCATCCTCTATACAGGCACCGTCACGCAATAGCGCGGAAGAGCGCGAGCAGGCGCGTACGGAATACAGGACATTGTTTGCCGCCACTGTCATTGCCAGCCCGGAAACAGGCATCATCAGTGTGCGTGCGACCAACCGCCAGCATGAGAAAGTGCAGGAGTTCCTTGATAAGGTGATGGACAGCGCCAGGCGCCAGGTATTGATCGAGGCCTCCATCGTAGAAGTGACATTGAACGATACTTTTCAGGCTGGCATTGACTGGAGTCGGTTGGGCAATGGCTTCAATATGAGAAGTGAGCTCGGGTTGAGCTCTGTGCTGACGCCTGCGGGGATCGCAGGAACGGCAGGCACATCCGTTCCGTTCAGTGTGGGGTATTCGAGCACCAACAGTGATATTGATTTCAGCCTGCGGCTGTTGCGGCAATTCGGCGATACCAAGGTGCTGTCCAGTCCAAAGCTGATGGTATTGAACAACCAGACCGCCGTTCTCAAGGTAGTGGATAATCTGGTCTATTTTACCATTCAGTCGCAAATATCTCAGGGCACCGTCCAAGGCTCCGCCAACTTGCAGGCCGTGACCACTACGCCGAATACTGTGCCTGTGGGTGTCGTGATGAGCGTCACGCCTCAGATTAACGACTCAGGACTGGTAAATATCAATGTACGCCCTACTATTTCGCGGGTGTTGGGATACGTGGATGACCCCAATCCCCAGCTAGCTGCGGTGACACCACCGATCGTGAGCAGGATCCCTCAGATCCAGGTGCGTGAGCTGGAGTCAATGCTACAGATCAATAGCGGCAATACCGCAGTGCTTGGGGGCCTGATGCAGGACAATATCCAGCAAGCGACGGACAAGGTGCCGGGTATTGCTAAGGTGCCATTGGTGGGCAAGCTGTTCACCGCGCGCAGCAATTTCAATGTGAAGACCGAGCTGGTGATTTTCCTGCGGCCCATTGTGATTCGGAATGCCAGTCTGGAAAGTGATGAGCTCGCCTCATATAAGCAATACCTGCCTGCCCAGCAGTTGCAGAGGTTGATTGATGAGTCTGTTAATTAGCGCATTGCAAAAGGCGGAGCAGGCCAAACAACAGCCCTTGGAGAAGGCCGAGCTCGAGGAGTTCTTGCTGGATATCGCGCCAGCTGAACCTGTGCGTGGCGGCGAGGCCAACCAGCCTTCAGTAGCGGAAGCAGGTACGTCCCCGTCGATGGGCGAGCCTGCTGCACAACAGCGCGCGGCGGCTCAGCTGCTTGCCGCCAGGGCCGATAAGATAAAGCGGGATGCGCTGATTTCGCCATTTGCCCAGGGGCGTTTATTGCTTTTGCTGGTGCTGCTATTAGGGGGTGCCGTGTTCTGGTACTTGAACTCCTTGGACCAGCCGGAAGTGATGGTACCCAAGCCTGTAGTCATGAGTGCTGCACAGGATGCCAGCCAGCCCGAGCACGATCTTAGGGAAGCAAGTGTTGCTACACCCGAAGTGATGAAAGAGCCCAATCCTGTTCAGGCGCAAGAGCAAGCGGTGGGACTGTCTGCAGCCAGTACGCCCGCGAATGTCATAGCGCAGAAAACAGTGCCTCAGGTATTTGGTGAAGTGCCAATAACACCGGCTGATAACCAAATATCGGTCACTCGCAATCGTCCGGCGGCGGTGGTCAATCAATATGTGCTTACGGCCTATGAGGCATTCAACCGCGGCGATGATACGGCTGCGCAGCAAGCATACCGGCAAGCATTGCAGGCAGATGTGCGCAATATCGATGCGCTGCTGGGCATGGCGGCGATTGCAGCACGCCAAGGCCGGACGCAGGATGCCGTAGGGTGGTATCAGCAGGTGCTGCAGGTCGAGCCGCGCAACAGCATCGCACAGACAGCCTTGCTGGAATTGCAGGGGCAGGCCGATCCGCTGAGCAGTGAAACCCAGCTCAAGAACCTCATCGGCCAGCAGCCGGGGGAGGCCTACCTGCATGCCGCATTGGGCAACCATTATGCTGAACAAGGACAATGGCCGCTGGCGCAACAATCCTATTTCCAGGCGCACCACCTTGATACCGCCAATCCCGAATATGCATTCAATCTGGCGGTGAGCCTAGATCACCTGGGAAAACACAGCCTAGCATTGGAATATTATCAGCAGGCACAGGCATTACTGGCCGGCAATGACGCTGCGAGTGTGGACCAGGCACAGCTGGCTGCCAGGATACGCCAGCTTCAGTAGGGCTTTCCGCTCGTAGGATATGCCGTGGTTCGGGGTGCTCGGGCCCACACATAACGGAAGCAACATCATTCATGGTAGAACAACGTCGCAAGCTCCGCTTGGGGGAGTTAATGGTGCAGCAGGGGCTGATCAGCCAGGACCAGCTGCGTATCGCCCTCATGGAGCAGGAGCAGAGCAATATTCCGCTGGGGCGCCAGCTGGTGCGCCTGGGCTTCGTTACCGAAGCGATGGTGCGCGATCTGGTGGCGCATACCATTGGCCAGGAAAGTATCGATCTTGCCACGGTCGTGGCCGATGGCGAGGCGCTGAAAATGGTGCAGGAGAGTTTCGCGCGCCGCTATCATATCCTGCCGGTGGCATTCGATGCCAACACGCGGCAGTTGACTGTGGCAATGTCCGATATGTTCAACGTGGTGGCGCTGGACCAGTTGCGGGCGACTGTGGGCGCCCAGGTGCAGGTCAAGCCTGTGCTCGCCGCGGAGGCTCAGCTTGAAGACTATATTGACCAGTTCTACGGCTACGAGCTGTCGGTGGATGGCATTCTTCGCGAGATCGAGACTGGGGAAATCGACTACCAGAGCCTGCAGACAGGCGGGGACGAATATACCCAGCCGGTGGTGCGCTTGGTCGGTGCCCTACTCATGGATGCGGTGAAGCGCGGAGCATCTGATATCCACTTCGAACCCGAGTATGCCTTTCTGCGCATCCGTTACCGCATTGATGGTGTGCTGCAGCAAGTGCGCAGTCTGCACAAGACCTATTGGCCCGGCATTGCCGTGCGCCTCAAGGTCATCAGTGGCATGGACATTGCCGAGACGCGATCTCCGCAGGATGGACGCTTGAACATGAACCTGTCTGGCAGACCGATCGATTTCCGTGTTGCCAGCCATCCCACCATCCATGGCGAGAATATCGTACTGCGGGTGCTCGACCGCGAAAAGTCGATTATCCCGCTCGAGCGCATGGGCTTGCGCGATCAGGCGCTGGACGAGTTGAAGCTCATGATGACGCGGCCGGAGGGCATCGTCATCGTGACCGGCCCTACCGGCAGCGGCAAGACCACGACGCTCTATTCGCTGCTTTCCTTCCTCAATACCGAAGGCGTCAACATCATGACATTGGAAGACCCGGTCGAATATCCTGTGACCATGATGCGCCAGACCTCGGTGGCGGAAGTGAATAAAGTCGACTTTGCCAACGGCATCCGATCCATCATGCGCCAGGACCCGGACATTATCCTGGTGGGCGAGGTGCGGGATGCCGATACTGCCACCATGGCGTTCCGCGCTGCGATGACTGGCCATCAGGTGTTTACCACGTTGCACACTAATTCTGCGCTGGGCACGTTTCCGCGCCTGCTTGATATTGGCATCTCGCCCGACATCATGGCTGGTAACATCATTGGCGTAGTGGCACAGCGCCTGGTGCGTGTATTGTGCCAGCACTGCAAGGAAGCCTATTTCCCAAATGACGAAGAGCGTAAGCTGCTGGGCAAGAACATTCGACCGGATTTGCGAATTCACCGTGCACCTGGTTGCAAGCAGTGCGGTTATACCGGCTTTCGCGGGCGCATGGCCATCATGGAGCTGCTGAGGGTGGATAGCGAGATGGATGCGTTGGTGGCGCGTCGTGCGCATTTTGACGAAATGCGCGACCTGGCATTGCGGAAAGGATTCGTCACGCTTGCGGAAGACGGTATCCGGCGCATCATCGAAGGACATACCAGCCTTGCTGAAGTGATGCGGGTGATTGATCTCACTAGTCGGGTCAGTTAGAAAGCCAGCGGATGCCAACCTTCAACTATAAGGCAGTGGATCAAACGGGCAAGGCGGCGCATGGTCAGATCGATGCCTTGAACGAAATCGACCTGGAGCTGCGGCTGAAGCGCGTGGGTTTGGACTTGATCACGTTCCGGCCATCCAGCCTGAGGCCGTCGATCCTGAGCCGCAGCAAGGTCAGCCTGCAGGATCTCGTGATTTTCTGTTTCCAGCTCGAGCAACTTACCTCGGCCGGCGTGCCGTTGCTGGAGGGGCTGGTGGATCTGCGGGACAGTACCACCAACCCGCATTTCCAGAAGATTATCGGCTCCCTGGTTTCCTCAGTGGAGGGCGGCAAAATGCTGTCGCAGGCATTGGCGGAGTACCCGTATGTCTTCAATCGCGTATTCGTCAGCCTGATCAAAGCCGGGGAGCAAACCGGGCGTCTACCGGAAATTTTCCGCCATCTGGCTGATACGCTCAAGTGGCAGGACGAACTGATCTCGCAGACCCGCAAGCTATTGGCATATCCCACGTTTGTCCTGGTGGTGGTTGTAGCAGCCGTGATTTTTCTCATGGCCTACCTGGTGCCACAGATGGTGTCGTTCCTGGGCAATATTGGCCAGGCATTGCCGTTGCAGACCCGCATCCTGATCGCGGTATCGAATGCCGTGGTCGGATATTGGTGGTTGATACTGGGCCTGCCGTTATTGATAGCTACCATATTTGGCATTGCCATCCATCGCAACCCTGACGTGCGATACCGCTATGACTTCATCAAGTTGCATCTGCCGGTCACGGGAAATATTCTCAATAAAATCATCCTGGCGCGGTTCTCGCGCTATTTTGCGCTGATGTACCAGACAGGCATTCCCGTGCTGGACGGCATACGCAGTTGCGAAGAGGTCGTGGATAACCTTGTGGTGGCAGAAGCATTGAACCGGGCTTGGCAGCAGATCAATGCAGGGGAAAGCATGAGCGACAGTTTCCGTAATGTCGGCCTGTTCCCGCCCTTGGTGGTGCGCATGATCCGCGTAGGCGAGAGCACTGGCGCGTTGGACAAGGCATTGCTCAATGTCAGCTATTTTTACGACAGGGATGTCAATGAGTCCGTGGAGAAGCTGCTCAAGATGATTGAGCCAGCCTTGACCGTGATATTGGGCGCTATTCTGGCGCTGATCATGTTCTCTGTGCTTGGTCCGGTGTACGATTCCTTCAGCCAACTTAAATTATAGCCATATGTTCGAACGCCTCATCCTGTGTGCTACCCATGACCGGTTGATTGCCAGTCGCTGGCGTTTCGGGCGTTTGCGCGGGATCGAGATATTCGATAACCAGCCGCATGGCCACCTCGGATTCGCTGAATTCCTGGCACGCTACCATTACATCCCGACCTATCTCATGGTAGATGCGCTGGAAGAGGATTTCCACCTTGAGATTTTGCCTCATACCTCGGGTCGTTCTCGCAAGGAACTGTTGCAGCGCAAGCTCAACCAAGTCTATCGCGGCACTACCTTCAAGGCGGCGCAGTTTCTCAGTCGCGAACGCGACAAGCGCAGAGATGACCGTTTTCTCTTCGTCGCATTGAACAATACCGAATCCCTGCAGCCATGGCTGGATGCTCTGGCTGCCCAGGATGTGCCGCTTGCGGGCGTCTACAGCCTGCCGATGGTCAGCCAGCTGTTGCTGCACAAACTCAAGTTCAAGGCCGGTGATATTCTGCTCAGCGAGCAGCTGTCGTCAGGCTTGCGCCAAAGCTATTTCAACCAGGGGCGCCTGCGCGTCAGCCGGATGGTGCAAATATCTCCCGAGGCATATCAGCAGGTATCTTACTTTCATCTGGTGGAAACGGACAAAGCCAGGCTCTATCTGTTGAGCCAGCGCCTGATCGCGCGCGATACTTCGCTCCGGGTAGTCGTACTCACGCCGGCAGAGGACGCAGAGCAGATCAGCCGCAATATCCAGCAAGAGCAGGGACTACCATGCGAGCATATCAACTTGGCGCAACTGGCAAAACGCAGCGGGTTACCTCTGGAGCAAGTGCGCCAGTTGCCAGAGCTGGTGCATATGCAACTGCTGGCACGCGGTCACAGGCCGGACAACCTGGCTCCCGAGCCGCTGGTCAAAACCTACAGGGTGGAGCTGGTACGCAAAGGCTTGGTGCTTTCCGCGCTGATCATTGCCGTCCTGGGATTGTTGCTGACCTCGCTGTATGTGGCGAAATCGGTCGAAGATATGCACCAACTCAATCAACTGGCAGTAGAAACCAGCCAGCAGGAGCAACGCTATAAAGAGGTCGCGGATAACTTCCCGGTCACGCCGGTTCAGGGCATGGATCTGCAAGTCGTTGCCAGCGTGCATGATGCCATTGCCAGGCAGACGGCTACACCGGCCAGGATGATGAATGTCTTGGGCACCGTCATGGATCAGATGAGCAGCATACAATTGAACCGCTTGCGCTGGGTCGTCAGTCAGGATGTCCATTTCAAGGATGAAGCAAGTGCTAGCGCTATACAGCCAGAAAATTCTGCTGGTACGGGAGAGGCTTACCAGATAGGGTTCATGACCGGTGAAATCCGCAATTTCAATGGAGATTATCGTGCGGCGCTGGAAACGGTGCAACGGTTTGTCGAGATGTTGAATGCAGATGATGAGGTACAAGATGCCACTGTGCTGCAACAACCGGTAAATGTGAGCTCTTACTCAAATTTGCAGGGCAGTACCACTGATGAGCGTACAGCGCGAAATGAAAAGGCCGAGTTCAAGCTCAAGGTCATACTGAGGCCGGAAGTGGAGCAGGGAGTGCAGCCATGAAATTGAACCGACAGGACTGGCAAAGACTGGCACTGCCATTGGCCGCCTTGCTGGTGTCGCTGGTGTTTGCCATCGGCATGGTGACATATGCCCAGGGCTACCATGGTGAAATCGAACAACGGCTGCAGCAGCAGCAAAACCTGTTGATGCAGGCACGCTCGCGCCTGTTGGCCTCGGATCAGGAGCGTGACAACATCATCCGCTACTTGCCGGTCTACCAGCGCCTGATGGATCAAGGCTTCATCGGCGAAGAGCACCGCATTGAATGGGTGGATGCATTGCGCAATATCCACCAGACTCAGCGGCTGTTTGGCATCAAGTACAGTATTGGCGCACAAGCACCCTACCAGCCCGGCTTCATCGGCAATACCGCGCCCTTTACCCTGTACCGCTCCGTCATGAAACTTGAGCTTTCCTTGCTGCATGAGGGTGATCTTCTCGTCTTGCTGGACGGTCTGAGGCGCTACCAGAGCACGCCTTTCCTGGTGCGGGATTGCACCATGGAACGCAGCGGTGTCCCAAGCACCACGATATTGGTTCCAGTGGCTTCAGCGGCCTGCGAGATCGACTGGCTGACCTTGCGCGAGTCCACGGCCGGAGCAATGCCATGATGAGAGTCATCCTTCTATCCCTGTTGCTGTGTGTCCATGTCGGTGCTGCGGCACAGTCTTTTGGTCGGTTGTTTACCACGCCTGCCGAGCGGGAAAGCCTGGAAAAATTGCGCCAACATCAGGGTGGCCAGTTACTGGAGCAGCCGGTCCAGGCGCCTGCTGTTTCTGGACAAGTACCAGCTCCCGTGCCGCCGCAGGAACTCAGTGTACAAGGCTATATACAACGCAGCGACGGTGGCAAGGGCACGGTCTGGATCAACCACCAGCCGTTACAGGAAGGCAGCGACAACGGCCAACTGCAAGTGGGGAAAGTCAACCGCCAGGGCATTCCCCTCACTATCCATGAAAGCGGGCGCCAAGTACGTCTCAAGGCCGGACAGGCATTCAATCCGGACACTGGCGAGATCATTGAGCGCAACGTGCACACGGCGGCACCCGGGCCGGCGACCAACCCGGCTGAACAGGGGACGATCCGGTAGCGTGCTGATGATGGTTGTTCATCGTTCCCATTTTTACCGGCATTCTTGCCGTGCTCAACGCGGGGCGGCATTGCTGCTTGCCATGTTCATTATCGGATTGGCAGTAACGGCGTTGGTGATGAGATCTTACGATGCTGCTGAAATGAAGGCCCGGCAAGAAGAAAAGACAATGAAGGCATTGGCGGAAGCAAAGGCTGCTTTAATTGCGTGGTCGGTTGCACATCCTCAATGGCCGGGTGTAATGCCGTTCCCCGATAGAAGCGATGATCCAGAGGGATATGACGGTAAAAGTGATTGTCCTCCTGCATCTGCAACCAACTTTTCTGATGGCTTATTGATCGGGCAATTACCAATATATGGGCAAACGACGCCATGTATTTCTCCACACATTGGGATAGGAGGGAATTGGCGCGATGGAGCAGGAAATAGAATCTGGTACGCAGTATCGCGAAACCTTGTACGGACAAGAACAGCTGCCGCTTCAAATTTACCTATTATTAATCCAGGTATATTGACTGCTGCAGGAGCGAGCTCGCCCTATAATGGCACAGATGCGACAAAGCCACATGCGTGGCTTAAAGTCGTAGATGCTAATGGAAATATTTTATCTGATCGTGTTGCTGCAGTTCTCATTGCACCTGGTGCGCCTATCGGTAATCAAAATAGAACAATAAACGCGGGTGTAAGTCATTTTCTTGAAAGTTCTTTGAATAATAATCAGACGTTTGTTAGGAAAAATCAAAGTACAGATTTTAATGACAAATTAATTTACATCACGATTGATGAATTAGTTGAAGCGTTGGCTCATAGAGTGGTGCGGGAAATCAAGAATGCGAGTTTTCCTGAGAATGGCTTAATCAGACAGTGCATTTTGCACGACACCTGCCAGATTGATACTGCATTGTCTTGGAAAATGCGGGGAATTTATGTAAGTGAAGGGCAACCACCTGCAAGTGACCAAATCGACAAACAATTACATTGTAGGCGTGAGCCGGTGTCAGATGCGCTGGAATGTAGTGATAAGTCCCAAATTGAGCTCAGTGAAGAAGATAGTAAAGCACTCTCACTTACTATACCTCTAGATAGTTCTTATCTTGGTCTGACAATGACTATGAGAAACATTGAGAAGCTCAGAGCTATGCATGCTGTTATCGAAGTCAAGGATAAGTCTAATCAAGTGCTTGGGCGAATTAAGCCGACTAATTCTGGAGGAATGCTAGAAGTATCCAATGCGAACCTAATGCAAGTGTCAAAAGAGGCATACTGGGATGATTGGTTTTTTCAGAATGAATGGGGAAGCTATACTGACATAGTGATTTCACCAGCTATGCGCAGGCTAGAATCTGATTGTGATTCTGGTTGTTTTACTGTGCATAGAAGCAATGGTGTTATTGAACATAATGTGAAGATGTTGATATTGGTAAGACGCGAAGGCGTAGGAGATATTGCCCTGCCAATTGTTTACGAGTCAGACCCAAAATTTCTTGCTATGTATTGGTTGCAATAAATGCTAAACATGAAAGTTGAGCGAGGATTTTCTTTGGTTGAAATGGCCGTAGTCCTGGTCATTCTTGGTTTTGTGATTACTGCTTTGATTTTACCTGTGTCAGCGCAGAGAAACGCTGGTTTTCTACGCCAAACAGATGATCAATTAGAAATTGCTCAAAAAGCTTTAATTGGATTTGCACAAACATATGGGCGTTTGCCTTGCCCTGCGTCGGCTGTTGGAAACGATGATCCAGGAAGCAGAGGGGTTGCGCAGCCAACAGAAGGAGGGCAATGTGCTGATATAAATGGTGCCAACACTGTTGCAATAGGTTATCTGCCTGCAGCGACGTTGGGTTTGGCACAAGTAGATCAGCATGGATTTGCCATAGATGGCTGGGGAAACCGGATTCGTTATGCTCTTACACAAAGTCCATCAGTTTCTAATCCAGTGATAATGACTCCTTTTTCGATTAATAATGGCATGATAAGTGCAAGAATGGGAAACTTAGTCCCCAACTTGCAAGTGTTGAACGGTGTAGGCGGTACTGCACTTATTAGTAATGCTGTGGCGGTAGTATATTCAACTGGAAAAGACCTAAATGTTGGTGGGATAGATGAAGCCGCCAATCTTGACGAAGATCATGTTTTTATTAGCCATGATATTCAAGCGAATGGCCCCAATGGTGAGTTTGACCATAGAGTGATTTGGATTTCTCCTTATGTTCTGTATAACGCCATGATCCAGGCCGGGCAACTACCATAAGCTTGACTGTCCTATTGGTAATTAACTAAGCGAATTGCAATCTCTCCCATCCATGAACGATAACCAACTTCTCCGCTATAGCCGTCATATTCTTTTGCCTCAGATCAGCTACGAGGGGCAGGAGCAGCTTGTTAATAGCCATGCGCTGGTGATCGGGGCGGGCGGGCTTGGCTCGCCGGTGGCGTTGTATCTTGCGGCAGGCGGCGTCGGTACGCTGACGATTTGCGATTTCGACGAGGTGGACCTCACCAACCTGCAGCGGCAGATCATTCACACCACAGCCGCGGTGGGGCGCAACAAGGCAGTCTCGGCTGCGGAAACGATAGCGACGCTCAACCCTGAGGTAACGGTCAATCCCCTGCAGCAGCGCGTGGATGAGGCAAGCTTGCGCGGACTGGTACAGGCTGCGGATGTAGTGGTGGACTGCACGGATAATTTCACGGTGCGTTATGCGGTCAACCAGGTGTGCGTGGAATTGCGCAAGCCCTTGGTATCGGGAGCCGCAATCGGGTTCGAGGGGCAGGTGACGGTGTTCGACATGCGGCATGACGACAGCCCTTGCTATCATTGCCTGTTCCCTGACCTCGGCGGCGACGAAGGGCTGCGCTGTGCCGAGAATGGGGTATTCGCGCCGCTGGTGGGCATGATAGGCACCACCCAGGCAGCGGAGACGATGAAGCTGTTGCTGGGCCTGGGCAAGAGTTTGCAGGGCAGGCTGCTGTTGCTCGATACGATTTCGATGGAATGGCGCACGCTCAAGTTGAGCAAGGATGAGGCTTGTCCTGTATGTAACAAGCCATCAATATAACTAATAAAAAAGGGAGCATATGCTCCCTTGGTTTTTATTTGCTCCCGCCAATCAGTGCTTTTACCGCACTGACTACATCACCTGGCATGACCACAATCTTACTGTTGCTGGAGCTGGACATTTTTTGCAAAGTTTGGATGTAGCGGTCACCCAGCAAGAAAGTGGCGGATGTGTCATTCTGCTTGACGGCCTCAGCAATCAGGCGGATCGATTCTGCGGAAGCCTCGGCAGCTACCTTTTGCGCCTCGGCATCCTTGCGGGCCGCTTCCAGCCTCGCCTCGGCATTGAGGATGAGAGATTGCTTGTCGCCCTCAGCGCGCGTCACCACGGCTACGCGCTCGCGTTCTGCGGAGGCCTGTTGTTCCATGGCGTTCTGCATGTTCACGGATGGCTTGATGTCCTGGATTTCTACCGACTTGACGGTAAGGCCCCAGTCGGCGGCTTCGTCGGCAATGGCGTTTTTCAGCTCGGTTTTGATGCGTTCACGCGAGGTGAGGGCTTCGTTGAGATCCATGCCGCCGATGATGGAGCGCAGGTTAGTCTGCACCATGTTGCGCATGGCTTCGCGGAAATCCTCGATGCCATAGACGGAACGTTCGATATTGGTCACCTTGATGAAAGCGACAGCATTGGCAAGGATGACGGCGTTGTCGCGGGTGATGACGTCCTGCTCGGGCACGTCGAGGATAATATCCTTGGTGGTGACCTTGTAGGTGACTTTACTGAAGATGGGATTGATCACGTGGAGGCCGGGAGTGAGGACAGCGCTGAATTTCCCCAGGCGTTCCACTACCCATTCTTCGCCTTGCGGCACGATGCGGATGCCTTTCCACGCCAGGATGGCAACGGCGGCGATCAATACAAATGCGAACTCGAACATGGTCTCTCCTCTGTAAGTATTAGTGCGCGGTTTTCCTGCTGACTCGCAGGCGGTTGCCTTCGACTGCCACGATGACGGCCTCGGCGCCTGCCTCGATTTCCTCGCTGGCCACGGCTTCCCATCGACGGCTGCCCAGCACGCCCTGTGCGAATTCGATCATACCGTTCTGCCTGGGGCTTACCGGCTCGATGATGATGCCGGTACGGCCGATTTCATCACTGCGCGATTGGCCGATATTGAAATTGTTCTTTTCACGGCGGTAGAACTGCTTCCATACCGCGAGCGAACCCAACGATAGCGCGGCAAAGATCAGCAACTGCCAGGCAATGCCCAATGCGGGCAGCAAGTAGGTCAGCAAGGCAAGACATAAGGCGGCAATGCCGAACCAGAGGATGTATAGTGTGCTGCTGAGCATTTCCAGCGCGATGAGTACCAATCCGAGTATGCCCCATATCCAGAACGGTTCAAGCATGGTGGTGGTTCCGTATTGATTTAGTACGCCATCGTACCAGAACTTTCAACTGACCATAGGTGTCATGCCACGGGGGGGAATTTTCAGGCACGAGATTTAGCTCGAGCTTTCATACAACATTCAAGGAGGTCGTGATGAAAATTCCAGCACTGGGATTCATGTTGTCTTTAGCATTTGCATCTGCAGCCAGCGCCAATACCACTATCAGTACACTCGATGATTGGGACAGCAGCGTTTCACCATTCGGTACACCAGAAACTGCCACCTATGGCCAGACCATTACCATCGGCGATAAGGCGCAGATTCTGGAGTCGTTTTCCTTCATCCTCAGCGATCTGAGTGCCGCATTCACGATTGAAGTGGGCAGCTGGACCGGCTCCAGGGTGGGGGAGATTCTCTATGCATCCGATCCATTCAAGTTTGTAGCCACCAGCGATTACATGGAGATCACGGCATTTCCATCCGTGACGCTTGCAGCAAACAGCCAGTATGTCCTGTATTTCACGACTTCCGGCATTCAGGATGGTGTAACCAGTACTAATGAGTGGGGCTTCACGCCGGACGAGGCTTATGCGGGAGGGACGTTCGTTTACCTGAACAACGGTAATGACCGCAGTCAGTTGACCGGGGCAGACTGGAGGACGAACCTTGGCGGTGACCTGGCCTTTACCGCGACACTGGCTCCTGTGCCGGAGCCCAGCATTTACGGGTTGATGCTGGTGGGCGTGGGACTGGTCGGGTTTGCTGCCCGCCGCAGGATATTTCGCTAAGACTTGAAGCAGTGGAGCAAAAAGCCAGCATTGCTGGCTTTTTGTTTTCCCCCAGGCGAGGGCTTGTCGCATGAAGTGTCTGCAAGATCGTATCGACGGGGTAACCCATGGTGCTTGGGTTTCTGGATGACAGCATTGCCCTGCGGCAGATATGCGGATTACACTGCTTGCAAAAAGGGGAGGGCATATGCAGATTATCTTGCTGGGATTGCTGGTGGCCGCTGTCGTGTATGTCATCATGATATACAACGGGTTGGTCAACCTGAGGCACAATATCGAGAAGGCTTGGGCCAATATCGACGTATTGCTCAAGCAGCGTCATGAGGAGCTGCCCAAGCTGGTCGATACCTGCAAGCAATACATGCAGCACGAGCAGGCCACCTTGCAGCAGGTGATCCAGGCGCGTTCGCGCGTGCAGGAAGCCAGCCAGCATCATGACGTCGCGGCGCTGGGTGCGGCGGAGAGTGCCTTGCGCTCCGGCCTGGGTGCATTGTTCGCACTGGCGGAATCCTATCCCGAGCTCAAGGCCAACGAGCAGTTCATGCATCTGCAGGCGCGCATCAGCAGCCTGGAAAACGCGATTGCCGATCGCCGCGAGTTCTATAATGAAAGTGTCAATCTGCATAATGTGCGCATTGCGCAATTTCCCGACCTGCTGGTGGCCCGCGCACTGGGCTTCAGCCGTGAGGCGATGCTGCGTTTCGCCCGCAGCGAGCTCAAGGATGTTGATATCGCTGCGCGTTTCAAGCAATAAGTTTTCCAGTTAACCCGATGCGGCTTACGTGGCGCGGCTGGCGCAGCCATTACCTGGATTGCTTCAGTGGCGCTTTGTACCTGCTCTTGCTCGTGGTCGCCGTGCAGTTGAACAATCACGGCGTATGGATGGCCTGCCTGGGACTCGGCGCTTTGCTTAGCCTGGTTGCCTGGGCAGCCCACTACAGGCGTAGCCGCGCGATTGCGGATTTGCCTACCTCCCGCATTGGTTCTGCCGCGCAGGGCTATGTCGAGCTGTACGGGCGGGCGGTGCCCGATCCCGAGCATCTGATCGTCAGCCCATTTTCTGCCGTACGCTGCGTCTGGTACCGCTTCCAGGTGTTTCAGCGCCGTGATCGCCGGCACTGGCACCTGATGCATGAAGGCACCAGCCATGAAACTTTTGTCATCGGCGACGGTTCAGGAGAGTGCTTCGTCGACCCTGACCATGCGGAGGTCATCGGTCCGGAGCGCAGGGTCAGTTATGCCGCAGGCTACAAGCGCGTGGAGGAAATCCTGTTTGCCGGGCCGATTTACGTACTGGGAGAATTTACCACGGTAGGCGGCGCGAATATGCCGCTCAACCAGAAGGAGGACGTCTCTGCATTGCTTGCGGAATGGAAGCGCGACCGGCCGAGCTTGCTCAAGCGCTTTGATCTGGACGGCAATGGCGAGATCGACCTCAATGAATGGGCGCTGGCGCGCCGGGCAGCCGTGCGCGAAGTGGAAAAACAACATCGCGAATTGCGTATGGCCCCCGGTGTACATGTGATGCGGGCGCCAGTCGACGGCCGCCTGTTTCTGCTTTCCAGTCTGTCGCCGCATCGTCTCAAGCGGCGTTATTTATTGTTATGTTGGCTGCATGGGCTGGTGTTCGTGGTGCTCATGCTGGGATTGCTGCATTTGCAGTCAGGCCGGTTTTTAGCGTAGCAGCGTTTTCGCATGAATGCGCTATGCTAAAATCCCACCCCTATGACTACCGATATCTCTGCAAGCCAAACCCTGGACAAATCCTTTGAACCCAAGAACATAGAAAGCCGCTGGTACCAATTCTGGGAAGCGCGCGGCTACTATGCTGCCGGGCTGGATTCCAGCAAACAAGATAATTTCTGCATCCTGCTGCCACCCCCTAACGTGACGGGCACGCTGCACATGGGGCACGGTTTCAACCAAACCATCATGGATGCATTGACGCGTTATCACCGCATGCGCGGCGCCAATACCCTGTGGCAGCCGGGCACCGATCATGCCGGTATCGCCACGCAGATCGTCGTCGAGCGCCAGCTCGATGCGCAGGGTATCAGCCGTCACGACCTCGGCCGCGAGAAATTTCTCGAGAAGGTCTGGGAATGGAAGGAATATTCCGGCGGCAGCATCACCAAGCAGATGCGCCGCCTGGGCACCTCGCCGGACTGGAGCCGCGAGCGCTTCACCATGGATGAGGGCCTGTCGCGCACTGTCACCGAGACTTTCGTCCGCCTCTACAACGAGGGGTTGATCTATCGCGGCAAGCGCCTGGTGAACTGGGATCCCAAGCTGCATACCGCTGTCTCCGACCTCGAAGTGATTTCCGAGGAGGAAGATGGCCATCTCTGGCATATCCGCTATACATTGGCGGACGGCGATGGCGAGCTGACCGTCGCCACGACGCGTCCTGAAACCATGCTCGGTGACGTTGCCGTGATGGTCCATCCCGAGGATGAACGCTATGCGCACCTGATCGGCAAGCACGTCAAGCTGCCGTTGTGCGACCGCGAGATCCCGGTGATTGCGGACGATTACGTGGACCGCGAGTTTGGTACCGGCGTGGTCAAGGTGACACCTGCCCATGACTTCAACGACTATGCCGTCGGGCAACGCCACAAGTTGCCGCTGATCAGCATCCTCACGCTTGATGGGCATATCAACGATGCCGCCCCGGTGCAATACCAGGGACTGGAGCGCTTTGCCGCGCGTAAGCAGATCGTGGCCGACCTCGAAGCGCAGGGTTATTTGGTCAAGGTCGATAAACACAAGCTCAAGGTGCCGCGCGGCGACCGTACCGGCGTCGTGATCGAGCCCATGCTCACCGACCAGTGGTTCGTCGCCATGAGCAAGCCGGGCGCGGATGGCAAAAGCATTACCCAAAAAGCGCTGGAAGTGGTCGCCAACGGCGAGATCCGCTTCGTGCCGGAAAACTGGGTCAATACCTACAACCAGTGGCTCAACAACATCCAGGATTGGTGCATCTCGCGCCAGCTCTGGTGGGGGCACCAGATTCCCGCCTGGTACAGCGACGACGGCAAGGTCTATGTCGCGCATGATGAGGCAGAGGCAAAACAGCTTGCTGCCAACGATGGCTATCAAGGCCACTTGAAGCGCGACGAGGATGTGCTTGATACCTGGTATTCATCCGCCTTGTGGCCGTTTTCCACATTGGACTGGACCGGGGACGAGGAAAAGGACAAGGCCAACCTGGCCTTGCAGCAGTTCCTGCCGTCCTCGGTGCTGGTCACCGGCTTCGACATCATTTTCTTCTGGGTGGCGCGCATGGTGATGATGACCAAGCACATCACCGGCAAGATTCCGTTCAAGGATGTTTACGTACATGGGCTGATCCGCGATGCGGAAGGGCAGAAAATGTCCAAGTCCAAGGGCAACGTGCTTGACCCGATCGACCTGATCGACGGCATCGGCATTGAGGAGCTGGTGAAAAAGCGCACTACCGGCCTCATGAATCCCAAGCAGGCCGAGCAGATCGAGAAGCGCACGCGCAAGGAGTTCCCGGAAGGCATTCCCGCATTCGGTACCGATGCCCTGCGCTTCACTTTTGCCTCGCTGGCCTCGCCGGGCCGCGACATCAAGTTCGACCTGCAGCGTTGCGAAGGCTACCGCAACTTCTGCAACAAGCTCTGGAATGCCGCACGTTTCGTGCTCATGAATACCCAGGGCAAGGATTGTGGCCTGGAAGACTGCAAGACCCAGCCTGAGGGCTACCTGGATTTCTCGCAGGCTGACCGCTGGATCGTCAGCCTGCTGCAGCGCACCGAAGCCGATATCGAACGCGGCTTTGCCGAATACCGGTTCGACAATGTGGCGCAGGCGATCTATAAGTTCGTCTGGGATGAATATTGCGACTGGTACCTCGAACTGGCCAAGGTGCAACTGCAGAACGGAGGCGAAGCCCAGCAGCGTGCCACGCGGCGCACCCTGCTGCGCGTACTGGAAACCATACTACGCCTTGCGCACCCCTTGATGCCGTTCATTACCGAGGAAATCTGGCAAATCGTCGGCCCGCTGTCTGGCCGTACCGGGCCCAGTATCATGCTGGAGCAATACCCCGTCAGTCAGCCGGCCAAGCTGGACGAGCAGGCGGAAGCCTGGGTCGCCTTGCTCAAGGAGTCGGTGGACGCCTGCCGCAGCCTGCGCGGCGAAATGAATGTATCACCTGCTGCGCGGGTGCCGCTGATCGCCGCCGGGGACGATGAAAAGCTGGCGGCCTATGCTCCCTACCTCAAGGCGCTGGCCAAGCTGAGTGACGTCGAGATCATGGCTGAGCTGCCCGAGGCGGAAGCCCCCGTGGCATTGGCGGGTGATTTCAAACTCATGCTCAAGATCGAGATCGACGTGACTGCTGAGAGGGAGCGCCTGGGCAAGGAAATCAGCCGCCTGGAGGGTGAGGTATCCAAGGCGCAGGCCAAGCTGGGGAATGAAAGCTTCGTGGCGCGCGCGCCAGCTGCCGTGGTCGAACAGGAGAAAGCCAGGTTGGCCGCCTTCAGTGATACGCTTTCCAAGCTGCAGGCGCAGCTTGCCAAACTGAAGTAGCACAGGTCCGGACACTGGATAAAAGGATATTGTCATGATTACGCAACCGCAAAATCCCAGCACCCGTGTCCTGTTGTTTTCGCTCAAGGGCTCCATTATCCCGGTGATCTGGCGCAAGGTATTGTTTACGACCTTGCTGAGTTCCCTGGTAGTGGCTACCCACGGCACGCTTTACCATTACAAGGTGACGTTGACGGCGACGCCTTTCACCCTGTGGGGGCTGACGCTGGCGATCTTTCTCGGGTTCCGTAACAGTGCGGCCTACCAGCGTTTCTGGGAGGCGCGCACCTTGTGGGGCGAGCTGATCATCAGCGCGCGTAATCTGACGCGCCAGGTGCAGCAGTATTTCCCGCAGCTGGACCGTGACGAGCGTTTGTACCTGCTGCAGCCTTTGCTGGCTTATCCTTACGCGCTGCGCAATTTTTTACGTGGCGTTATATATGAAAATGCGAATCGAATCGCCGATGATGAAGTGCGACGGCATATGGCATCGCCCGCCTTGATCCTGAATATGCTGGGCAAACGCGTCACTGAATATGCCAGGCTGTCCCGGCTGGATCCCATCCTGCTCGCGCAAATGGATGCGCAGCTCAATCAACTGTCGCAGGTGCATGGCGGATGCGAACGCATCAAGAGCACGCCAATTCCATACCCTTATATCCTCATGCTGCACCGCATCGTGCATATCTATTGTTTCCTGCTGCCATTCTGCCTGGTCGATAGTATAGGCTGGCTGACGCCAGTGGCGGTATGCATCCTGGCCTATACTTTCTTTGGCCTGGATGCGCTGGGAGACCAGATTGCCGATCCATTCGGCACCGAGCCCAACGACCTGCCGCTGGATGCCATGAGCCGCAATATCGAGATTGCCGTGCTGGAAATCATAGCGGAGCCTTTGCCACCTGCATTGCAGCCTGAGGAAGGCGTGCTGCTTTAATGACTGGCGCCGGCTGGCGCAGAAGCCTACTGTAGCCGTTTCCTGATATGGAAAATGAACTCCTTCTGCGGAGCATCTTCATTTTCCACAACGGAGAGCATTTCATGGCCGGTCTGTTTGCAGAACGCCTGGAAATCCTTGACGGATCCGGGGTCGGTCGCGGTGACCTTGAGGATTTCGCCTGGGGCAACGTCAGCCAATGCTTTCTTGCATCGCAGGATGGGGAGAGGGCATTTCAGCCCACGTGCGTCGAGTTCTTGGTGGAATTCCATCATCAATCGGTTTTAGGGACGAAGGTATAGCCGGCATTAGCCCATGCGAGGATGCCGCCACGCAGGTTGTAGACATTTTCCCGATCCATGCCTGCGATGAAGGCGGCTGCCTGTGCAGAGCGGATGCCGCTGTGACAATAGAAAACCAGCGCAGTATCGTGATGCTCGCAGAGCAGGCTGCCCATGCTGGGAATCACCATCATGGGCAAATGCATGGCACCCTCGATCACCCCGCGCGCCACCTCGTCATCGTTTCGGACATCAACCAGGATGGTTTTGCGGGAGGCGAGCAGTGCATGGAGCTCAGTCGCATCAATATCGGTGTGGCTGGTCATCAGTATGCTGGACCGGGAGTCATCAGGCGCAACATCATAGCATAACCCTGCCTTGCGTTCTTGCCGCCTCTCTATAATGTTTCATAAATATTGCAAGATTGTTTTGCAATATGTTGGTGATGACCAATGTGTAAAAGTGTATGTAGAAGTTCGCAAATTGACATATTTTGTTACATTTTGGTCAGTTTCAACATATTGTCTTTCTCCTCCCTCTATAAAATCGCGTTGCTTTTCAAAGTGAGAATCATTCTTTATCCACTTAAGGGGGAGAAATGGCAGTATCGAAAGCTTCATCAAGCAATTCTGAATTGCAATCAAACAAGACCGTTGCCACCGTTAGCCTTGCATTATCGGCTTTATCCATGGCCAATCTGGCCCAGGCGGAAGCAGCCGGCAAACAACAAGAAGGAAGCGACGCTGGAAGAGGTCAGCGTACGGGCTGCACGCGAGAATCCTTACAAGAGCGAGAGACTTGCGTCGCCTAAATATACACAGCCTTTGCGCGATGTGCCGCAAAGCGTGACGGTGATTCCCAAGGAAATCATCAGGCTGCAGAACGCGCAGACGTTGGAAGAGGTGTTGTACAACTCTCCCGGCATTACCTTCAATTCCGGCGAGGGCGCTGGTGGTGTGGGCGATGGCATCAATATCCGCGGCCTGTCGGCCAGCACTTATGGCGGCTCGGATATTTTCATCGATGGCGTGCGTGATTCCGCCATGCGTACACGCAGCGAAATGTTCAATATCGAACAGGTCGATGTAGTGAAGGGCTCTAGTTCTGCCGAATGGGGTGGCGGCCTGATCGGCGGCGGTATCAATATGGTGACCAAGCGGCCCCACCTGGAAAATGACCGATCCGTCAGCGTTGGTGCCGGCACTGCCGATTACAAGCGGATTACGGCCGATATCAACCAGGTGCTGGATGAAGATAACGGTATTGCATTCCGCCTGAATGCCGTGCGCCACGAGAGCGGTATCAATGGCCGCGACTGGATCAACCGTGATCGCTGGGGGATTGCGCCGTCCTTGTCATTCGGCCTGGGCACGCCGACGCGTGCGATCCTGGCTTACGAGCATCTGGATGATGATGGCAATTTGGATTACGGTGTTCCCACCTGGGTGAGCGGAAAGCCTTCCCGATTCAATGCTCTTGGCGGCATTGGTAATGTGCGTATTCCTGGCTTCACGGCTCCGAACGGTGGTCGTGCCGAGCTGGCGCCTGGCGTCAAGTGGTCCGATTACTATGGTTTCCGCAACCTGGATCGCGATTACACCCGCAGCGACCGTATCAATTTCCGTGTCGAGCATGATTTCAGCGATAGCCTGCAATTGACCAACAATTTCACCTGGAACAAATTGCATCGCGAGTATATCGTGACAACCCCGGAGGGTGGCACGCTGACTTACCGTCGTTTGCTTGGGGTGGCCAGCCAGTACGAGAACGAGGCATTTGCCAACCAGACCAATGCCATTTGGAAATTCAACACCGGCGCTATTTCGCATGCTCTGGTGGGCGGGCTGGAATTTGCCCGCGAGTCCATGGATAAACGGGGCGGCACTGGTGTGGGCCTCGATAATCGCGCCACCATTGGCGATGGCGGGGTGATTGCCTATCCAACCGGCAACCACCTCACCAAGCTGCCTTATGACGTTGACTATACCTGGGGTGCGTCGGTAGAGACACGCGCGGATACCGTTTCCTATTACCTGATCGATACTATCAAATTCACCCCGCAATGGGAAATGAATCTCTCGTATCGTCACGACAAATGGAAGGCCCATTCCAAGGATACCGCCACCAGGGAAAGTGGCAGCTCTACGGAGGACCTGGATAGCGGTCGTATCGCGGTGATCTATAAGCCCGAGGAGCATGGTTCGATTTACGCTTCCTACGCCACTGCAAAACAGCCGCGCGGGCTTGCTTCCGTCGTCAACAGTACCAGTGCAGCCAACTTGCGCGATGCGGCAGCGCCCATCAAGTCTGAGACCACGGAAATCGGAACCAAGTGGGATGTGTTCAACGAGCGTCTGGCGCTGACTGCAGCTATCTTCAATACCGAGGTTAAGAACCCGGGTAGCGACCTGGATCTGACCACCGGTGCAAGTTCGGTCATCGATGGCAAGCTGCGTGTTCGTGGCCTGGAATTGGGGGCTACCGGCGCAGTGAATGACAAGCTGTCTGTGTTTGCCGGCTATACGCATCTGAACAGTGAGTTGGTCGATCAGCGCACAGGCAACGCGACAACGGGCGAAGGCGGAACATTGACCAATGCGCCGAAGAATTCGGCCAGCGTGTTCGCGACCTATGAGGTATTGCCTTCGCTGTCCATCAGCTATGGCATCCGGTACATGGATAAGCGCTACATTGCGCCTGGCAGGAGTGGTAACGAGAATTCAAACCCTGAGCTCAACCACGAAGTGCCATCGTACGTGGTGCATAACCTGACGGCGCGCTATGTCATGAACCGGAATATCGACTGGCAGTTGAACATCATCAACCTGTTCGACAAGCATTACTTCCGCCAATACAACGGTCGCGGTTTCGGGATTCCTGGCGAGGGCCTGGGAGCGCAGTTGACGATGAACTATCGTTTCTAAAACAACATCTTTAACCCTGGATGGAGCCGTGGCGGAATCGCCACGGCTTTTCACATTACGACTATGTTGATCACTATTCCTGAAGTATTTACTCCCGAAGAAGCTGAATCCATCCGCCAACGGCTGGATGCGACAGAGTGGCTGGATGGCAAGGTCACGGCAGGGTATCAATCCGCCAAGGCGAAAAACAACCTGCAATTGGCAGAAAACCATCCGCTGGCGATTGAATTGGGCGACCTGATCGTCAGTCGCCTGACCCAGCACCCCTTGTTCATGTCGGCTGCCCTGCCCAGAAAAGTCTTCCCGCCCTTGTTCAATCGCTATGAAAGCGGGCAATCATTTGGATTCCATATCGATAACGCGGTCAGGTCATTGAGCGGCTCGCGTGAGCGCGTGCGGACAGATTTGTCCAGCACTCTGTTTTTCACGCCGCCGGAAGATTATGACGGCGGGGAGCTCATACGGCACGCAAGCAATCAAATTGCCCGCGGGACATATGGTGCTGTATCCCGGCACCAGCCTGCACAAGGTCATGCCGGTGACCCGGGGGGTACGCATCTCATCTTTCTTCTGGACCCAGAGCCTGATCCGTGAGGATAGCCAGCGCACCCTGCTGTTCGATATGGACAATGCCATTCAGCGTCTCTACCAGACCGGTGCGGATGAAGAGGCCATTATCCAGCTTACCGGCACCTACCATAACCTGATACGGCACTGGAGTGAAGTGTGAGCGCTTCCTCTCTCGATACCGCAGTCCCGATCACCCCGGAGCAACTGGAACAACTTACCGAGGCAGAGTTTGCCGCCATCCTTGCCGATGACCCGCGACAGGCAAGCCGCTGGATACGCGCTGCCGCTGAGCATGGCATCGTGCAGGCACAGGCAATGTGGGGGCAGATCCTATTAGAAGGGCGTGGCACAGAGAAAAACCCTGAAGAGGCATATCAATGGTTCAAGCATGCTGCTTACCAGGATCACCCCCATGCCATGAACATGTTGGCGCGCTGCTACGAGCATGGCTGGGGCACGCCGCACAATCCCGTCGTCGCCGCCTTCTGGTACAAAAAGGCGGCCAACACGGGCCTGGACTGGGGGATGTACAACTATGCCAATCTGTTGATCAAGGGCTATGGGGTCAAGGCGGATCGCGCAGAGGCCCTGAAGTGGTATCGCCAGGCGGCTTCACTCGGTCACGCGAAATCCATCAATATCATTGGCCGTTTTCATGAGGAAGGCTGGGAAGTCCAGCAGGACATCGGGTTGGCAACCGCCTATTACAAACAGGCGGCCATCGGTGGAGATTTCCGTGGGCAGTTCAACTATGCCAGGATGCTGATCAATGCGGGCGAGGCCGCCGAAGCCGTCAAATGGCTGATGAAGATTCCCGAGACAGCCACCGAAGCCTTTATGCAGGATCTGCTCGGCTATCTCGAGACATCCACCCACCCCGTGCTGCGGCAGGCAGCCGCCAAGTTGAAAGACAGGGCGTGACGTAGAAAATGAAAAAGGGCTAGCCCCATTACTGAAGCTAGCCCTTTGATATTCCTTGGTGGCCAGGGGCAGAATCGAACTGCCGACACGCGGATTTTCAATCCGCTGCTCTACCAACTGAGCTACCTGGCCATGCTACTTTGTTTATTACGTTGGCCCTTGAGCTCACGCAAGGCCAGCATTATAGCAAACTTCAGTATTTCGTCCAGCTGCGATCGAAAAAAATCACGTTTTATTCTCGTGGTTCAAAAAAGCGACGCGCTCGGGTATGCTCCAGGCTTGATTCAAGAAGTTAATTTCATGAGCCGCCAACCACTGTCATTACCACAACTTTCTATTTCCCCGCTGGACCAGGGCCTGAAAGCCGCATTGCAAGCCAAGATCGACAATAAAACCAAGCCAAGGGGGGCATTGGGTCAGCTGGAAAGCCTGGCATTGCAGCTTGGCCTGATCCAGCAATCGTTGACGCCTGTGTTGCAGCGTCCGGCCATCCTAGTGTTCGCGGGCGATCATGGAGTAGTCGAGGAGGGGGTCAGCCCTTATCCACAGGAAGTGACGCGGCAAATGGTGATGAATTTCCTGGCCGGCGGCGCGGGAATCAATGTGTTTACGCGCCAGCATGGGATGCGGATCAAGGTCGTGGATGCCGGGGTGGCCCATGTCTTTCCGGCGCATCCGGAGCTGATTCGCGCCAAGGTTGGCATGGGAACCCATAATTTCTCCAAGATGCCTGCCATGTCTACGCAGATGTGCGACCAAGCCTTGATCAACGGTTACAGGCTGGCGCAAATGGAAGCTGCTGCTGGGACTAACGTGATGGGGTTTGGTGAGATGGGCATAGGGAATACCACATCTGCGTCGGCCATTGTCGCGGTGTTGTGCCAGTTGCCGGTAGCGCAATGTGTCGGCCGTGGCACGGGCCTGGATGACGCCGGTGTGATGCGCAAGGCAGAGGTGATCCGCCAGGCAATGGCGCGGCACCAGGTGGACAACACAGATCCCTTGGCGGTGCTGGCAACGTTTGGCGGGTTCGAGATTGCCATGATGGTGGGTGCCATGCTGGGCGCTGCAGAAAAGCGGGTTGCCTTGTTGATCGACGGTTTTATCGCCACGGCGGCCCTGCTGGTGGCAAGCCGGGTAGCGCCCGCTATATTGGAGTACTGTATTTTCGCCCACTGTTCCGACGAGGCGGGGCACCAGCTGGTGCTGCAACAGCTGGGTGCCAGGCCCTTGCTCAACCTGGGCCTGCGCCTGGGTGAGGGAACCGGCGCGGCAATGGCCTATCCATTGGTGCAGGCCGCGGTGAATTTCCTCAATGAAATGGCCTCGTTCGAGTCGGCCAATATCAGCCGACAGGATGCTTCATGAACCGGCAATGGCGCTTGTTCCTGTTGGCGTTGGGATTCTTCACGCGCCTGCCGGTGCCCGCCATCCAGCATCTTGATTCCACTGAGCTGAACGATGCGGCACGCTATTTCCCGCTGGTGGGCATGCTCATCGGGTTGGCGGCGGCGCTGGTCTTGTACTTGAGTCTGCACATTCTGCCCGCAACCGTGGCGATCATCCTCAGTATGGTCGCCACGGTGTGGCTGACTGGCGCTTTCCATGAGGATGGGCTGGCGGATACCATGGATGGACTGGGCGGCGGATGGACGAAGCAACAGACGCTGGTCATCATGAAGGATGCCCGCATCGGCAGCTATGGCGCGATAGCATTATTCCTGGCATTACTGCTCAAGTTCATCAGCCTTGGTCAAATGCCGCCCGCAATGCTGCCTTGGATCCTCGTGTCAGCCCATGCCCTGAGCCGGCTTGCCGCGGTGCTCGTGATGGCTACCCAGGAGTATGTGCGGGAGGAGGGCAAGGCCAAGCCGCTGGCGACCAACCCGTCGAGGATTAGCCTGTGGATTGCCGTGGTGTCGGGCCTGGCCCCTTTGCTGCTGCTGCTGCCGGCACGGCTGTGGCTTGCGTTGCTGCCGGTGGTGATGGTGTGGTGTTGGTTCAGCTGGAAGCTGAAGCAGCGCCTTGGCGGATATACCGGTGATTGCCTGGGTGCCATGCAGCAGTTGACGGAGCTGGCGTTTTATCTTGGCATCTTGATGCTGGTTCGCGACATGTGGAGTATTTAATTGGAAATTTACCTGGTGCGGCATACGACGCCGGATGTGTTGCCCGGCACATGCTACGGGCATAGCGATATTGACGTCACTGAAACTTTTCTTGCCGAGTTCGAGGCCTTGCATCCCAAGCTCAGGCACCTGAAGAACCCCGTGATTTACAGCAGTCCCCTGCAGCGCTGCATGAAGCTGGCGGAATCCATGGCCGCCACCTTCAGTCCGCAGTTGACAGTGCAGCCCGATCCCAGGCTCAAGGAGCTGAACTTCGGCGATTGGGAAATGCGCTCCTGGAACGACATCCCGCGTGGATTGGTCGACGTCTGGGCGGAAGACCACGTGCGTCACGTGCCGCCAAATGGGGAATCCTTCCAGCAGCTTTTCCAGCGTGCGCAATCCTTTTTTGCTGATTTGCAGCATGAGCAGCAGCCCGCGCTGGTGTTCACGCATGCCGGTGTCATCCGGGCATTGATGGGCTATGCGCTTGGCCTGCCGCTGGTGCATACCTTCAAGCTGCAAATCGACTACGCCAGCGTGAGCAAGATCATCGTCGCACCGCAGTTCACCAGCGTCGCGTACGTTAATCGCTGAGGTCCTGCAGCTGCAGTTCTTTCAGCGCCACCGCCAGTTTCTGCCACCCATCTGCGGACGGCAGGCCGATCCGCACCCCCCGCAGTGCCGGAAAATGCCGGGTCCAGACGCCCTGACGCGCCAATTGCACATGCAGTCGTTCCGCATGCTCTAACTTCAACCATTGGAACAGTGCGCAGCCCTTGCGCGCTGGCAGGCCGGCCTGCCGCAGCATATCCGCCAATTGCCGGCTTTCAGCCAGCAACTTGGCACGGTGATGCTGCTGCCATGCATGGTCGGCCAGTGCGGCCTGTGCCACGATGCTGGACGGGCCGGTAACGGCCCAGGGCCCCAGCAGGTCGGCCATCCGGGTCAGCAGCGGCGTTTCTGCCAGAACAAAGCCGACGCGCGCGCCGGCCAGGCCAAAGAATTTTCCCAGCGAGCGCAGGATGATGAGCCCGGAATGGTGGCTGTATGCTGCCAGGCTATGTTCCGGGGTGCTGTCCATGAAGGCTTCATCCACGACCAGCCAGCCATCATGCTCCGAGAGGACCTGATGCCACTCCAGCAGCGTGCTGGGCGCAAGCAGGCGGGCAGTGGGGTTGTTGGGATTGCATACCAGCAGCACATCGGTTTCAGCCAGCATTGCCGCGCTGGGCAAATAGTCAATTTCGCTGACTTGGTGCCCTTGTTGTCGCCAGGCATGGGCATGTTCAGCATACATGGGGCCCAGCACGGTGACGCGGCATGGTTGGCGCAAGCGCGGCAGCGCCTGGATCGCGGCCTGCGAACCAGCGGTCACCAGTAGGCGCTGGGCGCCATAGTAGCTCGCCGCGATGCGTTCCAATGGAGGGTCGGCTTCCGGTAGCCGGTGCCAGGCCGATGCGGGAATCTCGGGCACTGGATAGCCCTGCGGATTGATGCCGGTGGATAGGTCCAGCCAGTATTCCCGCGCAATGCCGTATTGCTGACTGGCTACATGCAGATTTCCGCCGTGCTCAAGCATAGTATGCCCCGATCAGTGCGTATGCGATAAAAATCACCAGGCACCAGAGCACGATGCTGCGATCCACCATCCGCACTGCGGCATGGAGGCTGGCAGCCGAGGCGGCTGGCCCGGTGCCCAGCGTGGGGCGTACCTTGTCCTGTCCGTGGTAGCGCGCCTTGCCGCCCAGCGTGACTTGGAGTGCGCCCGCTCCTGCCGCCATCACCGGGCCTGCGTTCGGGCTGTACCACAGCCGCGCCTGTTGCCGCCAGCACGAGAATCCGCTCCTGACATGCCCGCAAAGCGCATAACTCAAGGCGGTGAGACGAGCGGGGATAAGGTTGAGCAGGTCATCCAGCCGAGCAGCGGCCCAGCCGAAATAAAGAAAACGCGGTGAGCGGTAGCCCCACATGGCATCCAGCGTATTGGCAAGGCGGAACAACAGCGCGCCGCTGCCGCCGAGCAGTACAAACCAGAAAATCGCGCCGAAAATTGCATCATTGCCATTCTCCAGCACCGACTCCACGCCGGCGGCGGCAATCCCGCGCTCGTCGAGTTCGGCAGTGTCGCGGCTCACAATCATGCCCACCGCTTGGCGTGCGGCAGGCAAATCTTGCTGAGCAAGGGCATGGTAGATGCGCAAGGCATGTTCCTTGAGGCTGCGGGCGCCGATAGCGAAATACAGCAGCACGACGTCGAGCAGCCAGCCATATGTCAGCTGAGTGAGCCAGAAGGCAAGCACCCATGCCGGCAACAACAATACAAGCCAGGCCAGCAGGCCCAGCAGGCGCGCCAAGCGTGGCGCATGTGGGCGGTTGAGGCGCTTTTCCAGTGCGGACGCCAGGTTACCGAAACCCACCAGTGGATGCCAGCGCCCGGGCTCGCCCAGCAGCCTGTCCAGCCATAGGGCGAAGATCAGCAGGGCTGGGGTTGCAAGGAAACTAATGGGATAATGGGCCAATGACATATGCCAACACATTGATGGTTCAGGGCACCACCTCGGACGCGGGCAAGAGCACGCTGGTGGCGGGTTTATGCCGGGTATTGTACCGCAGGGGCGTGCGCGTCGCGCCGTTCAAGCCGCAGAACATGGCGCTCAATTCCGCCGTGACCAGCGACGGCGGCGAAATCGGCCGGGCCCAGGCCGTGCAGGCGCAGGCTTGCGGCCTGTTGCCGCATACCGACATGAACCCGGTATTGCTCAAACCGAATACCGACACCGGCTGCCAGGTGATCATCCACGGTAAGGTGCTGGCCAATCTTGAAGCAATGGCCTACCACGCCTACAAACCCAAGGCGCGCGAAGCTGTGCTGGCTTCATGGCAGCGCCTGCGCGAGCAATATGAATGCATCATCGTCGAGGGCGCGGGCAGCCCTGCGGAAATCAATTTGCGGCAGAACGACATTGCCAACATGGGCTTTGCCGAGGCGGCGGATTGCCCGGTAATCCTGATCGCCGACATCGACCGAGGCGGCGTGTTTGCCCATATCGTCGGCACCCTGGCGCTACTCTCCGAGTCGGAGAGAAAGCGCATCATCGGCTTCGTCATCAACCGCTTCCGCGGCGATATCGCGCTACTGCAGTCCGGACTGGACTGGCTGCAGCAGGAAACCGGCATTCCCGTGCTTGGCGTGCTGCCCTATCTGCGCAATTTGCATCTCGAAGCCGAGGATGCCGTGGCGAAAGATACGCCGGACAAGCCGCAAACCTGGTTGCGTGTGATTGCCCCGGTCCTGCCGCACGTCAGCAACCATACCGACATGGACGCCTTGCGCATGCACCCGCATGTCGATTTCCAGTTCATCGAGCTCAACGAGCCAGTGCCGCCAGCCGACCTCATCATCCTGCCCGGCAGCAAGAACGTGCGCGGCGACCTGGCAGTGCTGGCGTCTCACGGCTGGCGCGACAAAATCTCCCGCCATCTGCGCTACGGCGGCAAGCTGATGGGCATTTGCGGCGGCTTTCAGATGCTGGGCCGCAAAATCCACGATCCGCACGGTCTCGAAGGCGATGCCGGCTCCAGCGACGGCTTCGGCTGGCTGGATATGGAAACCACGCTCACCAAGGAAAAACACCTCAAGGAAGTGGAAGGCAAGCTCACTTTTGCCGACGCCGTCGTCACCGGCTACGAAATCCATATGGGTGTCAGCAGCGGCCCGGCCTTGGAGCGGCCTTTGTTGCACATCGGCACGCAGGCAGAAGGAGCGTTGTCCGAGGACGGGCAGATAGCGGGCACTTACCTGCATGGCCTGTTCGACCATGCCGAGGCGACTCAGGCCTGGCTGAACTGGGCGGGTTACAGTCAGTTGAAACAGGCTCAGGAAACCATCGCCCATTATGATTATCTGGCCCTGCGCGAGGCCAGCCTCGAGCGGCTGGCTGATGAAGTGGAGTTGCACCTGGACTGGAACCGTCTGCAATCCTACTTATGAAGACAGGCTTGCTGCGAATCGTTGAAATGTATAGGCAGGGCGCTGGGGGCAGGCTGGAGCAGTGTTGTATCCAGGTCGCCTTGCTCATGATGGCGCTTGCCGGCCTGTATGGCATATCCGCCCAGCTGCACGGTTTGGCATATTGGCCAGTGTTCGGGATGTTGGTGCTTGTCAGCCTGCCCATGTTCTTCGCGCTCTCGGAGGATGTGCTCTTCAAGCGCCAGGCCATGCTCGACAGGGCGGCCCAGCCGCATGGCTGGCTGAAGCGCTGGTTCTGGGCTGGCAATCTCGCTCTTGCAATGCAGGTCTGCCGCGCGTTTGTCCTGGCAGCATTACTGTTGTGCGTGAGCACGCTGTTAAGTACGCTGCAATGGTATGTGGTGGTCATCGATGGCGTATTGCTCCTGCTGCTTTTCCATGCCTGTTGCAGACAGTTCTCCGGGCAGGTGAAGACGGACTATCTGGCCGTGTTTGTCAGGAACTGGCCCTTGTTCTGGCTCAATACGGCGTTGCTGGCCCTGGCATTTTTCTTCCTGGATTATTGTTACGGCACGGTTGATACGCGTTCCATATCGTGGGATGCATTACAGGAAGAAACCCGGGCGACAATGGCAAGCGGGGCGGCAACAGCCTGGATAGGCTGGCTGAGCGGGTGGCTGGCAGTCATTGACCAGTCGGTCTGGCATTTTTCCCAGAAGCTTATTCCTACCATCGAAAGCACGACGGTCAAGATCATGGTGTGGCTACTCGTCCTGCTGCCGGCCGGCATTATTGCCTATACCTTGAACTATTTCCTGATTGGCGTACTTAGCATCGCCGATCATGTTGCCAGGCGACAGCCTACCGAATCGCTCACTGGGTCTTTGCTGAAGAAATTCCTGGTGGTATCGGCGGCGCTGGCCGTGCTCTACTGGCAATTGCCCAAGGTGGCCATCAAGCCGGTGATCGCGCAGGCAAGCAGTATATTCAATCCCTGCGAAGTTGATGAGGGTAGGCTGGCATCCCTCCGCCTCGAGGTCCGGGAAGACATGCAGCGCTCCATGCGCAGTGCAGTCGCCACGGCGCATCAAGACATTGACCGTCAGGTGGATCAGGCATTCCTGGGGGTGGAAGCGCGCGTGGACGATTACCTCGACTGGTATTTTTCCTTGACTGGTGAATATAGCCGCCTAGGCACGTTGGCGGTTGGCAAGGTGACGGGGAAAACGCTGGAAGCGCTCTTGCAAGAGCAGCTCCAGGCAACCATGTTCGCTCCCGAGCCTGTCGATGCGATGGTCAGGGCAATTCCCCAGCAGGTATTCCATCATTCCAGCCTGGCAATGCAGTATGCCGCCTCCAACCTGCAAGGGCGCTTAGTGCAGAATGCTAGGCAAGCGCCTTGCGCGTTGGGTGCAATTCAAGTGCCAGTACTGACCAAACTCGATTTCGCACGGGATGCGCAACGCGCTGCCCTTTCACTGGGCGCAGGTGGGGTTGCCGCGGTGACAGGTCCGCGGGTGTATCGGATGGCCCGGGCGCTTTCATCAAGGATTGCATCTGGCTCCATCGTCAGGAAGCTAATTGGCAAGCGGGGTGGCTCAGCGCTGGGGAGCGCAGGCACTGCCACCGCAATGTGCGCTCCCGGCGGGCCATTGGCACTGGCGTGCGGCGCAGTGGTTGGCGGGGTAACCTGGTTTACTGTGGACAAGGCCATGATCGCTTATGACGAGTATCGCTACCGGGAAGAAATGAAGGCGAACATCCTCGGGTTGCTGGGTCAGCAGAAAAGCGACTTGAAAATGCAGATCAAACGCGCCCACGATGCTGCTTTGATGCAGATGGCGGAGAAAATGGGCCAGAACATCGACCAGGCCTTTATTCCTGCACGGGACGGTATTTAGGCTTTGTCCCTGGTCCTATCCGGCACATGTCTGTTGTGAAGCGAGGCAGCGCGGCGAACAATCAGGAAGAAAATTGAGCGTCGTCGTGAGGAAGTCAGCAAGGCCACTTGGCGCACCCAACAAACTCACCTGATGTGTTTGCCCTTCCTGGCCGGGGCCTGCTGCATGCGCCAGCGCGTCTACCGGGACCGCCGCGCTGAGTGTGCTTGGCCCATCATTATTTCTACCGCTCAATGCCATCAGATTTTTCATGGGCGTGCCAAATCAAGCGCATCTTCGTCGCTGGGTGCTATCGATGGTCGCGTTCCAGTCAAGGTCTTTCCCCATGCCCCAGCTGGATGAAAAATCTGCGGTCAATGTGGCATTTTGCTATTATACGTTTTGTATATATTTTGTTTATTGGAGTGCCAAATGGGCATCGTCAAGATTTCAGAGGCAATGCATGAGAACATCCGTTCCGCCAGCAATGCATTCAGCCGTTCGATCAATTCGCAGGCGGAGCACTGGTTGCGCGTGGGCATGCTGGCGGAGATGCATCCCCAGCTGAATTACACGGATATCTGCCGTTTATTGCTGCACATTGAGCAAAGCGGTAGTGAGGTGGGGAATGCCTTGAAGCCGGCCGGCGGAGACGCCGCTCCCGTGGTCAATTTAAGGCGGACTGTCTGATGCGGGTGGTGTTGCATGGGGCAGAGGGAATTGCCAAGGCGCGCCAAGCCGGCCAGATGGCTGCCCAGGTGCTCGCGATGATCAAGGAATATGTAGTGCCGGGCGTGACGACGGAAGAGCTCGACCGCATTTGCCATGAATATATCGTGCATGAGTTGAAGGTGGTGCCTGCCAATCTTGGTTACAGCGGTTTCCCCAAGACCATTTGCACGTCCGTCAACCACGTGGTCTGCCATGGCATTCCTTCCGAAAAGCAGGTGTTGCGGGATGGGGATATCCTCAATATTGATGTCGCGATCATCAAGGATGGCTGGTATGGCGATACCAGCCGCATGTATGCCGTGGGAACGCTTTTGCCGGAAGCCTCCCGCCTGGTACAGGCTGCCTATGATGCGATGCGGGATGGCATTTTGCAGGTCAAGCCGGGCAACACGCTGGGCGATGTGGGGCATGCGATCCAGAAAACGGCGAATGCCCAGGGCTTTAGTGTGGTGCGCGAATATTGCGGCCATGGTGTCGGCCAGGTGTACCATGATGAGCCGCAGGTACTGAACTACGGCCAGCCCGGCAAGGGGCTCAGGCTCAAGCCAGGCATGATCTTTACGGTGGAACCCATGGTCAACGCCGGCAAGGCCGGCACCAGGACATTGCAGGATGGCTGGACGGTAGTGACACAAGACAAAGGCTGGTCTGCCCAGTGGGAACACATGGTTGTTGTCACTGACGAAGGTTTCGAATTGCTGACCGAATGGCCGGATGGAATGGGTTCCTATCAGGAGATTGCGCCAGGTGGCTAGTCAACGAACCCCTGTCAAGCTGCAGAAGTAGGTCCATAGCCTTGTCCTTGCCGCCATCACGGATTCATTTCATTTTCTGGGCAGGTGAGAAGCTGGAGAAAATGATATGAAACATATATTCTCCGCACCACTGCACATTGGGCATGCGTGGGCGAGACGTGGTTTAATCTCCCCCCTGTTTCAACCACTGGAATGATCGTCATGGCATCTGTACAAGACACTGTAGAAAACGATAAGACACCTGACCCGGGAAAGAAACCCGGCATTATCGCTTTGCTGTTGTCTGTTTTCTGCGTGCCGCTGCTTGGTGTGGTGCTTGGGATATTCGCCCTGCACAAGTCGCGCACGGTGAGCCAAGGTAATTTGTTTGCCGTCCTGGCCATCGGGATCAACCTGATCTACACGGTGCTGTTGGTGCTGTTCCTGTTCAGCGCCCATTATGTATCCCAGGGCAAGGCAGTGCAGCAGCAACAGGAGGAGGTGCTTGAGGCCTTGGCCTTGCAGCAGCGAGGGCCCGTGGATACCGATCGAATTGCCCAGGAGCTGCATGGCAAGCTGGAATTATTCCGCGAAACGCATGGCGCTTACCCCTCTTATGAGCAGTGGCTGTCTGAAAGCGGCGCATTGGCATTATCGGATGAGCAACGGGAAGTGCTGGTTGAAACGGCGACCCCGCGCAGCACGCGCGTGGGCTTCCAAGCCTGTGTGGCTTCCAATGGCGTCAGCAGCGGTGTAATACTGAGGCCGGGTTCCGGTAATCCGCCATTGGTTGCTGGTGATTGCCGCAATATCGCCGCTAGGCGCGAGTAAGGCGGCGCCAGCCCATGACCATGCCGGCGGCAGTGAGGATGGTGCCGCCGATCGAGAACAGAATGACGACGATCCAGCGCGGGATCTCGGCATTGTCGAGTGGTGCGAAGTCGAGCCTGTGCAATGCTGCAAACAGCCAGCGATAGGTACGGCTGCGATTGTCATGTGATACCACGATGCGCGTAGTGGCCGGGTCAATGTAATAGCTGGTCGCAGATGCATCATCCAGGTCGATGCGGATGACCGGGGACACCGCTTCCATCCGTTTGCCGTAGTAATACCTGTCGCCATTTTCAAGCCGTGTGACAGCCTTGACCCTTGCTTCCGGTAGCATGCCTGACGCCTGTGTGGCGAAGGCTGATGTTGCGAATGGGGCGAGCGACGCTCCGCTTTCTGCATCCAGCATCCAGGTGCGATTTTGTGCAAGGCCGAGCAGGATGGGCGTGCCCGCAAAATATATCCATTCGATCTCGCCAATTTTGTCCGTAGCGTCCATCTTTGCTGGCAATGCCGGCAGTGGCCCATGTGGGCTTCCTGCCCAATGCTGCGATTCTTCCGTGCTCAACTTCCTGCCCGCGAACATATCGAATGGCTTCATCGAGATCCAGCCGCTGAACAACCATGTCACGCACAGTATCCCTGCAAGCAGGCCGGAAATGTGGTGCCATTTGGCCCAGCCGCGGTAGGGCGTCATGCGGCCGCCTTTGTAGCGACGGCGAAGGCGCAGACGGTCTATGCCCAGCCAGATGCCGATCAGGCTCATGGCTGTGGCGGGAAATGAGAGCCACATGACGACTTGGCGCCAGGCTTGATGATGGTCAAAACGCAGTGGCGTGAAATAAATCCAGTGGATGATGGAGCCCAGCCAGTTCCAGGCGCGCTCGCTACGCGAGGTGTCCAGCACGACCTCGGCCGTGTGGCTGGACAAGTACAGCACATCCCCACTGCTGAACGTCACACGATACAGGGGCCGATAGACATTGAGCGATGAGGAGATCGACCATTGGTCACGCTCGATCAATTCCATATTGCGCATAGAGGCGCCAGGGAGGAAAGCCTGCGCCGATGCGCGAATGATCTCTGACCCAACGCTGAGCTTGTCCCCATTGTCGGCCCAGATGGCATGCCATTGATCCTGGTAAAAGGCATGGTAAAGCGGCCGACCACTGAGCATGGTCAGCCGGAGTCGGTCCGGCTCGCCGCCCAGCATGCTAGCCACCTGGGCTGGCGCTACATGTGCCAAGCCGGTATTGATCGCTTCCAGGCGCGGAAGCCGCTCTTCCGGAGTGAGCTTGGGATAGGCGACAAATAACATGACCACCCCGGAAATGAACCAGAGCAGCACCAGTACTCCGAGCGCGATCCCCAGCCAGCGGTGCCAGAGGTGGAGATTGCGCATGGAGAATAGCTTCATGGTGTTGTACTCAGGGGGGGTGGATTAGTAACGGAATTCTGCGGTGAATTCTAACTGGCGCGGTGCGCCGATGATGTGTTGTGTACTGCCATAAGCCAAAGCTGCATAAAATTTGTCCGTTAGGTTACGGATATTAGCGCGCAGTGTCATCTGTTTGTTGACATGCCAGGCTGCACTGGCGTCGTAGACGGTATAGCCAGCAAGCGAAACATTATTGGCATTGTTTGCGTAGCGCTTGCCTACGTAACGCGCCCCTATGCCCGCTTCCCATGCAGGCGCTTGATAGTAGACCCATGCATTCGCGACCTTTTCGGGGACGTTCAATGGGGTGTTGCCTGCACGAGATACCGAGGATGCTGGACTGCCAACCGCTTCGCGCAATTCATCAAAGCGCGCATTCAATAATGTGGCATTGAAATCCACCCTCCAGCGTTCGACGGGATAGAAGGTAGTTGCGAATTCAATACCACGAGAGGATTGCGAGCCTCCCTGGATAGAGGTGGATGGCGTGACAGGATCGCGTGTGATGATGTCATCTTTTGCGATATGGTAAAGCGCCAGCGTCCATTCTCCCTTGATACTTTCCAGTGACTGCTTGATGCCAATTTCGGCCTGGCGAGATCGCGTCAGGCTGAACCTGGCGTTATCCAGGTTTAATCCCAGAAGGTTGGTAACCGGGTCTGTGCCTCGGCTGATTTGCCCGTAAATGCTCGTATTTTCAGAAGTATCGAATATGGTACCTAAACGCCAAGTCACTGGTGAGAAGTTATCTCGGACTTCATTGGCGGCATTTCTGAAGTCTTCGCTATCGGTATGGATAAATTCTTTTCTGACCCCGGCGATCAGCTTCCAGCGGTTTGTCAGACTGAATGCATCTTCAGCAAAAAATGCCTGCTGTCGGATAGTGCCATCGTAATTTCTAGTGACTGGATTCAGGCTAATAAATAGCCCAGGATTGAATCCGGCAGCTGGAATGGTGTCAGTAGCGCTGCTATTACCATGAATGTTGCGATGTTGAAATTCCGAACGCATGATTTCCCAGCCGGCCGAGAATCGATTCTGATGCCCAAACCAATCTTGTTGCGAGATTAACTCCGCACGATTCCCAATCTGTTTCTGGGCGTGCTCAATGGCGGTGAAGCTGCTACGCCTGACGGTATGGGTGGCGGGCTGGAACATGAATGCCTCGGCGTTGCGCCACTCACGGTCAGACTTGAACCAATAGCTTTCATTCCTGAAAGTGAGTTGAGGACTGATTTCCCATTCAATTTTTGCACGTGCGCGCGAGTCGACAAAATCCAATTTGTTGTCGGCAACATTGTAATTTCTGCTACGCAGTGAACGAGATAGATGTCCGTTGATCAACGGCGAGCCAAGATTGGCGGTTGGCGAGTCTTCTGCATGATCCAGGGTAAAGCCAATTTTTAGATTGTCTGTGGGAGCAAACGAGAAAGAGGTCATGAGTTTCTTGCTGTCGTAATCTCCGCGACTGATATAGCCATTGCCACCCAGGACGGAAGCATCAATACGGAAAGCCCCAATTTCGCCAATGGCGCCAGTGCCCCCTAATGCGGCCCGATATGCACCATAAGAACCGGCGCCTACCAATGCCTCCAGGGAAGCATCCCGGCTGGGCTGCTTGCGCACACTGTTGATGATGCCGCCAGCAGAACCATCGCCAAACAATACTGAGGCTGGACCTCGCAATACTTCGATACGTTCATATCCCCATGCATCTGAAGGATAGGTCAATGTACCGGCACCTGTCATGAGGCGTACCCCATCTTCGGCCTGGGCAACCGAGTTGTTTCCGGTAAAGCCGCGAGAAGAGAATGACTGGCCATTGCCGATCGTGCTGATATCGGTGATGCCTGTCGTACGCGTGACCGCCTCACGAATAGAGATATCGCCACGTTGGCGAATGGTTTGAATATCCAGTGTTTCAACGCTGGCAGGCGTTTCCTTTGCCGTCAGGCCAAGCCGGCTACCTGTATTGTTTTGTTTTTTCAGGTTCAGGCCAGGCTTGTCGGATGTTGCGTTGACCTGGATTTCCTCCAACGTGGCATCTTCCGCCAGCGCCCCGCTGGAAAAGACGGCCATCAAGACAGTGGCCAGAATGGGGTTGCTGCTTTTCATGGATTGCTCCCTGGTGGATTGTTCAGCATGACAAACTGTCATGTGTAAATCAGCTATAGGGTCGGAGCAGAGAGGAGGCATGCAAAAGCCGCGGCAACGGCAACTCGACCTGAGATGCCCATGGCGCCCAAGTCTGCAATGCATCAATCATGTCGAATGGAAAATGGTGAACATTCGCCGATTTCAGGACACCCCGCCCTTCTCGAACAACATAGCTCACTTGCGGCAGGTCTCCTGACTCTCGGGTCATCGTCTTGCTTGCGGCCTTCCCGGATCAAGTCCAGTGGCAAGAGTGGCAAACAGACTCACCGATTACAGTTGCGGGGGCAGTTCCGGATTACGAACATCTTGTCTTCACCGGATTCCCTATTATTTCCCCGTGATGATGCAGGGGAAAACCGTAAGTGAGGTGGATTCTAAGACTGGGGGGAGAAGTGGTCAATGTAAATCATGGGGTTGTTACTCATGCATGAGGCAATACAACAATGCGCTGCCCCATGCATTCCACTACCTGTCCCGCGCGGATTTTGGCAGTTTTGCGTGTTTCAGGCTGGCCGTCCACTTGCACCAGGCCTCCCGTCACCATGGTCTTGCCCTGGCCGCCGGATTCGGCAATGCCGACCAGCTTGAGCAAATTGCAAAGTTCGATATAGTTGTCGCGCAGCGTGAATTCCATGATGGTGCCTTATGTTGAATGCCTGCGATTACACCATGTTTTGCATGGCAATGAAACGAGCGCCGTGGGTGTTTCGAGTAAAATGACATTCAATTTACTCAGGAAGGTATGCCATGCAAGTCGATGCCCGATTCGGACCAGCATTTACCCAGGCAATGCAGGCCTTTGACGCACGCAATGCCCAAGACCCGAACCAGACGCTGGTCAACGGCGTGGCTGTGCCCAAGGAGCTGGCCTATGCCCAACGCATGACGGAGATGTTGCAGCGCTACCGCCCGGATGCCTCCGAGGCGTTGCAACTGGCCGCGCGTTGCCAGCATATCGAGCGCTGGACCTTGCCGCGCGACGCTTACCCGATGACCAAACCGGGCTATCACCAATGGCGGCGCAAGCTCAAGCAGTATCATGCCGAAGTGGCGCGTGAGATCATGCAGCAGGCTGGATATGACGAGGAAACGATACTGCGCGTGGCGGCCTTGGTCAGCAAGGAAGCGCCGCTGGCCGATGCCGAGATGCAGGTGCTGGAAGACGTGGTCGTGATGGTGTTCGTCGAGTACTACCTTGAAGAGTTCGTCGGCCAGCACCCGGAGTATGATGTGCCGAAATGGAAAGATATTCTGCGCAAGACCTTGCGCAAAGTATCCAAAGCCGGGCACCAGGCCTTGCTGACCCAGGTGAAGCTGCCCCAGGCGCTGGTGCCGCTGATCCAGGAAGTGATGATGGAGGAAGGCTGGCTGTGAGCCTGCGGGAGCGACAGTTGGCCTTATCAAACTGCAGCGTCGTGCTCAGGATGGGTTTGCACGAAGTGCTGGTGTTTTTGGGTGAGGAACAAGCAGGGCAGGTGCGTTTCCGCGCCCTGGGTTCTGCGAATTCCGATGAACCACCGGTTTACCGGTTGCAGGATATGCAGTTGAATGATGCTTTAATGAACCATTCCGCCAACATCGGCCAAGAAGCGATCAGCTTGTTTGCTGCCTACACAGGCGCCAGGGTGATCACCCCGAAGCGCTAGCCTTTCAATACCAGCGGCAGGCCAGCCGCAATAAAGCTGACTTTGTTGCAGATGGAAGCCACGGCTTGATTGAGGCGGCCTGCCTCGTCCTGGAATCGCCGGTTGATTTCTCCCAGCGGCACGATGCCCATGCCGACTTCGTTACTCACGAGCAAAATCTTTCCTGGCAGTAGTGGAAGCGTATCAAGCAGGGTGGCGCGTTCGTGTTGCCAGTCCACACCCTCGGGCGGCGCGCATTCCGGGCAGATGCACTGGGCCAGCCATAGCGTCAGGCAATCGACGAGCAGGCAACGGCCGGGCGCGGCCTGCTGTTGCAAGGCCTCTGCCAGTTTGTGCGGTACTTCCACGGTTTGCCAGTGTGCAGGGCGGCGCTGCTGGTGCTGGCTGACGCGATGACCGAATTCATTGTCGTACACCTGGGCCGTGGCGATATAGACCACTTCCAGGCCGCTTTCATGGGCGAGTTTCTCCGCATAGGCGCTCTTGCCTGAGCGTGCGCCGCCAAGGATGAGGTGGTGGTCGTGTGCGTTCATGTTCAACTCCAATGCTTGCTGTGCGCCTGGCTCACGCCCCAGCGCTGCATGATGGTTTGCAATTGCGGCAGCCCGTGCAGGATGGCGGAAGGGCCGGGCTGCAGGATGTCGGCCGACTTGATTTCATGTACTTGCCCGGACTGCACGGCGGGAATGGTATGCCATCCCGGCCTTGCCAGCACGTGTTCTGGCTGGAATTTCTTGCCGCACCACGAGCCGATGATGATGTCTGGCTGTCGCCGCACCACTTCGTCTGGGTCGGTAATGATGCGCTCCTTGGCAGAATGGTAAGCGGATAAATCGGCAAAGCAGTCCCTGCCGCCCGCCATTTCGATCAGTTCCGCCACCCACTGGACGCCGCTGATCAAGGGATCATTCCATTCCTCAAAATACACCTTGGGCGCAGTCGGCAGGTAGCTCGCGGTCTCGGCAACTTGCTGCATTCGCTGGCGCAGCCCGGCGATCAACGCCTCCGCACGGTCAGTAGCATGGGTCAACGCCCCCAGCGTCGCCACCATGTCCAGAATGCCTTGTACCGAGCGCTGGTTGAACACATGCACTTCCACCCCGGCACGCACCAGATCGGCGGCAATGTCAGCCTGCAGGTTGGAAAACGCCAGTACCAAGTCCGGCTTTACCGCAAGAATCTTCTCGATCTTGGCGGTGCTGAATCCTGAAATCTTGGGTTTTTCCTGTCGCGCAATCGCAGGGCGGGTAGTGAAACCCGAGATGCCCACAATGCGGGCCTGTTCACCGAGCAGGTACAATACTTCGGTAGCTTCCGCCGTCAGGCAGGCGATGCGCCTCGGACCTTTCATTCGCTGTCTGTCCAGGCGTTTTCCATCATCAGTTCCGACAAGGGGCGCTCCTTGGCCCAGCCTTCCTCCACCAGCATCGGGGTTTTATAGAACTCGTCAACATGGCCCAGGCAGAGAATGGCGATAGGCTTGGCGCCTTCGGGCATATTGAGTAGCTTGGCTAGCTTGACAGGGTCGAAGATGGACACCCAGCCCATGCCCAATCCTTCTGCGCGTGCTGCCAGCCAGAGGTTCTGGATGGCGCAGGCAACCGAAGCGAGGTCCATCTCGGGCAAGGTGCGGCGGCCGAAGATATAGCGCTCGCGGTGGTCGCACAAGCCGGCCACCAATAGCTCGCTGCACTGCATGATGCCTTCTACTTTCAGGCGCAGGAATTCGGATTCCCGTTCACCCAGCGCATGGGCAGTCTGCATGCGCTCTTCCTGCACCAGGTCGTAGATGGCTTGGCGTATTGGATCGCTGGTGATGCGGATGAAGCGCCATGGCTGCATTAAGCCGACGCTAGGCGCATGATGCGCAGCATCCAGCAGCTTGTGCAGGATTTCCGGCTCTATGGTGCCGGGCTTGAAGTGCCGCATATCGCGGCGCTGGTGGATGGCACGGTAGACCCCCGCGATCTCGGGCTCGGTAAAGGCGAATTCGTTGCTGGGCATTGCGTAATTGGAGCGAAGTTGGATATTAAACAGCCAGTATAAAGCGATTCATCAATTGGTGTAGGTCTCTCAAGGTTGGATTGTCGGATTCTCGATCAATACCAGTTTGCCGGTCTTGGGATCGCGGTAGACTTGCCCGACCGCCTGGTAGCCGCTGCCGACATTGCTGCCGGTGGTTTCCGGCGCTTCGATTTCCTTGCCTTGCTCGATCTCCTTGGGCTGGACCAGCATGGCCTGTCCGCCAGCGCTCAAGGCGGCGAGCAGGCCGCAGGCGAACACCAGCATGACGTCTACCAGATTGACCAGGCTGGCGCGCGGGTCTTCGTCGTCGTGGTCGAAGCGGCTCCTGAGGCGTAGTTTGCTTATGTTGGCCTTGCTCATGGTTGGGCTTCCAATACTTCCAGCACATCTTCGTACCAGCGGCGGCGCAGCTTGCCGATCACCAAGCCGATGATGCCCGCGATCAGGCCCAGCACGGTGGCATCGAAGGCGGTGGTGACCGCTTGCGCTAATTGTGCCGGATCGCCTTGGCCGAGAGCGGCCAGGCCAGGCCCTAGCGGGATGATGGTCGCCATCAGGCCGAGCATGGGTGGGATGCGGCCGAGCAGGTCGGCGCGTTCCAGTCGGTGGCGGGCCAGTTTCACTACCGCATCGGCATTGCCCGAGTCACGCATGGCCCGGAGGCCGAACAGGCGCTCGCCCATGGCCAGCCCGGCTTCCAGCACGGCGATGATCACGCTGAGCGCCAAGATGGCGATGACCGGCTTCAATAGCCAGGTGATCGCATGGTGTAGGGTGTCGAGTTCAAATGACATGATGATGCTCCGTCCTGTGTATGGATTACAACTTTGGCTTGCGCGTGCCGAACCAGAGCCCGGCGGCGAATACCGGTAGCAATGCCAGCCACCAATACCAGTATTCCTGCACAGATTTGATGGCGACCTCGAAGGCGCGCTGTGTAGGTGCGGGCTTGGCAGGCTCAGGTTCAGGCTGCGTAACAGGTTTGTCTTGCGGCTGTTGCGTCGGCGCGGCTTCTTGCGGCGCAGGTGCGGTCTGTCCTGCCTCGATGGCAGTCTGCTCCGCAACCGCGGCTCCGGCATCCACATAGCCAGGCGTTGCGTCGCCGCGCGCCTTGGCCAGGGTTTGCTGCAATGCGGCGGCAGTGCCGCCGTCGAGATATTGGCCCAGCCAGTGCCACATCGGGTGATTGGGCGAGGTGTGCCCACTACCGGGCAGGCCGTTCTTGTTGACCAGCCTGGCCAGGTCACTGCCTAGTTGGCGTAAAGTCTGTTCATCTGCTTGCCAGAAGCCTTTTTCCGCCGCCACCATCATGATGGCGAGCATATGTGCTTTCACATGGGCATTGTGTTTTTCTTCCAGAAACGGCTTGAGTCCCAGCTTGAGGCTGTCGTCCATGTAGACTTTCTTCACTTCGTCCCAGGCCCAGTCCTTGATGATGTCGGGTCGCGTGACCTGCCAGCCCCAGAGATTTTCCATGAATTCCTGCCCCATGGTGCGCGCGCCCGCATAGCCATGCTGCATGAGCGGGCGTATCCAGGCCGGGTTGAGGTAGCGCCCGCGCAACTCCATCAACAGGGCGGTTTCCAGCGGGTCGTCGCTGAGGTTATCCGGGTCGGTATGGTTGAGAATGCGCGCGGTGGGGCGCTTGCCGGTCACGGTTTCGGTCGCGAGCGACAGGCCGCCGAGATAGTCGAAGGCGTCGTTGTTGTCCATCAGGCCGTAGAGGTTGGAGGCGCGGCCGTGATAGGTATTGGCGATGCTGGTGAGCGCGGTCTTGAAGATATCCTGTGCGGGCTGGCCCTGGGCATCCAGTCCATAGGCATGGCCCATGCGCGTGAGATAGGCCTGGCCGAGCTCACTGCGGTCCTTCCAGGTGCCCGAACGCTCGGTGAGGCGGTTGACGCCGGTGCCGTAAGCGCCCGGCGCGTCGCCGAAGATGCGCCAGGCGGCTTCACGGCCTGCCTGCGGCAATGCCATGCCTTGTTGTTGATGCGCCTGGGTGCGGCGTATCCACTGCAGGGCGACGCCGTTGCCCGAAAGCGGCTCGTCGCCTTCCGTCAAACCAGCACCCAATGGCGACAACGCTGCTTCCAATGCAGGTTGCAGGGCGGGATATTGCGCCCGTATGGTTGTGGCCGAGGCGGCCAGCGCGAGGCGGCCGCCGGTATCGATCCACTGCATGAGGTTGGGGTAGAGGTCGCGGAACAGTCCCGAAGTAGTGACGATGACATCATGACGTGCAATCCCCGGCTTGAGCTGCATGCGCTGCACGATACCGCGCGCGTTCCATTCCGGCTCTATGCCCATCAGGCTGAGGATGAAGCTCACCATCACGCCCTCGTCGCGCACGGCATCCGATGCCCAGAGGATCACGCCTTCGCTGTCCTGCACGCTGTCGCGTTCGCGCACCTTGGCAGCCATATTGGCGCCGATCTGGAAGCCGAGACGGGTCGGCAGCACGTCGCCGTCCAGTGCATGGAAGTTGCGCCCGGTAGGCAAGGCGTCGGGCGAGCGCAAGGGATCGTTTCCCTTGCCGGGTGGCACGAAGCCGCCTTCGAGCGCATGCAGCAGGCTCTGCATTTCCAGGCGCGGCGAGGCCGCCAGCTTGTCGCGGGTTTCCGCGCTGACGCCTTGCTCATGGCCGCGCGCCATGGATTCCAGCATCAATGCCAGCGATTCCTCGGGCCAATCCTTGCCGAAGATATGCAGGCCATGCGGCATAAATTTCTCCTGCAGTTTGGTCAAGTAGTGGCCGATTTCATGCGCGAGCAGGTCGTCGTCAGTCTGCTCGTAGCCAATGCCGCGCACTTCCAGCACGTCGGCCATGCTGGCTTCCAGCTCAGCGCGCAGCTGCAGCGCTTCCACCAGGCGGCGCATTTCGTGCGCGGCCTCCACTTTCAAGGTCTCGGAGCTGGAAGACTCATAGCTTTCCACCACCTGGCGCAGTTCCAGCAATCGGTCGTAGAGCGGCGTCGAGGTCAGCGGCGGCGTAAGGTGGTCCACCATCACGGCCAGGCCGCGACGCTTGGATTGCGTGCCTTCACCCACGCCGTCGACGATATAGGGATAGATGCCGGGCAGGTCGCCCGCAATCAGGCGTGAGTAATCGCTTGCTGCCAGGCCGACCGCCTTGCCGGGCAAAAATTCATAGGTGGAATGGCGGCCGATATGTACCAGCGCATCCGCCTTGAACACGCTGCGCAGCCAGTGGTAATAGCCCAGGTATTGGTGCGGCGGCGGGATGGTGGTGTTGGCGTGCAGCAGCTCCTCGTCCACTTCCCAGCCGCGTGGCGGCTGCGGCCCGATGAATATATTGCCGAACTGCACTCCGGGAATCAGGATCTGGCGGTCATGCACCATGACCTTGCCCGGCGCGGGCCCCCAGCCGCGCATGCCCTCGATGCCCAGCGCGGCGAGGCGGGTTTTCTGCAAGGCCAGGGCGTTGCAGTCGGTGTGTTTTTCCAGGCACTGCAAATAGCCGTGGTTGAGCGCCTCAAGCTGCTTGAGCGCATTGTTGCGCTGCGGATGGTCCGCGCCTTCAAGCAGGTGGCGCAGCTCGTGCATGGCCTTGTCGAGGCGGTTGCGCGCGATGTCGGTCTCCCTGGCGCGTTGCGCCGCCACCAGGTCGGCATGCAGTTTGCCAAGCGGGCCTTCCACCATCTCCCCACGCACTTGCGCAGGCAGGGTGCTGAACCAGTTGAGGTAGGCGACACTATCGAGCTTGTTGACTTGCCGGCTCATCTCGGCCAATGCGGCCTGGTCTTCCGGCAGATTGACGCCGCGATCCTGCATCAGGTCGAGCAGCGCTTCCGGCGACGCGGGCAATTCGCCGGTATTGTAGCCCGCCCGCTTCAATGCATGCAGCATCTCGAACAATGAGGCGGGCACGTCCAGGTTGTCCGCGCCGATGTTCTGTCGGCCAGGCGGATGGTTGTAGTAGATCAGCGCGACTTTCTTTTCGGCATTCGGCTTGCTGCGCAGCTGTTGCCAATTGAGGCTGCGCCTGACCAGCGATTGCACTTCGGCAGGCAGGATCTGCGGCAATTTCAGTTCGACACCAGTGAGCTTGTCTAGGGAGGCAGGCCCGGCGGCGGCCACGACCAGCGGCTGCGAGCTGCCCTGGATTTCCGGCATGGCGACGCGATATTGCACCGAGTTGGCCGGCAGGCCGTCTTCCGACAGCTGCCAGGCATTGGCGCCGCGGTCTGTCAGGCGGATAGCCTTGCACACCGGCACGTCGAGCTGCCCCAGCAGTTCGGTCACGGCCTCGCGACCCTCGGCGGCGCCGACGACAAAGTCCTGCAGGACAACCAGCCCGCTGGGAATGGCAGGCGCGAGCATGTTGCGGAGATTGGCGATGGCGTCGCGCGACGCGGCTCCCCAGCGCGTCATGATGCCGATGCAGGACTGGCCCTGGGCTTCGCTAGCGGCACAAATGGCATCGATTGGCTGCGGGTCACTGGTGCTGAGGTCTAGCACCACCAGCATGGGCTTGCCGGCACCAGCGACCCTGGGCTGGCTGACCTCCCGCCCATCCTGGCGCAGGTGTACCAGCGGTTGCGGAGTGATGTCGGGCAACTGCTTCGACGGATGCAGCAGGTAGCGCATGAAGGCGACGAGGTTGTCCCCCCCTGCCTGCCAAAGGTTGTGCAGGCCCAGCCATTGCCGCGCGGCAGCGTGTTGCTGCGCAAGGTTGGCGACTTTTTCAGAAAGCTGGTTCTGCGTCAGGGTCAGGCTCTTGGCATGTGAAAAGCTGCTGACGGCTTCCCCTTGCCAGCGGCTTTGCAGCGAGAGTGCGCTTTCCCCATTGAAGGCGATGAAGGTATGCGGCTGCCTGGCGCCAATCTGTTGCAACTGGAATTGCAATTGCTGCGAGGCTTCGCCGTAGGCTGCCACGGCGAATACCGCGTCGGCACTGCGCAGCCAACCCTGCAGCGTTTGGCTGTCCGCCGCTAGTAGCTGGGAGTGCGTGCGCAGGATGATGCGATCCTGTGTGCCGGATTGCTGCTGCAGCGCATGCTGTGCAGCCATGGCTGCGGCGGGAGCGGTGCGGTCGGATACGACGCCGAACAGCGTGGCTGCCTGGACAGGACCCTGCGAGATGATAAGTGCAATGCCGAGCAGGGTGGAAAACAAGCGCCTCATGGGTTGAACAGCCGGGCAATCGCCGAAGGATTGGATGGGAAATAAAAATGCAGGTAGCTTGCCGTGAGGCTGCCGTGGCGGTATATGGCCTCGCCTGGCTTGCCGCGCTGGGTGCTTGCCTGTACGTATACCGGCAGCGCAGTTTCAAGGCGGGAGTAGTGGAAGGTATGCGCATGTAGCCTGCCTTCCGGCAATTGGGCAAATTGCACGCCCAGTCCCTGAAACCGCGACTGCATGGTGCAACTGCCGGGCAGCAGGCCAATGCCCGGCTGCTGGTTGATGCTCTCCGCCAGCGCCATCATGCCGCCACATTCGGCCAGAATGGGTAGACCTTGCTGCCAAGCCTGGCGCAAAGCGGTGCGCATGGCGTGGTTGCGGCCCAGCGCTGAGAGGTGCAACTCGGGATAACCGCCCGGCAGCCAGATGGCGTCTATGCCCATTGGCAAGGCCTCGTCATGTAGCGGCGAGAAGAACATGGTTTGCGCGCCCAGCGCATGCAGGCAATCGAGGTTGGCGGGATAGATGAAGCAAAAGGCTTCGTCGCGCGCGATGGCGATGGTCTTGCCCGCGAGCAATCGCTTCACATCTTTCGCAGAGGGTGGAGGCGCGAAAACGGTTTCAGGCGGCAAGGGCAACGCGCCTGATTCCGTCAGCAACGTCGCAGCCTGCGCGATGCGTTGCTCCAGGCCGTCGATTTCATCGGCGCGGAACAGGCCCAGGTGACGTTCCGGCAGCGCAAGCGCTTCCTGTTTCTGCAACGCGCCCAGCCAGGGAATATCCGGCGGCAGGCTGTCGCGCAGCAAAACGCCATGCCCGGCGCTGCCGGTACGGTTGGCGATCACGCCTGCGGGGATGAGTCCAGGCCGGTGGGCAAACAACCCGGCAGCCAATGCGCCGAAAGTCTGCGCCATGCCGCTCGCGTCGATAGTGAGCGCAACGGGGAGTTGGAACCGTGCCGCAATGTCCGCACTGCTGGGGCTGCCGTCATACAGGCCCATCACGCCTTCTACCAGGATGACGTCAGACTTCTGCGCAGCCTGGTGTAGCCGGGCGGCAATGTCATCAGCGCCGCACATGGCAAGGTCGAGGTTGTAAACCGGCCTGCCTGTCGCGGTTTGCAGGATCATCGGATCGAGAAAATCCGGGCCGCATTTAAACGCTTGAACGATCAGTCCCTGGTTGCGCCATGCGCGTGCCAGCGCAGCAGATACCAGAGTTTTTCCCTGATTGGAGGCTGGCGCGGACAGCAGCAATGCCGGGCAACTGGTTGTCACGAGCCTACCACTCCACCCCTGGCATCGCCTGCACACCGTGCTTGAAGGCATGTTTGACCATGGTCATGTCGGTGACGGTGTCGGCCTGCTCGACCAGCTCGGGCTGGGCGGCGCGGCCGGTGACGACGACATGCTGCATGGCGGGACGGGCGGCAATGTCGGCCAGCACTTGCTGCAGGTCGAGATAATGGTATTTGAGGACGATGTTGAGCTCGTCGAGAATGACGACACCTACGCTTTCATCCCTGAGCGCGGCTTGCGCAGCCTGCCAGCCTTGTTGGGCAGCGGCGATGTCACGCTCGCGGTTCTGGGTTTCCCAGGTGAAGCCTTCGCCCATCACATGCCAGCTGACATTGGGCTGGTGGCGGAAGAAGGCTTCCTCGCCGGTGTCGGAACGGCCCTTGACGAACTGCACCACCACGGCTTTCATGCCGTGGCCGAGGGCGCGGGCGAGGAGGCCAAAAGCGGCAGTGGATTTGCCTTTGCCGTTGCCGGTATTCACCAGGAACAGGCCTCGCTCAATGCGCGCAGCCTCTATCTTGGCATCAACAACTGATTTTTTGCGCGCCATCCGGTCTGAATGGCGCTGGTTAAGGTCTGGTTTTTCCTGATCGGTCATGCGGTTCGTTTGCTATCAGCGTAAAGCGCCTTCACCACAATGTGGATGATGGCAGCAGTCGCCACGTAGAACGCCAGCGTACCCAAATATGATGGGTAATACTTGGCGATGCGTGGCAGGAACTCGGCCAGCGTCGGGTCGACATAGCGGCCAGAGAAGAAATAGAAACCGCCGCTGGAGAACAGGTGGCAGACAAAACTGCTGCCCACCACTGTAGCCGCCAGCAGGGCGATGCGGCTGAAGGCGAACTGGTAGTGCTTGGCGAACCAGCGGCCGCCGAGCCAGAGGCTGCCATAGGCAGGCAGCAGGAAGCCGTAGGCGGGCGAGGTGCAGAAGCCGTCGACGCCGCCCCAGGTCACGGCGGCGAAATCAAGTGCCGCGGCCAGGCCGAGCAGGGCGGGAAACACCCAGGCTGGGCGCAAGTAGACGCCGGCCAGGAAGAACACCGCCCAGGATGCGCTGGGCAGGTGGTTTACCGCGGCGAAATGGTGGCCGCGTGTCAGGACGAGCAGCGCAGTCAGCAGCAGGCCGATCATGATCTGGTGATTCTTGTTGAGTGTCAGCATGTTATGTTCCTTGGTTGGGCCGGTTGGTCAAATAGGGTTGAATTTTAACCGAAATTCCCGGCCTGTTTCGTTTTATCCACGCCTGACCGCGCCTAGAATGCCGGCGCATAGCGCAATGAGACAAACAAGTTGGCCCCCAGGGTGCTAAAGCCTTGCGCGAGTTCATAGTGCCTGTCGAACAGGTTGTTGACGCGGGCATTGAGCGTCCAGTCCGGATTGATGCGGTAGTTGGCATACACGTTGACCAGGGTGTAACCACTCATGCGGGAAGATGGCGTATTGTTGATATTGTCGTAGCGATAGGAGGATGCTTCCAGTTCGCTGCCCAGCTCGAAGGACTGCCATGTCCGGCTGACACCGAAGTTGGCATGCGCTTTCGCGCGGCGCGGCAGTAGGTTGCCCGAGGTGGTGTCGCCGCGATCTTCTGGACGCTGGAGGTCGGCACTTCCATATAGCCGCCAATCCGTGAAGTTGCCCTTGTAGCTGAGGGTCAGGCCCCTGAGCACGGCTTCATTGATATTGGTCGGCATCAAACGGTTGACGCCATTCACCAGACTGCGGCTGTTGGCGATCAGGTTATCCACTTCGTTGTGGTAGTAAATGGCACCGATCTGGTGGGTGCCGTTGTCGTATTGCAGGCTGATTTCCTTGTTACGGGATTCTTCCGGCCTGAGTTCGGCATTGCCGATATAGTTGAAGGCAGGGTTCAGTGGACTGTATAACTGGTTGAAGGTCGGGATGGCGAAAGCCGTGCCAAACGCTGCGCCTGCCCTTAGTTGGGGCGTGATGTGGTAGCCGTAGTTGATTGAGCCGGTGGTCTTGTCGCCGAACTGCGTACTGTCATCATTGCGCAAGTTCATCTGCAAGCCATGTCTGTCGAACTGTTTTTGCCAACCTGCCATCCATGAGCGGATGTTGCGCCTGTCTTCTGCCAGGTCAGCATTGCTTTCCACTTTCTGCTTGCGGTATTCCAGGCCGGCATTGAATACGCCCAGGTCAGTCGTCACCGTGTTCTGCCACAGGTATTGATCCTGCGTGGTCTTGATGGTGTCGCGGCTGGTGGCCGTGGCGGACTTCGAGTACGAGGCCAGGTCATCCATGCTTCTGGCGATGCTCAGCGTGCTGGTCCAGTTGTCGGTAAAACGGTTTTTACTGTGTACCGTGTAGCTCGACAGGGTCTGTTCGCCATAATATTCATTGGCCCTGACCGCACCATCATGAAAATTCTTGTTATCACTGATGAAGGCATTGAAGCCAAGCTCATGGTGTTCGCTGAGGTGCTGGGTGATACGGGCATTCAGGTTCTGGTTGCGGTATCCATCGTGGTCGGGGTTGTAGTTCCTGTGATGCCTGTTATATGCGCTGACACCATGCGTATGAGTAGCGCCCGCCTGCAGACTGAAGCTGGTATCACTAATTCTGCCGCTGACGCCAATATCGCCGATGGCAGTGCCATAAGTGCCAAGCCCTGCTGAAGCCTGCAGCCGGGGCTGGCCCTTGCCGGATTTAGTGAAAATCTGGATGACGCCGCCAATCGCATCTGCACCGTACATGCTGCTTGCCGGGCCGCGCAGGATCTCGATATGGTCGATCTGGTTCAGGGAGATATTCTGGATTGCGGTAGTGCCGGAAGTTGCAGAGCTGACGCGAATACCATCGATGAGTACCAGGGTATGTGTCGAATTGGCGCCACGTATAAAAATATCGGTACTTTTGCCCAAGCCGCCGTTATGCATGATTTCAATACCAGGTTCGCGGCCCAACAGCTCAAGCACGGAAGACTGGCCTGCGCGCTGGATCTGCTCCTGGGAGATGACGGAAACATCCCCTAGTACTTCGCTGCTTTTCTGTTCACTGCGCGAGGCAGTGACAATCGTGTCTTCAAGCCGCATGCCATCAGCACTGGCGATTAATGGGAAAGAATGAATTGAGGCAAGGGCGGCAATGCCCAGAGAAAAACGCAACATTAGTTAATGACTCCAAAGAGCCCCTGCGTCCCCGCAAGAGCTGGTGCATGAATGGAGTGTGCGGGAAAATGGCTTGAGCCGGATGGTCATCGGACCGCCGCATCCCCGCAGCACTTCCTTGATCGTTTTCAGGCCGGTCTCCGGGCTTGCAAGATTTAAGAATATGCCGCCTTCCCATGAAGGTCTTTCACAGTGGCATGTTGGCATATCGGCTTGCTTACCGTTGCGGGGGCAGCACAGGCATTGTGGATCGCATTGGATCTCACGCACCTGTTTCCCAGTTTCACCCTTGCGCCATGAACAGGCCAAGGACACCTCAAAACTTGGTCGCTATTATAATTGATCTGTACTTTATACGGTGAAATAAGTTATTGATATAACATATTGTAATCATGCTATAAATTCCCGACTCCAGTTGACCATGGGCTGATTTTGCAATTATAGTGGCGCCATGAATGCCGATTTGATCATGTTGGAAGAAAAGCTCACGCAGCTGATATCTTTATGCCAATTGTTGCGGGCTGAAAATCTTGAGCTTCGTCAAGAGCTTGTACGCTGCCAGGATGACAGCAAGCAGTTGAAGGAAAACATGGAGCTTGCGAGCCAGAGGCTGCAAGCCTTGATCGAACGTCTTCCGGAGGGAACCGTATGAGCAGCGTGCGTGGCGTCGATGTCAGCATCATGGGGCGCGAGCTGACGATCGCGTGTACTGACGATGAGCGCGAGGCCTTGTTGCGCTCGGTCGATTATCTCGATAAGAAAATGCGCGAAATCCGCGATACCGGCAAGGTGGTCGGTGCCGAGAAGATTGCCATCATGGCGGCGCTCAATATCACGCATGAGTTATTGACTACTGATGCCGGTGGTTTTGACATTGGTGATTTCAAGCGTAGAATCACTTTAATGCAGGAACAGATTGATGCTGTCGTTGGCGATGATCAGAACCCGTTATTCGATCGCGTTGATTGATGTCAGACAGCGCAGCTGTCACAAGTTTTCAGGGGCCGGGCGATCCCGGCTTCTTCCCTTTGTTCCCTGCGGTGCTGTTCGGGCCATAGATTCCTTGAACCATAAATTTGGCTTTGGTTTCGGTCTGTTAAGTAACAGTGTGCGCGCCCCGATGCGGGTGTACCTAACGTAGCTTTAGGTCGTTACCACTTGAACCGTACAGGTTCAGGATGCCGGTCCGGATGGCATTTGCGGGGAACTCCCATTCAGTTGTTGGGCCTCATGAGCAGCGCTCATGCCTATCTCAAGGCATGGTACTCGAGGTCTGCAAGGCTGACGATATCCAGAGCACGTTCGTGGGTGGATTCCAGTACCACGGGCGGAGCGTAGCCCGCTTCGGCGGCTTCGTGCCATCGGGATGCGCAAAGGCACCAGCGGTCGCCTGGGGCCAGCCCAGGGAATCCGTATTCCGGTCGTGGTGTGCTGAGATCGTTGCCCCTGGAGAGCGAGAACGCGAGGAATTCCTCGGTCATCATAGCGCACACGGTATGACTGCCAACATCTTCTGGCCCGGTTTCACAGCTGCCGCTGCGGGTGAAGCCGGTGACGGGGTCTGTGCTGCAGGGTAGTAATCTAGTGCCGAGGACATTGCGGACCATGCTGAGGACTCTGAATATTTGAATGCGACTCGGGTTATGATACGGAATCTGTGTTGATTTGAGAATTTCATGCGTTATTGGTTGATGAAATCCGAGCCTTCCGATGTGTCGATTGATGACCTGGCTTCCTTTCCCAATCAAACTGTGGATTGGTATGGTGTGCGCAATTACCAGGCGCGCAACTTCATGCGCGACCAGATGAAAGTGGGTGATGGCGTGCTGTTTTATCATTCAAATTGTGCTGAGCCAGGCATCGTAGGGATTGCCGAAGTCAGCAAACAGGCTTACCCAGATCGCTTCCAGTTTATCGAGGGTCATAAATATTATGACCCTAAGGCGACGCCTGAGAATCCGCGCTGGTTTAATGTGGATGTCAAACTCGTGAGGAAAACTCGCCTGTTGAGCCTGAAAGAGCTGCGCGCAACGCCAGAGCTACAGAACCTGCGCATCCTGCAGCGCGGCAACCGGCTCTCGATTACGCCGGTGGACCCCAGGGATTGGGAGTTCATCATGAAACTGCTTGCCTGATGCTTGGCATCACCCCAATGCATGATATGCTATTGCGGCGTCAGGATTCAATTGATTAAGGAGATGAGTAGTGGGGACGAAGAAAGAAGACGGATTGGTGGATCCGCATCAGGATTTGAGGAATAGTGGCCTGAAAATCACGTTGCCACGTCTCAAGGTGTTGGATATCTTTCGTAACAGCGAGCAGCGCCATCTGGCGGCGGAAGATGTCTATCGAATCCTGATCACCGAGCATTCCGAGTTCGGCCTGGCGACGGTGTACCGTGTACTGGCGCAGTTCGAGCAGACCGGGCTGTTGAAGAAAAGCCAGTTGGGCAACAACAAGGCCGTCTATGAGCTGAATGACGGTGAAGAACATCATGGTCACCTTGTAAGTACCAGCACTGGCGAGGTGCGTGAATTCTACGACCTCGGCATTGAAGAACGTCTCAAGGTGATTGTGCGCGAGCTGGGCTACGAGCTCACCGATTATGACATTACCGCGTATGGTGTTCCCTTGGCTGAGAAAGCCTGATACAGCGCTACGAGCAACAAAAAGCCCGCCAACCTGGCGGGCTTTTTGTTGGGTGCGGGATTTAGCCGAGGAATAGCTTATAAGCCGGGTTGTTGCTTTCGTCCCAGTACGGATAGCCCAGATTCTGCAGGAAATCGGTAAACTCCTGCTCTTCCCCAGGCGGTACCTGCATGCCGACCAGGACCCTGCCGAAATCCGCACCATGGTTACGATAATGAAACAGGCTGATGTTCCAGTCATGCCGCATATTGTCGAGAAAATTCATCAATGCACCGGGTTTTTCCGGGAATTCGAAGCGGTAGACCTGCTCGTGCTTTGCCTGCGGCGCATGGCCGCCAACCAGGTGGCGCAGGTGCAGCTTTGCTACTTCATTCTCACTCAGGTCCAACGCCGGCAGTCCGTGCTCCTGCAGCCGGGTGACTAGCTTGCCGGATTCACTGGGGTCCTGGATGGCGATCCCGACGTAGATATGTGCGGCCGTGGCGTCAGCATAGCGGTAATTGAACTCGGTAATGTTGCGGTGGCCGATCAGCCGGCAGAACTTCTTGAATGAGCCCGGGGTTTCCGGGATGGTCACGGCCAGCACAGCTTCGCGCTTTTCGCCAATTTCTGCGCGCTCGGCGACAAAGCGCAGGCGGTCGAAGCTCATGTTGGCGCCCGAGGCGACCGCTATCAGGGTTTTGCCTTGCAGATTGTGCTGCTGGGCATAGGCCTTGAGTCCAGCCAGGGAGAGCGCGCCCGTCGGCTCGAGGATGGCGCGCGTATCCTCGAAGACATCCTTGATAGCTGCGCAGATGGCGTCGTTGTCGACCAGGATCATCTCGTCGACGTATTGTTGGCACAGGCGGAAAGTCTCTTCTCCGACCAATTTGACGGCCTTGCCGTCTGCAAACAGGCCGACCTGGTCCAAGGTGACGCGCGCGCCCTGTTGCAGCGAAACCGTCATCGCGTTGGCATCATTGACCTCGACACCGATGACCTTGATCTCCGGACGTACTGCCTTGATGTAGGCGGCCACGCCCGCGATCAAGCCGCCGCCGCCGACAGGGCAGAAAATTGCCTCGATTGGGCCGGGGTTGTCCTGCAGTATTTCCATTGCCACGGTGCCTTGTCCCGCGATCACGTCGGGATCGTCGAACGGATGAACAAAGGTAAGTTGCTGCTCTTCCATGAGCTTCATGGCGTGGTTATAGGAGTCCGTGTAGGACTCTCCAGCCAACACTACCTCAGCGCCGCGGTGACGTACCGCATCCACCTTGATGTCAGGGGTGGTGACGGGCATGACGATGACTGCGCGACAGCCTGCGTTCTTGGCGGCCAGGGCTACACCCTGTGCATGATTGCCGGCGGATGCGGTAATGACCCCGCGCGACAGTGCCTCGGCGGAAAGCTGCGCCATCTTGTTGTAAGCACCGCGAAGCTTGAATGAAAATACAGGCTGCATATCCTCGCGTTTGAGCAGCACCTGGTTGTGAATGCGTCGGGAAAGGTTGGGAAGCAGGTCCAGCGGGGTCTTGCTTGCCACGTCGTAGACGCGGGCGGATTTGATTTTCTGCAGGTAGTCGATTTTCATTGGGGGACGCTGTCCAAGGCTGCACGGGATAGTACGGCAGTGTATGATTGAGGGGTCTGATTCACAAAGAATCTGAATTATAAAGAAAACACGGGGTCTGCAAAATGTCGCGCTGGCTCATACAGCGTTTGCAATGCCCTGATTTGGTCAAAAATAAGCAAAAGGTTGAATAAATGGCTACACAAGACGAATTGAAGCAACAGGTCGCCAAGGCGGCCATTGAGTATGTAAAGGGCGGCATCATCGGTGTGGGAACGGGCTCCACAGCCAATTTCTTCATTGATGAGCTTGCCAAGGTCAAAGATCGCATCGATGGTGCTGTCGCCAGTTCCGAAGCAACGGCGCAACGCCTACGCGGCCATGGTATCAAAGTATTCGACCTCAATGATGTTGACGGCATGGAAATCTATGTGGATGGTGCAGATGAGATCACCGAGAAGCTGCATATGCTCAAGGGCGGCGGCGGAGCATTGACCCGTGAAAAGATCGTAGCGGCCTGTGCCAAGGATTTCATCTGCATCTGCGACCAGACCAAGCTGGTGCCGGTGCTTGGTAAGTTCCCGCTGCCCGTAGAGGTCATTCCGATGGCACGCGAATATGTTGCGCGCGAGTTGGTCAAATTGGGCGGCCAGCCCAAGTTGCGTGACTTCACCACTGACAACGGTAACGTGATCCTGGATGTGCACGGCCTGACCATTACGGATCCGGTGGCGCTCGAGTCCAGGATCAATGAAATCGTCGGCGTGGTGACCAACGGCCTGTTCGCTTCCCGTCCAGCCAATGTCCTGCTGCTGGCAACCGCCGACGGTGTCAAGACATTGACGGCCAGGTAGGCGATGCGCACCATCTCAACATGAAATTGTCATAATCGGCAATTAGACTACAACGTTGACTTAAAACACTGGCCGGAAGTAGCGCAGTCTGGCCAGTTTGGACCACGGAAGGGATCGCGTGATGCAATTTGAACATACCTACAAGCAATACGATGCCGAGCTGGAATCAGTCCGTGCAAAAGTGCTCGAAATGGGTGGTTTGGTCGAGCAGCAAATCGTCAATGCGCTGGAAGCCCTGGTGACGGTCAACCTGACGTTGGCAGACAAGGTGATCGCGAACGACCATAAGGTGAATGCGCTCGAAGTGCAGGTGGACGAGGACTGCAGCCATATCATTGCACGTCGCCAGCCTGCCGCGGGCGACCTGCGCATGATCATGATGGTGGTCAAAACCATTACAGATCTGGAGCGGATCGGCGACGAGGCGACCAAGATCGCTCGCGTGGCACAGAAGGTTTCCGAGTCAGGCCGTCTGTATACGCCGCGTTTCAATGAGATCAAGACCATGGTCGGCCATGTGCGCGAAATGCTGCGCACCTCGCTGGATGCTTTTGCTCGCCTGGACGTGACCAAGACTGTCGATGTGGCGCGTCAGGACGAGCAAGTGGACGAGCAGTTCCGTGCTGCCATGCGCCAGCTGATCACTTTCATGCTGGAGGATCCACGCACCATTTCCATGTCACTGGAAGTCCTGTTCGTTGCCAAGGCCATCGAGCGCATCGGTGACCACGCCAAGAATATTGCCGAATACGTCATCTACATGGTAAAAGGTAAGGACGTACGCCACACCACGGTTCAGGAGATGGAGCGCGAAGCCCAGGAGCCCTGACGTCAACTGCCGCGGTGGCGGCACGCGGTTTACCGTTTTACTAGAAGGTCGAACTTGCCTAACAAAAAATCGGATTTTCCTGAGATCGCGGCAGTCGATCTGGGGTCCAATAGCTTCCGTCTGCAACTCGCAAGAGTTGCAGACGGTCACCTCATTTTTCATGACTCCCTCCGCGAAGCCGTGCGTCTAGGCGCCGGTCTGGATAACAATAACAACCTCAGCGCGGATGCGCAGCAACGTGCGATCGATTGCCTGAAGCGGTTTGGAGAACGATTGCGTGGCTTGCCTCCGCAAGCCGTGCGTGCAGTGGCCACCAACACTTTCCGTGTGGCACGCAATGCGCCCAACCTGATGGAGGAAGCACAGGCTGCGCTCGGCTTCCCGATCGAAATCATTGCCGGACGTGAAGAGGCGCGCATGATTTTTGTCGGCGTCAGTCACAGCCTGCCGCCCGCCATGCATAAACGTCTGGTGATCGATATTGGCGGCGGTTCGACCGAATTCATCATCGGGCGTGGTATTGAGCCGATGGAAATGGAAAGCCTGTACATGGGCTGCGTCAGCTACAGCCTGCGCTATTTTCCCGATGGCAAGCTCACCGAGAACGCATTCGAGCGTGCGCGGATTGCTGCTGCCGCCGAAATCCAGAGTATACGCAAGCATTTCGTTGCCGAAGGTTGGGATGAGGCGGTCGGGTCATCGGGCACCGCCAAGGCTCTGGGCGAGATCATTCGCCTGAGCGGATTGGGCGAAGGAGAGATCACCAGGGAAGGACTGGCATTTCTGCACGAACAATTGCTCAAGGCCAAGGAGATCAAGAGAATTGACTTACCGGGCCTGAGCGCTGACCGGGCGGCGGTATTGCCGGGCGGGTTGGCCATCATGATGGCCGCATTCGATGCTCTCAAGATCGAGCGCATGACGACGGCGAACAGCGCGTTGCGCGAAGGCGTACTGTATGAGCTGCTAGGCCGCTTGCATGACCAAGATACCCGCGAAGTCACGGTTTCAAGCTTCATGCGGCGTTATCATGTCGAGCCTGACCAGGCTGCGCGTGTGCGGGAGATGGCATTGCGCCTGCTGGCACAGTGCGCCGATCAGTTGCAGCAATGGGATGAGGAAACGGCTGCACAATACCTGACTTGGGCGGCGCACCTGCATGAGATCGGGGTCTCCATCGCCCATGCGGGTTATCACAAGCATTCCGCCTATATCGTCGAGAATGCCGATATGCCGGGCTTTTCCAATATGGAGCAGGAAACGTTGGGCCTGCTGGTCAAGGCGCACCGCCGCTCGCTCGCCAAGCTCGAAGCCAATCTGATCGGCCATCATGATCGTTTGCTGCTGATCCTGATTCTGCGCCTGGCCGTACTATTCCACCGCAATCGCCAGCCTGACCACTATCCTGAGCCAGCGCTGTCTATTCTGAAGTCTGGCTACCGGCTCAATATTACTTCCACATGGCTGAAGGATAATCCGTTGACGGAGGCGGAGTTGCTGAATGAGGTGGCCTATTGGAAGGAGATCGGCCTGAGTCTGGAGCTGGTTTCCTGAGAGGCGAAACTTTCATCAAGCGCTAGTTAAAGAAAGGAAAAAGGCCGGAATTCCGGCCTTTTCGGTATCTGGTCCAGAGGCCTGGCTCAGCTCTCGGGCAATATTTCCTGTCCATGCTCCGCCATCAGGAATTGCTGTGCTGCAAAACTGGCCCGGCGGCTGGCCTTGCGTTCGTAATGGCCATCGGACTGCATTTCCCAGGCGTTGCTGTTATCCTTGAGATAGGGTTCCAGGCCTTCCTTGAACACGCGCTTCTTTACCTTGGCATCCAGTAGCGGGAAGCAAACTTCGATGCGGCGGAAGAAATTGCGATACATCCAGTCTGCGCTCGACAGGTAAATGTGTTCTGCGCCGTCGTCATAAAAATAGAAGATGCGCGTGTGCTCGAGAAATCGTCCCACGATGGAACGCACCCGGATATTCTCCGATATGCCCGGAATGCCTGGGCGGAGGGCGCAGACGCCGCGCACGATGAGGTCGATTTGCACGCCGGCGCAGGAGGCATCGTACAAGGCTCGGATCACGTCGGGATCGAGTAGGGCATTCATCTTGGCAATGATGCGGGCCTTCTTGCCCGACCTGGCAATTTCCGCTTCATTCTGGATTGCCTTGACCGTGCGCTGGTGCAAGGTGAACGGCGACTGCCAGAGATGGCGCAGCTTGCTAGCCTTGCCCAGGCCCGTCAGCTGGGCGAAGACGTCATTCACATCCTCGCTGATTTCTTCCTGGCAGGTGAGCAGGCCGAAGTCGGTATACAGGCGCGCGGTACGCTGGTGGTAGTTGCCGGTGGCAATATGCACATAACGCCGCAGCTTGTCTTCATCGCGCCGCACCACCATGGCCATCTTGGCATGGGTCTTGTGCCCCACCACGCCATACACGACGTGAGCGCCGGCATTTTCCAGCTTGGCTGCCCAGTTGATATTGGCTTCTTCATCAAAGCGTGCCAACAGCTCCACCACCACGGTGACTTCCTTGCCGCGCTGTGCGGCGTCAATCAGGGATGTCATCAGTGTGGAGTCTGCGCTGGTGCGGTAGAACGTCTGCTTGATGGCCAACACTTGCGGATCCTCCGCAGCCTGCTTGATGAATTCTACTACCGGATTGAACGACTGGAATGGATGATGCAGCAGGATATCCTGCTTGCGGATGGCCTTGAAGATGTCCTGGTCCTTATCCAGCTCCCGTGGCAGGCTGGGCGTGTAATGCGGATACTTCAGGTCCGGGCGGTCCACGCTGTCCGGGATCTGCATCAGCCGAACGAGGTTGACCAGACCATTGACCTGGTAGAGGTCGTCCTGGCCCAGGCCAAATTGACCCAGTAAAAAGGCGGACATTTCCGCCGGGCAGCTGTCGGCTACTTCCAGGCGTACGGCATCGCCGTATTGACGGTGAGTCAGCTCACCTTGCAGGGCGAGGCGCAAGTCCTTGGTCTCTTCATCATCCAAGGTCAACTCGCTATCGCGCGTGACGCGGAACTGGTAGCAACCTTTTACCGTCATGCCGGAGAACAGTTCGTTAACATGCGCGTGCAGGATGGATGACAGGAATACGAAACCATGGTCGCAGCCGGCAATGTCGCGCGGCAGGCGGATGACGCGCGGCAGCGCGCGCGGCGCCTGCACGATGGCGACGCCCGAATTGCGCCCGAAGGCGTCCTTGCCTTCCAGCTCGACGGCAAAGTTCAGGCTTTTGTTCAGTACGCGAGGGAACGGGTGTGCTGGATCCAGCCCGATCGGGGTGAGAATGGGCATCAACTCGCGGAAGAAGTAAGTAGCAATCCACTCGCGCTGGACCTCGTTCCAGTCACCGCGGCGGATAAAGCGGATTTCCTGGGCTGCCAGCTGTGGGAGTACGATTTCATTGAGGATCTTGTACTGGTGATCCACCATTTCATGCGCCAGCTTGCTGATCTTGGCGAGCGCCTGCTTGGGCAGCATGCCGTCGGCGCCTACATGCGGCGAGTTGTATTTGATCTGGTTCTTGAGGCCTGCTACGCGCACCTCGAAGAACTCATCCATATTGCTGCTGAAAATGCAGAGGAACTTGAGGCGTTCAAGCAGGGGTACGCGTTCGTCCTCAGCTTGGGCCAATACGCGACGGTTGAAGGCGAGAATGCCTAGCTCGCGATTGATGAAATACTCGGGAGTCAATTTGACGGGCAACATGATAAAACCTTCACTGTATGCCCGCGATATGACAGTTTCATGAAAAATGGTTCAACTATTGGGCGGAACATAGCCTGACGCAGTGTCTGCACCGTCGCCGAAGAAGTAGGCTTCGGTCTGTTGCGCGAGGTATTTGCGTGCTTGTGGATCTGCCAGGCTAAGGCGGTTTTCATTGACCAGCATGGTCTGCTGCTTGAGCCAGCCAGCCCAGGCTTCCTTGGAAACATGCTCGTAGATGCGCTTGCCGAGCTCGCCGGGGTAAGGGGGAAAGTCCAGGCCTTCAGCATTGCGGCCCAGTTTAACGCAGAAAACAGTACGTGCCATGATGTCGATCTTTGGGTGAAGTGAATCAAGACCGACATCATAGCGCAAGCTGTCCACGGCGGCGATACCGCCGCAGCCTGCCGACTGTCGCTAGAAATCTCCGCGCAGGCCGACGAGCACCGAGCGGCCGCCCATGGGTGCGATATCCTTGAGCATGGAGGTGTGGTCGCGTATGGTCTGGTCCAGCAGGTTATACGCCTTGGCAAACGCTTCCAGCTGGAAATGCTGCGAGGTCGGCAGCTTGTAGGTCACGGTGGCATTGACCAAGGTGTAGCCATCCGTGACAAGCTCGTTTTCATCGGTGCGGTCTTGTTTGAAGGCGCGCAGGATATCCAGCCGGGAGCCGAATCGGTTGAAGCGGTAATCCAGCCCGAAGCCCAGCTTCAATGGCGAGATGCGTGGCAGCGGATCGCCAGTGTCGCGGTTGGTGGCACGCACATAATCGCCACGCAGATTCAGGTCCAGCGATCCGGTCTTGTCGTAGATGCGGAATTTGCCTTCGGCCTCAATGCCTCTGAATGTCGCCTTCGCGCCGGTAAACCTGGCTTCGGTAATCACGGAGTCGGCTTGCCCTGGAATGCCATCCTCGTTCACCAGCTCGCCGCTGTTGAATAGCCCAATGAAGTTGTTAAACCGGGTGTAATAGGCGCCAATCTGGAAGGCGTGGTGGTGCCGCTTCCAGCGCAATTGGGCGTCGATGCCGTTTGAGCGTTCCTTATCGAGATCGCTGGAGCCGACTTCATACTGACCGGTGGCGACATGCTCGCCGTCAGCGTATAGCTCGAAATAGCTGGGCGCGCGTTCGTTGTGCGACAGGTTGGCGGTGACGGACCATTGCTCGTCCAGCTTGAATAGCGCGCCGCCTGCAAAGCTGTATGGCGTGAAGGATTTGGACTGGCTGGGGCCGAACTCGTCCCCGCCCCTGGAGTCGATCTTGGCGTGTTCCACACGTCCGCCAAAAGTGAGCTTGAGCGCGTCCAGCGGCAGTTCTTCATACAGGTATACCGCACGCGTATTGGTGCGATTGGACGGCACGAAGGCTTCTTCCCCCATCGCCTGGAACCGGGAGTTGTGGAACTGTATGCCGACCACGCCATTGAGTGGGCCGATATTGCCATGGGTGGCTTCGATCGAGCCCTCCACGCCGCGGTTCTTGAAGGTGGTACCCACTTCACCATCCTCTAGTTCCTGGTGCTTGTAATCGGTATAAGCCATGCGCACCTTGACCTTGCTGATCATCCTGCCCAGGTCGCGTAGTTCGGAGGCAAAGTCCCAGCGGTCGCTCTTCATGTCAATGAGGACATCTGGGTCAGCGACGGTGCCATATTTGTTGTTGAAGGTGGAATAGGACATGCCGACATAGCCGTTTTCCAGCGCTATCGAGGCTCCAATTGCGCCGCCATCGGCATCTGAGCCGCTATTCACGAGGCGGCCCTTGCGTTCCCGCGCCTCTCCGCTCTGCTCGCTCTTGCGGCGGGACATGGCATAGCCTGGGATGTCGAGGTCATCGGTCTTGCGCTTGTAGGCGTCGGCATGCACGGTCAGCACGCCATTGCCAGCATCGACGACGACTGCACCGTTCTTCTGGTTTTCCGCACCGCCAAACCGCACTTCGCTGCGGCCAGTGACACCGTTGATCGCTTCTTTTGGAATGCGATGATCAATCGCGTTCACCACGCCGCCCACTGCGCTGCCGCCGTAAAGCAGGGCGGCAGGGCCACGCACCACATCGATCTGCTCGATCACCAACGGATCCAGCGGCACTGCGTGATCAAAGCTCAGGCTGGAGGCATCCAGGATGCCGACGCCGTTCTGCATCATGCGTACGCGTTCCCCATCCAGCCCGCGGATGATGGGGCGCGAGGCGTTAGGGCCGAAATAAGTGGAGGAAACGCCGGGAATGGATTTCAGGGTTTCACCTAACGTGCTTTCGCGTTGCAGCGAAAGCTCACGCCCGCTTAGGGTGGATACCGGCACGACCATATCGTCGGAGCTGACGCCCAGCGGATTCGCAGTGACAGAGACAGTGGGCAGGTTGATTTCCCCCGCTGCCTGTACGTGCATGGAAGTCAGGGTGCTGCTGAAGGCCATGGTGATCGCCGTCAGGATGTGCTTTGGCGTAACTGGTGCGGGCGGCGTGAGGGTATGGGTGACTTTCTTCCCGGTGATGTGCATCTTGTAAGTCTCGCATCTAAATCTATGAATAGGTCATGCCAAAGCATGACCATGACTTTCCCGAATGGGGAAAGCGCAATGGCAGGCATATCCCGTAATGAATCTAAAGTGAAGAAATTAGGAGGGTATGCCTTGATCAGACTGGATGGAGAGGGTGGGCGGTGCGCGCGAGCTATAGGCCATCGTGCGCTCACTGCGGCATTCAATAGCGGCTGGGCCAATGCAGCCCGTATGACTGAAGACGGGGAGGAACGCGGGGGGTGTTGCGGGAATGTAGCTTTCCAGGCTGCCTAGCCCCAGGCATTGTTCGCAGACATTGCCCTGCGACGATTGATCCTTGGCATGGCTGAGCAGCTGGTCGTGCAGATGCCAGATATCGTGCGCGGCTATGCTTTGCTGGCTGAGCAGCAGCAATAACGAAAGTACATAACCGAGCAGGATTTTGCGCAACATGGTTGCGATTCTAGCAGTCAATGATGAAAAAAAGAAAGGTCCCGCATCATGTACGGTTTAACCAGGTTGATGTCGGCAATGGCGTGCGGGGCGGCGATGAGATCGGCAATATCCCGGCCTCCAACGTGCCAGAGCGCTTCCGCGAATTGTGTATATGCATCGTCAGTGGCATGCATTTCAGGCCAGAGTGGAGCTCAGCATGGCCGTTCTCCATGGTGAGCCAGGCTTTAACCTAGCGTTGAGGCTACTGCGGTAGGGAAAAAGGCGTAGGGTCGGTCCAGGGTGTCTCGCCGCACACCAAGGCTGCAGCCAGGCTGGCGCTCGCAGGCCCCATGGTCAATCCATAGCGGAAGTGCCCGGTATTGAGATATAGGTTCTCGATGCCTGGGTGTGGGCTGATGATGGGCAGGTTTTCAGGAGTTCCTGGTCTTAAGCCGCTCCAGTGCTTGAGGATGGGAAGGTCTGCTAGTTCCGGCATCAGGGCTGCTGCCTTGGCGCGGATTGCATCCCGGACGGTATCCGTCACGGAGGGGTCGAAACCGACATCCTCAAGGGTGCTGCCAGCCAGCAGGTATCCGTCTCGGCGCGGCACCAGGTAGAAATCCTCGCGGAAGATCACGGCGCGAGGATTGTGCTCAGGCTTGTAGAGCAGGATCTGCCCGCGCATGGGCTTGATCTGCAGCTTGCTGGCCACCTCTTTGAGCAGCTCGAAGCTCCAGGCGCCGGAAGTGACGATAAAGCGGTCAGCTTCCAGTAGTTCGCCAGACGTAGTGGCCCATGCGGTAAGCCTGGATGTGCCGGGGGAAAGCGGCATGAGCTCGGTGCGTTCCAGTAAGCGTACATGGTGGTTTTCCAGCCATGTACGCAGGGCATGCATCAGGCAGGGAGGGCGCACCTGTTTGACGTCGGGCAGCCAGAGCGCATCTTGTCCATTGGGTGATTGCACCCCGAAGCCTGCGGCCTTAGTGTCTTCCGCCTTGACCTGGTAGCGGGCACACCACGTCAGCGCGGCTTCGCGATCGAATGGTGGCAACAGCAGAAAGCCGGAATCGAGCATTTGCGGATCTATGCCGGTTTCCTTGAACAAGCGTGCACAGATGTCCGGATATAGGGATGCGCCATAATGCGTGAGTGTATTGACATGGTCTGAATACATCCACGGCAGCAATGGAAACATGATGCCAGTGCCCGCCCACGAGGACTCTCCCGAGGTCTGGCTGGCGATGTTGTTGCGCTCGACAATGGTGACCCTGCAGCCACGAGAAACCAGCTCCATGGCGGTGAGGCAGCCGACGATGCCGCCGCCCGCAATCAATACATGCTGGCTCATGAGGCGTGGTTCCGGGGCTGTGTAATGTGAAGATGGCAGGAATGGAATAGAGTAATCACGCAAAAATTATGCCGACTTTACCGGCATATCCTTTATTCAGGGAACATTCCCTTTTATACTTGGCACATATGGGAATTTCCAAGTTAAAGCCGAGCAATAGCGCCACTACGCTACTGCAACTTGCGCGCGAAGTGTTGGCCATCGAGGCGAGAGAAGTGCAGGCATTGGCCGGGCGCCTCGATCAGAGCTTCGTGAACGCAGTCGAGCTCATTTTACAATGCCGGGGCCGAGTTGTCGTGACCGGTATTGGCAAATCGGGTCATATCGGCAACAAGATTGCCGCTACATTGGCCAGCACCGGGACACCGGCATTTTTCATGCATCCCGCCGAGGCGAGCCACGGCGACCTGGGCATGATCACACGGGATGACGTGGTGATTGCGCTATCCAATTCGGGAGAGGCGGACGAACTGCTGGCACTGTTGCCGCCATTGAAGCGTATTGGGACGCCTATCATCAGTATTTCAGGCAACCGCCATTCGACCTTGTCCAAGGCGGCGGATATTTTTCTCGACGCCCATGTGTCACAGGAGGCGTGTCCCCTGGGACTTGCGCCCACCGCAAGCACGACTGCGGCGCTGGCGCTGGGAGATGCGTTGGCCGTTACCCTGCTGGATCAGCGCGGGTTCTCGCGCGAGGATTTTGCCCTGGCTCATCCTGGCGGATCCATTGGCCGGCGGCTGTTGCTGCATGTACAGGACGTCATGCGTAGTGGGGACGATATTCCTGCCGTGTCGGTCAGCAGCAGCCTTAAGGATGGCTTGCTGGAGATGTCGCGCAAGGGCTTGGGCATGACTGCGGTGCTGGATGCCGCAGACAAGCCTGTGGGCATATTCACGGATGGCGACTTGCGCCGGGCGTTCGAGGCAGGCATCGACATCAACGGGACCCGCATGGCCGATGTCATGCATGCGCACCCCCGCAGCATTTTGCCCGGGCAGCTGGCCGTCGATGCCTTGGCCTTGATGGAGCAATATTCTATAAGCAGTCTGCTGGTCGTCGACCAGCAGGGTAATCTGGTCGGCGCACTCAATATGCACGACTTACTCATGGCAAAGGTGGTTTAGAAGTTGATTTCCTTAGAAGAGCGCGCAAGGCGCATCAAGATGGCAGTATTTGACGTGGATGGCGTTTTGACCAATGGCGGGCTGATGCTGGGGGATGACGGCCTGGAATACAAGATTTTCCATTCCCAGGATGGTTTGGGAATGAAGATGCTCAAGAATACTGGCATCCGCATGGCCTATATCACAGGCCGCAAGTCCAATGTGGTGGTGAAACGTGCCGAGAATACAGGTGTACAGATCATCTATCAGGGTATAGACGATAAGCTAGAGGCATTCACCGACTTGCTGGAGAAGCAGGGCGTGTCAGCCGAGGACTGTCTGTTTATGGGGGATGATGTGATCGACATTCCTCCCATGCGCCGTGCCGGGCTCGCGGTGACCGTGCCGCATGCCATGCCGCTGGTCAAGGAGTATGCTCATTACACCACCGAGCGCCAGGCCGGGTTGGGTGCTGTGCGCGAAGTCTGTGAGCTGCTCATGCGGGCGCAAGGCACCTTCGACGCGCAAATGGCGCCATATTTGAAGTAAATGCGATAAATGCAAGGGCGCACCAATACCATCCTGTTTCCACTTGCCGTACTCGGCCTGATGGCCTTGATTACATTATGGATAGACCGCACGGTGCAGCCTCCGGAGCCGCGCATCGACGGGGCAACCCGCCACGACCCGGACTATATCCTGAATAACTTCGTCACGACGAAGACGGATGCGACGGGGTCGATCAGCCATATCCTCAAGGCATCTGAGATGCGGCATTACCCGGATGACGATACTACCGAGCTGGAAAACCCGCATTTCACCCAGTTTGGGGTGGGCAGGCCTGCGACGACGATAGAAGGTAAGCGCGGCTATGTCTCCAGTGACGGGGCGGTCGTGGAATTCCGCGACAATGTGCGCGTGGTGCGGCCGGCATTCGGGGATCGCCCGGAAATGACGCTGACAACGGAATATCTGCGGGTGGAACCGGATCGCGAGGTTGCGTCGACCGATCAGCCTGTCGTGATTACCCAGGGCCCTAAGAGCGTGGTGCGCGCAGTCGGGATGGTGTATGACAAGAAAAACCAGACCATACAGCTTAATAAGCGGGTGCGTAGCCATTATGAGCGCCCTCCCGCCAAGCGGGCCAGCAGCAAGCCAAGGGCATCTGCCAAACCTGTGGCTTCCAGAACCAGCAAGCAAACATCCGGTAATAGTAAAAATGCCAAGCAGCCAACCAAGACCCAGTAGAACGATATTTTTCAGCGGAGAATCTATGCGCCACCCGCCTTATTCATTAGTGCTTGCCATACTGGCTGGCATGCTGTCAGTTTCCGCCTTCGCGGAAAAGGCCGACCGGGACAAGCCGATTGAGTTGGAGGCCGATGCCGTGCAGGTCAACGATGCCAAGAAGACCAGTACCTACACCGGTAATGTGATCCTGACCCAGGGGACCCTGGTCATCCGCGGCGACAAGCTGATCGTGCGCGAGGACAAGGAAGGCTTCCAGCACAGCACATCTTATGGCAATCCGACGACGTTCAGGCAGAAGCGCGACGGCAAGAACGAATACATGGAGGGTGGCGGCCAGCGGATAGAGTATGATGGACGCATGGACAAGGTGCAGTTGTTTACCAATGCCTGGGTCAAGCGCGGCGATGATATCGTGCATGGGGATTACATCATGTATGACGCCAACGCCGAATATGCGGAAGTCATCAGCGGCGGATCACAAGCGACAACTCCGACTGGCCGTGTGCGCGCCATTATTCAGCCGAGGAAGAAACCAGAGGCGGAGGCTCCCTGAGCCGGACGGCTGTTTGCAGCCTTCTGCCTGTTTACCGGTCAAGGCGACCGCGCTTTATATTAGAGATGGTATCGACCGCATAAATGAGTGAATTAATCGTAGAAAGCTTGCGCAAGCAATATAAATCGCGCACCGTCGTGCAGGATATTTCCCTGCAGCTCAACAGTGGCGAGGTGGTTGGACTGCTAGGACCGAATGGCGCGGGCAAGACAACCAGTTTCTACATGATGGTGGGATTGGTGCCCCTGGATGGCGGACGCATACTGCTCAATGGCAAGGACCTGAGTCGGATGCCCATCCACCAGCGCGCGCGCATGGGGTTGGCCTACCTGCCCCAGGAGCCGTCCATTTTCCGCAAGATGACGGTGACGGAGAATATCCAGGCCATCCTCGAGTTGCAGGAAATGACCGCTGAGCAGCAGAATGAGCAGCTTGAATCCTTGTTGCAGGAGCTCCATATCACCCATATACGCAACAGTATGGCAGTCAGCCTGTCCGGAGGCGAGCGCCGCCGGGTGGAAATCGCCCGCTGCCTGGCGACCAATCCCAGTTTTATACTGTTGGACGAGCCGTTTGCGGGGATTGACCCGATCGCGGTACTGGATATCCAGAAGATCGTACGTTTTCTGACCGAGCGCAACATCGGAGTTTTGATCACGGACCATAATGTGCGTGAGACATTGGGCATATGCGACCGCGCCTATATCGTGAACGAAGGCCGCGTATTCGCATCGGGGAAACCCAGTGAAATCATTCATAACGAGAGTGTAAGAGAAGTTTACCTGGGCAAGGATTTCCGCCTGTAGTCCATGCAGAATTAGAGAGATGAAACAAAGTCTACAGCTAAAATTTTCCCAAAATCTCGCATTGACGCCGCAGCTGCAGCAGTCAATCAAATTGTTGCAGCTGTCCTCGCAGGAACTCAACCAGGAGCTGGAGTCACTGTTGCAGGCCAATCCCTTGCTGGAGCGTATAGACGGTCCAGACGGTGCTGCCGAGATATCCGAAAGCTACAGTCCTGCCCCGGATGCTGCGGTTTCTGCTCCTGCCAGCGAAGCGCCTGCGCCCGCGAGCGAGGAATTGCCACGCATTGACGAATTTGGCGGCGGGGATGATTACTATGAGTCTTTCCAAGGAGGTAGCCGCTGGGAAGAAGGCGGCGCTAATAGTGAAGACGATAACGACTTCAGCTTTCAGGAAGCGGCCAACCTCACTCTGCGTGAACACCTGCTGAGCCAGATCAAGCTGCTGCCTTTGTCGGAACGTGATCAGACCTTGGCGATGGTACTGGTAGATGCGATCAATGACGATGGGTATCTGGAACAGTCCCTGGAAGAGCTGGCCGAGCTTTTGCCGGAAGAGCTGGAGATCGATCCGCTCGAGCTTGAAACGGCACTCAAGCATATCCAGAATCTGGATCCGCCGGGGATTGGCGCCCGCAACCTGGCAGAATGCCTGACATTGCAACTGCGTGCCTTGCCGGCAGAAACACCTTTTGTGGAGTTGGCGATCAAGGTTGCCGAACAGCATCTGCCCCTGCTGGCAAGTCGTGATTACACGCGCTTGCGTAAACTGCTGCATTGCGATGATGATGTCCTGAAATCGGTGCAGCAACTGGTGACCCAGCTCAATCCGCGACCAGGCGGCGAATTCAGCCACATTACTTCGGATCATTACATCCAGCATGAAATCGTGGTGAAGAAGATCAAGGGGATCTGGGTTGCCAGCCTGAATGATGAGGTCGTACCCAAGCTGCGTATCAACCAGCTTTATGCCGGCATCCTGAAACGGAATCGTGACAGCTCCAGTCAATATCTCATGAGTCAGATGCAGGAGGCGAAATGGATGATCAAGAATATCCAGCAGCGCTTCTCCACTATCCTGCGTGTGTCGCAGGCAATCGTGGACCGGCAGCGTAATTTCTTCGAGCACGGCGAAGTGGCCATGCGCCCGTTGGTGCTTCGGGAGATTGCCGATGAGCTGGGCCTGCATGAATCGACCGTGTCGCGCGTGACCACAAGAAAGCACATGCTCACACCGCGCGGTGTTTACGAGTTGAAGTATTTCTTCGGCAGCCATGTGGCGACAGAGTCGGGAGGAGCGTGCTCCGCCACGGCGATCCGTGCGTTGATCAAGCAGATGGTGAGCGAGGAAAACCCGAAGAAGCCGCTGTCCGACAATCAGATCACCGATATCCTGAGCAAGCAAGGGATTGTCGTGGCAAGAAGAACTATAGCGAAATACCGCGAGTCTCTACAGATACCCGCGGCCAACCAGCGCAAGTCGCTTTGATTTGCGCGTTTTTCAAGTAAGGAGAGTGTTATGAATTTGCACCTGACCGGACATCATCTAGAGGTTACTCCAGCGTTGCGCGAATATGTGCAGTCTAAACTGGCTCGACTCAGTAATCACTTTGATCATGTGATTGACCTCAAGGTCACCCTGAGTGTAGAAAAACTGGTGCAAAAGGCGGAAGCCACCCTGCATGTGCCTGGCAACGACCTGCATGCGGAATGTGGTGCAGAAAACATGTACAGCGCGATTGACTTGCTAGCTGACAAGCTGGACCGCCAAGTGTTGAAGCATAAGGAGAAGATCAGCAACCACAACCAAGCATCAGGTGGCCTCAAGCACCAACCGGTTGAGTAACCTTCGGTGAGATGCTGCAAGCGCTATGCTACGAGCAAGGATTTGACGCGCTTGCAGCAATTTCTTCTGCATGTTCATCCCCCAAGGTATTAAGCATACATGGCTGAAATCAGTGTGACCCAGCTTTACAAGGATATGCGCCGCAAGCTCAAGCTGAAATGGGTAGCAGGGTTGGCGGGTGGCGACAATCCCCTGACAAGTGAAACCGTGACCAAGCCATCTCTGGCGCTGGTCGGTCACCTGAATTTCGTGCATCCCAACCGTGTACAGGTCTTGGGTTGCGCGGAAATGGACTACCTGCGCAGCCTGAAGGCGCGCGAATTGTTCCAGGCGATCAAGAACCTGTTTTCCGCTGACCTGGCAGCCATCATCGTCGCTAATGGCGAAGAAGCCCCGAAAGAACTGGTGGCGGCTTCCGACGAGTTCGGCACGCCTTTGTTCACTTCACCTTTACGCAGTCCCGGCCTCATGGATGTGCTGAGCCATTACCTTGCCCAAGCCGTGGCGATATCGGAAAGCTTGCATGGCGTGTTCATGGAAGTGCAGGGTTTCGGCCTCATGATCAAGGGCACCGCGGCCATTGGCAAGAGCGAGCTGGCACTGGAGCTGATTTCGCGAGGACACCGCTTGGTGGCGGATGATATCGTCGACTTCTATCGTATCGCGCCGGACAGGCTGGAAGGGCGTTGCCCGCCGTTGCTCCAAGACTTCCTCGAAGTGCGCGGATTGGGGGTGCTCAATATCCGCGCCTTGTTTGGCGACAATGCCGTCAAGCCGACCAAGCCGCTCGACCTGATCGTGCAACTGGAAATGGCGGATACCATGGTGCCGCTGGATCGGCTCAACATCAAATCGCAGCATGAGAAAATCCTGGATGTCAAAATCCCCAAGGTCGTGATCCCGGTCGCTGCCGGCCGTAATATCGCCGTCCTGGTCGAAGTGGCCGTGCGCAACCATATGCTCCTGTTGCGCGGCATCAACGGTACCAAGCAGTTCCTGCAGCGCCAGCATCGCGAGATGGCGCGCACTTCCCGGAAAACGAAACCACAGGCCGAATAGAGCATGCAGCTTGTCATCGTGACCGGTCTTTCGGGTTCAGGCAAGAGCATCGTGCTCAAGATGCTGGAAGACAGTGGTTACTATTGCATCGACAACCTGCCTGCCACCCTGCTGCCTCAAGCTTCGGAACATCTGAGCCAAGGCAATCACCAAAGAGTGGCAATCAGCATCGATACACGCAGTGCCTCGCTCGAGGCGCTGCCAGGCAACATCCGCAAGCTCAAGGATGAGGGCATCGAGGTACAGGTGCTTTTTCTCGAGGCCAATGTGGAGACACTGGTCAAGCGCTACAGCGAAACGCGCCGGCGCCATCCCTTGAGCAGTGACACCAGCACTCTGGCGGAGAGCATCAGTCACGAACGCCACATGCTGGAGCCTCTGGTTGATCTGGGGCTGCGCATCGATACCAGCAGTCTCAGCGCCAATGCCTTGCGCAATTGGGTCAAGGAATTCGTGACGCAGAAAAACGGTGAACTCATCCTGCTCTTCTCCTCGTTTGGTTTCAAGCATGGGATTCCGCTGGATGCAGATTATGTGTTTGACGTGCGCTGCCTGCCCAACCCCTACTATGATCCGGCGCTCCGGCCCCAGACCGGACAGGACAAGCCCGTGTGTGCGTTCCTGGAGGCACATGACAGCGTACAGAACATGTATGACGATATCCGCGGTTTCATCGAGCGCTGGCTGCCCAACTTCATTGCCGACAACCGCAGCTACTTGACCGTGGCGATCGGTTGCACCGGCGGCCAGCACCGCTCGGTCTATCTTGCAGAACGTCTTGCGGCACATTTCCGCCGCCAGGAATACCGCGTGCTGGTGCGGCATCGATCACTGGAGACCAACTAGGCCGCGTAGCCAGCCGCAGCGCAGCCGAGGATATGGAATACAACGCATGATAGGTATACTCATCATTGCCCATGGCACCCTGGGCGAAAGCCTGATTCACTGTGCAAGCCACGTCATGGGCTCGCGACCGCCGTTGCTGAGGCAGCTCGGGGTTGGTACGCATGACGACCCGGGCGAATTACTGCCGCAGGCCCAGCAAATGATCAGGGAACTGGACGAGGGGCAGGGAGTGCTGATACTTTCAGATATCTACGGCGCCACACCCTGCAACCTGGTGACAAGGCTGCTGATTCCCGGCCATGTCGAAGGCGTGGCCGGGGTCAACCTGCCTATGCTGGTGCGGGCGCTCACCTATCGGCAAGACAACGGCATCATGACCCTGGTCGAGAAGTCCATCAGCGGCGGACGCGAAGGCGTGGTGCATTTTTCCAAGGACGCATGTAAGCATCATGATTAAACAAGAAATAGAAATCATCAATAAGCTGGGCCTGCATGCCCGCGCATCCACCAAGCTCACGCAGACTGCCAGCCAATATGCCTGCGAAATCTGGATCGAACGCAATGGCAGGCGCGTCAACGCCAAGAGCATCATGGGCGTGATGATGCTCGCGGCGAGCAAGGGCAGCAAGGTGACGCTCGAAACGAACGGCAGCGACGAACAGGCTGCCATGGATGCCCTGGTGAAGCTCATCAACGACCGTTTTGGCGAACCTGAATAACGGTTTCGCCATGCCTTCCTTCCCCCCTCAGGAATAATCTTCCATGGCGCAGAGCAGCAAGGTCAGTTTTTCCATGCACGGCGTCGGCGTGTCGGGTGGCATCGCCATCGGCAGCGCCCATCTCGTCGCCAATGCCCTGGTCGAAGTGGTGCATCACCAGATTCCCAGGAAAGCGGTCGCAGCCGAAATCATCCGCTTCGAGCAGGCATTGGCCCATGTCAGGCGCGACCTCGAGTCCGTGCGCGAGCAATTGCCGGCCAATGCGCCTGCAGAGCTGGCAGCCTTCATCAACACGCATCTGATGATATTGTCCGACAAGCATTTGTCGGAAGCGCCCAAGGCCATCATCGAACAGGAGCTGTGCAATGCCGAATGGGCATTGAAGCAGCAGATGCATGAGCTGGTGGCGCAGTTCGAACTGATTGAGGATGAATATCTGCGCGAGCGCAAGCAGGATGTGGTGCAAGTGGTGGAGCGCATCATCAAGGCCCTGCTTGGCCACCCCAGCGCGGCCGTACGTCCGGAGGAAAGCGCGCAGATACTCGTGGCATACGATGTGTCGCCGGCCGATGCCATCCAGTTCAAGCATCACCAGTTTGCGGCTTTCATCACGGACGTGGGCGGCGCGACCTCGCATACTGCCATCCTGGCCCGCAGCCTGGGCATTCCCTCCATTGTGGCGCTGCACCGTGCGCGTGACCTGATCCGCGACGGCGAACTCATCATCGTCGATGGCAACCACGGCATCGTCATTGTCAACCCGGACAAGGATACCCTTGCCGAATATCGCCTGCGCCAGGAGGCGTGGGAGCTCGAGCAACAGAAGCTCAAGCGCCTCAAGCTGACCAAGGCAGTAACCCTGGACGGGGTTGAGGTCGAGCTGCATGCCAACATTGAAGTGCCTTCCGACGTTGCCAAGGCCAAGGCGGTGGGGGCTACCGGCATTGGCCTCTACCGCACTGAATTCCTGTTCATGAACCGGCGCGAGATGCCGGATGAGGAGGAACAATTCGCCGCCTATCGCACAGTGGCGGAGATGATGAAAGGGATGCCGGTGACCATCCGCACCCTTGATCTGGGCGCTGACAAGCAGATGAACCCGGATGCCGCACGCAGCTGCACCAATCCCGCGCTGGGCCTGCGTGCTATCCGTCTGTGCTTATCCGAGCCGCAGATTTTCCTGACCCAGTTGCGTGCCATCCTGCGCGCCTCGCATTACGGCAAGATCAAGATTCTGATTCCCATGTTGTCGTCGTTATTGGAATTGAGGCAGACGGTCAGCTTGCTGGAGCGTGCCAAGGACAGCCTGCGCGAGCAAAACATCCCGTTCGACGACGGGATCATGCTGGGCGGCATGATCGAGATTCCTGCCGCGGCCATCAATGCCGAGGCATTCGCGCGCGAACTGGATTTCCTTTCCATCGGCACTAATGACCTGATTCAGTATTCATTGGCGATCGACCGGACGGACGATGCGGTGTCGCATCTCTACAAACCTTCCCATCCTGCCGTGCTCAAACTGATCGAAATCACGATCAAGGCTGGCAACAAGCTGGGCAAGCCGGTGTCGGTGTGCGGCGAAATGGCGGGCGAGCTTCATTTCACGCGGCTGCTGCTCGGCCTGGGACTGCGCCAGTTTTCCATGCATCCATCGCACTTGCTGACCATCAAGCGCCAGGTGCTGCAGACTGAATTGCAGTCCATCGTCGCCATGGCCCGTAAAGTCATGAACACTTACGATATCGACAAGATCGAACCTTTGCTGGAAAAACTCAATCAGTAGTGTATCCATCATTGTTCCGGTCATTCATTTCCGAGGGGATTACACCATGAGTAACCTGATTCCGGTACCCAGTGCGGACGAAAAGAACATCGCTGTGGTCACTCATTTGGCGGGCACGGTCTTCAGCGTGTTTCCCGCACTTTTCGTCTGGCTGCTGAAGAAGGACAGCAGTCCATTCATCGCCGAGCAGGCCCGCGAGGCGCTGAATTTCCAGATCACCCTCTTGATAGGGTACGCCATCAGCTCCATATTGATGGTGATACTTGTCGGCTTCCTGCTGGCTGGCATTCTCTGGATTGCCAACCTCATCCTCTGCGTCCTGGCTGCCATTGCCGCTAGCCAGGGGCAGGAATACCGCTACCCTTTTACATTGCGTTTGATTAGTTAAGGATTCCACGTGAGCATTGCCAACAACCCATTGCTGGATTTTTCCGGCTTGCCCCAGTTCGACCAAATCAAGGCTGAACATGTCACCCCTGCGGTGGACCACTTGCTGGAAAAGGGCAAGGCCCTGATAGAAACCCTGGTCACAGACCCTGCGCCGCCCACTTGGGAAAACTTCGTGCGTCCGCTGGAGGATTTCGAGGAGCAGATCTCGCGCGCCTGGTCGCAAGTCGGCCATCTCAATGCCGTGGTCAACAGCCCGGAGTTGCGCGAGGCCTACAATCAAAACCTGCCCAAGCTCACTGCATTCTATGCAGACCTCTCACAGGACGAGCGCCTGTATGCCAAGTTCCGCGCCATCAAGGCCAGCGCTGCCTATGAACAGCTCAACACTGCCCAGCGCAAGATCGTCGATAACGAATTGCGTGATTTCCGCCTCGGCGGCGCCGAGTTGCCGGCAGACAAGAAGGCCCGCTTCAAGGCGATCCAGGAAGAGCTTTCCACCCTGGCCGCCAAGTTCGAGGAAAACCTGCTCGACACTACCAACGACTATGCCTTGTTCATCGAGGACGAAGCCCAGCTGCAAGGCATCCCCCAAGATGCCTTGCAGGCTGCGGCTGAAGCCGCCAAGGCCGATGGGAAGACCGGCTGGAAGTTCACCCTGCACTTCCCCTCCTATATGCCGGTGTTGCAATATGCCGACAATCGCGAACTGCGTGAAACCCTCTACCGCGCCTATGCCACCCGCGCTTCCGAGTTCGGCAAACCGGAATGGGACAACACCGAGATCATCCGCGATATCCTCACTCTGCGCCACGAAGCTGCCTTGCTGCTGGGCTATCGCAACTATGCCGAAGTCTCGCTTGCCACCAAGATGGCAGAAACCCCGGCCCAGGTGGAAGAGTTCCTCAACAACCTCGCTGAGCGCGCCAAGCCTTTCGCCGAGCGCGACATGCAGGAGCTCAGCCAATATGCCGCTGACAAGCTGGGTCTGCCTGAGCTGCAGGCATGGGATATCGCCTATGCCTCCGAGAAACTGCGCGAGGAAAAGTACGCGTTCTCCGATCAGGAGGTGAAGCAATACTTTCCCGAGCAACAAGTGCTGCAGGGCCTGTTCAAGGTCACCGAGACCATCTTTGGCCTGCAGGTGCGCAAGAAGGAAGCACCAGTCTGGCACAAGGACGTCAGTTTCTACGAAATCACTACCCCGGCAGGGGAGCCAGTGGGCCAGTTTTACCTCGACCTCTACGCGCGCAACAACAAGCGCGGTGGCGCCTGGATGGACGAAGCCATCACCCGCCGCAGGAAGAACCACGGCGTCGAAATTCCCGTGGCTTACCTTACCTGCAATTTCTCCGCGCCGGTCGGCGGCAAGCCCGCCCTGTTCACGCATGACGAAGTCATCACCATGTTTCACGAGTTCGGCCATGGCCTGCACCACATGCTGACCCGCGTCGAGGATTATGGTGTATCCGGCATCAAGGGCGTGGAGTGGGATGCTGTGGAACTGCCCAGCCAGTTCATGGAAAACTTCTGCTGGGAATGGGACGTGCTGCGTCACATGACCAGGCACGTCGATACCGGCGAGCATTTACCCAAGGCACTGTTCGACAAGATGGTCGCTGCCAAGAATTTTCAGGCCGGCATGCAGACCGTACGCCAGATCGAGTTCTCCCTGTTCGACATGCGTCTGCATTCCGACTTCAGCGAATACGACACCACCACAGCACTTGAGCTCATCGAAGCCATCCGCGACGAAGTCGCCGTGGTGCGTCCGCCCAAGTGGAACCGCTTCCCCAACAATTTCTCGCACATCTTCGCAGGTGGTTATGCGGCCGGCTATTACAGTTACAAATGGGCGGAAGTGCTCTCCGCAGATGCCTACAGCATGTTCGAGGAAAACGGCGTGCTTTCCGCGGAAACCGGCAAGCGCTTCTGGAACGAAATCCTCGCCCAGGGCGGCTCGCGCCCCGCGCTGGAATCGTTCATCGCGTTCCGGGGCAGGGCGCCGAGCATTGATGCCTTGCTACGGCATAACGGGATGACGGCTTGAACACGATACAGGCATGATGGTCGTGTCCTGCTTTTATAGTGGCATGCAGGAGGTGCGGCATAACCGGTTAGAACCATGATGATGCTCTTCCAGCATGCAGAGAAGGCTGGTTTTGCTGACGAGTCACTTTCGCTACAGATAATTATTGGCCAATGTTGTCCTGACCATCTATGCCATGTCAGGACAACATTACTGGGGTGGCCATGAGGGTGTATCAGGACTTTCTAATCCTCATCAACCCTAACAATCCCAGACCGGCCATCAGCATCGCCAGTGAGCCCGGCTCAGGAACGGCCGTGACGGTATAGCTGATATTGTCAATGCCAACATTGTAGGCGCTGTTGTACCACTCGATGGTGATATTGCTGCCGATGCCTGCTGCACCGAAAGCCGAGAAAGTGCTGGCGAGGTTACCAGTGCCGATAATGCCCTCGAAGGCATATGTGTCTATGCCATTGGATACTGTTAAATGCGTATAACGTGCACTGGATGGATATGCGCCGAGATCCAAGCTATCGAGATTGATGAAATAGCCATCCGTTGCAGCCAGGATGATACGCCCTCGGGAGTTGCTGTCGTTTCCACCGGCCCACAGGATATTTTCTAGTTGGTTGTAACTGGTGCTCCAGAATTGCAGACTGGTGTTGTCGGTGTTGGCATTGAGATAACTGACGTCCACTTCGGCCGTATCACCGTAATTCTGGTTGATATATGAGTAATTGCTGCAGGGCGAGAACGCACCAGAGCCGTCGATGTTGGCGCTACATATGTTGCTTTCTGAAAAATCCAGGGTGCCGGCCATGGCCCCGCCAGATAGTTGCAAACCCAAGAGTAAGCCGAGCAGTGCGGCTGCTTTCATTTTTATCCCCTTTAATGTGAAATTGAATGCGTTGCACTCGATGTGAGTGTACGCTCACTTCTTGATTGAATTGTAAAAGGATATATTGAAATAGAGCAAGTGATGGACATAGTCCATTCGGGCTAGGTGGAATGATGCCACCCTGGAGTATTGAGTTTGATGATATATGATCATCAAATTGATTATTTCCAGCTTTTTTGTATGCCGTAATTGCAGTTGCAGGGCTTTGTACCGAGCAACTCAGTGCGTGCCTGGCCGACAACACCAGCGGCAAGGTTGAGCTTTAGAAAGATGCATCTGGCGGGACGATCGGCATGTGCCATTTCCCTCAGAGAACGGTCATGTAAGAGTGGCCGTACGATGTGTGGTATTTGAATAATCCCTGTTCGATTTATTTCCTTCTCAACGCCAGTGGGGAGCATTGTCGCTGCTTCCTGGTACCCAGCCGTTTTCCTCTCATCACACGCTGTGTAGGCGTTGTCTCCAGGTTGTGTTTCGTGCTCTGCCTGCGCTTCACAGCCATTGATCCAATGGATGGCTGACGCAATATCCTTGCAAATAACGTGGGCTTTTCAGCGAGTTTCTCGAGTTTTTGTGCACAAACCGTACATTTGAACGGTGTTTTTCTGATTTTCCGCTCGCTAGACTTTGACTCATCTTAATTTCAAGTCACGAGCGGAGAAATCAGTATGGACACGAATTTTGAGCGTAGGCGAATCATGCAGATGCTTGCAGCGGCTTCTGCCGCAGCGGCAGTACCCATCGGGACAATTGCGGCCGCAGCGGATGGTGCGGCGCCGAAGAAACCTACTGGCAAGCCCATTGTGCTGGGTCTGACAATTTCGACTACTGCGGCGGCAGGGGTGGCTGATCATGCTGACCACATGAATGGCTCGTTGCTTGCGCAGGAGGAGATCAATGCCAATGGCGGCATCCTTGGCCGGCCATTGGAGCTGAGGCCAGTCGATGTCGATTTGCTCTCTGCGGAAAGCTGCCAGGCTTCTATCCGCAAACTGGTTGACCTGAAGGTACATGCGATCAGTTCGCCTTTCCTGTTTGTGCCGATCCCCGCCATGGATGCCTCGGCCAACTACAAGTGTCCGTACGTCAATGGCAATACCCAGCGTGCAGCTACCGACATGGTCGCCAAGCATCCCGAGAAGTACAACCATATTTTCCAGATGGACCCGTCAGAGGTGTTCTATGGCGAGACCTTCCCGGTGTTTCTCGAGAGCCTGGCGGACAGTGGCAACTGGAAGCCCAAGAACAACAAGGTGCATATCGTTCAGGAACAGATTGCCTACTGCCAGACGATTTCACGCGCCTGCCAGGAGGCGCTCAAGAAGAGCCGTTTCGAGCTGGCCAAGGTGACCGATATCCAGTACCCGGTACAGGATTGGGGCAGCGTGATCCGTGACATCAAGAAAACGGGCGCAGGGACGGTGATGATGGACCATTGGGTGGCTGCCGAGTATGCGGCCTTCTGCAAGCAGTTCCGGGCCAACCCGCTCAAGGGGACATTGATCTATCTGCAGTACGGTCCGTCGCAACCTGAGTTTCTGGAACTCACCGGCAAGGCAGCAGAAGGCTTTGTCTGGAGCACGATGCTGGGCGTGTATGCCGACAAGAAAGGGCAGGCTTTCCGCGATAAGTACCAGAAGCGGTTCCCGGGAAAGACGATGGGGCTGTGCTACACCGGCGGCGGTTATGACATCGCCTACATGATGGCGCAGGCATGGAATGCCGTAGGCAATCCCGATGACTTCAAGGCCGTGAACGATTACATCCGCAAGACTGCATTCCGTGGCGTATGCGGCTGGTCGTACATGAACAATCCCCGGCAGGAGGCGCGTCATTTCCCACTCGGGACGGACAGCATCGAGAGCGGCATGAGCCAGCTTTACTTCCAGATCCAGGATGGCAAGAACAAGATCATTTACCCGCCACAACTCAAAGAGGCAGATTTCCGGCTAACGCCTTGGATGTAACCAGGCTTTTACAGACGATTTGATGGGTGTGGGTGATGACAGCTTTATTTGAAGGCAGGGATATCAAGCTAGAGCTTGGCGGCAGGGAGATCCTGAAAGGTATTTCTCTCTCGGTGGAAAAGGGTGAGGTGATGGGCATCATCGGCCCCAACGGGGCGGGCAAGACCAGCCTGTTCGAGGTGTTGAGTGGCCGCATATTCCCCAAGAGCGGGCAGGTGACGTTCAAGGGGCAGGATGTGACTTCCCTGCCGCTCTTCAAGCGGGCGCGCCTTGGTATCGGGCGTACTTACCAGACGCCGCTGGTGCCGGACGAACTCAAGGTAGGGGAGGTACTCAAGGCAGCACGCCAGGCCTACCTGCCTTATCTCACCAGCCATGATGCCGAATGGGGGCTGGATCTGGTGAATCTGCATGTGGATTTTGACCAGTATGCCCGCGAGTTGGAAACGCTGAACCGCCGCAAGTTATTGCTGGCGTGCCTGCTGATGCGGCGTCCGCCCTTGCTGTTGCTTGATGAGCCGGCAGCAGGCTTGATCAACTCCGAGGTCGATGAGCTGGATCACCTGATGCGCAAGCTTTCAAAGGAAATGGGCGTGTCCATCATCATTGTGGAGCACCGCATGGAGCTGCTGGAGATGATTGCGGACCGCGTCATGGTCATGGATGCAGGGGAGCAGATTGCCGAGGGGACGCTGGCCAGTGTCCTCGCCAACCCGCAGGTCCATGCCGCCTATTTCGAGAATGTCGAGTAACCACATGAGGAAGAAGATGAACAAGGACATTCAATGGGAGGTAGGCCGTGAGTGAGCGAAAGGAAATTCTCAACATTCAGGGCCTTTCCGCAGGATGGGGGCCGATGCGGGTGATTCATGACCTGGATCTGGTGGTGTATGCCGGTGAGCGCATTGGCATCGTGGGGTTGAACGGTCATGGCAAGTCCACCCTGTTTTCCGCCATTGCCGGCATGACGGACTGGCAACGTGGTTCCATCAAGCTCAATGGCAAGGAAGTGGGCGGCACGCGCAGCCAAGGGCCCGGACGCTACACGCATCTGGTGGTGAGGCAGGGATTGGCGCTCATGCCGCAGGGCGATGAGATATTTACCGGCCTGACCGTGGAAGAGCATCTGGATAGCGGCGCCTTCACGCCGGCGGCATGGCGCGATCGCAAGGCGCGCAAGGAAAAGATACTGGAGATCTTCCCGCCACTGCGGAAGTTGATGAGTACGCCGGTCGGGCGTCTGTCAGGCGGCGAGCGGCGCATGGTGTCTCTCGGACGCGGTTTGATGTCGGATGCCTCTCTCTTGCTGGTGGATGAGCCCTCGCTGGGGCTGGCTCCCAAGATCGGCAAGGGGGTGATGAAGGCCCTGATGGAAATCGAGCTGGGCAATTCCGCCATGATCATTGCAGAGCAAAACATGGCTTTGCTCGAAGGGCAGGTCGACAGGGTGATCGGCATGCATGTGGGGAAACTGAAAGGCGAGGCATCCACTTCGCTTGCCCATGAAATGAAGAGGGAGATATAGGGCCATGGACATTGATATCGGTTTTGTTGCCATCACGGCGGTTACGCTGGCCTGTATATACGGCACCCTGGCTATCGGGGTGTCGATCACATGGTCCAGCCTGGGCCTGATTAATATGAGTTACGGATTTACTTTCGCGACAGCAGGTTACGGCGCCTGGCTCGTCAGTGAGTATATTTCCTCGTTGGGCCCGGTCGTGATCCTTGGCGGCATCCTGACCGGCGCGCTGGTCGGGGTGCTGGTATGCGCGGTGGCCTTCATCCCTATCCACGACAAGCCTAATTTTACGGTACGCGGGTTGATTGCATCGCTGGCGTTGAGCCTGATCGGCACCCAGGCCCTGCTGTATTTCTTCGGGCCGCAATCGAAAACGCTGCCGCCCCTGTTTGGCGACTGGGAACTTGAGCTGGGCGAAGTGGTGCTCACTGCCGACAAGGGCGGCGCCATCCTGACCTCCATCCTGATGCTTACCCTGGCCTTATGGTGGTTGCGCTCCAGTCGCCGCGGGCTGGAAATCCGCGCCATGATGATGAACCCGCATGCAGCCTCGCTGGTAGGCATAGGCGTCAGGCGTACTGGATTCTATGTCATGGCCCTGACCGGCGGGCTGGCTGGCCTTGCATCCGTCCTGCTGTCGCAAACTTACTTCGTCAGCCCGTTTTCCGGCGTCACCCCGCTGATCAAGGGCTTGAGCGTGGCTTTGTGCGGCGGGTTGGGCAGCGTCGGCGGCGCCATGATTGCTGCGGTCATGATCGGCGTCAATGAGGCGCTGACGGCCGATATCCTCGGTGGCCAATACATCCTGATCACCCAGTTCCTGCTGATCATACTGGTGCTGATCATCCGTCCGCGCGGTATCGCCGGCATTCTCGATAAACAACGCGAGGCGTAATCATGGCAAATCTCTGGAAAAATCCCGTCGCCAATTGGAGCATCAAGGGAGAGGCGGACAATGTGCCGACCATTCCATGGACCTCTCCTCTCAAGCCTTGGATTGAGACAACCAAGGCGAAGCAGAAACTATACAAGGTAGGGCGCCTGCGCTACTACTACAAATTCCCCGGACATGGCGCCAGGACCTGGCACCGCTGGCGTTATCCCTTTACCCGCAGGCGTATCCTGAACATCCGAGGTGAGTACAACGCCAAGAGCCTGCGCCGGGAAAAAACCATTCTCGACCGCCGCCCGGTCTACTGGATGCTGAGTTTCATCGCCATGGTGATTGCACCCCTGCTCATGCCCGGCGGGCTCGAAAGTACCCTGCTCAATGCGGGGGCCGTGTTCTTCATCTACGCTGCCATCAACCTATGCTGGACGCTGGTGATCGGCACTGCAGGGATTTTCTCCCTGGCATCGATGGCCATTGTCGGCGCCGGAGCCTACGGGGCTGCCTACCTCTCCCTGACTTACGGCCTGCCGTGGTGGTCGCTGCCCATGGTGGGGTCGGTGATCGGCCTGGTGTTCGGGATATTGATCGCATTGCCGGCAACGCGGCTGGAAGGCTTCTATTACGCGCTGCTCACCTTGGGCCTGGTGGAACTGTGCCGTGTGTACGTGATCCAGTCGCGTACCTTCGGCTCAGCCACTGGCGGCGTCTATGGCGCAGACAGCTACCTGCCTGACGGCATCAGTGAGATCAGCGGCCTCACCATCAGTTACTACGTCTGTTTTGCCGTCATGCTTGCGGTGCTTTTCATGTTCCGCTTCATCCAGGGCAAGCGCCTGGGACGGATTCTGCGCATGGCGCCCGAAAAGCGCGAGGCCTTTGCCGAGGCCACAGGCGTGAACTTCCGCTGGGCGCGCATTCAGGTCTTCATCATTACCTCGGTGGTCCTGGGGGCGCTGGGCGGGGTGTATGCCAGCCACTTCCACGGTGCATCTCCTTCGCTGTTTTCCATGGATTCCGTTCTGCTTGGCCTAGCCATGCTGGTGATCGGGGGGATCGGACGCTCGGAAGGCGCGGTCTTCGGCACCCTGGTCGTCGTGATGATCGACAAGGTCTTCATCGATTGGGGCCCGCTGCGATTGATCCTGATCGGCGTGATCATGCTGTCGGTGGTGTTGTTCCTGAAGGGCGGGGTCTTCGGGATCAAGCAGCAGTTTCGCGCCTGGCGCAACAAGAAGAAAAGTGAAAACCGTTCAACTCGTGCAGAAAAAGGTGGGGAAATGTTACCTGAAGAAGCTACAGAAACACATGACAAAGACCAGATATTCCTGCGTCGCTTCGACAAGATGCAACGTGATTACCTGAAGACCCTGGTATCCGAAGAAGTCATCGAGGAACACAGGCGCAGCCCGCTTGGGCAGCACAGCGAGGCATTGGAGCGCCTGCTGAATTACTTCCGCCGGCAGCCGCAAAGCGACAAGTATGCCCTCGAAGCCATCGAGCCCTTCAAGTCCTACCGCATCATTGCGATGTCTGGACAGCGAGGGGTACCGCCCCGCGTCGTGGAAGACAAAATCTATAAATCAGAATCAGAGGCCTTGCATGCCGTGTTCGTGCGCCGTGTACAGGACTTAATGGAGAGTTAGTGCCTAAAACAAAATCTGCAAATCAACCACGTTAATTTTTGAAGGATTTTGTGATGAAGAACAGGCTTGGAAGTAATATCTTACCCTCCGTGATGTTGGCCTGCAGTATGGGCTTCGCCTCGACTGCGCAAGCAGGCGGCACCATCAATTTTGGTGAGGATAAGTGGATATCACTGGGTTTTGGTATCCGGACCACGTTCACCAGTACGGAAGATGCCGCCCCCAATGCGAGCTCCAGAAGCAAGGATTTCGAGCTGGATATCGCCCGGATCTACCTTTCTGGCTCGTTGAACCAATATATCAAGGGAACGGTGACGCTGGACAAGATAGGAGACGATGACTTCAGGGTCATCGATGCCTATGGACAACTGGAGTTCATGCCCGAGTTCAATATCTGGGTTGGCCTGCTGCTGCCGCCTTCCGATCGCGTCAATATGAATGGGCATTTTTTCATGAACGGCTGGAGTTTCCCCGGCGTTGTGTCGCAATACCAGAACAAGCAGACCGGGCGAGACAATGGCATATTGTTCTGGGGGAAAGTGCTGGACAAGCGGTTGGTGTATTCCGCCGGCATCTATGAAGGCAACCAGGCATCCAGCTTTGCGGGCAACAATATTCTGGACCCTAACCGCAGCGACAACCTCATGTACGCGGGGCGCCTGCAGTATGACTTCTGGGAGGCCAACCTGGACCCAGGTTTCTACACCAGCAGCGCCTATTTCGGCAAGGATGTGCTGTCCCTGGGCTTTTCGGGCCGCTATCAGAAAGATGCTGTCGGCAGCGTAATTGCCCGCGATGATTACCTAGGCTATAACGTCGATTTCCTGCTGGAAAAAGTGTTACCCGGCGGCGTGCTGGACATCGAGGCAGCGGCTTACCGCTATGACTTTGACAATGATGCCGTGCTGGCAGGCATGGATATCAATGGCGTCAGCCGCGTCCAGGCGGGCAAGGCCTACCTCGGAGTTCTGTCCTGGATGTTTCCGCAGACGGTTGGGTGGGGAAGGTTCCAGCCTTATACCCGCTACCAGAAGTTCGCGGCCGATGGCAATGCCAGCCTGGATGTCAGGGAATACGACATTGGGCTGAATTACATCATCGACGGCCACAATGCCCGCATCAGCGGTGTTTACACCAAGAACAAGACGGAAAACCAGGATAGCTACGACAAGTTCGTCGTTGGTCTCCAGCTGCAGTTCTAACTGCTCAGCCTGGGACCATCGATGATGGTTCCAGGCTGCAGGGTTAGCGGTTCTAAAACGCTTTCTTCAGTCAGGAAATATGTATGTCTCAAATCAAGATATTTGGCTATACCGACAAAATCTCCGTTAAGCCTGGTGATGAGATCGGATTCCATGTGAGTGTCGATGGCACGAAAAAAGTCACTGCGCAACTGGTGAGGCTGATTCATGGGGATGCCTACCCGGACGGCCCTGGCTTCATCGAGCAGGAAGTGCCTTGTCCCGTCAATGGTGAGTGGGATGTGCAAAAGCAGTTCACCCAGGTCGGCTCGTTTCTCAGGGTGGCGGATCCGGGCAACAAGCTGGCGCATGACGGCAGCTTCACCCTGTATGCCTATATCTGGCCCACGTTGCCCACCATCGGCCTGAGGCAGGCGCTGCTGGGGCGCTGGGATTGCTATCACAACCAGGGCTATTGCCTGGGCATCAACAAGCAGGGGGTGCTCGAGTTCTGGCTAGGTGATGGCAAGGAAGTGGATTATGTGGCAGCGGAAGTGCCGCTCATTGCCAAGATGTGGTATTTCGTGGCGGTCAGCTATGACGCCTCGACCGGTAAGGCCACCCTGTACCAGGAAAGCGTGGCTAACCGCTACAACAGCCTGCTTGGCAAGGTCGTGCCGATGGATTATCGCTCGCATGTGATGGAAGTCATGCGTTTCAGGGCAAGGAATATTCCAGAGGTTCCTTTTCTTATAGCAGGTTCCCAGGATTGGCATGAGCTCCGCGGACATTTTGTCAACCAGACCTACTGCGGGAAAATAGACCGGCCCGGTATGTATGGCAGGGCGCTATCGCGCGCCGAGCTTGATGAACTCAAGTCGGGCAAACCACCTTCAACAGAAGGTCTGCTCGCACACTGGGACACCACGGCAGGCTACACCGACAACGGGATAGGGGACACCGTCGTGGATGTGTCGGGCAATGGCCTGCATGCACATGGATACAACCGCCCAGTCCGCGGACAGACCGGCTGGAACTGGAGTGGTCGCAATGACAGCTTCCGTCTCGCGCCGCAGGAATACGGTGGTGTCGAGTTCCATGCCGACGCCATGATTGACTGCAACTGGAAGCAGACCAAGACGATGCGCATCCCGGAAGATCTGCGCAGCGGTGTCTATGCCATCCGATTGCGTGCGGACAACAGCAAGCAGAACACCCAGGGCCTGGATGAGGAGTATGTCGTCTTTTTCGTGAGGGCGAAGCAGCCGAAAAGCACCTTGGCGCTGCTGATTCCCACCGGCAGTTACCTGGCCTACGCCAATGAACACTTGAGTTTTGATGCGCAGATCGTCCAGCCCATGAGTGGCCGGCCTCCCATCATCTCGGCAGTTGATGTCGAGATGTACCAGAATCCCGAGTTCGGTTTTTCGACGTACGACAGTTACATGGATGGTGCAGGGGTATGCTTCAGCTCCTATCATCGTCCCATCATCAATATGCGGCCCAAATTCCGCATGTCCGGGTTCGGGTCCACCTGGCAATTCCCTGCCGACCTGTCGATTGTCGGCTGGCTTGAGCATATGCAGTATGACTATGAAGTCATCACCGAAGAGGATGTGCATCGCGAAGGACTCTCTGCCATGGCGCCCTATCGATGCATCATATCGGGTACCCACCCTGAATATATTTCGGAGCGCATTCTGGATGCCCACGAGGATTTCATCGAGCAAGGGGGCCGCTTCATTTATATGGGAGGTAACGGCTATTACTGGAATGTGGCCTATCGTGACGATGAGCCGTGGGTCATGGAGGTCAGGAAGCTGGATTCGGGCATGCGCGCATGGGCCGCCAGGCCGGGCGAGCATTACCTGCAGACCACAGGACAGAAGAGTGGCATCTGGAAAAACCTGGGGCGTCCGCCACAGAAATTATTGGGCGTCGGCTTTATCGGCGAAGGCTTCGAGAGTGGCCGGCCGTTCCGCCGTATGCCGGATAGCTATCACCGCACCGTGTCCTGGATCACGGAAGGCATAGAAGGCGAAATCCTCGGAGACTTCGGGCTGGCCCATGGGGGGGCAGCAGGGGTGGAAGTCGACCGTTACGACCTGAGCCTTGGCACGCCGCCGCATGCCAAGATCATTGCATCGTCTGGCGGTCATACCGACAATTATGTCTTGTCCACGGAAGAGCTGCTGTATGCCTACCCTGGCACTGGCGGTACGCAGGATTACAGGGTCAGGGCGGACATCGTCTATTTCACCGCTCCCAATCATGGCGGCGTCTTCTCGACCGGCTCGATTGCCTTTGGTCAGGCACTGCCCGCATACAATTTCGACAACAATATTTCCAAGCTGCTCTCCAATGTAGTCAACGCCTTCATCAAGCCAGGCGCGCTTCCTGGCGGGTTGTGGATTTCGCAAGAGAAGCAGTGGCGATGATCATGGCTGACATGGCATGAATTGACCTCCTTAACTTCCCGGCTCCTCCCTTTCGCCAGCTATCGCACACCGCATGGCTGGCGCTTTTTCACGTTCATATATTCCAGCTTCGTATTTTCTACGCATATCTAATTGATTTGAATTGATTTTGGCATCTTTATTGCTTATTTGTACATGAAAGTACCCGGCAGCGGATCAATCGCCTGAAAGACGTTGCATAGGATAAGTAATCCGTTGTTTATATTAGTGTTTTTGTAAATTTTCGTGCAGGGTGGCTGACAGGGGAGTGCCCATGACCCAAGATTGGGCAGGCCTGCCCAATTCGGTGACATCACGACTGCCTGGAAATTGCAAGGGGAGCCAAGTCATGACCAGTACTGTCGAGGCATTCAGCAACGTATTGCTTAAACTGCATGATATTGCCGAATATGCGCCTATTGATCGATATCAGGAACTTGCATTGGATACAGTGCAGGAAATCCTGCCTTTTGATACCGCGTGGTGGGGGATCATGTCTCCCAATGAGATCAGTTTCAGCTTGCACGGCTCGCATCTGCATAACTTGCCGAACTCCTTTGTGCCGATGTGGGAAGAGCTCAAATACGATGATGCGTTGGCAAAGGCGGTGGAAGTCAAACCGGCGCAGACGGTGTATTTTGACCAGCCTGCATTTGACGATGCGCCCGGGCTGGCGACCCTGATGGGCGAACATGCCGTGAAGCAGGCTTTCTGCACTTCCCACTATCTGCCTTCTGAAAATGCTTTTGTCTTTCTGTCTCTTTATCGCGAGCAAGGGTCGCCGCGCTTCACTGTCAGGGAAGGCTTGCTCAACAAATTCCTCATGCCGCATTTGTGCGCACTATGGGAAAGCAACAGGATGCGCTACAGCGAGCAATACAAGGACAGATTGCAAGACGAATCCATCTACCTTGCCATTGTCGACCGGCAGTTCCAGATATTTGACGCCGATAACACCTTCTTCGATATCTTGCGGCAGGAGTGGCCGAAGCTGAACAGCCTGACCCTGCCTCAGGCGATGATTGCCCAAATGAGCCGTGAGACGAGGATTGCTGAAATCAAGTTCTCCAAGATCATTGCGCGTTATGAGTTCATTGGCGATTTCTGTATCCTGGCCATCCGGCAAAGGCAGCGGATCGATTTGCTGACCAAGCGAGAGTTGATGGTGGCCCAAGCCTTTTCCACCGGAGCCAGTTATAAGGATATCGCCAAGTCAGCCAACCTTTCACCCACCACCATACGCTACTACCTGCGGGTGATTTACGATAAGCTCAATGTCAACAACAAGGCCGAAATGGCGACCGTGCTCAGAAACACCTCCCTTTCTGAGTCGCAAAAAACCTGGATGCAGTCTTACCGCGTCATACAACGCGTGAGTGGGCGCGCCAGTGGCCCGATATTCAGCCTACCAGGCAAATGATCTGCGACGTGCAGCCGGAATGGTGGCAATCGCCACAAGATGTGCGTAAGCTTGCGTCCTTCTTTCACTCACTCCAGGCATGTCATGGCGCTCAAATCCACCGTATTCAAGGTCACCCTGCAGGTGGCGGATATGGATCGGCATTATTATCAAGACCATGCGTTGACCTTGGCGCGCCATCCGTCCGAAACGGATGAACGCATGATGGTGCGCTTGCTTGCGTTCGCATTGCAGGCGCATGAGCTGCTGGCATTCGGCCAGGGCATGACGGAAGACGAGGAGGCGGATCTCTGGCGCAAGGACCTCACAGGCAAGATCGAACAATGGATCGATGTGGGGCTGCCGGATGAAAAACTGGTCCGCAAGGCCTGTGGACGGGCGGATGAAGTGTTGGTCTATGCCTATGGCGGCCGTACGGCGGAGATGTGGTTCGAGCAGAACCGCAATGCGTTTGCGCGGCTCAGGAATCTGGGCGTGTTCAACCTGCCGCAGGCGCAGACCAAGGCTTTGGCAGCGCTGGCACAGCGCACGATGACCCTGCAATGCACGATCCAGGACGGCCAGACCTGGTTGAGCGACGGCGCGCGCAGCGTCGAGGTGTCATGCGACAGGGTGAAGTGACCCGCAGGGGTGGCAGCCGCTTTTACAACATGGCAATCCGCAGGATGACGGATCAGTTGACTCAAACCTTGGCAAAGCTGCCTTGTTCCGCATCGCCTAATAATTTCAGCAAATCCGTCCCTTTCAGCGCCAGGGCATAACCCAGTACGCCGCTGCCGATCACTACGGTTTCATAATCCTTCACGCTGTTGTCCACCAACACCTTGAGTCCTTCTGGCAGGGCGACCGGCGGCACGGCGCCGACCACGTAGCCTGTCGCCTCGGGCACTTCGTCATATTCCGCCATGCGCAGTTTGCGCTCGTTGAGGTGGTTGCGCAGGATCGCCCAGTCGGCACGACCGCCGCCAGCCACGGCAAGCAGGATGAACTGGTCCGAACCGGTGCGGAACAGCACGCTGCGCACTACCGATTTAGGGTCCAGTCCCTGGCTTTCCAAAAGCTCTTCCAGGTTGCGAACCGGTTTCTTGTCCTCACTCAACGGGATTTCAATGACGGTGAACGGGATGGAGTGGGCGTTCAGGAGGTCGGTGACGGGAGAGGCGAGTGAAGTCATGATGATCCTTAATCTTGTATTTGATGGTAGGAATTTACCCTATTTTTGCGGGACGTTGGCGCCATGCGGTCTAGTGAGGAATGGCGAATGGGGTATGATGGGATGTGTTGCCACATTATTGATGGCATACATACCCTTCGCCTGATCCCAGAATAATCCTGTCATGCGCGCTTATATAGGTTCTTTTTTCATCGCTATCTGCCTGATGCTGTGCATGAGCGGCCGCGCATATTCGGCATTGGAGGAATCCATCGTCCAATTGCAAACCGCCAACGGCGTGCTTGAAGGGACATTGCTGGTGCCTGAGGCGAGTCGAGGCATGCCCGTGGTCCTTCTGGTGGCAGGGTCTGGCCCGACGGACAGGAACGGCAACCAGCCCGGCCTGCATCACAATGCCTTATTGCAGCTATCCGGTGCGTTGGCCCAGTATGGGATTGCGAGCTTGCGCTACGACAAGCGCGGCGTGGGCCAGAGCATGGGTGCGGCGCCCAGGGAAGAGGATTTGCGTTTCGAGCAATATGCCGCCGACGTGCGGGACTGGGTGAAATGGCTTGCGCGGGACAAGCGCTTCGGCAAGATCACCGTGATCGGCCACAGTGAGGGCTCGCTGCTCGGCATGCTGGCTGCGCGGCAGGCGAAGGTGGCGAATTTTATTTCCATTGCCGGGCCAGGCAGGCCCGCCGACCAATTGTTGCAAATGCAACTGGCTTCTCAGCCTGCCGAGATACAGGCCATGGCATTGCCTGTGCTCGAGAGGTTGAAGCAGGGCAAGACGGTCAGTCCGGTGAACCCTGCCCTGCAGGCATTGTTCCGGCCGAGCGTGCAGCCGTACCTGATTTCGTGGTTCAAATATGACCCAGCTAAAGAAATTGCCAAATTAAAGATGCCGATATTGATCGTGCAGGGGACCGCGGACATCCAGGTGGGTGAAGAGGATGCCAGGCTGCTGGGCTTTGCCAATCAGGATGCTGCCGTGGTGCTGATTGATGGCATGAACCATATTCTCAAGCAATCGGTACCGGACCGGGCGCAGAACTGGAATACCTATACGCAACCCGAGCTGCCTGTGATGCCGGAGTTGACTGCAGTGCTGGCGAGGTTCATCCGCCAGGACGGCAAACTGGATTAGCAATAACGCTGGAGCAATTACCATGTGGGACGAACGATACGGCACCGAGGATTATGCTTACGGCAAGGCCGCGAATACTTTTCTTGCGGAGCATTTCCGCGCCATTCCCCAGGGCCGGGTCCTGAGCATTGCCGAAGGCGAGGGGCGCAATGCGGTATTTCTTGCCAGGCAAGGATACGCCGTGACTGCGGTAGACAGTTCCGCCATTGGGCTGGAAAAAGCCGGGAAGCTTGCCAGGGAGAATGGCGTCGAGATTGAATGCATCCATGCCGACCTCGCCAGTTTCGATTTCGGCGAGCAGCAATGGGACGGTATCGTCTCGATTTTCTGTCCTATGCCGTCGGCCTTGAAGGCCATTGTCTTTCCCAAGATCGTCAAGGGGCTGAAGCCCGGCGGGATTTCCTGCTGGAGGCCTACACGCCTGGGCAATTGGAATACGGCACCGGCGGCGGCAAGGACGCGGACGCCATGATGACCCAAGCCATACTGAGCCGCGAATTGCATGGATTCGTTTTCCATTGCCTGCAGGAAGTGGAGCGCGAAGTGGTGGAAGGCGCTTACCATATCGGGCTGGCCTCGGCGGTGCAGGCGATAGCCGCCAACCCAAACTAAGTGTCAAGGAGCGAGTTGCCATGTTGAAAGTGATCGCGCAGGATTTTATCAAGCCGGAATTTATCGACCTGTTAGCGCCGCTTTGTGCGGAGCGGACCGAGAAGACATGGTAGGAGCCGAACGATAACATAGTAATGGCCTTAGATTTGTTGCTTTTTCTCCTGAAAATCAAAATGCAATTTAAAATTCCATAGTTGGTGGAAATGTAGGTGTTAATTTTTAATTGATAAATCAATAAGTTGTTTTAAGTGTGTTCCCCGCACATGCGGGGATGAACCGGCATAGAGCTAATAAGAGTAACGGCAATGTAAGTGTTCCCCGCACATGCGGGGATGAACCGGCTCATTGGGACCAGAGCGGCTTTATGGCGTGGTGTTCCCCGCACATGCGGGGATGAACCGCCCACGAAAGGGCTTATATTGCGTACGACCTGTTTATTGACCAGAAAGACCCTGGGCATTTCATTTTTGTCGAGGAGTGGCCCGACCAGGCGGCGTTGGATATTCATTGCCAGACCAAGCATTTCCGGCGGCTGGTGCCGGCCATCAACCAGTACCGGCGGCAGGAAGGGATATTCCTGCTGATGGATGCGTTCTCAATGTAGCGCGGCTATAGCCATCCTATGAGCCAGCGTTCCCTCCCGGACGAGAAATCCGGCCTGCATCCGCGCAATCGGCACCGCCAGCGCTACGATTTTGCGTTGCTGGTCGAAGCCCACCCACCCCTGGCAGCGTTTGTCAGGCTCAATCAATATGAGGATGCCAGCATCGACTTCGCCGATGCGCAGGCCGTCAAAACCCTGAACCAGGCTTTGCTCAAGTGTTACTACGGCATCGCAGCATGGGACATCCCGCCGCAATTCCTCTGCCCGCCGATTCCCGGCCGGGCGGATTACGTGCATTGCCTGGCAGACCTGCTGGCCGCAGGCAATGACGGAAACATGCCATATGGCGGCAACGTCAGGGTGCTGGATATCGGGACCGGCGCCAACCTGGTGTATCCCATCATCGGGCAGAAGGAGTACGGCTGGCATTTCGTCGGCACCGATATCAACGTTGAGGCGCTGGAAAATGCGCAAGGGATCGTGGCTGCCAATCCCGGCCTTGCCGGTGCTATTGAATTGCGTTTGCAGCGCAATGTAGGGGCGGTGTTCTCCGGGGTGGTGCAAGAAAGCGAGCGTTTCGACCTGACCATGTGCAATCCACCGTTCCATGCATCCCAGGCGGCGGCGATGGCGGGCACAGAGCGCAAGTGGCATCACCTGGAGCGCAGCCGCGGCAAGCCTACGGGCAAGGGTGTGCGGCGCGTCAGATCAGGCCGCATGTCAGGAAATCGGCTCAATTTTGGCGGGCAGGCCGCCGAGCTCTATTGCGAAGGCGGCGAAGAGGGATTCATCAGCCGCATGATCAAGGAAAGCGCGGCGGTGGGGGCGCAATGCCTCTGGTTTACCACGCTGGTATCCAAGGCGGCGACGTTGCCGGCGGTATACCGCAGCCTGAGGGCGGTGGATGCCTACAAGGTGAAGACCATCGACATGGCACAGGGGCAGAAGAAAAGCCGTTTCGTTGCCTGGACGTTCCACGACACAGCCGGTCAGCGCGCATGGCGTCGCCAGCATTGGCGGGATGTTTGACAAACCTCCGCGAGCGCTCCTGGCCAGATGGCCTGTCGTAAACAGGCGCTAAGCCATGCGGCTGATGGTGTTGCGGAAGCGCGTCAGCGAGACGATGAACAGCACGGTGCCGATCAGCAACAGTGCCAGGAAAGAACCCCAGACCACATCCAGCCCGGCGCCGCGGAACAAGATCGCCTGTCCCAGTTCCACGAAGTGGGTGGTCGGTGCCAGCAGCATGATGTTCTGCACGAATTCCGGCATGCTTTCGCGCGGCGTGAGACCGCCGGACAGCATTTGCAACGGCAGCAGGGTCAGGATCAACAGCATGCCGAACTGCGGCATGTTGCGCGCCAGCGTCGCCATGAAGATGCCCATGGAGGTGGTGGCGAACAAATGCAGGGTGGCGCCCAGCAGGAACAGGCCGATCGAGCCCTGGATGGGCACTTTCAGCAAGCCTTCGACGACGAACACCAGGGAGCAGGTCGAGGCCACCAGCACCACCAGTGCCATGGACCAGACCTTGGCCAGCATGATTTCGGTCGGCGTGACCGGCATCACCAACAAGTGTTCGATGGTGCCATGCTCGCGCTCGCGGATCAGCGCCGCGCCGGTAAGGATGATGGAGAGCATGGTGATGTTGTTGATGATTTCGTTCATGGCGCCAAACCATGACTGGATCAGGCTGGGGTTGAAGCGCATGCGCAACGCCAGCTCGACTGGGAGCTCGGTGGCGCTGCGATAGCGCTGTACGAATTCGTTGACCTCGGTGAGCACGATTTCCTGGATATAACGGTTGCCGGAAAAGGCTTGCGACATGCGCGTGGCATCGACATTGAGCTGTAGCGCAGGCGACTTGCCGGCCAGCACGTCGCGCTGGAAATCGGGTGGGATATGCAGGGCGAACGTGTACTCGCCCGCATCCATGCCCGGGTCGATCTGGCTTTGCGTGATCAGCGGCGGCGTGGAAAAGTGCGGCGGGTAGAACGCGGAGATGATGCGTGCGGACAAGGGTGAGGCATCCTCGTCGACAATGGCGATCGGGGCCTTGTGCAGGGTTTCCGGCACTGCGGTGGCCGAGCTGTAGATCATAAGCGTGAAGGTGTAGCCGATCAGCACCAGCATGACCGGGTCGCGGATCAGGCTCCAGAGCTCCTTGACGCCCAGCCGGTAGATGTTGGCTAGATGGCGCATGGGGCATTGCTCTGGAATGGAATCAGGCGGTGCTGCATGTCATTTGTCCTGTTTCTTCAGTAGGAGCACTGTTGTCACCAGGACCACGGGAATGGCGGCCAACAACGGCCAGAATGAGGCTTGCAGGTCGGAGAAATCCAGCGCCTTGCTGAACACACCGCGGGTGATGATCAGCATATAAGTCGTCGGGTAGATCTCGCCGACGATGCGGCCTGCGCCTTCCAGCGACGAGACCGGGTTGAGCATGCCGGCGAACTGCACCGCCGGGACGATGGAAGCGATCATGGTGAAAAACAGCGCAGCAATCTGGCTGCGGGTGAAGGTGGAGGCGAGCAGGCCAATCCCAGTGGCGACGATGCTATAGAGGAAGGCTGCCAGCGCCAGTGTGGCGAAGCTGCCCTTGACCGGCACGTCGAATACCGTCACGGCGAGCAATACCATCAGCAGGAAATTCAGCATGGCAAGTGCGACATAGGGCAATTGCTTGCCGAGCAGGAATTCGGTGCGGGTCACTGGCGTCACGTACAGGTTGATGATGGAACCCAGCTCCTTCTCGCGCACCACGGACAGGGCGGACAGCATGGCAGGCAGCATGAGCAGCAGCAGAGGGATCACGGCCGGCACCATTGCCGGCAGGCTGCGCACATCTGGATTGTAGCGGTAGCGCGTCTCTATGGTGGCCGCGCTTGCGACCGTGACGCCCAGCCGCTCCTGCGCCTGTTGTTGCAGCCATTGCTGGTGGATACCTTGCACATAGCCCTGCACTGTCTCGGCGCGCTGCGGCATGGCGCCGTTCACCCAGGCGCCGATTTCGGCCCGGCTGCCGCGTTGCACGTCGCGGGCGAACCCCGGCGGTATTTCAATGGCGAGTGACAGTTCGCCGCTGCGCATGCGCTGGTCCAGCTCCTGATAATCCCGGATCGGTGGCTGCTCGATGAAGTAGCGCGAGCCGGAGAGATTGAGCGCGTAATTCTGGCTCAGCGTGGTCTGGTCGCGGTCCAGCACGGCATAGGTCAGGTCCTCGACATCCATGCTGATGCCGAAGCCCATGACGAACATGAGCAGCATCGAGCCTGCCAGGGCGAGGCCGCCGCGTACCGGGTCGCGCTGTAGCTCCAGCATTTCGCGCCAAAGGTAGCTGAACATGCGATTGAAGCTGAAAAACCTAAGCTTGGCCTGATGGCTGCCTTGTGCAATATCCGGCGTTGAGGGAGTGGTTTGTTGGGTGTCATTGGTGCCGGTGTCAGTGCCGCCGCCGGCTTCCACCAGGTAGTCGATGAAAGCCTGCTCCAGCGTATCGGCATTGCGCTGCGCGACGATGTTCGCAGGCGTGTCACTAACCAGCACCTTGCCCGCATGCATCAGCGACATACGGTCGCAGCGCTCGGCCTCGTTCATGAAATGGGTGGAGATGAAGATGGTGACCCGGTCACGGCGCGACAGCTCGATCAACAGGCGCCAGAAATTGTCGCGGGCGACCGGGTCGACGCCGGAGGTTGGTTCGTCGAGAATCAGCAGCTCGGGTTTGTGCACCATGGCGACGGCCAGCGACAGGCGCTGGCGGATGCCGAGCGGCAGGCCATCTGGCAGGCTGTCGAGCGCTTCCTCCAGGTCGAAGCGCTGCACCATTTCATTTACACGGGCGGGAATGTCTGCTTCCGGCACGTGGAACAGGCGGGCATGCAGCACCAGATTCTGCCGGACGGTCAGCTCGGTGTAGAGCGAAAACGCCTGCGACATGTAGCCGACGCGGCGGCGGGTGTCGATGTCCCTGGGGTCGATTTCGTGCCCGAACAGCCAGGCTTGCCCTTCGCTGGCGGGCAGCAGGCCGGTGAGCATTTTCATGGTGGTGGATTTGCCGCAGCCATTGGAGCCGAGAAAGCCGAAAATCTCGCCGCGGCGAATGCGGAAGCTGACGTGGTCGACGGCAACGAAATCGCCGAAACGCATGGTAAGGTCTTTGGCCTCGATGGCGATATCCGCGTTGCTGCCGTCGCCTTCTGGCAAGGGCGGAATCGTGACTTCCTCGTGGCCCTGTTTTTTTTCTTCCGGAAGCAGCGCGATGAACGCGGTTTCGAGGGAGCTGGAGCCCGTGCGTTCAAGCAGTTCCTGTGGCGTTCCCGTCGCCAGTACCTGGCCTTCATCCATTGCCACGAGCCAGTCGAAGCGCTGCGCCTCATCCATATAGGCCGTGGCGACAATGACGCTCATGCTGTTTCTTTCCTGGCGGATGCGCTTGATCAGATCCCAGAACTGGGCACGCGCGAGCGGGTCGACGCCGGTGGTGGGCTCGTCGAGGATCAGCAGGTCGGGGTCGTGGATCAGCGCGCAGCACAGGCCCAGTTTCTGTTTCATGCCGCCGGACAGCTTGCCTGCCGGCCGGTCTAGGAATTTTTGCAGGCCGGTGCTGCGCGTGAGATCGTCGATGCGTCGTCTGCGTTCCTGCGCATCATGGCCGAACAGGCGGCCGAAGAACTGCAGGTTTTCCTCTACCGACAATGTCGGGTAGAGGTTCTTGCCCAGGCCTTGCGGCATATAGGCGATGCGCGGGCAGACATCGTCGCGGTGCTGCTTGCTGGACATATCGCCGCCCAGCGCCTCCACCTTGCCCGTCTGCACCGCCCTTGCACCTGCCACCAGCGACAGAAGGCTGGACTTGCCGACACCGTCCGGGCCTATCATGCCCACCATGCAGCTGGCAGGGATATCGAGGCTGATACCGTCCAGTGCAATGGTCTTGCCGTAATGCAGGCTGACGTCCTGCAAGCGGACTGCGGACGCCACCTGCTGCCGGGTGTCGCTCACTCCGGTACTTTCACCGCGAGTTCAGCCGGCCATTCCGTCTGCTTGTCCACCTTGACCCAGGCTACGCCGGGCAGGCCGGTCTTGACCAGCTTCAGGTGCTTATGCAAGAGTCCGCGGTCTATCTGTGCCTTGACGCGGAACATCAACTTTTGCCGCTCGCTCTCGGTTTCCACTGTTTTGGGGGTGAATTGCGCGGTGCTGGCGACAAATGAAATCGTGGCGGGGATGACGTACTGCGGCGCGGCATCGAGGATGATGCGCGCATCTTCGCCCATTGCCAGCCTGCCGGCGGCAGCTTGGGGCAGGAAGAAGGTCATGTACACATCAGAAAGATCTACCAGGTTGAGCACCTTGCCGCCGCCCGCGAGCACTTCACCAGGTTGCGCAATGCGGTACTGCACGCGTCCATCGCGGGGAGCAGTCAGCTGGCTGTCGGCAATGTCAGCCTCGATACGCGCAATGGTAGCTTCCGCGGCGGCAACAGTGGAGCGTGCGCCAATGACTTGTGCTTTGGCCGCATCGATTGCAGCCTGCGCTGCGGAGACTTGTGCCTTGGCGGCCTCGACGGCAGCCTGTGCACTGCGTACTCTTGCCCGATCGTCATCCAGCTCTTGGATCGATGAGGCGCCTTCTGCCGAGAGCGTTTCGGAACGTGCCAGCCGGCGTTGTGCAGCATCGAGCTCGCTCTCCCGCTGTGCCACCAGCGCTTGCGTTGCGCGCTTGTCGCTTTCACGCAAGGCGACCTGGGCCTGTGCGGCGACTGCGCTATTGAGGGCCTGCTGGTATTGCGCGCGTGCTTCATCACGCTGCGCATTGAGCACGTCTATCTGCATCCTGGCGAGCAATTGCCCTTTCTCGACGAAGTCGCCTTCATTGACCAGGATATCCTCGACTCGACCTGGCAGTTTGGTGGCAACATCGATCTCCACAGCCTCTATGCGCCCATTGCCGCTGGCGAGGCCTTTGGTATTGTCGTCGCCGTTCATGGCCTGCCAGGCATACAAACCGGCAGCAGCCAAGGCGGCGATAATCACGATGGGCACTATTTTCTTGACTCTTGGATTCATGGGGCGTGATCCGTTCAGTTGGAGGGCTGTCGGGCAGCGGGAGTGGTTGAAGGTGGAGGAACGGTAATGGAGTGCGACCCTCCACCCAGGGCGGCATACAGGCTCACCTGACTTGAGAATAGCGCGCGCTGCATTTGCACCAGCTGCTGTTCAACTTCCAGCAGGCTGCGTTCCGCATCCAGCACTTCAAAGTACGAAGTAGCGCCATGGTCGTAGCGCAGCTTGGCGAGACGGGCGCGTTCCGCCTGGGCATCCAGCATCTCTTGCTGGCTGACCAGTTGCTGCCTGATGCTGTGCTGTGCAGCCAGGGCGTCCGCCACTTCGCGGAATGCGGTTTGGATGGTTTGCTCGTAGCTGGTCACGGCCAGGTCGCGCCTGACGTTTGCTAATTCCAGGTTGGAGCGGTTGCGCCAGCCGTCGAATATCGGCAGCGAAATGCTGGGGGCAAAGCTCCAGGCATGGCTGCCTGTATCGAACAATCCATCCAGCTCGCGGCTGGCGGTGCCGAGCGAGGTGGTCAGCGTGACGCGCGGGAAAAATGCGGCGCGCGCTGCGCCTATATTGGCATTGGCTGATTTCAGGATGTGTTCCGCGGCGATGATGTCCGGGCGCTGGGTCAGCACGTCAGATGGCAGTCCCGGCTTGAGCTGGTGCAGCATCTTCGTCTCGGAGAAGGCGTGGCTGGCCGGCGGCAGATCAACGGGCTTGCCCACCAGCAGGGTGAGGGCGTTGAGCTCAATGGCACGGGATTGCTGCAATTGGTAGCGCAGTGTCTGTGCCTGGGCAAGCAGCGCCTGCACCTGTTTCAGGTCCAGTTTGGAAGTGGAGCCTACATCGAACCGGCGCTGGAAAATCCGCACTGATTCCTGGCGGCTTTCTATGGTTTTCTCGGCAATCAGGATGCGCTGGTCCAGCTCGCGCAGGTTGAGGTAGCTGTTCGCCACCTGTGCCACCAGGGAAATGGCGGAAGCGCGCTGCGCAGACTCGGCGGCAAGGAAGGTTTCGAGCGCGGCATCTCTGAGGCTGCGGATACGGCCCCAGAAGTCCAGCTCCCAATTGGTGATGCCGAACCCGACGCGGTATTCGCTCAGGACCATGGGGCGCCCGATCAGGCTCATGTCTTCCGGCGTGCGCGAGCGTCCAAAGCTGCCTTGGGCGTTAAGGCCGGGAAACAGGTCGGCCCGTTGCACGCCATACAACGCCCGTGCACCTTCCACTCGCTGGATCGCGCTGCGCAGGTCACGGTTATTGGCCAGGGCTTCTTGGATCAGGTCTTGCAGGGTGGTATCGGCGAAATAATCCTGCCAGGCCAGGCTTGGGGCGTCGGCGGTGCCTGTGCCGGCCTGGGGGAAATGTTCCGCCACCGGCGCGGCTGGCCGTTCATAGTCGGGGGCCATGGACTGGCAGCCTGCAAGTGCGAGGCATAAGGCTGCAATCGCGATCTGCCAGTGCTGATGCCTGCTCCGTGGAAACGGCAAAGGAGGGGGTGTTTTCATTGTTGTCGTATCTCGCTAGCCCGGGCAAGAAAGCTTTTTGCCTACCCTGATACAAGTAATTTCTAAACTCAACAATGGTTACTTTACTCTAGTTTCAATTACAATTGAAACTGTTTTTGCCAGGAGGCATCGTGACTCCTGGCCATGGCGATCCACCATTAATCAGGCACAACATGAATGTTTCATCCCCATTAAGCCAGCCGCTCGCAGTCCGTGAAATCCGCTCTGACGGCCTGGCCACGCGCAAGCAGCTTTTGCAATCCGCGGGCGAGGTGTTCGCCGAGCGCGGCTATAGCGACACCACGAGCAAGGAAATCTGCGAGCGGGCGAATGCCACAGTGGGTTCGGTGAACTATCATTTCGGCAGCAAGGCGGGTTTGTATCATGCAATATTGGCTGAAGTGACGCAGTATCTCCTGCGTATGGACATGCTGGAAGCAATTGCGGCCAGTCAGCGCCCTGCCAAGGAAAAACTCGAAAAGATACTTGACCTGGTGCTGGTGGCACAGGCCTCGCAGGATTGGCAGATACGCCTGTTTTTCCGCGAGTTGACTTCACCGTCACCCGAATTCATCAACTACCTCAGGCTGGATACGTCTCCCAAGACCGGCATCATCAAACAGATCCTCAGTGAGATCGTGGGGGCCCCGGCCGATTCCGCCATGGTCGACCATTGCCTGCTGAGCATATTTTCCTTGTGCTCATTCCCTTTTATGGCGGACCCGCGCGTGCTGGGACACTGCGTTTCACCCACCTCATGCGAGGTAGCGCCATTGCACCAGCATATCAAGCGCTTCATCCTGGCCGGGCTGGATGCGTTTGCGGTGCGGTAGCGGGTTCTCACTTTCCCATGCGCCGCTGCTTGCACTTTTTCAAACGCGTCCTACTCAGCACAGCGTTTGTGTTGAGCGCTGGATGGGGCGCAATGGCCCTGTTGTACCAGTTTCCTTTCCCCGCATTGAAGGCGCTTGTGGTTGCGGGATGGTTAGGTGTTGCCGGGCTGAGCATATTCGTGGGGCGGCGGCATGGCGTCCTGCGCGGCAGCTTATTGTATATGGTGGCGCTGGCTGTGCTGCTGGGGTGGTGGATGAACCTCAAGCCCTCCAATACGCGCGAGTGGGCTGATGACGTCGCCGAGACCACGACCGCTGTCCGCCATGGCGACGTCGTCACGTTCAGCCATGTGCGCAATTTCGACTGGCGCAGCGAGACCGACTACACCTCGCGCTGGGAACAGCGCCAGTACGACCTTGGCCAGCTCCGCAGCGTGGATATGCTGCTTTCCTACTGGACCGTTCCGGCGATTGCCCATACCCTGGTGTCGTTCGGGTTCGCCGACGGCCGCCAGTTGGTGTTTTCGGTGGAAATCCGCAAGGAGCGCCATGAAGCCTTTTCCGAAATCGGTGGCTTCTTCAAGCAGTTCGAGACCAGCCTGATCGTGGCCGACGAGCGCGACATCGTGCGTGTGCGCACCAATATTCGCGGCGAGGATGTATATCTCTACCGCATCAACATGCCGCAGGACGCCATGCGCGAGCTCTTCCTGGCCTATGCCGACGAGGCGAACCAGCTGGCGGCCAAGCCGCGTTTTTACCATACGGTGACTGCCAACTGCACCACGGTGGTGTATGAAATGGTGCGCAAGATCATCCCGGGATTGCCCATGGACTACCGCTTGCTGCTGTCCGGCTACCTGCCTGAATACCTGTACGGTATCGGCGGCCTGGATAAGCGCTTTCCCCTGGAGGTGCTGCGTCAGCACGGAAGGATTACCGACAGGGCCAAGGCGGCAGACCAGGACCCCGATTTCTCCCGTTTGATCCGCAGCAACATGCCGGATTGACGCTGTCATCGCTATCTACAATCTGCGCGCTGTGTTCATCAGGCGTTCAAGGAAGACACCGCCTAGATTGCAGGATAAATTGCCAGCAGTGATACACTCGCGAATTCACCAATTTCCTGACACATTGCTTTATGAAACTCGCCACCTGGAACGTCAATTCCCTCAATGTCCGCTTGCCGCAGGTACTTGACTGGATCGCTGTTGAAAAGCCGGATGTGCTCTGCCTGCAGGAAACCAAGCAGGAGGACAGCAAGTTTCCCTTTGATGCATTGAAGGAAGCTGGGTATAACGCCGTCCATAGCGGTCAGAAAACCTATAATGGCGTGGCAATTCTCAGTCCGCATGAAATCGAGGATGTCACCTACGGCATTCCCGGATTGAACGATGAACAGAAGCGACTGGTGGCAGCCACCATCAATGACATCAGGATAGTGTGTGCATACATTCCGAACGGGCAGAGCCTGGACTCCGATAAATACCAGTATAAGCTGGGATGGTTGGAAGCCCTCACGGCTTATCTCAAGACCGAGCTCGCTGCCCATCCGAAACTGGCTTTGCTGGGAGATTACAACATTGCCCCGGAGGACCGTGATGTGCATGACCCGGTGGCATGGGCGGGGCAGGTGCTGGTGAGCGAGCCAGAGCGCGCGGCATTCCGTGCCATCATGGCATTGGGCCTGCATGACGGCTTCCGCCTGTTTGATCAGGAGCCGGACAGCTTCAGCTGGTGGGACTACCGCATGGCTGGTTTCCGCCGCAACCTGGGCTTGCGCATTGACCACATCCTGGTCAGCGAGGCATTGAAGAGCGAGTGCATGCGTTGCTGGATAGACAAAGGGCCGCGAAAGCTGGAACGGCCATCCGACCATACGCCGGTGGTGTTGCAGCTTGCATGCTGAGACGGCCATTTCCACACTGGGCTGAAAAAGGGAATGTGCGATATTTGACTGTCCTAGTTTCAGTGAGCAAGCTGGGATGTGGTAAGTGGCGGGATAGCGAACGTCATTTACTGGATGAATAAAGATATGATGCATTGTTGAGGAAGATATGCGTTCTACAGATGAGCAAACTTTAGAAGCTATCCTGGCCCGGCGTTCTGCCTGGCCGTTGAGCGAACCGGCGCCTGCGCCGGCAGAGCTGGAGAGCATACTGCAGGCTGCCGCCGTTGCACCGGATCATGCTGGCTTGCGGCCCTGGCATTTCAAGGTAGTGCAAGGCGACGACCGGCAGGCGCTGCTGCACAGGGTATTGCAGCACCCGGACGCCCAGAACGAACAGGTACAGGTATTGCAAGGAAAGTACACTATGAAGTTGACCACGGCCCCTGTCGTAATCGTGCTGGCTGCGCGCATCACGGTTCATCCCAAGGTGCCGGAGTTTGAGCAGTTGTTGGCGGCCGGGGCTGCCGTCATGAATATGCTCAACGCCGCCCACCTCCTGGGATATAGCGGCTTCTGGAGCAGCACGCCGGAGCCGTTGGCTGCCTTGTTGCACAACGTCATGGGGTTCGGCTCACAGGAACGTATCATTGGCTTGTTGAATGTAGGAATGCCTGCCAGTGCAGCCAGGACCGCCGTGGCCCGCCCATCCTGGCAGGAATATGCCCAGTTATGGCATGCCTGATGGCTGCCAGGCGCTATCCTGTGCAAAAACCGTCAGCTAACACAAGTCCATGACGCCATGATGTCAACGTGGTCAATGGGATAGCCGTTAAAAGCATCCTTGTGACAGAAAAGGCGTTAAGATGAATATCGCAAGTCATTATGAGGAGGTTGTGCCTGCAGCATTGTTCCGCAGACCGCAGAGTTTGTTTATTTATGTGAAGATTCCGATCAGGTCCCGTGCAAGGCCGGACCCCTTCCACCAGCGCGAGCACGAGCTTGCGCGGCTGCTGCAGGAAGCCGATGCAGGCACTGTGATAGGCTGGGGGCAGTCGTTTAGTGATGCTGGACAGGACGGTTACCAGCGCGTGGTGTATCAGCGTGTCGATATTACGACGAGCGACATCGGCAAGGCGCGCCCCGTATTGCGTACAATGCTTGAAACGCTTGCAGTGCCTGCCGGTACCGAAGTGCACTACACCCATCAAGGACAGGCATTGATGGATATTTATACCCACGGTGGCTGGCGCCTGGATCAACCCTATACCTGATACGCCTGGGTAGTCTTCACCCAGTCTGCTCAAGTTAATATTCCCGAAAGGCCGCGCTCGGTACGGCATGGTCTTTCCATTATCATGGCCGCTTCATCCTAATGACGACAGGGCACACCCTGTGAGGCCATGAATGCATGATTATTTCCTGATCACCATCCATCTTGTCAGCGCCATCGTGGCCGGCGGCATCATTGGCCTGGAGCGCAGCTTCCATGGCCGTCCTGCCGGTTTCCGCACACATACGTTGGTTTGCCTGGCTTCGAGTCTGCTCATGTTGTTGACGCTGTATCAGTGGCAGCTGTTGCCCGGAGTACCTAGGGATACCATCAATGCTGATCCTTCCCGCATGGCGCAAGGCATCATGACTGGCATCGGCTTTCTCGGCGCCGGCGTGATCTTCAAGGAAGGGTTTACAGTGCGCGGCCTGACGACGGCTGCTTCTATCTGGATCACCGCTGCGATCGGCATCATGTTCGGCATCGGTTTTTATTTCCCCGCAGTACTGGCCACCCTGATGACGCTGGGCACGCTTTCCCTGTTCCGCTGGATAGAGGTACGCCTGCCTTCCCATTATTATGCGCATTACCAGGTATCGTTTGATCGGCAAAGCCCGATGCCCGAAAGCGAGCTGCGCCAGTTCATCATGGACAAGGGGTTCACCATCGCCAATATGAGCTATGCCATTTCGCATGAAGGACGGCTGCTGGAGTACAGCATGATTCTCAGAACCTCCGACCAAGACAATATTTCCGTGTTGGCACATGCCTCGCAAAGCATGGAGATCGTCCGTATCTTTCGCATTGCGCCGACAAGGGATTAAGCGGAGCCGTCCTTTAACATTCAGCGGAAACGCTGGCTGGGCATTCTTCTGCAGACGCCTTGGGCATCGTCCCTTGCGATATCAAGATGTGGCCATGCTTTGTGCTGCGGCTGGCGAGCAAGCGGAATGTGCCGTTGCGCATGGCAATCTTCCGCGCCGTGATCCAGTTTTGCTTGCAACCTTCTATAGGCGCTGCATTGCCGTGCCTCACTATCCTGCGCGGCAACGCAGCCGTAGCCTGCGTCCCGGGTTGGATCATTAAAACTTGCGGCCGGGTGTCGTCCCGGTGCGCTTTCATGGCAATATCACGCCATGCAGAATAACCAAGACAAGACCATGCAGGACTGGGTGGACCGGCGGCGTTATGCCGCGGGCTATAGCGGGCAGCCTTTCAACTCGGATGAGGTGGATGGGGAATACCAGCGTGACCGCGCGCGCATCATCCATTCCGCCTCATTCCGCCGGCTGCAGTCCAAGACGCAGATTTTCAGCATCGGCGACAGCGACTTCTACCGCACCAGGCTCACGCACTCGCTCGAGGTCGCGCAGATCGGCTCGGGCATCTGCGAGCAGTTGCGCCAGCAATACAGAGCCCATGCAGAATACAGTACCTGGATTCCTTCCCTGAGCCTGATCGAGGCCATTTGCCTGGGTCATGACCTCGGGCACCCGCCGTTCGGGCATGGCGGCGAAGTGGCCCTGAATGCCTTCATGCATGCGCATGGCGGCTTCGAGGGCAACGGGCAGACGCTGCGCATCATCGCCCGCCTGGGCGAGTACTCGCCCGAGCACGGGCTGGACCTGACACGCCGCACCATGCTGGGCCTGCTGAAATACCCGGTGTTGCACAGCGAAGCGGCGAATTACAGCACGGCGGCGCAGGGTGTTTCTTCCAACATTGAATACGCCAAGCCGCCCAAGTGTATCCATGATGACGAGGCGGATATCCTGGATTGGATACTTGCGCCGCTACCCGAGCCAGACCGTGCCCGCTTCCGCGAAACCCGGCCGGTAGAGGGCAAGCATGCCAAGGCGTTGCACAAGGGATTCGATACGTCGATCATGGAGCTTGCGGACGATATCGCCTATGGCGTGCACGACCTGGAGGACGCGCTGGCGCTAGAGCTGGTCACCGAAAGGCAATGGAAGGCGCTGGTGATGATGCAGGTTCAAGCCTTGCCCGGCTGTCCTTTGCATGAACAGGCTGATTTCTACAACAGCAAGCTGTTCTCCGGCAGCGATCGTGACCGCAAGCATGCGATCAGCAAGCTAGTGAATTATTTCATCGGCAATATCCATATCAGCGAGCAGGGGGACTTCGTTTCCCCGTTGTTGCGCTTGCAGGCGGAAATGCAGCCGGAGGCTCGTGCATTGCTCGATATCCTCAAGAAGTTCGTTTTCGATGAAGTCATCCGCCGGCCGCAAATCCAGGCCCTGGAGTTCAAGGGACAGCAGATGATCATGCGCTTGTTTTCCACATTGCTGGAAAACCCAGAGCGCCTGCTGCCAGCCGCCCATCTGGTGCAGTGGCGCGATAGCCCGCAATCCATGCGGGTGATCTGCGACTATATCGCCAGCATGACCGATGTCTACGCCGCCCGCTTGTACAACCGTCTGTTCAGCCCGGATATAGGCTCGGTGTTTGATCGGTTGTAATGCCTATTGCCTGTGTAAGAGATATTCAAGGAGGGGTGATGAAGCATGTTTCGTTGATGCTGTTGTGCTGTTTGCCATTGGGAGCCTGCCATTCAGGGAGCGGACCTCAAGCTCGGCTTTATCAATGCGAAAGTGGTGGTGTGGCGCAGGTGGCGTATACGCAGGACAAGGCCGTGCTGCAATACCAGGAAAACACACACACGCTGACACAGGCGATCTCCGCGAGCGGGGCGCGTTATCGTAATGATGCACTCGAATGGTGGAGCAAGGGGGACGAAGCGACCTTGTTTACCGATGACCATGGGAATGCGGGAGACATCCTCGATCGCTGCAGGCATGTTCCGCACCACTGACCTCTAATTGCTGACAATTGTTGACGTTTTGATGCCGTTCAAGGGCGAAAAACCCTCCTATACTGGCGCTTGGCTATCGTTTGTCGATAGGGTGGCCGTAGACAGCTTATCAAGGAGGATCAAACAATGAATCGATATGGTGCGGAATTTTTGGGAACATTCTGGCTGGTGCTGGGTGGGTGTGGCAGTGCAGTATTGGCTGCAGCATTTCCGGAGGTGGGCATCGGCCTGCATGGCGTATCGCTGGCATTCGGCTTGACGGTGCTTACGATGGCATTTGCCATTGGTCATATTTCCGGCTGCCATTTGAATCCCGCAGTATCGATTGGTTTGTGGGCGGGCGGTCGCTTCGCAGGCAGCCAGCTGCTACCCTACATTGTTGCGCAGGTGTTGGGTGCAATAGCGGCTGGCGGCGTGCTTTATCTCATTGCGAGCGGCCAGGCCGGATTCGATGTCACTGCAGGATTTGCTTCCAATGGCTACGGGGAGCATTCGCCAGGCGGATATACCATGACGGCCGCATTGGTCGCGGAAGTGGTGCTCACCGCCTTCTTCCTGTTCATCATCATGGGCGCGACTGACCAGCGCGCACCAGCAGGTTTCGCACCGATTGCGATCGGCCTGACCTTGACCCTGATCCACTTGATTAGTATCCCTGTCACCAACACCTCCGTGAATCCGGCGCGCAGTACCGGCGTGGCCGTATATGCAGGTGGCTGGGCCGTAGACCAGCTCTGGCTGTTCTGGATCGCGCCTATCGTGGGTGGTGTGATCGGTGCCTGGGTGTATCGCGCTGTGGCGGGCAGTAAAGCCTGACACCCGCCACCTCAGACCTGCAATGGGGATGCACTGAGTACTTGTGCATGATCCATTGCAGGTCATGCCGTTTGTGTGTTTTCCTTGCAGAATGTTGCCCACTTCCGCGCTGCCTGCTGACAATTCACTCCCTGTCGCCGCCCTGCTCACATTGTCGGGCGGTTTTCTGGATGCCTTCACTTTTGTCGGGCATGGCCAGGTATTTGCCAATGCCATGACCGGCAATATCGTCCTGATGGGAATTGCGACCGCTGCCCAGGACTGGGAACAGGCGTTGCGACATGTGCCGCCTTTGCTAGCATTCATCGCCGGGGTATTTCTGGCCAACTGCTTGCGACTGCCCAGGGTGCGGGAGATGGTTGTCAGTCCGGCCTTGGTATGCCTGGCCCTCGAAATCGTGATGTTGGGCGTAGGCAGCCAGCTACCTGCAGATTTTCCGGATGCCTGGCTGGTGCCGGGGATTGCGTTGGTAGCAGCCATGCAGAATTCCAGTTTCACCCATGTGGGCAGTTCACCTTACAACTCGGTCATGACAACGGGCAACCTGCGACGCAGCATAGAAAGCCTGTTTAGAGGCCTCACACACAAAATGACACGGACCGACTTGCATGAGGCGCGCGTTTTTGGCCTGGTGTGCCTGTGTTTCCTGCTTGGCGCCGTGCTGGGCGGCCTGTGCACGATGAGTATGGACAACCAGGCCCTGCTGGTTCCTGTGCTGATCCTGGCCGTGGTGTTTGCTATCTGTCTCTACGATGCAAGGGCGCGGGGCCAGTAGCTATTTGGTCTTGACCCCGAGCTGCTTGAGTTTGCGGTAGAGGTGGGTGCGTTCGAGATGCACATTTTCTGCCACCTTGCTCATGTTGTTCCCTGCCTTGGCGATGTGATGCTCGAAGTACAAGCGCTCGAAGTCATCGCGCGCTTCCCTGAGTGGCTGGTCAAGGTCGATGGCCAAGGAGGTGGCAGCGGTATGACCGGCATTGTCCAGATGCATCTGTGCAAACTGTCCAATCACCCGGTTGACGTCTGCCAAGGTGATTTTTTCTCCTAGCGAGGTTTGCACAAGGTTGCGGATCACGCTGTCCAGCTGGGCGAGGTTGCCCGGCCAGTCAGCGTTACGCAACGCATTGAGCGCTGCAATATCGAACTCGCGGTAGGCGGCTTCGCCAGTTTCCACCATGAGGGTGACCATGGACCGGGCCAGGTCGGGAATGTCCTCGCGATGATCCTCGAGGGCCGGCACGCTGACAGTCGTAATGGAGAGCGCCTGCAGCAGGTTGCTGTCGAACGTGCCCTCCTGCACCAGTTGTGGCAGGGCGCGCGCAGTGCCGCATATCACGCGCACGTCATATTTTTCCGCCTTGGACAGCATGAGCAGCAGCCCCTTTTGCTCAGTCTTGTTCAGTTCGGCAACTTCCGGAATGAAAATCAGGCCATCGCTGGCATGTTCCAGCAATTCCAGCGGGGCTGAAGCCAGGCGCTCGGTTTCGCTAAGTTCCAGCCAGGGCGTGCCTGGCTGGTGCAAAAAGCGGGCGCAGAGTTCCAGGCCGCTGCCCTTGGCCCCGATCAATAGTAGGGCGGATCTGAGGTTGGCAACTTGTTCCAGGCGCTGGCGCAGTTCCGAGATGACGGGACTCTTGCCCAGATTGAGCAGATTCATGTCGGAGCGCGGCAACTGTTCGCCATGCTTGAGCGCTGCATTGACGGTCTTGAGCAGCTTTTGCAGTGCGATGGGTTTTTCCAGGAAGTCGAATGCGCCGATGCGGGTGGCCTCAACCGCCGTGTCGATGGTGCCGTGCCCGGACATCATGACGACGGGCATGGTCAGCAGGCCGCTGTTGCCCCATTCCTTGAGCAGGGTAATGCCGTCACAGTCCGGCATCCAGATATCGAGCAGGACCAGGTCAGGCCGGGCCTGCTGGCGCCAGGTACGGGCTTCCGCTGCATTCTCGGCCAGCCGCACCTGGTAGCCTTCATCCTGCAAAATATCCCTTAACAATTCGCGGATGCCGATTTCGTCATCCACGACCAGTACTTGCCTTGCCGTCATTGCTTCCGCTCCGCTATTGGTATGGTGACGGTGACAATTGCACCGCCCGATTCCAGGTTTTCCACTTTGATACTGCCTTTGTGTTCTTCGATGATTTTCTTGACGATGGCGAGCCCCAGGCCGGTACCATGCCGCTTTGTCGTCATGTAGGGTTCAAACGCGTGGGAAAGTATTTCCAGCGGGAAGCCCGCACCATTATCCTTGACGCATAGTTTGACGCATTCGTTCGCCAATCTGCAGGAAATGACGATTTCTGGCTGCGGATGGCGCTCCAGCGCATCCTGTGCATTCTGCAGCAGATTGTGCAGGACTTGGCGCAACATGGTCGCATCGCCGTGCACCGTGGGCAGTTCTGGAGGAATGTCCACCCGGATCTGGATAGAGGTTGCTTCGTACAATGCCAGTACGTCCTGGACCAGCTGCCTGAGATCCACGGTATCGAGGCTGAGGGCCGGTAGGCGGGCATATTCGCTGAATTCGTTGACCATGGCCTTCATGGCATTGACCTGGCTGACGATCGTGGTCGTTGCCCGGCTCAGCATTTCTGCATCCGCCTTGCTCAGCTTGGCTGCCAGTTTGTGCTCGATACGCTCGGCAGAAAGCTGGATCGGCGTAAGCGGGTTCTTGATTTCGTGTGCCAGCCTGCGTGCCACTTCCGCCCAGGCGGCATCACGCTGGGCCTGCGCCATTTGCGTGATATCGTCGAATACCACCACAAATCCGCTGTCTGGCCCATCCGGCAATCGCGTTCCCCGAACCAGCAATACCTGCTTGCCCTGGCTCGTGCTGATTTCCATCTGCTCCTGCCACTCAGAGGCGGAATCCGCCTTGAAATAGACCTGGATGCGGTTGACGAAACTTGCCAGGGTTTCCTGCTGGTGGGCGAGGAGATCCAGTGGCTGGTTGAGGGTTTCTTCGGTCAACCGGACGCCGAGGATGTGGGAGGCTGCATAGTTGAATGTGCGTAGCTGACCGTGCTCGCCTAGCACCAGCACTCCGGAGGAAAGGTGGGCGAGGATGGTTTCGAGGTAGCCGCGCGCTGCTTCGAGCCGGGCCCGATTGCGATCGGCGGCCTGGGTAGCGTCGTTGAGCTGGCGGGTCATGCTGTTGAATGATTGCACGAGGATGCCGAGCTCGTCCTTGCCATGTGCAGGCAACACCGTGTCGTAATCGCCGCGGGCGATGGCACGCGTGCCTTCGGCGAGGATGCCCAGCGGGGCGGAAAGCCGCCGACTCAGCAGGAAGGCGAATGCAATCGACGATAGCATGGCCAGCATCAATACCAGCGTCAGCGTCAGTGCAAACACCTCCTTGAGGGATTCCCGGCTGAATGAAAGCTCCTGGTAGTCCTCATAGACATCCTGCACGGCTTCTGCCGTTTCCGACAAGGATTTCGGTACCGGTTGCAGTAGCTGCAATATGCGGGTTTCTCCTGCCATGTCGTTCATCGTCACCGGTGCCAGCACCCGCAAATACAAGCCTTTGCCGAGAATAGGCTCTATGACGCCGTAGATATGCTGGCGCCCCTGGCGCAGCTGCGGGATGTTGGGCAGGTCGGGCAAGAAGCTTGACGGATCGCCGCTGGAGAAAGCCAGGATGCGTCCTTGTACGGTCAAGAGCACGGCATCGCGGACGCCGCTTTTCTCCCGCAAGTCGTTGAGCACGCTCAGGTGCAGGTTGCTGGGCTGGAATGCCAGCGACAACGCCATGGTTTCCGCCTTGTCCTCAAGGTCGGAAAGCATGATATCCAGGGCGCTTTGTCCTAGCCGTAAGCCGCCTTCAAGCGCCGCTTCCACCTTGACGTTGAACCAGGATTCGATGGACCGTGTCAGGAAGTTGACCGATACCGCATACACGATGACGCCCGGAATGATGGCCATGAGGGCAAAACTGCCGAGCAGACGCAGGGTCAGCCGGCTGCCCATGATGCTGTTGCGCATCTGGCGGTATAGCCGCCAGAGCTGGAAGCCGATCAACACGATCAGGGCCACAGCCAACGCCAGGTTCAGCACCAGCAGCAGGTTGTAGTAATTGCCCGCGGAAGCGCTGCGGGTGCTGGCGTGGGAAAGCAGGTACAGTAGTACCGCCCCCAGGACTGCGCTGATGAAGACGATGTACTTCATGTCTGTTTACGGATTGAGCGCGGGCGTCCAGCGGAAGCGCTCGGAAGCCATGTTCCAGTCTTCCGAACTCAATGTATCCACCTGCAATGCCTTTGGCAGCTTGGATTGATCCAGGCGCATGCGCAGCCCAGCCTGGTAGGGCTCACCTTTTTTCAACAGGCTGCCGTCAATGACTTGCCAGTTCCGCAGGCGTGAGATTTCTTCCTTGGCTTCCTGGATGCTGGCAAACGAGAGCTGGTGCCCATCGCGATTGACCAGATATTGCCGGGACAGGGCATGATAGCTTAGCGATACCTTGCTCGTCAGGCTGACAATTTCATCATCGAACCAGTAACGGCGGGGCGAGACAAGCTGGAATTCCACAAGGAAATTCAATGGCACCCCTTTGTTGACGGCTTCCTCCAGCCCAGGACTGAGTGTGAGGTCGAAGTCTGCATCCAGCAGGTAATCGCCATCCTCGGAGGCGACCAGCTCTGCGGATTCGATAGACAGGCTGCTTTGAATGGCGATGGCCTGATAGCTGACCAAAGCCAGCAATAAAAACAACAGCCTAAACTTTCTGCAGTAAAGCGTAAAAGAAGCCGTCATGTTCTGTACCGGGCAGTAATTGTCCTTGATTGGATTGTAAAGTGCCGTGCTTGCATGGCATCTGGCGTGCGTCGGGCTGGGTTTGCAGGAAACGCGCGATCTGTTGCTGGTTTTCCTCGTGGAATACCGAACACGTGACGTAAAGCAATTTACCACCCTTTGCCAGCAGCCGCCACAGACCCTGCAATATTAAGCGCTGTTGTTCGGCAAATGCCGCAATATCTTGCTCTCGCCGCAGCCACTTGATGTCTACGTGGCGGCGCACGATGCCCGAGGCGCTACAGGGCACATCGGCCAGGATGCGATCATAGGGCATGCCGTCCCACCACGCATCTGGGTTGGCGGCATCGCCTTGGACCAAGCTGGCAGATAGCCCTAGGCGTTCCAAATTCTGCTGGACGCGCAGCAGGCGATGGGCGTCGTTATCCATGGCTGTCATTCGTACATCTGCCAGCTCAAGCACATGACCGGTCTTGCCACCAGGGGCGCAACAGGCGTCCAGTACACGCATGCCATCGGCGACATCCAGCTCCATCGCGGCAAACTGGGCGCCCCAATCCTGGACCGAGGCATGGCCTGCCTCAAAACCTGGCAGGCGGGTGACCGGCACAGCAGACTCCAGCATGACGGCCTGTTCGTCCAGCGTACGGGCATTCAGCCCCGCTGCCCGCAATCTTTCCAAATAGCTTGCGGCATCATCATGGCGGCGATTTACGCGCAAGGTCATGGGAGGATGTTGGTTGCCAGCTTCCAGCATGGACTGCCAATGGACCGGGTATTGTTGCCGGAGTTTGTTGATCCACCATTGCGGATAGGAGTATTGAGCGACTTCGTCGTCGGCGATTCGCCGTTCCAGCATAGCGCGTTGGCGAAGGAAATTGCGCAGGACGGCGTTGACCAAGCCCTTGGCCCATGTTTTCCTGGTTTTCGCGGCGGCCAGCACAGCCTGGTTGACCACAGTGTGCGCACCGGCCCTGTCATAGACAAGCTGATACAGGCTGACCAATAGCAAGTGATGGATGAAGGCGTCGCTCAATGGTTTCTGCAGCAACTGTTGGAGTAACGCCTCCAGCCGTGCGTAGAAACGCAGCGTGCCGTAGGTCAAGTCTTGACTGGCGGCACGCTGCTGGGGCGTGATGTCGCGCTGGTGCTGGAACAATGTTTCCAGCACAACGGAAAGATTGCGCCCATCAAGCACTTGCCCGACGGCTTGCGCGGCAAGTTGCTGCGAAACCTGCACTGGTCAGGCAGCCATTGCCATGAGGCGCTTGATGCGTTCCTCGGTTTGCGGGTGAGTGCTGAACAGGCCCTTGATGCCCTCGGCTGACAGCGGGTTGATAATCATCATTTGCGCAGTCTCCGGATGTTGCTCTGCCGCTTCCAGTGGAACCTTGCGTGCGTAATTGTGGATTTTCTGCAATGCGGCGGCGAGCGCGGTAGGGTCCTTGCAGATTTCCGCCCCGGCACGGTCCGCCTCGAATTCGCGCGCGCGGGAAATCGCCATCTGGATCAGCATGGCCGCGATCGGGGCCAAGATCATGATCAGCAGTGCGACTGCCGGGTGCACATTGCGATCCCGGCCGTGCGCGAACAACATGCCAAACTGCGCAATTGAGGAAATGGCACCGGCAATGGTGGCAGAAATGGTCGAGATCAATGTATCACGATGCTTGATATGCGCAAGCTCGTGCGCCATCACGCCGCGAAGCTCCCGCTGAGTGAGGATACGCATGATGCCAGTGGTGGCCGCTACTGCGGCATTTTCGGGATTGCGGCCCGTCGCGAAGGCGTTTGGCTGATCTTCGTCGATGATATAGACCTTGGGCATTGGCAGGTCGGCATTCTGCGCCAGTTCCCGCACCATGTTATACAGTTCGGGGGCCGTGCTGGCATCGACCTCTCGGGCTTTGTACATCTTGAGCACAGCTTTGTCGGAAAACCAGTAGGCATAGATGTTCATCGCGCCTGCCAGCAGCAAGGCAATCAGCATGCCGCTTGCACCACCCAGTGCTGCGCCTACCGAGCCAAACAGCACGACTATCCCCGCCATGAGGATGGAAGTCTTGAGCCAGTTTCCTAACATTGTTGAGCTACTCCATTCTGTTATTTGGGCGATGACCGCCCTCTGTGACTGTTCTTGATTCCCCACTTAGATAGTGGTCAAGAGGGAAAATTCAAGCATACATGCAGGATTTCTGTCGATGAGGCTGAGCATGCAGCTGCGGGCGTCAGCTGCCGAACCTGTCGCCCGGGCAGAGCGGGTTGCCTGCCAGGAAATCCTTTGCCTGCAGGCGCTTGCCCCCCGGCAGTTGCAGCTCATCTATGCGTAGCAGGCCACGTCCGCATCCCACCAAAATGCCGTTGTCCACGGAGGCGATCATGCCTGGCTCTGCAGTGCCGGATACTGCTTGCGCCATCCAAATGCGGCAAGTTTCACCCTTCAACGTACTGTGTGCCACGGGGAAGGGATTGAAAGCGCGAACTTGCCTTGAAAGCTCGTCGGCGTTTTTGCGCCAGTCGATCACGGCCTCTGCCTTTTGCAGTTTTTGCGCATAGGTGACTAGGCTTTCGTCTTGGGGCTCGGCTTCCAGCCTGCCTTCCCGCTCCAGCTTGTCCATGGCCTGGAGCATGAGTTCAGCACCGATTTCCGCCAGGCCGTCGTGCAGGGTTTGTGCGGTATCGTGCTCCGTGATCGGCAAAGTGCCGCGCAATATCATCGCGCCTGCATCCAGCGCAGGCACTACTTCCATGATTGTGACGCCGGTCTCCTTGTCGCCTGCGAGCAGGGCACGCTGGATAGGTGCGGCGCCACGCCAGCGCGGCAATAGCGAGGCATGGATGTTGTAGCAGCCATAGCGCGGCATGCTGAGCACGGTCGCCGGGATAATGAGGCCATAGGCGGCAACGACGAGTGCATCGGCATGTTCTGCCGCAATCCTGGCCTGGACTGCTTCATCCTTGAGCGTTTCTGGTTGCAATAGCGGAATGCCGTGTTCCAGCGCAAGACTTTTGACCGGGCTGGGCTTCAGCTTCAAGCCCCGGCCTGCAGGGCGGTCAGGCTGGGTCAGCACTAGGCTGACCTCATGGGAGGATTGAATCAAGGCTCTCAGTGCAGGCACTGCGAAGTCGGGAGTGCCAGCGTAGATGATTTTCATGTCGATCAGGCCCGCTCGCGCTGGCGTTTCTTGAGCTTGTTCTTGATACGGGTCTGCTTGAGGCTGGAGAGATACTCAACAAATACCTTACCCAACAGGTGGTCGATTTCATGCTGGATGCAGACAGCGAGCAAACCATCGGCCTTCAGCGTAAATGGCTTGCCATGTTCATCCAGGGCCTCCACCGTGACTTCTGCCGCACGCGTGACGGGCTCGTAGATCCCGGGCACGGAAAGGCACCCTTCCTCGTATTCCTGGCTGCCGCACTGACTGACGATCTTGGGGTTGATGAACACCTGCAGTGCAGATTTGTCTTCGGACAGGTCAATGACGATCACTTGCTTATGCACGTCGACCTGGGTTGCTGCCAGCCCGATGCCAGGTGCGGCGTACATGGTTTCGGCCATGTCGCGCACTAGCTGGCGGATGTCGTCATTGACTTCCTCTACTGGCGCTGCCACTTTGTGCAGGCGCGGATCGGGATAGGTCAGGATGTCTAGAATTGCCATAGAATGCTTGATTGATTAATAGATTGATTGCAGAATCCAGTGCAAGTTTCAGAAATTAAATGAATCCTTACGCCTGCCGTTAAGATACATACCATGTATAAATACATTATAACGCTGCTCATGCTTTGTTGCCCGATTTTGCCTGTCCTGGCGGATGAGGTAAAGCTGCAACCTCATCATCCTGATCGGTATGTCGTGGTAAAAGGGGATACGTTATGGGGAATCGCTGGGCGCTTTCTCAAAGATCCCTGGCAGTGGCCGCAGGTATGGAAAATGAACCGCGAGCAGATCAAGAACCCTCATTTGATCTATCCTGGCGATGTCGTGATGCTCGATATGAGTAGCGGTTCTCCGCAATTGCGCCTGCTGCGCGAAACGGTGGCCAATCCCGAGGTAACCTTAACTCCTGGCATTCGTACTGAACAGCTGGATGTCGAAGCAATCCCGACGATTTCTCCCCGTATCATCGCTCCTTTCCTGAGCCAGCCGCTGATCATCGAAAATGACGGCCTCAAAGACGCGCCAAGGATTATCGCAGGACCGGAAAACCGCGTGGTACTGAGTCCGGGCTCCCGCATCTATGTCGACAAGATTGACGAAGGGGAGGGAACCTTGTGGAATATCTACCGTACGGGCAAGACGTATATCGACCCCGAGACCAAGGCAGTACTCGGTACGGAGGCGATTTACCTGGGAGATGCAAGGATTAGCAAGTATGGTGAGCCTGCCAGTGGCGATATCGTCAGCGCCAAGGAAGAGATATTCGCCAACGATAAACTGGTGGCAGCGCCCGAGAGCCTGCAAACCAATTTTGTGCCGCAGGCGCCGGAGGACGATGTCCAGGGGCGCATCCTCTCCATCTATGGCGGGGTGGCTGAAGCCGGGCGGAATACCATCATTGCCATCAGCAAGGGAAGTGACGACGGGCTGGAGCAAGGACATGTGCTTGCTATCAACCGTAATGGCCGGGTCATTAAGAACCCTGGTTACGACAAGAAGAACAAGAAAGGCTCAGAGAACATCAAGCTCCCCAACGAGCGTATCGGGCTCGCCATGGTGTTCCGCACTTTCGACAAGATATCCTACGCGCTGATCATGCAGGCCACCGAACCAGTCAATGTGCTGGATGTGGTGGAGAAGCCATAGGCGGCACCCGACCAGAGGAGGCCGGGCTGTGGGTCAGCCTGAGCCTGGTGCCTGGCCTTGGTGGCCAAGGTTTGTGTCGGTTGCTGGCAGCTTTGGGGTCTCCCGAGCAAATCTACAGCGCCAGCAGGCAGCAACTGCGCGATATTGTGCCGGATGCCGTGGCAAGTGCTATCGCCAGCGGCCCGGATCCTGAGCAGCAGGCCATGATCTCCGCCTGGCTGTTGCAGCCAGGAAACCACTTGCTGACCTTGGCCGATGCTTGCTACCCGCAATCGCTCCTCGATATTCCCAACCCTCCGCCCCTACTGTATGCAAAAGGGCGGCTGGAATTGCTCAAGATGCCGTCGATCGCGGTGGTGGGGAGCCGCAACGCCAGCCCACAAGGGGAGAAAAACGCCGAGGATTTCGCTGCCGCGTTGAGTAGGCAGGGTGTATGCATTGTCAGTGGCATGGCCTTGGGTATCGATGGCGCTGCGCACAAAGGCGCTTTACAGGTCGGTGGCGCCACAGTTGCAGTCGTGGGTACCGGCCTGGATATTGTTTATCCAGCCCGGCACCGTGCGTTGGCACACCAGATTGCTGAGCAAGGTTTGATCATTTCCGAGTTTGCATTGGGAACGCCTTCCCGTGCGCAGAATTTTCCGCGCCGCAACCGCATTATCAGTGGCCTGAGCCAGGGTTGCCTGGTAGTCGAGGCCAGTCTGCAGAGCGGCTCGCTCATTACGGCGCGGCTTGCGGCAGAACAGGGGCGCGAGGTGTTCGCGATACCCGGCTCCATCCATTCCCCCCATGCCAAGGGGTGTCATCAGCTGATCAAGCAGGGCGCAAAGCTGGTGGAAAGCACGCAGGACATCTTCGAAGAGATGAAGATGTTTCCGAAACCCATTCCGGATGCCATCGATACTGTGCAGCCTGCAGGAAGCGTGCATGACCCGTTGCTTGAAGCACTGGGCTACGACCCGGTCAGCCTGGATACGCTCGCTGCAAGAAGCGGCTTGACGACTGAGCGCCTTTCGGCCATGCTGTTGGTGCTGGAGTTGGAAGGTAAGGTAACCTCTCTACCGGGAGGGCGTTTCCAGCGCATCGCCTAATTCTGTGAACAATATCAACACAATGTCATGGCGATTCTCAAGGTTTGCCAAGTGAGTGGATATATCACAGGATCACCCGGGTCATTTTGATTGGGGAATGTATGTTCGAAGTCCTGGTGTATATGTTTGAAAACTACTTTGAGTCAGATATCCATCCCGACCACGAAACACTTTCTAAGGAATTATTCGCAGCAGGCTTCGACCAGGAAGACATCAACGGTGCTTTTGATTGGTATAGCGCCCTGGAGTCGATGTCTGAGGAGAGTGATGCGCAGCTTGGCACCGCTGGCATCCGGATCTACAGCGAAGCTGAGACCAAGAGGCTGAGTGCCGACAGCTTGAGTTTCATGATGTTTCTCGAGCAGGCCAAGGTGCTGACGCCAGCACAGCGTGAGTTGGTCATCGACCGCGCGATGGCATTGTCACAACCTGAAGTCGGCCTGGAAGAGACGCGCTGGATCGTATTGATGGCGCTGTGGAATCAGGACAAGGCGAACGACTACCTGTTTGTCGAGGACGCCATGTTCAACGATAACCGTCCGACCTTGCACTGAGGCGGTATTCCAGCATTACAATCCGGAGGCAGTCCCGCCTCCGGCGCATCCTTTATTTGTCCCCTGCACCTAATTGCTCAAGAATGGAAGCAATGGTGCCCGCCTGGTTAAGTGTGTAGAAGTGCAGCCCAGGGGCGCCACCGGCAAGCAGTTGTTCACATAAGTCCTCGACTACTTCGGTGCCGAAGGCGCGCAGCGAAGCGAGGTCATCCCCGTAATCTTGCAGTCTCAGTCTCAGCCAGCGAGGAATTTCCGCGCCGCACACGCTGGAAAATCGCGCGAGCTGGGTGAAGTTGTAGATGGGCATTACTCCTGGCACGATGGGAATGTCGACAGCTGACTTTTCGCACTGGTCCACGAAGCGGAAATAGGCATCGGCATTGTAGAAATATTGGGTAATGGCGCTGTTGGCGCCTGCATCCACTTTTTGCTTGAAATGCCTGATATCCGCGCTGGGTGATGAGGACTCCGGATGGAACTCGGGATAGGCTGCCACCTCGATTTCGAACCAGTCACCGGTTTCCTCGCGGATGAAGGCAACGAGTTCGCTGGCGTAGCGGAAATCTCCGGTACTCACTTCGCCAGAGGGAATGTCTCCACGCAATGCCACTAGGCGCTTGATGCCTTGGGTCTTGTATTGTGTGAGCAAGGTGCGGATTTCCGCCTTGTCCGCTGAAATGCACGATAGGTGCGGTGCGCCTTCGTATCCTGCCTGCTGGATATCGATGACGGTTTCCAGGGTGCGGTCGCGCGTCGAGCCGCCCGCGCCGAATGTGACGGAGAAGAACTTGGGATTGAAGGCGGCAAGCTGGTCGCGCGCCACGCGCAGCTTGGCCATGCCTTCTGCCGTCTTGGGCGGGAAAAACTCGAAGCTGATGGTTGGTTCAGTTTTCATTTAAAACTCATATGAAGGATCGGTTGGTCTTGAGGCTAATCCTTGTTGCCAAGCAGCAGGGCGATCAGCGCCCAGGAAATCAGGCTGTAGAGAATGGCCCCCAGAATGCCGCCCAGTAGTGTCTGGACTTCAAAACCGCTCAGGATGTTGCCGACAAAGAGGAACAACAGTCCATTGATGACAAGCAGGAACAGACCCAGCGTCAGTACGGTGACCGGCAATGTCAGGATGACCAGCACCGGCCGGATCAGCATATTCACCAGCCCGATGACGACGGCCGCGATCAAGGCGCTCCCCAGGCCGGCGACATGGATGGATGGAACCAAATAGGCCACTGCAAGCAGCGCCAGGGCATTGAGCAACCATACGATCAAGAGTTTCATACTGCTATCCTCCTTAGGTAAGCCCGGTGATGCTGGGCTGTTCGGTTACAGAGGCTGCCCAGTACTAGGCTGGGCAGCCTCACTTTCGGTATGAGCAAAACTTTCCCGGCTTGGTTGCCCTTCCTGCTGGCTTCCGGGTCTGGAGCCGGGAGGCTACTCAAGTCTTGGCTGTCGCTATCTCAGTAGCGATAGTGATCCGGTTTGAACGGGCCATGCTTGGGCACGCCGATGTAGGCAGCCTGCTCGTCGGTCAACGTCGTCAGTTGGGCATTCAGCTTCCTCAGTTGCAGCAACGCCACCTTCTCGTCCAGATGTTTTGGCAGGGTATAGACGCCTACCGGGTACTTGGCAGTATTGGTGAACAGCTCAATCTGGGCAATGGTCTGGTTAGCGAACGAGGAGCTCATCACATAGCTTGGGTGGCCTGTGGCACAACCCAGGTTGACCAGGCGACCCTTGGCCAGGAGGATGATACGCTTGCCATCCGGGAAGATGACATGATCAACCTGGGGCTTGATCTCTTCCCACTGGTATTTCTCGATCGAGGCAACATCGATTTCGTTGTCGAAGTGGCCGATGTTGCAGACGATGGCCTGGTCCTTCATCCTGAGCATGTGGTCATGGGTAATGACATGGTAGTTGCCGGTGGCCGTGACGAAGATATCGCCATGTTCGGCGGCATAGTCCATGGTGACGACACGGTAGCCTTCCATGGCTGCCTGCAGGGCGCAGATGGGGTCGATCTCGGTGACCCATACCTGGGCGGACAGCGCACGCAGGGCCTGGGCAGAGCCTTTGCCCACGTCCCCATAGCCTGCGACCACGGCAATCTTGCCTGCCACCATGACATCAGTGGCACGCTTGATGCCATCTACTAGAGATTCACGGCAGCCGTACAGGTTATCGAACTTGGATTTGGTGACCGAGTCGTTGACGTTGATGGCAGGGAAGGCCAGCTTGCCCTCCTTGTGCATCTGGTAGAGACGGTGCACGCCGGTGGTGGTTTCTTCCGTCACGCCGAGAATCTTGGACAGTCGGGTGGAGTACCAGGTCGGGTCCTGCTTGAGCTTGGTCTTGATGGCGTTGAACAGGCTGACCTCTTCCTCACTGGCAGGATGATTGAGGATGGTGGCATCTTTCTCGGCCTGGGTGCCCAGATGCAGCAGCAATGTCGCATCGCCGCCATCATCCAGGATCATGTTGCTGTAACCGCCATCTGTCCATTCGAAAATCCGGTGGGTATAGTCCCAGTACTCATCCAGGGTCTCGCCCTTGACTGCGAAGACCGGGATGCCTTGTGCTGCAATGGCGGCCGCCGCATGATCCTGGGTGGAGTAGATGTTGCAGGAGGCCCAGCGCACTTCCGCACCGAGGTCTCGCAAGGTTTCGATCAGCACGGCGGTCTGGATGGTCATGTGCAGCGAGCCAGTGATGCGTGCGCCACGTAATGGCTTGGTAGCCGCATATTCCTCACGGATCGCCATCAGGCCTGGCATTTCTGTCTCTGCAATGGCAATTTCCTTGCGGCCCCATTCAGCCAGCTTGATATCGGCAATCACGTAATCTTGGGTATTATCAGCCACAGTATTCATCCTTCAAAACGTTGAACAACGCGACACTGTTGTCGTGTCGATTGGAGAGTATGACCAGTGGGAGAGGCGATGTTGGAGTGTGTGCGTTTCACCATCTCATGACCGGTACATGTCAATCTGGTGAACGCCGTTTACACAGCTTGCGCTGCGGCAACCGAGCCTGGGGATGAACATCCTTGCAACGTTCCTCGGTAGAGGCGCCATTATAGTGGCTTTATCCTTTTTCTGTCACTGTTGGCATGGAAGATCAGGAAATACCTTGCTCTGGGCTGGGAATTTGCCGGGTACCAGGATGTTCGGTACCGGGAATGGGGAGTAAGGTAAGGCAAGTGCCCTGCATGCGAACGCATGCAGGGAGGTTAGAGCAGAGGTGTACTTGCAGGGATGAGCGGTGCGGGCTGGCAAGGAACCGCATTTCGGATGAGCCAGCCCTCGGTCGTTGGGATGCCCTCCGGTCAGAGGCCTGCCGCCGCGCGCAACAAAGCTGCTTTGTCAGTCGCTTCCCAGGTGAACTCTGGTTCGTCGCGGCCAAAGTGACCGTAAGCTGCCGTCTTGGCGTAGATGGGACGCAGCAGGTCCAGCATTTTGACGATGCCCTTGGGACGCAGGTCGAAGTGATCCAGCACCAGTTGGGTCAGTATCTCGTTCGATACTTTGCCCGTGCCATAGGTTTCGACCATGACGCTGGTAGGCTTGGCGACGCCAATGGCATAGGAAACCTGCACCAGGCAGCGCGAAGCGAGGCCAGCCGCGACGATGTTCTTGGCAACGTAGCGGCCGGCATAGGCGGCAGAACGGTCAACCTTGGAAGGATCCTTGCCTGAGAATGCGCCACCGCCGTGAGGGGCGGCGCCACCGTAGGTGTCCACGATGATCTTGCGTCCAGTCAGGCCGCAATCGCCTTGCGGGCCGCCGATCACGAATCGTCCAGTTGGGTTGACCAGGAATTTGATATCACCCTTGATCAGTTCCTGTGGCAGGGTGGGCTTGATGATTTCTTCGATGACGCTTTCACGGACCTGGTCCAGGCTGATGTCGGGCGCATGCTGCGTGGAAATCAGCACCGTGTCGATCTTGTGCGGCTTGCCGTCCATGTACTGGATAGTGACCTGGCTCTTGGCGTCAGGACGCAGCCAAGGCAGGCGGCCATCCTTACGCAGCTGGGACTGGCGTTCCACCATGCGGTGCGAGAGCCAAATGGGCAGCGGGAGCAACTGCGGAGTTTCATCGCAGGCATAGCCGAACATCAGGCCCTGATCGCCGGCCCCTTGGTCCAGAGGATCGTCGTTGGCGTTGTTGACGCCCTGGGCAATATCTGGGGATTGCTTGTCGTACGCGACCAGGACGGCGCAACTCTTGTAGTCGATACCGTAGTCGGCATTGTCGTACCCAATGCGTTTGATGGTGTCGCGCGCGATCTTAATGTAGTCGACATTGGCTGTCGTCGTGATTTCCCCCGCCAGCACGACCAAGCCGGTATTGGTCAATGTTTCTGCTGCCACGCGGGCAGTAGGGTCCTGCTCGAGAATTGCATCCAGGATGCTGTCCGAAATCTGATCCGCGACCTTGTCAGGATGGCCTTCGGAAACGGATTCGGAAGTAAATAGGTATTCGCTCATGAACTCCCACCAAATGAATTGTGCAAAAGGTTGTTAGAATAGCAAAATCATCATGTTTCAAAAAGAAGTACATGCTCAAAGCATTATTACGCGTTTTGGCGATGATGCCGCTGCCTATTATCAATGCGGTTGGCGTACTCACCGGGTGGGGGCTTTATTTCTTTTCCCACAAGGTATTGCGCCGTACGCGCAAGAATCTCAGTGTGGCCGGCATTACCTCTTCAACCGAGGAGTACCACCGGCTGGTGAGGCACAGCATCCTGGAAACCGGCAAAGGCCTGGTCGAGACGTTTGCCATCTGGTTCCGCCCGCAGGGTAAAGTGTTGCCCTGGGTCAGGGAGTGCCATGGCTGGGAGCATGTGGAGGCCGCTCAGGCTCAGGGGCAGGGCATCATTTTCCTGACGCCTCATCTGGGCTGTTATGAAGTGACCGCCCTCTACTATGCCGCACGTCACCCGATTACCGTGTTGTACCGTCCCGCGCGTCAGCAGTGGCTTGCCCCCCTGATCGACGAAGGCCGCAATCGCAGTCAGATCAAACAGGCACCGACCAGCCTGAGCGGGGTGCGTAGCTTGCTCAAAGCCTTGAAGCAAGGTGAGGCGGTTGGCATATTGCCAGACCAGGTGCCTGAGTTCGGTGAGGGCACCTGGGCGGATTTCTTCGGCACGCCGGCTTATACCATGACCCTAGTGGGAAAGCTTGCCGATACTTCGGGCGCCCGGGTGCTGCTGGCGTTCGGCGAGCGCTTGCCGTGGGGGAGAGGCTATATCATCCATATTCAGCCCCTCGAGATGGAGCCCACTCCTGCGAATATCAATCAAGGGATAGAACAGTTGATCAGGCAATGTCCTGCACAATATCTCTGGAGCTACCGCAGGTTCAAGCAGCCCAAGCCGCACGGAAAACCGCGCGAGACTCAGGGTGGGACGAATTAAATTTCACGCATGTGCGGCAGTTGCCGCCATTTCAAGGCAGTTTTTATGAAACTCAGTTTTACCAAGATGCAGGGCATAGGCAATGACTTCATTGTGGTGGATGGGTATAGCCGTCCAGTCAGCCTGGATGCAGATACCATCCGCCGTCTGGCCGATCGGCATTTCGGCATTGGCTTTGACCAGTTGCTGTTGGTAGAACGCCCTACAGTGGAGGGCGTCGATTTTCGCTACCGGATATTCAACGCCGACGGCGGCGAAGTGGAGCAATGTGGCAATGGGGCGCGCTGTTTCGTGCGTTACGTGCACGACAAGTCCCTGACCAGCAAGCGTGAAATCCGGGTACAAACGGCGCGTGGCATCATCCTGCCCAGGTTGGAAGACAATGGGTTAGTCACGGTGAATATGGGCGAGCCACGCTTTGAGCCGGCAGAGGTGCCGTTCATTGCCGACCGGGAGGCGATGACTTACCTGCTGCAAGTCGCCGACCAGGCGCTGGAAATTTCCGTGGCTTCCATGGGGAATCCCCATGCCGTGACCGTCGTTGAGGATGTCGATACGGCGCCGGTGGAAAGGCTGGGGCCTCTGGTTGAGCGCCACGAGCGCTTTCCCCAGCGGGTCAACGCAGGGTTCATGCAGATCGTAGATGAGCACCATATCCGTTTGCGCGTATTCGAGCGCGGTAGCGGCGAGACCCTGGCATGCGGGACCGGTGCCTGTGCCGCCGTGGCCAGTGGGATCAGGCGCGGCTTGCTGCAGTCCCCAGTCAGGGTTGCCACCCGGGGCGGCGAATTGATCATCGCCTGGGAAGGTGGCGGGCAGCCGGTCTGGATGACCGGCCCTGCCGAAACTGTATTCGAGGGTAGTATCGATATTGAGGTTTAGAGTGGTTGGCAACGCCAGGGAGCGCTGTCCAGGCAGCGTGCCGCAGCCGTTGCAATGGAGCGGCAGGATGATCCCATGAGGCTGGCCTAGCCGCGTTTACCCGCCAGGAATGGCGATTCAAGGAGTCAGCATGGAAGCACAAGATCACAACAACGAGCAGCAGGTGACGGAATATCAGGTAATGAGTTATCTGCGTGCCCATCCGCAGTTCTTCGAGCACCACACAGGCCTGCTGGCCGAACTCTACCTGCCCAGCCCGCATGGACAAGGTACGGTTTCCCTTGCCGAGCGCCAGCAACTGGCGCAGCGTGACCGTATCCGCGTGCTGGATGCGAAGCTTGCGCAGCTGATGAAGTACGGCGAGGAAAACGATGCGATTGGCGAAAAGGTGCACAGGCTCAGTCTGGGGTTGCTGGCCACCGAGCGGATGGAGGTCTTGGTCAGCTTGTTAGAGCATAGCTTGCACGAGGATTTCCAGGTGCCATATGTGAGTCTGCGCCTGTGGGCAAAGCCGCGTGAATCCGGTAATGGCAGCCTGCCGATCTTTGCCAGCGTCGACCAGGAGCTGCAGCGCTGGGCGCAGGGCCTGGCAACGCCATATTGCGGCAACCGGCCGGGCATGCCATTGCAGGGGTGGTTCGGCGTGGAGGCCAGGCCGGCTTCCTTTGCCGTCATGGCACTCAAGGCGCAGCAGGTGTTTGGCGTCCTGGCCCTGGCGAGCGATGACGACAAGCGTTTCTATCCCGATATGGGCACGCTTTACCTCAAGCGCATCAGCGAGCTGATCAGTGCCGCCCTGTTGCGGCATATCATTGTGTAAAGCCTGCGCCGCACAAAGCGATGGATGTGTTGCAGCGATATCTGGAGTATCTGCAATTCGAGCGAGGCTTGAGCCTGCTCACCGTCAAGCATTATCGGCGCGACCTGGAGCTGTTATTTGACCTCAAGTCCGGGATGGCGCTGGATGCGCTGCAACCATCCCACATCCGCCGCTTTATTGCTACCCTTCATGGCCGGGGGTTGAGCGGCAAAACGATTGCGCGCCACCTCTCGGGCTGGCGTGGCTTTTTCGATTACCTGGTCAAGCGCCACGGCGCAACCTGCAATCCCTGCCACGACATGCGCGCCCCCAAATCCCCCAAGTCCCTGCCCAAGGCATTGGCCATTGACCAGGCCGTGCAGCTGGTGGATATGAAAGGTGAGGACGTACTCTCGATACGGGACAAGGCTATCCTGGAACTTTTCTATTCATCCGGTTTGCGGCTTTCAGAGGTCACTGGGTTGAATATCGGGGATTTGAACTTGCATGAGGGAACGGTAAAGGTGCTGGGCAAAGGGAGTAAGTCGCGCATCGTCCCTATCGGCCGCCACGCTATCCAGGCCATGCAGGATTGGCTGGCGGTGCGCCAGCCTGCAATCTCAAGCGATGAACAAGCGGTTTTTCTCAACCGCAACGGCCGGCGCATCAGCGGCCGGGCCATCCAGTACCGCATCAAGCAATGGGCGATCAGGCGAGGCATTAGCAGCAATGTGCATCCCCACATGCTGCGACACAGCTTTGCGAGCCATGTACTGCAATCCAGCGGCGATCTGCGGGCGGTACAGGAAATGCTGGGCCATGCCAATATCAGCACGACTCAGGTATATACGCATCTGGATTTCCAGCACCTTGCCAAGGTGTATGATGCGGCGCACCCGCGGGCGCGCAAGAAATAAAGATGAATGATGCTTTATCGTACGCTGCTGGCGTATTCGCTTGACCACGTGATTGCCTTGCCTGGAGCGACTGCGCTGACAGATGACTTTACTGGAATTTCATCAGCAGCTTCCCTGGGCGGTTTTGTCACCCGAGTCAGGCAAGTTAGTCGTTGTTGCCAGCCTGCCAGTGTCCCGACTTGCCGCCCAGCTTCTCCAATAGCCGGATCTCGCCGATGGTCATGCCTCTGTCCACCGCCTTGCACATGTCGTAAATCGTCAGCAGGGCGATGCTGGTCGCGGTAAGCGCCTCCATTTCCACGCCGGTGCGACCAACGGTTTCTGCCGTCACTTGGCAATGCACGGCACTCACGGCGTCATCGATACTGAACTCCACGCCGATCCGGGTAAGCGGGATCGGGTGGCAAAGCGGAATCAATTCCGCCGTGCGCTTGGAACCTTGTATGGCGGCGATGCGGGCTATGCCCAACACGTCGCCTTTCTTCGCGTCGCCAGCAGTAATGATGGAGAGGGTGGCCGGCAGCATGCGGATGCTGCCATGCGCAACGGCAACACGCCTGGTTTCGGCTTTTTCGCCGACATCGACCATATGGGCCTGGCCGCCAGCATCGAAATGGGTAAGCTTGCTCATGCGTTTTCCTGCGTGATGGCCGGCGAATTCATGATCCGGCGCTAGTGAACTTGGTGCTTGAGGTTGCTATCATAGCAATGATGAAAGCGCTTTATCCATTTGCATTACTCTTTGGCTTGACACCCATGGCGCTTGCCGATGGCTTGCCCGAGCTTGGCGACTATTCTGCCACCGTCATGTCGCCGCTGGACGAGCAGCGCATTGCCGATGAGATCATGCGCGATGTCTATGCCAGTAGCCAGGTGCTGGAAGATCCGGAGGTCAATGACTACATCACTGCGCTGGGCTACCGGCTTGCTGCCAATGGCCCAGACAAATACCAGCGCTTCAATTTCTTCGTGGTCAAAGACAGCAGCATTAACGCGTTTGCCATGCCTGGCGGCGTGATTGGCGTGCATACCGGCCTGCTGCTTGCCGCCAAGAACGAATCGGAAGTGGCAGGCGTGCTTGGCCATGAGATCGGACACGTGGTGCAGCGCCACCTCGCACGCATGCTGGCCAAGCAGAAGAACGATTCCGTCATCAGCATGGCGACCATGGCATTGGCGCTGCTCGCTGCGCGCAGTAACCCGCAATTGACCGGGGGCGCGCTGACTGCGGCGACTGCAGGGTCGATCCAGAAGCGGATCGACTATACGCGCGAACACGAGCGAGAAGCGGATCGCGTCGGCTTGCAGATCATGGCTGATGCGGGCTTCGATACCCGCGCCATGCCCTCTTTCTTTGAAACACTGCAAAAGGGTACGCGGTTCTCGGAAGGCAGTGCTCCTGCATTCCTGCGTACCCATCCCCTCACAGTGGAGCGGATTGCGGATGTGCGCAACCGGGTGGAGCAGGGCAGCTTCCGCGTCGTACAGGAAAATCCGGATTTTTATTTCATCAAGGCCAAGTTGCTTGCCAACATCGGTACTGCGGACAGCGCCATCAATATTTTTCGCATCAACCTGCAGGAAAAGCATTATGTCAATGAGGCCGCAGAACATTATGGCATCGCACTTGCCATGTTGCGCAAGAATGATCTTGCCGGCGCACACAAAGAAGTTGCCTGGCTGCGCCAGCATACCGCATCGAATGCCCTGATAGAGACGCTGGCAACCAAGGTGGCCGTGGCAGGGCAGCCACCTGCGGTGGCAGAACAACGCTATCTGGATGCGCTGGGCTTGTATCCGGGCCATCGTGCATTGATCTATGGCTATGCTGAGCACTTGCTGGGATCGAGGCAATCGGAAAAGTTGTTGCAACTGATCGCGGACAAGCAGGCTCAGTTTCCAGATGATCCTTATTTCTACGAGTTGAAAGCGCGCGCCTACAGCATGCAGGGAAAATCCCTGCTGATGCACCAGGCACAGGGAGAGGCATATGTGCGGCGCTATAACTTGCGTGGTGCCGTAGAGCAAATGGACCTGGCAGCGAAGGCGGCAGATGGGGATTTTTATGAAAAATCCATTGTCGAGGCGCGCCTCAACCAGCTGCGCCGGCAGCTTGATGACAAGAGGTCAAGTTGAGGAAGCCCTGGATGAGCGCTGGGCGGCGCACGCTGTTGCAATGGCTAGCGGCCTGCTGTGTGATGCCGTGGCAAGCACTTGCTGCTTCGTGGCGCCTTCCGGTGATGGAACCCGGGCTGGCTGAGTCAGAAATGCAGGAGCCGGACAAGCTGGGCGATATCCAGGACAGTAGGATCGAGATCGTGGCGCCGGCTTTGGCTGAAGATGGTTCCAGCATCCGGGTCGACATCATGAGCAGGATACAGGGAACGGAAGCCATTGCTTTGTATGCGAGCAACAATCCAGAGTCTTTGATTGCCAACTTCACTTTCAGCCGTGGGGCACAGCCATGTGTCGTCACACATATCAGGCTTGCGCAGAGCCAAACCATTGAAGTCGTGGTGAAGGCTGGTAGCCGGTATTATCGGGCCAGCCGCCATATTGCCCTGACCAGTGCAGGAATGGTGAGGGATGCTCAGGGCTGATGGCATGACAGTACAGGCCCGGCTCAGTCACGGAGTAGCCGAGATAGTGCTGTCATTTTCCCTTCCCGTGGAGGACGGAATAAGGATGCAGGGTGCAGGTCCGGGAGTTTCTGCCTGTTTCATCCAGTTGGTGCAGGTCAGCCATAATGGACATCAAGTGCTGGAAGCGCATTTGAGCACCGGCACTGCCAGCGATCCTCAATTGGTTTTCTATGTAGCGGAAGCGAAGGCCGGGGATACAGTCAGCGTGACATGGCATGACAACAAGGGCCATAGTGGCCGTTATGCCATGACATTGACATCAGGGATGATTTTCCCGGCAGAGGCTAGGGTGTGATGGCTACCTTGATGACGCCGTCACGCTGATTGGCGAACAAGTCGTAAGCCTCCTCGATCTCGCTGAGCTTGAAGCGATGGGTCACCAGATTGCTCAGGTCAGCGCGGCCCGAGCCGACTGCCTCCATCAGTCTGCGCATGCGCTCCTTGCCTCCGGGACAGAGGGTGGACACGATCGTGAAGTCCCCCAGTCCGGCCCCGAAGGCATCTAGTGGCAGCCTGAGGTCGGAGGAATAGACGCCCAGGCTGGACAAGGTGCCGCCCGGACGCAGCACGCGCAGGCTGGACTCGAATGTCTGTTGCACGCCCAGTGCCTCGATTGCGACATCCACGCCGCGTCCGTCTGTCAGCTTGAGAATTTCCTGCACCGGGTCATGAGTCTTGAAGTTGATGACATGGTCTGCGCCTAGCGCGCGGGCGATGTTGAGCCTGTCAGGAATGGAATCCACGCCGATGATCTTGGTGGCTCCCAGCAGTTTGGCGCCTGCGACGGCAGAGAGGCCGATGGGGCCCAGCGCAAATATCACCACTGTATCGCCAATCTTGATGTTGCCCCGCTCTGCGCCAGAGAAGCCGGTCGACATGATGTCCGGACACATCAGTACTTGCTCGTCGCTGAGGTGGTCTGGGATCGGGCTCAGGTTAGCCATGGCATCCGGCACGCGCAGGAATTCCGCTTGGCTGCCGTCTATGGTGTTGCCAAATTTCCAGCCACCTGCCACCTTGAAACCGTGCGGGCTGTCCGGGCCATCCTGGGCGCCGATGCCGCACAGGCAGGCGTTGGAGTGCCCGCTGGGCGTGATCGCACCTGCGATGACGCGCTGGCCTACCTTGAAGCCGTGTACCTCTGACCCCAGCTTTTCAATGATGCCGACGGGCTCGTGTCCGACTGTCAGTCCTGCCGCAACTGGGTATTCACCCTTGAGGATATGCACATCTGTGCCGCAGATGGTCGTGGTGGTGATGCGGATCAAGGCATCCAGCGGGCCGATTTCAGGGACGGGCTTGTCGCGCAACGCTATTTTGCCGGGGGAGACGAATACAGCAGCTTTCATGGTAGCCATTGAAATACTCCTTTTCCAAAAATGGTTATTGCCATGGTAACAAACTTTCCCCTTGATTGCTCATCGCAATATTGGCGCTTCCCAGGCTGGCTTCTGCTATAGGCGTCTTGGCAAAATACAATTCACTGTGAACAGGGCTGTGCTGTACATCCATCATGTAGACGTTTGCAGCAATTGCTTCAGCAATGGCAGTGTCACCGCTCGCTTGCTGATGAGCGACCATTCGTCCAGTGCGTCGATGGTGGCGATCAGGCTGGGCATATCCCGGCGCAGGTGGCGCAGGCAGTAGTCGAGCACTTCATCGGGAAGTTTCATCCCGCGTGCCTCGGCGTGGTTCTTCAATGCCTGGGTTTTTTCCTCATCACTCAGGGGATGCAGCTGATAACTCAGCCCCCAGGCCAGCCGGGTGGCAAGGTCGTCGCGCAAGCCCATCTGGCTGGGTGCGGCCAGGCCGCTGACGATCAGCCTGCCGCCGGATTCGCGCAATTGGTTATAAAGGTCGAACAAGGCGACCTGGTCGTCATTGGAAAGCAAATGCACATCGTCGACGCAGATCATGTCGAGGCCAGAGGCGCTGGCCAGCGCATTGCAGGCCTGGATCAAGTGGGTCTTGCCGCAGCCGGTTTCTCCCCAAAGGTAGATGAAGCGTGCATCATCGTGTTCAAGCACCGTGCGTCTTAGCTGGAACAGGGCTTCGGCATTGCGACCAGTCACGAAGTTGTCGAGGCTAGGTGCAGCGGGTGGCTGGATATCAAGCAGTAGTTGTTTCAATATGGTTCACTTGCGGGCTGAGTTGGCAGGACGGTATCACTGCACCCTGATTCCTGCGGAGGTCTTTATTATCGTCTGTGCAGTATTATCAGGTAAAATTGCGCGTTGATTATCTAAAATTTATCCTGTGGAAAGCGAGAACTCAACTTGAATTCTGAAAAAAACTCGATTAGCTATCGCGATGCCGGTGTGGATATTGAGGCCGGGGATGCCTTGGTCGAGAGAATCAAGCCATTCGCAAAACGTACCATGCGTCCCGAAGTGCTGGGCGGTATCGGTGGTTTCGGCTCCTTGTTCGAAGTGCCGAAGAAATTCAAGAACCCGGTATTGGTGTCGGGTACCGACGGCGTCGGCACCAAGCTCAAGTTGGCTTTCCAGCTCAACAAGCATGATACAGTAGGGATAGACCTGGTCGCCATGAGCGTCAATGATATCCTGGTGCAGGGGGCTGAGCCCTTATTCTTCCTCGACTATTTCGCCTGTGGCAAGCTGGATGTCGATACGGCGGCGCAGGTGGTGCAAGGCATTGCCGCAGGCTGCGAGCAATCCGGCTGCGCGCTGGTCGGCGGCGAGACCGCAGAAATGCCTGGCATGTACCCGGCTGGCGAGTATGACCTCGCGGGGTTCGTCGTCGGGGCCGCCGACAAGGATGCGCTGATCGACGGCTCCACCATCGCCGAGGGCGACGTGGTGCTGGGGTTGGCATCCAACGGCGCACATTCCAACGGCTATTCGCTGGTGCGCAAGCTGATTGATCTTTCTGGCGTCGACCTGGAGAGCGATTTTTATGGTCGTCCTTTCCGCGACGTGGTCATGGCGCCCACACGCATCTACGTAAAACCCATCCTCAAGCTGCTGCAGGCAATCAAGGTCAAGGGCATGGCGCATATCACTGGCGGCGGCATTACCGAAAACGTGCCGCGTGTGTTGCCCGAGGGACTGACGGCCGAGGTGCGTCAGGGCAGCTGGGAGATTCCTCCGCTGTTTTCCTGGCTGCAGGAGCAAGGCAACATCACCGATCAGGAAATGTACCGGACGTTCAACTGCGGCATTGGCATGGTGGTGATCGTATCTGCACAGGACGTTGCAGCTGCCAAGGCGCTGTTGTCAGCCGAGGGCGAGCAAGTGTGGGAGATCGGGCGCATCCGTGCGCAGGGAGCGGGCGAAGCACAGACCGTGGTTGTCTAAAGAACTAAAGCACCATGGCTGTTGCCAACAGAATACTGCACGCACTTGAATAAGGATGCTTCAAGTGATGTGCCAACTCAGGGCGATGAGATGCATTGCCCTTCGATGTCCCAGGAGGTCTCATGTCTATATTTCGCTCCCTTGTTGCTAGTCTGCTGCTGCTTTGCTTGAGCAGTGTGGCAATGGCAGCACCCCAACGAGTGAAGCTCACTTATGAAGCCACGCGCAACGGCCAGCCGTTCGCGACGGTGAACGAAACCTATCGTCAAGAGGGAAGCCGTTATCGTATTGAAAGCGTGACCAAGGGTATCGGCGTGTATGCCTTATTTGGCGAGCGTAGGTTGACCAGCGAGGGAGAAGTGACGGCACAGGGTCTGAAACCCGAGCATTTCGAACTGCACCAGGGAGATAATGAAAAACGCTCCCTGTACACCGATTTTGACTGGGCGAACAACCTGCTCAAGATGAAGGTCAAGGGCAAGCTCAATAGCGTGCCGCTAGTGGCAGGCGCGCAGGATATCAGCAGCTTTGTCTATCAATTCATGTTTGTCGCGCCTTCCGGCAGTGAGCTCATATTGCCGGTAACGACGGGCAAGAAGTTGCGTACCTATCATTACCATATTGATGCCAAGGATGAATTGATGGAAGTGGGCGCGGGCAAGTTCAAGGTCATGCATCTGAGCGAGGCGGTGCAGGATGAGGACGGCAAAGAGCTATGGTTGGCAGTGGAGCACCACCACCTGCCAGTCAAGCTCAGGATGATAGATGACAAGGGCAGCAAGATAGAACAGGTGCTTACCCACATCCACATAGAATAATTCAGCCGCTATTGCCTGCATGGCTGGCTGACCAGAATCGCACTTCCCCTGATGAGCCTGTCCTGATATTGCCAGGTCATCAGCCTGGGGTTTGCCAAGCCAAGTGGATTCAATTCACCAAGTACCGCAGCGACATTTGCATGACGTGTCCGATGCTGCAAATCTGGCGTGAAATCAACGTCTGGATTTGGACTAAGCGGTTGAAAAAAGGGGATGCTCGCGGTTGTTGTTGGTAGGGGTCGCAGGCTGAACTTCCAGTCAATGGTAATAGATTGACTGTGCAACAGAGGTTTGCCGCTATGGATTGCCAACCCAGTATAGTTCAATACCAGCGACTGTTCATGTTCAACCTAATGTGGCGGGGTCATCACAAAAAACTGCAGGTGGCATATCCTGCACATTGCCAGGGCTGAGCATGATAGAAAGAAATACCAGTTATGGCAGGTAGTGAATCATCGCTGCTGGTTAAAATGCGCAACACAGAAGAGAATGGCAACGTGATCTGGCAGATGGCCGTTCACATACCGATGGATTGATTGAAACGAGTGTATGAACCAAACGATATTGAGGCTTGCCGCCATCGCCCTGGCGGATGTATTGGGTAACCCTGGCCCGGCGGACGCCAAGCTGGGCAAGTTCTTCCGCGAGCATCGCGAGCTTGGTAACAAGGAGCGGGCCTGGGTTGCCGAGGCAGTTTATGGCGTTCTACGTCGCCGCTCGTTTCTGGTTTATCTGGCAGGCAATGAAGACCCACGCCGCCTGTTGGTGGCGTGGCTCGTGCGTGTGCAGGGGAACAGTCTGCGCGAACTGGACGAGCTGCTTAACCAGCAGCAGAAGGAGTGGGCGCACGAAATCAAGGCCAAGTCGACGGAGGGCTTGAGTCCTGCGATCCAGGCCGACTTGCCCGAGTGGCTGTGGCAACGATTGGAGTCTCAGTATGGCGCAGAGGAGGCTCTGGTGATCGCACGCAGCATGCACAAGCCCGCCAGCCTGGATTTGCGTGTCAACCTGGTCAAGAGCAATCGCGAAGAAGTGCTGGCACGTTTCGCCAGCGAAAAGGCCGGGGCGGAAGCCACACCGTATTCTCCGACCGGCATTCGCCTGCCGCAGCGCATGTCCATTAACCGTCACCCTTTCTTTACCGAAGGCAAGATAGAGGTGCAGGATGAAGGCAGCCAGCTTCTGGCAATGCTGGTCGCACCGAGGCGCGGTGAAATGATCGCAGACTTCTGCGCTGGCGCCGGTGGCAAGTCATTGGCGCTAGGCGCATTGATGCGTAACACCGGCAGATTATATGCTTTCGATGTATCAGAAAGGCGTTTGCACAACCTCGGCCAGCGCCTCAAGCGTTCAGGCCTTTCCAACCTGCACAGCCAGGTCATCAGCAGCGAAAGCGATCCCAAGCTCAAACGTCTCAACGGCAAGTTCAACCGCGTGCTGGTGGATGCGCCCTGTAGCGGGCTGGGCACCTTGCGCCGCAACCCTGATCTCAAGTGGAAACAGACGCCGGAAGATATTGCAGAGCTGGTGGCCAAGCAGACTGCAATCCTGCAGCGAGCAGCCAAGCTGGTGAAGGCTGGCGGCAGATTGGTCTATGCCACATGCAGCTTGCTGGCTGAGGAAAACGAGCAGGTGGCAGAGGCATTCCTGTCAGCGCATCCGCAGTTCACATTGATCAATGCGACAGAAATCCTTGCGCAGCAACAGGTTGAGCTGGATACTGGGACTTATTTGAAACTACTGCCGCATCAACATGAAACCGATGGTTTCTTCGCTGCAGTGTTCGAACTCACTGCTTAAGGAGTCAGCATGAAGTTACCCAGCCTCAACACCCAGATATTGCTTGGCGCGTTACTGGGTGTAGGGCTGGGATGGTTACTGGGCAACCTGCATCCGGAATCAACAGCGCAAGAAGCTGGCTTATATATCAGCACAATGGCAGGCGGTATTTTCATCGGACTGCTCAAGATGGTGCTGGTGCCATTGCTGTTCACCTCAATCGTCGTGGGCGTCGCCAGCTTGCAGGCGCACCAGCAGATGCACCGTGTCTGGATTTCAACACTTGTTTTTTTCAGCATTTCCATGGCAATCGCCGTGCTGCTGGGACTGGTGGCAACTAATATATTCAAGCCTGGTGCTGGCATGCATCTCGACATGTTCGCCGATACCATGCAGAATTTTCATAGTGAAAAGCTGACGTTAGGTGAGTTTTTCAGCAATTTCCTGCTCGGATTATTCCAGAATCCTTTTGCGGCATTGGCGCAGAGTAATGTGCTGGCAGTGGTGATTTTTGCCTTGATCGTCGGCATTGCCATTGTGATGGGCGGCGAGCGCTACCGTAATTTCCTCAATATCATGCGTGAAGCCTTCGATCTGGTGATGATGGTGGTCGGATGGGTGATGCGCTTGGCGCCCATCGGCATCATGGCGTTACTCGCCAAGCTGGTGGCGACCCAGGATGCAGGCCTGTTCGCGAGCATGGGCGAGTTCATGCTGGTGGTGGTCGGGATTACCCTGGTGCATGGCATCATCATCCTGCCCGGCATCTTGTACCTGGTGACGCGGGTGACGCCGTGGACTTTCTGGAAAGGTGCCCGGGATGCCCTGGTCACGGCATTTGCCACGAGTTCCAGCTCTGCCACCATGCCGGTGACAATGCGCTGCGCCGAGCAGCAGTTAGGGGTGAGGCGTGACATCGCTGGATTCGTCGTGCCTCTGGGCGCTACCATCAATATGGATGGCACGGCATTGTATGAAGCCTCAGCCGCGCTGTTTATCGCCAACCTGGCCGGGGTTGAACTCAATCTGGTGCAACAACTCATTGTATTCTTCATGGCGATGCTGGCGTCGCTTGGCGCGCCTGGCATTCCAAGTGCCGGCATGGTCACCATGGTGATGGTGCTGCAATCGGTCGGGCTACCGGCAGAAGCGATCGCGATCCTGTTGCCAATAGATCGCTTGCTGGACACAATACGCACAACAGTGAATGTTGAGGGCGATATGATTGGTAGCCTGATTGTGCAGGAAGTTGCCTCACCCCCCGACCGCCAGCCTGTTGCAGGTGGATGATTTTGTATAGAATTGTCCGCGCTGTCATCCAAACCGCTACTGATACGTTATAGGGAACGTGTCACTGGTACTGGTCAAAGTGACCAATTTAATTGATAATATTTCTCAATTGGAAAATAATGGGAAACTGGCAATATGCCCTGATGCAGCAACATCAATATGGGCATAGTCAAAGCCAAAAGCTGTAGGGTGTTGAGTAGTAACAAAAGAGAAGTTCTATAACACAAGCCGTCTGGCTTAATTTTTAGATGAGGAAAGTAACCATGAAATCCAGCAAAATCGTCGCTTTGTTGTTCGCTTCACTGTTCTCCGGTTCCGTACTGGCTGCTGGCTGCTCGGTGGATGTCGAGGCTAACGACGCTATGCAGTTCAATACCAAGAACATCGATATTGAGAAGAGCTGTAAGGAATTCACCATCAACCTGAAGCACACAGGCTCCCTGCCCAAGAACGTCATGGGCCACAACCTGGTGATCACCAAGACTGCAGATTTCAAGGGCGCGATGAATGACGGTGTTGCTGCTGGAGAAGCTGGTCACTTCGTCAAGGCTGGCGATACTCGCGTGATTGCCCATACCAAGCTGATCGGCGGTGGTGAAAAGGATAGCGTGAAGGTCGATGTCAGTAAGCTGACCGCAGGTGAAAAGTATACCTTCTTCTGCTCCTTCCCTGGTCATGCCACGATGATGCGTGGTACCGTGACAGTGAAGTAACGCGCAATCGAACAACAGTCGTCTGGCTGTTGGCGTGTAGAAAGGCAGCTCTAGGGCTGCCTTTTTTGTATTTTTAAAACATGTATACGGACTTTACCAGTTGCTATGGTCCGGGATGATGGGCATCGAATAAAACAAACTGAAGCGTTAGCGCTTAGAACATCCGCTTTACGTTGCCGATTGTCTGGCCAGCAATCACAAAGCGACCGCACATGCTTCGCGTTGCCTAGTGTGTATGGATTATAGATTATGGTGATGGGACATTTTGTTCATGATCAAGGAATAGGCCGCTGGCACCACTACCAATGTCAACAGTGTGGAAGAGATCATGCCGCCGATGACGGCGATGGAAAGTGGACCGTTGGTCTCTGCCCCTGCCCCTAATCCAAAGGCTGCAGGCAGCAGGGCCAGGATGATGGTCAGCGAGGTCATGAGCACAGGGCGCAACCTGATGGGGCAGGCTTCGCGCAATGCGTCGTCCACTGATTTACCTTCCTCATGCAGCTGGTTGGTGAGGTCGATGAGCAGAATGGAGTTCTTGGCTACCAGGCCGATCAGCAATACCAGCCCGATCATCGAGAAGATATTGAGCGAGTTGTTGGTGATCCATAACGCAAACACCCCGCCGATAATCGCCAGGGGCTGCGCCAGCATGATGATCAAGGGCTGCAGGAACGAGTTGAACTGGCTGGCGAGCACCATATAAAGCAATACCAGCGCCAGGCCAAACGCGAATAGCATGCTGCTTACGGTTTTCTGCAGCTCTTCGGCCTGACCCACCAGGTTGAATTGGTAGCCCGGCGGTAGTGTTTCTGCGGCCAACCGGCGTACGTGCTCGACAGCGTCGCCCAAGGGCATGATGGGGTTAGAGTAGAGGCTGGCAGCATATTGCAGATCGAAGCGTCCGATCACGGCCGCGCCCAATGTCTGCTTGAAGCTTGCGACGCTATCCAGGCGCACGAGCTCCCCCGTGCCGCTGCGCAGATAAATCTTCTTGAGGTCGTCCGGGGTTTGCAGGCTGCCTTCCTTGGCCTTCAAGCGGATCTCGTAACGCTGGCCGTCTCCGGGTTCGTCGTTGAAATCGGCAATATCAATGCCGCCGGTGTACAAATTGAGCGCTGTTGCGATGTCGACAGCGGAAATGCCCAGGCTGGCGGCGCGTATCCTGTCTATTTTCAATGTGAGCTGGGGCAGGTCGAGATCCAGGTCCAGGTCTACCTTGCCGATTCCCGGAATATCCCCTAGTTTGCGTTGCATGGTTTTGCCGAGCTGGCTGACCTGCTCGAGATTGGCGCCGGTGATATTGAACTGGAGTTTTTCCGAGCGCTGGCCTCCAACAATGGCAACAGGCACAGGAAAGGCCCGTACACCGGGAATCTGGTCCAGTTCAGCGCGGATGGCGCGTATCAATGCCTGCTGGCTCATGTCGCGCTCCCGCCGATCCTTGAGGCGAATGCTGACCGTGCCCTTATTCACCTGGCCCTGCGCGCCCACGCCTATGGTACTGAAGTAGCTGGCGATCTGCGCATCATAGCGTTGCAATACTGCTTCCATTTTCTCCAGGCGACTGTTGGTGTATTCAATGCTGGAGCCCAGCGGGGTACGGAAGGAAATCAGGAAGCGGCCTTCATCTGAGTCTGGGATGAATTCCTTCTGCACCTTGCCAAAGAAGAACCCGCTGCTGACCACTACCAGCACGGTGAGCAGCATCACTTTCCAGCGGTGTCGAAGCGTCCATGCCAACATGCCGGCATAGAGATGGTCCATGCGGTGAAAGAGGCGGTCCATCCAGCCATAGAAGCGGCCTTCTGGCTCATGCGTCTTGAGATAGCGCGAGCATAGCATGGGTGTCAGTGTGAGTGAGACCAGCAGCGAGACCAGTACGCCGAAGGTGACGACTACCGCAAACGACTTGAAGAACTTGCCGATGATGCCTTCCATGAAAATCACAGGAGCGAAAATACAGACCAGCGAAAATGTGGCGGCAATCACGGCAAAAGCCACCTCCCGGCTGCCCGTGATGGCAGCCGCCCGGGCAATGGTGCCAGAGTCGGCAGCGGGCTCCTGTTGCGCACGTAGCCTCAGGTGGCGGTAGATATTCTCGAGTACCACAATGGCGTCATCCACAACCACGCCGATCAGTAATAGCAAGGCTAGCAGCGTCATGGTGTTGAAAGTAAAGCCGGAGAAATACATGACCGCGATCGAGCCCAACAGCGACACCGGGATCGCAGTGGCGATGATCAGGGTAGAGCGGACGGAACGCAGGAACAGCCAAACGATCAAGGCGGCAAGCAGGGTGCCTTCGACGAGATGCTCCTGCAATGCGCCGACGATTTCCTCAATGAACAGCGCATCGTTGGTCGAGATATCCAGCGTCATGCCGGGCGGCAAGCTGGGGCGGATTTCCGTATCCAGCTTGCGCAATACTTCATCAATGATCGCCACGGTATTGGCATTGGATACCTTGACAATCCCCAGGCCTACTGCAGGGTTGCCTTTATAACGTGCCAGTTGCCGGTAGTCGGCAACTCCATCCTCCAATTCGGCAATCTGTCTGAGCTTGATGGCAGCACCATCGCGGTATGCCACGATCATTTCCGCCATGTCGCGCAGGTTGTGGAATTCCATGTCCAGCTTCATGAGATATTCCGCATTCTCGCCTACCAGGAAACCGCCAGGCAGTTGCACATGTTCGCGCCTGAACGCATCGATCAGGTCAGTAGCCGTAATATTGTAAGCGGCCATACGTTCAGGCAGCACATTGACGCGGATGGTGCGGTCGCGTCGTCCTCCCAGGCGTACCTCGCCGACACCATTAATCGTCTCTAGCTTTTTCTTGATGACGTTGAACCCGTACAGGTTGATTTGCTGGATGGTGCGGTCGCCGCGCAATGCTAGCCACATAATGGGCTGGGCGTTGGTTTCCACTTTCTGTACCTGCGGCGGATCGGCATCATCTGGCAGGCGGCGCAGCACCTGGCTAACCTTGGCCTGCACCTCGTTGTATGCCACGTCGATGTTCTTCTCGAGGCTGAAGGTAATGGTGATGACAGAAACGCCTGGTGAAGAGGATGACTGGATATGCTCGATGCCCGGTGTGGTGTTGACCGAGGATTCGATGATGCTGGTGATGCTGGCATCGATGACGTCGGGGTTGGCGCCGGTCAAGGTGGTGGTGATTGAAATGACCGGGAATTCGATGTAGGGCAGCCGATCGACCCCGATGCGCTGGTAGCTAATGATGCCGAGCAGTACCAGCAAGCCGGAGACCATCCACGCCAATACATGGCGCTTGATCGATATTTCCGGCAAGGTCATGGCTGATCCCGCTGCGAATGGGCCTGGACCTGTACGCGGGTTTGGTCGGTGAGGAAGGCTGCGCCATCGACGGCGATGGTTTCACCTGCTTCGAGCCCTTCGATGATCTGAATGCGCCCGTCCTGATAGATACCGGTTTTGACAATGCGCTGATGTGCAACATTGTCCTTGATCACGTAGACGACCTCGCCGGCAGGACGCAGCACGATGCTTTGTTCTGGCACCACGAGCGCGGCAGGATATTCGCCGAGAATGATCTCGCCCGTGACGCTGGCGCCTGATTGCCAGCCGGGTTGGTCGACAATATCCACGAGTACGTCGATGGCGCGGTTATTGCTGCCAATGACGGGCTTGAACTCGCGCAATACACCTGTTGCCTCTTCTTCCGAGGTCGGTGTTTTCAATCTGACCTTGAGGCCAGGCTTGAGCTTGCTGCCCAGGCTTTCCGGGAAGGGAAGGTGGGCGCGCAACCGCTGGTTGCTGATGATCTGCAGGATGGGATCGCCTACCTTGACGTAGTCGCCAGGCGACACGATCTGTTTTTCTACCTTGCCATCAATGGGAGAAAGCAGCCGGGTTTTGCTGCCGTTATGCGTGATGGTGGCAAGACGGGATTTTGCGCCCTCGAGCTGGCGTTTCAAGGCGATTTTCTGCGTTTCCAGCTCGTCCAGGGCGTTTTGGGAAATGAAGTTTTTTTCCACGAGCTTCTGGTTGCGTTCCACATTACGCTGCTGGTTGAGGAGCAATGCCTCCAGTCGCGCTACTTCGCTCTCAGCCTCGCGTTGCTGCAATGCATAATCCTCGGCGTCCAGGAGGGCGATGACGTCGCCTTTTTTGACCGCCTGGCCGGGGCGGGCGAGTATTTTCAATACGCGCGCTGGCACTTCCGCGGCGACCGTAGGATCCATGATCCCCTCCAAGGTGCCAATGGATTGCTCGCGGACTTCCAGTCGGGCTGTTTCCACCGTAGTAACGCTGACCAACGGCATTGCAGCCGGTTTTGCGGGCTCTTCATTATTTTTGCCGCAGGCACTGATTAGTAAGGATAACAAGGCCAGCAAAGCAAGGCCCCTTGAGCGATAAGCTGACATCTATTCTGGTTTTCCCGGGTCATGTTGAGCGTGGGATGGAGTTTACCCACTTTCCGCTGGTCACTACAGCTTGCATGGCATACCGACAATGCCATTGAAACTCAAGAGTCTATACTGGATTGGCCATTTTTTTCCATGACTGTCCGCAGGTCACCCAGTTTTTCCCAGTCAAAAAAAGGACCGGGGTCTGTCTTGCGGCCAGGTGCAATATCGGAATGTCCGACGATATCGCAGATTGGGTATTGCAAAGCCAAAAGCTTGATCAGCGCTTCCAATACCTGGTATTGAACCTGGGTGTAAGCCTCGTCATCGCTTCCTTCCAGCTCGATACCGATGGAAAAGTCATTGCAGCGCTCTCGGCCTTGCCAGCTGGATGCCCCTGCATGCCATGCCCTGGCAGCACAGGGTACAAACTGTTGCAGGCAGCCATCCCGCCTGATGACAAAGTGTGCAGAAACCTTGAGCTGGTGTATACCTGCATAATAGGGATGCCCGGCTGGATCAAGCTGGTTGGTAAACAGTTCGGTAATGCCAGGGCCACCATACTCTCCGGGCGGCAAGCTGATGTTGTGGATGACGATCAGGCAGATGTCGGTGCCGGCAGGCCGATCATCAAAATTCGGTGAGGCGATGAACTCGGCTTCTGGCACCAGGCCTTGCGGGTCAATGGACAAGGTTGTGCCCATCGTAGATCAATCCGTATCCTTGCTCAGGCCCAGCTTGCTGAGGCGGTAGCGAAAGGTGCGGAAACTGACGCCCAATAGCTTGGCGGCGGCTGTCTTGTTATGCTGGGTTTTTTCCAGGGCATTGAGAATGGCAGTTTTTTCGATATGTTCTAGGTAGTCAGGCAATGGCAGGCCTTCGTCTTCCGGGGCTGATCGGGCAGAGGGCGCGTGAGCGCTGGCATCCTGGTCCAGCAGAAGGTCATCGACGGTGATGGTGTTGCCGTCGCATAATGCCAGGGCCCGTTCCAAGACGTTTTCCAGTTCACGCACATTGCCTGGGAAGCTATGCCTTGCCAGCATGTGGCTTGCTTCAGGGGATAATGTGGGGATGGGGCGATTCTGCTCCCGGCACTGCTTGGCTAGCAAGGCATCCACCAGCATGGGAATGTCTTCCGGCATGTCGCGCAGGGCAGGCAGCTTGAGTTCTATTACATTGAGGCGGTAATAAAGATCCTGGCGGAACTCGCCACGCTCCATGAGAACGGACAGGTTTTTATGGGTGGCGCTGATGATGCGCACATCCACGCTTTCTTCCTGGGTGCCCCCAACCATGCGCACCTTTTTTTCCTGAATGGCGCGCAACAGCTTGACCTGCATGGCAAGCGGCAGGTCGGCGACCTCATCCAGGAAAAGGGTGCCGCCCTTGGCGGCATGGAACATGCCCTCCTTATCCTGAATTGCACCGGTAAATGCCCCTTTCTTGTGGCCAAAAAATTCGCTCTCCATGAGATTTTCCGGAATGGCGCCGCAGTTGACGGCAATGAAGGGACCGTCGCGGCGCGAGCTGTGCTGATGGATCAGTCGGGCCGCCAACTCCTTGCCACTGCCGGATTCGCCACTGATATAGACTGGCGCCTGGCTGCGCGACAGTTTTTCTATCATGCTCCGCACATGCTGGATGGCGGGGCTGTTGCCGATAAGCTTCAGGGCGCCCGTGTCTTCGGATGCATTTGCCTTGTCTGCGGCGGACAGCTTGAGCGCGGATTGCACCAGGGGGCGCAATTGCTTGAGCGAAATGGGCTTGGTGAGGTAGTCGAAGGCGCCAGCTTTGAGCGCGGATACGGCATTCTCCGCACTGCCGTAGGCGGTAATGACGGCAACCGGCAGGCCGGGATAGTCCTGGGCAATGCGATTGACCAGGTCCAACCCGCTGCCATCCGGTAATCGCATGTCAGTGAGACATAAGCCATATTGCCCTTTTTTCAGCAGGTGCATAGCCTCAGATAGGCTGCTCGCGCTATCCGCACGGATGTCCATGCGCTCCAGGGTCAGCACCAGGAGTTCGCGGATATCGGTTTCGTCATCGACGACCAGACAGGCGGGGAAGGCACTCATGCAGGCTCAATTTTCTCAATGTGAATGACAAACGAGCAGCCTTGCTCGACGGCGGCATGCTCAATAGTAGCGCCATTAGCTTCGCATAGTTCGCGCGCGATATAAAGCCCAAGGCCGGTGCCTGTGCTTTCCGTGGTAAAGAAAGGCTCGAACAGGTGCGCCAGGGCGCTATCGGGAATGCCATTGCCATCGTCATGCACTTCTATCAGCCATTTCCTGGCTTCGCTGCGTAGCGACAGTGTCAGGCTGCCATTGCGTTGTCGGCTATGGCGCCAGCCGTTGCGGCAGAGATTCCACAGTACCTGATGCAGGTGGCGGTGGTCGAACATGATCGTGGGCTCCAGGACATCCGTGTCCAGCACGAACCCCTGCGGAGGAATTTTTTCCACCTGGTAGAACTGGTCGTGGAATTCGCGCAGGAAATCGGTCAGGCGGATTTCCTGCTGCCTGGTCCGGTCCCGGCGGTTGAGTTCCAGCACATCCTTGATCATCTGTTCCATACGCTGCACATTGTCGCTGATGATTTGCAGCATGCGCTGGCTGGCTGGGTCGTGGGATTCGTCCTCCTGCAATAATTGAGTCGCGTGGCTGATGGCGCTCAAGGGGTTGCGGATCTCGTGAGCAATATTGGCAGTGAGGCGGCCAAGTGCAGCGAGCTTGAGCTGCTGCGCCTGTGTCTGCAACTGGCTCCAGTCCTGGATGAAGATGACTGTACCTTGGGCATAGCTTTCACCAACGGGCATGAGCTTGAGGCGCAGGTCGCGCTTGCTCAGGCTGAGTTTGATCAGGCCTTGCTGCTTGCCGTGTCCCTGCTGTTGCCAACGCTGTAACAAGGTGGCGAGTTCGGGAACATATTCTGCCAGTGGCTGGTTAGCGCGTACTTCGCTTTGTATCCCCAGCAGGAAGTCGGCTTGCCGGTTGCGGTGGCGTAATGTGAGGGCTTGGTCAACGACAATGACACCATCGTCCATTTCCTGCGTGACCAGCTGATTGACCTGGGCCAGGTTCTCCAGGTCTATCCCGCGTTGCGACGCCAACTGCGCATTCAAGCTGGCGCGCTTGCTGAAGCTATGGGCGAGCCAGGCGGTGGCGAAGCAACTGATGCTCAGCATGACCGCATGTGAATAATCGCCGAAATCCTCGTTCCAGATCAGCATCTGGTAGGACTGCTCGAGTAGCAACCCTATGCTGGCGACCGCGGCATAAAACAGCGCCAGCCGTCCTTGGCTGATCAGGCTGGCGGCGGCAATGGTGATGATGAGAAGCAGTCCCAGCCCACTCTTGATCCCGCCGCTGGCATACATGAGCAGAATGATGAAGCCGATGTCCATCAGCGTCAGCAGGGATAGCTGTATGCTGAATCTGGGCTTGCGCAGCACGTTTAGACAAAGTGCCAGGCAGCCAAAGCTCAGGTATGCCAGAGAGAAGCTGAGGTATGAGGCTGGATTGTAATTAAGCCAGATGCGGGTTTCCTGCAGCAGGAAGTAGGAAGCAATGAAAATGATGCCAAGCAGGACGCGATAAATCCCGAACAGGGTGAGCGGCTGCCAGAAATCCGTGGCAGGGTGACCGCCGGCTTTGGATTTGGTCATTCCTGATGTTGCTGGCGGTGCGCATCCGAACAGTAGTGCAGTGCACCACTCTTGACGCTTTCGCTGCGCGGCAGGTGCACATGGCAATGGGCGCATTGCACCATGTCTTCTGGACTGCTGCGGGAAGGTGGCCGCTTTTGCACGCTGTTGCGGTAGTGCTTGAGGATGGCGTAGATCAGCCAGAATATGATGGCGAGTAGCAGCAGTTTCAGCATGATGCCCAATAGGTGGGTGAAGGATAGGGGGATTGTAGCTAAAAGCAGCCCGGGTAACAAAATCAAACCTGTTATACTCGGCGAGAACGGCTTATCCCAACTGCGTGCTGCGGCACTAAATGCAGTAATGCGCATCCAAGCAATTCAATGGCGAGCACACAAGAACTTTCCAATTTTCTAGCGCAAATAGAGCGTCGTGCTTTCAAGCAGACGGCGTATGCCGTGCGCGATGATCATGCAGCGATGGATATCGTGCAGGATGCCATGCTCAAGCTGGCGGAAAAGTATGCTGCTCGACCTGTGGAAGAATACCCCATGCTGTTCCAGCGCATTCTGCAGAACACCATGAAGGACTACTGGCGCCGGCAGAAAGTGCGCAACATCTGGACGACATTGCTTTCTTCACTTGGCGTCAGCCCGCAGGATGAGGAAGAGCACGATCCGCTGGAAACGATGGCTTCCGATCATGCTTACGAGAATCCTGAGATGCAGTATGAGCAACAGGAAACCATTGCAATTATCGAAGCCGCGATAAAAAATCTACCAAAGCGTCAACGAGAAGCATTTATCCTGCGTTACTGGGAAGATATGGATGTGGCTGAAACGGCTGCCGTCATGGGATGTTCGGAAGGTAGTGTTAAGACACATTGTTCACGGGCGGTCCACGCATTGGCTGCAGCCCTAGGACAATACGGATTTGCTAAGGAAATGCTCGATAGGGCTGGGGACGAGCAATGAATCAAGAACAGCGGTTTGCAAAAGACATCGTCCGTCGATTGGACGAAACGACGCAGCATCTTGCACCAGAGATTTCCACCCGTCTCGCGGAGGCGAGGCGCCGGGCACTTTTGCGTGCCACGGCTCAAAACCAGCAGTCTCAGGGTGGCGGCCTCATGGCCTTGTTCGGCAGTTATTTCGCGCAGTATCATCGTATCTTCTCCTGGGCAGCCCTCATTGCGGCCATATTCTTTACATTCATTGTCACCCAGCAGTTGACCGGGCACGGTCATGGTGAGCATGGTGATGCCTTTCTGCTGGCTTCTGAACTCCCCCCCGAGGCATATCTTGATCCAGGTTTCTACTCATGGTTAAAGCAGCAATAGCAACAGGCCTGTTCTTGTTCACACTGGCGGCGGCCGCCGAAACGGAACTACAAGAGCCTAGTTGGGCGCAACTGACGGAAAGCCAGCGCAAGGTGCTGGCACCTCTGGCGCAGGAATGGGACATTCTCAGGCCGTGGCAGCGTGAGAAAATGCTGGATATTGCACGCGACTACTCCAAGATGACGCCCGAGCAACAACAACGTGTGCAAAGGCGCCTGACGCACTGGAGCCGGATGACGCCCTACGAACGGGAGAATGCGCGCAAGAAATACCAGGCGTATAAAAACATGACCCCCGAACAGAAAGCGGCATTGCGCAAGAAGTGGGAAGAGTATCAGCGCCTGCCAGAAGCCAAGCGCGAGGCACTGCGCCGCGAAAACCCCGATATTGATACCGGTCTGGAAGATCTGGACTGACTCGATAGGCGCTAAGTGCGTGCGTACTGCGCCCGCAATACAGAACTACCTGCGTTCCACCCAGTACAACATGAAGATGCCGGCTGCCATGAACAGCAATGTCGGCATGACGGCGCTGAACAAGGGAGACCAGTCATTGAGCAGGCCAAGATGCACGAATACCCGGTTCAATACCTGATAGACAATACCCAGCATGATGCCGGAAAAAATCTTGGTGCTAGCCGAACTTGAACGCTGCTGCAGGAACCCGAACGGCAGCGCTAGGATGACCATGACCAGGCATGCAAGCGGGTAGATCATCTTGGACCAGAGCGCAATCTGGTGGCGTGAGGTTTTCTGCTTATTGCTCGCTAGGTGGTTGATGTAGAAATACAGGTTCCAGGCCGACATTTTTTCCGGCACGACCAGCAGCACATTCAACAGCTCTGGGCGGATCAGGGACTGCCAGGTGGCTTCCTGGAACACATTGGTGCGGATTTTCTGCTCTTCAAAATGGGTCTGCGTCACTTGGTGCAGATTCCAGCTATTGCCATCAAAGCTGCCTTCTTTCGCATTGCTGATGGTGCGCAACCGGAATTCGTTGTCGAATTCGTAAATATGGATGTCCATCAGGGAGGCATCCGGCATCACATTCTGCACGTTCACAAAGCTATTGCCATCCTTGACCCACAGGCCCGAGCGGAAATCCTGTGCCACCACGGAGTCCGTCGCCTGGATGCGGATGCGTTGCGCAGCCTTTTCGCTCATTGGAGCAATCAGCTCTCCGACGAGAAAGGTAATCACGGCAAACACCAATCCCACGCGCAACAGGGAAAATGCGATCTTGCGGATGGAAATGCCGCTCACACGCAAGATGATGAGTTCTGAATAGCGCGAGAACTGGCCGAGCGCGTACATGGTACCGACCAGCACGGCCACGGGTACCACTTCGTAGACATGCCCTGGCGCACTAAGCAGTACATACAGCAGTACCTTGCTGATACCGTAATTGCCCTTGCCCAGGCTTTCCAGCTCTTGAATAAGATCGAAAAAGGAAAACATCGCGAGCAGGGCCAGCATGATCAGCATGATGCTGGAGACGATTTCCTGTGCGAGATAGCGGTTGAGTAATTTCATCTCGGCCTATTTGCGCCACAAGCGCGGCAGGAAAGGTAACTGGAACAAACGACGGTAAAACATCCAGAATGTCAGCAACAGGAAAAATGCATGAACGGGCCACAGGCCAACCATTGCCGGCACTTTGCCTTGTGAGAGCCACGCCTGCATGATGCTGAGCAGGTTGTTGTAAACGATGTAGATCAACAGCGCCATCATCAGGTTGGCCGAACGTCCGGAACGGGGGTCGACAAAGCTCAGTGGGATGGCCAGCAGGATCAGTACGAATGCCGAAATCGGAATGGCAAGGCGCCACTGTAGTTCCGCAATGCTGTCGGGACTATGCTCATTGAAAAGCTCCAGACTGTTTTTCGACTGTGTATTGGGGGGCTGCTGCTGCACTTCGGCAGGCTCGATACGGATCGCGTAACGCTCGAATTCCGTGATCGAATACTCGGCAGTATTGGGCGTGCCTTCATAGCGGCGGCCATTCTGCATGACCAGGAAGTCGTCCCCGTTCTCTGCCGTTTCACGATGGCCGCGGGCAGCCACAATGATGCCGAGCTTCTGGTGCTGCATGGATTGTACGAAGATGTTCTTGACGATGTTGCCCAGCTCGTCGAAGCTTTCCACAAAGAACACACGGTCAGCATGACGCGACTCCTTGAAGACGCCGGGACTGATAGAGGCAAGCTCATCGCGGCTTTTCAGCTGGTCGCGGAACTCTGCTCCCTTGCCGGTCGCCCAGGGCGTGACGAACAGGCTGAGCAAGGCAATGACGACGATGACAGGCAGGCCGAATGTCAGGACTGGCCGGATCCAACTGGAGAGTCCTTGGCCGGCGCTGAACCAGACGACCATTTCGCTGTCGCGGTGCCAGCGCGACAGCGTCAACAGCACGGCGAGGAACAGCGTGAGCGAAAGCATCATCGGCAGGAACTTCAGCATGCTGAAGCCCAGCAATGTATTGATGGCATCGCTAGCAAGGCTGCCCTTGGCGGCAACGCCAATGTAATAGGCGACGCGCTGGGCGATGACAATGCCGAACAGCACCAGAAAGCCGCCGATGGCAGTGGTGACTAGCTCTTGCAGCAGTGAACGTTTGAAGAGCATCTTAGACAGGCAGGCAGTTCAGATTCCGCAATTGAGGTTGATTTACCGCGAAAACGCGGGATAATTCAGAGGGCTTTAACCTTAAGGATCAAGGAATGGAATTTAGCATAAAAAGTGGTACTCCGGAAAAACAGCGTAAAGATTGCGTTGTGGTCGGCGTGTTTGAAGCACGTAAATTCTCCGATGCGGCCGCAGTGCTCGATCGTGCATCTCAAGGCTATCTCGGTGACATCCTGCGTACTGGCGACATAGATGGGAAGCCTGGATCCACGCTACTGCTGCATTCCGTTCCAGGCGTTGCGGCAGGGCGCGTCCTGCTTGTCGGCCTGGGCAAGGAGCGTGAGCTTGATGAGCATAGCTACCGCAAGGCCTTGCGTGCTGCCATCAAAGCGCTACATACCCTGGATGATGCCGATGTGGCGATATGCCTGGCCGAAGTTCCGGTGAAAAAGCGGGATACCGCTTGGCGCGTGGCCCAGGTGGTGGAAATTGCCGAAGACAGTACTTACCGTTTTGACCGCTTCAAGAGCAAGCCAGCGAATGGCAAGAAAGGCATCGCCAAGCTACAAGTGCATGTCACCCGGCGCAGTGACGTCGCTGAAGGTGAGAAGGGCCTCAGGCAGGGCAAAGCACTTGCTGCGGGCGTGAGTTTCGCCAAGGATCTGGGTAACCTGGCACCAAACTATTGCACTCCCTCTTACCTGGCAGAACAGGCAGAGGCGCTGAGCGATAGTCATGGTTTGCAGGTGGAAGTGCTGGAGAAGGAGGATATCGAAAAGCTGGGCATGGGGTCGTTCCTGGGGGTGACCAAGGGCAGTGTGCAGCCGCCCAAGCTGATCGTGCTGCAGCACAGGAAAGGCAAGAAGAGCCAGAAGCCGGTGGTGCTGGTGGGGAAAGGTATTACCTTCGATACGGGCGGCATCTCGCTCAAGCCCGGCGCCGACATGGACGAAATGAAGTATGACATGTGTGGTGCGGCTAGCGTGCTGGGGACATTCAAGGCTATTGCCGAGCTGGACTTGCCACTGAATGTGGTAGGCATCATTCCGACGTGTGAGAACATGCCTGACGGTAATGCGACACGGCCTGGCGATGTGCTGACCAGCATGTCTGGCCAGACCATCGAGGTGTTGAATACCGATGCGGAAGGCCGGCTGATCCTCTGTGATGCCTTGACCTATGCAGAACGTTTCGAGCCGCAGGCCGTGGTGGATGTGGCCACCCTGACAGGGGCATGCGTGATTGCGCTTGGACATCACGCCAGCGGCTTGTTCAGCAACAAGGACAGCCTAGCCGAAGAATTGCTGGATGCAGGTAACGAGGCATATGACAGGGCATGGCGCTTGCCGCTCTGGGATGATTATCAGTCCCAGCTCGACAGTAATTTTGCCGATATGGCGAATATCGGCGGCAGGGCCGGCGGCAGTATCACCGCCGCATGCTTTCTCTCGCGTTTTGCCAAGAAATACGACTGGGCCCATCTGGACATTGCGGGTACTGCCTGGAAGTCCGGCAAGGAAAAAGGGGCCACGGGACGCCCAGTACCGCTGCTTACCGAGTTTCTCAAGCAGCGCGCCGGGAAGTAGGACCGCATGACCCGGGTTGATTTCTTTTTCAATGTGCCCAACAAGGCCGCCCATGTCGCCAGTCTCAGCAGCCGTGCCGTGCAACGGGGGCGCAGGCTGATGGTGCTGGCCTCTACCCAGCAGGCTGCAGAGCAGCTGGGCTCATTTCTATGGAGCAGTCCGCCGACCGGCTTCCTGCCGCACTGTCATGCCACGCATCCCCGTGCGGCAGAAACGCCCGTTATTATAGATTGGCGTCATGAACCGTTGCCTCATGACGATATCCTGATCAATCTTGATAGCCAATATCCACCATTCTTCAGCCGGTTCAGGCGACTGATCGAGATTGTCGGGTTGGAGGAAGAGGATCGTGCGGCGGCGCGTGAGCGGTATCGGTTCTATCGTGACCGCGGCTATGAGCTCAGGACATTCGATGCGAGTGGCGCTGCCTTGATGAAAGGAGGGTCCGATGAGCGATCAACCTCAAGATGAACTGGCGCTGGTGCTGCGCCGCATTAACGCGCTGAGCAATGTAGCAACGCCGACATCCGGGCAGGCAACCGAGGATGACATTCCCATATTGACGGAGTTTTATGAGGGAGGCGGTGCACTCAGTGCTATCGCGGTTGAGCAGCTGCTGGCGTCTTATCATGCCGATGATGTGCCTGCAAGCCTGGGGGATACGCCCGAGGTGTTACCTTCTCCCTCTGAAGGAAAGACGGCATCTCAGGTGCCAGGCATCAAGTTCTTGCCAGCGGATGAGGACGTGGAGCATCCTAGAGATGTTTCGAGCGAGCAGGAAACGGAGCATCCGCCATTGCTGCTGGCGCGTCGAGAACTGGCTGAGGCAGTGATTGCCGATATGCAGCCGGTGATTGCCCAGGCCATTCAGGAGGCCTTGGCAAAGGAAATGCAAGCATTGACTCCCAGGCTCAGTGCCGAGGTCGAGCGTGTATTGGCTGATAGTTTCAGGGAGCGCGTGCTCCAGGTGTTGAAAAAGGATTAGCCCAGCAGTGCTCTGTATTCAGCTGCACTTAGCAGTCCCGTAGGTGCATGCTCAGGCTCGAAGGAAAAAATCCAGGCATCGTAAGGCCTGTCGTTGATCTCTTCCGGTGTAATTTGCAGGGCTTCATTGATGGCGGTTACGGTACCATCGAGAGGGGCATGCAGGTCGGAACCGGTCTTGACAGATTCTACCAGTCCGCAAGGCTGGCCTGCGGATAGGCGGGTTCCCGGCTTAGGGGCCTCGACATATACGATATCGCCCAGCAAATCCTGGGCATGGTCGGTAATGCCGGCGAGCCAATGGCCGTTCTCGTCTGGACGTACCCACAGATGTTCGGCAGTGTATTGCAGGTTTTCAGGAATATTCATGAAAAGCTCAGGGGAATGATGTCGGCATATTTTCTCATAAACCAGTGAAACCGATACAGAGGCAGATTTTTTTATCTTTCTTCTATTAAGAAAATATATAAACTTCCGTTGCTATGTTAATGACAAATCAAATCTTTTTGGATATTATTTTTTCGATCATTGACGGGGCGGGTGTGACATGAAGCGTATCATCACATTATGGCTGACCATGCTGGCATTGTGTATGCCGCCGGTCTTGGCCTGTGCAGCGGAGAAAAAGCCGCAGAAATCTGCAGCCAGCAAAACCAAGGCGAGTAACAAAACCGTTGCCAATAAGAAAGCGGCGGTAGCAAAGAAAAATGAAGCCAGCGGCAGGATCATCAGTACCATACGTTCCAACAGTGCTGTTGCCACAGCCAGCCCTAGCGTGTTCAAGGATGAGGATGCGGGCTTAAAGCTGGCTTCCAGCAAGGCCATGATCGTGAATCAGGAGTCCGGCGAGGTTTTGTTTGCCAAGGGAACAGATATCGCTGCGCCGATTGCTTCTCTGACCAAGCTGATGACGGCAATGGTGGTGCTGGATGCCCAGCAGGATATGAATGAAAAGCTGAGAATCACGCGGGAAGACATTGACACCCTCAAGGGAACCGGCTCGCGGATGCCGATCGGGGCGACCCTGACAAGGGCAGAAATGCTGCAGCTTGCCTTGATGGCCTCAGAAAACCGAGCAGCTTCAGCGCTGGGCCGTCATTATCCGGGGGGGCTCAATGCATTTGTCGCTGCGATGAATGCCAAGGCCCTGCAATTGGGCATGCTGCATTCGCGTTTTGCCGACCCGACCGGGTTGAATAGCGCAAATGTTTCCACTGCTGAGGATCTGGTCAAGATGGTGCGCGCTGCATACCAATATCCCGAGATCCGCCATGTATCGACCACTACCGCCTATGCCGTGCCAGTCAATGGCGCGCGCGCGCCATTGCATTATGTGAATAGCAATGTACTGGTACGCAACAGCGACTGGGTGATCGGCTTGTCCAAGACCGGCTACATCAATGAGGCTGGCCGCTGTCTGGTGATGCAGGCGGAGGTTGGTGGCCAGCCCCTGATCATTGTGCTGCTGGATTCATTCAGCAAGAATGCCCGGGTAGGCGACGCACAGAAAATCCGCAAGTGGATAGAAAGTAGCAATAACCATCGCGATGCAAGCTGATGTGGCGATTCCTGAATAAATAAAAAGCGGCCTTGGCCGCTTTTTATTTATTCAGGCCCTATTGGTGCGTGATGGGCTGTGAGATGGATAGCGTATTGAGGAGGCTATTCGCTCTCGCCCGCCGATGCTTTTTTCCTGCGAGTCGTTGTAGCCGCCTTCTTGGTGCTGCTTGTCTTTTTCGCAGTAGTAGTCTTGGCCTTCTTGGCCGGAGCATCTTTTGCCGCCTTGGCTGATAGCAGCTCCAGGGCCTGCTCCATGGTCAGGGTTTCCGGTTCCTGGCCCTTGGGCAAGGTGGCGCGCAACTTGCCGTGTTGCACATAAGGGCCGAAGCGTCCAGCATAGATGGCAATATTACCCGTGCCGTCCGGGTGGTTGCCCAGCTCCTTGATGGGCGCTGCGCCGGCATTGGCCTGCGCCAGCAGTTCGATAGCACGTGCCAGGTCAATATCGAAAACACTCTCGCTCTTGGGAATAGACTTGAACTTGCCATCGTGGTTGACGTAAGGCCCAAAGCGTCCGATATTGGCGACCACTTTCTTGCCCGTTTCGGGATGCTGGCCCAAGTCACGCGGCAATGCAATGAGCTTGAGCGCCGTTTCCATATCCAGGCTGGAAACAGGGATTTCCTTGGGGATGCTGACGCGCTTGGGTTTCTTCTTGCTGTCTGCCTCGGGCAGGCCGATCTGCAGGTAGGGACCATAAGGACCATTCAGCAGCAGGATGTCCTTGCCGCTCTCGGGTTCCTGCCCAATGACCGTAGGCTCATTGTTGTTGGCATTCGCGTTCGGGTTACGGATATAGTCGCACTCGGGATAGCCCGAGCAGCCGATGAATTTTCCGAAGCGGCCCAAGCGGGACTGCAACGGTTTGCCGCATTTGGGGCATGCCTCATCGAGCATTTCAACGCCGGGGCGCTCCACGTTGCTTTTTTCATGAATTTGGTTGTTGAAGCCTTGCCAGAATTCATTGAGAACGGGAATCCATTCGCGCTCACCCTCCGCGATGTCATCCAGCTCATTTTCCAGGTTGGCGGTAAAACCGTAGTCCACATAGCGGGTAAAATGCTCGGTAAGGAATTTGTTTACCACGCGGCCAACATCAGTAGGGATGAAGCGTTTCTTGTCCAGCACTACATATTCGCGATCTTGCAGCGTGGAAATGATGCTGGCATAAGTCGAGGGGCGTCCAATGCCATATTCCTCAAGTGCCTTGACCAGGCTGGCCTCGGAATAGCGCGGGGGTGGTTCTGTGAAATGCTGATCCCCGTATATTTTCTGCACGGCGAGCACTTCGCCGGTTTCGAGGTGCGGCAGCTTGCTTTCGCCTTCCTCTTCCTCGTCGTCCACCCCCTCCATGTAAACCGCAATAAAACCCGGAAATATCAGTGTCTGGCCTGTGGCACGGAACAGGTTGGCATCGGATCCAACGGCGAGATCAATGCTGACGGCATCGAATTTGGCCTGGGTCATCTGGCAAGCCAGTGCACGCTTCCAGATCATCTCATACAACCTGAACTGCTCGTCAGTGAGGAACGCACGCATGCTGGCCGGAGTGCGTGAGATGTCGGTCGGACGTATCGCTTCATGCGCCTCCTGTGCGTTCTTGGCCTTGGTCTTGTACATGATCGGGGACTTGGGCAGATATTCGGCGGCAAAATTCTGCTTGATATAGTCGCGGATCTGCATGACTGCCTCGGTCGCTAGGCTGAAGCTGTCGGTACGCATATAGGTGATCAAGCCCATCGTGCCACTACCGATGTCGATACCTTCGTACAATTGCTGGGCGACCCGCATGGTGCGGCTGGTGGTGAAGCCGAGCTTGCGCACGGCTTCCTGCTGCAGGGTGGATGTCGTGAATGGGGCGGCCGGGCTGCGGCTGCGCTGTTTTTTCTCGACGCGGGAGACGGTGGTCTTGCCTGCACTCACGGCAAGCAGCTTGCCGACGACTTCCTGTTGCTGTGCTTGGTTGGTAATGGTGAACTGCTCTACCTTCTTGCCTTCAAGTTGCACCAGCTTGGCATCGAACACATGCTGGTGCTTGGCGGATTCCAGATGGATGGTCCAGTATTCCTGGCTCTTGAATGCCTCGATCTCAAGCTCGCGCTCGACGATCAGGCGCAATGCCGGGCTTTGCACGCGGCCGGCGGACAAGCCACGGCGAATCTTCTTCCACAACAAAGGCGACAGGTTGAAGCCAACCAGGTAATCCAGTGCCCGACGTGCCTGCTGGGCATTGACCAGCGGCATGGAAATGTCACGTGGTTCTTCGATCGCGTTCTGTACGGCATTTTTGGTGATTTCGTGGAACACGACGCGCTTGATCAGCTTGTCTTTGAGCAGTTTCTTGCTTTTGAGGATCTCGGCAATGTGCCAGGAAATGGCTTCCCCTTCGCGGTCCGGGTCGGTGGCGAGGTAGATGGCATCGGCAGTCTTGACCGCCTTGGCAATGGCATCCACATGGCGTGCGTTGCGGTCGATCACTTCATATTTCATGGCAAAGTCATGATCCGGATCGACGGCCCCGGTCTTGGGAACCAGGTCACGGACGTGCCCATATGAGGCCAAAACCTCAAAATCCTTGCCCAGGTATTTTTTCAGGGTCTTGGCCTTGGATGGCGATTCGACGATCAGCAGTTTTGACATGGACACATGACTTGTGGGATGCAGAGCGGCAGATGATAAGAGTAAATCGCCCGCTGCACAAGAAATCACTGTAAATTTAGATGCTTGCCGCTGATCTTTTCTTGAAGGGTGGAACGAGCTGTCAGGCGATATTGCGTTTGAACTCGATGCGGAAACCTTCGCTGGAAACCAGGCTCAAGGCCGGATTGCTTTCTTTATCAATATCGCCGAACAGCGGATCTTCATCCTCGGCCTTGCTCTGCGACATGTGCTTGAAATCATAGAGGTCGGTATCGGCGAGGTGCGAGGGTTCGACATTGCAGATGGCGCGAAAGATATTGTTGACGCGGCCCGGTTGCTCCCGCTCCCAGGCTTGCAGCATGTCCTTGACCTTCTGTCGTTGCAGATTCTCCTGGGAGCCGCAGAGGTCGCAGGGAATGATGGGGAAGTCCATCCCACGTGCATAACTGGCGATGTCCTTCTCGGCACAATAGGCGAGCGGACGGATCACGTGGAACTCTCCCTTGTTGGTGGCAAGCTTGGGTGGCATGGCTTTCATCTTGGCACCAAAAAACATATTGAGGAACAGCGTTTCCACGATGTCGTCACGATGATGACCCAATGCGATTTTATTTGCGCCCAGTTCTTGTGCCGTGCGGTAGATGATGCCACGGCGCAGCCGTGAGCAAAGGGAGCAGGTCGTCTTGCCTTCTGGGATCTTCTCCTTGACGATGGAGTAGGTGTCGGCCTCGACAATACGATGATCGACGCCCAGTTGTTCCAGATAGGCAGGCAGGATGTGAGCTGGAAAGCCCGGCTGTTTCTGGTCCAGGTTCATGGCGATCAGCTTGAAGTTGACGGGTGCGCGCTCCTGCAACGCCAGCAGCATCATGAGCATGGTATAGGAGTCCTTGCCGCCGCTCATGCAGACGAGAATGGTGTCGCCGTCTTCGATCATGTTGTAGTCGCCTATAGCTTTGCCAGTGGCGCTGATGAGGCTGTTGCGCAATTTGAGGAAGCTGTTGGAGGCATTGTCGGGATAATGTTTGATCATGATGGAATGATTTAAAGGTTGAGTGAACGTCCGCCATCGACGGCGATCACGTGTCCGGTGATGAAAGGCGCGTCCTGCAACAGGAAGCGCACCGCCTTGGCGACATCGTCACCCTCGCCGATGCGTTTCAGCAGTGTCTGGGAGATGACGCGCTGGCGGTATACTTCGTCGAACTGCGGGTTGTTTTCAGGCCATAACACTGGTCCGGGGGCGACAGCGTTGACCCTGACCTCCGGCGCCAATTCGTGCGCCAATGACTTGGTCAGTGTCACCAGACCTGCTTTGGCAACACTGTAAACGATATATCCTTTTTTCGGGCGCTCTACATGCGTGTCCGTGATATTGATGATGGTGCCGTGCGTTTTCTTGAGCTCGGGGGCGGCAGCCTGCGACAGGAACAATGGTGCCTTGAGATTGGGGCCGATCAGGTCTTCCCATTGGTCTTCGGTGATGCTGCCCAGCTCGCTGGGGTAGTAGCTGGAAGCGTTATTGATAAGGGCGTCCAGACGGCCGAAGTGGCGCACGGTCTCCTGTACCAGCTTGGGCAATACGCTTAACCGCAACAAGTCCCCCTGGATGATGGCGACAGAGTTAGGGCGTTGCAGATTCAGCTCGGATTGCAAGGTGCGCGCTTCATCGTCCGAGCTGCGGTAATGGATCATCAGGCTGGCGCCTTCAGCATGCAGCAGGCGGCAGATGGCCGCGCCCACCCTCCTGGCACCGCCAGTAATCAAAACCACCTTGCTGTCCAGGGATGCATCCACCAAATGTTCCAGATCGCGTCAAAATTCAGGAATAACTTGGCATTATAATCCAATACCATGAATATCTCCGCCTTGCCTGTCCCCGATGCAGACGCTATCAAGCATAGTGCACAGCTGATCGCACTCATTCGCCAAGAGGTGGTTGATGCAGGGGGGTGGGTCAGTTTTGCCCGGTATATGGAGCTGGCGTTGTATGCGCCTGGCCTGGGCTATTACAGTGCGGGCGCGCAGAAATTCGGTGTGGCTGGCGACTTTGTGACAGCGCCGGAAATGACGCCGTTGTTCGGCCAGACCCTGGCGCGACAGGTAATGGCGGTGTTGACGCAGACTGGCGGCAGTATTCTTGAGCTGGGCGCAGGGCGAGGCAAGCTGGCTGCTGTCATGCTTGAGGAGTTGCAGCTTGCCAACGCGCTGCCCGAGCGATATGAGATCCTGGAAGTGAGTGCGGGGTTGAGAAGTGTGCAGCAGCAATATCTGCAGTCTGTTCTGGCGCCCGCGCTCTATGCACGTGTTGCGTGGCTGGACAGCTTGCCAGAGGCGTTTACAGGCGTTGTGCTTGCAAACGAGGTGCTTGATGCCGTGCCTGTACATCTCGTACGGAAAGAAGAAGCAGGTTGGCAGGAGCTGGGGGTGGCTTTGAATCAGGAGGGGAACTTGATGCTGGCGTCCCGGCCCCTGGTGGATGCCGGCCTGGTCAGTGGAATCGAAGTGCTTGCATTGCCGGAATACTACCAGACGGAGACCAGTCCTGCAGCGCGGGCGCTGGTGGCAAGCCTGGCACAGTGCCTGCAGGAAGGTGTGCTGCTGTTTATCGACTACGGGTTCCCACGGGCGGAGTACTACCACCCGCAACGTCACCAGGGCACCCTGATGTGCCACTATCGCCATTATGCCCACCAAGACCCCTTGCTGTACCCGGGCTTGCAGGACTTGACCGCCCACGTTGATTTTTCTGCCGTGGCAGAAGCGGGCATTGGGAACGGGCTCCATTTGCTGGGATATTGCACGCAGGCGCAGTTCCTGATCAATTGCGGGATTACCGAGCTGATGTCACGTGTGCCGGCGCATGACCTGATGCGGTATGCGCCACTGGCAAGCGCGGCGCAGAAGCTATTGTCACCTGCCGAAATGGGTGAACTGTTCAAGGTGATTGCGCTGGGTCGGCACGTGCAGCCGCTTTCGGGTTTTGTTCGCGGTGACCGTTCCCATACCCTATAATCGCGGTTTTTTTCAGTGATTGAATCGGCATGGCTCAAGAGATGACAGGCAATGAAAATATCGGCAAGGAGGAGCTTGCAAGACGCCCGATCCGCAGCTTCGTGTTGCGCCAGGGCCGACTGACGCACGCCCAGCAGCGCGCATTGGACGAGCTGATGCCGGTGTTCGGGGTGCCCTATGCCCCTGTCATTCTGGACCTGGATTCGCTATTCGGCCGAGAAGGGAGCCCTAAAGTCCTGGAAATTGGCTTCGGCATGGGGGATAGCACGGCCAAGATTGCCCAGAGCCAACCGGAGTGCGATTTTATCGGCGTGGAAGTGCACACGCCAGGGGTAGGCAGCCTGCTCAAGCAGATTGGAGAATTGCAGCTGAACAACCTGCGCATCATCCAGCACGATGCGGTGGAAGTGCTGCAGCATATGATCGCCGACGCCAGCCTGGACGGCGTGCACATATTCTTTCCCGATCCCTGGCATAAGAAGCGCCACCACAAGCGCCGGCTGATCCAGGCGGCGTTCGTCAAACTGCTATGCAGCAAAATGAAGGCGGGCGCTTACTTGCATGTGGCGACGGACTGGCAGGAGTATGCGGAGTGGGTGCTGGATATCCTGCAGCAAGAGCCCTTGCTAGAGAATACGGCGCAGAGTTATGCGCCCAAGCCGGACTATCGCCCGCTGACCAAGTTCGAGAACCGTGGCATCAAGCTAGGCCACGGCGTCTGGGACATCATCTTCCGGCGCAAATAACCAGCGCCCGATCACGGTTTCGGCCTCTTCCACGCCTTGCTTCTTCAGGCTGGAGAACAATTGCACGCTGCAGTTGCCCCAGCTGGCCTCCAGTTCTTTCCTGACCTGTTGCAATGTCTGGTTGGCTGCCTGGCGCGACAGCTTGTCTGCCTTGGTGAGCAGGGCGTGGATGGGCTTGCCGCTCGGGCTGTACCAATTCAGCATCTGGCGGTCCAGTGGGGTGAGGGGGTGGCGACAGTCCATCACCAGCACCAGCCCGCCGATGCAGGGGCGCTGGCTCAGGTAGCTGGCCAGTGTAAGCTGCCAGTGCTTGCGCACGGCTTCTGGCACCTTGGCGTAACCGTACCCTGGCAAGTCCACCAGGAAGCGGTCATTGCCCAGGCTGAAAAAATTGATGAGCTGGGTGCGCCCGGGCTGTTTGCTCACGAAGGCCAGGCGGTTATGGTTGGCCAGTGTGTTCAATGCACTGGATTTACCGGCGTTCGAGCGCCCTGCAAATACCACCTCGATGCCCGCGGGGGCAGGCAGGTCGCTCAGATTGTGGGCGGAAATATGAAAAGTGGCGTTTTGAAACAAAGGCATGGAGGGTAGGCGCCGTGACGGAAAAGGGAAAAATATTAGCACGAAGTGGGGGTTTTTATATAAAATGCGGCCCTACTTGCAGTGTTGGTATCCGGAGAGTTGAGTGTTGCCAGCGCGCTAGCGTTGGGTAGGGTCAGGATTTCGCGACAAGTATATGTTTTGCCCGCCTGACAACCAGAAGCCTCGTACAAGCGTTAAGGGTGGCATCAGCCACCCTTAGTTTTTTGCCAGGCTTGCAACCAACCATAGGCATGATGGTCTCATCTCAAATTTTTTACATGGTCTTGTTTTGAATCCCATACAGTCCACCAGGCACAGGCTATATGAGCTGCTGAGCTCCATGCGCTTTGCAGTCAGCGTGTTGGTCGTGCTCGGCATTGCTTCCATTATCGGCACAGTGCTTAAGCAGAATGAGCCATATACCAACTATATTGTGCAATTTGGCCAGTTCTGGTTCGAGTTTTTTGAGTTTCTCGGGCTTTACGACGTCTACCACTCGGGCTGGTTCCTGCTCATTCTGCTCTTTCTCGTGCTTTCCACATCCTTGTGTATTTATCGCAACACCCCGCTCATGCTGAAGGAGCTGCGCGCATTCCGGGAGAGTGCCAAGGAAACTTCACTGCGCAGCTTCAGCCATCATCATGAGTACCACACCCCATATTCCACCGAAGAGACTGCTTCTCGATTGGCGCGATTCCTCGCAGCGCATGGGTTTCGGTACAAGACAGTGCGGCAAGAGAATGGTGATAGCCTGTTTGCCGCCAAGGCGGGCAGCTATCAGCGCCTGGGTTATATCCTGACCCATGCTGCGATTGTCGTTATCTGTGTCGGTGGCCTTCTGGACGGAAACCTGGTATTCAAGGCGCAGGAGCTGCTTGGGTACAAGGTGGTAGAAACGCGCGATATCCCTGAGCGCAAGGTGCCGCCGCAAAGCCGTATGTCTCCGGCGAACCTTTCGTTCCGCGCCAATATGACGCTGCCCGAAGGTGCCGGTGCCAGCGCAGCCTTCCTGCGCGTGCGTGATGGATACCTGGTGCAGGATTTGCCGTTCAGCATTGTCTTGAAGGCTTTCCGTATTGAGCATTACGATACTGGCCAGCCCAAGTCGTTCGAGAGCGATATCATGATCATCGATCCTGAGCGCGAGGAGCCGGTCACAGCGACGATCAAGGTAAACCACCCCTTGATTTACAAGGGGATAGCCATCTACCAGTCCGACTTCGGCGATGGTGGCTCCAAGCTGGACTTCAAGGTATGGAACCTGCTGGGTAGCCATGCCGACCATATTCCGTTCAGCGGCAACGTATTCAACAAATATGACGTCAGCGGTGGCAATAGCCCATTGAGCGTAGAGTTGTCCGATTTTCGCCTGTTCAATATCCTGAACCTGTCTATCGACGGCAAGGGCAAGCCGCGCAATGTCGGCCCGAACGTCACCTTCAAAGTGCGGGATGCCGAAGGTCAGGCGCGCGAATATGTGAACTACATGAACCCGCTGCTGCTGGACGGACGGCAGTATTTTCTCTCTGGCGTGCGTTCCATGCAGCAGGATAGTTATCGCTATCTGCGGATTCCTGCGGATGAGAATGGGGAAGTCGATGGCTATATGAACTTACGGGCGGCGATGTTTGACCAAACGCTGTATCCGGAGATTGTACGCCGCGTCTCCCAGCTGGCCCTGTCCAGTCATGGCGATCTCGACACGGAAACGCGCGGCAGGTTCGAAGCCAGTGTCAGGCAGTTGTTGTTGGCGTTCAGCCGTGGCGGATTTGGCCAGGTGGCCGAAATGATCGATGAAGCCGTGCCGGAGGCGCAACGTGCTGGCGCTGCGCAGGCATACGTCAAAATCGTGACGACGGCTGCCTTTGCTGCCCATGCGATCAGTCGCGAGCGTGCCGGTCTCCCTCCGGCAGAGAATGACGAGGCGTTGCAGGCTTTCATCGAGGACAGCCTGCACGCGATCAGCGACAGCTTCCATTACGGAGCGCCGCTATATCTGCAATTGACCGGGTTCGAGCATCGCCAGTCCAGCGGTTTGCAGCTGACGCGCTCGCCGGGCAAGGTGCTGGTCTATTCCGGTTCCGTGTTGTTGGTACTGGGTATATTCGCCATGATTTATATCCGCGAGCGGCGTATCTGGTTGCTGGTGAAGCCGGAAAGCAGCCGTGTGCTGTTTGCCATGTCGGCCAATCGCAAGAACCGTGATTTCGACATTGAGTTCGACAATATGCGCGGTAAGCTCGCGCGACTGCTGGAAAACCAGCACATGTGACTTGTGTCACGTAACCAATATGGATTGGGGTTGATGATGAAGACTGCCTATATGGAAGATGCGCCGGAGCCGTTGCTCAGGCGCCTGAGCTTGGCGGACTGGGCCTATGCGCTATTGCTGCTGCTTGGAGGAGTGTTCGCATACCGGCAATATGCCGAATTCATGGATGCATATGAAGTCGGTATCCTGTTTGGTTCGGTCGCGTTGTTCAGCTGGCTGGGGTGGCAATGGAAGCCCATGCGTATCCTGTTGCTGGTCGTAGCGGGCATCAGCCTGGCATCCATCCGGCTTTATGATGGCAGTCAGGCGAATGTGGAGCAGGTATTTTTGCTCAAGTACCTGATTTCCAGCCAGTCGGCCATCATGTGGATGAACGTGTTGTTCGTCCTATCCATGCTGGCCTACTGGCTGGGCCTGTTAGCGCGTTCCGCCTTTGCGTCCAAGGTGGGGTCTGGCCTGGTCTGGTCTGCCGTGGTCATGGGCTTTGTTGGTCTGATGGTGCGCTGGTATGAGTCCTACCTGATCGCCCCGGATGTCGGGCACATTCCGATCAGCAACCTGTATGAAGTCTTCATCCTGTTCTGCCTGATTACCGCGCTGGCTTATCTCTATTACGAGGGACGTTATGCCACGCGCCAGCTTGGCGGTTTCGTGCTGATCGTCATCAACGCCGCCGTGGGCTTCATCCTCTGGTACACCTTCGACCGCCAAGCTTATGAAATCCAGCCATTGGTGCCTGCCTTGCAATCTTACTGGATGAAAATCCATGTCCCGGCCAATTTTATCGGTTATGGCACGTTCGCCCTGGCGGCCATGGTCGGCCTGGCCTATTTGCTGGTGAGCAAGGGCGTGCTTGCATCGCGCCTGCCTAGCCTGGAAGTGCTGGATGACGTGATGTACAAGGCCATCTCGGTCGGATTCGCCTTCTTTACCATCGCCACCATCCTGGGCGCCATGTGGGCCGCTGAAGCGTGGGGCGGCTATTGGTCTTGGGACCCGAAAGAGACCTGGGCGCTGATCGTCTGGCTCAATTATGCAGCCTGGCTGCACCTGCGGCTGGTCAAGGGACTGCGCGGGCCTATCCTGGCATGGTGGGCATTGGTGGGCTTGCTGGTCACCACCTTCGCCTTCCTGGGTGTGAACATGTTCCTGTCCGGCCTGCATTCTTACGGCGAACTATAGACGCGTGCGGCAAGGAAAAGGGGCATGCATGCCTCGGCCTGAGGTGAAGAAGGCCGCGCCTGCACTGCAGCGTGGCCTGTTCCTGTTTGGTTAAGCCATCTCCAATCGGAAACGAACTGCACCTGGATTGTTCTCCACCAGTGCAAGCTGATAGCCGGCCTGTTGCGCCTGGCGCCCAGCTTGGTACAGCCCAATCCCTAGCCCGCCTTCGGAGCGGATGCGCTTGCGAAAAAGGTTGGTCGCCACCTCTGCTGGCATGGGGTTGCCGCTGTCGGCGATTTCCACAAATTTCTGATTGCCGACCATCAATGAGGCGGAGATGCTGATATCCGGTTCGTGCCGGGATTTTGCCAGGGCATTTTGCAACAGATTGTCCACGACACTATCCCAGACCTCGCTGTCTATCGTTGGATCTGCTTCGGTGCTGATGGTCTCGCTGAAGCTGATGCGACTGCCAGCATAGCGCTGTTGCAGATTGTCCCACCATTCGAGCAAGGGCAGCATGCGTGTGTTCTCGTTGCGTGGCGCGCCCAACTTGTCGATCGTCAATGCCAGGCGTTGATTGAGCAAAGGCAGTTGCTTGCGAATCAGCGCGACCAATCGTTCATTGTCGGCCTCGGTTGCCTGCTCTGCCGCACTACAGAGTGCGCTCATCGATTGCACGATATTTTTCATGTCGTGGGTGAGGCGTGCCCCCGTCTCATAAATAGCCTGCATATAAGTGTTCTGCAGCAAAGCTTCCTCGCGCCGCTTGGCTTCATGGAACTCGCCAAGTATCTGCGCGAGCAGTTTGAGATGCATTGTGAGCGCAGGTGTCAGCGGCCAACGGCTATAAAGCGTCAGGTGGAAGTCATGGAACGCGAGGTCGGCGAAGTAGGGCGCAGGGGCTCCAAACTCGCCTTGGTCATCTTCAGTCCTCCATTTTCCGCCTACCACCCACGGCAGGGCTTCCACTTCGCTCATTGCCGCTTGCATGAATTCCCTGGCGCTGGTTTCGCGCTCGGCGAGCTCGGCAATATTCTTGATCCAGCGTTCGAATGGCAGACCCACGCTGAGAAGATAGCGAGACAGTAGCTGCCCGATACCACTGAAACCCGCACGCGGGTTCCATAGCCAGCTGGCCAGCAATAAGACGGCGGCGAGGCCGAACACTACCCATACCACGACCTCGGCGTAATCCGCCTCGGTGGTGCGCGAGAGCGTGAAAATGCTGAGGATCAAAGTCACCGAGAGCAAGAACAGCAGTAGGGTGTAGAAGAAATCCAGAATGGGCGCATGCTGGTGAGTCTCCTGCTTGACATGCAGGAACAGAATGACCAGTGGAAGAATGGGCAGCAGGTAGAGCATGAGGAATTCTGTCACTTGCAAGGTCGTGTCGGCATCCAGCAGGTGAGGGATGACCCACAGCAGGAGGACCGAAAGCAGGTAGGTGGCAGCGAACAGGTAGCTGTGGCGCGAAGCGCGCGCAGTCGCGGAAAAAACGCGTCCACCCAGCAGGCCGAACAAGGCAGAGAGCCAGATGGCCAGCAACCACCAACTTACGAACAAGGTAAGCAGGATGCCACCTGCTGCGAACAACAGAATGGCTTGCGGGGAAAGTTTCTCCTTGGTTTGCCAGATTGGCTGCCAGATCAGGAACAAGCCATAGTGGCAGAGCAGTAGCCCCTTCTGCAGCGGATCCTCGAAACCCCATAGCAGCACGCCGTGAAAACTCAATAACATCAATCCCAGCATCCACTGCTGCAACGTTGATGCGCTGGGTCGGGGAAAATTGTGACTGTTGCTCAGAATGGCCATGAGGCGAGAGGGGTCTCTAATAATGAAGTGTCGTAATTTTGTCACTATAGACGAAATGTCAACACTTTGACGATATTTTGGCAAATGTGAAATTTGCCCTGATCTGCTAGAAAACCCCAGGGCTGCCGGGCTTCTGGGCAGTCTTGATGTCAGGCAGGCTGGCATGGGAGTTGCATATCTCATACCACCTTATTTTTTAGCTGCCGCGATCTGGCGGCCTCTCGCAAGGATAGTATATGAAAAAAACATCCGGCTTCACGCTGATCGAGCTGGCGATTGTCCTCGTGATTATCGGCCTGCTACTGGGCGGCGTGCTCAAGGGGCAGGAGTTGATTAATAGTGCTAAGGCAAAAAATATTGCCAATGATTTTAAAAATACGCAGATATTGCTGTATGGGTATCAGGACAAATATAGGGCATTGCCTGGGGATGACGCGGCAGTCGCCATGCACATAACGAATGGAACGCCAGCTGCTGCTGCTAATCGTGGGAATGGTCGAATTGATGGACATTGGAATTCTGTGACGCCGACAGATGAGTCCTATTTGTTCTGGCAACATGTCAGGTTGGCTGGCTTGGCTACAGGTTCGACTCAAGTGGGGACTGATGCTTACATTCCACGCAATGCTGATGGTGGGCGTATTGGGGTGCAAAGTTTGAATGGATTTAATACGATTCAGGATGATGAAAACCCGATGGTGGGAACCTTTGTTGTTTGCTCCGAAGGAATTACTGGGCGTTTAGCAAAGCAGATTGATGTATTACTGGATGATGGATTGACAAATAATGGGGCGGTACGTGTTACTACGACTCCTGCTGCTGTTGGAGCAGCTGGCAACTCGCTGGCGAATGCCGCTGTTCCTGACGGTGGAACTTTCACTGTTTGTATGTCTTTCTAGTCAGAAATGATTTAAGTAAAAGCCCGCATTTGCGGGCTTTTACTTTTTCGGCGATATGAACTCAAGCGCTTTTGCATTAAAATACTGGGCTAACCTGAAAAGTGGCGATCATGAGCGACAATATCGTCGAAATCGACAATTTATCCTTTGGCTACAAGACGCGCTTGCTGCACAAGGGCATCAACATGAAATTTCCGCGCGGCAAGGTCGTGGCGATCATGGGCGGCAGCGGTAGCGGCAAGACCACGCTATTGCGATTGATTGGCGGGCAGTTGAAGCCGTCGGGCGGCGAAGTGCGCGTGACGGGCGAGGTGGTGCATAAGCAGGACCGCAAGGGCTTGCAAAAGCTGCGTCGCAAGATGGGCATGCTGTTTCAGCAAGGCGCCTTGTTCACTGATCTTTCCGTTTATGAGAATGTGGCCTTCCCGATCCGCGAGCATACCGACCTGCCGGAATCCATGATCCGCGACCTGGTGATGATGAAGCTCAATGCAGTGGGCCTGCGCGGTGCGCGGAATCTCAAGGCGACAGAGCTCTCCGGAGGTATGGCGCGCCGCGTGGCGCTGGCAAGGGCGGTGGCGCTCGACCCTTCCATCATTATGTATGACGAGCCGTTCGCCGGGCTGGACCCGATTTCGATGGCAGTGATATGCAACCTCATCCGCAAGCTCAACGATGCGCTGGGCGCGACCTCCATCATCGTGACGCATGATGTGCAGGAGGTGTTCGCCTTTGCCGATTATGTCTATTTCGTGGCGGACGGCGTCGTGGCGGCAGAAGGCGTGCCTGATGACCTACGCAAGTCCGAGATGCCGTTCGTGCACCAGTTCGTGCATGGCGAGGTGGATGGGCCGGTGCCTTTCCATTACGCCGCTCCCGACTACCGGCAGGATATCCTGAGGAGCGTGAATGTTTAGTGCTGTGGCGAATATGCTGCGCGGGATCGGTCATCGCGTGATTGACCGCCTGTGGCGGTTCGGTGCCGGGATCCGTTTTTTCTTCTACGTCCTGATTTACTCAGGCGAGAGTTTCCGCAGGCTACACCTGACCATACGCGAGATTTATTTTACTGGCGTGTTGTCATTGATCATTATCCTCGTCTCGGCGTTCTTCGTTGGCATGGTGCTGGCCTTGCAAGGATATAACACCTTGCAGCGCTATGGCTCTTCCGAGGCGATTGGCGTGCTGGTGGCCTTGTCGCTGGTGCGTGAGCTGGGACCGGTGGTTACCGCCTTGCTGTTCGCCGGGCGCGCCGGTACCGCGATCACGGCGGAAATTGGTCTGATGAGGGCGACTGAGCAGTTATCTGCCATGGAGATGATGGCGGTTAGCCCCATCGCCCGCGTGGTGGCGCCGAGATTCTGGGCGGGGCTGTTCTCCATGCCGTTGCTGGCGGCCTTGTTCTCCATGGTCGGGGTGCTGGGCGGCTACCTGGTGGCGGTTCCCTTGATTGGAGTGGATGCAGGTGCGTTCTGGTCGCAAATGCAGGCCAGTGTGGATTTTCGCGAAGATATTGTGAATGGGGTAATCAAGAGCCTGGTGTTCGGTATTGCCTGCACCATGATTGCCCTGTTTGAAGGTTTTGATGCGCCACCGACTGCCGAGGGCGTCAGCCGCGCGACGACACGTACGGTGGTGAATTCCTCTCTGGCAGTACTAGGGCTCGATTTTATAATGACTTCGTTCATGATTGTTGCGTAAGCGCAACACACTGGAGAAAAGATGGAACGTACTACAATTGATCTTTGGGTCGGTGTTTTTGTGGCGGCAGGCATTGCCGCACTGTTCGGCTTGGCCTTGAAAGTGGGCAACTTCAATAGCGCCACCCTTGGCGAGACCTATAGTGTGACAGGGGCCTTCGAGAATATCGGCAGTCTCAAGCCTCGTGCCCCGGTGAAAAGTGCAGGCGTGGTCGTGGGGCGTGTGGATGCCATCCGGTTCGACCCCGAGACTTATGAAGCGCTCGTGACAGTGAAGGTGGACAAGCGGTATCCTTTCCCCAAGGATACCTTCGCCAATATTTATACTGCCGGCTTGCTTGGTGAGCAGTATATTGGCTTGGAAGCGGGCGGCGATGACAAGATGCTGCAGGATGGCGACAAGTTCATCAAGACGCAGGATGCTGTAGTGCTGGAGAAAATGATCAGCCAGTTTCTTTACAGCAAGGCATCCGAGTCAGCCGATGGTCAGTCTAACAATAGCAAAGAGGCGGAGTAAGCATGCAAACAATGATGAAGTGGATGGCTGCGATGGCGTTTGTCGGGTGTGCAAACTTGGCTGTGGCGGAGGTGGCGCCCGATGCCCTGGTGAAGCAGACTGCCGAGGATGTGCTGGCGATAGTGAAGCAGGACAAGGATATTCAGGCAGGTAACCAGAGTAAGATTTTTGCGCTGGCAGAGGAAAAGATCCTGCCCAATTTCAACTTCGATCGTGTGTCGCGCCTAGTATTGGGCAAGGCCTGGAACAAGGCGACTCCCGAGCAGAAGGCAGCGTTTCAGGCTGAGTTTCGTACCTTGCTCCTCCGTACTTATGCAACTGCGTTGTCCAAGTACCGTGACCAGACCATTGAGTATAAGCCGTTTCGCGCTCAGCCTGGTGATACTGACGTCAAGGTGAAAACCCAGATACTGCAGCCAGGCGGTCAGCCGGTGGCTGTCGATTACAGCCTGGAGAAGAGTGGCGATGGTTGGAAAGTGTATGACATCACCATAGAAGGCGTCAGTCTGGTGACCAATTATCGTAGCCAATTCAGCAATGAGATTCGCCAGGGTGGCCTGGACAGCTTGATTCAGAAACTGGCTGCCAAGAACCAGGAATCCAACAAATAAGCGTAGAGTACAACTTGGCACAGATTCAACAACAAGGAAATCGCTGGCTGCTCAGTGGCGACATGACCATCAACCAGGTCAATGTTCTGCTTGCCGAAAGCAGAGCGCTGCAGATGCCCAGCGTACTGGAGGTCGACCTCGCCCAAGTGGCGGAGGTCGACACCGTGGCGCTCAGCTTGATTTTCGAATGGATGCGGCATGCTGCAGCCAACAAGGTCGATATTCGCGTGGTAAACCTTCCAGCCAATCTTGTCGGCTTGGCGACGCTATATGGCGTGCTTGAGCTGATTCCCCAATCCGACTCCAGTCATTACCATTGAAATGGTGGGGCTTGGTTCCCCGTCTTCCCTATGATTCCCGCGATCAATATCCAGCAGGTCCACAAGCGTTTTGGCGATCTACATGCGCTGAAAGGCATCGATTTGTCCATCGAGCAGGGGGAGTTCTTCGCATTGCTTGGCCCGAATGGGGCGGGAAAGTCAACGCTCATCAGCCTGTTGGCTGGCTTGTCTCGTCCCAGCAGCGGTAGCCTGCAGGTAATGGGTTTTGACGTCAGCACGCATTATGCCCAGGCGCGGCAGGCGCTGGGGGTAGTACCACAGGAGCTGGTGTTCGATCCTTTCTTCAATGTACGTGAGATGCTGCGCTTCCAGGCGGGGTATTTTGGCCGTGGTCGCGAAAATGATGCCTGGGTGGATGAAATCATCGAGTCTCTAGGCTTGGCTGACAAGGCTAGCACCAATATGCGCCGCCTGTCGGGCGGGATGAAGCGGCGTGCATTGATCGGCCAGGCACTTGCGCACAAGCCCCCCGTGATCGTGCTGGACGAGCCGACTGCCGGTGTGGATGTCGAGTTGCGCCAGACTATGTGGGAGTTCATTCGCAGGCTCAATCGCGAAGGCCACACTATTATCCTGACGACGCATTATCTGGAAGAAGCAGAAACACTCTGTAGCCGCATTGCCATGATGAAGCAAGGTGAAATCGTGGCACTGGACAGTACGCGCAACCTGTTGAATCGTGTCCCCGGAAAGCGCTTGCGCCTCAAGCTTTCTGCCAACCTGCCTGCTTCACTGGCCTCGCTGGTGAAAGAGGGGCAGGCAGGCGAATATGTCCTCGCTCTTGCCGATGTGGCGCAGCTGGAATTCATCCTGGCTGAGCTGCGGCTTGCGGGCGTGACTGTCGAGGATATGCAGCTGATCGAGGCTGACCTTGAGGATGTCTTCGTGGAGATTGTAGGCTGATGACCAAGGTAGCAACCTGGAATCTGCGTGGGACGTGGACCTTGTTCAAGAAGGAGCTGCTACGCTTCTGGCGCGTCAGCTTCCAGACGGTGGCTGCGCCGGTGATGACCGCGCTGTTGTACTTGCTGATATTTTCTCATGTGCTGGAGGGGCGCGTGCAGGTGTATCCCGGCGTTGGGTATACAGCGTTCCTGATCCCGGGCTTGATCATGATGTCGCTGCTGCAGAACGCGTTTGCCAATAGCTCGTCCAGCCTGATTCAATCCAAGATCATGGGTAGCCTGATCTTTATCCTGCTGACGCCGATTTCACACTTTGGCTTCTACTTGGCTTTTCTTGCCGCTTCTATCATCCGCGGGCTGGTGGTAGGCCTGGGCATCTACCTGGTTGCCATGTTCTTCATCGACTTGCCGGTAGCGCATCCTGGGTGGATATTGGCATTTGCCTTGCTGGGCAGCGCATTGCTGGGAACTGCCGGCATCATCGCAGGTATCTGGGCAGAAAAGTTCGACCAGATGGCAGCTTTCCAGAACTTCATCATCATGCCGCTTTCATTCTTGTCCGGTGTATTTTATTCGATACACTCTCTGCCACCATTCTGGCAGCAGGTGTCGCATCTCAATCCGTTCTTTTACATGATAGACGGCTTCCGCTACGGCTTTTTTGGGGTGGGAGATATTTCGCCTTATATCAGTCTAGGCGTTGTGGCAGGGTGCTTTTTTACCCTATCATTCATTACTTTACGGATGTTGAAATCCGGCTATAAATTGCGAGGCTGAACCGTGCTGAGTGCAGAAGCATTGAAAAACTATATTGCCCAGGGTCTTCCCTGTGATCATGTTCAGGTGCTAGGAGACGATGGGCAGCATTTCGAGGCGGTCATCGTGAGCCCGTTGTTTGCAGGCAAGAATATGGTGCAACAACACCAGTTGGTGTATCAGGCCCTGGGTGATCGGATGAAAGAGGAGATTCACGCCTTGTCGATGCGGACATTCACCCCGGAAGCCTGGGCTAAATTCAATGCCATGCGCTAATGGCAACCGATTGACAGAACAAGGATATGATATGGATACACAAGCATTGATAAAAAACCAGGTGACGAGCAATCCGGTCGTGCTATACATGAAAGGCAGTCCCAAGTTCCCGCAATGCGGCTTTTCCGGACTGGCCGTACAAATCCTGCAAGCCTGCGGCTTGAAGGACTTCGTCGCCGTTGACGTGTTAGCCGATCCGGCAATTCGTGAGGGTATCAAAACCTATGCCAATTGGCCGACCATTCCTCAGCTTTACATCAAGGGAGAGTTCATCGGCGGTGCGGATATCATGCGGGATCTCTACCAGCAAGGTGAATTGCAGAAACTGTTGCAGGAAGCCCAGGCATAACACGTGGATAAGCTAGTCATCCAGGGCGGTGTCCCTTTGCACGGCGAAATATCGGTTTCCGGCGCCAAGAACGCAGCCTTGCCTATTCTGTGTGCGGGTCTGCTGACGGATGGACCACTGACGCTGGATAATGTGCCGCAATTGCAGGATATCGCCACCATGCGCAAATTGCTGCTGCACATGGGCGTGAAGATTGCTGAGTTGGGAGCGCATTGTCTGCGCCTGGATGCCAGCGATGTTCATACCTGCGAAGCGCCGTACGACATGGTGAAAACAATGCGTGCCTCCATTCTTGTATTGGGGCCATTGCTTGCCAGGTTCGGTCATGCGAGGGTTTCATTGCCTGGTGGTTGTGCCATCGGCTCGCGTCCGGTTGACCTGCATATCAAGGGCTTGCAGGCTATGGGTGCGGAGATTCATATCGATCATGGCTATATCGAGGCCAAGGCTGCCAAGCTCAAAGGCGCGCGCGTCTTCATGGATATTGTGACCGTGACGGGCACGGAAAACCTCATGATGGCTGCAACTCTCGCAGACGGCTTGACGATACTGGAAAACGCAGCCAAGGAGCCCGAGGTGGTGGATCTGGCAGAGTGCCTGGTCAAAATGGGGGCAAAGATTGAGGGTGCCGGTACCGATGTGATCACGGTCACGGGTGTTGCCAGCCTGCATGCGGCTAGCCATGATGTGGTATGTGACCGGATCGAAGCGGGTACTTACATGGTGGCTACTGCCATGACCGGTGGGGAAGTCAGACTCAGCAATGCACGTGCCGACCTGCTTGATGCGGTGATCGACAAGCTGCGCGAGAGTGGCGCTGAAGTCGAATGCAGTGACAACAGCATCATTGTGCGGAGCAAGGGAGTGGTAGAGCATCCCGGTACGCTGAAATCGGTGAGCATCCGCACTGCCCCACATCCGGCATTCCCCACCGATATGCAAGCCCAGTTCATGGCGCTGAACACGGTGGCTGACACAGTGGCGACGGTGACGGAAACCATTTTCGAAAATCGCTTCATGCATGTGCAGGAAATGCAGCGCCTGGGCGCCAATATCGAGGTAGAAGGGAATACGGCCATTGTGCGCGGCCGCGAGTTTCTCGAAGGGGCGACCGTGATGGCGACTGATTTGCGTGCTTCGGCCAGTTTGGTACTGGCCGCATTGGTTGCGCGTGGTGAAACGGTCATCGAACGCATTTACCACCTGGACCGTGGCTATGAGCGATTGGAAGAAAAGCTCCGGCAGCTGGGCGCGCGCATCCAGCGGATAAAGTAAGCCCCTACAGGCTACATAAACAAGAAAGACAGTCATGATTACTATCGCCCTTTCCAAGGGTCGCATTTTTGAGGAAACCACGCCTTTGCTTGCAGCGGCAGGGATTACCGCGCTTGAGGATCCTGAGGCATCGCGCAAGCTGATCCTGCCTACCAATCGCTCCGATGTCCGTCTGATCATCGTGCGGGCCACCGATGTGCCGACTTACGTACAATACGGCGCCGCCGATCTGGGGATTGCAGGCAAGGACGTGCTGGACGAACATGGCGGCGAAGGCTTGTACCAGCCGCTGGACCTGAACATTGCGCGTTGCCGCATGATGGTCGCGGTCCGCGAGGATTTCGACTATGTTGGCTCCATTCGCCGCGGTGCGCGGCTCAAGGTCGTGACCAAGTACGTCAAGACTGCGCGTGAGCATTTCGCGGCCAAGGGTATGCATGTCGACCTCATCAAGCTCTATGGCTCGATGGAGCTCGGCCCCCTGGTTGGCCTGGCTGATGCCATCGTGGACTTGGTCAGTACAGGCGGTACTTTGCGTGCCAACAACCTCAAGGCGGTAGAGGAAATTACCGACATCAGTTCGCGCCTCGTCGTGAACCAGGCGTCACTCAAGCTCAAGCGCGACCAGTTGCAGCCCATCATGGATGCGTTTGCCCAGGCCGTGGCGGCCAATCAATAACCCAGGTTGAAATCATGAATATCAGACGTTTTTCTACAAGCGATGCAAGTTTTGATCAGGACCTAAAAGCCCTGCTTGCATTTGAGACCGCACAAGACGACACGATAGACAACGTCGTGGCGGACATTCTGCGCAATGTCAAAACCCGTGGCGATGCTGCCGTGCTGGAATATACTCAGCGTTTCGACCGACTGGATGCGCAATCCATGGCCCAGCTCGAAATCGCCGAGGCCGAGCTCCATGCCGCCCTGGATGGTCTGCCCGCTGAGCAGCGCGAAGCATTGCAGCAGGCGGCGCAACGTGTGCGGGATTACCACGAGAAACAGCTGATGTCCTCCTGGACCTATACCGAGGCAGACGGTACCTTGCTCGGGCAGCAGGTCACTGCGCTGGACCGCGTCGGCCTCTATGTGCCCGGTGGCAAGGCGGCTTATCCGTCTTCTGTGCTCATGAATGCAATCCCAGCCAAGGTCGCTGGGGTGCAGGAGCTCATCATGGTGGTGCCGACCCCGGGTGGGGAAAAGAATCAACTGGTGCTAGCAGCTGCGGCGGTGTGCGGCGTCGATCGCGTCTTTTGTATCGGCGGAGCCCAGGCAGTAGGTGCATTGGCGTATGGCACGGAAACCGTGCCGCAGGTCGACAAGATCGTCGGCCCCGGCAATGCCTATGTGGCGGCAGCCAAGCGCCGCGTGTTCGGCGTGGTGGGCATCGACATGGTGGCCGGTCCGTCTGAAATCCTCGTGATCTGCGACGGCAAGACCAATCCCGACTGGGTGGCGATGGATTTGTTTTCCCAGGCCGAGCACGATGAGCTGGCGCAAGCCATCCTGCTGTCGCCTGATGCCGCTTTCCTCGATGCGGTGCAAGCCAGTATCGAGAGGTTGGTCGAGGAAATGCCGCGCAAGGAGATTATCCGCACCTCGCTTCAGAACCGCGGCGCCCTCATCAAGGTGAATGATCTGGACCAGGCGGCGGAGATTGCCAACTATATCGCGCCTGAGCACTTGGAACTGTCGGTGGATGATCCGCTGACATACAGCAAGAAAATCCGCCACGCGGGTGCCATCTTCATGGGGCGCGACACTTGCGAGGCATTGGGAGATTACTGCGCTGGCCCGAACCACGTCCTGCCTACATCCCGTACCGCACGCTTTTCATCGCCGCTCGGCGTCTATGACTTCCAGAAGCGCTCCAGCCTGATCATGGTGTCCAGCGCCGGCGCGCAGAAGTTAGGCCGTGTGGCGGCCACCTTGGCCTATGGCGAAGGCTTGCAGGCGCACGCTCGTTCTGCTGAATTCCGCTTGAAGGGGTGATCTTGAGCAAGTTCTGGAGCGCGATTGTGCATGAGCTGACGCCCTATGTTCCAGGGGAGCAGCCTAAACTGACCAATCTGGTCAAGCTCAATACCAATGAGAATCCCTATGGACCAAGCCCCAAGGTACTTGCTGCACTTGAGGCGGAGGTGGCAGACAGCCTGCGCCTGTATCCTGATCCGACCTCGGCCAAACTGGTACAGGCCGTGGCGAAATTCTATAACGTGCCTGCCACGCATGTGTTTGTCGGCAACGGCTCCGATGAAGTGCTGGCCCACACTTTTCAGGCATTGCTCAAGCATGATCAGCCGATTCTGTTTCCTGACATCACTTATAGTTTTTACCCGGTATATTGCGGATTGTATGGGATCGAATACCAGACCATCGCCTTGAATGATGAATTCCAAATTGATGTAAGCGATTACAAACGCCCGAACGGTGGCATCATCTTCCCCAATCCAAATGCACCGACGGGTTGCGGCCTGCCGCTTGCTGAGATCGAACGGCTGCTCGAGGTGAATACCGAGTCGGTAGTGGTAGTCGACGAAGCGTATGTCGACTTCGGTGCCGAATCGGTAGTGGGACTGGTTGCCCGGTATCCCAACCTGCTGGTGACGCATACCATGTCCAAGGCACGCTCCCTGGCTGGTCTTCGTGTTGGCTATGCCATCGGGCAGCCACCCCTGATTGAAGCATTGACCCGGGTCAAGGATAGCTTCAACTCCTATCCGCTGGACCGCTTTGCAATCAGCGGCGCTACCGCGGCAATCGAAGACAAGGCCTACTTTGAAGAAACCTGCCGCAAGGTGGTTGCCACCAGGCAGGCGCTGGTCAGGGAGTTACAGGCTTTGGGGTTTTTCGTGCTACCCTCCGTTGCCAATTTCATTTTTGCGCGTCATGGCAAGCGCAGCGGTGATGAGCTGGCTGCCAGTTTGCGTGCACGCAACATCATCGTGAGGCATTTCAGCAAACCTGCCCGTATCAGTGATTTCTTGCGGATTACGATTGGCACCGATGTCCAGTCGCAGGCGCTGGTCGAGGCTCTGAAAGACATTTTGATTCATTGAGGATTGGTGTATTCGGTAGGCTATGACATTGATTCCCTGATAAATTAAGAGAATGCTGCACCATTACTTCCCTTAATCAATGGAAAAAATGTATCATAGCGCGGTCAGTACATCATAATTCTGTAATTAAAGCGGAGGAAGCATCGTGGCAAAACCATTAGTTCAAATGGCATTAGATTCACTAGATTTCGATCAGACTGTAGCGCTTGCTACGACTGTTGCACCACATGTTGATATTCTTGAAATCGGTACTCCTTGTATCAAGTACAACGGTATCAAGTTGCTGGAGACTCTCCGCGCAAAGTTCCCTAACAACAAGATCCTGGTTGACCTGAAGACCATGGATGCTGGTTTTTACGAAGCAGAGCCTTTCTACAAGGCAGGTGCCGACATCGTGACCGTGCTCGGCACTGCTGACATTGGCACGATCAAAGGCGTCATTGATGTTGCCAACAAATACGGCAAGAAGGCTCAAGTCGACCTGATCAACGTGACTGACAAGGCTGCACGCACCAAGGAAGTGGCCAAGCTCGGCGCTCACATCATTGGCGTTCACACTGGTTTGGATCAACAGGCTGCTGGTCAGACACCGTTTGCCGATCTCAACCTTGTTTCCAGCCTGAACCTGGGTGTTGACATTTCCGTAGCTGGTGGCGTGAAGGCGACTACCGCCAAACAAGTGGTTGATGCAGGTGCCACAATTGTTGTTGCTGGTGCGGCTATCTATGGTGCTGCCGATCCTGCTGCTGCTGCTGCTGAAATCAGCGCTGCGGCCAAGGGTACACAAAGCAGTGGTGGCCTGTTTGGCTGGCTGAAGAAACTGTTCAGCTAATTAAGCTTTGTCGCGGCATGCCTTGTTGGCATGCCTGCATTAGCTTGTCTGGAACCGTTGCAAGACTGCGTGGACTGTTTTGCAACGGTTTTGATTTTTGAGACTGATTGAATGACTGCCATGCGTAACGCTGAAGTGAGCCGCAATACCCTGGAAACCAAGATTGCCGTTGCCATCAACTTGGATGGTACGGGTATATCCAGGCTGAATAGCGGAGTCGGTTTTTTCGACCATATGCTGGACCAGATTGCACGGCATGGCATGATGGATATCAGCGTCGAGTGCCAGGGAGACCTGCATATCGATGCGCACCATACCGTTGAGGATGTGGGTATCGCCTTGGGGCAGGCGTTTAGCAAGGCCCTGGGCGACAAGAAAGGCATACGACGCTATGCGCATGCCTATGTGCCGCTGGACGAAGCCCTGTCGCGGGTCGTGCTGGATATTTCCGGGCGGCCAGGACTCGAGTTCAATGTGGAGTTTACTCGAGCCCGCATTGGGGAGTTTGATGTTGACCTGGTTAGTGAATTCTTCCAGGGATTTGTCAATCACGCTGCTATCACGCTGCATATAGACAATTTACGCGGCAAAAATGCGCACCATCAAGCAGAAACCATTTTCAAGGCATTTGGCCGTGCTTTGCGCGCTGCAGTTGAACTCGACCCCCGTATGGTGGGTATAATGCCTTCAACTAAAGGCAGCTTATAGATTTTTTCGGTTTTCTACCGATCCTACCATGACAGATATAGCCGTTGTTGATTATGGCATGGGCAATTTACGCTCCGTGTCCAAGGCGCTGGAGCATGTCGCCCCCAACCAGACTGTGATTGTGACCAGTGACCCGGCACAGATTGCCGCCGCCCGTCGCGTGGTGTTCCCTGGTCAAGGTGCCATGCCAGATTGCATGCGCGAGCTGGATGCGCGCGGCTTGCGGAATGCCGTTATTGCCGCTGCCGCCGAAAAGCCATTCTTGGGGATCTGCATTGGCTTGCAGTTGCTGTTCGAGCATAGCGAAGAAGGAAATGCTGCCGGTTTGGGGGTACTCAAAGGCAAGGTAAAGCGCTTTGCGGCGGCAGAGATGCACGATGAGCACGGAGCCAAACTCAAGGTGCCGCATATGGGTTGGAATCAGGTCTACCAGAGCCTGGAGCATCCGCTATGGCATGGTATTGCCGACGGTGAACGTTTCTATTACGTGCATAGTTATTACGTTTTACCGGAAGATGCTGGACTGGCTGCGGGCTATAGTGAGTATCCCAAGCGGTTCACCAGTTCCATTGCCCGCGGTAACCTGTTTGCTGTCCAGTTCCATCCGGAGAAGAGCCATGATGCCGGGCTCAAGCTTCTTTCCAACTTCGTCCGGTGGGACGGGGTGTTTTAATCATTAATTTGTCAATATCATGCTGATTATTCCTGCTATCGACCTGAAAGATGGTCATTGTGTTCGTTTGAAACAGGGTTTGATGGAAGATGCCACTGTATTTTCCGAGGATCCCGGCGCCATGGCCAGGCACTGGGTTGACCAGGGTGGCAAGCGCTTGCACCTGGTAGATTTGAATGGTGCGTTTGCTGGCAAGCCTGTCAATGAGGGCGCCATCAAGGCAATTGTCAAGGCTGTTGGCAACGATATTCCTATCCAGCTTGGTGGTGGTATTCGCGATCTGGATACGATAGAGCGTTACTTGGATGATGGCATCAGTTATGTGATTGTGGGCACTGCTGCCGTCAAGAGTCCCGGATTCCTCCATGAGGCATGCTATGCATTCCCTGGGCAGATCATGGTGGGTCTGGATGCCAAGGATGGCAAGGTGGCCGTGGATGGCTGGTCCAAGCTGACTGGCCACGACGTGATCGACCTCGCCAAGAAGTTCGAGGATTACGGCGTGGAAGCCGTGGTGTACACTGATATCGGTCGTGATGGCATGTTAACGGGTGTCAATATCGAAGCGACCGTGGCTTTGGCCCAAGCGCTGACCATTCCCGTCATCGCCAGTGGCGGCGTCACTAACTTGGATGACGTGCGTCGCTTGGCCGAAGTCGAAAGCGAAGGCATCATTGGAGCAATTACAGGCCGCGCAATTTACGAAGGAACATTGAATTTTACCGAAGCTCAGGCGCTCGCGGATGAGCTGAGTCAGATATGAGTCTAGCCAAGCGCATTATTCCCTGTTTGGATGTGACAAATGGGCGCGTGGTCAAAGGTGTCAATTTTCTCGAATTGCGTGATGCTGGCGACCCAGTGGAAATTGCGCGACGTTATGATGAGCAGGGTGCCGACGAGCTGACCTTCCTGGATATTACTGCCAGCTCGGATAACCGTGGCTTGATGCTAGGCATCATCGAACAGGTGGCTTCTCAGGTGTTCATTCCCCTGACGGTCGGCGGCGGGGTGCGTGAAGTAGAGGATATCCGCCGCTTGCTCAATGCAGGTGCTGACAAGGTCAGCATCAATACCGCCGCTGTGACCAATCCACAGCTGGTGGCAGACGCGGCGTCGCGTTTTGGTTCGCAATGTATTGTCGTCGCGATTGATGCCAAGCAAGTGGGTGATCATTGGGAGATTTTTACCCATGGCGGGCGTACGCCAACCGGCCTCAATGCCGTTGACTGGGCGCGGAAAATGGTCGAGCTTGGAGCGGGTGAGTTGCTTGTCACCAGCATGGATCGCGATGGTACCAAAATGGGGTTCAACCTCCCGCTCAACCGTGCAATCAGTGAGGCAGTCGATGTTCCTATCATTGCATCGGGCGGTGTGGGCAACCTGGTGCACTTGGTTGAAGGCGTCAGGGAAGGGGGTGCGGATGCAGTACTGGCTGCCAGCATCTTCCATTACGGTGAGTATACGGTGCGCCAAGCCAAGGAGTATATGCGCGATCAGGGAATCGAGGTGCGCTTATGAGCGATACATGGCTGGATAAGGTCCATTGGACGCCGGATGGCTTGGTACCCGTTATCGCACAGGAGGCAGGTACAAACAAGGTGCTGATGTTCGCGTGGATGAACCGCGAGTCATTGCGGCTCACGGCTGAAACCGGCCAGGCAGTGTACTGGTCGCGTTCCCGTAACCGCCTTTGGCATAAGGGCGAAGAGTCTGGCCATGTGCAGAAGGTGCACGAGATCAGGTTGGATTGCGACGAGGACGTCATCCTCATTCTGGTCGAGCAGGTAGGCGGCATCGCATGCCATACTGGCCGCCACAATTGCTTTTTTCAGAAACTGGAGCAGGACGGTTGGGTTACCGATCAGGCCATCATCAAGAACCCCGAGGATATTTATCACCATGAGTGATGTGCTGGATAGGCTTGCTGAACTGCTGGAGCAGCGCAAGAGCGCAGACCCGCAGTCATCTTATGTTGCCAAGCTGTATGCCAAGGGCACGGATGCGATTTTGAAGAAAATTGGCGAAGAGGCGACTGAAGCTATCATCGCCGCCAAGGATGGGGATGCGGAGCAAATCGTATATGAAACAGCCGATCTCTGGTTCCATAGCTTAGTTATGCTGGCGAACGCTGGGTTAGGCCCTCAGGATGTGTTGCGCGAGCTGGCAAGACGAGAAGGTTTATCGGGGCTTGAGGAAAAGGCCTCCCGTCCGGTAGAGTGATGGGTAAGATTGTTGGATAGGGACGCAATGTCAATGAGTGCTGACTGTATTTTCTGTAAGATAGTGACTAATGATATCCCTGCGCGCAAGTTTCACGAGGATGAAGAGGTCATTGCATTTCACGATATTCGTCCTATTGCACCGGTGCACTTTCTCCTCGTCCCCAAGGAGCATGTCGCGAGCCTGGCGGACTGTGATGCTACTCACCAGGCCTTGCTCGGAAAGATATTGTTATTAGCGCCCAGGCTCGCTTCCCAGTTAGGCCTGAAAGGATTCCGCACCATGATCAATACTGGGCGTGAAGGCGGGCAAGAGGTGTTTCATTTACATGTGCATGTATTTGGCGGTGGCGATACATTGCCAAAGGTTTGAGATTAGGAGAACTAGAAATGGGTTCATTCAGTATTTGGCATTGGCTGATCGTGCTGGCAATCGTGATTCTGATTTTCGGTACTAAGCGCCTGCGCAACCTAGGCAGTGATGTCGGTGGCGCTGTGAAAGGTTTCAAGGAGGCGGTGAACGAAGGCAAGTCCGCAGCGGCTGCGCTTGACGATGACGCTAAGGGACAGACCGTTGAGAACGACGTCAGACAAAAGGAAAAGCAGTAACGGAGCGGGACGGCTGTGTTCGATATTGCCTTTTCGGAACTGGTTGTCATCGGCATCGTGGCGCTGGTAGTCATTGGTCCAGAAAAACTGCCCAAGGTCGCCCGTACCGTGGGCTTGCTGCTGGGGCGTGCACAGCGCTATGTCAATAACGTCAAATCTGACATCAGTCGCGAGTTGCGTTTCGATGAATTGCAGAGACTGCAGGCGGACATGCGGGATGCGGAGTCTGCCCTCAAGCAGACGGGTGCTAGCATAGAACAAGATATACAAAGAATTGCATCGCCCGACAACGAAGGCACAGAAAGCACAGTCCCACGGAGCGATAGCTCTACTACTGATGATGGCTCCCAAGAGCGCGGCAGGCCAGATTGAATAACGCTTCAGATACTTTCGTCTCGCACTTGATTGAGTTGCGTGACCGCTTGCTACGCATCATTATCGGTATCGTGCTGTGTACGCTGGTGTTGTTCCCGTTCGCCAACGACATTTACCAGTTTCTTGCCAAACCTCTGTTGCATAGCTTGCCCGTTGGCGGTCAAATGATTGCGACTGATGTCACGACGCCATTCTTTGTGCCCATGAAAGTGGTATTTCTCACGGCATTCATACTTTCCCTGCCACACACCCTGTATCAAGTGTGGGCATTTGTCGCGCCAGGGCTTTATACACACGAGCGGCGCCTGATCGGGCCGCTTGTATTTGCGAGTACCGTGTTATTCCTGATGGGGATGGCATTCGCTTATTTTCTAGTGTTCCCCGTTGTCTTTGGCTTTATTACCCACACTGCGCCTGAAGGGGTGGCGGTGATGACGGATATTGGCAAGTACCTAGACTTTGCCATGACTCTTTTCATTGCATTTGGATTGGCGTTTGAGGTGCCGGTTGCCGTGGTCCTGCTGGTGAGTGCTGGTGTCGTCAGTGTTGCATCCTTGCGCGAAGCGCGTTCATACGTGATTGTCGGAGCATTTGTCATCGGCGCTATTTTTACCCCGCCTGATGTGATTTCTCAGGTGATGCTGGCTGTGCCTTTATGGGTGCTGTACGAGGCCGGCATCCTAGTGGCCAGCTTGATCCAGAAAAAAGGCCAACGGCAACTGGATTAATTGCATGAGCTGCATGAGCCGCAGCCCATTGCCGGTGCTGATGAACGACACATTCTTAACGGCCGCTGGCAATTTGGGGAGTCGGGCGTTTTCCAATGACGATAGGCAATACCAGTTCAGTCTGGTTACGTGCAATCTTGACCAGCACTTTCTTTTCCGGCTTCAGGTTCGAGATCACATTCAGCATCGTGGAGCTATCGGTGACTTCTCGACCATCAATCTCTAGCAAGATATCGCCAGGTCGCAGTCCAGCCTTGTCTGCCGGGCTGCCTCGTACTACGCCTGCTACTAGTGATCCGCGCGCCTGCTTGAGTCGGAAAGACTCTGCCAGTTCGGGAGTGATATCTTGGGCCTCGATCCCGATCCAGCCTCGGATTACGCTGCCTTGACGAATAATTTGCTCCATCACTTGCTTGGCTAGACTGACGGGAATGGCAAAACCGATACCCATGGAGCCGCCGCTGCGAGAATAAATCGCACTATTGATGCCGACTAGATTGCCTTCGGTATCGATCAATGCCCCTCCGGAGTTGCCGGGATTGATCGGCGCGTCGGTCTGGATGAAGTTCTCGAAGGTGTTGATGCCAAGATGGCTACGACCTAATGCGCTAATGATGCCTTGGGTGACGGTCTGTCCTACGCCAAATGGATTGCCGATTGCCAATACGACATCGCCAACGCTGATATTGTTGGATTGTGCGAATGTAATGGCAGGCAGGTTACGGACATTGATCTTGAGTACCGCAAGATCGGTTTCAGGATCGGTGCCCACAATTCTGGCCGGGAATGTTCGACCATCAGGCAATGCTACCTCGATCTCATCAGCGCCATCAATGACATGATGGTTGGTGAGGATGAGGCCCTGGCTATTGACGATGACGCCGGATCCTAGGCTATTCTCGCGTTGACTGGGATATTCGTTCCACTGGTCGCCAAAGAAATGGCGGAATAACGGGTCATCCAGAAAAGGATTTCCTATTGATTGCCTGGTTTTTTTTGACGTGAAAATGTTGACCACGCTCGGGATGGCTGCCTGGGCCGCCCGGCGATAGGAGCCGGGGGGCGCTTGGCTGCCATCATGATTGGGTGATACTTCATTGATGGGATTGTAGGCAGGAGCTTCCTTAATGGAAGTGCCGGACTTGTCGCCGAAAGGGAGTAGTTGTGGGTAAAACAACTGTGCCACGAAAAGAGCCGCCAGGCTAATGGTGACTGTCTGTGCAAAAATGAGCCAGAGTTTGCGCATATTGATTTCGACGAAGTGCGAATATGAATGTTAGGAAACAGAATGAAGCTAATAGAATTGATTGATTATACCGGACAATTTCTTGAGATTGAGCGGTTCCGGGATTATTGTCCCAATGGTTTGCAGGTGCAAGGACGTAGTGAGGTCGGCAAGTTGGTGACTGGTGTCACCGCCAGTCTTACCTTGCTTGAGGCGGCGAACCGCGCCGGTGCTGATGCCATCTTGGTGCATCATGGATACTTCTGGCGCAATGAGTCGCCCGTCGTCACGGGGATCAAGCATGCACGCTTGAAATTTCTGTTGCAGCATGACATCAGTCTGCTTGCATACCATTTGCCGCTTGATGCCCATCAAACGCTTGGCAATAACGCGCGATTAGGCCAAATCATGGGCGCCGAATTGGAAGGGTGGGCAGGCGAGCAGAATTTGATCGCATATGGTCGCTTGCCGGTTGAAACTACGCTGGGCGCATTTTCTGACACGCTCTCTAACCAACTGCGTAGATCACCACAAGTGTTGGGTGACCCGCAAAAAAAAGTACGTCGTATCGCCTGGTGCAGTGGTGGGGCCCAAGGTTATTTTGAGACTGCTATCGGGCTAGGCGTAGATCTCTACATTAGCGGGGAGATATCAGAACCAACATTCCACCTGGCGCGTGAGACGGGCGTGGCCTACATTGCCGCAGGACACCATGCGACAGAGCGGTACGGAGTTGCGGCATTGGGAGCTCACCTTGCCGAAAAGTTTGCACTGGCACATGAGTTCATCGACATTGAAAATCAAATATAAGTCAATGATTGGTAAGTGTAAAATGTGATTTCCCTTTCATTTTTCCGTCAGTGTCTGTAAAATCCCTCGCTTGCCTGAAGCGGATGATTTCATCATTGCGCTGAAAGCCTTTCTGTTCTCTGGCGGGACGCTAACCATCCTGCCGGACATTCTTCAAGTGAGATAGTGAAATATGATGACCTTGTATTCTGGTACCACCTGTCCTTATAGCCATCGTTGCCGTATCGTGCTGTTCGAAAAGGGCATGGATTTCCAGGTGATAGATGTCGATATGGCAAACAAGCCAGAGGATTTGGCTGTAATCAATCCGCATAACACGGTGCCTGTGCTGGTTGAGCGTGACCTGGTGCTTGAGCAGGCTAATATCATCAATGAATACATTGATGAGCGTTTCCCTCATCCGCAATTGATGCCGGCCGACCCTGTGATGCGGGCCCGTGCGCGCTTGTTTCTGCATAATTTTGAAGAGCAACTGTTCAATCATGTCGCCGACATCGAAACCGGTAGCGCCAAGGCTGCGGACAAGGCGCGCGCAACGATTCGCGATAATCTGACGCAGATCGTGCCTTTGTTCAGTCGCCAGGAATATATCCTGGGTGATGAATTCTCCATGCTGGATGTAGCAATTGCGCCGCTTCTATGGCGCTTGGGTCACTACGGCATTGAGCTACCGAAGCAGGCGGCTCCCTTGCTTAAGTATGCGGAGCGCATATTCTCCCGCCCGGCTTACATCGAAGCGATGACGCCTTCTGAAAAAGCAATGCGGAAATAGACTGGAATGAGTCAAATTGCTTCAACCAAGCCCTATCTGGTGCGCGCTATTCATGAGTGGTGTACGGATAACGGCTTAACGCCACATTTGCTGGTTGTGGTCAATGCGCAAACGAGAGTCCCCATGGCATATGTCAAGGACGGACAGATTGTGCTGAATATTAATTACAGCGCCACAAAAAATTTGCATATTGGGACGGATGCTGTTACATTCTCAGCCCGTTTCAATGGTGCATCGAGTGAGCTGTATGTGCCGATGAGTGCGGTGCGTGGAATTTTTGCTCGTGAGAATGGGCAGGGTATGTTTTTCGAAGAGGACTCATCAGGAGATGGGTCGGATGAAAAAGGTGCTCAAGACGTAAAGGTGGGTGATGGAAGCTCTCCAGATGCGTCAGAGGTAAAAAAGAAGCCATCGTTAAGGGTGGTGAAGTAGTTGTAAAGGTTTAGTTGTGCCGGATTAGCTCAGTTGGTAGAGCAGCGCACTTGTAATGCGAAGGTCGTCAGTTCGATTCCGACATCCGGCACCATTTCTTTAAAATGCGTTTGACACTAAGTCAAAATATACGCATAATCCCGGGTTCTGTTTGGAGGGGTGGCCGAGTGGTTAAAGGCGACGGACTGTAAATCCGTTCTCTCAGAGTACGAAGGTTCGAATCCTTCCCCCTCCACCAGCATAGAATTTGGGGCCAGGGCATGATTTCTGGTTAGATGTGCGGGTGTAGCTCAGTTGGTAGAGCACTTGCCTTCCAAGCAAGATGTCGCGAGTTCGAACCTCGTCGCCCGCTCCATTTGAAATTCAGAATTTAATAAAAATGCCCATGTGGCTCAGTGGTAGAGCACTCCCTTGGTAAGGGAGAGGTCGCGGGTCCGATTCCCGCCATGGGCACCATTTGGTGCTTGGATGTTAAACGCACTCAGTTAACTTGATAAAGTCGGTTAAAGGAAACGGAAATGGCAAAAGGAAAATTTGAGCGGACGAAGCCGCACGTCAACGTAGGCACGATTGGTCACGTTGACCATGGTAAGACAACATTGACAGCTGCGATCACCACCGTATTGACCAAGAAATTTGGTGGCGAAGCCAAGGACTACTCCCAGATCGACAACGCGCCGGAAGAAAAGGCCCGTGGCATCACCATCAACACCTCTCACGTAGAATACGAAACCGAAACCCGTCACTACGCCCACGTTGACTGCCCAGGCCACGCCGACTACGTCAAGAACATGATCACTGGAGCTGCCCAAATGGACGGCGCCATCCTCGTTGTATCCGCTGCAGACGGCCCCATGCCGCAAACCCGCGAACACATCCTGCTGGCCCGCCAAGTGGGCGTGCCCTACATCATCGTCTTCCTGAACAAGGCAGACATGGTTGACGACGCAGAACTGCTCGAACTGGTTGAAATGGAAGTGCGAGAACTCCTCTCCAAATACGATTTCCCCGGAGACGACACCCCCATCATCAAAGGCTCCGCCAAGCTTGCCCTTGAAGGCGACCAATCCGACATCGGCGAACCAGCCATCTTCCGTTTGGCAGAAGCCCTGGACACCTACATCCCCACACCGGAACGTGCTGTTGACGGCACCTTCCTCATGCCAGTAGAAGACGTATTCTCCATCTCTGGCCGTGGTACCGTCGTGACCGGTCGAGTAGAGCGCGGCATCGTCAAAGTTGGTGACGAAATCGAAATTGTCGGCCTCAAGCCCACCATCAAAACCACCTGTACCGGCGTCGAAATGTTCCGCAAACTGCTCGACCAAGGTCAAGCAGGTGACAACGTTGGCGTACTCCTGCGTGGCACCAAACGTGAAGAAGTTGAACGTGGCCAAGTCCTCGCCAAAGTGGGCTCCATCAAGCCGCACACCAAATTCACAGCTGAAATCTACGTTCTGGGCAAAGATGAAGGTGGTCGTCACACCCCATTCTTCAACGGCTACCGTCCCCAGTTCTACTTCCGTACCACCGACGTGACAGGTGCTGTAGAACTGCCGGCAGGAACCGAAATGGTCATGCCTGGCGACAACGTCTCCATCTCCGTCTCCCTGATTGCGCCGATCGCGATGGAAGAAGGCCTGCGCTTCGCGATTCGTGAAGGTGGTCGTACCGTCGGTGCCGGTGTCGTCGCTAAAATTATTGAGTAATGTCCCGTTGGCTGCACGCAGATAGGCGTGCAGCCTTTATTGTTGGTAAAGCTTTACAGGCCAGTAGCTCAATTGGCAGAGTATCGGTCTCCAAAACCGAGGGTTGGGGGTTCGAGGCCCTCCTGGCCTGCCATTAATTAAGTGCAAAATATGACCGAAAAAATTAAGCTGGTGATATCCCTGCTGCTGGTCGCTGCAGGGGTTGCCGGCTTTTATTTGTTGGCGGATCAGGCGCTTGTGGTGCGTATTCTAGCCTTTTTGGCAGGGATTGTTGTTGCACTGCTCGTGGTGAAGACGACGCCCGTTGGGCAAAATGCAATTTCATTTGCGCGGGAAGCCGTGCTTGAAACCCGCAAAGTCGTCTGGCCTACCCGCAAGGAAACAATACAAACGACTGCCGCAGTGTTCGGGTTGGTAATTATCATGGCCATTTTCCTCTGGATAGTCGATGTCGGCTTCATGTGGGCTGTCAAGCAGTTGATGGGGAGGGGCGCGTAATGAGTGGTATGCGGTGGTATGCGGTGCAGGCGTTTTCAGGGTTTGAAAAATCCGTCAAGAAAGCTTTAGAGGAGCGTATTGCTCGCTCTGACATAGGTGACTTGTTTGGCGATATCTTGGTGCCAGTTGAAGAAGTTGTTGAGATGAAGAATGGCGTCAAGAGTATCACCGAGCGCAAGTTGTATCCTGGATACGTGCTGGTTCAGATGCAAATGAGCGACGAAAGCTGGCACTTGGTGAAAAGCACTCCTCGGGTCACTGCGTTTATTGGCGGAACTGCGCAAAAGCCGACCCCTATCAAGGATAAAGAAGTGGAAATCATTCTTCAGCGCATGGATGAAAGTAAGAGTAATCCAACGCAGAAGCTCACTTTTGATAAGGGTGAGTCTGTGCGGGTGATTGATGGTCCCTTTAAGGACTTCTCGGGTAGTGTTGAAGATGTCAACTATGAAAAGAGCAAGTTGCGTGTGTCCGTGGTGATCTTCGGGCGTGCAACCCCTGTGGAGCTGGATTTCAGTCAGGTGGAAAAAGAGGTTTGACAGTATTCTGGCTGTGTCTTGTTGTTTGCAAGACATGGCTTTTGCACTCTGGCAATCTGGGGTGTTCAGCGTGATGTTTGCGCATCACATATCTAATGGCTGGGGAGCTTGTCCAAACAAGCGCTATTACCCAAATTAGGAGTTTATTAAAATGGCAAAGAAAGTTATTGGCTATATTAAGCTGCAGATTCCTGCAGGTAAAGCCAACCCAAGTCCTCCAGTTGGTCCTGCCTTGGGTCAGCGCGGTTTGAATATCATGGAGTTCTGCAAGGCATTTAATGCAGCAACCCAAAGCATGGAACCCGGATTGCCCATTCCGGTTGTGATCACTGCATTCGCGGACAAGAGCTTCACATTCGTGATGAAGACTCCTCCTGCCACCATCCTGATCAAGAAGGCTGCCAAGATCGACAAGGGATCCCCTCGTCCTCATACCGATAAGGTCGGCAAAATTACACGTGCGCAAGCAGAAGAGATCGCCAAAACCAAAGCGCCTGATCTGACGGCAGCAGATCTGGATGCTGCAGTGCGTACTATCGCAGGTAGCGCACGCAGTATGGGTATTGAAGTGGAGGGCGTGTAAATGGCTAATGTTTCTAAAAGAATCAAGGCATTGCGTGCCAAGGTTGATCGTAACAAGGTATATCCTGTCACTGAAGCATTGGCGCTGGTCAAGGAAACTGCGACTGCCAAGTTTGACGAGTCAGTTGATGCAGTGATTAATCTTGGTATCGATGCCCGTAAGTCTGACCAGTTGGTCCGTGGTGCATTGGTGTTACCGCATGGTACAGGCAAGACCAAGCGTGTTGCCGTATTTGCGCAAGGCGCTGCTGCTGAAGCAGCTAAGGCTGCCGGTGCTGACATCGTTGGTTTTGAAGACCTTGCTGAGCAAGTCAAGGGCGGCATGCTGGACTTCGATGTTGCCATTGCTACGCCTGATGCCATGCGAATTGTTGGTGCTTTGGGTCAAGTGCTCGGCCCCCGTGGTCTGATGCCTAACCCAAAGGTGGGCACGGTAACTCCTGATGTTGCTACTGCCGTGAAGAACGCCAAGGCTGGTCAGGTACAGTATCGTACCGATAAGGGTGGTATCGTGCATTGCACCATCGGCCGTGCTTCTTTCGAGGTGGACGCGCTGAAGGAGAATCTGGCTGCGCTTGTGGATGCCTTGAACAAGGCTAAGCCGGCATCGTCCAAGGGTGTTTACCTAAAGAAGGTCTCCGTCTCCAGCACCATGGGTGCCGGTGTGCGTGTTGATCAGTCTAACCTGGCGTGATGAATTTGGCGTCGTCCTGATGGCCGGCGCCGCAAAGAACTTTGGGCCCATGGTGCAGGAAGCCATGGGGTTATCAAAGACCGTAGGAGCCCAAGCGGGCTTAATGACGGCAGAACTTTAGCCTAATCCTACGCAGATGGCGTTACCCGGAACAGGATTTTTATTCCTGATGAAAGGTCGCCGTGGAAGGTGTTTGCAGGCGACTGCAAATGCTTAATTAACGGAAGGAGAAGACCTTGAGTCTTAATCTTGAGCAGAAAAAGGCAGTGGTTGCTGAGGTGAGCGAGCAAGTTGCTCAGGCCCAGGCAATTGTTCTCGCTGAGTATCGTGGCATCGAAGTGGGTGACATGACCAAGTTGCGCGCTGAAGCCAGAAAATCCGGTGTTTACCTGCGTGTTCTGAAGAATACCTTAGTACGTCGCGCTGTCGACGGGACACAGTTTTCTGGACTGGCGAACGACATGGTGGGCCCACTGGTGTTCGGCATTTCTGCCGACCCGGTTGCTGCGGCAAAGGTGCTGAATAATTTTGCCAAAGCTAACGACAAGTTTGTCATCAAGGCTGGCGCTTTGCCAGGCAAGGTTCTGGATGCCAAGGGTGTGCAATCCCTGGCTACCCTGCCAAGCCGCGAAGAGTTGCTGGCCAAGTTGCTCGGCACGATGCAAGCGCCTGTTGCGCAATTCGTTCGCACTCTCAACGAAGTGCCGACGAAGTTTGCACGCGGCCTTGCTGCTGTACGCGACCAAAAGCAAGCAGCCTAATTCATATCTTACATTTATCAGGAGTATTAACAAATGGCATTATCCAAAGCAGAAATTCTTGACGCTATTGCGTCTCTGACCGTTCTCGAACTGTCCGAACTGATCAAGGACCTGGAAGAGAAGTTCGGCGTATCCGCAGCTGCAGCTGCTGTTGCAGTCGCTGCTCCTGCAGCTGGCGGCGGCGACGCTGGTGCTGCTGCGGCAGAAAAGACTGAGTTCGACGTGATCCTGGCCTCCGCTGGCGACAACAAGGTAAACGTGATTAAGGCTGTTCGCGAACTGACTTCCCTGGGTCTGAAGGAAGCCAAGGACTTGGTTGACGCTGCTCCTAAGGCAATCAAGGAAGGCGTTTCCAAGGCTGATGCCGAAGCTGCTGCCAAGAAGCTGGAAGAAGCTGGCGCCAAGGCTGAAATCAAATAATACCGCTTCAACACAAGGGTATGCAGGCTGGCAGGAAACTGCCAGCCTTCACCATTTTAAGAAGTTAGAAGACAGCAGTCTGGTCGGGCTGCTGTCTTCTGCCCTCTATCCTCAGGAGATGCTATGAGCTATTCCTTTACCGAAAAGAAACGTCTGCGTAAAAGTTTCGCCAAGCGCGAAAGCGTGCAGGAGGTTCCTTACCTGCTCGCCATGCAATTGGAGTCCTACGCTGCATTTTTGCAAGCTGACACCCCCGCCGACAAGCGCACGGATACGGGCCTTCAAGCAGCATTCAGTTCGGTCTTCCCTATTGTCAGTCATTCCGGCAATGCGCGACTGGATTTCGTGAGTTATAACCTTGGCCAAGAGCCGTTCGATGTCAAGGAATGCCAGCAGCGTGGCTTGACTTACGCTGCACCTTTGCGCGTCAAGGTGCGCTTGACCATCATGGATAAGGAAGCTTCTAAGCCTACTGTCAAGGAGGTGAAGGAGCAGGAAGTCTATATGGGCGAATTGCCGCTCATGACGGAAAACGGGTCTTTTGTGATCAACGGCACCGAGCGTGTCATCGTGTCGCAATTACACCGCAGCCCTGGCGTATTTTTTGAACATGACCGTGGCAAGACCCACAGTTCAGGCAAGCTGCTGTTCTCTGCGCGCATCATTCCTTACCGTGGTTCCTGGCTCGATTTTGAATTCGACCCCAAGGATTATTTGTATTTCCGTGTTGATCGTCGTCGCAAGATGCCGGTGACCATACTCCTGAAAGCGCTTGGTTTTACTCCAGAGCAAATTCTGGAAACATTCTACGATTTTGACACTTTCCATATCGCCAAAAAGGGTGTGCAGTTTGAACTGGTGCCCGAACGCCTGCGTGGGGAGGTAGCCAAGTTCGATATTCTGGATAAAGATGGCAAGGTCATTGTTGCCAAGGATAAGCGCATCACCGTCAAGCATATCCGAGACATGGAAAAATCCGGGATCAGCAAGATCACGGTGCCGGAAGAGTTCTTGCTCGGCCGTTCCTTGGCTGCGGGTATCGTGGATAAGACTACGGGCGAAATTATCGCCAATGCCAACGACGAGGTGACTGAGTCGTTGCTGGACAAGCTGCGCGAAGCAGATGTTAATAAAATCAATACCTTGTATGCAAATGATCTCGATCATGGCGACTATATATCGCAAACATTGCGTATTGATGAAATTCCTGATGAGTACAGTGCACGCGTGGCTATCTACCGCATGATGCGTCCTGGTGAACCTCCGACGGAAGAGGCTGTGCAGGCGCTGTTCGAAGGATTGTTCTTCAATGAGGATCGATACGACCTTTCTGCTGTCGGCCGCATGAAGTTCAACCGCCGCGCTTTCCCCGAGAAGATAGAGGAGCGTACTGCTGCATGGTTGCGCCGCTTCTATGAGAAAGTTGGCCCGCAAGGTGCCGAAGGTCCTGGCACACTGTCCAACGATGACATTCTGGCTGTAATCGCTGTATTGATTGAGTTGCGCAATGGACGCGGTGAAATTGATGATATCGACCACTTGGGTAACCGCCGCATCCGCTCTGTGGGTGAGTTGGCCGAGAACCAGTTCCGTGCGGGCTTGGTACGTGTAGAGCGGGCAGTCAAGGAGCGTTTGTCGCAGGCTGAGTCCGACAACCTGATGCCGCATGATCTGATTAATGCGAAGCCGGTGTCCAGCGCGATTCGTGAGTTCTTTGGGTCTTCGCAGCCGTCGCAATTCATGGATCAGACCAATCCATTGTCCGAGATCACGCACAAGCGTCGTGTATCCGCATTGGGTCCAGGCGGCCTGACGCGTGAGCGTGCCGGCTTTGAGGTGCGCGACGTGCATTCCACCCATTATGGTCGTGTTTGCCCGATTGAAACGCCCGAAGGTCCGAATATCGGCCTGATTAACTCTCTGGCTCTGTATTCCCGCACCAACCAGTATGGTTTCTTGGAAACCCCTTATCGCCGCGTGGCGGATAACAAGGTTTCCGATCAGATTGATTATTTGTCTGCGATCGAGGAAAGTCAGTACATGATCGCTCAGGCGAATTCCGAGCTGGATCAGGATGGCAGGTTTAAGGAAGACTTGGTTTCTGCGCGTTATCACAACGAATTCACCATGGCGCAACCAGACCGTGTGCAGTATATGGATGTGGCGCCTGGCCAAATCGTATCGGTGGCGGCTTCCCTGATTCCTTTCTTGGAGCATGATGACGCCAACCGCGCCTTGATGGGCGCTAACATGCAGCGTCAGGCCGTACCATGTCTGCGTGCAGAAAAAGCGTTAGTCGGTACTGGCATTGAGCGTACTGTGGCTGTCGACTCCGGTACTGTAGTGACTGCCCGTCGTGGCGGCGTGGTTGATTATGTCGACTCAAGCCGTATCGTGGTGCGCGTGCACGATGAAGAAGCTGCCGCAGGTGAAGTGGGCGTCGATATCTACAACCTGATCAAGTATACGCGCTCCAACCAGAACACCAATATTAACCAGCGTCCGCTGGTCAATGTCGGTGACGTGCTGGCGCGCGGCGATGTGATTGCCGACGGTGCTTCCACCGATATGGGTGAGTTGGCGCTGGGCCAGAACATGTTGGTTGCCTTCATGCCATGGAATGGCTACAACTTCGAGGATTCGATCCTGATTTCCGAGCGTGTCGTGGCCGATGACCGCTATACCTCGATCCATATCGAAGAGTTGTCGGTGGTTGCCCGTGATACCAAGCTGGGCGCAGAAGAAATCACGCGGGATATCTCCAACCTGTCCGAGCGCATGCTTGGGCGACTGGATGAGTCCGGCATTATTTATATCGGTGCTGAAGTCGAAGCAGGTGATGTACTGGTTGGCAAGGTCACCCCGAAGGGCGAAACCCAGCTGACACCGGAAGAGAAATTGCTGCGCGCAATCTTCGGTGAAAAAGCATCTGACGTGAAAGATACTTCGCTGCGCGTACCATCTGGCATGTCCGGTACCGTGATTGACGTGCAAGTGTTCACGCGTGAGGGTATTGAGCGTGATGCCCGTGCGCAACAAATCATTGACGACCAGCTAGCGGATTACAAGCAGGATCTGGCTGACCAGATGCGTATTGTCGAAGATGATGCATTTGGCCGGATTCGCCGCCTGATTGAAGGCAAGGTTGCGACCGGTGGACCGCAAAAACTGAAGAAGGGCGAGACAGTCACCGCTGAGTATCTGGATGGGTTGGCACGCTATGACTGGTTTGACATCCGCCTGAGCGATGAAGACGTTGCGCGTCAGCTTGAACAGCTGCGTGACAGCCTGTCTCAGGCACGGATCGAATTTGACAGTAAGTTTGAAGAAAAGAAGCGCAAGCTGACCCAGGGCGATGAACTGCCTCCAGGGGTGCAGAAAATGGTCAAGGTCTATCTTGCCGTCAAGCGTCGTATCCAGCCCGGCGACAAAATGGCGGGCCGACATGGTAACAAGGGCGTGGTGTCCAAGATCGTACCGATTGAGGACATGCCGCACATGGCCGATGGGACGCCTATGGATATCGTCCTGAATCCGCTGGGTGTGCCATCCCGGATGAACATCGGGCAGATTCTCGAGGTTCACTTGGGTTGGGCTGCTAAGGGGTTGGGCATTCGTATTGGCAATATGCTGCAGGCGCAAGCCAAGGCGGCCGAGCTGCGGGACTTCCTGGAGCAGGTATACAACAAGAGCAATGGCAAGTCGGAAGATATCGCATCATTGAGCGATGACGAAGTCATCGACTTGGCAAAGAACCTCAGGAGTGGCGTACCATTCGCAACCCCTGTGTTCGATGGTGCGACCGAGGCCGATATCAAGGCCATGCTGGATCTGGCATTCCCTGACGACGATCCGCGTACGCAGCAGTTACAGTTTGCGTCCGGCAAAACCCAGGTAACCTTGTTCGATGGCCGTACCGGTGACGCATTCGAGCGTCCGGTGACAGTAGGTTACATGCATGTGCTTAAGCTGCACCACTTGGTGGATGACAAGATGCATGCGCGTTCTACAGGGCCTTACTCGCTGGTTACGCAGCAGCCGTTGGGCGGTAAGGCGCAGTTCGGTGGTCAGCGCTTCGGTGAAATGGAAGTCTGGGCGCTGGAAGCCTACGGTGCATCCTATACCTTGCAGGAAATGCTGACCGTGAAATCCGATGACGTGACTGGTCGTACCAAGGTATACGAAAACATTGTCAAGGGTGAGCACAAGATAGACGCTGGCATGCCAGAGTCCTTCAATGTGTTGGTGAAAGAAATCCGCTCGCTCGCCATCGATATTGATCTTGACCGCAACTAAGGAGAAACGCGCGTGAAAGCTCTATTAGATTTATTCAAGCAGGTCACTCAGGAAGAAGAGTTTGACGCGATCAAGATCGCGCTGGCTTCTCCGGAAAAGATTCGCTCCTGGTCTTATGGCGAGGTCAAGAAGCCCGAGACCATCAATTATCGTACCTTCAAGCCAGAGCGGGATGGTTTGTTCTGCGCCAAGATATTTGGCCCGATCAAGGACTATGAGTGTTTATGCGGCAAATATAAACGTCTCAAGCACCGTGGTGTGATCTGCGAGAAGTGCGGCGTTGAAGTGACGCTTTCCAAGGTGCGCCGCGAACGCATGGCACACATCGAGTTGGCTAGTCCGGTCGCCCACATCTGGTTCTTGAAGTCCCTGCCCAGCCGTTTGGGCATGGTGCTGGACATCGCTTTGCGCGATATTGAGCGCGTGCTCTACTTCGAGGCATATATCGTCATTGATCCCGGCATGACACCACTTACCCGTGGTCAGTTGCTGACTGAAGATGACTACTTGTCCAAAGTGGAAGAATACGGCGACGAGTTCAATGCCGTGATGGGTGCGGAAGCCGTGCGTGAACTGTTGCGCACCATGGATATCCATACCGAAATTGAGAAGTTGCGTCGCGAACTTGGCGAGACCGGCTCCGAAGCCAAGATCAAGAAGATCGCCAAGCGTTTGAAGGTGCTGGAAGCATTCCAGAAGTCAGGTATCAAGCCAGAATGGATGATCCTGGAAGTGTTGCCGGTATTGCCTCCGGAGCTGCGCCCATTAGTACCGTTGGACGGCGGCCGCTTTGCGACTTCTGACTTGAACGATCTCTATCGTCGCGTTATCAATCGTAACAATCGTTTGAAGCGGTTGTTGGAATTGAAGGCGCCAGAAATCATCGTGCGCAATGAAAAGCGCATGCTGCAGGAAGCGGTTGACTCGTTGCTGGACAATGGTCGTCGCGGCAAAGTCATGACTGGCGCCAACAAGCGTCCTCTGAAGTCCTTGGCAGACATGATCAAGGGCAAGGGTGGCCGCTTCCGTCAGAACCTGCTGGGTAAGCGTGTCGACTATTCCGGCCGTTCCGTGATCGTGGTTGGTCCTCAGCTCAAGCTGCACCAGTGCGGCCTGCCAAAGAAGATGGCACTGGAACTGTTCAAGCCGTTCATTTTCCACAAACTGGAAGTGTTGGGTCTGGCAACGACGATCAAGGCTGCCAAGAAGAAGGTGGAAGAGGAAGGACCAGAAGTCTGGGATATCCTCGAAGACGTCATCCGCGAGCATCCGGTATTGCTGAACCGTGCGCCTACATTGCACCGTCTAGGTATCCAGGCGTTCGAGCCGACCTTGGTCGAAGGCAAGGCGATCCAGTTGCACCCGTTGGTGTGTGCTGCGTTCAACGCCGACTTTGACGGCGACCAGATGGCCGTCCACGTGCCATTGAGCCTGGAAGCGCAGATGGAAGCCCGCACCCTGATGCTGGCATCCAACAACGTACTGTCTCCCGCCAATGGTGAGCCGATCATCGTGCCTTCCCAGGATATCGTCTTGGGGCTGTACTACATGACCCGTGAGAAGAAGGCTGCTCGTGGCGAAGGCATGCGTTTTGCCAATGTGGCCGAGGTTCAGCGTGCCTACGATAGTGGGCAGGTTGATTTGCATGCGCGCATTACCGTGCGCCTGCGCGAGTTCGATGTTGAAGTCGATGGCCAGAAGCGTGAAAAAATCACACGTTACGAGACCACCGTTGGACGTGCTTTGCTGTCGGAAATCCTGCCCGCAGGCCTTCCATTCAGTGTGATAGATAAGGCGTTGAAGAAAAAGGAAATATCCAGGCTCATCAACGCCAGCTTCCGCCGTGTGGGCATTCGTGAGACCGTGATTTTTGCCGACAAGCTCATGTATACGGGCTATACCTATGCAACCAAGGCTGGCATCTCGATCAGTATCAACGATATGCTGGTTCCGCCTGAGAAGGAGCAATTGATTGCATCGGCCGAAGCCGAGGTCAAGGAAATTGAAGATCAGTATGTTTCCGGTCTGGTGACTCAGGGTGAGCGCTACAACAAGGTCGTGGATATCTGGGGCCGTGCCGGTGACAAGGTCGCTGATGCGATGATGAAGCAGCTGCGTGAAGAGGTCGTACTTGATGCGAATGGTGAGGTTGCCAAGGACGCAGAAGGCAATCCTATCAAGCAGGAATCCTTCAATGCCATTTATATGATGGCCGACTCAGGCGCCCGTGGTTCCGCAGCCCAGGTACGACAGCTTGCTGGTATGCGTGGCCTAATGGCAAAACCGGATGGGTCGATTATTGAAACCCCGATTACCGCCAATTTCCGTGACGGCCTCAATGTGTTGCAGTACTTCATTTCGACACACGGTGCCCGTAAAGGGTTGGCAGATACGGCGTTGAAGACAGCGAACTCAGGTTACCTGACCCGTCGACTGGTCGATGTGACACAAGATTTGGTGGTGACCGAGCATGATTGCGGCACGACAGAAGGTTTGTACACCAAGGCTTTGGTCAAGGGCGGTGAAGTGGTTGAGCCATTGCATGACCGTATCCTCGGCCGTGTAGCTGCGCTGGATGTGCTGAATCCTGAAACCCAGGAAGTGGTTTATCCAGCAGGGACACTACTGACCGAAGATGAGGTCGAGCACATCGATGCATTGGGCATTGATGAAGTCAAGGTGCGGACTGCGCTGACTTGTGAAACACGCTACGGTATTTGCGCGAAATGTTATGGTCGAGACTTGGGACGCGGCAAACTCATTAACATGGGCGAGGCTGTCGGTGTGATTGCTGCACAATCCATTGGTGAGCCAGGTACCCAGCTGACGATGCGTACCTTCCACATCGGTGGTGCGGTGTCGCGTGCAGCTTCCGTCAGCCAGGTCGAGAGCAAGTCCAATGGTATCGTGCATTTCACATCCACTATGCGCTATGTGACCAATGCGCGTGGGGAGCAAGTGGTGATTTCCCGTAATGGCGAGGCGATCATTCAGGATGAGAATGGCCGTGAGCGCGAGCGCCACAAAGTACCTTATGGCGCTACGCTGCAAATTACCGATGGGAAGCCGGTCAAGGCAGGTCAGGCCTTGGCGACCTGGGATCCGCATACGCGCCCGATCATTACCGAATACGCGGGACGTGTGAAGTTTGAGAATGTCGAAGAAGGGGTGACTGTCGCTAAGCAAGTGGACGAAGTCACCGGCCTGTCTTCATTGGTGGTCATTGATCCGAAGCAACGTGCTGGCCAATCCAAGGGACTGCGCCCGCAAGTGAAGCTTCTTGATGCTAATGGCGTCGAGGTGAAGGTCGCTGGCGGTGAAGCGCCTGTGAGCGTGACTTTCCAGCTCGGTTGCATCATTACCGTGAAGGATGGTCAGGAAGTCGGCGTGGGTGAAGTTCTGGCCCGTATTCCGCAAGAGTCTTCCAAGACCCGTGACATTACCGGTGGTCTGCCACGTGTGGCTGAGTTGTTTGAAGCACGTTCACCTAAGGATGCTGGCTTGCTGGCAGAGGTGACAGGTACGATTTCCTTCGGTAAGGATACCAAGGGTAAGCAACGCCTGGTGATTACCGACCTGGACGGTGTTTCTCATGAGTTCCTGATTCCTAAGGATAAACACGTGACGGCGCACGACGGCCAGGTGGTCACCAAAGGGGAAAGCATCGTCGACGGTCCGGCTGATCCTCAAGACATCTTGAGGCTACAAGGCCGCGAAGCCTTGGCGCGTTACATCATTGACGAGGTGCAGGATGTTTACCGTCTGCAAGGTGTGAAGATCAATGACAAGCACATCGAAGTGATCGTGCGCCAGATGTTGCGTCGCGTACGCATCACCGATGCGGGCGACACCAGCTTCATCCTGGGTGAGCAAGTGGAGCGTGCCGATGTGCTGACAGAAAATGAACGGGTATTGGCACAAGATGGGCGTCCAGCCAGTTTTGAATATGTATTGCTGGGCATTACCAAGGCGTCCTTGTCTACCGACTCCTTCATCTCTGCAGCTTCCTTCCAGGAAACCACTCGCGTCTTGACCGAAGCAGCAATTCTGGGCAAGCGTGACGAGCTGCGTGGGCTGAAGGAAAATGTCATTGTGGGTCGATTGATTCCTGCCGGTACCGGCCTGGCTTATCACGAGACACGTAAACGTAATGTTGCGGGTGTAGATTCAGCGCCTGCCATCATTGAAGATGCTGGAAATGTGCAATTGGAAGAAACCTCTGGAAATCCCGAGGTTGCTTGACAACACATTGAACGCAAAATAGAATGCTAAGTTTTCCGGGATGGCGTTTAGCCATCCCGTAATTTTTAGCGGTTAAATATAAAGGCTAAAGGTTATGCCAACCATCAATCAATTAGTGCGCAAGCCGCGCCAAAAAGTAGTTGCTAAGAGCAAAGTGCCAGCACTTGAGAGCTGCCCACAAAAGCGTGGTGTCTGCACGCGTGTTTACACCACAACCCCCAAGAAACCTAACTCCGCTTTGCGTAAGGTTGCCAAGGTGCGCCTGACCAATGGCTATGAAGTAATTAGCTATATTGGCGGGGAAGGCCATAACCTGCAGGAGCACTCTGTTGTGCTGTTGCGTGGTGGTCGTGTCAAGGACTTGCCGGGTGTGCGTTACCATATGGTGCGCGGTAGCCTGGACACTGCTGGGGTTAAGGACCGCAAGCAGGCCCGCTCCAAGTATGGCGCCAAGCGCCCTAAGGCTGCTTGAGTGCAAGCGGCTAAAAGTTAAGGAATCGAGAAAGCCATGCCAAGACGTAGAGAAGTTCCCAAACGTAACATCCTGCCTGATCCTAAATTCGGTAGTCAGGAAGTTTCAAAATTCGTTAATGTGCTGATGACCGGCGGCAAGAAGTCGGTGGCAGAACGCATCTTGTACGGCGCATTTGATCAGATTACACAAAAGAGTGGCAAGGAAGCGCTTGAGGTGTTTACTCTGGCGATCAGTAACTTGCGCCCTGTGGTGGAAGTGAAGAGTCGTCGTGTCGGTGGTGCTAACTACCAGGTGCCTGTGGAAGTGCGTCCGGCGCGTCGTAGCGCCCTGGCGATGCGTTGGTTGCGCGATGCGGCCCGCAAGCGTGGTGAAAAGTCCATGGGTCTGCGTTTGGCTGCTGAGTTGATTGAGGCTTCCGAGGGTCGTGGAGCGGCGATCAAGAAGCGTGAGGAAGTTCATCGTATGGCAGAAGCCAATAAGGCATTCTCACATTTCCGTTTCTAACAACTCAGACAAATTAAGTTAGGTAATTACTGTGGCTCGCAAAACCCCTATTGAACGCTATCGCAATATCGGCATCAGTGCGCATATTGATGCTGGCAAAACTACCACTTCTGAGCGCATTCTGTTTTATACCGGAGTGACTCACAAGCTGGGTGAGGTGCATGATGGCGCTGCGACAACTGACTGGATGGAGCAGGAGCAGGAGCGTGGTATCACGATTACCTCCTCTGCTGTGACCTGTTTCTGGAAGGGTATGGATTTATCCCGTCCTGAGCACCGGATCAACATCATTGATACCCCTGGACACGTAGACTTCACGATTGAGGTCGAGCGTTCCATGCGTGTGCTGGATGGTGCCTGCATGGTGTACTGTGCGGTAGGTGGTGTGCAGCCTCAGTCTGAGACCGTATGGCGTCAAGCCAACAAGCATAAGGTGCCTCGTCTCGCGTTTGTCAATAAGATGGACCGTACGGGTGCCAATTTCTTCAAAGTTGTCGAGCAAATGAAGCTTCGTCTGCAGGCTAATCCTGTGCCTGTGGTGATCCCCATTGGTGCTGAAGATAATTTTGCAGGTGTGGTTGATCTTATCAAAATGAAGGCTATTTACTGGGATGATGCATCCCAGGGGATGAAGTTTGAGTATAAGGATATTCCTGCCGACCTCTTGGATACTGCCAACGAATGGCGCGAGAAAATGGTGGAGTCTGCGGCCGAGGCTTCTGAAGAGTTGATGAATAAGTATCTCGAGAGTGGCGAGCTCTCCGAAGCGGAGATCATCGCTGGATTGCGTCAGCGTACGATTGCCACTGAGATTCAGCCCATGTTATGTGGCTCTGCGTTCAAAAACAAAGGCGTGCAGCGCATGCTGGATGCCGTGCTGGACTTCCTGCCATCACCTGTGGATATTCCTGATGTGGTTGGTGAAAGTGAATCCGGTGAGCCGCTGACTCGCAAGGCTGATGATAATGAGCACTTCTCCGCATTAGCCTTCAAGCTCATGAGCGATCCATTCGTCGGTCAATTGACTTTTGTTCGTGTTTACTCTGGCGTTCTGACTAAGGGCGAGACGGTCTACAACTCTACCAGCGGACGCAAGGAACGTATTGGCCGTATCGTACAGATGAGTGCGAATGAGCGTAACGAGATCGAAGAGATTCGCGCCGGTGATATTGCTGCCTGTATTGGCTTGAAAGAAGTGACAACGGGCGAAACATTGTGTTCCATCGATCACCCTATCATTCTGGAGCGCATGGTGTTCCCAGAGCCGGTGATCAGCGTGGCGATTGAGCCTAAGACCAAGAGCGACCAGGAGAAAATGGGCTTGGCACTTTCCCGTTTGGCGCAGGAAGATCCTTCTTTCCGTGTGCGGACTGATGAAGAGACCAATCAGACCATCATTTCCGGTATGGGTGAGTTGCACCTTGAAATTATCGTTGATCGCATGAAGCGCGAATTCAATGTAGAAGCCAATGTAGGTGCTCCGCAAGTGGCCTATCGCGAAGCGATCAAGAAGCCTGTCGAAGTGGAAGGGAAATTCGTCAAGCAGTCTGGCGGTAAGGGTCAGTACGGTCATGTATGGATCAAGATGGAGCCTAACGAGCCAGGCAAGGGTTATGAGTTTATTGATCAGATCAAGGGCGGTACCGTACCACGTGAATTCATTCCGGCCGTAGATAAAGGCCTGCGTGAAACCATCCCAAGTGGTGTGTTGGCTGGCTTTCCTGTGGTTGACGTCAAGGTGACTTTGTTTGACGGTTCCTACCATGATGTCGACTCTAACGAAAATGCTTTCAAGATGGCAGCGTCGATGGCTTTCAAGGACGGTATGCGCAAAGCGGATCCTGTCTTGCTGGAACCTATCATGGCGGTCGAGGTTGAGACACCTGAAGATTATATGGGTGACGTCATGGGTGACTTGTCTTCCCGTCGCGGTGTGATTCAGGGTATGGATGATCTTGTTGGGGGTGGTAAGGCCATCCGCGCAGAAGTGCCTTTGTCCGAAATGTTTGGCTATGCCACGACAGTGCGCTCCTTGACGCAAGGGCGTGCGACCTACAGCATGGAGTTTAAGCACTATGCCGAGGCCCCGAGAAACGTGGCAGAGGCCATTATTAACAAGAAGTAATTGAAAATATCTAAATAGAATAGATAATTAAAGGAAACGGAAATGGCAAAAGGAAAATTTGAGCGGACGAAGCCGCACGTCAACGTAGGCACGATTGGTCACGTTGACCATGGTAAGACAACATTGACAGCTGCGATCACCACCGTATTGACCAAGAAATTTGGTGGCGAAGCCAAGGACTACTCCCAGATCGACAACGCACCGGAAGAAAGGGCCCGTGGCATCACCATCAACACCTCTCACGTAGAATACGAAACCGAAACCCGTCACTACGCCCACGTTGACTGCCCAGGCCACGCCGACTACGTCAAGAACATGATCACTGGAGCTGCCCAAATGGACGGCGCCATCCTCGTCGTATCCGCTGCAGACGGCCCCATGCCACAAACCCGCGAACACATCCTGCTGGCCCGCCAAGTGGGCGTGCCCTACATCATCGTCTTCCTGAACAAGGCAGACATGGTTGACGACGCAGAACTGCTCGAACTGGTTGAAATGGAAGTGCGAGAACTCCTCTCCAAATACGACTTCCCTGGAGATGACACCCCCATCATCAAAGGCTCCGCCAAGCTTGCCCTCGAAGGCGACCAATCCGACATCGGCGAACCAGCCATCTTCCGTTTGGCAGAAGCCCTGGACACCTACATCCCCACACCGGAACGTGCTGTTGACGGCACCTTCCTCATGCCAGTAGAAGACGTATTCTCCATTTCTGGCCGTGGTACCGTCGTGACCGGTCGAGTAGAGCGCGGCATCGTCAAAGTTGGTGACGAAATCGAAATTGTCGGCCTCAAGCCCACCATCAAAACCACCTGTACCGGCGTCGAAATGTTCCGCAAACTGCTCGACCAAGGTCAAGCAGGTGACAACGTTGGCGTACTCCTGCGTGGCACCAAGCGTGAAGAAGTTGAACGTGGCCAAGTCCTCGCCAAAGTGGGCTCCATCAAGCCGCACACCAAATTCACAGCCGAAATCTACGTTCTGGGCAAAGATGAAGGTGGTCGTCACACCCCATTCTTCAACGGCTACCGTCCCCAGTTCTACTTCCGTACCACCGACGTGACAGGTGCTGTAGAACTGCCGGCAGGAACCGAAATGGTCATGCCTGGCGACAACGTCTCCATCTCCGTCTCCCTGATTGCGCCGATCGCGATGGAAGAAGGCCTGCGCTTCGCGATTCGTGAAGGTGGTCGTACCGTCGGTGCCGGTGTCGTCGCTAAAATTATTGAGTAAGTTACTCTTTATGGTTGGGTACGCGAGTACTTGGTGCTCGCGGCCTTTTCGCTCTTTAGAAATATCGCTCTTTAAGGAAATAACATGGCAGCTCAAAAAATCCGTATCCGCCTCAAGGCATTCGACTATCGCTTGATTGATCAGTCCGCGCTTGAGATTGTTGAAACGGCCAAGCGTACTGGTGCGGTGGTCAAGGGTCCCGTGCCTTTGCCAACCCGGATTGAGCGCTTTGACATTTTGCGTTCTCCTCACGTCAACAAGACATCCCGTGATCAGTTCGAAATCCGCACTCATCAGCGTTTGATGGACATCGTGGACCCTACTGACAAGACAGTTGATGCATTGATGAAGCTGGATCTTCCAGCTGGGGTCGATGTGGAAATCAAGTTGTAAGCTTGTGTTTTTGAAGTGGGTCGGATATAATCCGACCCTTTCGCGTAACCGGGTCGGTCAATTGTAATCGGCCTTTTTAATTATTATAAGGAATCGATCATGAGCTTAGGGCTTATTGGTCGCAAGGTGGGCATGACCCGCATTTTTACCGATGAAGGCGAAAGCGTTCCGGTAACGGTGCTCGAAGTTGTGCCTAACCGTGTGACACAGATCAAGACTGCTGCAAGCGACGGCTATACTAGTCTTCAGGTTGCTTACGGCGAGCGTCGTGCTAGCCGGATTGGCAAGGCGTTGGCTGGTCATTATGCCAAGGCTGGTGTTTCTGCCGGTGCTGGTATCAAGGAATTTCCAGTGTCTGACGACGTGTTGGCTAACTATAGTGTGGGTGGCCAAATTACAGTCGAACTTTTCCAGCCTGGTCAATTGGTAGACGTTACTGGTACTTCCCTTGGTAAGGGCTTCTCTGGTGCTATCAAGCGCCATAACTTCTCTTCCAATCGTGCTTCTCATGGTAACTCCAGGTCTCACAATGTGCCTGGCTCCATTGGTATGGCGCAGGATCCTGGCCGGGTTTTTCCTGGTAAGCGCATGCCTGGTCATCTGGGTGCTGTAAAGACCACGGTGCAGAATCTAGAGATTGTGCGTGTGGATGCTGAGCGTAACCTGTTGTTGATCAAGGGTGCGGTTCCTGGCTCTAAAGGCGGCGATGTTGTCGTTCGCCCTAGTGTGAAGGTGAAGGCATAATGGAAATCAAATTAATCGATAAGAATGGCAGGCCGGCTAAGGCTGGCTTGGCTGTTTCTGAGGCGACTTTTGGCCGTGAATTCAATGAAGCGCTGGTGCATCAGGTGGTTGTTGCCTATCAGGCCAATGCACGCACCGCGACTCGTGCCCAGTTGACGCGCGCGGAAGTTAGTCATACCACCAAGAAGCCATGGAACCAAAAGGGCACCGGTCGTGCCCGTGCCGGGATGAGCTCTAGCACTATCTGGCGCGGAGGTGGTCGTGCCTTTCCTAATACGCCGGACGAAAACTTCAGTCATAAGATCAATCGCAAGGCTTATCGGGCTGGCGTGCGTTCCATTCTGTCTGAGTTGGTGCGTCAGGATCGCTTGAGTGCCGTTGAAGAGTTCGCTGTTGATACGCCAAAGACTAAGCAGTTGGTTGAGAAGATCAAGGGTCTTGGCTATAACGAGGGTTTGCTGGTGCTCGTGGATAAGTTTGATGAAAACTTGTATCTGTCCGCCCGTAATCTTCCGCATGTGCTCGTTCTTGAGGCGCAATACGTTGATCCTGTAAGTTTGGTTCGCTTCCCGCAAGTGCTGGCTACTGCAGGTGCTGTTAAGAAGCTTGAGGAGATGCTGGCATGAGCGCATTGAGTACCCAGGAGCGGTTGTTGCAAGTCATACTTGCCCCCCAAATTACAGAAAAAGCTACCCGCGTTGCTGACAAGTACCAGCAAATTGCCTTCCGTGTCCGCACAGATGCAACCAAGCCCGAAATCAAGGCTGCGGTTGAGTTGGTGTTTAAAGTGGAAGTCGATTCCGTTACTGTCGTGAATGTGGGCGGCAAAGTGAAGCGTGCAGGCCGTACATTTGGTCGCCGCAAGGACTGGAAGAAGGCTTATGTGAGCCTGAAGCCGGGCCAGGAAATTAACTTCGCAGCGGGCGAATAGGAGAAAACATGGCACTGATTAAAGTCAAGCCTACTTCCCCAGGCCGGCGCTCAGTAGTTAAGGTGGTAACACCTGAGCTGCACAAGGGTAAGCCCTATGCGCCGCTGCTGGAGAAGCAGAGTAAAAAAGCTGGTCGTAATAATAACGGTCATATCACGACGCGCCACCAGGGTGGCGGTCACAAGCAACATTACCGTATTGTTGATTTTCGTCGCAACAAGGATGGCATCCCTGCTAAGGTCGAGCGTCTGGAGTATGATCCAAACCGCAGTGCGCATTTGGCATTGCTGGTGTATGCGGATGGCGAGCGTCGCTACATCATTGCACCTCGTGGCGTTTCCGTTGGTGCGCAATTGGTGAGTGGTTCCGATGCTCCTATCCGTGCAGGTAATGCCTTGCCTTTGCGTAACATTCCTGTCGGGAGCACGATCCATTGTATCGAGTTGCAGCCAGGCAAGGGTGCGCAAGTGGCACGTTCTGCTGGCACTTCGGTTCAGCTGCTGGCGCGTGAGGGCAGTTATGCCCAGTTGCGCCTACGTTCCGGCGAAGTTCGCCGCGTGCATGTTGACTGCAAGGCGACCATCGGTGAAGTGGGCAATGAAGAGCATTCCCTGCGTTCGATTGGTAAGGCGGGTGCTGTGCGCTGGCGTGGTGTTCGTCCTACCGTGCGCGGTGTGGTCATGAACCCTGTCGATCACCCGCATGGTGGTGGTGAAGGTAAGACGGCTGCCGGTATGAACCCTGTCAGTCCGTGGGGCCTGCCAACCAAGGGTTATCGTACGCGTAGCAACAAGCGTACTGACAACATGCGCGTTAGCCGTCGTCCTGCGAATAAGAGGTAATCAATATGGCACGTTCAATTAAAAAAGGGCCATTCGTTGATGGCCATCTGGCGAAGAAGGTAGAAGCTGCTGTTGCTTCCCGTGATAGAAAGCCAATCAAAACTTGGTCACGTCGTTCTACCATCCTGCCTGATTTCATCGGTTTGACCATTGCGGTTCACAACGGCAGGCAGCATGTGCCGGTGTTGATTTCTGAAAACATGGTAGGTCACAAGCTCGGCGAATTTGCACTGACTCGTACGTTCAAGGGTCATGCCGCCGATAAAAAGGCCAAGAGGTAGGAGAAAGACGATGGAAGTATCTGCAGTATTAAGAGGTGTTCATCTGTCCCCGCAGAAGGCTCGCTTGGTGGCTGATTTGGTTCGAGGCAAGAAAGTGGATCAAGCGCTTAATATCTTGGCATTCACCCCGAAAAAGGGTGCTGAGGTAATTAAGAAGGTGGTTGAATCCGCTATTGCCAATGCTGAGCATAATGAAGGCGCTGATATCGACGAATTGAAGGTGACTTCAATCTATGTTGACAAGGGTCTGGTATTGAAGCGTATTCGCGCTCGTGCCAAAGGTCGCGCTGGACGGATTATCAAACCAACATGTCACATTACTGTGACGGTTGGTAACTAAAGGAATCGTTATGGGTCAGAAAATTCATCCGTTTGGTTTCCGTCTGAGCGTCCAGAAGAACTGGTCTTCTCGTTGGTATGCCAATAGCAATAATTTCCCTGCGATGTTGAGCAGCGATATCAAGGTGCGTGAGTTTCTCAAGAAGAAGCTTGCCCATGCTGCTGTCAGCAAGATCGTGATCGAGCGTCCTGCGAAGAACGCCAAGATCACCATCTACAGCGCCCGTCCTGGTATCGTGATCGGCAAGAAGGGCGAAGACATCGAGTCCTTGCGTTCCGGATTGCAGGGCTTGATGGGTGTTCCTGTTCACTTGAACATCGAAGAAGTCCGCAAGCCTGAAATTGATGCGACACTGATTGCTGAAAGTATTGCCCAGCAGCTTGAAAAGCGCGTGATGTTCCGTCGCGCCATGAAGCGTGCGATGCAGAACGCAATGCGTCTGGGTGCCCAAGGCATCAAGATTATGAGCTCAGGTCGTTTGAATGGTATTGAAATCGCACGTACCGAGTGGTACCGCGAAGGCCGTGTGCCTTTGCATACACTGCGTGCCGATATCGATTACGGTGTGGCAGAAGCGAAGACTACCTACGGTATCATTGGTATCAAGGTATGGGTATTCAAGGGCGAAGTGTTCGGCAACAAGATCGAACAAGCCGCTCAACCCGCTGAGCCAGAAAAGAAAGTAAGAAAGTCGGGGGCAAAAAATGCTGCAACCAGCTAGACAAAAATTCCGTAAGATGCAGAAGGGCCGCAACAAGGGCATCGCAACTACCGGCAACAAGGTAAGCTTTGGCGAGTTCGGTCTGAAGGCAATTGGTCGTGGTCGTCTGACTGCACGCCAGATTGAAGCGGCTCGCCGTGTGATGACCCGTCATATCAAGCGTGGTGGCCGGGTATGGATTCGTGTCTTCCCAGATCAGCCGATTTCCAAGAAGCCGGCCGAAGTGCGGATGGGTAACGGTAAGGGTAGTACCGAGTACTACATTGCCCAAATCCAGCCTGGCAAGATGCTGTATGAAATGGACGGTGTCAGTGAAGAGCTGGCACGTGAAGCGTTCCGCTTGGCTGCTGCGAAGCTGCCAATTGAGACTACCTTCATTACTCGTCATATTGGGAGCTAGTCATGAAAGCGTCCGAATTGAGAAACAAGACTGTTGAAGAGCTGAATAATGAGTTGATTGAGTTGCGCCGTGCGCAATTCTCCCTGCGCATGCAACTTGCCACTCAGCAGCTGAACAAAGTTGATCAGGTAGGCAAAGTGCGCCGTGACATCGCTCGCGTTCGTTCTGTGCTTGCTGAAAAAGCCAAAGCGGCTAATGCAAGTCAAGCTTAAGCGGAGTCATTATGAGCGAAAATCAAACTGAAAAATTAGTTCGCACTTTGAGTGGCCGTGTAGTTAGCGACAAGATGGACAAGACCGTAACCGTGCTGGTCGAGCGTAAGGTGAAACATCCTTTGATCGGCAAAGTTGTGCGTCGTTCCAACAAGTTCCATGCTCACGATGAGAACAATGAGTGCAAAGAAGGCGATCTGGTCATGATCGAAGAAAGCCGCCCGCTTTCCAAGACCAAGACTTGGCGTGTTAGCAAGATTGTAGAAAAAGCACGTATTGTGTAATTAAGGTTGTTCTTCCACTTGCACTTGAGTGGAAGAACACTATATAATGTTGGACCTTTTGGCGCCCATACAAGCTGGCGCCCCAATACTGACCGTGGTGCTGTCAGCCGTTTTTGACAAGCGGCTGGTGTTGGTTTAACGGATTAAGTTGGAGATTATTCTCATGATTCAAATGCAGTCTCGGCTGGATGTTGCCGATAACACTGGTGCGCGTTCTGTTATGTGCATCAAGGTGTTGGGTGGTTCTAAGCGTCGTTATGCAGGCATTGGTGACATCATCAAGGTCAGTGTTAAGGATGCTGCCCCACGTGGCCGCGTCAAAAAAGGCGAGGTTTATAGCGCGGTTGTTGTGCGTACTGCGAAGGGTGTTCGTCGTCCAGACGGTTCCCTCGTTAAGTTCGACAGCAATGCGGCGGTATTGTTGAACAATAAGCTGGAACCGATTGGCACCCGTATTTTTGGGCCGGTGACACGTGAGCTACGTGGCGAGCGTTTCATGAAAATCGTTTCTCTGGCACCCGAAGTTTTATAAGGAGTTGCTGGATGAGTAAGATTCGCAAGGGTGATGAAGTCATCCTGAACACAGGTAAGGATAAAGGCAAGCGCGGTACCGTGCTTCGCGTGTTGCCGACAGGCCAGGTTCTGGTCGAAGGTATCAACGTCGTCAAGAAGCATGCCAAACCCAATCCTATGCGTGGTATTGCTGGCGGTATTATTAGCAAGGAGATGCCGGTTGACATCTCTAATGTTGCTTTATTCAATCGTGCCACCCAGAAGGGTGATCGCGTTGGCTTCAAAACGCTGGATGATGGCCGTAAGGTTCGTGTTTTTAAGTCCAGTGGCGAAGTTGTAGACGCATAAGGGTAGATCAAGATCATGGCTCGTTTAAAAGATTTTTATAAGGACACTGTGGTTAAACAGCTGGTTGAGCAGTTTGGCTACAAGTCTGTAATGGAAGTGCCTCGTATTGAGAAGATTACCCTGAACATGGGGGTGGGCGAGGCTGTTGCTGATAAGAAGGTCATGGAAAATGCCGTGGCTGATCTGGAAAAAATTGCAGGCCAAAAGGCTGTGGTAACCAAGGCCAAGAAGTCCATCGCTGGCTTCAAGATTCGCGATGGTTACCCTGTGGGTTGTAAGGTGACTTTACGTCGCGAGCATATGTACGAATTCCTGGATCGTCTGATTACGGTAGCTATACCCCGAATTCGTGATTTTCGTGGCATTTCTCCCAAGTCCTTTGATGGTCGTGGAAATTATAATCTGGGTGTGCGTGAGCAGATTATTTTCCCGGAAATCGAATACGACAAGATTGATGCCTTGCGCGGGCTGAATATCACGATTACTACTACTGCAAAGACTGATGAAGAGGCGCGTGCGCTCCTTTCTGCATTCAGTTTCCCATTTAGGAACTAAATCATGGCAAAAATCTGCATGATCGAGCGCGAGCAAAAGCGTCGCGACACAGTGAAGAAATACGCAGCTAAGCGTGCTGAATTGCTTGCGGTTATCAATGATGCCAATGCGTCTGCTGAAGACCGTCGTGCCGCGCGTCAAAAATTGCAAAGTCTGCCACGTAATTCCAGTCCTGTGCGCCAGCGTAATCGTTGTGCGCTGACTGGTCGTCCACGTGGCGTGTTCAGTAAATTCGGCATTGCGCGTAGTAAGTTGCGCGAATTGATGATGCGTGGCGAAGTGCCAGGTGTCACCAAGGCTAGCTGGTAACGGAGGAATTTAGTATGAGTATGAGTGATCCGATTGCCGATATGCTGACGCGTATCCGTAATGCGCAAAGCACCAACAAGGTCTCTGTTTCCATGCCGTCATCCAAGCTCAAGCGTGCTATTGCGGCTGTGCTTAAGGATGAGGGCTATATTGATGATTTTTCTGTGCAGGATGTTGACGGTAAGCCACAGTTAAATATCAGCCTTAAATATTATGCTGGTCGTCCTGTGATTGAGAAGATTGAGCGCGTGAGCCGTCCTGGTTTGCGTATCTATCGTGGCAATCAAGAGATCCCGGTTGTAATGCATGGCTTGGGTGTGACGATTGTTTCCACATCCAAGGGCGTAATGACTGATCGTAAAGCGCGTGATGCCGGTGTGGGTGGCGAAGTGCTGTGCGTTGTGGCTTAAGGAGAAAAGAATGTCTCGTGTAGCTAAAAATCCAGTCGCCATTCCTGCCAAGGTAGAGGTTGTGTTGAGCTCTGACAATATTGCAGTCAGTGGCCCGCTTGGGAAATTGTCCCTTCCTTTGAGTGGAGACGTTGCCATTGAGCGTGATGGTGACAATCTGACGTTTGCTGCGGCTAGCGAGTCACAGCATGCGCGTGCAATGTCCGGAACATTGCGCTCTCTGGTTTTCAATATGGTGACAGGCGTCTCTCAAGGCTTTACCCGTAAGCTCACTCTTTTGGGTGTGGGTTACAAGGCGCAGGCGCAAGGTGCGAACCTTAACTTGGATTTGGGATTTTCCCATCCAGTGAGCCACAAGATGCCTGATGGCGTAACTGTGCAAACACCTTCTCCTACTGAGATCGTGTTGACCGGTGCTGATAAGCAGGTGGTTGGTCAGGTTGCCGCGCAGATTCGCGCATATCGTGCCCCAGAGCCTTATAAGGGCAAGGGCGTGCGCTATGCCGATGAAGTGGTGATTATTAAAGAAACCAAGAAGAAGTAGGGTGTAGCCATGAGTAATGTGAATTCACGTCTGCGTCGCGCACGTAAAACCCGTGCCAAGATCGCCGAGTTGAAAGCTATCCGCCTGAGTGTGCATCGTAGCAACTGCCATATTTATGCTCAGATTATTGCCGAAACTGGTGACAAGGTGCTTGCTAGCGCTTCCACCCTTGAGGTTGAAGTCCGCAAAGACATCAAGAATGGTGGCAATATCGCCGCTGCCGCGTTGGTCGGTAAGCGCATTGCGGAAAAGGCAAAGGCTGCAGGGATCACCACTGTCGCATTTGATCGTTCCGGCTACAAGTACCATGGTCGTATCAAGGCGTTGGCTGATGCCGCGCGTGAACACGGCCTGTCCTTCTAAAGACTGAGGTTGATGATGGCAAAAGTTGAAATTGAACAGCAGCAAACTGATGGTTTGCGCGAGAAGATGATCGGTGTCAACCGCGTTACCAAAGTGGTGAAGGGTGGCCGAATCATGAGTTTTGCCGCACTGTCCGTAGTAGGAGACGGTGATGGTGGTGTGGGTATGGGCAAAGGCAAGGCGCGTGAGGTGCCGGTTGCTGTGCAGAAGGCAATGGACGAAGCGCGTCGCAGCATGATCAAGGTAAGCCTGAATAATGGCACTTTGTACCACGCCGTGACTGGGGTTCATGGGGCTGCAAAAGTATTCATTCAGCCTGCCTCTGAAGGTACCGGTATTATTGCCGGTGGTGCAATGCGTGCCATCTTCGAGGTGATGGGTGTGACTAACGTGCTGGCAAAATGCATTGGTTCAACCAATCCATATAATGTCGTACGCGCTACCCTGAATGGCCTGAAGTCCATGAATACTCCTGCTGAGATCGCTGCCAAGCGCGGCAAGAGCGTTGAAGAAATCAGAGGTTAATTATCATGGCCAAGTCAAATAAAGCAAATGATTTGATCAAGGTTACCTTGGTCAGGAGCACCATCGGTAGAATCAAGGCTCATCGTGCAAGTGTCGCTGGTCTCGGTCTGCGTCGTTTGAATCAGACTGTGGAAGTGCAGGATACACCTGCCAATCGCGGCATGATTAATGCGGTGAGCTATCTGTTAAAGGTAGAAGCATAATGAAGCTGAACACTATCAAGCCTGCTGAAGGCGCGAAACACGCTAGGCGTCGTGTCGGTCGTGGTATTGGTTCCGGTCTGGGCAAGACTGGTGGTCGTGGCCATAAGGGTCAGAAGTCTCGTGCGGGTGGTTTCCACAAAGTGGGTTTCGAAGGCGGTCAAATGCCTTTGCAACGCCGCTTACCCAAGCGTGGCTTTAACTCATTGACAAAAGCTGATACTGCCAATGTGCGTACTGCTGACTTGGTGCGTGTTGAAGCTGACGTCATTGATATCCTGGCATTGAAGCAAGCCAATGTGATTCCTAGTGGCGCTCGTGCTGTGAAAGTGTATCTTTCAGGGGATGTGACTCGCGCTGTGACAGTGCAAGGTCTGGCTCTGAGCAAGGGTGCGCGCGCTGCAGTTGAAGCCGCTGGCGGCAAAATCGTAGAGTAATCAATTCGTGGCTAACGATAGTATTTTCGGTGCAGTAGGAAAAGTAAGCGAGTTGAAAAGTCGCTTGCTTTTCGTTCTGGGAGCTCTGATCGTTTTCCGTCTCGGCGCACACATTCCGGTTCCAGGTATTGATCCGGATGTGTTGGCGCGTTTGTTCGAGTCGCAGAGTGGCGGTATCCTTGGCATGTTTAACATGTTCTCGGGCGGCGCTCTGGAGCGCTTTACGATTTTTGCCCTGGGTATCATGCCGTATATCTCAGCCTCTATCATCATGCAGCTTCTAACCGTGGTTTCCCCGCGGATGGAGCAATTGAAGAAGGAGGGCGAGAGTGGTCGCCGTACGATTACTAAGTACACACGCTATGGCACAGTATTCTTGGCAACATTCCAAGCGCTGGGCATCGCTATTGCATTGGAAGGCCAGGCCGGACTAGTCCTTGATCCAGGCTTCATGTTCCGCTTCACTACTGTGATTACTTTGGTTGGCGGCACCATGTTCCTAATGTGGTTGGGCGAGCAGATCACCGAGCGTGGTATTGGCAATGGTATTTCCATCATCATTTTTGCTGGTATCGTTGCGGGCTTGCCTCATGCGATTGGCGGTACCCTGGAGTTGGCACGCACAGGTGCGTTCTCGATTCCTCTGGTGTTGTTCCTGTTTGTTGCTGCCATATTGGTGACTGCATTTGTCGTATTCGTGGAACGCGGTCAACGCAAGATTACAGTGAACTATGCGAAGCGCCAGGTGGGCCGTAAGGTGTTCGGCGGTCAGACCAGTCATCTTCCACTGAAACTCAACATGGCTGGTGTGATCCCACCGATTTTTGCGTCAAGCATTATTTTGTTTCCGGCGACATTGGCGGGGTGGTTTGGCAGCCATGAGAGCATGACCTGGTTGAAGGATATCGGCTCCACGCTGTCTCCGGGACAGCCGCTGTATATTCTTTTCTTTGCTACAGCAATTATCTTCTTCTGTTTCTTTTATACCGCATTGGTATTCAACCCAAAAGAAACAGCGGATAACTTGAAGAAGAGTGGTGCATTTGTTCCGGGAATTCGACCTGGCGAACAGACTGCACGATATATTGATCGCATTATGGGCCGTCTCACTTTGGCTGGTGCGCTATATATCACTGCAGTATGTTTGTTGCCCGAGTTCTTGATCCTGAAATTTAATGTGCCTTTCTATTTTGGTGGTACTTCTTTGTTGATTATCGTGGTCGTAACCATGGATTTTATGGCGCAAGTACAGTCTCACTTGATGTCGCATCAATATGAAGGATTGCTGAAAAAAGCTAACTTTAAGGGCGGGGCGGGACTTCCGCGTTAATTGGTAGTATGGCAAAAGAAGATCGTATTGAAATGCAGGGGGAGGTTCTGGAGAACCTCCCAAATGCAACGTTTAGGGTCAAACTAGAAAATGGCCATGTCGTCCTGGGCTATATTTCGGGCAAGATGCGCATGCACTATATTCGTATCCTGCCTGGTGACAAAGTCACCGTGGAAATGACCCCTTATGATTTATCGCGTGCGCGAATTATATTCCGCGCCAAGTAAGTTTTTTGCGAAGAGGTGAGAGATGAGAGTTCGTGCATCAGTGAAGACATTGTGCCGTAATTGCAAGGTGGTTCGCCGCCGTGGTGTCGTGCGTGTTATTTGTACTGACCCGCGTCATAAGCAACGCCAGGGTTAATCCGGTAACTATGGTTTTAAAAGGGACTGGTTTTTAATCTATTTGTTAAAAACCAGTCAAGCTGTTAAAATTTTGGGCTTTTTTGGCGATTTGATAACGATGCGCCATTAATTTTGGAGTAGCTACATGGCTCGTATAGCAGGGGTAAATATCCCAAATCATAAACATACTGAAATCGCATTGACTTCGATTTACGGTGTGGGCCGTACTACGGCAAAACAAATTTGTCTGGCTGCAGGGGTATCCGCGACAGCGAAGATCAAGGATCTGAACGACGCTGAAGTTGAAAAGCTGCGTGATGAAGTCGCCAAACTGCAGGTTGAAGGTGACCTGCGTCGCGAGGTGACGATGAACATCAAGCGTCTGATGGATCTCGGCTGCTATCGTGGCATTCGCCACCGCCGCGGTTTGCCCGTTCGTGGTCAGCGCACCAAGACCAATGCGCGCACTCGCAAGGGTCCAATCAAGCCTATCAAGGCATCCAAGTAAGGAATAGCAAACAATGGCTAAAGCTAACGTACGCGTACGCAAGAAAGTCAAAAAGAATATTGCCGAGGGCATTGCTCACGTGCACGCTTCTTTTAACAATACCATCATCACGATCACTGACCGCCAGGGTAATGCGCTGTCTTGGGCAACTTCTGGTGGCGCAGGGTTCAAGGGCTCTCGTAAAAGTACCCCTTTTGCTGCTCAAGTAGCCGCTGAGGCTGCTGGCAAGGCTGCTCAGGAATGTGGTGTGAAGAATCTTGAAGTGCGCATCAAGGGGCCAGGCCCAGGTCGTGAATCTGCTGTGCGTGCATTGAATGCGGTTGGTTTCAAGATTACCAGCATTTCAGATGTGACTCCCGTGCCACACAATGGTTGCCGTCCGCCGAAGAAGCGTCGTATCTAAGCTGGATAATAATAGGTTGCAGCCACGATAACCGAGTTGTCGTGGTTGATTTATTTAAAGAAATCGTGGACCGTAAGGATAGCTATGCAAAACAGTCCGACTGAATATTTGAAGCCACGCGTCGTCGACGTCGATGTGATTTCGCCCGTGCGTGCACGGGTGACGCTCGAGCCAATGGAGCGCGGTTTTGGTTACACGCTGGGTAATGCCCTGCGTCGAGTATTGCTGTCTTCCATTCCTGGCTTTGCAATTACTGAAGTCAAGATTGATGGTGTCGTGCATGAATACTCTACACTGGACGGTGTGCAGGAAGATGTTGTGGATATTCTGCTAAACCTCAAGGGCGTTGCACTTAAGCTGAACAGCAAGAACGAAGCAACATTGACATTGAACAAGAGTACCGAGGGCGTGGTGACTGCCGGTGATTTTGATACTGGTCATGATGCTGAAATCGCTAATCCTGACCATGTCATTGCACACCTGACCAAGGGTGGCAAACTTAATCTTGAAGTCAAGGTTGAAATGGGGCGTGGGTACCAACCTGTGCCGCAACGCCGGAAAACTGAAGATGAGGACCGTGTGCTGGGCTTCATCCAGGTGGATGCTTCCTTCAGCCCGATCAGCAAGGTCAGTTACCAGGTCGAAAGCGCGCGTGTTGAACAGCGCACTGACTTGGACAAGCTGATCATGGATGTCGAAACGAATGGCATTATCGAACCTGAGCAAGCGATTCGTGATGCAGCGCGTATTCTGATGGGACAATTGTCCGTGTTTGCCGATCTTGAGGGAGCACCTTCAGAAGTCGAAGTGAAGCAAGCACCACAAGTGGACCCGATTCTGTTGCGTCCGGTGGATGATCTGGAACTAACAGTGCGCTCTGCTAACTGCTTGAAGGCAGAAAATATTTATTACATTGGTGACCTGATTCAGCGTACTGAAAACGAGCTGTTGAAAGCGCCAAATCTAGGCCGTAAATCTTTGAATGAGATTAAGGATGTACTGGCCTCCAAGGGCCTGACATTGGGCATGAAACTAGAAAACTGGCCACCTGCTGGCCTGGAAAAGGTGTGAGGAAATCACTATGCGTCATCGCAACAGTAATCGTAAACTAAACCGCACCAGTAGCCATCGTCAAGCTATGTTGCGTAATATGGCTAACTCCCTGCTTCGTCATGAGATTATCAAGACGACCTTGCCAAAGGCAAAGGAACTGCGTCGTGTAGCAGAGCCTCTGATCACACTCGGCAAGGACGCTACGCTGGCCAATCGCCGTTTGGCATTCAGCCGTCTGCGCGACCGTGATATCGTGGGTAAGCTTTTCAATGAGCTGGGACCTCGTTACCAGACTCGCAACGGTGGTTACCTGCGTATTCTGAAGTGCGGTTTCCGCGTGGGCGACAATGCTCCTATGGCACTGGTCGAATTGGTCGACCGTCCGGAGCTTGCTACTGATGGTGAAGTGGTAACAGCTGAGTAGATTTCAGCTTTGATCCCCTAAAAGCCGGTTCTTGAACCGGCTTTTTTATTATTGGGTCTATGCGGTGCTTTTCCGACGTCATGGGTTTTACCGTCTTGACCAAGGGAAAATGGTCGCTCAGATGTGCAATAGATTGCTTTTCGGTGTTATGGGATTGGATTGATAGAAAAATCTTTGACTTAGCTCAAGATACTTAAAGAAATAGTTTAGTATTTGCTGAAGCAGTAATAATGCAGAATATATAATTCCTTACTGTGACTAATGCCTGCCAGGCATTTCATTCCATAGATTGGCACAGGTTTCAAAAGCATATGGCGGATATTCAGGAATCGAAGGAAAGTTTGCAGGAAAGCCTGCAGCAGGTCATTACCCTGTTGAACAAGCACCGTCTGGTAGAGGAGCTGGTGCATAAGCAGGATATGCCGAAGCAGGCATTGGTGCAAACGCTCGTGCACAGGCAGAACCTTGCCGAGCTGCAGAAAAAGCTGGATAGCCTGCATCCGGCCGACGTAGCGTATATTCTTGAAGCCCTACCGTTAGAACAGCGCCTGGACGTCTGGGACTTGGTCAAGGCCGAGCGCGACGGCGAGATTCTGCTGGAAGTATCAGATGCGGTGCGGCAGACGCTGATCGCAGACATGGATAGCGATGAGCTGCTTGCCGCCGCCGAACAACTGGATACGGATGAGCTGGCAGACCTGGCGCCTGATTTGCCCAAAGACGTGCTGCAGGAGCTGCTTGAGAGCCTGGATGCCCGTAATCGGGAACGCCTGCAGTCCGCACTGGCTTACGCCGATGATTCCGTCGGTGCGCTGATGGATTTCGACATCATTACTATCCGTGAGGATATCACCCTGGAAGTCGCCCTGCGTTATTTGCGCCGCATCGGCAGCTTGCCCGACCATACGGATAAGCTGTTCGTCGTTGACCGCAATGATGTATTGCGTGGCGTACTGCCCCTCAAGCGGTTAGTGGTGAACGACCTTGATTCTGGCGTGGCCGAAATCATGGCGGACGACGCAGTGGTATTTCACCCTGAGGATAAGGCTGATGAAGCCGCTAAGGCGTTCGAGCGATATGACCTGGTGACTGCGCCTGTCGTGGATGAGAATAACCGCCTAGTAGGCCGCCTCACTGTGGATGCGGTCATGGACTATATCCGCGAAGAGGCAGAAAGCGACATGCTGTCGATGGCCGGCCTGCGCGAGGAAGAGGATATATTTGCTTCTGTATGGAAGTCTGTACAGAACCGTTGGATGTGGCTGGCCATCAACCTGGTGACTGCATTTGTCGCATCCCGTGTCATCGGCTTGTTTGAGGGATCCATCGAGAGGATCGTGGCCCTGGCTGCCTTGATGCCGATTGTGGCGGGGATAGGCGGGAATTCCGGCAACCAGACCACGACCATGATTGTGCGTGGTCTGGCGCTCGGGCAGATATCCAGCCATAACACCAAGTCACTGCTGATCAAGGAAACCGGCGTGGGCCTGCTCAATGGCCTGATCTGGGGCAGCGTTCTGGGCGTGATTGCCTACCTTCTCTACAATAACGTGGCTCTTGGAATCGTGATGACGGCCGCCATGACCTTGAACCTCTTGCTGGCTGCCGTGATGGGCGTGATGATTCCCCTGGTGATGTCGACAAAGTTCAACAGGGATCCTGCGGTTGGCTCCAGCGTCCTGATTACCGCCGTCACGGATAGCGGCGGTTTCTTTATTTTCCTAGGGCTTGCAACGCTCTTCCTGCTATGAACAGTACGATATTTCATGTCTGGCAGGAACTGGCCAACGATTTTTCTTCAGCTGCGGTATTGTGGCAACTCGCCATTATTGTGAGCAGCCTATTGCTTGCATGGTCTATCAATAGCATGCAGCGTGCACGCCTTGCGAGCAGCAATGCTCATTACGCAGCTATCGGGGGCATAACACGCGTCTTGTTCCCCATTTCCTCGTTGGTCATGGTATTGCTGGGCCAGTTGGTCATTGGCCATTGGTACAGTACCAGTTTGCTGGCACTGGCCTCACGCTTACTGGTTGCCATGGTTGTCATCCGCTTGGCAGTGTATGTGTTGCGATATGTGTTTGCCCCTAGTGGTTGGCTGAGAACCACCGAAAATGTGGTCTCGACTGCTGTCTGGCTGGTGTTGGTGTTGCATGTCACGGGGCTGCTGCCTGATATGATTGAGGCGCTAGATGGCATACGTTTCAACATCGGCAAGAGCACTGTCAGTTTATGGCTGGTGATCCAGGGCTTGTTTACGGTACTGGTCACAGTGTTCGTGGCCTTGTGGCTAAGCCGGCTGATTGAGAACAAGTTGATGATGGCGACTCACATTGCCATCAATATGCGAGTCGTCATCAACAAAGTGATCCGCATTACCTTTGTGTTCTTTGCTGTGTTGGTGGCCCTGTCGGCGGTCGGTCTAGACATCACATTGCTCTCGGTGTTCGGTGGAGCACTGGGCGTAGGGCTGGGGTTTGGCCTGCAGAAGATTGCGAGCAATTACGTCAGCGGGTTCATCATCCTGTTGGATGAATCCATGAACCTGGGAGATTTTGTTACCATCGGTTCTTATTATGGCAGCGTGCAGGAGCTGCGCTCGCGGTATATGGTGTTGCGGCAGCTCGATGGGACTGATGTGATTATTCCCAACGAAACCCTGATGACCAGCGCAGTGGTGAACCATACCGCTACCCGCAGACACGTCAAGATTGCCTTGCCCATCCAGGTGGGGTATGAAACTGACTTGAGAGCGACATTGGAGCTGATGAAGGAAGTCGCAAGCCGGCATCCACGCGTGATGAAGGATCCTGCGCCGGATGCCAAGCTGGTCGGCTTTGGCGAGAGCGCGATAGACCTTAACTTGACTGTATGGGTGCCCGATCCGGAGAACGGGGCGGGCGATGTTCCATCCACTGTTTATTTGAATCTGTGGGATGAATTCAAAGCGCGCGGTATTTCGATTCCTTATCCACAGCGCGAGGTGCATGTCTTTGGGCATGGAGTGGGTATAGAAGAGGCAAAATCTGGATTGAATAATGGCAGCGCAGCTTAGCCTGATGTGAATGCGTTCAACAAAAAGGGGTTTGCTTTATTTGCAGTCTATTTATAACTTTTGACGATAGTCCCAGAACTATATTCGTTCACTCCTCCTTTCACCACCCCGCCTTTGATAACTACCGTGAAATTTTCTTTGCAGAATGCAATCCCAATTGTCTGATTGCTTATCTTCAGTGATCTTCCAAAAAAGCCTTACTTAATACCCCGAGTGCATTGCGACAATAATTGGATCTGCAGGTGATCGAAGGATATTTAATCTAATTCCAGATTTGCTGTAGCCACTCCCATCCGAAGTTTGAAGTGCTTTAGTTATATTTTCCATCCTGCGAAACCATTGGGACAAAACCTTTCAGTTAAAACCAGAGGCTTGTAAATAATTCCAGAAAGTGTACTATTGGGTTCATTATCATACTATACTGTTTAGTATGATAATTGATACCGTTTGGGAGAGAGATATGCACAATTTGATGAGAATAATAAAATCCGTACTAATAATTGGCTCTTTAGTTTCTTCAGCAGCATATGTTGAGGTTGGGACTAAAGTTGCAGTCATGGCCTTTTCATTAAATGACATGACTAATCTGCCAAATGCCCCTGAAGAGTTGAAGCGCATCAATCTACTCTCCCCCAATTCCATGAAAGCCTCAAAAGCAAAAGTATCAACGTGGTGCCTGAAGGCACAAGAGTTAAATCGGAGATCGAGAAGTACTCTTCTACCCGCTTGATCATCGTGGATGTCAAAAACAAATCTGTGGTGATGTCGAAGTTTGCTCAATTGAGTTCTTGGGCAGACGAGAAGACGACAATCCGTACCGCTGAAAAGCTTGTGCTCAGGTAATTAAAGAACGCGAGGATACTCTTCATGCTGCAGCAGAACAGTAAATAATGAAGATTTAGGGGTATGGAAATGCTCAAGGAAATATCAAGTACACCACTGTTAAATTTGCAAGGATCCGAATAATGGAATTGCTGAATAGTTCCTGGTTAATTCGTATGATCGAGAAGGCTGGCCCAAGGCCAATCGACAAGCTTCTTTCTGTGTATACATTGTTGGAAACTTGGTTGCATGCGCCTGGGATTCGGCAAGGCGTCAATGAAGAATATTCCAATAACTCGCTAATGTTTCAGAGCTGTCCTGCGCTAACTTCCTATCTTGTCTCTTTAGCCATAGCGGCCAAGCTCAAGAATCCTGCAACTGTCGTTACTCAAATGATGATTCTCCTGCAGGGGGCGATAGCAGAGGAATTACGCAATCCCGAGATGGGCGCTCTGCTTGCTGCGCAACAGGCCGCAAAGGTAGTAGTAAAAGACGCAACGCCATCAATCATGGTGAGAGCGGATGAAGCCATTCGGGCAAGTGGATATGCTGCTACATTCTTGGCGTGCACTATATTGGCGGTGCATTTTTTGCCTTCAAAGAATTCAGCTCCAGTACACAATGCACAGCAGGATGTCGGATATCAGCAAGTTACTTTGCTATCAAGTATCGATCCTGAGTTACTTCTAAAAGCGTTTGCACTTAGAAAAAGCATGGAGGCCGGGACTTGTCCAACCCCCAATTTCTTTAGTATGCCCAAGGAACAGATATCGGTATATATGGATATTGTTCACGCTAGGTTATCCAATAACCCGGATATTGATAATAAGAGATTGTCGACTTTCTTGGCGTGGTATGACCAACAGCGTGCGTGGGAATGCTACCCAAAATCTCAAATCAAGCAACGATTCATATCTAGGATAGGTGTTTAACATGTCATCAAGAATACGCGATTATATCCTTGAGGCTGCTGGCGATCTTTTTTCTCGCCAAGGTTTCAATTCGACTAGTGTTGATAATATTGCCGCACAGGCACAAGTGGCCAAAGTCACGCTATATAAATATTTCAAATCCAAGGAATTGCTCATCATTGAATATTTGCGCGAGCAGAATTCAAAGCTATGGAAAAAACTGGCGGAATCTCCTCAACAAGAAAATGCACGAGCTGAGCTTGAGTCAATGGTAATCAGCCTCTTGGAAGTCATTAGTGACAAGGACTTCAAAGGGTTTGCTTCCATCAATGCAGGAGTCGAGTTTCCCCAAGTCGACAACCCTGTCAATCAAATCTCGAAAGAGTTCTCCAAGCAACTTCGAGAACAAATGACTGAGTTAGCTACTCGAGCAGGAATCAAGCATGCGGAAGCTTTGGCCTTGCAGCTGGCCTTGGTGATTGAAGGCGCTTCAATTACCGAAAGAAACCAACAAGGCAGTCAATCAATTTTGCATGCGCAGACCTTGGTCAAGACATTGATTAATTCGGCTACTTAATGAAGGGAGGTTGCTCAGAGAGCCCATTTTGCAACCACAGCCTTCGTCATGGATATGTGAGATACAACTGTGGTCAACTTGGGTCAAAAGTTGAGATATCTAAAAGTTAACTAAGATTCAATACTTGAGTTTTTAAAAATCCGCTAGGGCACGCAAAAAACACGTGATGCGATAAATAAATGGAGGAGTTGCAATGAGAAACATATTAATAGCGCTGTGTCTTTCCCTGACAGCGTTGAATTCACATGCTGCTGATCAGATTGAGAGAATGGCAGCTGATAAGATGCAATCGTATAAAGAGTCTAAAATCAACTGGAAAGATGACCCTATTCTCCCGAAAGGTGCGAAAAGCGCACTTATCTTAGGTGATCCATCAAAACCTGGAGTTTTCATTGCGTGGCTTAAATTCCCGGCCAACTACCCAATCCCGGCTCATACACATCCATTTACTGAGGTCATTACCGTGCTTAAGGGTAAACTGGGAAATGGGATGGGCGAGGTTTTGGATAAGAAAAAAGGAGAAACTTTGAACGTAGGTGAGAGTTTTGTCCTGCCAGCGGGCCATGCACATTATGTATGGACAGGAAATGAGGAAACTATTATCGAGTTGATTGCTACAGGGCCATGGGATATTACCTATTCCAATCCAAAAGATGACCCTAGAACAAAATAAATGTTTAATAGTGTGATTTTGTCTAACTGAGCAAGCGACAATTAGAAAGCTCAGGATTATCTAAGCGAAAAAAAGCCCGCATTTGCGGGCTTTTTGTTCAGCTGAGATTATTACTTCAGCTTGGTTTCCTTGTACAGGACATGCTTACGGGCAACGGGATCAAACTTCTTGATCTCCATTTTTTCTGGCATGGTGCGCTTGTTCTTGGTCGTGGTGTAGAAGTGACCAGTACCTGCGCTGGATTCCAGTTTGATTTTTTCACGCATGATTCAGTCCTTAGATCTTTTCGCCGCTGGCGCGCAGATCAGCCAGAACAGCATCGATACCATTCTTGTCGATAGTGCGCAGAGCAGCATTGGTGATACGTAGGCTAACCCAGCGGTTTTCGCTCTCAACCCAGAACTTGCGGTTTTGCAGGTTAGGAAGGAAACGACGCTTGGTCTTGTTGTTTGCGTGGGAAACATTATTCCCAACCATCGGCTTTTTGCCGGTTACCTGACATACGCGTGCCATGGCGGACTCCGAAATTCGAAAAGACCGCATTTATACCATGAAAAACGGAGTCTTTTCAAGTGAATTCAAAGATTTTTCCAATGACTTACTGCCGGCCGGTGCTGCCGAAACCGCCTGTACCGCGTTCGCTGGCCTGGAAATCGTCGACAATATTGAAGTTCGCCTGCATGACCGGAACGATCACCAGTTGGGCAATGCGCTCCAGCGGATTGAGGATGAAACTTTCCTTGCCACGGTTCCAGCAGGAAACCAGGAGCTGTCCCTGATAGTCCGAGTCGATCAGTCCAACTAGGTTGCCAAGCACGATGCCGTGCTTATGGCCTAGGCCGGAACGCGGCAGTATCAATGCCGCATAATGCGGATCAGCGAGGTGGATTGCCATGCCGGTGGGGATCATGATGGTCTCGCCTGGCGCAAGGGTTTGCGTATGTTCGGTACAGGCCCGCAAATCCAGCCCTGCGGAGCCAGGCGTGGCATAGCTGGGCAGCATATGATGCAAACGGTTGTCAAGAATCTTGACGTCTATTGTGAGGCTCATGAACGTACTTCCTGGGTTTGTGTTGGGGGCGGCTTGGCCGCTTGGCTTTTGTCCAGCATGGCGGCGACATGTTGCAACAGGCCGCGCGCCAAGGTGAGTTTGGGCGCCTGTGGCAAAGGGTGTATTCCTTCATCGTCGAGCAATACCAGGCTGCTTTGGTCTCGCCCCAGGGCTTCGCTGGCGATATTGGCGGCAATCAACGGCAGGCGCTTTCTGCGGCGTTTTTCTTCGGCATACTGCAGCATATTCTCGCTTTCAGCGGCAAAGCCGACGCAGAACGGTGCATCATCGCGCGAGGCGATAGTGGCGAGAATATCCGGCGTCGCTTCCAATGTGAGGGTGAGCGGCGCTGTGTTTTTCTTGATCTTGTGCTGGCTCACCTGGATAGGGCGGTAGTCCGCCACGGCCGCGACCGAGATGAAAATGTCCTGGTCCTTGAGGTGAGCTTCGACGGCCGCGAGCATTTCCTGCGCGCTCGTGACATGAATGGTGTTGGCACCTGCAGGCGCCTGTAATGCAACCGGCCCGCTCACCAGCGTGACTTCTGCGCCCATCTCGATGGCTGCGCGGGCAAGGCTGTAGCCCATTTTGCCCGAGCTGTGATTGGTGATGACACGTACCGGGTCGATGGTTTCCTGTGTGGGCCCGGCAGTGATGAGCATGCGCTTTCCTGTAAAAAGTTTGGGCTGGAAGGCCGAGAGCAGGTGCTCGACCAACTCGTCCGGCTCAAGCATGCGGCCGAGCCCGGTTTCCCCGCAGGCTTGCGAACCGCTGGCGGGCCCCAGAATGCTGATGCCGTCGTGCTGCAATTGGCGGATATTGCGCTGCGTGGCGGGATTGCTCCACATTTGCCGGTTCATTGCCGGTGCGACCAGCAGCTTGCAGTCGCGCGCCAGGCAAAGCGTAGACAGCAGGTCATCTGCCGCGCCATATGCCAGCTTGGCCAGGAAGTCCGCACTGGCGGGCGCCACCAGTATGGCATCTACCTGGCGAGACAGGTCGATATGCGCCATGCCGTTGCCTTTGTCCCCTTGCCATAAATCAGTGTAGACAGGCTTGCCGGAAAGTGCCTGGAATGTCATGGGCGTGACGAATTGCGTCGCTGCCTGTGTCATGGCCACCTGCACATCAATGTCCTGCTTGACCAGCAACCTGACCAGTTCCGCAGCCTTGTAGGCAGCAATGCCGCCTGTCACGCCGAGCAAGAGTTTTTTTATGGAATAATGGCTCATCAGGAAATGCGCAGATGCAGCAAACACTGCGATATAGAAGTTGCTTGATTTTATATGAAAGGCTGAATCGTGGCGATTACTGATTGGCCCGAGGGTGAGCGGCCTCGGGAGAAGTTGCGGGCGGCGGGCGCGATGGCGCTTTCGGATGCTGAACTGCTGGCCATTTTTCTGCGTACCGGCGTGGCCGGCAAGAGTGCCGTAGACCTGGCGCGCGAACTGCTGAAGCGGTTTTCCAGCCTCAACGGCATTTTTGCAGCCAGTGCCGAGGAGATTTGCCAGGTGCATGGCATGGGGCTGAGCAAGTTCGTGCAGTTGCAGGCGATCTTCGAAATGAGTCGCCGGGCATTGCTAGAGCAGATGCAGGGGCGTGATGTGCTGACGTCGCCCCAGGCGGTGCGCCAGTACTTGAGCTTGAGAATCGGCGCGTTGCCACGTGAAGTCTTCATCGGTATTTTTCTCGATGCGCAGCACCGGGTATTGGCGGTGGAGGAGCTGTTCAGCGGCACATTGACCCAGACCAGCGTATATCCACGCGAAGTCGTCAAATGCGCCCTGCGACACAATGCCGCAGCCATGATATTTGCCCATAACCACCCATCCGGCGTCCCGGAACCCAGTCAGGCCGACCGCGCACTGACCGAGGCATTGAAAGCGGCACTTAACCTGATCGACATTCGCGTACTCGACCATTTTGTCGTTGCTGGCAATCAGCTTGTATCATTTTCGGAGCGGGGATTGATTTAAAGGCGGCAGGTTCTGCATGCCGCTGGCAAACCCCGGTTCAGCCAGTGGCCGTGGGCGTAAAGCAAGCAGTCGAACGCAAGGTAGGGGGTGCAAAAAAGGCGTTCTAACTACGTCTAGCGCCCCTTGCGGCTGAGAGATCCACGGTTGAAGTCCTTGTCTCCTGGCGGGATGCATCGCGTGCCAAACCAGCCGCCCTGTGATCCGGGCGGACAATCCCTGACAGATTGCCTAGGTTGTGTTTTCTCCTGGTCGGCATACTGCCAGCTGCCGTCCTCGTTCAGGATGACGCGTTCACCGTTGGCAGTGGTCGCATGCTGCGGTGAGGGTGCCTCTTCTGCCCAGGCGAGCATAGCGAATATGCTCCCAAGCGCAGTGGCAAGCAAAAACTGTTTCATATCATCATCTCCATTGATGTCATTGTGAATAGTGTTATTGTCAGGAGGAATGACATGCATGCCAAAGGTTGGTTCCGGGACAGAATGGGTTGTCAGGGCGGGAAGGGCCGGCTCGCTTCGACTGGTGGCATGCTAACCCTCTTCATGAGTATCCTGGGTTGAAGGGGGCTCACTAGGCATTCTTGTAGTCGCTGTGTTAATACACATCCCGCACATAGCGCTTATCCTGCGCCATCTTGGCGACATATTGTGCCGCGGCCTCTGCGCTCATGTTGCCGTGTGTCTGCACAACCTGCTTGAGCGCGGCATCCACATCGCGCGACATGCGGGCGGCATCGCCGCAGACGCAAAAATGCGCCCCCTGCTCCAGCCATCGCCATAGTTCCGCGCCATGTTCCAGCATTCGGTGCTGCACGTAGATTTTCTCCTGCTGGTCACGCGAGAATGCCGTGTCCAGACGATGCAAGATGCCTGCCTGCTGCATGGCGGCCAGTTCGTCGCGGTAGTAAAAATCCGTATCAACATGCTGCTCGCCGAAGAACAACCAGTTTTTCCCGCTGGCGCCTGCGGCCTGCCGCTCTTGCAGGAAAGCGCGGAACGGGGCAATGCCGGTGCCGGGACCTACCATGATGAGTGGAGTCTCGGGGTTGCGGGGAACCCGGAAATGGGGGGATTTCTGCAGGAAGATGGGGACAGGAAGTCCTTTCGCCCGGTCGGCAAGAAAGGTGGAGCAGACACCACCGCGTTCGCCGTAACGCACGATGGACACCGTCAGGTGCACTTGGTCGGTAACGGTCTTGGGACTGGATGAAATTGAATACAGGCGTGGTTGCAGGCGCTTCAATACCCCCAGCCATTCCGAAACTTCCACCTTGATGGGATAGGCATGCAGCAGGTCTACCGGCTGCTTGCCCCAGAGCCATGGCTTGAGCTCGCCCTGCTTGCCGATCCTGTCGGCAAGGTCGGCACTGCCGGAACGTGCAGCGATGAACTGCAGCATTTCAGGCGTGATACGCGCGATCTCGTAGTGGTTCGACAAGGCCTCCACCAATGTCATTTCGCCGTGCTCATGCACATCTACGACAGTGGCGGGGGAAAACTGCAGGGCCGTGAGCATTTCCCCTACCAGTGCCGGATCGTTACGCGGCCAGACACCCAGCGCATCGCCCGCCTCATACTGGAAATCGCTGCCGCCGAGGTCAAAGGCAAACTGACGCACCTCTTTTTCCGCGCCGTTGCCACTCAGGCGTTGGTTCACCACCAGCTGGGCATGCAAGGGGTGGTGACGAGTATAGGAAGGGGCTGTCGTGCCGGGGCACGTCATGTCGGCCGGCATGTCGCCGGCTAATATCAGCTCGGGTTGCCGGTCTGTTGTGGTGGATGGGTGAGGAGATTTCCGGCTTGCAAGTGCGCTGACCACTTGGCCGAGCCAGACCTGGGCCGCAGTTTCATAATCCGGCTCGCAATCGGTGCGTGCCGTGAGCGCAGTGGCGCCCAGCGCAGCCAGCCTGGCATCGAGCTTGCGGCCGAATCCGCAGAACTGGTCATAGTTGGAGTCGCCGAAAGCCAGCACGGCGTATTGTAAGCCGGACAGGGTCAGGTGGTCTGATTGCAATGCCGCCCAGAACTGGCTGCCGTTGTCGGGGGGATCCCCATCGCCGAAGGTGCTGGCCAGCAGGAGCGCACGGCTAGCGTTTGCTAGTTCGGCGGGCTGGACCTCATCCATGCTGCTGAGTACGGTTTGCCAGCCTTCCGCCTGCAGCTTGGCGGCGCATTGGCTGGCAAAGGTTTCGGCGTTGCCGGTTTGCGATGCCCAGAGGATATGGACAACAGGCTGGGTGGCGGTGTCTTCGTGACCCTGTGTCGGGAGGCTGCCCGCCCCGATCCAGGTGCGGGAGAACAGTCCTGCCAGAATGCCGTCGACCAGGGTCTTTTTATCTGGCGGCAATGGCGCCGTGGGCGGCAGGATGGGCACGCCGCCCGCTTGTCGGGAAGCATCGCTGCGCAGGCCAGCCAGGTAACCTTGCAGGTAAAGCTGCTCCGCCGGCTCCAGTTTGATGGCTGGGGTGTCTTTCAGGCCAAGCAATTGTGCCAGTGCATCAATATCCTTCATGGCAATTTCCCTTGCATTGTCAGTATGTGTTTCTTCATCCTTGTGGTGACCTTCAGGGGCGGCATTTCGCATGCGTTGGGGAGTGCCTTCCACCCTGGCGAGGGCGACGGCGCTGAACTTGAACTCGGGCTGCTGCGACAGCGGGTCTACGGCATCGCTGGTGATGGCGTTGATGGCCAGGTCGTCGCCAAAAACATCGTTCCAGTGGAATGGCGCAAAGCAATGGCCGGGCAGCACGCGGGCAGTGATGACGGCTGGCAATACTGCCCGCCCGCGGCGCGAACGGATTTCAACCTGGTCCTTGTCGCGAATGCCCAGGCTGGCTGCGTCCTCGGGATGCAGTTCGACAAAAGGCCCGGGATTGAGCTTGTTCAGGGTGGGAATCTTGCCGGTTTTGGTCAGAGTATGCCATTGGTGCTGTAGGCGGCCAGTATTGAGCACAAAGGGAAAGTCATGGTCCGGCATTTCCGCTGGAGGCAGCCAGGGCCGGGCAAAGAACACGCCTTTGCCGCTCTCCGTAGCGAAGGCGATGCGAGGACGTTCGCCATCCTCCCGTATCTTGAGCTGCTGGCTGATGCCGTCATTGAGGTAGCGGATGGGATGGCGGTCTTGCGGATCATCCGGTGGGCAGGGCCATTGCACCGGCGTTGCGCGCAGGCGGTCGTGGCTGACGCCGCGGATGTCGTATCCAGTCTTGGGGTTGGAGGTACGCTTGATTTCCTCGAAGACCTCGGCCGCGGACGCATAGCTGAATGCCTCGGCATAGCCCATCTCGCAGGCGATGCTGGCAATGATCTGCCAGTCAGGCATGGCGTCTCCAGGAGGCGGCACCGCCTGCTGCGTCAGTGTCATGTTGCGTTCGGAGTTGATCATCACGCCTTCTGCTTCCGCCCAGAGCGCCCCGGGTAGCAGGATATCGGCATAGCGGTTGGTCTCGGTATCGAGGTAGGCGTCCTGGGTAATGACGAGCTCTGCGCGTTCCAGGCCGGCAATGACGTTCTGCCGATTGGCGACGCTGGCGACCGGGTTGGTACAGATTATCCAGCAGGCCTTGATCTTGCCTGCCGCCATCTGCTCGAACATGGCAATGGTGCCGCCCGCGGAGCTGGTGTGCAGCGTACCGGCGGGAACACCCCAGAGATTCTCGATAAAAGCGCGATCCTGTGCCGACAGCACAGAGCGCTGCCCAGGGAGGCCAGGTCCCATATAGCCCATCTCGCGGCCGCCCATGGCATTGGGCTGGCCGGTGAGCGAGAAGGGCCCGCTGCCCGGGCGGCAGATCGCGCCGGTGGCGAGGTGCAGGTTACAAATGGCGTTGGTGTGCCAGGTGCCGTGCGTGCTCTGGTTGAGCCCCATGGTCCAGCAGCTCATCCAGTTGCTTGCTTTGCCTATCCATTCGGCTGCCTGGCGGATGTCGGCTTCCGGGATGCCGGTGATTTCGGAGACTGCTTCAGGAGAATAGTCTTCAAGGAATTCCGGCATGGCTTCCCAGCCTTCGGTGAAGCGGGCGATGAAGTCGGGGTCGGTATGGCCGTTCTTGTGCAGCAGATGCAGCAGGCCGTTGAGCAAGGCCATATCGGTGCCGGGCTTGATCTGCATGAAGAGGTGGGCTTTGTCCGCCGTGGCGTTGCGCCGGGGATCGACCACGATCAGCCTGGCACCGGCCTTGACCCGGTCCATCATGCGCAGGAACAGGATGGGGTGGCAATCGGCCATATTGGCGCCGATGACAAAGAACAAGTCAGTGTTGTCGAAATCCTGGTACGAACCGGGTGGGCCGTCTGCACCCAATGATAGTTTGTACCCACTTCCTGCACTGGCCATGCACAGTCTGGAGTTGGATTCAATATTGTTGCTGCCGATATAGCCCTTGATCAGTTTGTTGGCAAGATATTGTGACTCGATCGACATCTGGCCCGAGACATAGAGCGCCACGGCGTCGGGGCCGTGCTCGTCCAGGATGGCGCGCAGGCGGCGGGCAGATTCTTTGATGGCCTTGTCCATGCCGATACGTGCCGGTTCGGCGTTGCGCTCCGTGCGCAGGTAGGCGTGCTCCAATCGTCCCGAAGCCGTGACAGCCTGCGCGCAGGTGCTGCCCTTGGTGCACAAGCGGCCGTAATTGGACGGGTGCTGCTTGTCGCCCATGACCTTGATGATGCGCGCGTGCTCGACCTCCATGACGATGCCGCAGCCGACGCCGCAGTAGGGGCAGACCGATTTGACTTGCGTCGCCACTGTGCTCTGGCTCCGTTCAGGCCTATGCCTGCACCCAGACAGCGCCGTTGCGCAGCTCCACCGGATAGGTGGTGAGCCGCGTGCCTGCATCTTCGACGCAGATGCCGGTGCGTAGCTGGTAATGCTGCTTGTAGATGGGCGAAGCCACAACCGGCTCGCCGCCCAGGTCGCCGATGATTCCGCGCGAGAGTACATTGGCGCCGCTGTGCGGGTCGTGATTGTCGATGGCGTATAACACATCGTCGTGCATGCGGAAAATCGCGATCTGGCGGCCCTCCACCAGTGCGCATACGCCTGTGTTGGGCCAGATATCTTCCAATGCACACACGTGTTGCCAGGTGCCTGCCAGATCTGCGGACGATATCTGAGGCTGGACTGCAGCCCCGGGAGCCGCGGTTTGTTGTACTTGACTCATGGTATGACTCCGTTGATTACTCGGCGAGGGCCATGATGGGAATGACCTTGGCCTGTTGCTTTTCCTGCGGCGTGGCAGGGCGCATTTGCTCACGCTCCTTGACGAAGACGATGTTGTCGTCGCCGGCCATGCTGTTGACGAAGCTGCGGAAGCGCTTGCGCACTTCGGGGTCCGTGACTGCGGTCTTCCACTCATCCTGGTAGGTATCCACGACGTGCTGCATTTGCGCTTCAAGCTCCGCGCCCAGACCCAGCGAGTCGTGGATGATCACATCCTTGAGGTAGTCCAGGCCGCCCTCCAGGTTGTCGCGCCAGGTGCTGGTACGTTGCAGGCGGTCCGCAGTGCGGATGTAGAACATCAGGAAGCGGTCTATCATGCGGATCAGTTCTTCCTTGCTCAGGTCGCTCGCGAGCAGTTCGGCATGGCGTGGTTTCATGCCGCCGTTGCCGCAGACGTAGAGGTTCCAGCCATGCTCGGTGGCGATCACGCCCACATCCTTGCCCTGCGCCTCGGCGCATTCGCGTGTGCAGCCCGAGACGCCGAACTTGATCTTGTGCGGCGCGCGCAGCCCCTTGTAGCGGTTCTCCAGCTGTACGGCGAGGCCCACGCTGTCGTCCACGCCATAGCGGCACCAGGTGGAGCCGACGCAGCTCTTCACGGTGCGCAGCGACTTGCCATAGGCATGACCGGACTCGAAGCCAGCGGCGATCAATTCCTCCCATATCTGTGGCAACTGCTCGACGCGCGCGCCGAACATGTCCACGCGCGCGCCGCCGGTGACCTTGGTATAGAGGCCGTATTTCTTGGCGATCTGGCCGATGGCGATCAGGCCGTCGGGCGTGACCTCGCCGCCGGGCATGCGCGGCACCACCGAGTAGCTGCCATCCTTCTGGATATTGCCGAGAAAGTAGTCGTTGGAGTCCTGCAGCGGGGCCAGATCCTTCTTCAGGATGAAGTCATTCCAGCAGGAAGCCAGGATGCTGGCGGCAGTGGGCTTGCAGATGTCGCAACCGAGGCCTTTGCCGTGTTTGTCCAGCAGTTCGTCGAAGGTCTTGATCTGGCCCACGCGCACCAGATGGTAAAGCTCTTGCCGGGAATAGGGGAAGTGCTCGCATAAGTGATTGTTCACTGTCATGCCGAGCTTGAGCATTTGCGCCTTCATTACCTGGGTAACGAGGGGAACGCAGCCGCCGCACGCCGTGCCGGCCTTGGTGCAGGCCTTGATCTCTCCGATGGAGCAGGCGCCGTTGGCGACCGCTTCGCCAATCTGGCCCTTGGTGACGTTGTTGCACGAGCACATGATGGCCTGGTCGGGCAAGGCGTCCACGCCCAGGCCGGGTTTTTCCTTGCCGTCGCTGGCCGGCAGGATCAGGAATTCGGGGTTTTCCGGCAAGGGCATATCATTGACCGTCATTTGCTGCAGGGTGCCGTATTCGTCTGCATTGCCGATCAGCACCGCGCCGAGCAGCTTCTTGCCATCCTCGCTGACGACGATCTTCTTGTAGATATTGCGTACCTCGTCCAGATATTGGTAGCTGCGCGCACCCGGGGTTTCGCCGTGGGCGTCGCCCACGCTGGCGACATCCACGCCCATGAGCTTGAGCTTGGTGCTCATGTCGGCACCTTGGAACGTCATGGCTGCATCGCCGGAAAGGTGGGCGCAGGCGATACGTGCCATGTCGTAGCCGGGTGCAACCAGGCCGTAGAGCTGGCCGTTCCAGTTCGCGCACTCGCCGATCGCATAAATATCGTGGTCGCTGGAGCGGCAGAACTCGTCAATCGCAATGCCGCCGCGTGCGCCGATGACGAGGCCGGATTCGCGCGCCAGTTCGTCGCGGGGGCGGATGCCGGCAGAGAACACGATCATGTCTGTCTCGAGCCAGGTTTCGTCGAAGAAGACCATGCGATGGCGCGCAGTGGCACCGTCGGTGATATTGACGGTGTTGCGGCTGGTATGCACATGCACGCCCAGCTCCTCGATCTTGGTGCGCAGTACGCGCCCGCCGATGTCGTCAACCTGCACAGCCATCAGGCGCGGCGCGAATTCCACGACATGGGTATCCAGCCCCATGTCGCGCAAAGCCTTGGCGCATTCCAGGCCGAGCAGGCCGCCGCCGACTACGACGCCGCTCTTGGCTGTCGCTCCTGCTGCGGTCATCGCTTCCAGATCTTCGATGGTGCGGTAGACGAAGCAGTGCTCGCGGTCGCGTCCGGGGACAGGCGGTACGAAAGGCACGGAACCCGTGGCCAGGACCAGTTTGTCGTACGGCAGCACGGTGCCGTCGGCCAGGCTGAGACAGCGCTGGTGGCGGTCGATGTGGGTGGCGCGGGCGTTCAGGCGCAGCTCCAGGCCTGGCCGGTCATAAAAGCCGGGCTCGACCAGAGAAAGGTTTTCAGCCGTGCTACCGGAGAAGAAGCTGGACAGGTGTACGCGATCATAAGCAGGACGGGGTTCTTCGCCCAGTACCGTCACTTGCAGTTTGGCGGCGGCAAGGTCAGGATGGCGCTTGACCAGCTCCTGCACAAAATAGTGCCCCACCATGCCGTTGCCGACGACCACTATACGGGTGTATTCATTCATCGCGGTGTTTCCCATCAGGTTGAAGCATGTCGGCACATGGCACTCGTTTCGCCATGGCCAGGCATTGCTGTTTCGTAAGCCCAAAAACAAAAACGGCGTCCATGGCTTATGCAGCAACTGCCTGGAGGGCAGCACTAAACAAGCCATGGACGCCGTTGTCCACAACAGGATTTCCAGACCTGCGGAAATCCCTTGCTAGAAAAACTCATTGCCATCGACAATGATTTGCTATGAGATAAGCAACAGGCATGCCAATACACGGGAGGCTGCAATCACGCGCTGGCGCAAAATGCCTTAAACCTTTTTCCTGTATGGGTTTTCTGGCTGTAGGCACGTCTCGCTGGCTGTTTGCAGAGATGCCGGGATCAGTAGGTCGATTCGGCATGATGCACATTCATGACGCACCTGAAGGAAATTGCACCAGAATGGTTCTTTTGTTAATGGGAATTATTTTCACGCCAGGCCCGAGTAGCCCCAGGTAAACAGGCATGGTCAAGAGACGCACAGCAGGTAGACCAGGATGATGTTGACCAGAAGCGAGCATACCGTCAGCCACTGCCATTGCTGCAGTCGCCCACGCGCGAGCAGCGGAGTGCGCTGCACGGGCAGGATGGGGCGGATTTCGCCGACTTCCAGCGCCAGCAGCATTTCCTCCGCAGTCTCAAAGCGGGAGGCCGGGTTACGCGCCACGGCCTTGAGGATGATGTTTTCCAGCCAACCGGGAATGTCGGGGCGGTAGCGGGTGGGCGGCACGGGTTCGCCGAAGCGCGGGTGCTGGAACGGCTCGATCTCGCCGTAAGGGTATTGGCGTGTCAGCAGATGGTAGAGCGTGACGCCTGCCGCAAAAAGGTCGCTGCGCACGGAGGCCGCTTCCCCGGCCTCGAACAATTCCGGGGCCATGAAGCTGGGGGTGCCGGGGTTGGACATCGCCGCCGCCTGCGCCTGGTGACCGCCGGAGGCCACGCCGAGATCGAGGATGCGCAAGCGGCCGTCCCTGCCCATGTGCAGGTTGGCGGGCTTGATGTCGCGGTGCAGGATATGCAGCCGGTGCAGGGCACCGAGCCCGCGCAGCATGTCTATGCCGATGCGCGTGATGCCGGCCGTCGTGAAGTGGTGCCCGTGCTGCAGGCGATAGTCCAGGGTCGCCCCCTCGTGCCAGCTCATGACGTAATAGAGCTTGCTGCGCTGGCTGGCATCGAGCGGCAGCACCTGCGGCAGGTATTGCGACATGACGCGCTTGGCGAGCCATTCCTCGTTGAGCAGGGCCTGACAACTTTCGTGGTCCTCAGCCAGCACAGGCTGCAGGGTCTTCAGCACCCACAGCTGGCCGCTGTGACGGTGCCTGACTTTATATACCAGGCTGGTGCGGGATTGGTGCAGGCGTTCCAGGATCTCGACATCATCGAGATGGTCTCCAGTCTTGAGCCTGGGCGGCAATGCGAGCTGGCAGGCTGCTGCCAGGTGGTCGGTGAGCGTTTCCTCGCCCGGCCTGACCACGCGTACCACCACTACCGTGGCGTTATCGCTGCCGCCGGCCGCCAGCGCCAAGCGTGTGAGTTCGTCGCAGCTGCGCTGCGGATGGTCGTACAGTTCCAGAGTGTGGTGGATGACAGCTTGCTCCAGGGCAGCCCACACGCCATCGGTCATCAAGGCGTAGACATCGCCGGCCTGTATGCCGCCTTCCGCGTAGTCCACGCTGAGCTGCTGGTCCAGGCCTACCGCGCGCTTGAGCACGTGGCGCATATCCGGCCTGTCCCAGACATGGTCGGTGGTGAGCAGCTCCAGTTTTCCGGTGCGCAGGCGGTATAGGCGGCTGTCACCCACGTGTCCTGAATAATAGCGCTGGCCGCGCAATACCAGCAGTGACAGCGTCGTTGCCATGCCCGCCATCTCGCGGTGCTGGGATGCCTGCGCAAGCACCCAGCGGTTGGCGGCTACGATCACCTTGTCCAGTGCCGCCGGGATTTCCCAGGTGTCAGGGGTGGCGTAGTAGTCTGTCAGCAGGCTGCGTACAGTCATCTCAGCGGCTTCGCGCCCGCCGGCATTGCCACTGACGCCGTCGGCCACGGCAAAGATGGCACCCTTGACATCAAGGACGGCGCCGGTAGGGGTCACCATGCCCGCAAAGTCTTCGTTGCGTTCACGCTGTCCGGTGACCGAGCTCGACCCCGTCGTAAATTCCAGTGTCACCGGTCCGCTACACCCTGGCGCTGGTGACAGCGGCAGAGCCCCAGGTGGTACGCCAGCGCTTCTTGACCAGTGTCAGGCCGAACAGGGCGACGACTGCCAGGCTGGCGAATACGGCCAGGCCGAGCTGGTAGCTGCCGGTGACTTGCTTGGAATATCCCAGGCTGGAAGCCAGATAGAAGCCGCCAATGCCGCCTGCCATGCCGATCAGGCCGGTCATCACGCCGATTTCCTTGCGGAAACGCTGGGGTACGAGCTGGAATACTGCACCGTTGCCCATGCCAAGTGAGATCATCGCCAATACCACGATGGCCAGCCCTGCCAGTTGCTGGCCCAGGCCAACACTGAGAATGAACAGGAAAACCGCCGCCAGGATATACATGGCGCTCAGCGTGCGGATGCCGCCGATGCGGTCAGCCAGGTTGCCGCCGATAGGCCGGACGAAAGAGCCGGCAAATACGCAGGCCGCAGTGAAATAGCCTGCATGCACCGGGTCCAGGCCATACTGGTCGTTGAAGTAGATCGTGAGCGAGGAGGCCATGCCGACGAAACCGCCGAAGGTGACGCTATAGAAGAACATGAACCACCAGGCATCCTTGTCCTTGAGCACGGCCAGGTACTGGCTCAGCGACTTGCCCGCTGGCGGATTGGGCGCATCCTTGGCGAATACCATGTAGACGACCAAGGCGATGCCCAGTGGGATCAACGCCAACCCGAAGACGTTATGCCAGCCGAATGCGAGCGCAAGGCCCGGGGCGAACAGGGCGGCGAGGGCGGTGCCGGAATTGCCCGCACCGGCGATACCCAGGGCGGTGCCTTGGTGCTCAGGCGGATACCAGCGCGAAGCCAGCGGCAGGGCGACGGCGAACGAGGCGCCGGCAAAGCCCAGGAACACGCCCAGCAACAATGCCTGCTGGTAGGAGTGGACGCCATGCAGCCAGGCGAAGGCCAGGGCCGCCAGCACGATCAACTGGCCGATCAGCCCGGCCTTCTTCGGCTGGATCTGATCCACCAGTACGCCCATGACCAAGCGCAGCAGGGCGCCTGTCAGTACCGGCGTGGCCACCATCATGCCTTTCTGTGCGGGAGTCAGGGCCAGATCGGCGGCCATTTGTACCGCGAGCGGACCCAGCAGTACCCAGACCATGAAGCTGAGGTCGAAATAGAGGAAAGCGGAGAACAGGGTCGGTTTGTGTCCTGCCTGCCAAAAACTTTTTTGCATGATATTTCCTTGAGTCAGGGATGGAGAACGCCAGCCGTGGATGATTTCGGTGCTGTCGTCCTGTTTATGCCGCGATTGAAATAGATTGCAGCAGCGCCTTGCCGTGGGCCAGCCGGACCACGTCGCCGACCACGATAATGGCCGGGCTGGCGAGGCCTGCCTGCTGCACTGCCGTCGCCAGCAAGGACAATGTGCTGGTGATGTGCCGCTGCTGGGGGAGGGAGCCGTGCTGGATCGCCGCTGCCGGGGTATCCGGCGCCATGCCGGCCGCCAGCAGTTCGCGAGTGATGCTGGCGAGGTGTTTCATGCCCATGTAGATCACCAGCGTGGTGCCGCTTTGCGCCAGGGCCTGCCAATTCTGCCCGCTCTCACCATCCTGCAGGTGGCCGGTGACGAAGCTCACGCCGTGCGTGTAGGCACGATGGGTGACCGGGATGCCCAGGGTGGCCGGCACGGCAATACCGCTGGTGACGCCGGGAATCACCTCCACTTCGATGCCTGCGGCCCGCAGCTCCAGCATTTCCTCGCCGCCGCGGCCGAACAGGAAGGGGTCCCCGCCTTTCAGCCTGACCACGGTCTGGCCTTGCTCTGCCAGTGCCGCCATCAGGCGGTTGATGAAGTGTTGTGGCGTGGATTTGCAGCCGCCACGCTTACCGACCTCGATGACGCGGGCGTGCGGCGCATGCCGGAGAATGTCGCGATTGACCAGGTCGTCCACGAGGACAACCTCCGCCTGCTGCATGGCCTTGACTGCCTTCAGTGTCATGAGCTCCGGGTCGCCGGGCCCGGCGCCTATCAAATAAACTTTTCCTGCCATGGTGTGCCTGTGCCAACAATACTTGGTTAAAAACTGTCTGGATTGACCAACTTGGCGTTGGCCGCTGTTCCGTTGCCTCATGGGTGATATTCCCCGTTCTTCACCGCCTGCAGCACCAGCTCGTCAAGCTCGCTCGTGATATTGGCCAGAACGCTGGCCACGACGGAAAACTCCTTTCCGGCCTCGCCAGCCCTGGCAGCGATGATCTTGGCATTCACGGATACGATCTTGGCCTGCTTGGTGATGCGCTGGATGTTTTCCATCAGGTCCCGCTGCTGCTTCTGGTGCAAGCTGGCATGTTGCCGGGCTTCGTTCTCGTACACCTGGGTGATCTGGTTGAGGATGGTCACCATGGGGGTCGCGTATTGCCCCAGCCTGTCGATCAAAACGGTCGATGGAGTGTTGGCATCAAGCGCCTGCAATGCCTGCCCGGCATGCTCGATAAATGCCCTGATGCGGGCGTCAGCCTTGCTGTCCCCGAGGTATGCATCTTGCAGCGCCAGCGAGAAGAGGCCGGGTAGTTGTTGGTTGCCATGCACGAGATCGTGGTGCGTGGCGGTAAATAGTTGCAAGGCTTCCTGGGCAGTGGCCTTGGCAGCCTGATCTCCCTGGCTGGCGAGGATGGTATTGAGGATGATGCGTTGCGACAGCATGCGTTGCCTGCCGGCAAGGTTGATGAGTGAGCCGAACGTTTCCGCACCGAGCGGCGGGGCGGTGTCGGCGGAGGGCTTCGAGTGGCGCATGTTCATTTGGCGTATGGCAGATTGCATGGTCATGGGGGTTTCGTTTCTTAGTGCAAAGATGCTGTATGTCGGCTTTAAGAACGGCGAACAAAGCCCAGGGAAGTGATCGGTTTTGTTCGCCGCAAGCATGATCAGAAGGTATACATCATGGTGAGCCAGAGTTTTTCCGTATCGCGCACCCGGCCCGCGGCATTGTTGCCTGGCAAGGCGGTATATTGATCCTTCTCGGAATACTTGCCGTACTCCAGTTTGGTCATCAGGTGTGCGTTGACGTGATAGGTGACGGCGGCATTCCATTCCGTCCCGTACTGATCGCCGAATCCCCCGCCCACGGTATTGAAGCGGTCATCCGACTTGATGACGTGATAATCGGCAAAAAACTGGAAGTCGCCGATCTTATAGGTTGCCGTGATGAATGTATCCTGGATGCCTTCCGGTGGGGTGGTCAGGAATTTGTCCACCCAGCCCTGGAACAGGTGGTTGGTGCCGAACGGGGTCTGGAAGCCATAGCGGCCATTGTTGCTGGACAGCAGTTCCTGGTCGGCGCGCAGCGAGAAGTTGCCATAGGCCGCGCCGCCGCCCAGCTTGTAGTAATGGGCATCGATGCGGGAGTCGCCGCCGCTGTAATCGGTCTGCTTGGCATATTCCACCGTGTAGAGCCCTTTCCAGTCGGGCGTGAACGCATGTGCGCCGTCCAGCCGAACCCCCAGGGTCTTGTGGCCCTGGTCGGCTTCCTGGTTGATGTTGCCGTTCTTGCCGGCGGCAATGCCGCCCGTTCCTGCCGCGTTGCCAAACCATGCGCGGCCGAAGCCGAGGTCGTCGAAACTGGAGAAATAGCCGTAGCCCGTCAGGGATTCGGTTGGTGAGATACGGTATTTCAGGTTGACGATTTCGAGTGCGCCGTCGGAGCGCAGCTTGGTGGTGATCTGTTTCACGCGCTCGATATGGCCGACATAGATTTCAGTGTTGGGCAGCGACTTGTTCAACAAGGTGACGCCATCGAACACCTGCATGACCTGGCGGAAGGCGATATCACCGATGAAGCGAACGTTGTCCAGGTTGATCTGCTGGCGGCCGATACGTAGCCGGTTGTTCTTGATGCCGGTCCAGTCGACGTACAACTGATTGATGTCGGTATCGTCCGGGTCGACAATCTTGGCGTAGTCGAGCTTCCCGGGCTGGTTGGAGATGCTGTTGATCAATGTGCCATTGGTGCTGTCATTGAAGTCGTCCTGGAACTTGCTGACGTCGATGATCTGCCCGGTAACGCTGAAATTTCGGTATGGCGCGGTTTGCCAGCCCACCAGGCTGCGCAGGGTCACGCCATTGGCATCCTTGAGCGGGCGGCCGCTCGGCGCGTTGCCGTCCTGCTCCACATGTTCGTAGCGTAGCCGGAAGCTGGTCAGGTTCTTGCCGGCCTTGACGGCATCCATGAACGTGTAATCCGATAAGACTTCTTCCGCTTGCGCCGGTCCGGCGGAGGCGAGTGCCAATCCCAACAGGCTGCCATAACAGACTTGACGCATCGTGAATCTGGAATTACTTTGCATGTGTTGCTCCTTTTCTCAGATGAGGGGTAACGGTAGTACCGGCCCGTCCTGCCCGACGGGCCTTCTTTTTTTAGGTCGCGCAGCGCACGTTCTGGTCAAGCCGCCTTGCGTGCGTGCCGTTCGTACAGGAATTTCAGCACTTCGCTGCGTAGGTGGTTGTACCGGCTGTCCTCCGCCAGTTGCAGCCGCTTGCGCGGGCGCTCCAGGTCCACTTCGAGGATTTCGCCGACTGTCGCGGCCGGGCCGTTGGTCATCATGACGATGCGGTCCGACAGCAGCACGGCTTCGTCCACATCGTGTGTGACCATGACGGCGGTGCAGCCGGACTGGGCCATGATGCCCATCAGTTCGTCCTGCAGGTGGGCCCGGGTCAGGGCGTCGAGCGCGCCGAAGGGTTCGTCCAGCAGCAAGACCTTGGGCTCCATCGCCAGCGCGCGGGCAATGCCCACACGCTGTTTCATGCCGCCGGAGATTTCATTCGGACGCTTGTCCGCGGCATGGGCCAGCCCTACCAGCGTGATGGCGTCCTGGGTGCGTTGCTTGAGTTTTGCCTTGCCTTCCTTGGCTCCGAACACACGCTCCACCGCCAGGTGGACGTTTTCCGCGCACGTCAGCCATGGCAGCAGTGAATGGTTCTGGAACACGATGGCGCGATCCGGCCCCGGCCCGGCGATCTCGCGCCCGGCGCAGAACAGGTTGCCTTGCGTCGGGCGCAGCAGGCCGCCGATCAGGTTGAGCACGGTGGATTTGCCGCAGCCCGAGTGGCCGATGATGGAAATGAATTCGCCTTCGCGGATGCTGATATTGACGTCCTTCAACGCTTCGAATGTGCCTTTTTTGGTGAAGAAGGTCATGTCGATGTTCTCGAGCTGTACGTAGCGTTCCTGTATGATTTTTTCCATGATGGCCTCGTGTTATTCGTAGCTGAAACGTTGTGCAATGGAGGTGAGCGCCACTTCCAGCAGCAGGCCGACGATGCCCACCACGAAGATGGCGATGATGATGTGCTCGACGTTGAGGTTGTTCCATTCATCCCAGACCCAGAAGCCGATACCGACGCCGCCGGTAAGCATTTCTGCAGCGACGATCACCAGCCATGCCACGCCGATGGACAGGCGCACACCGGTCATCATGTAGGGCAGGACGAAGGGGAACAGGATCTTGGTGATGATCTTCCATTCCGACAGATTGAGCACGCGGGCGACATTCATGTAGTCCTGCGGCACCTTGGAAACACCTACCGCTGTATTGATGATCATCGGCCAGATGGCGGAAATGAAGATCACCCAGATGGCAGCAGGATCAGCGGCTTTGAACACCAGCAGGCCGATCGGCAGCCAGGCCAGGGGGGACACCGGGCGCAGGATGCCGATCACGGGAGCGGCCATGCGCGAGATGAACTGGAACCTGCCGATGACGAATCCCAGCGGGATGCCGACCAGGGCTGCGAGGCCGAAGCCTAGCGCGACGCGTTGCAGCGAGGCGAGAATGTTCCAGCCTATGCCCTGGTCATTGGGGTCGTTGACGTAAAACGGATCACTGAACAGCGCCGTTGCCGCGTGCCAGGTGGAAGCCGGGCCCGGCAGGTTGGGGGATTGGTGTGAAATCAGCGTCCAGACGGCAAGCAGCAGCAACAGGCCGGACACGGGCGGCAGCATCCATTCGAAGAATGCGCGCGACTTCAAGGCCAGGACGCCGGGACGGGTTGCCGCCGGTTTGGCGGCGGTTGTCTGTTTGACGATGGTTTGATCGCTTTTCATGATGGTTTTGATGTCTTCCTTGTTGATACTGACTGAGCTCATAATCGGTTGCCTCGCATCACTTTGTTGGGTTGGCGGACGGGCAGTGCCCCGGCCGCCACTGCTCCTGCTCAGGCCTTGATCTTGAAGGCGCTGGCATAGGCCTTGGGATCCTTGCCGTCCCATAGCACGCCGTCGATCAGCTTGCTGCTGCGCATCGGGTCGCTCGGTACGGCAATGCCCAGTGACTTGGCGGCCTCGGTATAGATATCGATGCGGTTGACCTTCTTGGTGATGGCAAGGTAATCCGGGTCCGTCTTCAGCAGGCCCCAGCGCTTGTGCTGGGTGAGGAACCACATGCCGTCCGATAGATAGGGGAAGGTCACCTTGCCGTCATTGAAGAACTTCATGTAGTTCGGGTCTTCCCATCGCTTGCCGATACCGTTGTCGTAATGGCCGAGGAAGCGGCCTTCGATCACACTTTCTGGCGCGTTGACGTAGGCCTTGCCTGAAATCAGCTTGGCGACGGCCGGGCGGTTGGCCGTGGCGTCGATATAGCGGCAGGCTTCGAGGATGGCCTTGGTCATGGCCAGGGCGGTATTGGGGTTCCTGGCGGTGAAATCCGCCGTCGTGCCCAATACCTTTTCCGGATGATCGGCCCAGATATCCTGGCTGGTGGCGACAGAGAAGCCGATCTTGTCGTGGATCGCCCGCGCGTTCCAGGGCTCGCCGACGCAATAGCCGTCCATGTTGCCGATGCGCATATTGGCGACCATCTGCGGCGGCGGTACCACGATGGTCTTCACATCCTTGAACGGGTTGATGCCATAGGTGGCGAGCCAGTAGTAGAGCCACATGGCGTGGGTGCCGGTGGGGAAGGTCTGGGCGAAGGTGAAGTCGCGGTTTTCGTTGTCGATCAGGCGTTTGAGGGCTTGTCCTGTGGTGACGCCCTTTTCCTTGAGCTGGTTGGCGAGTGTGATGCCCTGGCCGTTGTGGTTCAGCGTCATGAGGATGGACATATCCTTCTGCTGTCCGCCTATGCCCATCTGCACACCGTAGACCATGCCATAGAGCATGTGCGCGGCATGCAGTTCGCCATTGGCGACCTTGTCGCGGATACCAGCCCATGAGGCTTCCTTGGAGGGGGTGATCTTGATGCCGTATTTCTTGTCGAAGCCCATTTGCGCAGCCACGACGACCGGCGCACAGTCGGTGAGCGGAATGAAGCCGATCTTCACTTCGGTAAGCTCCGGCGCATCTGAACCTGCCGCCCAGGCCTGACGGCTGAGGGTGGAAGGGATTATGTCCAGCATGGCGGCGGCACCGAGGGTGCTGGCAATCGCCTGGTGAAAAAACCGCCGCCTGCCATGGTCCATATCGTCATTGCCAGCAGTGGGTTCGGGCAATGTCGGCTTGTATTCGGAATGACTCATCGTGACTCCCTGGATCAGTGGTTAAAGTAAACGCCCAAACAAAAAAGGCGTCCTGAATGCAGACAGTGTGGTTGTCTGCATTCAGGACGCCTTTGTCCTTGGTCTTCCATATCCGGGCCGATGCGCTGCTTCAGTCATCAGCGCGCGTTGCCCGGTATTGTCGAGATGCTGCTGGAACAATGGTAGCCGCCATTGGCTGCCGCTGTTCAATCAGGCATCAGCAATTGTTGTGCCAAGGGGAAATTATTTTTAAAACTTATTGTTATGTAAGGGATTTTATGAAATTTAAGGATTTTTGTTAATGTCGGCTGATCGTGGCGGATTGCACCACCTGAGTGCGGTTGCACCATCATTACCGCACTCAGGATAGGGAATTCTGCTTGGCAAGGATGTTGTCGGCGACATCGATGATTTTGCGGTTTTGCTCCATGGCGGTGCTGCGCAGGATCTTGTAGGCCTCCACCTCGCTGATGCCGCGCTTGCTCATGAGCAAGCCCTTGGCACGCTCGATCTGCTTTCTCTCCGCCAGTGCTTGCTTGGTTTCCGCCAGCTCGTTTTCAATCTCGGCAATCTGCTGCGATTGCTGTTGCAGCAGTGAGACAATGGACTCCATGGGATAGGCGTGCTGGCTGTCGTGTGCGAGGAAGGTGTAGGCGTTTTCCACCGGGATGGAGAGGTTGAAGAAGGCGCTGTCCAGCGTAGCGGACTGGGCCGGCTGACGGCGCACTTTCTGCAGGTACTGGCGGGTCTTTTCCAGGTCGTTCTTCGCCTCCTTGGCCAGCGTTTCCAGCATGTCGTGCATGCCCTTGATGAGCTGGCACTGGAGATGCCAGATATCGGTGAGGCGCTGGCTGCACAGCTCGAACCATTCGTCTCCGTCGTGCGTTTTCACGGCCTGGCCATCGTGCGCATGCGTGAGCTTGCCACGGAACTGCCGGTGCCGCTGGTGGATGCTGGTATCCATGGAGGCCGCCCATGCCTTCTGCAGCTGGTGGCCGCCAAACTGGCAGAACAACTCGAAATGCCTGTCCTGCAAGGCAATCAGTTCCAGCAGCTTCTGCTGGTGTTCCTGCTGTACTTGGCCGGAGCCGAACATGTAGGAGCCGACGGCGCGTTCCTGCCCGGCAAACTCCTTGCCTTGCACCAGGTTGTAAAGCGCGAGCAGATAGGTGGAAATCTTGCTGTTGACGGCATTGTCGGTAATGTCGAAGATCAGCGAGATCAGGCAGCCGACGAAACGATTGAACGACTGTATGCAGTCAGGAAATGAAATCTTGTGCAGGGTGACCTGGTGGCGCAGCGCTTTCAACTGGTCGAACCCGAGCAATATCCACGAAATCAGGGTGAGCTGCTTGGCATCGACCATGCTGTCATGCTCCAGGTGACGCTGCAATGCTTCGCGGAACCTGAGTTCCAGGCCCTGGTTCTGTTCGATGATGTCACTGCGCTCCCTGCCGAAACGCTGACCGGCCGACGCCAGGTAAAGGCAGCTTGCGCCGCGCTCTGCCTGGATCTGGTGAATGATCAGGCCGATGGTCTCGACAAAGACGGTGCATGCCGAAAGCCGTTCGAGCTCCTCGATATGCCGGATCTTGGCCAGAATGATGGTTTGGTCGGGAGAAAAGTCTTTCATATTAAACTCGGTAGCAATAATCATGCGCGTCCTGTCGATGCTGAATCCAACGATGATGGGGCAATCGGTCAGGCCACCACGGGGCGGGCAGTATGCCCTGTAACCTGGATGTCTTGCCTGCATGCAGGCTCAGGAGCGTTGAATGATGCACAGCAGGATGATGACGAGCAACAATAATAGCAGGCTGGTCGTCTTCCAGAACAGGAGCGGATTCTTCTCAATCAGCCCGCTCCTGTGCCGGTCGAGGAATTGCCGGTTGGGGTGCCTCAGGTCATGCATGAATTCCGACAGCGCAGGATAGCGTTTGTGTGGTTCCGGATGCACGGCTTTTGCGAGCGCATCGTCTATCCACGAAGGGATGCCGTTGTGTCCGTCGATGGCGGAGAGATAGGACAGGCGCTGCAGTTGCGTGCGTGACTTGATTTTGGCGGCTTGGGCGCCGTAAGGCAGCTTGCCCGTGAGCATCTGATAGGCGATGACGCCCAGCGAAAACTGATCCGACTGCGGCGAGCCGGGCTCGCCGAGGAAATACTCAGGCGCCATGTATTGAATGGCGCCCGGAACGGGCAGGCTTTCCAGAGGATGGCTCTCTTCCAGGCCTGCGACCCGGACTGCGCCGAAGTCGATGATTTTGACCACGCTATTGCGGTCTATCATGATGTTTTCCGGACGCAGGTCCTGATGCAGCATCTCGGCGCGATGGAAGGCCTGCAGGCCTTTGGCAATTTGCTCGACGATGCCGCGCACCGTTTCCAGCGACGGCCTGGGATGATCCCGCATCCATTGCGCGAGGGTGATGCCCTCGATGAACTCCATGGCGACATAAAGATATTGCGGCTTCCGTTCGCGCTTGCATGGCTTCAGCACGTGTGCGTGATTGAGGCGGCGAGCCACCCATTCCTCGAGTGCGAAGCGGTTCAACTGCGCCGGATTGGCGACCAGGTCGGTAGATGGGGTCTTGAGCGCCACCTGCTGGCCGGTAGCGTTGTCGATCGCCAGGTAGAGGTGGCTACGGTGGCTGTGGTGCAGCTCCCTGAGGATATGGTAGCCGTCGAAATCGGTTCGTGCTTCCAGTATTGGCGGCGCGCGCAGGTCCGCGGATGGAAAGCGGCCAGGCTGGCGAAGGTCGAGACGGTCTATCCTGACAATCTGTATGGTCAGGTTATCCCGGCTGCCGCGCTCAAGAGCCCCTTCTACAATTCGTCTTGCAGCGGCGTCTAGGTCATCAGCATTATTGGAGATGGCGGCGGCGATGCATTGCGCATCCGCATGTTCGTATACGCCGTCTGAGGCCAGCAGGAAGATATCTCCCTGTTCGACCGGTATGCATAGGTAGTCGATCTCGACTTGCGGACCTATGCCCAATGCCCGGCTCAGGTAGTGCTGCTCTGCATTGACGGCAACCCTGTGATCCTCGGTGAGTTGCTCGAGCGCTTGGCCGCTGAGCCTGTAGATGCGCGTGTCGCCGACATGAAACAGGTGGGCCTGGCCTGACTTGACGACCAGGGCGCTGAGGGTGCAGACATAGCCCTTGTCCTTGTCGTACCGGTATTGGCTGCGCCGGGTCTGGGCATAGAGCCAGGAATTGACCGCGTTCAAGACGCAGCTGACGGCATGTTTGACGCTCCAGGCATCAGAAGTGCAGTAATAATCGCTGAGCAGGTTGCGGATCGCGGACTCGCTGGCGACCTGGCTGACGGTACTGCTGCTGATCCCGTCAGCCAGCGCCACCAAGATGCCCTTGGTGGCGAGCTGATGGCCTCGCGGTATGCACGCGCCATGGAAATCCTGGTTGATGTCCTTGCACCCCCGGTCCGAATGCTGGCCGATGGAAATGGCGAGCGTATCGTTCATGTTGTCCTGTCAGTCGCCCTGGCACACCTGACTATCATCCAATACTGCGTTTCGGCGCTGTGCGGATATGGGTGGAATACAGGGTCAGCCCGGTGAATGCCAATCCCCCGACCAGGTTGCCGAGCACGACGGGCAGCTCGTTCCAGATCAGGTAGTCCATGATGGAGAAATTGCCGCCCATGATGAGCGCGGAGGGGAACAGGAACATATTGACGATGGAGTGCTCGAAGCCCATGCCGAAAAACACCATGATGGGCATCCACATCGCCATCACCTTGCCGGAAACGCTGGTGGAGATCATGGCGCCGACTACCCCGGTCGATACCATCCAGTTGCACATGACGGCCCGGATGAATACCGTCAGCATGCCGGCCGCGCCAAATTCGGCATAGCCCAGTGTGCGCTTTTCGCCGATGCCCGCGATGATGGTGCCCACCTTGTCCGGCTCGGCTGCAAACCCATAGGTGAAGACGATGGCCATGAATACCGCGACCGTGAATGCACCGAGGAAATTGCCGACGAACACCAGCCCCCAGTTGCGTAGAATGCCTTTGACGGTGACGCCGGGGCGCTTGTCGATCAGGGCCAGGGGCGTGAGTACGAAGACACCGGTCAGCAGATCGAACCCCAGCAAGTAGAGCATGACGAAGCCCACTGGAAACAGGATGGCGCCGATGAGGGGATAGCCGGTCTGCACCGAGGCGGTGACGGCAAACACGGCGGCCAGTGCCAGGATGGCACCGGCCATGTAGGCACGGATGATGGTGTCCCTGGTCGACATGAATACTTTCGACTCGCCGGCATCGACCATTTTGGTCACGAATTCTGAAGGTAGGAGATAAGCCATGATATTGCACCTCTTAAAAATAAAAAAAGCGTCCACTCCAGATACCCTTTTTCAAGTGCTATCTGGAGTGGACGCCATTGTCCTGATCGTCAAGTGATATATGGCACTGCCTGTAGACGCATCGCGCCGCCATTGGCGCGATCACTGCAGTCCATGCGTAGGGAACCAGCAAAAAATATGCCGAGGATGAAAACCACCCAGGCATCCTTTTTATTTTCTGGTGTCGGTGGCTTGAGGTGATCAGCCTGTGATGCGGGCTGCCGGGCGGCTGCCCTCGGTTGCCGTCAGGCGTTGTTCCAATATTGGACCCCAGGCAGGTTGGGCCAGGACATTAGCCTAGCCAGGCAATAGGATGTGCTGGTTGCACGATTGTGGTGCGGTTGTGTCAGGGGCGCTTTATTGCGGTGCGTGATCGGGATGGATATCCAGTTGAAGCTTGGCGAGGCGGCTGTACAGCCCGGATTGCCGGCGTAATTCATTCGGCGTCCCGGTTTCGACGATGCGGCCATGCTCCAGTACCACGACGCGGTCGGCATTCTGGATGGTAGCAAGGCGATGGGCGATCACCAGTGTGGTCCTGCCGTGCATGGCCGAAGCCAGGCCCTGCTGTACCAAGGTTTCCGATTCCGCATCCAGGGCGCTGGTTGCTTCATCAAGCAAGAGGATGGGCGCATTCTTGAGCATGGCACGGGCGATGGCGATGCGCTGGCGCTGGCCGCCCGAAAGCCGGGTGCCGCGCTCTCCCAGGAAGGTGTCATACCCCTGCGGCAGGCGTTCGATGAATGCATGGGCTTGCGCCGCCTGGGCTGCGTGCTTGATCTCTTCATCGCTGGCATCGGGCCTGCCATAACGAATATTCTCAAGCGCATTCGCGGAAAAGATCACCGGGTCCTGTGGCACGATGGCAATCATGCCCCTCAATGTGTCGAGGGACAGGTTGCGGATGTCCAGGCCGTTGATACTGATGGATCCTTCGAAGATGTCGTAAAAGCGCAACAGGAGTTGGAACAGGGTAGTCTTGCCTGCGCCCGATGGTCCGACCAGGGCAACGGTTTCGCCCGCATTGATCTCGAGAGAAATATGGTCAAGCGCTGGCTGATCAGGTTTTGCCGGATAGTAAAAACTCACGTTGTCGAACTTGATGCTTGCCATGTCGGTGCTGCTGGGGAGTACCGGCGTTGACGGGTCGCGGATCGCAGGCTTGCTGTTCAGCAGCTCCAGCAGGCGTTCGGCCGCTCCCGCGGCGCGCATGATGTCGCCCCATACCTCGGCGATGGTGCTGACGCTGCCGGCAACCAGCGCCGCATAGAGAATGAAGGAGGCGAGCTCGCCGCCCGACAACTCGCCTTGCGTGACCTGGTGCGCCCCCAGCCACAACACGAAGATGATGGCCGCACTGATGCCGGCAATGACGAATGCAGCCAGGAAGGCACGCACGCGGATACGGCGGACGGCAGCCTTGAAGCTGGTTTCCACGCTGTGGCGGAAACGCTGTTGTTCGCGGGGCTCCTGGGTGAAGGATTGCACTGTCGGCATGGCATTGAGGATTTCACCCGCCATGGCCGAGCTGTCGGCAATGCGATCCTGGGATTCCCGTGACAATGTCTTCACCGAGCGGCCAATCAGCATGATCGGCAGTGTCAGCAACAGCATGAGTCCGAGATTGAGGCTGAATAAATACCAACTCGTGACCGCGAGCATGATCATGCCGCCAATGAATTGGAACAGGCTGCGCAGGCCGAGGGAGATTGAGCTGCCGACAACGGTCTGGATCAAGGTGGTGTCCGCGGTCAGGCGGGACAGCACCTCTCCCGTCTGCAGGGTTTCGAAGAATTGCGGCGACTGGGTAAGCACTCGCTCATACACCAGGGAGCGCAGGTCTGCGGTGACGCGTTCGCCTATCCAGGACACGATGTAATAGCGGCATGCCACGATCAAGGCCCAGACAATCACCAGGCCGCAGATAAAGACGAAATGACGGTTAATGTCCTGAGCGTTCTGCGCGGCAGCGGTGCCTGTGCCGAACCCTTGGTCGATCAGGTCGCGGAACGCCCAGGGCACGAGCAGCAGAATGGCGGAAGCCAGGCTGAGCAAACAGAATGCGAGCAGGATTTGCCAGCGATATGGCCGCAATAACGGCCATAAATCACTGAACAATCGTAAAGGACGGTTGGGTGCTTGCAGGGGGAACCTCGCTTAGGCTGGCGCTGGATGTCTAGCATACCGCACTGCGCAAGCTTAGGGTAAAGCGGGTACCCGCTTCAGAAAAGACTAGCGGCCTTTGCCGCTCATGGAGCCGCGATTGAAATCCTTGTCGCCAGGGGGAATGCAGCGGCCGATACCGAACAAGCCGCCCTGGGTGCCGGGAGGGCAGCCCTGATTTTCCGGGTATTGCTTGGCGATCTTGTCCGCTTCAGCCTTTTTCTCCCTGTCCACATACTCCCACTTGCCGTTGGGGTGCAGTAGGATCTTGTCGCCATTTGCGGTCGTGGTTTCAATTGGCGGCGCGTCGTCCGGTGCCGCCGTCGCAGGCATGCTCAAGGCCAGCAGGGTCAAAAGGCTAACACAGGTCAATTTCATGCTTATCTCTCAAATGTTGTTGGTTTGGGTTCCGGAATACTAGCAATATCTGTTCCGGAATGTTTTCAGCGCTGGTTCACGCTCTCAGTCTGCGGATTTGGTTTTATACTGGCGGGCATGAATGGGGATATATCATAAACCTAAATGAATAAAATCTTGCAATACTTGATCTGGCTACTTGTCGCCGTCGTCGGGGCTTCTGCGGTGGGTGGCATTGCCCTGCACCGCGGCGAAAGCATCAATGCCTTGTGGTTTGTGGCGGCGGCGGTCTGTGTGTTCGCGCTTGCCTATCGTTTCTATGCGGCCTGGATTGCCGCCCGTGTCCTGATGGTGGATGCCACCCGGGCGACCCCGGCGGAGCGTCTGGACAATGGCCGAGACTACGTCCCGACCAACAAATGGGTGGTATTCGGTCATCATTTCGCCGCGATTGCAGGTCCGGGGCCGCTGGTGGGGCCGACGCTGGCGGCGCAGTTCGGTTACCTGCCGGGCACCTTGTGGATATTGGTGGGTGCCGTGCTGGGTGGTGCGGTGCAGGACATGGTGACCCTATTCCTGTCAACACGGCGCAATGGCCGCAGCCTGGGTCAGATGGCGCGAGACGAGCTGGGGCCGGTTGGTGGCTTTGCCGCCTTGGTGGGAACGTTCACCATCATGGTGATCCTGATTGCGGTGCTCGGACTGGTGGTAGTCAACGCCATGAAGCATAGTCCCTGGGCGACATCGACCGTGGCGGCCACGATACCGATTGCCATGATCGTCGGCCTCTATATGCGTCATTTGCGGCCAGGCCGTGTGCTGGAAGCCTCGGTACTCGGGGTGGTGTTGCTGCTGCTCTCGGTCTTCGGTGGCGGATACATCGATCATCATCCCTACTTGGGCAGCCTGTTCAATCATGACGGGCTCACGCTTGCCTGGTGGGTCATCGCTTATGGCTTTGCCGCCGCTATCCTGCCGGTTTGGTTATTGCTGGCGCCGCGCGATTATCTTTCGACCTTCATGAAGCTGGGCACCATTTTCCTGCTGGCTGTCGCGATCATCCTGCTGCAGCCCGAGGTCAAGATGCCGGCGTTGACCCAGTTCATTGACGGCACCGGGCCGATTTTCGGCGGGGCCTTGTTTCCGTTCGTCTTCATCACTATTGCCTGCGGCGCGGTATCCGGCTTTCATGCCTTGATCGCTTCGGGCACGACGCCCAAGCTGATTGCCAATGAAGGGGATATCCGCCTCATTGGCTATGGTGCCATGCTGCTGGAGTCCTTTGTCGCCATCATGGCAATGATTGCCGCTACGGTGCTCGATCCGGGTGTGTTTTTCGCGATCAACAGCCCGGCCGGCTTGGTGGGCAAGGAGGCCGCAGATGCGGTGGCGGTAATTTCCAGCTGGGGGTTCCCGGTCACAGTGGCGCAGATGGAAACCCTCGCGCGCCAGATGGGCGAGGCTACCTTGTTTGCGCGAACCGGTGGTGCGCCCTCTCTTGCTGTGGGTATGGCGAGTATTTTCGGCAGCGCATTCGGCGAGCACTTGCTGGCATTGTGGTACCACTTCGCCATCATGTTCGAGGCAATCTTCATCCTCACGACGCTGGATGCCGGCACCCGCGTGGGACGGTTCATGCTGCAGGACATGCTGGGAAATGTCTGGCCCAGGATCGGCCGGACCTCGTGGTATCCCTCAGTGCTGCTGACCAGCGCGATTGTAGTGGCCGGCTGGGGCTATTTCCTTTACATCGGTGTCATCGACCCGAACGGCGGAGTGAATATCCTCTGGCCGTTGTTCGGCATTTCTAACCAGATGCTGGCGGCGATTGCGTTATCGGCAGGGACAGGCATTCTCATCAAGTCCGGCAGACTCAAGTATGCCTGGGTGACTGGCTTGCCGCTGAGCTGGCTGGTGGTGGTGACGACGACGGCCGCCTGGGAAAAGATCACCAGTACGGACGTCCGCGTTGGCTTCATTGCCGCTGCCAATGATATGTCGGCAAAGCTTGCGGCGGGGGTGCTGCCTCCCGAGAAGGCCGCCGTGGCGCCGCAGTTGATATTCAATCAGCAGCTCGATGCCGTGTTGACCTTGTTCTTCGTGGCGGTGCTATGGATCGTGATCATCGATATGCTACGCGTGAGTTGCCGCAGCCTCAGCGGCAAGTCCGTGCGCCCTTCCGCTGAGGCGGCTTATGTCGAAACCAAGCTCGGTGCAGCCTGGGGGCGGGATTGATGTGGCAGGCGTGCCGACAGCTTATCCACCGGACCTGGCGCTATCTGCGCCAGGTATCGGGGGATGATGCCTATGAGCGCTACCTGCATCTGTATGCTGCCAATCAGGAACGGCATGGTCACCAGGGACCGCCGCTGAGCAGGGAGGCGTTCTTCAAAGCGTGGCAGCAGCAGAAGTGGGATGGCATCAAACGCTGCTGCTGAGGCCGCTGTGGTCGATGCATGCCAGCATGGCGGGAACAATGTTCAATGTTGAGGTAGGGTAGCGCGAGTCTGCCGGGTTGTCGCCAGCAACTGGGCCGGGCGGGTCAGGCTGCATGGTTCAGGCTAAGGGATGGCGTCTAGGCTTCGCCGTTTCCTGCATCCGCCAGCATGCCGCAAGCCAGTGCTCCAACTTGTCTTACCGCTTGCTCGATCGCCAATGTCCATAAATGGCTGAAATTGAGCCGGATATAGTGGGTCAGGTCTTTCTTGCGGGAAAAAATGGTGCCCGGCGCCACGGTAATGCCGTTGTCGATGGCGGCGCGATAGAGCTTGAGCGCATCCAGCGGCGCGGGCAGGTTGACCCAGATGACGTATCCTCCCTTGGGTGCAGAAAGCTGCGTGCCTGCGGGGAAACTTTCCTCTATCACGTTGCGGATCAGCACATACTGCGAGCGCAGTGTGTGCCGCAATTGCTTGAGGTGTCGCTCGAAACTGTCGCGCTGCATGAATTTCGCAATTGCGATCTGCGGTGCGGAGGGCATCGACAGGCTGTTGAGGAACATCAGGCGCTCCACTTCCTGCCGGTAGCGTCCGGCCACAGTCCAGCCGACGCGGTAGCCTGGCGCCAGGGATTTGGAGAACGAAGCGCAATGCAGCACCAGTCCGGAGCGGTCAAAGGCTTTGGCAGGCTTGGGCGCTGTTTCGCTGAAGTAAAGCTCGCCATAGACGTCATCCTCGATGAGCGGAATTTGCTGCTCTTCCAGAAATGCCACCAACGCTTGTTTCTTGGCGTCAGGCATGACAAAGCCCAGTGGATTCTGGAAGTTGGCGGTGAGTATCACGGCAGCGATGCGGACATTGCCGGCGGTGGCCCGCAATGCATCCAGATCAATGCCGGAATCCGGATCGGTGCGCAGCTCGGCCACCTTCATGCCCAAGCGCTCGACAGTATGGGCCAGGGCGTAATAGCCGGGGGATTCCAGCGCAATGACATCCCCGGCCTTGGCGACGGCTTGCAGGCACAGCGTAATGGCCTCGGTAGCGCCATGCGTGATGACGATGTCATCGGGTGATACGTCCATGCCGTTGGCAAGGTAGCGGCGCGCAATCTGTTGGCGCAGCATTTCATTGCCGGGCGGCAGGTCGCTCAGCACTCCCCATTCGCCTTCATCATCGGTCAGGGCTTTTTCGTATTGGTGAATCTTTTTAAGCGGAAACAGCTGCGGATCCGGGAAAGGTGAGCCCAGCGGCACGGTACCGAACTCGCGGATGGACTTGAGCGTAGTGAGTACCAGCTTGCTGGCATCGACTTCGGACAGATTGATATCCTTGGACAAAGGCGATGTCTCGTGCCGCTGTAGGCGCTTGCGCGGCGTGACGTAGTAACCTGATTGGGGATGGCTGCTGATGATGCCTTCCTGCTCCAGCAACAGGTAACCACGCAGGACGGTGCTGATGCTCAATCCGTACTTCTGGCTGGCTTGCCTGACCGAGAAGATCTTGTCGCCGGGCCGCAATACGCCTTCATCGATCATTGCGCGTATGCGGGCAGCAAACGAGACATAAAGCTTCATGTGAGCGTAGGCGAGGCTGTGGTCGGGTTCCGGATGCCTGTCATTGTACTCCAGCGCCGGGTATGCGCGGCTGGTGTTTTACAGGTTTGCAAAATCGACGATATGTTGGGGGATGCTGGGTCGAATCCAGCCCGAGAGCGGAGGCGGTATTCTGGCGGATGCCGGGAGCAGCGCAGGCACTATCTCACAGTGCCATCAGCGAATGACGCTGGATTGGCGTCCGGCAAGCATCCACGCCATCCCTGCATGGGCTTGTCGTCCGAGCATATGCCTAGGCAGCCTGCAGCGCCCGGGAAATTTCTTCTCCGTTGGCTGTCAGTGCGGCCACCAGTCGCTCCTTCTCTGTAGAGATGATGACAAGCTCTTGTTCACCCAGCGCGGTCATCAGGCGCTGCAGCGTGCTCATGCGGATGCCGAGGCGCTTGCAGATCGCTGCCAGCGGCACACGGGCGCGGCCTGCTTCATGCTCGGCATGCAGCAGTTCCAGAATGCCCAGCATCAGCACGGCGCTCTGATCGAGCTGGGCATGCTCGGAAGCAAAGTCATTCGCTTCCTGTTCGGCAGCATCATGATCAAGCAGCATGGGACACCTTCTGCTCACCGGCCTTCTCGATAATGACCGGGATCGACTTGGAGGTTGGCGTATGCGACAGGTCGGCAACACTTTCCAGGGGCACCAGGTTGTTGGTTTCCGGATAATAGCCGCCCAGGCAGCCTTGTGGAATGTCGTAGGCCACCACTAGGAAATGATCGGCGCGACGCGTGACACCGTCCTGCCAGACACTGACCAGGTTGATCCAGTCGCCGGCCTTGAGTCCCATGCGCTTAATATCTTCCGGGTTCATGAATATCACGCGGCGCTGGCCGAACACGCCCCGGTAGCGATCATCCATGCCGTAGATGGTGGTGTTGTATTGGTCATGGGAGCGCGTGGTCATCAGCACGAACATCCGGTCGCCGTATTGCGCGCGCGCCTGGTGAATAGGGGAGTTGCGCGGAATTTCGTGCAGCGTGAACTCTGCCTTGCCAGAAGGGGTATTCCAGATGCGGTCACTGGAAGGCACGGGCAAGCGGAAGCCGCCAGGATGCTTGATACGTTCGTTGTAGTTCTCGAACAGGTGAGGCAGTGTCTGCTCGATGGCATCCCGGATCTTGCTGTAGTCCTTGATGTATTCCAGCCAAGGCGTCTTGCTGTGTTTGAGCGTTGCATGGGCCAGGCGTGCGACGATGGCGGGCTCGGACAGCAGGTGCGGAGAAGCTGGCTTGTTCATGCCGTAGGAAATATGCACCATGCTCATGGAGTCTTCCACCGTGACACCTTGCGGGCCGGTTTCCTGCATGTCGATCTCGGTGCGGCCCAAGCATGGCAGGATCAAGGCTTCCTTGCCATGCACCAGGTGGCTGCGGTTGAGCTTGGTGGTCACGTGAGCGGTCAGGTCGCAATTGCGCAGCCCTTGCCAAGTGCGGTCGGTATCGGGCGTGGCAATCGAGAAATTGCCGCCTAGCGCGAAGAAGAACTTGGCCTTGCCGTCTATCATCGCTTGGATGGCGGCGACGGCATCGTAGCCTGGCTCCCTGGGCACTTTGATGTCAAACACGCGTTCCAGGCTCTCCAGGAAAGCCTGAGGCATTTTTTCGTAGATGCCCACAGTGCGGTTACCCTGCACGTTGCTGTGGCCACGTACTGGGCACAAGCCTGCGCCTTCCTTGCCGATGTTGCCGCGCAGCAGCATCAGGTTGACCAAAGTCTGGATGGTGGCGACGCCATGCTTGTGCTGTGTGATGCCCATGCCCCAGGTGGAAATGACGCGGTCACCAGTAGCATAGATCCGGGCAACTTCCTCAATCTGCTCCAGAGGCACGCCGGACTCTTCGACGATCACATCCCAGCTTTCCTTGCGCGCATCCTCGGCGATCGCCTCGAAGCCATTGGTATGCTGCTCGATGAACGCCACGTCCACGACACGCTCGGTGCCGTTTTTGATGGCCTCATCATCCCACTGGATGATGAACTTGATCATGCCCTTGATCAGCGCCAGGTCGCCGCCCAACTTGGGTTGGATGAACATATCGCTGATCTTGCTGCCCTTGAACGACAGCATGTCGAACGGGCTTTGTGGATCGGCAAAGCGCTCCAGGCCGCGTTCCTTCAATGGATTGATCGCCACGATGCGTGCGCCGCGCTTGGCGGCTTCGCGCAACTCGCCCAGCATGCGCGGATGGTTGGTTGCAGGATTCTGGCCAAAAATCAGCAAGGTGTCGGCATGTTCGAAATCATGCAGCGTCACAGAACCTTTGCCAATGCCCACGGTGGGTGGCAATGCCATGCTGGTGGATTCGTGGCAAAGGTTGGAGCAGTCCGGGAAGTTATTGGTGCCGAACTCGCGTACGAACAATTGATAGAGAAAGGCGGCCTCGTTGCTGGCGCGGCCCGAGGTGTAGAAGATCGCCTCGTTCGGGTCAGCCAGCGCATTCAGGTGCTTCGCCATCAGCTCGAAGGCGCCGTCCCAGGAGATTTCCTCGTATTTGTCCGTGGCTGGGTTGTAACGCATGGGATGCGTCAGGCGGCCTTCGTTTTCCAGGTCAAAGTCGCTCCACTCCATCAGTTCGGTGACGGTGTGCTTGGCGAAGAATTCAGGCGGCACGCGCTTGGCCGTTGCTTCAGCGGCCACGGCTTTGACGCCATTCTCGCAGAATTCGAAAGTAGAGGTATGCTCCTTATCCGGCCAGGCGCAACCCGGACAGTCGAAACCGTCGGGCTGGTTCTGCGAAAGCAGGGTGATGACGCCCTTTACAGGAATCTTCTGCAGCGCGAGCTGCGCGGCAACTTGCTTCAGTGCCCCCCAGCCGGCGGCTGGGTGGTGGTAAGGCTTGATGGCTGCTTTAGGTTGCGACATATCTTCTCTATATAGTTTTCCAGAAATTAGGCCGGCACCCGTGGAAATGAGCCGACGCTATGAGTACACAATGACAATGGCAACAATCGTAAGGGAACGAATGGAAGGAAACCAGATACAGAAACGGGGGAATTTTTAGGGTACAGTTCATAGCCAAACTAGCGGGGATAGCGCTTAGATATTGGCTCGATAGTTGTTCTCATTCAGAGGATGCTACTTGCGCTCTGCCCTACAAACATAATGATGTTGGCCGCGCAGGCCTGAAACCTGCCGGAGAATCAGGTTCTTTGGTCATCGGCGCAAGCTCACAATCAGCAGCCACACGCCCGCGATCACCATCGGCAGGCTCAGCCATTGCCCCATGCTCAAACCCAGCGATAGCAGTCCGAGGAAGCTGTCCGGCTCACGGGTAAATTCAACCAGGAAGCGGAAGCTGCCATAGCCGATCAGGAACAGTGCCGACACCGATCCCCTGGCGCGTGGCTTGCTGGAGTACCACCAGAGCAGGATGAAGAGCGCGACGCCTTCGAGCAGGAATTCGTAAAGCTGCGAAGGGTGGCGCGCGATGCTGTCCACATGGGGGAACACCATGGCCCAGGGCAGGTCGCTGGCACGGCCCCAGAGCTCGCCATTGATGAAGTTGCCCATGCGTCCTGCACCCAGGCCTACAGGCACCAGGGGAGCGACAAAATCCATGATGCCGAAAAAGGTCAGGCCACGCCGTTTGGCGAATAGCAACATGGCGACCATGACGCCGAGGAAGCCGCCGTGGAAGGACATACCGCCTTGCCAGAGAAAGAGGATTTCGTGCGGGTGGGTCAGATAGTATTCGTGTTGGTAGAACAGGGCATAGCCCAGTCTGCCGCCGAGGATGACGCCCAGTGCGCCATAGAACAGGGCATCGTCGAGGTTTTTTTTCGTCCAGCCAGCTTTTCCCCACCAAGGCTGGTGGGCGATGCGCCAGCGACCCAGCCACAGAAAGGCCAGGAATCCAATGAGATACATCAGGCCATACCAATGGATACCGAACGAGCCCAGGTGAATGGCGACTGGATCAAATTGTGGGTGAACAAGCATTGGGATTGGCCCTTGGATTGGAGTAAAATCTCCCAATTATACGTTTAGTTTAGGGTTTTTATGCCGCAATACCGCTCCAGGACCTCCACCCATGGCCGCAACATGGCAGGCGCACGCGCACTCTGGCGTGCTACCGGGATGAAGGAGGACGACTTTCAGAAACCAATCATTGCGATTGCCAATTCTTTCACCCAATTTGTTCCCGGGCACGTACACCTCAAGGATTTGGGACAGCTGGTGGCTAGGGAGATCGAGCGTGCGGGTGGCGTCGCCAAGGAATTCAACACGATTGCCGTGGATGATGGCATTGCCATGGGCCATAGCGGCATGCTGTACAGCTTGCCCAGCCGTGACCTGATTGCCGATGCCGTGGAGTATATGGTGAGCGCCCACTGCGCCGATGCGCTGGTGTGCATCTCCAACTGTGACAAGATCACTCCTGGCATGCTCATGGCGGCGCTACGCCTGAATATTCCCGTGGTATTCGTCTCGGGCGGGCCGATGGAGGCCGGCAAGGTCAATTGGCAGGGCAATATGCACAAGCTCGACCTGGTGGATGCCATGGTCGCTGCTGCAGACAGCAATGTGTCCGATGCGGAGTCCGAGGCGATCGAACGTTCTGCCTGCCCGACCTGCGGTTCCTGTTCCGGCATGTTCACCGCCAACTCGATGAACTGCCTGACCGAGGCGCTCGGCCTGAGCCTACCTGGTAACGGCTCCACACTGGCCACGCATGCTGCGCGCAAGGAGCTGTTCCTCAAGGCTGGTCGCCTGATCGTGGAAATCACCAAGCGCTACTACGAACAGGATGACGAGAGTGTACTGCCGCGCAGCATTGCCAACTTCAAGGCATTCGAGAATGCCATGAGCCTCGACGTCGCCATGGGCGGCTCGACCAACACTGTATTGCATTTGCTGGCAGCGGCGCACGAGGCTGAGGTGGATTTCACCATGGCTGACATTGACCGTATTTCCCGCGGCGTGCCCTGCATATGCAAGGTGGCACCTGCTACGGCCAAATATCACATGGAGGATGTACATCGTGCAGGTGGCGTGATGGCCATCCTGTCAGAGTTGAGTCGGGCCGGGCTGATCCACCGTGACACTCCCACCGTGCACAGTCCAACCCTGGGTGAGGCGTTGGATAAGTGGGACATCATGACCACCAACGACGAGGATGTGAAGAAATTTTATCGTGCCGCACCTGGCGGTATTAGCACGACGATCGCATTCAGCCAGTCCATGCTCTGGCCGGACCTGGACACTGACCGCAAGGAAGGCTGCATCCGCGACAAGGATCATGCGTATTCTCAGGATGGCGGACTGGCAGTGCTTTACGGCAACATTGCCCTAGACGGCTGTATCGTGAAGACGGCCGGCGTGGACGACAGCATTCTCAAGTTCACGGGGCGCGCGCGCATTTTTGAAAGCCAGGATGATGCCGTGGCTGCCATTCTTGCAGACAAGATCGAAGCGGGGGACATCGTCATCATCCGCTACGAAGGCCCGCGCGGCGGACCTGGCATGCAGGAAATGCTTTACCCGACCAGCTACCTCAAATCCAAGGGACTTGGCAAGGCATGCGCGCTGCTGACCGATGGCCGCTTTTCCGGCGGTACCTCCGGTCTGAGTATCGGCCATGCCTCTCCGGAAGCTGCCGAAGGCGGCGCAATCGGCCTGGTGGAGGAAAACGATATCATCGAGATCGACATTCCCAATCGTACTATTCATCTGGCGGTCAAGGACGAAGTGCTTGCCCACCGGCGCGCTGCCATGGAGGCACGCGGCAAAGATGCATGGAAGCCGGTCAACCGCCAGCGTCATATATCCGTTGCATTGCGTGCGTATGCTGCCATGAGCACGTCCGCGGCCAAGGGGGCTGTGCGTGACGTCAGCCAGATCGAGAAGTAGGCGCGAAAATAATAAGAAGAATTCATCCATCTTGTTTTAAAAGAGCGTATGCAATCAGTACACGAATTGAATGCCCGATACGGGGTTGGGCATAAAATCCATTTTTCCGCAGACCTGAACGGATTGGTGACGCTGGAAATCGAGAACCCACATGCCTCTGCCAAGGTCGCCCTGCAAGGGGGCCATGTCATGCAGTGGAACCCGCGCCATGCCGAGGCGCCGGTATTATGGTTATCTGATCAGGCGCGTTTCGTCGCCGGACGCTCTATCCGGGGCGGTGTGCCGGTCTGCTGGCCGTGGTTTGGCCCGCATGCCACGGACGAGACACTCTGTCCCCATGGCTTTGCCCGAGTGGTGCCGTGGGACGTGGTCGACGCTAGGCCAGAGGCGGACAATACAACCAGCCTGGTATTGAAGCTGGTGGAGAGTCGCCAGGTGGAAAAGCAGTGGCCTTACGATTGCGAGCTGACCTTGACTGTCAATATCGGCCCGACGCTCAAAATGGCGTTGACGACCACCAATAAGGGTCATGAGCCGTTTGTGATCGGCGAGGCGTTGCATACCTATTTCCAGGTCAGCGACATCGAGGTCGTCAGGGTGCTTGGGCTGGATCATACCGAGTACGAGGATAAGGTCGAGGATTATGCCCTCAAGCGCCAGTCTGGAGATATCAGTTTCAATGACGAGGTGGACCGGGTATACCTCAATACCGATTCGACCTGTGTCTTGGAGGATCCTGGCCTGCGCCGCAAGATTATCATCGAGAAATCAGGCAGTCATTCCACTGTGGTCTGGACGCCATGGGAGCGGAAGGCAGCCGAGATTGGCGATTTGGGCAGTCATCATGGCTGGCGGCATATGGTATGTGTCGAGACTTCCAATGTCAGGGGCAATGTTGTCACCGTCGAGCCAGGCAGTGCTCACACCCTGAGCGTGCAGTACAGCACTGAAAGTTTGTAGCCGGGTTTAGGTGTGGCAGCACGGTATTGCCACCGTCTTGGGCGTTGTAACCCGATTCAGCGGGAGCGAAAGCTCCAGGGAGAAGGAATGAAGGCAATCATGCGCATATTGATGTCCGCGGGCTGCCTGCTCATGGCTGGGCAAGCGGCCGCGGTGGATGCAAAGGCGGCAGAGTCATTGGCACAGAAAAACGGTTGCTTGGCTTGTCACGCACTCAAGCAGAAAGTCATTGGCCCTGCATTGCAGGATATTGCAGCCAAGTACCGTGGCGAACCTGGAGCCGAGGCCAAGCTGATAGGCCGGGTCAAGAACGGTACCAGCGGGGTTTGGGGGCCGGTGCCCATGGGACCGAACAGTCCGCAAGTCAAGGATGAGGATATCAAGGTCATCGTGCAGTGGATCTTGACCTTGTAAGGGGTGATGCAATTGCTTAAAACAAGCCAGTCAGTGAGCTGACTGGCTTTTTTGTTGGCTGGGATTCATGATGGCTTGAACGCCTTGGGAGGGGTGCCTGGTCTTTAGGCTAGGCCGAGTGCCTTGAGTCGGCGGTAGAAACGATTACGGCTCATGCCGAGTTCTCTGGCAGCGGCGGAGATATTGCCTTCATGGTGTTGTAGTGCCTGTTTGACAACCTCATTGGTGATGGCGTCGATGGAACCTGCAGTAGGGCCGGGCGTTTTCTGTTCCAGTGTCATGCTGTTGTCCAGTTCATCCATAAACCCGGGAGGTAGGTGCCGCCGCTGCAAAGGTCCGCCTCCAGACAAGGCCAGCATCGTTTTAAGCACGTTGTGCAGCTGGCGGATATTGCCTGGCCAAGGGTGTCGGCGGAACAGGTTGAGCACGTCTTCATGGATTTCCACATGGCCGCCCCTTTCTGCAGACATGATGTTGTAGATGATGGCGGGCAGATCCTGGCGCTCGCGTAACGGTGGCAAAGTCAGGCTGATGCCGTTGAGGCGGTAGAAGAGGTCTTTGCGGAAAGTGCCTTCGGCGACTTTTTCCTGCAGCTTCTGATTGGTGGCGCTGATGACGGCAAAGTCCAGCTTTCTGGACTTGCTGCCGCCCAGTGGGGTGATGCTGCGTTCCTGTAGTACACGCAATAGCCTGGCTTGCAGGAGTAATGGCATGTCGCCGATCTCATCGAGGAACAAGGTGCCACCATGCGCCTGCTCGATTTTGCCTTGGCTGCCTTTCTGGCGCGCGCCGGTGAAAGCGCCTTCTTCGTAGCCGAACAGCTCTGCCTCAATCAAGCCTTCCGGCAGTGCGGCGCAATTGATGGCGATCAGTGGGCCGCTGGCGCGTGCGCTGTTCTGGTGGATGGTGGTGGCCAGCAGCTCCTTGCCTACGCCAGTCTCGCCCTGAATCAGGATGGGAATGTCCTGATCCATGACCAGCCTGGCCTGGGTCAATATTTCTGCGATACGAGGATCCTCACTGGTCATTGCCATGGCAGGCGCAGTGGGTGGCTTGGCAGCGTGGCGTATGCCGGCGATCCCGTGATTGGCGGTTGTGTCTGGGGCGACATCAAGTGTTGCATAGGCAGGCCCGCCGTTCGTGAGCGTGAGTGTCAGTGGGGCGTTTGCGTTCTGCCTGTACTCCTCAAGGAGCTGGGAGAGTGGCTCAAGGAATATGGATTGGAAATCGGTGGGCGGGTTCGACTTGCCCAGCAGCTCCAGGCCATTCCGGTTGATGGCCAGCAGGGCGCCTTCACGCGACAATACTGCACAGCCTTCCCATGCCGAACCGATAAAGTCGGCAGCAGTGTGGAAATGAAGTGTGAGTGGTCCTTGGTAACAGGCCCTGAACACGCGGTTTTCTATCTGTTGTGCTGTCATTTTTACCAGCGTCAGCGTGTGTTGCTGGTGGGCGGCAAACGCATTGGTGACATTGAGCGTGCCAAGCAATTGCCTGTTGGGACCGAAAATGGGGACGGCATAGCAGCTGAAATTCTGTAGCTGTTCAACGAAGTGCTCTGCGCCCTGCACAGCGACTGGTTGCTGCTCCACGATCGCTGTACCGATGGCATTGGTGCCGCGCTCCTGCTCGCACCAGGAGTAGCCTGGACTCATGATTTCCCTGGGGGCAAGGTCCACCAGCAAGTGCTGGCCTTCGCTATGGAGGATAACGCCTTCGGCATCTGTCAGTGCCACTACGCTATACGAATGGGCGATCTGCTCGTACAGCATGGAAATTTCTGGCTTGGCTTGTGTCAGCAGCAAGCGGTATTTGCTGCGTTTTTTTTCCAGCTCTACCCGGTCCAGTGTGGCGGTGCTGAGGGGCTGGAAAGCGTTGATGCCGTTGTCCAAGCTGCGTTGCCAGGAGCGTGCGATAGTCTTGTTGACCACACCTTCCACCATGCTACCTTGCTTGAGGAATTGCAGCCTTGCATGCTCGATCTGCTGCAGGGACTTTGTCATGGGGTTTTGCATGGTGAGCTTCATGGTTGATCGTAGGAACTGTTCCTAAATGTAGCACTTGTGCAATTTTGTGACAACTTGTTACGTTGAGACCAGGATGCGGTCCAGGAATAAATCCGTATGGCAACGTATTATTTTTTCATGGTTTTTAGGAATTATTCCCATTTATTTATTTTGTTGGCATGAGGATTGCTGTATAGGCCCTGCAAGTTGATGACCAGATATGGAGTTGGTCATGGTGCCGGCTGAGGTGGAGAACATCAGCCAGTAATAAAACAACAAACATACTATGGAGAATATCCCTTGAAAGCGAAGCATTTGAAAATAGCACTGGGTGCCAGCCTCATCGGCCTGGCTTCCATTCCTGGTTTTGCAGCCACTGATCTGGAAAAGCTGATGCAGGACGACAACCAATGGGCCACACAGCGCAAGGACTATGCAAACACTGGTTACAGCAAGTTGTCCCAGATCAACCAATCCAATATCAAGAACCTGAAGGCCGCCTGGACGTTTGCGACCGGGGTCAACCGCGGTCATGAAGGTGCTCCGCTGGTGGTTGATGACACGTTGTATTTCACCACGGCATTCCCCAATAACGTCTATGCGCTTGACTTGAACAATGAAGAAAAGATCAAGTGGTCTTACTTCCCCAAGCAGGATCCTTCCGTACAGGCATTGCTTTGCTGCGATAACGTTACCCGCGGCTTGGCTTATGGTGACGGCAAGATCTTCCTGCAGCAGAACGACGGTCAATTGGTCGCGTTGGACGCCAAGACCGGCGCCAAGGTATGGGAGGTGGGCGTTGTGGACGTCAAGCAAGGCGCTACTACTACGAATGCACCTCATGTATTCAAGGACAAGGTCATTACCGGATGCTCGGGTGGTGAGTATGGCGTACGTTGCTACCTGACAGCCTACAACATCAAGGACGGCTCGATTGCGTGGCGAGCTTACGCAACCGGCCCTGACAGCGATGTGCTGATCGGCAAGGATTTCAACAAGGATAACCCGCATTACAGCGCATTGTCCGTGTATGAAGACATCAACGGTGGCAATCAGGAAGGCGGCTCTTTCAAGGCCCTGCCCAAGGAAAAGCTGAAGTTCCCTGAGACCGACCTCGGCGTGAAAACCTGGCTCAAGCCACAGGCTGCCAAGAATGGCTGGGAACACGGTGGCGGCGGAACTTGGGGCTGGTACTCCTACGATCCTGCATTGAATCTGGTTTACTACGCGACAGGTAACCCATCTGTCTGGAACCCAGACGTACGTCCTGGCGACAATAAATGGTCCATGACTATTTTCGCGCGTGACCTCGACACAGGTTTAGCGAAGTGGGGCTACCAGCTGACACCGCACGATGAGTGGGACTATGATGCCGTGAACGAAACCATCCTCTGGGATGCAGATGGCAAGAAACTCGCTACCCATTTCGACCGCAATGGCTTTGGCTATACCTTGGATCGTCAGACAGGCAAGCTGCTGGTGGCGGAAAAGATGCATCCGTTCGTTAACTGGGCAACTGGCATTGACTTGACAACAGGGACTCCAATCAAGGATCCCAAGTACGCCACCCATCAGGACGTGCAGATTTCGGGCATTTGTCCTGCTGCATTGGGCGTGAAGGATCAACAGCCTGCTGCTTACTCTCCCAAGACCAAGCTGTTCTATGTACCGCTCAACCACGTCTGCATGGATTACGAGCCTGTAGAAGTGAAGTATGTCGCTGGCCAGCCTTGGGTTGGTGCAACCTTGAGCATGTATCCTGGTCCCGACGGTGTCATGGGCGGCTTCATGGCCTGGGACGGCCTCAAGGGCAAGCAAGTCTGGTACAAGAAAGAGAAGTTCTCGGTATGGAGCGGTGCTTTGGCTACTGCGACCGACATCGTTTTCTACGGCACACTGGATCGCTGGTTCAAAGCGGTTGATGCCAAGAGCGGTAAGGAACTTTGGAAATTCCGTGTGGGTTCAGGCGTTGTCGGTAATCCGATCACCTATACCCATAAGGGCAAGCAATACGTCGCACTTCTCTCCGGCATTGGTGGCTGGGCAGGTGTGGCAATGAACCTGGGCCTGACCAACGACAACGAAGGTTTGGGCGCAGCAGGTGGTTACAAGGAATTGAAGGAGTGGAATGCAGCGCCTGGTGGCGGTGCACTCAACGTCTTCAGTTTGTAATCGCCGTTCAGTAGTACCCCTGCCGCCAGGCAGGGCTCATCTCCATTTTAGTAGTCCCTTCTTGCCAGTCCCTTGTGGACTGGCTTTTTTTTGCCTACGAAATCCAGGGGCGAGCGTAGCGAAGCCAAGAATGGTTTTGACGTTGTTCCCCGTCTGGCTGCGCCGAGTAGCGCAGATATGTCTGGAAAAAGAGCTTGCGTCTGTCTGAGCGAAGCGAGTTCCGCAAGCTCCCAGACAGATTGAGCAACGCAGGGGAAGGGAGCTTGCTCCCGGCGTAGACGCCGGGGTCGCCTTTTGTTTGGTTCCTTTATTTTGGCGAAGCAAAATAAAGGGACTCGCTGACAAGCGAAAGACAACGGGTCAATCACCTGCGATAGTGGTCAAGACCATGGTTGCTTAACTCACTATCTAAGTTCTAATTTTCAACCCCATCAAGCTCCACGATTTTTAGACTTCATCCATAGTGTGATTGCGCGAGGATGGGTTTCGCCCCGTCAGGCAAACCTATTATTTCTTTTGTTTCGCCAAAAGAAAGATGTGAAAGAAAACGAAGTTTCGGCGGAGCCAAAAGGCTCCCCGATTGTCCGTGTCCCTACACCACGTTCAGGGCAACCTGCGTTGTTCGCTTTTAATGGGGCTGGCTAAACTCGCTACGCTCAAACAGACGTCAGTGCTGTTCCATTAAAAGCTGCGCTATTCGGCGCAGCCAGACGGGAGGGAAAGCCAACACTTGGCATCGCGCTTACGCTCGCCTTTGGGGGAGTGCCTAACTGTTGCGTTGCCTGAGCTTGCTGTGATGCATGGAGTAGGCGAAATACATGATGATGCCGATGCCCACCCATATCAGGAAGCGGTGCCAGGTTTCGCCGGGCAGGAATGCCATGAGGGCGCTGCAGGAGATGATGCCCAGGAGGGGAATGATGGGGCCGCCTGGATTCTTGAATGGTCGGTGCAAGTCGGGCTGGCGTTTGCGCAGGACAATGACGCCGACGCATACCATGACGAAGCTGGCGAGGGTCCCGATGTTGACGGTCTCGGCCAGGGTGCCGAGCGGGAAGAAGCCGGCGACGATGGAGATGATACTGCCGCAGAACAGGATCACGCGGGTTGGGGACTGGCGGTCCGGGTTGACCTTGGAGAAGGCTGCGGGAATCAGTCCGTCGCGGCTCATGGCGTAGAGGATGCGGGTGAGGCCGTACAGTAATACCAGTAGTACCGTGATCAAGCCTGCCAACACGCCGGTCGCGACCAAACTGGACGACCAGCTGTATCCAAGCTTGCTCAGTGCGTAGGCAACGGGTGAGGAGACATTGAGGTCGGAATAGTGCACCACGCCAGTCAGTACGCCCGAGACCAGGATATAGATGAGGGTGCAGAATGTGACAGAGGCAATCAGTCCTATGGGCAGGTCGCGTTGCGGGTTGCGTGCTTCGTCGGCAGCGGTGGAGACGGCATCAAAGCCGAAATAGGCGAAAAAGACCAGGGAAGCGCCCGCCAGGATGCCGATATTGCTGCCATCCGCCTGGCTGGAGAACCAGCCGAACGGCATGAAGGGGTGCCAGTTGTCGCTATTGATATGGCCGACGGCGATGGCGAGGAAAATGGCGATGGTGCTGAGCTTGATCGCCACCATGATGTTGTTGACGGTGGAGCTTTGCTTGACGCCGCTGATCAAGATGAATACCAGCAGCCAGATAATGCCGAAGGCGGGCAGATTGATGATGCCGCCCTGGCTTGGTGCCTTGGTCCAGGCTTCCGGGATGGCAATGCCGAAATTGGCCAGGGTATTGATGAAATAGCCGGACCAGCCGTTGGCCACCGCGGCGGCACCTACGCCATATTCCAGCAGCAGTATCCATGCAATGACCCAAGCAATGAATTCACCGAAAGCGACATAACTGTAACCATAGGCGCTGCCGGAGCCGCCCACGGAGGAGGCGAGCTCTGCATAGGCAAACCCGGCAAAGGCGGCGGCAAACCCGGCAATGACGAAGGAAATCACTACGGCCGGGCCAGAATATACGGCGGCTGCAATACCGGTAAGCACGAAGATGCCAGTGCCAATGGCGCAGCCTATTCCGAGCAGGGCAAGGTCGAATGCCGACAGGCATTTCTTCAGGCCGCTGTGGTGACCTATTTCAACCGGTTTCGTGCGGAACAGCTGTGCCAACATAGGAACTCCCGTTTTTTTGTTTTTCTAGTATGCACGAATTATGCCTGAGCTTTAAATCTCCCCGGCTCGGGCATGCCGGGGTGGTTGATTTATTTGTGTTCCGTGAGCCAGTCGCGTCCGGTAATGAAGTCGCTATAGAGCCTGGCTTCGGGTGAGCCCGCTTCCGGCTTCCAGTCGTAGCGCCATTTGACGATGGGCGGCATGGACAGCAGGATGGATTCGGTACGGCCATTGGACTGCAGCCCGAAAATGGTGCCGCGGTCATAGATCAGGTTGAACTCCACATAGCGACCACGGCGGTAGGCCTGGAAGTCGCGTTCGCGTTCGCTGTATGGGATATCCTTACGTCGCTGCACAATGGGCAGGTAGGCATTGATGAAGGCATCGCCCACGCTGCGCTGGAACGCGAAACTCTGCTCGAAGCCCAGTTCGTTGAAATCATCAAAAAAAATGCCGCCAATGCCGCGCGCTTCCTTGCGGTGCTTGAGGTAGAAGTAATCGTCGCACTCTTTCTTGAAGCGAGGATAGTACTGCTCGCCGAACGGCGCCACCGCATCGCGACAGGTGCGATGGAAATGCACCGCATCCTCTTCAAAACCGTAGTAGGGTGTCAGGTCCATACCGCCGCCGAACCACCAGATCGGTTCCTCGCCGGGTTTTTCCGCCACGAAGAAGCGCACGTTCATATGCACGGTCGGCACATAGGGGTTACGCGGGTGGAACACCAGCGAGACGCCCATGGCCTGCCAGCTGCGACCTGCCGCCTCGGGGTGGGCGACACTCGCAGACGGCGGGAGCTTGTTGCCAATGACATGGGAGAAGCCGATCCCGGCCCGTTCGAACACATTGCCTTCTTCCAGCATGCAGGATGTCCCGCCACCGCCTTCTGCGCGCTGCCAGCTATCGTGCAGGAAACGTTTGCCATCCACCAGCTCGATGGCTTCCACGATGCGGGTTTGCAGGCCTTGAAGGTAGTCGAAGATTGCAGTTGGGTTCATGAAGCTCTCCAGGTGTCACGGAATTTCAATATGTCACGGGCGTACAATCGCGCCAGTGATGAGGTCCTGTATGGTCGAAGGTTTGCTCGCGCCGCCGGTTCTGCCGGGCAGCACCTTGACGCGGCCGCCGAACAGGCGATGGCATTCGCGAGCAGTCTTGGCCGGAACCCGGCCATTATGGTTGGCGCTGGTGGATACCAGCGCCATGCCGGCGTGGCGGCAGAGATTCGCTGCGAGTGGATTGGCTGTAACGCGTACTGCCAGGGAGGTGTGCCTGCCGCGCAACAGTGCCGGGCATCGCCGTGACGCAGGTACGAGCCAGGTATGCGGTCCGGGCCAGCGGGTGAACATGCGCTGTTTTTGCTCTGGCGTGACAGGGGCAATCAGCTTTTGCAATTGAGAGAAATGCTGGGCAATCACAATCAAGCCCTTGCGCTGAGGGCGACCCTTGATGCGCAGCAAACGCTTGAGCGCCCGGTGATTGGTGGGGTCGCAACCGAGTCCGAAGCAGGACTCGGTTGGATAGGCAATGACACCGCCGCTACGCAGGAAATGCTGTAGTGCGCGTGCTCTCATGCGTCTTGTCAGGATTTGACGGCGCGGTAGCCGATGTCGGTGCGGAACTGCATGCCATCAAACTTGATCCCCTCCGCAACCTTATAGGCTTGGGATTGGGCATACTTCACGGTTTCTCCCAGCGCCGCCACGCACAGCACGCGGCCACCGCTGGTCACGACCTTGTCGTCCTTGATGGCGCTGCCGGCATGGAATACATAAGCATCAACCAGGTCTTTCGGCAGGCCGGTGATCTCATCGCCCAGGCGCGGGGTATCGGGATAGTTAGCGGATGCCAGCACCACGCCCAGTGCGCAACGGCGATCCCAGTCTGCCTGGGTTTCGTTTAATGTGCCATCGACGGCATGCTCCAGCAGGTCCACCAGATCGCTCTTGAGGCGCAGCATGATGGGCTGGGTTTCCGGATCGCCCATGCGGCAATTGAATTCCAGCGTCTTGACGCTGCCGTCTTCGCTGATCATGAGGCCGGCATACAGGAAGCCGGTATAGGGAATGCCGTCTTTGGCCATGCCTGCCACGGTAGGATCAATGATCTCGCGCATGACCTTGGCATGAATGTCCGGCGTGACCACGGGAGCAGGGGAGTAGGCACCCATGCCGCCGGTATTCGGGCCTTGGTCACCATCCAACAGGCGCTTGTGGTCCTGGCTGGTGGCGAGCGGCAGGATGTGCTTGCCGTCAACCATGACGATGAAGCTGGCTTCCTCGCCGGTGAGGAACTCCTCGATCACCACGCGCGCGCCGGCCGCGCCGAGTTTGTTGTCGGCAAGCATGGCGTCAATCGCGGCATGTGCTTCGTCCTCATTCATGGCGACCACTACGCCTTTGCCGGCGGCCAGGCCGTCGGCCTTGATCACGATAGGCGCACCTTGCTGCTTGACATAGTCATGCGCGGCAGCGGCATCGGTGAATGTCGCGTAAGCGGCCGTAGGGATATTGTGGCGGATCATGAACGCCTTGGCGAAATCCTTGGAGCTTTCGAGCTGGGCTGCTGCCTGGGTCGGGCCGAAAATCTTCAGGCCCGCAGCACGGAATGCATCCACCACACCTTGCGACAACGGCGCTTCCGGGCCGACGACAGTCAGGCCGATCTGCTCTTGCTGCGCAAACTCGACCAGTTCAGGGACTTTGGTGATGGGCACATTGACCATATCAGGATCAAGCGCGGTGCCTGCATTGCCTGGCGCCACAAATACACGGCTGATGCGTTCGCTCTGCGCAAGCTTCCATGCCAGTGCGTGCTCACGTCCGCCGCCGCCGATTACCAAAATTTTCATCTTTACCCTTTGATTATCAATTAGCCAAACACGCTGATATTTTAACGTTTCCTGGTTTTATGTGGCTTCAACCAGCAGAGTCATTGGCACAGTGTTGCTGGCAAGGCGCACCGACGAGACAGTACAAACGAGTACGGCAAGGAGGTGCAACGCAGCCAGCGGCGTTGTGCCAGTGACGATCAATGGCGGAAGTGGCGGATATTGGTGAATATCATGACTAACCCATGTTCATCCGCCGCCGCAATCACTTCGTCGTCGCGGATGCTGCCGCCTGGCTGGATCACGCAGCTGGCACCAGCTTCCGCCAGGACATCCACGCCGTCGCGGAACGGAAAGAACGCATCGGACGCCACAGCGGAGCCTTGCAAGCTCAGGCCGGCGTTCTGCGCCTTGATCGCGGCAATTCTGGTGCTATCGACGCGGCTCATCTGGCCAGCGCCCACACCCAATGTCATGCCGTTGCCGCAGAAGACGATGGCGTTGGATTTTACGTATTTGGCGACACGCCAGGCAAACAGCAGATCTTCCAGCTGTTCCGGCGTCGGTTGCTTCTTGGTGACGACCTTGATGTCGGCCGCGCTGATTTCATGGTTATCTGCGGTCTGAATCAGTACGCCGGAACCGACGCGCTTGGTGTCATGGGAGTTGCGGCCTCGGCTCCATGGGCTGTCGCCGCCTACCGGCAAGGCGATCTTGAGCACGCGTACATTGGCCTTGGCCTTGAATACTGCCAGGGCTTCCTCGGTGTAGTCCGGTGCAATCAACACTTCGACGAACTGCTTGGAAACGGCCTCTGCTGCTGCGCCATCCAGGGTGTGGTTGAAGGCAATGATGCCGCCGAACGCGGAGGTCGGATCGGTCTGGAACGCTTTCTGGTAGGCCTCGAGCGGTGTGGCGCCCAGTGCCACGCCACAAGGATTGGCGTGCTTGACGATGACGCAGGCCGTGCTGTCGAAGCTCTTGACGCATTCCCATGCCGCGTCGGCATCGGCAATATTGTTATAGGAAAGCTCCTTGCCCTGCAATTGTTGGGCAGTCACGAGCGAGCCGGGCGCAGGATACAGGTCGCGGTAGAACGCTGCCTGCTGATGCGGGTTCTCGCCATAGCGCAGATCCTGCACCTTGACCAGGCGGCCATTGATCTGGCCGGGGAACTCGTTGCGTGTGCCGTCTGCATTAAAGGAGGAAAGGTAGTCGCTGATGGCGCCGTCATAATTGCTGATGCGGTTGAACGCGGCAACAGACAAGGCAAAGCGCGTCGCCTTGCTGGTAGCGCCACCAGTGCTGCGCATCTCGGCCAGTACTTCCTCGTATTGGGAGGCATCGGTCAATACCGCAACATCCTGCCAGTTCTTGGCAGCGGAACGTACCATGGCGGGCCCGCCGATGTCGATATTCTCGATCGCATCTTCCAGTGTGGCGTCAGGACGGGCGACAGTCGCTTCGAACGGGTAGAGGTTGACCACGATCATGTCGATATCCGGGATGCCGGCAGCTTGCATGGCGGTGACATGTTCCGGCAGGTCGCGGCGACCAAGCAGGCCACCGTGGATTTTCGGGTGCAGCGTCTTGACGCGTCCGTCCAGCATTTCCGGGAAGCCGGTGTAGTCACTGACCTCCGTGACGGGAATGCCGTTGTCGCGGAACAGCTTTGCTGTACCGCCGGTAGAGAGTATCTCCACACCGAATTCGGCAAGGGCCTTGGCAAATTCGAGAATACCGGTTTTATCAGAGACACTGATAAGCGCACGTTTGATCACAGCCATAATGAAAAGCTTTTGTCGATGAAGGTTATTGAAGATTGTATTGCTGGAGCTTCTTGCGCAGGGTATTGCGGTTGAGGCCGAGAATCTCGGCCGCCTTGCTCTGGTTGCCGCCTGCGCGGTTCAGTACGTATTCCAGCAGTGGTTTTTCCATGCATTGCAGTACCATGTCATACACCGCATGGGGAGGCTGTCCGTCGAGGTCCTTGAAGTATTCATCCAAGGCCGCGCGCACGCAACTGGCGAGATCCTGCTGGCTAGCCATTATGCTGCCATGGCCTCATCGTCAGTGGCGACGGACTCTGCCTCGTATTGCAGGCGCGCATTGCGTTGCTTGAGCTCGCCGAAGAAATCATTGATGGATTGCAGTTGCTCTTCAATGCTCTGCAATTGGTTCATGTGGTGGCGGAAGTTGGCTGATCCCACCAGGCCCTTGGTGTACCAGGAAATATGCTTGCGCGCGACGCGCATGCCGGTGAGTTCGCCGTAGAAATGGTAAAGGTCGTGGATATGCTCAAGCATGACCTGGTGGATTTCCTCGACTTCCGGCGCAGGTAGGTGCTCGCCGGTATTGAGGAAGTGTTCGGTCTCGCGGAATATCCAGGGACGGCCTTGCGCGGCACGACCGATCATCACGGCGTCGGCCTTGGTGTAGTCGAGCACGAACTTGGCCTTTTCGGGCGTGGTGATATCGCCATTGGCGATCAAGGGAATCCTGATGGCCTGCTTCACGGCGGCAATGGTGTCATATTCCGCATCGCCAGTGTAGAGGCATGCGCGCGTGCGGCCATGGATAGCGAGCGCCTGTACTCCGATGTCTTCCGCCATCCTGGCGACGGCGACGGCATTGCGGTTGTGTTTGTCCCAGCCGGTACGGATCTTGAGGGTGACGGGAACCTCTACGGCATTGACCACGGCCTTGAGGATTTGTGCGACCAGTGGCTCATCCTTGAGGAGTGCGGACCCGGCCATGACGTTGCAGATCTTCTTGGCGGGACAGCCCATGTTGATGTCGATGATTTGGGCGCCGTTGTCCACGTTGTGCTTGGCGGCTTCCGCCATCATCTTCGGGTCGGCGCCCGCGATCTGCACAGAAATCGGGTCAACCTCGCCTTCGTGATTGGCGCGGCGTAAGGTCTTGGCACTGCCATATAGGAGTGAGTTGGAGGTTACCATCTCGCTGACGGCCAAGCCTGCGCCCATTTTCTTGCACAGCACGCGGAAAGGCCGGTCGGTTACGCCTGCCATCGGGGCGACCACCAGATTGTTCTTCAGCTTATAAGGACCGATCTGCACCTGACTATAACCGTATCAATGACATGGAAAAGCTGCCTATTTTATATGCAAACGCTGACGGAACAAAGCACATATTGCGAGAGCCCGGGAGCGGAAACAGCGTGTGCGGGTAGGGTTAGGCAATGTTTTACTTTAAGTTGTCCGCGTAACCCCATGGATAATTTTATATACGGATTTGTATGTCCCGGATGCATGGCGTCACCTTCAGCTTAGCCGGAACAAGGCAACCGCCCTGCTCAATTGCTGGGCCTGCTCATCCAGCGAATGGGCGGCAGCCATCGCCTGCTCTACCAAGGCGGCGTTTTGTTGTGTCGCTTCGTCCATCGTGGCGATGGCAATGTTGATCTGCTGGATACCACTGTGCTGTTCCTCCGAGGCATGGGCGATCTCGCGCATGATGCCGGAGACGCGCTGTATCGCAGTGACGACTTCCTCTATGGCATGGCCAGCATCAGAGACCTGTTCCGAGCCTTGCCCGATCTTGGCGATCGCCCCGTCGATCAGTTGCTTGATTTCCTTGGCGGCACTGGCGCTGCGCTGTGCCAGATGACGCACCTCCTGCGTTACTACGGCAAAGCCGCGGCCCTGCTCGCCGGCGTTGGCAGCCTCCACTGCGGCGTTGAGCGCCAGGATATTGGTCTGGAAGGCAATACCCTCGATCACATTGGTAATCTCCGACATCTTGCGTGACTCGTCCGATATCTGCTGCATCGTGTTCACGGCCCCGGTCACGCTGTTGCTGGCGTGCTCGGCGGTATTGCAGGCCGTGGCGGCGAGTTCGTTGGCCATTCTCGCGTTGTCAGCGTTCTGGCCCACGGTGGAGGTGAGCTCTTCTATGCTGGCGGCGGTTTCCTCCAGCGATGCTGCCTGGTTTTCTGTCCTCTGTGACAGGTCGGTGTTACCGAGTGCGATCTCTGAAGACGCGTTGGAAACGTACTCGCTACTGGTGCGGATATCGCTCACCATATCGCGCAGTTTTTCCTGCATGACCTTCATTGCGTGCAGCATACTGAAGTTGTCGCCCGGCTTGAGAGTGACCCGGGAGGTCAGGTCGCCGCTGGCAATATGGCTGGCCAGGTTGGCGGCATCGCCGGGTTCGCCGCCGATCGGGCGGATCACCATGCGGTCTATCAGGTAGCCCAGGGCCAGCGAAACCACGACGACGCTCAGCAAGCCGATGACGATGGCCGTATTGCGCAGGTTGTACACGCCCTCGAGGATCTTATCCTCCGGGATGGCGACGGCGAAAGACCACGGCGTCTTGCTTTGGGCAATCTCGATCGGATGGTAGATCCTCAAGACCGTGGCATTCGACGCCCCGTCCCAGGCGCTGTCCTGATAGGGCTGCCCGGAAGTGACTGCCTGCCTGATCTTGTCCCAGGCGCCGCCGGCGGGCAGGGGTTTGCCGACATTGCCCGCCTCGCGGTCGCCAATGTAACTGCCCTGGTTGGAAACCAGGCTGGCATACCCGGTGGAAAACGGCTTGATGTTGGCAATGCGTTGCTGGAACGCCGAGAGCAACATATCTACACCGGCAACGCCGACAACCGCGCTCTTGTAACGGATTGGCACCACCATGCTGGTAATCAATATTTTCTTGCCGCCGATCTCGTATTCGTAAGGCTCAAGTAATGTCTCCTCACCACTGTCCCGGGCCAGAAGATAGTAGTTGCCCGCGCCGGGGACGGTATAGTCGGCTAGCGCTTCCACTGCCACCTGACCGCTACTGCGATTCCAGTAGGGCAGGTAGCGGCCTGTGGCATCGGTGCCAGGCTGGTTGACGAATTCCTTATCGCGCCCGTCGAATGCATTGGGTTCCCAGATGGTCCATACACCGACAAAGCCCGGATTGCCTTCCAGCACCCGCTTTAGCATGCTGTCGGCAAGCTGGCGGCTTGCCAGCCCGTCGTGGCGAAGCCCTTCGAGGGATTGCGCCAGGGTGCGGGCGGCATCGAAAGCGCTGTCTATCTCGGCCTTGGTTTCGTTGGCGTATTGCTTCGACAATGCGCGGGCATACTCGAGCGCCGATGCCTGCTGCAAGTGCGATGCTTTGTAAGTCAGTACTGCGATGGTGAGGCCGAAGCCTGCGAGGATCATGGCGATGACGATCAGCAGGACCTTGCTGCGCAAGGTGAGATGGTGAAGAGCAAACATGTGGTTAAAGGCTTAAAAAAATACGGTGTGAGCCTTAAGCAAATAGTGTTCCCCTGAGCTGGCCGACCGGAGGTGCTCCCGAATGCCGGTTATTGCTGAAAGGCACTGCAGCCCGGGTGACGCATGCGACGGCGCTATGCGCCTATGCACCAAGAGTGAGAATCGGTATGCGCAATGATCAATCTTGGTGCATAGTCTTGTCTAAGAGGCGCATGATGTCCCATGCATTGGCGGTGGCGCCGCCGCGCGCTGTATTGTCGAAGATGCACCAAGCCGGCCCGATCGATGCTTGCAGCGTATGCGCAAGCTGCCTCAAATATGCTTCGGGGTAGGACGAGTAATAGATTTCCGGCGCGCCATGCAGCCGGTAATAGCTGAAGCCAGTGTCGCCGCCTGGCGTTCCGGCAGTAGGAAACTTGGCTGGGTCAGCTGCCACGCGTGCCAGCCTGAAATCCTGCAATAGCTTTTCCCCCTGCATTGAAAACCAGCTTGCATGGCGCGGTTCGCAGGCTGCCACGCCGGCGTAATGCTGGCGCAGCAATGTGAAAAACGCCTGTGCGGAAGGCACGTCCAGCGCCAGGCTGGGCGGCAGCTGGACCAGGATGCCGCCCAGCTTGTAGCCTAGCCCGGAGATTTCCTCCAGAAAGCGCAGCAGGCTATCTTCGCACTCGAGCAGCCGGCGCTGATGGGTGATTTCCCGGGGCGTCTTGACCCAGAAGCGAAAGCTGTCCGGCACCGTATCCGCCCAGCGCACATAGGTCTTGTGTTGGTGCGGGCGGTAGAAGGACGAGTCGATCTCGACGGTGTCGAACAGCCGCGCATAGCGCTCGAGGTGGCCGCCGCCGGGCGGGAATAATGCGGCATGTTGCGGCGGGATTCCCCAGCCAGCACAGCCTATGCGGATCGCAGGTTTGCCTGTGACAGATAAGGGGGGCGGTGTCATGAAGTGCTCATGCATGGCTGAGGGGTGCTGTCTTGGGCATTGCACGGGGACATTGCCGGCAAGCACTGATATCTGGATTCAATATTCAGCCCGCATACTCGATATCTTCCCTGTATCCTGCATAGGCCTGGTGGTATTCCATGATGCGGGCGACTTCCGCGATGAAGTTTTCATCATAGCCGGCCCGGCGCAGCAAATGCAGCCCAACCTCCATACCTGCGGCTATGCCGCCGCCGGTCACGATCCGGCCGCTGTCCACCACGCGGGCGCGGCTGATCCTGCATTGCGGGGCAAGTGCCGCCAGTCGATCTATGGGGACCATGCCGGCGTTGGACTGCTCGATACGGTCAGGCTCCTTGCGGCTGGTGGCGGGAATGCCATCCAGCAATCCCATCTTGCCGTAAATCCAGGAACCCGTGCAGACACTGGTCAGCAGTGTCTGCTCGGGCAGCGAACGGATATAGTCGTGCAGGCGCTTGTTGTGCATTTCCTGCCGGGTGCCGAAGCCCCCAGGGATCAGGAGGGCATCCATGGCGGGATTGTCGGCAAAGCTGTAGTTGGGCAGTACAGTGAACCCGGCCTGGGTCTGCACCGGGCGCAGGCTATCGGCGATCAGGAAGGCGTCGAGCTCTGGGTCGAGGCGGCGCGCCACGGAGAACACGCCGTGCGGGGCGGCATAATCGATGATTTCCGCGTCCTTGAATACATAGATGCCAAGGCGGAACCCGGCAGTTTTCGTGTTGGTTTTGGTTGGTAGTGACATGTTAGGTTCTCCTATCAGTGGGGGAAACGGCCTGCAGCAACATGGTGGCCAGCTGGCGGGCCTGGATCGCGGCCTGGCTGCCTGGCGTGACGAGTTCGGTGGCGATGGCGCCTTCCATCAACAAGGCGAAATAGCGCGTCTGAGTTGAAGGCTGCGGCAATCGGGCGGCAATGCAGAGCGTGAGGATATAGTCGGCCAGCCGCTGTTTGTGTTGCGCAGCGATCAGGCGGAAATTGTGGTCGGGATCGGAAAATTCGGCCGAGATGTTGATGAAGGCGCAGCCGTGGAAGCCGGGTTCCTCGAACCAGGATTGCAGGAAATCGAACAAGGCGAGCAGGGATTGTCGTGGGCTTTGCGCCTGTGCATCCACGAAGGCTTGCAGGCTATGGAGCCAACGCTGGTCGCGGAGCTTGAGGAATTCCGCGACCAGCCCATCCTTGGACTGGAAGTGCAGGTACAGACTTTGCCGGGCGACCATGGCCTCATCCTGGATGTCTTCCACCGATGTGGCATGCACCCCATTTCTGTAGAACAGCTTGCAAGCCGCCTCCAGCAGCCTTTCCCGAGCAGGGAGGGTCATCAGAGCACTCCAGTAGAATGATCGTTCTATTAGAGGCCTGCTGGCGATAGACTGTCAATCTATGCGCTTATGGCGAGGTGAGTTGCTCCAGTTGTGTGAGCCAGGCAATGGCATGGCGGTTGTCATTGCCGCACATTTCGATGTCGGGCCGCAAGGAGCGACAGACTGTCGGCCGCTCCGGCTTGCCGAATATCATGCAGCGGTTCATCGCGTCGAGCTGCACGCAGCGCTGGCCGGCTGGCTTGCCTTCCGGCATGCCGGGAATAGGACTGCTGATCGAGGGGGCAATGCAGCATGCCCCGCAGGATGGGCGGCAGTCCATGATCTAGCCTTCTATGACCGGTTGCCAGGGATGGCCTGCTTCGGCGAGGGCTGCCTGGATTTGCTGCATGGCGTTTGCGACTGCGGTAGTGTCACCCTTGATGCCAAGTTCAATGGTGCGGCGTTCGTCCAGGCGCGGCAGGCTGAACAGCTTGATGCTGGGATATTGCCGCGTGATCTTTTCCATTAGATCCAGCAATTGGCTTTCCCCAGTATCGAACACCAGGATCGAGGACTCGACAGCCTGGTGCAGGTGGAACAGGTGGGCGTAATGCGTGTCCAGTATCCACTCCGTCATCGGCCAGGCCATTTCCGGGAAGCCGGGCATGAAATAGTGCCGACCTAGCGAAAAACCGGGCACGCGGTTCACTGGGTTGGGAATCAAGGCAGCATCACGGGGGAAATCCGCCATCAATACGCGCTTGGGATAGGCGTCCTTGCCGTAGCGCGCCTCGATTTCGGCGACCGCACCCGAGTGGCGTACGATCGGCAGGTTCGCTGCTTCCGCTGCGGCCTGGCGCGTCTGGTCGTCCGGAGTGGCGCCGATGCCGCCGAAGCAGAGGACGATGTCGCTGCTGGCCATGGTGCGTTGCAATGTTGCCGTGATCTGTGCACGGTCGTCGCCAAGGTATTCCGCCCATGACAAGGCGAGCCCTCTTGCACCCAGCACCGAGATGACCTTGTTCAGGTGAGCATCCTGGCGTTTTCCCGAAAGGATTTCGTCGCCGATGATGATGGCGCCGAAGCGGGCTGGCATGGTGTTGGTCATCATGTGGATAATGATAAGGTAGCAGGCCCTAAATTTGCCGCAGATGCTGCATATGATGCAAGTTTTTGCCGTTGAATGGGTACAATGACCCGTGTGATTGATAGATACTATATTTCATGAGTAAGGTGAAAGAAGACCCGGATGACGAAATCCTCTGCTTTTGCAGTGGCGTGAAGCGTGGCAAGATCCGCGCCTTGCACCAGCAGGGGTTCGATTTGCAGGGCATTGCCGATATGACGGGTGCGTTGACCGGTTGCGGCGGATGCGAATGGGAGATCGACTATTTCCTCAAGGAACTGGACAAGGAGCAAGGCAAGTAATCCCTAGCTCACCTGCCTGAGCCGCATTGGGCGCTCGCCTTGAAGCCGCTGACGAAACGCAGCGCAGTCCTTGGCTTGCGGCGCTTGCCGCCCAGGCGCTGCCAATCGTACGACGGCAGACGGGCGCAATAAACTCAAAAAATTTCTGCCCGCCGATTTTAATGCGCGGCTTCCCAATTTTTACCTACACCCACTTCCGCCAACAACGGCACATCCAGTTTGGCGACACCCTGCATGAGTTGTGGCAGGGTTTGCTGTACCAGCTCCAGTTCCGCATCCGGCACTTCCAATACTAGTTCGTCATGTACCTGCATGATGATCTTGCTGTTCAGATTGTGCTCCCGCAGCCAGCGGTCCACGGCGATCATGGCGAGCTTGATCAGGTCAGCCGCAGTGCCTTGCATCGGGGCGTTGATCGCGGCACGCTCGGCACCCGCACGGCGCATGCCGTTGGGGCTGTTGATTTCGGGTACCCAGAGCCTACGGCCGAAAAAGGTTTCGACATATCCTTGTTCCTTGGCCAGCATGCGCGTGTTCTGCATGTATTCGCGCACGCCGGGATAGCGCGCGAAATAGCGGTCTATGTAGTTTTGCGCCGCGCCGCGCTCGATATTGAGGTTCTGGGCGAGGCCAAAGGCACTCATGCCGTAAATCAGGCCGAAATTGATCACCTTGGCATAGCGGCGCTGTTCGCTGCTGACTTCGTCGCGTGGCACGCCAAAAATCTCTGCCGCGGTGGCGCGGTGGATGTCCTCGCCCTTGGCGAATGCGGATAGCAGACCTTCATCCTGCGACAAGTGCGCCATGATGCGCAGCTCGATCTGCGAATAGTCGGCGGAAATGATGGACGCGCCTGGTGGTGCGATGAAGGCTTCGCGAATGCGCCGGCCTTCCGCGGTGCGCACCGGGATGTTCTGCAGATTGGGGTCTGAGCTGGCCAGGCGCCCGGTGATCGCCACGGCCTGGCTATAGCTGGTGTGCACGCGGCCAGTGGCGGGGTTGATCATGCGCGGCAGCTTGTCTGTGTAGGTCGACTTGAGTTTGGCGAGGCCACGGTATTCCAGCAGGACCTTGGGTAAAGGATAATCCAGCGCCAGCTCCTGCAGCACGTCTTCATCGGTGGATGGCGCGCCACTCGGGGTTTTCTTGAGTGGCTTGATGCCGAGCTTGCCGAACAGGATTTCCTGTAGCTGCTTGGGCGAGCCAAGGTTGAACGGCTGGCCTGCGATATCGTAAGCCTGCTGCTCCAGGTCGATAAGCTTTTGCCCGATTTCATGGCTCTGTGCCTGCAGCATAGCTTGGTCGATCAATACGCCGTTGCGCTCTATCGTGTAGAGAATATCGAGCAGTGGCATCTCGATCTCACGGTACACGAACGCCAGTTTGTCATCGGCCTCTATCTGGGGATACAGGGCTTGGTGTAGCTGCAACGTGATGTCGGCATCCTCGGCGGCATATTCGGCAGCGGTTTCGATGCTGATCTGGCTGAACGGTACCTGCTTGGCGCCCTTGCCGGCAATTTGCTCGTAAGTGACGGTCTGCACGCCCAGATGGCGCATGGCGAGGTCGTCCATGCCGTGGGTGCGGTGGCTTTCCAGTACGTAGGACTGCAGCAGGGTATCGTGCGTAATGCCGTTCAATGCGATGCCGTGGTTGGCAAGCACATGTTTGTCGTACTTGAGGTTCTGGCCCAGCTTGGGAATGGAGGCATCTTCCAGCATGGGCCGGAGCTGCCGCAGTGCTGCCGTGAAGTCCAGTTGTTGTGGCGCGCCGGTATAGTCGTGGGCCAGCGGTACATAGGCGGCCTTGCCTGCCTCCACCGAGAACGACATGCCAACCAACTTGGCCTGCATGGGGTCCAGGCTGGTGGTTTCTGTATCGAGTGCGACCAGGGGGGCCGACTTGAGCAGCAGCAGCCACCTGTCCAGGCTGGCCTGGTCGAGAATGGTCTCGAATTCGCGGCCAATGTGGGTTGCACTGGCACTGAACAGGTCGCCTGGTGCGGAGGAGGGGTCTATCCTGGCGGGAGCTGTGCCAGCCGTTGACGCCGCATCCAGTTCGCGCCGCCAGGTGTTGAACTCGAAACGCTCATAGAGCTCGGCTAGCTTGGCATTGTCGGCGGGCTGAGTGACCAGTTCAGTCACCATGTGTGGCAGGTCCAGTCTGCAGCGGATCTTGATGAGTTCGCGCCCGGTGGGCAGCCAGTCCAGCGCCTTGCGCAGGTTATTGCCCACCACGCCGCCGATGTTTGCGGCATTGGCTATGATGTTGTCGAGGGAGCCGTGCTGGGTAAGCCACTTCACAGCGGTCTTGGGGCCGACCTTTTCTACGCCCGGCACGTTGTCTACGCTGTCGCCGATCAGGGTCAGGTAGTCAATGATCAAGGAAGGCGGGATGCCGAACTTGGCCTCCACACCTGCTTCGTCCAGTATTTCGTTGGTCATGGTGTTGACCAGCTTGATATGTGGTGTGACGAGTTGAGCCATGTCCTTGTCGCCGGTCGAAATCACCACTTGCATGCCTTGTGCCTCGGCCTGCTGTGCAAGGCAGCCGATCACGTCGTCGGCTTCCACGCCGTCTATCATCAGCAGGGGCCAGCCCATGGCCCTGATCGCCTCATGCAGGGGTTCGATCTGCCGGGAAAGATCATCCGGCATCGGCGGGCGATGCGCCTTGTAGTCCGGGTAAATATCGTCGCGAAAGGTTTTTCCCTTCGCATCGAAGACGCAGGCGCTATAATCAGCCGGGTAGTCCTTGTGCAGTCGGCGCAGCATGTTGAGTACGCCATACATTGCGCCCGTGGGTTCGCCCGCCTTGTTGCGCAGGTCAGGCAGCGCGTGAAAAGCGCGGTAGAGGTAGGACGAACCATCGACTAATAACAATGTTTTCATTTTGAACTGGTATGGAACCTTATGTCAGCGGCTAAAAAACTCCCCAAGATCCTGGACCCCGAACTCCCCAACAAGAAGTACTCGGCACGTGAATCGTGGCGTGCGTTCGAGATTATGGCAGAATTCGTCGAGGCGACCGAGCGCATGAAGGAAATCACCCCTGCGGTTTCCATCTTCGGCAGCGCCCGTACGCCCCCCGACCATCCTTACTACAAGTTGACGGAAGAGATCGCACGGCTGCTGTCGGATGCTGGGTTCAGCGTGATTTCAGGAGGCGGTCCCGGCATCATGGAAGCAGCCAACAAGGGCGCATACAAAGGCAGGTCGCCCAGCATCGGCCTCAACATTGAATTGCCGCATGAGCAGAAAGGCAACCCCTACCAGGACATCAGCCAGAACTTCCAGCATTTCTTCATGCGCAAGGTGATGTTCGTCAAGTATGCCTCTGCCTATGTTGTCATGCCAGGCGGTTTTGGCACCCTGGATGAACTGATGGAAGCGCTCACGCTCATCCAGACTGCCAAGACGCGGAGAATTCCTCTGATATTGGTGCATGAGCCGTTCTGGCGCGGGATGCTGGCCTGGATCAAGGAAACTTTGGGCGGGGAGGGGATGATTTCGCCGGAGGATCTCGATCTGCTGCAGGTGATCGACAAGCCTCATGAAATTGTGGAGGCCATTTTCAAGCACTACGAAACCCGAGGGTTCGAACCCTCGCCTGCAGAGCAGCAGATCATGCAGTTCTACCTTTAAGTGGATCAATGTGTGGCAATGGTTGCCGATTAGGTTCGCATCTTGTTGTGAATAAGCAACAACGCCCTTTTGGCGGATGGGGCTATTTGATAGAATCACTGCATTATTCTGATGTCGAGGTTGTCATGCGTACCCTTAAATTTTTGCTGATGTTGGCGTTTCTCCTGCCGCTGATGGCCTATGCTGCGGACATCCCCGACAATCTGGAACCTTTGCCCGAGCCTCCGCCGCCGCCTGCTGGGATTGAGGGGGACATTCCCGAGCCTGAGGTGACCATCACCAAGAGGGGGGAGGATACAATAGAAGAATACCGCATCAACGGTGAGCTTTATATGATGAAGGTGACGCCCAAAGTAGGCGCACCCTACTACCTGACCAAGGAGGATTCCAATGCCGGTTGGTCCCGTAATGATGGTGTTGCGGAGCCCGTCAGCATTCCCAAATGGGTATTGTTCCGGTTCTGATTGCCAGGATCGGCAGATCGATATCTCAAGGAGAGGGGCTTGACCCTCTTCTCAACCTTCCCAGGTTTTTCAAAAGTTTTCTATGTCCGTATTCACCACCGTTTCATTCGAGCAGATGCAGCAATGGCTCAAGGGCTATGACCTGGGCGAGCTGCTTGACCTGCAAGGGATCGCGTCAGGCATCACCAACACCAATTATTTCGTTACTACCGATAACGGCCGCTATGTGCTGACCTTGTTTGAGGAGCACAGTGCGGAAGAGTTGCCCAACTTCCTCGATCTGATGACTCACTTGGCCGAGCGTGGCATCCCGTGTCCGCATCCGGTCAAGAACAATGCAGGCCGCGCGCTGGGCGAGCTGAACGGCAAGCCCGCCGCCCTCGTCAGTTGCCTTGCAGGCAGGTCGCTGGACAACCCCATGCCTCAGCATTGTGCCGCGATTGGCGAGGTGCTGGCGCGCATGCATATTGCAGGGGCATCATTCAAGGCAGGCATGAGCAACCTGCGAGGCCAGGAATGGCGTATCGCCACGGCAGCCAAAGTGGCGCCTTTCCTGGATGAGGAAAACCACCGTATGCTGGACGCGCAACTCGAGTTCGAGCGGACGTTCGATACCCGTCGGCTGCCACGTGGCGTGATTCACGCAGACCTGTTTCGCGACAACGTGCTGATGGACGGTGACAAGGTCGGTGGCGTCATTGACTTCTATTACGCCTGCCATGATGCACTGTTATACGATATCGCGATTGCGGTGAACGACTGGTGCGTGAATGCCGACTGTACGCTGGACGCAGTGCGGGTGCGGGCCTTTCTCGATGCCTATCATGCCATCCGCCCGCTGACAGGCGAAGAGCATGCCGCCTGGCCTGGCATGTTGCGTGTTGCCGCTATGCGTTTTTGGCTGTCGCGCCTCAATGACCTGTATTTTCCCCAGGCAGGAGAACTGACGCATGCCAAGGATCCCGCCTATTTCGAGCGCATCCTTAAGCACAGTATTGCCGCACGCGAGCAAATACTGGCAGTTTGGGTCAATGCACATTAATCTCTCTATGTCTGGCTATCACATGAATATGCCGGCGCCAGGGTGCCGGTTGCTTTAAGGAGCAATATGCAAGTTCAACCAACCATTCTTGGGCAAGTGAATGCCTGGGTGCGCGACATACTCGCCTTGTTCCGCCAGAAGCCGGGCAAATGGATGCTGCTTGGCCTGGCGCACGTCTTCTTCTTTGCCATGCTGCCTGGCCTCATCGGCCTGAAATTTGTTTCTTTCCTCTTATTGCCTGCTTTTCTGGCTTTGGCAGTCGGGTTCTATCGCGATGCCGATATTGGCCGCGAAAGCGACTTGGGTGATCTGCTCAATGAAATCAAGCCCAGCTTCAGGAAGCTGCTGGGCCTGGGTGCCATCTGTGTAGCCTATGTGCTGCTCATCAACCTCCTGACCGCAGAAGATGCCATGCAGCTCGAAGCCATGGCCCGGAATGAAGAGAACCCGGAACAGGTGCTGGAGCAGTCCTTTCCCATCTTGGTCAAGTTGATGCTGCTGCTGACGCCATTGGTGTTGGTGATTTGGTTTGCCCCGGCATTGGTGGCTTACCAAGAGTATTCAGTGGGGCGTGCCATCAAGTCCAGCTTGGCTGCCTTCATTCAGTACCTGCTGCCATTATTGCTGACATGGGTAGCCGTGACATTAATCATCATGTTGAGCATGACACTGGCGGGCGTGCTGGTGGGGATGATGTCAGCGGCCTCCAAGACCATGGGCGGCTTTCTGATGCTGGTGCTGGTGTTTGCCTGCATGCTGTTTGCCAGCGCGTTGATGCTGGCATTCCAGTATGTCAGCAATCGCGACATTTTCAAGATGCCGCGGCCTGGACGTGTTGAACTGCTATAGCGGTTCCAGCTTGGCGTATTCCAGCGCCAGCCATTTCAGCCCTTCACGCCCAAAGTTGACCTGTACGCGCAGATCATTGGCATTGCCTTCGTAATTGACCACTACGCCCTGGCCAAATTTGCTGTGGGCAACGGCCTGCCCGATTTTCCACGGCATGCTGGCTTGAGGGCGCGCAGCTGGAGCTGGAGCAGCGGCCGGGTATTGGCTGGTGCTGCCATAGGATTTGTTCGAGACAGTGTTCAGGCGCTTGACCAACGCTTCCGGGATTTCATCCAGGAAGCGTGACGGGATGCCGTAGCGCACCTGCCCATGCAGCATGCGGCTCTGTGCAAAACTGAGATACAACCGCTGGCGCGCACGGGTCACGGCTACGTACATGAGGCGACGCTCTTCTTCCAGGCCATTGGACTCGTAACTGCTCTGCTCGTGCGGAAATAGGCCCTCCTCGAGCCCACTGATGAAAACGGTATGAAACTCCAGGCCCTTGGCGGCATGCACAGTCATTAACTGCAGCGCGTCGCGGCCGACATCTGCCTGGTGTTCGCCAGCCTCCAGGCTGGCGTGGGCAAGGAATTGCGCAAGCATGGACATGGCGACTTCGCCGTTCTCATCCACTGGCATGCCGATATCCTGGTTCATGAAGGCAATGGCGGCATTGACCAGCTCATCCAGGTTGGCAAGGCGGTCTTCGCCTTCCTTATCCGCAGCATAATGATCCCGTAAGCCGGAAAGCCTGGTGGCGAGCTCCACCTGCTCAGCAAGTGTCAGGCCGATGGATTCTTCCTGCATTTGCTTGACCAGCGCGACAAAACCTTCCAGGCCACGGCCTGGGCGGCCATCACCCGCCTTGGCACAGGCGGCCTGCCAAAGGCTGCTGTCCTGTTGGCGGGCCAGTTCCTGCAATTGTTCCAGGCTGCGCGCACCGATACCGCGAGTGGGGAAATTGATGACACGTAACAGGGCAGTATCATCATCGCCGTTGGCGATCAGGCGTAAATAGGCGAGTGCATGCTTGACTTCCGCCCGCTCGAAAAAGCGTAATCCGCCATAGACGCGGTAAGGCAGTCCTGCTGAGAACAATTCATGCTCCAGGATGCGGGACTGGGCATTGGAACGATAAAGCAGGGCGATCTGGCTGAGTTCTATGCCTTCCTTATGCAAAGCCTTGATCTCATCAACGATGAACACCGCCTCATCCTTGTCGTTGTAGCCTTCGTAAATGCGGATAGGTTCGCCCTTGCCTGCAGATGTCCAGAGATTCTTTCCCAGCCGGTTGCGGTTATGCATGATGATGGCATTCGCTGCGTCCAGGATATTGCTGTGGGAGCGATAGTTCTGCTCCAGCTTCACGACGTTCTGCACATTGAAATCATGCTCGAAGTCGCGCATATTGCCCACCCGCGCGCCGCGGAAGGCATAGATGGACTGGTCGTCATCACCGACGGCAAAGATGCAGTTGTTCGTGCCGGCGAGTAGCTTCAGCCACAGGTATTGCAGGCGGTTGGTGTCCTGGAATTCGTCCACCAGGATGTACTTGAAGCGCTGCTGGTAATGTTCGCGAATGCTTTTGTTGCTGCTCAATAATTCATAGCAGCGCAGCAGCAGTTCCGCGAAATCCACCACACCTTCGCGCTGGCATTGCTTGTCGTATTCTTCGAAGATTTCGCGCATGCGTTGCGAATGGCTGTCATAGGCATCTACTGCATAGGCGCGCAGGCCTTCCTCCTTGCAGCTGTTGATATAGCCCAGCACCTGTTTGGGTGGAAACTTCTCGTCATCGATATTCATCGCTTTCATGACGCGCTTGATCGCAGAAAGCTGGTCTGCCGTGTCCAGTATCTGGAATGTGGGGGGCAGTTCCGCTTCACGATGGTGCGCCCTCAGCAGGCGGTTGCATAAACCATGGAAGGTTCCGGCCCACATGCCGCGGATGTTGATAGGCAGCATCGCACCCAGTCGGGTCAGCATTTCCTTGGCGGCTTTGTTGGTGAACGTTACGGAAAGAATGCCGTGCGGTGAGACTTGTCCAGTTTGGATCAGCCAGGCAATGCGCGTGGTGAGCACGCGGGTCTTGCCGCTGCCGGCGCCAGCCAGGATGAGTGCGGATTGGTGCGGAAGGGTGACGGCTTCGAGTTGCTTTTCATTGAGGCCGTCGAGCAAGGTGGTGGTTGGGTTCGTCATAGCCTGCATTATCGCAGGTGAAAGCAGCGAAGAGAACCGCAGTCGTGACGCTGCAGACGGGCCTTTTTAGTGCATAATTGTAAACAGATGTAAAAAATGCACTTTGAGTGAACTATCCTGCCAAGGCCCGGTCTTATTTTCCAGACGACGCACTCGTCTCCCGCTTTCCTCCCTGAGCGGGAAGCCTTATCCCAATGAGGCTTAAATGCTTAACCCCGATTTTACTCCCCTTTAATCGGGGTTTTTTTTGCCTGTCGCATATACAATATATAGAACATGCCAAGCAGGCAATTGATTCTGCTGTTAATAATAATCGCTAATCAATCAATTGCGAGTATATGCCTAATTTATTCTAGGTGGTGAAAATATTCTGACTGTCAAATGTGACGAATTGACGGCAGTGGGAACCATCGGCCAGTGGGATGCAACTGAGTGAGCATGGTAGGAAATAAAAAGCCCCGGAAAACCGGGGCTTTTTATTTAGCATGGCTGCCTTGTGGCGGCAGCCTGTGAGCGTGGCTGAATTAGAAGCCCATGCCACCCATGCCGCCTGCGTCAGGCATGGCTGGCGCAGCTTCTTCCTTAGGCAGCTCTGCTACCAATGCATCGGTAGTCAGGATCAAGGAAGCTACAGACGCAGCGTTCTGCAGTGCGGACCGCGTTACCTTGGCTGGATCCAGAACACCCAGCTCAACCAGGTCACCGTAGGTGCCATTGGAAGCGTTGTAACCGTAGTTGCCAGTACCTTCCAGTACTTTGTTGACCACAACGGATGGCTCGTCACCAGCGTTGGCGACGATCTGGCGCAGAGGCTCTTCGATCGCGCGCAACACGATCTTGATGCCAGCGTCTTGATCTGGGTTGTCGCCCTTCAGCTCCTTGATGGAAGAACGGGCGCGCAACAGGGCAACGCCACCGCCAGGCACGATGCCTTCTTCAACGGCAGCACGTGTAGCATGTAAAGCATCCTCAACGCGAGCCTTCTTTTCCTTCATTTCGGTTTCGGTGGCAGCGCCAACCTTGATCACGGCAACACCGCCGGCCAACTTGGCTACGCGTTCCTGCAGTTTTTCGCGATCATAGTCGCTGGTAGCGTCTTCGATCTGCTTCTTGATCTGGTCGATACGTACCTTGATGTTGTTTTCTGAGCCAGCACCATCGATGATGGTGGTGTTTTCCTTGCCGATTTCAACACGCTTGGCTTGGCCGAGGTTTTCCAGTGTCACCTTCTCCAGGCTCAGGCCGACTTCTTCGGCAATCACGGTACCACCAGTCAAGATGGCGATATCTTCCAGCATGGCCTTGCGCCGGTCACCGAAGCCAGGTGCCTTCACAGCCACGGCCTTCAGGATGCCGCGGATGTTGTTGACCACCAGGGTGGCCAGTGCTTCACCTTCCACATCTTCAGCGATGATCAGCAGGGGACGACCAGCCTTGGCAACTTGTTCCAGAGTAGGCAGCAGGTCGCGGATGTTGCTGATCTTCTTGTCGTACAACAACACGAATGGGTTTTCCAGCAGGGCGATCTGGCGCTCTGGGTTGTTGATGAAGTATGGAGACAGGTAACCACGGTCGAATTGCATGCCTTCCACGACATCCAGCTCGTTTTGCAGGCCGGAACCGTCTTCAACGGTAATCACACCTTCCTTGCCTACCTTGTCCATCGCATCGGCAATGATCTGGCCGATATCGGCGTCGGAATTGGCGGAAATGGAGCCAACCTGGGCAATTTCCTTGCTGGTGGTGGTGGGCTTGGCGATGGCCTTGATCTCGTTCACGATTTCGGCAACTGCCTTGTCGATACCGCGCTTGAGGTCAGTCGGGTTGAAGCCTGCAGCAACATACTTGAAGCCTTCGCGGACGATGGCTTGTGCCAGAACGGTAGCAGTAGTGGTACCGTCGCCGGCATTGTCATTGGTCTTGGAAGCGACTTCTTTCACCAGCTGCGCACCCATATTTTCCAGCTTGTCGCTCAGCTCGATTTCCTTGGCGACAGATACGCCGTCCTTGGTGACAGTCGGGGAGCCGAAGGAGCGCTCCAGAACGACGTTGCGGCCCTTGGGACCCAGGGTTACCTTGACGGCATTTGCCAGAATGTTCACGCCATTGACAATCTTGGCGCGGGCGTCATCACCAAAAATCACTTGTTTTGCAGCCATTTATATCTCCTAATAAACTTGTTTGAGCTAACGTTGTGCCACTAATTTAGGCCTCTACAATACCCAGAATGTCATCTTCACGAAGTACCAGTACTTCTTCGCCATTTACTTTGACGGCCTGGCCGGCATACTTGCCAAACAACACCTTGTCACCCACCTTGACGTCCAGGGGAATGGATTTGCCGTTGTCGTCCTTCTTGCCTGGACCAACAGCAATCACTTCACCTTGATCTGGTTTTTCAGCCGCTGTGTCAGGAATGACGATGCCGGATGCGGTCTTGCGCTCTTCTTCCAGCCGTTTCACGATAACGCGGTCTTGCAATGGACGAATTGCCATGTGTTTTTCTCCTAAAATCTTTGAATGATCATTGATTGGGTTTGTTACAAGTTTTGGTTGCTAGGGTGATTTAGCACTCAACCCTATCGAGTGCTAATAATAGGGGCGGCATGGCAGTTTTTCAAGGGCGTGTGTTGAATTTGTTCTATTGCTGCGGCTAGCAACCGGATTTTTGCCGCGCCATTCATGGGGTATAGATGGCGTTAAAGTGCTTGATTTCTCAGCCCGCTAGTCACTAGGACCCTCGATAGGGATAAATAATTTTTGTCACAGATAAATGGTTGCCATGGATTGTAATATCATGCTGAAAGTGTACTATACAGTTTAGTATTTATTCATTGCGCAGGGAGATGTCGGGTATGCGGTTAATTGTGAATGGGTTGTTGGGCATATTGCTGGGCTTGGTCGCAGCGGGGGGCGTCCTTGCCGCTGAGGACAGCCCCAAGGTCGTCGTGTTGGCGTTCGAGCTCAATGATCTGACCGGCTTGCCCAATGCACCGGAAGAGTTGCAGCGCATCGAGCTGTTATCCACCACGTTCAAGCAGGAGCTCAAGGCTCAAGGCGTGAATATGGTGCCGGAAGGGGAGAGGGTGAGGGCTGAGATTGAGCGTAATTCGCCGACTTATCTCTACGATAATGTGGAAACGGCAATTGAGCTCAACAAGGAAACCGGGGCGGACTACCTCATCATTGGCGTCGCCTTGAAGCCTACCTATTTATTCGTCTATCCGCGGATCATTATGGTGGATGTTGGAAAGCGGGCTGTCGTGATGTCCCGCTACATGCAGCTGGAGAGTTCGTGGAGTGATCAGCAAACCACTATTCGCACGGCGGAGAAGCTAGCCCAATTGGTCAAGGCCAGACTGGACAAGCTCGGCGCAGCAGCCCCATAACAGGTTTGATGATGCTGGAATGAATGGTATATGGCCGAACGAATGGCAAGTTCCTATGCCAGGATAAGCCGCATGGTTCAAAGGTGACGCATGGATTTACTCAGCAGTCCACGGTTGGTCCACATGATGGCGGCCTGCAGCAAGAAGCCTGCGGAGAGGCTGCTTGCTTTGTATCCTCTTCTGGATAGCTGGCTCAATGCGCCCGGTAGTCGGGACATGGTTCGGGTGCAGTATTCATCGCCAGACGCTTTGGCCCGGGCTTGCTCTGCACTGGGCGCGCATCTGCTTCCTTTTGCCTTGGAGGCAAAGCTGCAGCACCCTCCTGCTGTCATTGCAAAGCTGATGGTCTTGCTGCAGGGGGCAATCGCCGAGGAGTTGCGCAATCCCGGCCAAGGGGCCTTGTCCAGTGCTCAGTTGGCAGCCAGGATGGTATTGGAGGAAGCGAAGCCGTCGTGGATGACAAGCGTAGAAGAGTCCTGGATGGCGGGCGGGTATGTTGCCACCGCAGTTGTGCTGGCCATTCTCGGCATACATTTCTGGCCTGCCGGAGTTCCGCCCGAGGTTGAGCCGGCCTGGCAGAGCGCCGGATACCATGAGGCTGATGTTGCCATCGAACCGGCACTGCTCATCAAGGTGCTTGCGCTCAAAAGCGATATTGCGTCGGGCACCTGCCCGGCTCCTGGCTTTGCGAGTGTTCCCGGTGATCAGCTTGCGGTCTACATGCATATCGTTCAGTCCGGCCTCTCCAACAATCAGGCCCGTCAGGGGCTGGATGGTCAGAAGCTGGAGTCGTTTCTGGCATGGTACGCACAACATCGGGCCTGGGAGTGTTATTCCAAGTCGCAAAGCAAACAGAAGACGATATTGGGGATGGGAGCGTGATATGGCCGGGCGAATGAGGGAATACATCCTGGAGGTTGCCGGAGACCTGTTTTCCAGGCAAGGCATCCATGCGACGAGCATAGATAGCATTGCCGCCCAGGCTCGGGTGGCCAAGGTCACCTTGTATAAATATTTCAAATCGAAAGAGCTTCTTATCATTGAGTATCTCCGTACCCAAGAAGACAGGCTTTGGCAAAGGCTGGCTGCAGTCCCGCGTCAGGAAAGTGCTCGGGCTGAGCTGGAAGCGCTGGCTACCGGCCTGCTGGATATCATCGGGGAAAAGGATTTCAAGGGGTTTGCTTCACTCAAGGCCGGCGTGGAGTTCCCCCAATCGGACCATCTGGTCAATCAGGCCTCCAGGGAGTTTTCCCGGCAGCTGCGAAGCCAGTTTGTGGAATTGGCACGCAAGGCCGGCATCAAGCAGGCGGAAACCTTGGCATTGCAACTGGCGCTAGTGGAGGAAGGTGCTGCGATGATGGAAAAAGGCCCGCAAGGCAATGCATCCATCCGCCATGCCAAATCTCTGGTCAGGACCTTGATCCATCACTCAGATTGAGTATGCCCCTGCTTTGGGCGGCGGATGTGTCGTACCCCTATTAAGCCAAGCCGTAAGTTCACTAAGGTGAGGATAATCTGTTTTGTTGCAGGGCGCCTAGGCCCATTCTCAGCGATAGTAATCGACGGGCGTCACTTTCTCGATTTGGAGAAGGCACCATAGACACGGTGTGCCCATTCGCATGGGTTTCCTCTTGGCTGCGAACATGTCAATGCTACATGATGACAGTGGATGGCAATATCGGATCTGAGATTGCTGCGGAGCTGGTAAATCTTCCCCTCCGGAAAGAGGGGGGGCCCCTATGTGCATCCTGATTGAGCCGGTATGCCCAATCAGGATGGCGGGGCTTATCAGCGCTGTCGCGGATCGTGGTAACGCGCCAGCCAATGGGCATAAGGTGGAGGCAGCACCCAGGCCGGATCTTTCTTGTTCAGCTCCTTCGCCGCCTGGTAGGTCCAGTGCGGGTTCTCGAGATGGGCACGACCTATCATGGCGATGTCCAGCTGTTCGTTACGGATAGCCTGGTCAGCAAGGTCGGGCGCGCCAAAGCCCCAGGCAGACGATACCGGGATACCGGCCTCGTTGCGCACGCGTTGGGCAATCGGGGCAAGGAACGCAGGTCCCCAGGGAATCTTGGCTTCAGGTGTGCTGAAGCCGATGCTGACGCTGAGCATGTCCAGGCCCAGTTGTTTCCATTCATTGACCAGCTGGATGGATTCGCTCAGGGTCTGTTCATCCTGCCCGTCGAATTCCAGCACGCCGAAACGTGCGGTCAAGGGCAGGTGTTCCGGCCAGGTCTGGCGCACAGCAGCCAGGGTCTCACGCGTGAAGCGGCCTCGGTTCTCGAGAGTGCCGCCATATGCATCGGTTCGCAGGTTGGAATGGGTAGAGGTGAAGCTCTGCGCCAGGTAACCATGGGCGAAATGTAGCTCCAGCCATTCGAAACCGGCTTCAAGCGCGCGACGGGCGGCATCGACGAAATTTTGCTGCACGCGCTGGATATCAGCGATCGTCATCTCAGTCGGCACGCGTGGCAGCAATCCGCCGAATGCCTTGGCTGATGGTGCGATAGGCTGCCATCCGCGAGCATCGCCTTCGGGAATGTGGTCGTCACCTTCCCAGGGAACATTGGCGCTGGCTTTCCGGCCTGCGTGGGCGATCTGGATACCGGGCACGGCCCCGGCTGCCTTGATTGCAGCTGCGATCGAACGCAACTGTTCCGCTTGCGCGTCATTCCACAAGCCCAGGCAGTGCGGAGTGATGCGTCCTTCAGGTGCAACGGCGGTGGCTTCGACGATCACGAGGCCGCTGCCGCCGCGCGCAAGCGAAGCGTAGTGGGCTCGGTGCCAATCATTGGCCAGGCCGTTGGTCGCCATGTATTGGCACATGGGAGGTACTGCAATGCGGTTTCTTAATTCGACATCTTTCAGCTTGTATGGAGAAAATAGGTCTGCCATTGTCATTCCTTTTGCGTAGTGACGGGTGGTTGTGAACAAGCATATTCCTGAGGACATCAGGAGTTGTTTCCATAGTTCCAAAATATTCGAACCATGGAAATATAGTAGCGGCTATGATAGATTTTGTCCATGAGACAAATTAAACACCCTGCCATCGAGCAGGTGGAGCTGACAGACATCATGTATGCACTTTCAGATCCGGCCCGAATGGAAATCGTCGGGCGTCTGGCACAGGCGGGACGACAGATGACGTGCGGCGAATTGGACCTGAACCGCCCCAAGTCGAGTATGTCGCACCACTTCAAGATACTGCGTGCCGCCGGGCTGGTGGAAACCGTGATTGATGGCAAGGAGCACTTGAATTCCCTGCGGCTTGCCGAGATCGAGCAGAAGTTTCCCGGTGTGCTGTATGCCGTGCTCAAGACGATCAAGCTCCCCTGATACATTCCCCTGCATTAAGTAAGATGTCTCATTATGTAGCAGTTTATGTAGCAGTGCAAAAAAATGGCCTGATTCAGTGAATCAGGCCCAGCGTGCAGAGTTTCGAGCTTTTCTACCAGCCTGCCCTTGATTGGAATTGAGCGTGGTTGACGATGCCCAGCCAAACGCTGCTGGCCAGCAGCGTTTTGTTGGCTGCCTTGATCAGCCTACATAGCGTTTGACCAGGAAGCCGTTTTTGGGATGTGCCACATAAACGAAATGCTTCCCCTGGTTGTGGTCCATTCGCTCAGCAGGAGCGTGGATGCGGTTGATGTTGAAACCATACTTGGGATGCGGACGGTTGTTGGTGATGACGGCGACCTCCTTGGATGTTCCGATTGCCCGTGTTTCTGCAACGCGTGCATCGAAGGTGGCATTGAGTGGGCTGATATTGGCTGCCGCCAGCACTTGGCCATTGAGTAGCGCGTTGCCGTCTTGCGCTTGTACAAGCAAGGCAGAAGAGAACAGCAATGCGAAGGCTAAAATAGAAATGGCTTGTTTCATGATAAATCTCCTAAAAATCAATGGATTAATATTAAGTTCTACCTTGTGCTACGGTTGATCGTCTCCTCTATTGCCAACCACCTCCCAACGCTCTGTATAAGTTGATCATGGCCATGATTTGCTTCTGCTTGGTCTCGATAAGGTCCATCTTGGCCTCCAGCGCGTCACGCTGCGTCAGCAGCACTTCCATGTAATCCGCACGGGCGGATTGGAACAGTTGGTTGGATATCTCGATCGAGTTGGTCAGGGTGTCGACCTGGCGGTTTTTCAACTGGTAGTTCTTGTCGAGGTTGTCCAGGTTCGATAACTGGGTGGCCACTTCGCTATAGGCGTTGATGATGGCCTGCTCGTACTCGTATGCGGCCCTGATCTGCTCGGCGCTGGCGTTTTTGTAGGTCGCGATGATGGCGTTGCGGTTGACCAATGGCGCGATGAGGTCTCCGCCGAACGAGCCGGCAACCGATTCAGGCATGTTGAGCAGGTAGCGCGGGTTGAATGCCTGGAACCCCAGCCCGGCCTTGAGGGCGAAGGATGGATAGAAATTCGCCTTCGCCACTTCGATATTGAGCTTGGCCGCTTCCAGCTCGAGTTGCGCCTGGCGGATGTCGGGACGGTTTTCCAGCAATTGGGAAGGTATGCCGACATCCAGTACCTTGGGCTTGATATCCATGAAGCCGGCAGAGGCCCGTGCTATCGGTTGCGGCGTGCGGCCCAGCAGGAAGTTGATGCGGTTTTCCGTCTCGACGATCTTCTGCTTCACCTCATAGCGCTGGCTCTGGTTTTTGTTGACTTCGGCCTCGAACCGCTTGACTGCGAGCGAGGTGGTGCGCGCATACTGCTGCAGCTCCCTCACGACGCCGAGCGCGTTTTCCTGGATCGCGATGTTCTTGTCCAGGTTGTCGAGCTCGTTGTCGAGCGCGAGCAGTTCGTAGTAGGCATTGGCGATTTCCGCCACCAGGTTGGTGACGAGAAAGCGTTTGCCCTCCACCGACGCCATGTATTCCATGGTGGCGACCTTGGTGGCATTGCGCAGCTTCTTCCAGACATCCAGCTCCCAGGAAGCGACCAGGCCAAACTGGTAATTGCCGAAATATTTGGGGAAATGCTTGCCTTCCTTGATCTCCAGGCCTTCCTCGATGGCGCCGTTGCGGGTGTAGCGCGCGGTCTTCTCGGTTTCGGCGGTGGCGCCGATGCCGACCGAGGGCAGGTATTCGCCCTTGCGCGCCAGTATCTCGTTCTCGGCAACGCTGATGCGCTGCATGAGGATGTTGATCTCCTTGTTGTTGGCAATGGCGGTATCGATCAAGGCGGCCAGGTGCTGGTCCTCGAAGAACTCCTTCCAGTTGACGCGGGCCGCGCTGTCGGCACCGGCCGCGCTATTGTTCGCATGGCTGTAGTGCTCTGGCAGTGCGACCTGCGGTTCTTTTTTCGTGATCGTTGGGATGGCGCACGATTGCACCATGAGCGCCAGGCATCCCAACACGACAAGTTGAATGGCTTTATTCTTGGTCATCATCGCTCTTGCTGTAATGGTAGGTTTCAGTGAGTGGCTCAAACTCTTCGTTCCGGATCATGGATTTGCCGTCGGACAGTTTGGCAAATATGTAGTACAGACCAGGGATGAGAATGACGCCGAAGATGGTGCCGAACAGCATGCCGCCGAGCGCGGAGCTGCCGATGGTACGGTTGCCCACCGCGCCCGCGCCCGTGGCGACGACCAGCGGGATCAGGCCGGCGATGAAGGCAAACGAGGTCATCAGGATAGGGCGGAAGCGTACGCGTGCGCTCTCGATCGCGGCATCCTTGATCGACAGGCCTTGCGCATGTTTCTGCACCGCATATTCCACGATCAGCACCGCGTTCTTTCCGAGCAGCCCGACCAGCATCACCAGCCCGACCTGGGCGTAGATGTCGTTGGCAAGCCCCAATGCTTTCAACATGAAGAACGAGCCGAACACGCCCGCGGGCAGCGAGAGCACGACCACCAGCGGCAGAATGAAGCTCTCGTACTGCGCTGCCAGCACCATGTAGACGAACACCAGCACGACGCCGAAGATGATGATGGCCTCGTTGCCACGGTTGGCCTCGTCGAATGACAGGCCTTCCCAGCCGATGTCATAGCCGTGCGGCAGGGTGGCTTTCGCCACTTGCTCCACCGCCTTGATCGCGTCGTCCGTGGTGTAGCCGTCGGCAGGCATGGCGCGGATGGTGGCGGAGTTGTAGAGGTTGTAGCGCGTGATCTCGTTCGGGCCCTGCATCTTCTTCAGCTTCATGAAGGCCGAGTAGGGCACCATTTCGCCTTCCTCGTTCTTCACGTAGTAGTTGAGGATGTCGGTCGGGTAGCGGCGGAATTCCGGCCCGGCCTGGGTGTAGACCTTGAAGAAGTTGTTGAAGCGGATGAAGCCCTGCTCGTAGGTGCTGCCGATCAGGATGTCCAGGTTGTCCATCGCCTTGGCGATCGAAACCTTCTTCTGCATCGCGAGCTTGTTGTCGATCTGGATTTCATACTGCGGGTAGTTCGCCGCATAGAAGGTGAACAGGCCGGTGAGCTCCTTGCGCTTGGCGAGCGCCTTCATGAAATCCTGGTTGATCTTGTCGAACTCGTGGTAATCCGTGTTATCGGTCTTGTCGAGCAGGCGCAGCGCCAGGCCCGATGCCGCGCCGTAGCCGGGGACGGCTGGCGGCTCGAAGAACTCGATCACGGCGCCGAAGTCCTTGGTTTTTTCTTCCAGCTCCTCGATGATCTGGTGCACGGATTGCTTGCGCTCAGACCAGTCCTTGAGGTTGATGATGCAAGTGCCGGCATTGGAGCCGCGGCCCTCGGTCAGCACCTCGTAGCCCGCCAGGGAAGATACCGACTGCACGCCCTCGACCTTGGAGGCGATGCCCTGCAACTGCCGGGCGATCTTGTTGGTGACTTCCAGCGTGGAGCCGGGCGGCGTCTGGATGATCGCGTACACCATGCCCTGGTCCTCGCCCGGGATGAAGCCTGCGGGCAATGTCTTGTCGACCAGGAAGGTACCGGCGGCGAACGCGGCCAGCATGAGGAAGGTGACGATGCGGCGCGTGACGACGATATCCAGCAATTGGGTGTAGCGTCCCGTCACCTTCTCGAACACATGGTTGAAGGCGTTGATGAACAGGCTGACCGGCGTCTTGCGCTTGGGCTGGCCGTGGTTGTTCTTCAGCAGCATCGCGCACAGCACCGGCGTCAGCGACAAGGCGACGACGCCCGAGATGATAATGGAAGCTGCCATGGTGATGGAGAACTGGCGGTAGAACACGCCCACCGGCCCAGTCATGAAGGCCACGGGCACGAACACGGCGGTCATCACCAGGGTAATGGCGACGATCGCCCCGCCGATCTCCCCCAGCACCTTTTGGGTGGCCTTGTAGGGAGTCAAGTGCTCGGTTTCCATCTTGGCATGGACAGCTTCCACAACCACAATGGCGTTATCCACCACAATACCGATTGCCAGCACCAGTGCAAACAGTGTGATCAGGTTGATCGAAATCCCGAACATCTGCATGACGAAGAAGGTGCCGATCAGCGACACCGGCACCGCCAGGATCGGGATCAGGGTGGAGCGCCAGTCGCCCAGGAAGATGAACACCACCAGGGCTACCAGGACGAACGCCTCGATCAGGGTGTGGATCACCTTTTCGATCGAAGCATCCAGGAACTTGGATACGTCGTAGTTGACTTCATAATCCATGCCTTCGGGGAAGGATGCCTTCAGTTCCTCCATTCTTTCCTTCACATGCTCGATCACTTCGGTGGCGTTGCTGCCGTAGTTCTGCTTGAGCACGATGGCCGCTGAAGGATAGCCATCTTTGTTGGAGTAAATGTCGTAGAACTCGCTGTTCAGCTCGACCTTGGCGATGTCCTTGAGGTGGAGGATCTCGCCTTCGGAGTTTGCGCGGATGATGATGTCTGCATACTGCTCGGGCTTGTTGTAGCGGCCCTGGTAGATCAGCACGTATTCCTTGGATTGCGCGGTGATGCCCGAGCTCTGGCCCAGGCGGCCGGGGCGGCCGATCACGCTCTGGCTGTTGATCGCCTTCATGACTTCCTCGGTGGAGACGTTGTAGGCGCGCATGCGTTCTGGGTTGAGCCAGATGCGCATCGCGTACTGGCGGCTGCCGAGGATCTTGGCCTGGGCGATGCCGTTGACGCGCTGTATCTCGGGGATGATGTTGACGTTGGCGTAGTTGAAGAGGAATTTCTCGTCCGCGTGCTTATCCTTGCTGTAAAGATTGATGTACATCAGCATGCTGGGCTGGACGCGTTCGACCACCACGCCTTCCATCTGAACCAGCTCGGGCAGGCGGCTCATCACCTGGTCGATACGGGTCTTGACGTTGATCATGGCCTGGTTGGGGTCCACGCCGAGGTCGAAGATCACCTGGATCGTGGCTTCGCCCGCGCTGGTGGCATCAGACACGATGTACTTCATGCCGGGTACGCCGTTGATCGCACGCTCAATGGTGATCAGCGATGACTGCACCAGCACGTCGGCGCTGGCGCCGGGGTAGGCCAGCGAGACGATCACGCGCGGCGGCGCGATGTCGGGAAACTGCGATGTGGGCAGGGTCTTGATCGACAAGAACCCCATGAATACGATCAATAGCGACAATACAATCGCCATGACCGGTCTTTTGATGAAAATATTCAGCATTGATTTCGTCGCCTGGTTGGGTTATTCAGCGTAAAGGCTCAGGTCCGACATGGCCTTGTCTGGGGGGATGAAATCGACGTTGACCTGCTCGCCGTTATGCACTTTCCTCAACCCCTCGATCAGGATCTTGTCGTCTGCTTCCAGCCCGTCCTTGACAATGTAGACGTGCGGCAACTCCGCATCGATGGTGACCAGCCGCTGCTCGATCTTGTTATCCTGGTTGATGACGTAGACATAGGTCTTGTCGAGAATCTCGAATGTGGCTTTCTGCGGGATCAGCAACGCATCCGTGTAAGGAATGTTCATGAGGATGCTGCCAGTCTGGCCGTGCCGCAGTACCCGGTTGGGATTGGGGAAAACGGCGCGGAAAGCGATGTTGCCAGTCTTGTTGTCGAAATCCGCCTCTATGGTCTCGATCACGCCTTCCTGGTCGAACACTTCGCCGTTCGCCATCTTCAGCTTCACCTTTTCCTTGTCCTGGGCGTGGTTCTTCTTGCTCTGCACATAGTCGAGATATTCGGATTCGGGCACGTTGAAGTACACCCACATCCTGCTGATGTCGGACAGTGTAGTCAGTAGGTCGCCTTCATCCAGCAGACTGCCGTTCCTCGCTTCCAGATGGTCCATGATGCCGGTGAAGGGCGCGTTGATGTTGGTGAAGCCGAGGTGTGTTTCCGCCACGTTGACTTCAGCGTTGGCCTTGTCCAGCTTGGCCTTGGCGAGTGCCAGTTCATTGGGCGAGACGATGTTCTTGTCTGCCAGTGCCTTGGTGTTTTCGTACTCGATACGGGCCATGCTGGCCTCGGCCTTGGCTTTTTGCAGGTCGGCCTGGTAAAGGTTGGGCATGATGCGGAACATGGGTTGGCCCTTGTTGACCTGCTGTCCTTCATCGACAAAGGTGTCCTGCAGATAGCCGCGCTCCAGTGCACGCACCTCGATATGGCGGATGGCACGGATCTGGGAAACATACTCCTTCACGATGGCCGTGTCCTGGCGCAGCGGCGAAGTCGCCTTGAGCCTGGGCTGCTCATGAGGCTCGTGGGGCTCGGTTTGGTGGCAGCCGCTCAGTAACGCCGCGATGACGCTTAAGACGCAAGAAAATTTTTTCATCATAAGATTTCGATTCATTTCAGAAGATCAAAAAACCTGAGTTCATCGTGCCCACTGCACGGCGCTGTCCGTGCGACAAACGTGCAGGACTGGGCGGCAATGGTCAGCTTGAGTTAGGGGTATGGAGGGCAGGGTTTCCGCAGAGGCGTCAGCTGCCGCCGAGTAGCGGTCAGCAAGCGGTATTGGCCAATGAAACGGGGAGCCTATGTGCTGGTCGCGATGCGGCGGGGCTGCGCATGGAAAGTCAGACGACTGGAAAAAGACAGCCCGAGTCTGACTAACCTATTGTGCTGCTAACGTCCGATGGAAATACTGCCTTGGGCAGGAAGTGCCCTTAGGCGGGGAGTGGAGGATCCCGTGGTCTGACATGGGTGGAGAAGTAGAGGCGCTTTGCTGCGCCATTGCATGTGAGCGCCCAGGAAACCGGGGCGTCGGCAACCAGCAATAGTGCCGTCAGCAGAAGGCTCGCGAACGACAGTACTAGCGAAGCAAGCGGTTCGCCATCACCATTGGAGGAGGCTTCGATATTGATGACTTCAACAACATTGGTGTCGCTGACATAGAGCGTGTCAGGCAACTGCATGCAGAGATAGGCCAGACTGACCAATGACAACACCACTGATAACAGGATCAGTCGTATCCTCAAGGCAGTGGGGTCTAATCTTGACTTCATTGGTCTCAATCGTTGCTGGTTAGGCGTATCGGAAGGCCGATACGTCAAAAATGGCGTTCATCCTAGCATGGTTGAAAAAACGACTGCAATAGCAATACTGAATAGCTCGGTATTGAAGGGTAAGACTTGAGCGAATGGAATTGGTTTCCTGACACTCGAAGTAGATATTGCCCTATGGCCAATGGCCGTTGAATCATGGTGCCCGGTTAAAAGCGCACGGATTGTCCGGTAAAGGGCTGCTTAAAGCTTTATAATCGCGAATTAATATGTCGTTTTTGCAGGGGTAGTGAATGTCGGAAGGATTCGAAGATATGGCAATCCAGCAGCTTCATTTGAGCTACAGCAGCCAGCAGGACCGCATGCTGCTTAAAATCAGCCTGGTGGATGCGGCAGAGCTGAATGCGTGGCTGACACGACGTATCGTGCGCGTATTGTGGGGCTTGCTGCAGGATATCGAGCTCTCGCCAGGGGAGATGCACGACACCTTGGCGGTGACGACCGAGGAGCTGCTAGAGCATTTCAACCAGGAAGTGGAAAGCTTGCCGGTGATGCAGGGCATTAATTTTTCCGGCGCATATCATGACATCAAGCAGGCAACGGCCGAGCCGCCGGTGCTGATCGCTGAATGCAGGTTGGTGCACATGGACCATACTGAATCCATGCTGGAGCTGCACAGCCAGGCAGGGGAAGTCTATAGCATTGCATTGACGGCGGAATTGAGCCATGCATTGAGCGGCATGCTGCAATTGGCAACCCAGGAGGCCGCCTGGGACCTGGGGCTGACCACAGACCGCATTGTGCTGGCAGATGAGGCTGCACAATACGTCCTGCATTGACACTGGCTCATGACAACGAGTAACGCCTCCCTGCTGCAGCGCAGCCTGGCTGCGGTGTGGCATCCCTGCACCCAGATGAAGCAGCATGAAGCATTGCCGCTGGTGCCGGTCAAGCGTGGTGAAGGCGTGTGGCTGGAGGACTTTGACGGCAAGCGCTACCTGGATGGTGTCAGTTCATGGTGGGTCAATCTATTCGGTCATAACCACCCGCATATCAAGCAGGCAATCAAGGCGCAGTTGGACCAGCTCGAGCATGTGATACTGGCCGGCTTCACCCACGAGCCTGTGGTGCGGCTTTCCGAACAGCTGTCATTGCTTACCGGACTGGGGCATAGTTTCTACGCTTCCGACGGCGCTTCGGCGACCGAGATCGCGCTCAAGATGAGCTTCCATTACTGGCGTAATCATGGCGAGACAGCCAAGACACGCTTCCTCAGCCTTCAGAACGGCTACCACGGCGAAACCCTGGGGTCGCTTTCCGTCACTGATATCGCTCTGTTCAAGGATACCTATGCACCCTTGCTGCGCGAGGAGTCTATAGCATTGCCCAGCCCGGATTGGCGTCGTGCGGAACCGGGGGAGAGTGCTGAGCAGTATGCCTTGCGTTGCGCAGGTCAAGCTGAGGCCTATATCGCCCAGCACCATGCCGGGATTGCAGCGGTGATCGTTGAGCCGCTGGTGCAGTGCGCCACCGGCATGGCAATGTATCACCCTGTTTATCTGCAACGTTTGCGTGCACTATGCGACCGTTACCAAGTGCACCTGATCGCTGACGAGATCGCCGTGGGCTTCGGCCGCACCGGCACCATGTTCGCGATCGAGCAGGCTGGCATCAAGCCGGATTTCATCTGCCTATCCAAGGGCATTACGGGCGGCTACCTGCCACTTTCCGTGGTGCAGACGACTCAGGATATCTATGCGGCTTTTTATGATGACAGCGTGACCCGCGGTTTCCTGCACTCGCACAGCTATACCGGCAATGCACTGGCGTGCAGCGCGGCGCTTGCTACCCTCGACATCTTCGCTCAGCATGATGTGCTGAACAGCAACCGTCGCAAGGCCGGTTACCTGAACCGCAGGCTTGCAGCATGGCGCGACCTGCCTATTCGCCATTTGCGCAATACAGGCATGATCTGGGCATTTGACGTCACGCCAAGCCGGCCCGGATTCCAACAACGTTTCTACCAGGCCGCGTTGCAACGGGGACTGTTATTGCGGCCAGTGGGCAATACAGTCTATTTCATGCCACCCTATATCATCAGCGAGGAAGAGATGGACTGGATGCTGGAGCAAGCCAGGGGTGCGCTGGAGGAAAGCCTATGATGAGGTTGCTTCTGGCGAGCCTGTTGCTGGGAATGAGCACGTTGCTTCATGCTGCTGCCATCCCGGAGCCGGTCAGTGAGCTGCTCAGGAAAAGCGGTATTCCCGCCGAGAATGTCGCCGTCTATGTGCAGCGCGTCGATCAATCATCGCCCTTGGTGGATCACCAAAGCGATCGTCCGATGAAGACGGCTTCGACCATGAAGCTGTTGAGCACTTATGCCGGGCTGGAGCTGCTGGGGCCGGGCTATCGCTGGCGTACTCAGGTTTACCATGATGGCAGTCTCGAAGATGGTGTCTTGCACGGCAACCTGATCATTCAGGGGCGCGGCGACCCTTATCTGCTGGCTGCCGATATGCGGATGATGCTGGAAAATTTGCGCCTGGCAGGTGTGGAGGATATTCAGGGAGATATCGTGCTCGATACCCACTACTTCGCCCGACGTTTTCACGATACCGCTGAATTCGATGGTAAGCCGCATGCGCCCTACAATGCTGTTCCTAATGCGTTTGCCGTCAATATCAAGTCTACTTCATTCCACTTCCTGGTCGAGAGAGGCAAGCTGGCCATAGAGGCCGATCCCATCCTGCCGGAAATTCACATTCATAACCAAACCAATCTGGTGCGCGGCGAGTGCGGAGACTGGAAAAGCCGCCTGAGGTTTGTCGTAGAGCCGATGGGGAACGAGGTGGCGGTGACATTCAAGGGAGATTATCCCTTGGCCTGCGGCAGTAAGACGCTGGAACTGAATGTGCTTGAAGACGGACCCTATGCCTATGGCTTGTTTCGAAGCAATTGGCTTTCGCTAGGGGGCAAGCTCCAGGGAGGGTGGCGCTATGGCGTGCTTCCTGAAGATGCAAGGTTGCTGCTCACGCACGATTCGCTGCCGCTGTCGGAAATCATCCGCACGATTAACAAGTACAGCAACAATCTCATGGTCAGGCAGCTGTTCCTGACGATGGGAGCAGAGCGAGTTTCCAGCCCGGCGATGGAGGCGGACGGTGTTCTAGCCGTCAAGGCATGGCTTGCCAGCAAGGGGCTGCACTTCCCGGAGCTGGTGCTGGAGAATGGTTCGGGGCTTTCACGCCATGAACAGATAACAGCGAGACATATGGCGGCTTTCCTGTTGGCGGCGTATGCCAGCCCCGTCATGCCGGAATATCTTTCCGCCCTGCCTATTCCCTCCGTGGATGGCACCATGGCCAATCGCCTGCGCCACAGCGAGGCCAGGGGAAGCGCGCACCTGAAAACCGGGACGATCAACGGCGTGAGCGCCTTGGCAGGCTATGTGCACGACCGCAGGGGGCGGCGCTGGGTAGCGGTGATCATGGTAAACGACCCCAAGGCCAGCAGTTCGCGTGCTGCTCAGGACGCACTTATCGACTGGATTTATCATCGGCCCTGATGCGCACAGGGTTGCATAATCTGGGTATCATACTGGCTCGCGCTGCGCGCAAGCGCCTGTTCTTGGCGAGCGCGCTGCTGTTGTAAACCTGCTATCGGAGTAATCCATGAAACCAATTGCCATGCTGGCAAGCGCGTTCGTGCTGGCCATGCTCGCCATGAGTGGCTGTTCAGCCGATACCAATAGTGACAAGGAAAAAATCGTAATGAGCGACAACATCACCGAATTACAGAAAATCGATACCCTGGTGGGGGAAGGCCGTGAAGCCGAAGCCGGCTTGAATGTGACTGTGCACTATACCGGCTGGCTGTATGACCCCAGCAAGCCTGATGGCAAGGGCACCAAGTTCGACAGTTCTGTGGACCGCCGTGAACCGTTCGTGTTCTATCTGGGCGGCGGGCAGGTGATCCGTGGCTGGGACGAAGGATTTGCGGGCATGAAGGTGGGCGGCAAGCGCACCCTCGTCATTCCGCCGGAGTATGGCTATGGTGCACGCGGCGCAGGTGGCGTGATCCCACCTAACGCCACCTTGCTGTTCGATGTGGAGCTGCTTGGAGTAAAGTAAGCGCTTGCTGATGGCATCCATGGCATGTGTCATGGATGTTGTTTGATGGATCTACGCTGGATGGAACAAAAAACGAAATGAAAGCACGTGTTAAGTGGATTGAGAATGTCTGTTTCATGGGCGAGTCCGAAACTGGGCATGCCGTCGTGTTGGATGGGGCGCCGGAGGCTGGTGGCCGCAACCTCGGCATGCGTCCGATGGAAATGCTGCTGATTGGGATGGGTGCCTGCACTTCGTTCGATGTGGTCACCATTCTCAAGAAATCACGTCAGCCCGTGACGGACTGCGTGGCTGAGATCAGCGCTGAGCGTGCCAACGACATCCCCAAGGTATTCACCAAAATCCATGTGCATTTCGTCGTGACCGGCAAAGGCCTGAATCCTGCCCAGGTGGAGCGTGCTGTCAAGTTGTCGGCGGAGAAATATTGCTCGGCTTCCATCATGCTGGGCAAGGCCGCTGAAGTTACGCACGATTTCGAGATAGCAGAGGCCGAACTTTGAACAGGCCTCATGGCATGCAGGGACTGCGCCATGTGGCCCTGTTCGTCCAGGATATCGAGGCTTGCCTGCATTTTTATGTTGATATCCTCGGCATGCAGGTCGAATGGCAGCCCGACCCCGATAACTACTATCTTACCTCGGGCAACGACAACCTTGCTTTGCACCGTGCCAGTGAGGCGATGGAGGGCAAGCAGCGCCTGGACCATATCGGGTTCATCATCAGCCGGATGGAGCTGGTGGACGAGTGGCATGCCCATCTCGTCGCCAATGGCGTCAAGATACTCATGGCGCCAAAAACTCATCGCGATGGCGCGAGAAGCTTCTATTGCGCCGACCCGGCCGGGACCCACGTACAGATCATCTACCACCCGCCGATTTCTGGCAGGCTTTAGAAAACAATACCACTAAGTAGAAATACAAAGCCCCGCATTGCGGGGCTTTGATCATTGATTGAGCAAGCGGACTTAACTCGCAGCGCTCAAATCAAGTAATCCGCACACTCAACGGCCCGGCATTCTCGATGACCCTGAATAACCGGTCAATATTGGGATGTTTTCCGGGATTGGCTTGGGCATCGGCAGCATGTTCCGCGTAGATTTCCAACCCTTCTCGTGCAGCCGCTGCGCTGATGATGCCGTATTTCTTGTAGAGGTGGTGGTATACCTTGACGGAGCCTTGGCTACCCGGTTTGTTCTCGATAATGCCGGCGGGATCACCTTTTGCGTCGAAAAGTTCGATTTTCTGGATATGGTCGCTGGACTCGAGGCCAGCCAGGATTTCGCTGAATGTCGTCATGGATGATAAGTCGTTGTTGTCATGATGGTGGAAAGAATGCGCATGCCTGCCTTGAACGGACAGAGGTCGATTGTCCTTTTTGCCACTGCCTGCTGTGCATGAACAGCAAGGTGCTCAAACTCTCTGTCAAATACAGTGATGCAATAGTCTTGCATAGCGAGCATGACAGGATGATCCCAGGCCGGCAGAGAGCGACCTGGGATTTTGCTTATTTGCGTTGCAGTATCTGCAGACCCTTCAGCAGGTTGAGCGCCTGATTGAACTGGTAGTCTGCCTTGGAGCCTGGCTCGATCGGGCCGTTTGCAGCAGGCTTGTCTTTCTGATCCTTGCTGTCAGGCTCGGTAGCAGGAGCCTCTGGCTTGGTATTCTCTGGCTCGGCTGGAGCAGGCTGGACAGTAGGCGCTTCTTCCCCTTCCTTGGGGTTGCTCAGGTGGCGGCTCAGGTCTGCTTCGCGCAGCATCGCTGCATGTTCTTGCGAGCTGACCGTGGCTTCTTCCACCACGATGTCGGGCACGATACCCTTGGCCTGGATCGAGCGTCCCTTTGGCGTGAAGTAACGCGCGGTAGTGAGCTTGATGGCCGCCCCATTGTTCATCGGCAGGATGGTTTGCACCGATCCTTTGCCGAAAGTCTGGGTGCCCATGATGATGGCACGCTTGTGATCCTGCAATGCACCCGCGACGATTTCCGAAGCGGAAGCCGAGCCGCCGTTGACCAGCACGACAATAGGCAATGTCTTCATTTCTGCAGGAAGGTCGCGCAGGTAGTCGGCGCGGGCGCCGCCGCGAACGTAATTCTCGGGATTCGCGGTCAGGCGCATCTTGGCTTCTTCGCCTCGGCCTTCTGTGTAAACCACCAGCTCACCTTTGGGCAGGAAGGCGGCAGAAACACCGACGCCTGCATTCAGCAATCCGCCAGGATTGTTGCGCAGATCGAGGATCAGCCCCTTGAAGGCTTCCTTGTTCTGTTCGCGCATGGTCTTCAGCGCCTTGGCGAGGTCTTCCCCGGTATGTTCCTGGAACTGGGTGATGCGAATATAGGCATAGCCGGGTTCAGACAGTTTGTACTTGACGCTCTGGGTCTTGATGATGGCGCGCGTGAGCACGAAAGTCAGGGGCTTGGCCTCACCTTTGCGCAGGACGGTCAGGGTGATCTTGGTATCAGGCTTGCCGCGCATGCGTTTGACAGCATCCGTGAGTGTCATGCCTTTCACTGGGGTATCGTCAAGCTTCATGATCAGGTCGCCGCTCTTGAGGCCGGCCTTGTATGCAGGCGTGTCCTCGATGGGGGCCACGACCTTCACGAAGCCGTCTTCCATGCCGACTTCAATGCCCAGTCCACCGAATTCTCCCTGGGTGCCGGCCTGCAAGTCCTTGAAGGCATCAGCATCCAGATAGGCCGAGTGAGGGTCCAGGCCGGCGAGCATGCCATTGATTGCCTCGGTGAGTAGCTTCTTGTCTTCAACGGGTTCAACATAGTCGCTCTTGATCTTGCCAAATACTTCGGCAAAGGTGCGTAAGTCGTCCAGCGGCAGCTGCGGCTTAGTCTCCTTGTCCGCAATGGCGGAGTAACTCAAGCTCAGCATGACACCAAGCAACGGGCCTGCGACGATCAAGCCGATCTTTTTAAGTTTGCGCATGTAAAACGATTCCTCAGTGGAAAACCAGAATGGTTGAATCTAACGATTGTATTAGGAAGATAGGGAGCGACGGGCCCATTTTCCGCTATTTATGTCGTCAATGCAAAACGTTGCAGAGTATCGCACAGTCATTTTTTGCTTTTCAATCATTTGAACGCTAAATTTCTATTTTTATGCCATGGAGCGAGCTTGGATGAGTATGCCCAAATTGCCAGAAGTAGAAATCGAATACTGTACGCAATGCCGTTGGTTGTTGCGAGCAGCTTGGATGGCCCAGGAACTGCTGACGACGTTTGAATCAGACATTCGGTGCGTCAGCCTAGTTCCGGGCACAGGCGGGATTTTCGAGGTCAGGTTGGATGGTGAGCTCTTATTTTCACGCAAGGAGCAGGGGCGATTTCCTGAGTCCAAGGAATTGAAACAGTTGGTGCGTGACCGTATCGATCCTGCGCGCGATCTCGGCCATAGCGATCGTAAGTAAGCGGCAGGTCGGGTCATGTGGTCACCTGTTGAGCGAGCTGACACAATATCCGACTAAAATAGTTGGAAATAACACTTCAAATGTAAATTGTTCTCATTTATGATGTTTCCTGACAGGGATTTTGTGGAAGGTTCATCAAAATGAATGCATTTAACCAATCGGAACTCGGGGCATTGTTGCTGGATCGTGAGGTCGCGCCACAAGAGATGGCACCAAATGAATTGCTCGATGTGGTGATGTCGAGGCACTTCGGCACTGACTACCAGCCTATTGTGGATGTGCAGTCCAGCGAGATGTTGGGGTACGAGGCCCGTGCCCGCTTCTGGGCTCGCGGTGGGCGACCGATTGATGCCGATAAGCTGAGAATGAGCCTACGCAAGAATCCGTTACTGCTGTTTCATTTGGAGCTTGAGCTCAAGAAGCAGCAGATTGCGGACTTCCCTGGCGAGGGCTGGCTGATGCTGGACCTCGACATGGACAGCTTCTTTGCCGGAGGCGAGGGGACTGATAACCCATTCCTGAACCTGTTCAGGGAACATGCTTGGTCCGACCGTGAAATTATCATCAATGTGGTGCAGAACCACACGATGCAAGAGACGTTGCGCACCCAGCACATGATGGATCTGTTACAACATTCCGGTACCTCGGTGGCGCTGGAGGATGCCGGGCTCTCGTGGGGGATGTTTTCCCTGAGTGCTTTTCTCGATGCGGCCATGGTGAAGTTCAGTAGCCGCGCCTTGCTGGATATGGATGGCAAGGCCGCCCAGGCCATGGTGGACTGGCTGGTGGGGGCGGCACGGAAAATTGGTGTACAAACGGTCATGACTGGCGTCGATACCTGCGCTGCCTTGGAATGGGCGCGAAAAATGCGGATTGATTGCGTCCAAGGGCGCTTGTTTTCCAAGCAAGCCATGCAAGTGCATTAGCTTCGGTATGCTGATGTGCTTTCTGCATTGCACAATGATGTTTTGCAGAAATATAAGACGACTCGCGAAGCTAATGCTCCTTGATGAATATCATGCAGCACGCCTGCTGGCTTGCGCCAGCCTTCATGAGCCTAGCCGGTCCCTCTATACCTGATACCATTTGCATCATAATCTGGCGTAACAGGCAGTAGCGTGATGGGCATTTAGCAAATGCCGCCTCCCTGAAAGTTGTGCGCAGCGAGGATCAAAGCCAACTTGCACCGCCTGAGTGTGCAAGGCGGTACCCGAAGGGTCCAGGCTGCTGCTGAACTTTCATCATCTTGACGGTCAACATCTCCCTGAGTATCCAAACTTTTCGCGGTTGTGGGCAATCTTGTTGCCTGCAGGATCAGCCGCCACACTAAAATCATGAACCCCAGTGTGATCTTCTATGCTAAAAAGCATTAAGATATGCCTGTGTCGCTTGACTGCGGTCATGGGGTTTGATATCCCTTAAAAATTTAATGATCAACACTAAGGAGCAAATAATGGCATATACATTACCCCCCCTCGATTATGCATATACGGACCTGGAACCCCATATTGATGCACAAACCATGGAAATCCATCATACCAAGCATCACCAGACTTATATCAATAATGTAAATGCTGCCCTGGAGGGCACGCCATTTGCCGACGAGCCTATCGAAGCGCTTGTGGCCAAACTCGACAGCTTGCCGGAGAATCTGCGCGGCCCGGTGCGCAACAATGGTGGTGGTCATGCCAACCATAGCCTGTTCTGGAAAGTCATGTCCCCGAATGGTGGCGGGGAACCTACTGGAGCCCTGGCAGATGCGATCAAGTCTGACATTGGCGGATTTGATACATTCAAGGAAGCCTTTACCAAGGCTGCACTGACGCGTTTCGGCAGCGGTTGGGCATGGCTGTCGGTGACGCCAGAGAAGAAGCTGATCGTTGAAAGCAGTGCCAACCAGGACAGCCCCTTGTCGCATGGCAATACGCCTATCCTGGGTCTGGATGTCTGGGAGCATGCGTACTACCTGCGCTACCAGAACCGCCGTCCGGAATATATCGGGGCATTCTTCAATGTCATCAACTGGGACGAAGTTGCACGTCGCTACCAGGAAGCTATCTCTAAATAAGGCATTGAGCTCGACATGAACTTCCCCTTCATTGTTGCTGGCCACCGGCAAAAGCTATGGGTGTGGATGATCGTCCTGGCTGTGCTGGGATTTGTCCTGCTCATGGTACAGTGGCTGGGGGATTGGGGACGGGCAGCGTGGAACATGCCCCAGGTGCATGATGCTCTGTGGGGAGGTTCCGCCGCAGCCTTGGCGACAGCGGCAGGTACACTGCCGGTGCTGTTCTGGAAGCAATTGCCCGATCGTATCATGGATACCCTGTTTGGTTTTGGAGCGGGCGTCATGCTCGCTGCCAGCGCTTTTTCCCTGATCGTGCCGGGTATCGAGTTTGCGCAGTCCCAGGGAGCTGGCGCCTGGGGTGCTGCCTCCATCGTAGGGGGCAGCATCATTATCGGCGCCGCATTGTTGCTGGCCCTGGAGCGCTGGGTGCCGCATGAACATTTCATCAAGGGAATGGAGCGCAAGAATACGCTGGCGCTGAAGCGAACCTGGCTGTTTGTATTCGCTATCGCCCTGCATAATGTACCGGAAGGTTTGGCGATTGGCGTGGGCTTTGCAGGTGGAGATGTGGTACGCGGTGGCGCACTGGCAACCGGTATCGCGATCCAGGATATCCCGGAAGGCTTTGTTGTGGCGATGGCTTTGGCCGTTGTCGGCTATTCCCGCCGAACTGCGATTTTGATTGGAATGGCGAGTGGCCTGGTTGAACCTGCAGGGGCTGTCCTCGGCGCTGCGATCGTGGGCTCTTCAGTGGCCCTGTTGCCCTGGGGGCTGGGTGTTGCTGCAGGCGCCATGTTGTTCGTCGTCAGTCATGAAATCATCCCAGAGTCTCATCGCAAGGGGCATGAAGTTTTCGCGACTAGCGGTTTGATCATTGGCTTTGTGCTGATGATGATGCTGGATACTGCCCTAGGCTAGGGCCCGCACCCGCCAGTATTTACTGGGAATTGACAATGCGGCGGGCACCATTGAAGCGCTTGGCCCAGTAGTTTTCGCTCATGTCCACAACTTGCACCCCTCCGCCGGAGCTGGGGGCATGAATGAACTTCTGGTTGCCGAGATAAATGCCTACATGAGAGAAAGCGGATCTCAATGTATTGAAAAATACCAGATCGCCAGGTTGCAGTTGTTCCTGCGGCACTGGCTGACCTAGCTGGCTGATGGCTTTTGCGCCGTGGGGCAGCGTCATGCTGGTAGATTGCTGGAAGACGTAGCGTACGAATCCGCTGCAATCGAAGCCGGTTTCTGGAGATTTTCCGCCATATGTGTATTTGATGCCGGTGAGGCTCAAGGCATGAAGAAGCACTTCATGCATGGAGTCGGTCCAGGCCTGAGTCGCATCCATCGCCTCCTGTCTAAACTGCTGCATGGCAGTGGTTTCCGTTGCCCATGTTGGAATGGGGTTCAGTAGCAGGAAGACAATAAGAGCAGTAGGTGATTTCATTGGCATTTCTGGATTTTATTCATTTATTTTCGGTCGTGTAAACCCATTCTTCAGTTTTCCTGAAACTCCAAGGCCAAGAAGACTGTCTTGCCAATAAAGGCAGCGCAAGCAGCCTGGTGTAGAATGGCTTGGTCGCCATTGGAAAGACATGCCATCAATGAACTCGAGCACATATCCTTCTATGCAGAAATCAAGGCCAGATATTGATGATGCAGAATGCGGGGCGTCATTGCGCCATTTGAGTCCTGAAGAAATGGAGCAAACGCTGAAAGATTATGCCGGTAGTTTCACGTTGAAACCAAGCGAGCGAGCGCGTTTGTTTGCAGGGTCTGTCGCCAGGCGGTTACATGGGGCAGGTAGCCACTTGAAGCGAGCGGGCAAGCGGGCGGTCAAGCATGTGGGGGCGAAAGTGGCTTATGCCGCCAGTCACAAGCTCAAGGACATGGCTGCCCGTATCGAGCAGCGCGCTGATCGCCTGGAGCAGGACAAATAATACAAAATCAGTTTTTTTGCCGGGAAGATTATGCTGCGTGAAACAATTTCAGTGATGCGTGATTTCGGGCGGGTGCGCGCCATTGCCCGCATCCTTATGCATTATGGCTGGGGAGATATCGCTGAGCGGCTGGGTAAGCGCAGCTGGTTGCGCAGGGCAGGCAATGCGCTTAATTCCGAGGCCTCGCGTGAGATCATGCAACTGCCATCCGAGGTACGCGCGCGCTTAGCATTACAGGAGCTCGGCCCGACTTTTGTCAAAATGGGCCAGGTGCTGGCGACACGTCCGGATATTTTCCCACCCAACTGGATAGCAGAGTTTTCCAAACTGCAGGACCAGGTGCCGCCTGTCCCATTTGAGGATATGTTGCCCGGCTTGCAGGAGGCGCTTGGCAAGTCTCCTTTTGAGGTTTTTCGCGATTTCGATACTACCCCTGTGGCGGGCGCTTCTATTGCCCAGGTTTACCAGGCAAAGCTTCAGGATGGTACGCCGGTGATCCTGAAAGTGCGCCGGCCTGGCATCCGGGAGAATATTGATGCCGACCTGCGATTGTTGCACCACCTTGCACGCTTGATCGAGGCTGAGGTGGAGGAAGCCCGGCGCTTCAACCCCACCGAGATCGTGGACCAGTTTTCCAAATCCTTGAAGCGTGAGCTCGACCTAGCATTGGAAGGACGGAATACCGAGCGGTTTGCACGCAACTTCCTCAATGACCCCAATACCCGTTTTGCCAAGATTTACTGGGAATACACCAGTGAAAGCGTGCTAGTGATGGAAAAGATTGATGGCATCCCGGGCAACAGCTTGGAGGAAGCGCGCCAAGCTGGAATGAACCTGCCATTGCTGGCGGCACGTGGTGCGGATGCGGTCATGAAGATGGTCCTGATCGACGGGTTCTTTCATGCAGATCCTCATCCGGGCAACATCTTCTTTTTGCCGGAAAACAAGATTGCCGTGATCGACTGCGGGATGGTGGGGCGCATCAGTCTGGATCGCAGGAATGAAATTGCCGATTTGCTCGCTGCCCTGGTATCGCGCGATATAGAGACCTTGCGAGATATTCTGATCGCCTGGGCCGGGAACGTGGTGGTGGATGAGGACAAGTTGGGGGCAGATGTCGATGAATTCATTTGCACTTATGACAATGCGCCGCTCAAGCACATCAGCTTCGGTACCTTATTGAATGACCTCACTACCATCATGCGGGAAAACCACCTCTCGGTGCCGCCTGACCTAACCATGCTTTTCAAGGCATTAGTCACACTGGAAGGCCTTGGTCGGCAGCTTGATCCTGATTTCCAGATCGTCAGCCATCTCACGCCATTCGTGAAGAAGGTCATCATTGAGCGCTACATGCCCGGAACCCTCTGGCGCAAAGGGGCGCGCGGCGTCGGCAAGGCGCTTGGCGCCGTAGGCGACTTGCCGGGAGATGTGTCTCAGGTGCTGAAGGAAGCAGGGCGTGGCAGGCTGAAACTCAATTTGGACTTGAAGCGCCTAGATCATTTCGGCCACCAGCTTGATCATAGTACCAATCGTCTTGCCATGGCGTTGATTACCGCCTCGTTGATCGTTGGCTCGTCGATCGTCATGACGGTGCGCGGTGGGCCGGAATTGTTTGGTTTGCCCGCATTTGGTTTCCTTGGGTTTTTTCTCGCTTTCGTCATTGGCATCATGCTGATGATCTCTATTTGGCGTTCAGGCAGAGATTGACCCAGGGTATTACCAGCATAGTGCCAACAGCATGACAACGTAGATGTTCGCACCATTTTGGTGCAAATGTAGGAATTTATCCATGGTGTTTTTTATAACACTATGAATGTAAATGGATATTTTTCTGGCATGACCCTTGCGAGAGTTAGTGCATGGATACCGCCAAGACTAAGCCTTTTGATGAGATGTTCCTGCAGGATGAGGTTATCCGGCCAATTTATGCCGAATATGCCGCCTGGCTGCAGGATGTACCGCACCAGCAGTTGGAGAGCAAGCGCCAGGAGGCGGAGCTGCTGTTCCGCCGTGTGGGAATTACCTTCAACGTCTATGGGGAGGATGCCGGCGCAGAACGGTTGATTCCGTTCGATGTCGTGCCGCGCATTCTTTCTGCTAGCGAGTGGGCGCGTTTGTCCGACGGGGCAATCCAGCGCGTCAAAGCGCTGAACATGTTCCTCCATGATGTCTATCACGATCAGGAGATCATCAAGGCGGGGATTGTCCCGTCCAGCATATTGGCGAATGCGCAATACCGCCCTGAAATGTTTGGCGTGGATGTGCCTGGGGGGGTGTATGCCCATATCGCCGGCGTGGATCTGGTCCGCACCGGAGAGAACGATTTCTACGTGCTGGAAGACAACTTGCGCACCCCTTCCGGGGTTTCCTACATGCTGGAAAACCGCAAGATGATGATGCGCCTGTTTCCCGAATTGTTCCGCCGTTACCCAGTAGCGCCGGTCGAGCACTATCCGCAGGTTCTGCTCAACAACCTGCGTGCCGTAGCGCAGGCCGGCGTTCATGAGCCGACGGTGGTGCTGCTCACGCCAGGGGCCTATAACAGCGCCTATTTCGAGCATGCCTTCATTGCCCAGCAAATGGGCATCGAATTGGTAGAGGGCCAGGATTTGTTCGTCCGCAACAATGCTGTCTATATGCGGACCACCGAAGGCCCCAAACGCGTAGACGTGATCTACCGCCGCATCGATGATGACTTCATCGACCCGCTGAGTTTCCGGCCCGACAGTATGCTGGGCGTACCGGGACTGCTCTCGGTCTACCGCAATGGCGGCGTTACGCTGGCGAATGCGGTGGGCACCGGGGTGGCGGACGACAAGGACACTTACATCTATGTGCCCGAGATGATCCGGTTCTATCTTGGCGAGGAACCCATCCTGTCGAATGTGCCGACCTACCAGCTGAGCAAGGCGGATGACCTCAAATATGTGCTGGACAACTTGGCAGAGCTGGTGGTGAAGGAGGTTCAGGGATCGGGCGGCTACGGCATGCTGGTCGGGCCAGCCGCCAGCAAACAGGAGCTGGAGGATTTCCGCCAGCGTATTTTAGCCAACCCGGCCAACTACATTGCCCAACCGACGCTAGCATTGTCTACCTGCCCGACCCTGGTGGAAACCGGCATTGCGCCAAGGCATGTCGATCTGCGGCCATTCGTGCTCTCGGGCAAAACCGTCAGCCTGGTGCCGGGTGCGCTATGCCGTGTCGCCTTGCGTGAAGGCTCCTTGGTGGTGAACTCCTCACAAGGGGGTGGCACCAAGGACACCTGGATTTTGAAAGATTAATGCCATGCTAAGTAGAACCGCAGATCATTTGTACTGGATGGCACGCTACATTGAGCGCGCCGAGAACATGGCGCGCGTGCTGGACGTCACTTACAACATGTCGCTGGTGCCGAATGCCTCGCAGAGCGAGACGACGCTCTGGGAGCCTGCGTTGCAGATTGCCGGCGGAGTGGACAGCTACCGCCAAGAATACGGTGAAGTGACAGCCGGGGGCGTGGTGCGCTTCCTGGCGATGGATACGAAAAATCCATCCAGCATCTATTCGACCTTACGCAGCGCGCGTGAAAATGCGCGTTCCGTGCGCGTCACCTTGTCGGCGGAAACTTGGGAAAACATCAATGCGCTATGGCTGGAGTTTAGCCAGTTTGTCGGCATGGACCTGATGCAGAAAGGGCTGGGCGAATTCTGCGACTGGGTGAAGTCGCGTTCCCATCTGTTTCGCGGCGTCAGCTTCGGCACCATGCTACGTGACGACGCGTTCCGCTTCCTGCGATTGGGGACATTTATCGAGCGGGCGGACAATACCGCACGCCTGCTTGATGTCAAATACCATTTGCTGTTGCCCAGCGGCGAGGAAGTGGGCGGTGCAGTGGATTATTATGAATGGAGTGCGATATTGCGCGCAGTCTCCGCTTTCCATGCCTACCAGAAGGTGTTCAACGACGCGATCGAGCCATGGAAGGTAGCGGAGTTACTGGTGCTGCGAGAAGACATGCCGCGTTCACTGCATGCATGTTTTTCCGAGATCACGCCCATCCTTGATCAGCTCAATGGACGTCACAGCAGCGAGTGCAGGCGCCTTGCCGGCGAGTTGCATGCCAGGCTGCGCTACGGGCGCATGACCGATATTTTTCAGGGAGGACTGCACGAATTCCTCACTGACTTCATTACCTCCAACAACAATCTCGGCGCCGAGATCCAGCGCACCTTCCTGAATGCGCCGATCAACGGCCTCGCCGCAGAAACTGAATGAACGGAGCCCTGCCATGCAGTTCACGATCAATCACCGCACGCATTATCTCTACACCGATGTCGTCAATTACACCATCCAGAAACTGCGCCTGACGCCGCAGGATGGGTTCGGGCAGCGGGTGAAGCGCTGGGAGATCCGTGTCAATGGCCACTTGCAGCGGCATGACGATGCCTATGGCAATGCCGAGCATCTGCTGGTGCTGGATACGCCGCATGAGGAGATCAATATCCTTGCGACGGGCGAGGTGGAAACCGGGCTGGATACCCCACCTGCGCATGATCTCCTGCCGCGCGAGATTTACCTGCGCACCACTGCCTTAACTGCTACGGATGCGACCCTGCGCAACTTTGCCGAGCAGTTCCGCTACGATCGTTTTACTGGCCAGATACTGGACGAAATGATGCATGCGATCGTGGATAAAGTGCCGTATTACAGGGGTGTCACGAATGTGAATACGCCTGCTGCGGAAGCATTTCGGAGTGGTCACGGGGTCTGCCAGGATCACGCGCATATTTTCATTGCCTGCTGCCGCTACCTGGGGATTCCCGCACGTTATGTCAGCGGATACCTGTTCACTGACGACGGTAGCCTGATGGAAAGCCATGCCTGGGCGGATGCATGTCTGCCCTCTGGCTGGATCAGCTTCGACGTATCCAACCGGTGCAGGACCAATGGTGTACATGTGCGCCTGGCAACCGGCCTGGATTACAGCGATGCCTGCCCGGTGAGCGGCATGCGCGTTGGAGGAGGGCTGGAGACGATGACGGTGGGGGTGCATGTCAGCCAACTCCAATCCCAACAATGATCGCGATGTAGAAAAAGCGTCTGGCGGCGTTGATCCACTTGCCGTACTTTAGTGTACTGTCTGCGTAGATGCGCCTTGCCAGCCACTTTTTCTGTATCGCTTAGGGGGATTTGTCCACCAGGTTTTTTTAAGGTTTCTGGTTTAGATAGCCGAAAGTATTACAAGGAAAACGCATGAATTCATTGCAGTTTCCCCGTCACGGGGACAAGGAGAACTCGGCATTTTTCGAGGAGTACCTGGTCAAGTTGCTGGAAGAGCGCGATGCGATGGGCCTGACCGCGATGGTGCACGAGATTGACGCGCTCATGATCACGGTCGATCCTGGACATTCGGTCAAGTATGTTGCCGAGCTATGCTTCATGACCTCATATCACTACCTGGTGACGCTGGAGAGCGAGTCGCACTGGACGCATGTGCTGCGCATCGACCTCGATTCGCCTGACCTGTTGGTGCGGGAGGTGAAAGACCCCAACCTGCGCGGCATTTTCCGCAGTCTCAACGAAATCTACCCGGTGGGCGCGCGCAAGCCCAACAGCCGTTACATGGGCGAGATTATTCGTGTGAACAACCTGCATGACGTGGTCAAGCTGCAGCAGGAGCGCGAATTCCGCTTCTTCACTCAGGACGAAGTGCGCAAGCTGGAATTGCCGGGCAACCTCGCCGTGAGCAAGCCTTCACCTTACACGCACAATATCGTGGCTTACCTGGAGCGCAAGCCGGACGAAATGCGGGTGTACTCCCTAGGGGTGAGCCGTGTCGATGCGGAATTGCAGATGGCTTATGAGGCGGCCAAGCGCTTGCAGGAGAAACTCAATTTCGCTGACCTGCTATTGCCTATTGATCACCTGGCCACCCGGGTCTACAGCCAGAACCGCGAGGTGGCGATTCTGGAATATCTGTCATGGTCGAGCTACTACTTCTGGGGCGCCTACAATATCTTCGACCAGAACTCATCGACCAATGTCACCAAGAGCGCGCACGGCCTGCCGGAGTCCAAGAGCCCGGCCAAGGTATTCACGGCCAACAATACGCCTTATTTCGTCAACCACCTGGAAAAGCTGCCATCGCCTACTGAAACCTTTGTGCGCAATTACGGCCCGCGCCTGCACCATATTGCCGTCGCGGTGCGGGATGGTGAGCGCGATGGCCTCGAGCATATCGAGTTCGCCGTGAATGCAATCGCCTCGCAAGGGAAGGGCTTCCTGCTCGACGTCATTGGTTCAAGAGAAGAAGGCCTGAAGCAGATCTTCTCCAATGCTTCCGAGCATTCATCGCTGATTGTGGAATATGTGCAGCGCTTTGGCGATTTCCAGGGGTTCTTCACCAAGGAGAATGTGGCGGTGCTCACCGAAGCGGCAGGGCGCGAAGAGGGCGTCAAATCCGGGGCTTCGCTGGGCTAACGCCAGCAGCAGGGCTTAATCGCCGCCTACGCCCAGTTTCTTGGCCACGGACAAGGTCAGCAATGAGGCGACAAACAAAGCGCCCAGGGTCATGAAGCTCTTGTGGATGAAGTCAGAGTCCTGGACCCAGTCCCAGATCATGGCGACGCCGAGCAACAGGCTGGCGAGTATGCACAGGATGCAGATGGTGAAGCAGATGTTGCGGATGGTGTTGATGCGCATGACAATGTCTCCTGAACCTATTATTTTTGCTTGTATCATGTTGATGCGCTTGGGCAATTCGGCGCTATCCCTTGCGTGATTATGGTATATTGCGCATCCTTTTGCCATTCGCTTTATTCCTACAAGCCATGACCCAAAGCCGTCGCCATCTTGAATTGCTCGCTCCGGCCAGGAATGCTGATTATGGCATTGCCGCGATCAACCATGGGGCCGATGCCGTCTATATCGGCGGTCCTGCGTTCGGCGCACGCGCCAAGGCGGAAAACTCGGTGCAGGATATCGCACGTCTGGTAACGCATGCACACCGCTACCATGCCGAAGTGTTCGTGGCATTCAATACCATTTTCCATGATTACGAGCTCGAGGCTGCGCGGCAGACCGCTTGGCAATTATACGATGCGGGCGTGGACGCGCTGATCGTGCAGGACATGGGCCTGCTGCAGATGGACATCCCGCCGATCCAGCTCCATGCGAGCACGCAGACCGACATCCGCACCGTGGAAAAGGCAGTGTTCCTCGACCAAGTCGGCTTCACCCAGATCGTGCTGGCACGCGAGATGGACCTCAATACCATCCGCAAGGTGGCGGATGCGACCAAGTGTAACCTGGAGTTCTTCATTCACGGTGCGTTGTGCGTGGCCTTCAGCGGTCAGTGCTACATCAGCCATGCACACACCGGACGCAGCGCCAACCGCGGCGAATGCTCGCAGGAGTGCCGCCTGCCTTACACGCTGGAAGATAGCCAGGGCCGCATCCTTGCCAAGGATAAGCACTTACTCTCGATGAAGGATAACGACCAAAGCGCGAACCTGCGTGCACTGGCAGAGGCGGGCGTGAGTGCTTTCAAGATCGAGGGGCGCTACAAGGACATTGCCTACGTCAAGAACGCCACGGCCTACTACCGCCAGTTGCTGGATGACATCCTCGAAGAAAACCCGCATTACCGCCGCGCTTCCTCGGGTCGTGCGGTATTTAGTTTCGTGCCGCAGCCTGAAAAAACCTTCAACCGCAGCACCACCGAATATTTCCTGCATGGCCGGGGCGAGGATGTCGGCGCATTCGATACGCCTAAGTTCGCCGGCGAGGAAATCGGCCGCGTCACCAAGGTCGGGCCGGATTATTTTGAAGTGGACACTACGCTGGAATTGCATAATGGCGACGGCGTCTGCTTTTTCGATGTGCACAAGGAGCTGACCGGCATGCGCATCAACACCGTGCAGGGCAAGCGTCTCTACCCGAACGAAATGCCCGTCGACATCCGCCGCAACATGATGGTCTATCGCAACCGTGACCATGCCTTCCTGCGGTTGCTGGAAAAGGACTCTGCCCAGCGCAGGATAGCGGTGGCGATGACGCTGCACGAAACGGCGGACGGTTTCGCGCTCAGCATGCAGGACGAAGACGGTTTCATGGCCTATGTGCAAACCAGCGCGGAAAAGCAGCCGGCCGAACAGGCGGAAAAAGCGCAAGCCAATATCCGCGACAACCTTGCCAAGCTCGGCAATACCGAGTTTTCCGTGAGTGAGATTGCGCTGGATCTCAAGGCGGCATGGTTTATCCCCACTTCCGTCGTCAACCAGCTCCGGCGCGAAGTGGTGGCCCAGCTGCAGGCCACGCGCCTGCTCGGTTACGAGCGTCCCAAGCCTGGCAAGCCTGCCGAGCCGCCCGCCCAATACCCGCAGGATACCCTGAGCTACCTCGCTAATGTCTATAACAAGAAAGCGCGCGAGTTCTATGAGCGACATGGCGTCAAGGCGATTGCCGCTGCCTACGAGGCCAATGAGGAACTGGGCGAAGTGCCGGTGATGATCACCAAGCACTGCCTGCGCTACAGTTTCGCCATGTGCCCTAAGGAAGCCAAAGGCGTGATCGGCGTACAGGGCACGATTACCGCCGAACCCATGACGCTCGTCAGCGGCAAGGACAGGATCAGCCTCAAGTTCGACTGCAAGCGCTGTGAAATGCACGTAATGGGCAAGGTGCGCAAGAATGTGCTGCAAATGCCACAGCCGCAGCCGGTGCAGTTTTTTGCGAAGCGGCCAGGGTTATAGTTTCTTATAGTTTTGCTCAGTTGCCTTATGCGCAATCCTGTCACAGTGAAATCACAGGTCTCCGTGACGGCAATCACTGCCAATCAGAATGACCCATGACTTGGCATGGCGGCGGCGCATTGCTGCACCCTCTGTCGACAGCATGGTATGAGGGATTCGCTGCCGCCGTGCTGCTGCAGTCAATCCAGAGGTTATGTCCCATGCATGTACACCACCAGGTGGTCAGGATGTCTGGCTGGACATGCTTGTCTGGCAATCTGCGCGTGCAATGACCTTGGTTGCGCGTAAGACCATTCACGCTTAGTCATTTCAATCGCTGCGGCATTGTTGCGCGCGATAGGCCCGTGGCGAGACACCGAATGCCTGCTTGAAGCTGCGGCTGAAGTGGGCCTGGTCGATAAAACCCCAATGAAAGGCAATGGTGGCAATGGCCTGGCCGTGTTGAGCGGGCTGCCGCAGGGTCTGGCGGCACTTTTCCAGCCGGCGTTGCCAGACGTAACGCATTAATGACAGGCCTTCGTCTGCAAACAGGCTGTTGATATAGCGTGCACTCAATCCAGTGGCGGCGGCGATCAGGCTGCTGTCCAGGTCATGGTCATGCAGGTGCTCCTCGATGAATTGCCTGACCCTGTGCAAGGAGGCCGATCGGCTGCGGCCGTAATGGATATGGTCTGGCCTGGCGCTGGCCAGGGAGGCGGCAAGCAGTGCCAATGCCTGCGGTGCGAGGCTGTTGAATTGTGGCAGATTCAGGCTGTTGGCATGCTGGGCTGCCGAGCGGATGAAATGGGTGCCAATGGCACTCATGCCAAGCTCAGGGCTGATGCGTCTCGCAGTGCAATGTTCCACCCCTGCAAGATGACTGCGCAGCAAGGCGCGGGGAATCGAGACGATCAGTTTGGAAAAGGGTCCTGGGCAGTGGATGCGATGCGGACTGGTGGCATCGTACAGCGCCATCTCTCCCGGTTGCAGGAACACTTCGCGCCCATGCTGCTCCAGCAGATATTGGCCTGAAAGCAGAATGACGGCGAAATAGGCATCCTGGCTCGCATTGCGACATTCGCCACGTTGCCGCTGGATGGTGATGCCATTGGAACGGATGGTGGAAAGGCGCATATCCTGCCAGGGGTAGATCGTCATTTCGTTGAATAAGGGCATGTCGCGAACCGCCTTGATCGCCACATGGGTGTACTCCTGCGAGATGATGTGCTGCAGCCAGTCATGGCGCCGGTGTATGGGCTGCTGTGCCGTACTGAGGAATAGCGGTTCGTTGTGGTGAGGTAACGAGGTATCCATGGCATTTGCACGATGAGGTTTTGCCTATGTTAAGAGGGCTTGACTCGGAGGTAAATCGCCAAACTTCCGTTTGAGACAAATTTTGCTTCCGACATGGATAAATACGCTTGTGACAGACACCTCATAATCTCCAGCGTCTGTTGACATCAGCAGGCACAAGGTTAACGAGGAGATGAGTCATGAAAAATGCAGAACGAGTGCTGGCTGCCACCAGCATCAATATTGTCATGGTCAGGGGCGCCTGCCTGTGGATGATCATGGCACTGATATTGGCCTGGTGCATGGTCGGGCTGAATTTCGGGATGCCGGGGTTGCCGGATATCTTTCAGGGTAAGCAGACCAGGGTATTACAGGCGCATATCGATTTTTTGCTGATGTCGGCCCTGATCCTGGGGTATTACGCCACCAGGGTGCCGTTTCCATGGCATGTGCGCTGGGCGATGGTAGTGGGTGCATTTACCAATTCCAGCCTGTTCCTGTTGATGGGGATGTTCCCATTGCTGGATAGGGCTGAGCCGCCGCAGCATCTAGCCCAGCATGCGTTCCAGTATTACTTGTTCGCTAGCCTGATCATCACCAGCTACGGTTTCGGCAAGGGAGCGGTACTGATATTGAAGTCGACCCTGGGGCACAATAGTGAGCGTTAGCTATTCGCTGACCGCTGCGCGGTAAAACTCCACATAAAACCTGCCGGGGATGACGAATTCCACCCAGTGGATGATTTCCGGCAATATGACGATGGTTTCACCCGCATTGGCGATCGCTGATGCGTCATGCGGTGCGGCCAGGTGATAGATGACCTGGCCTTCCAGCACCTGCAGCAGCCCCCAGACACCTGCCTTGGTGGAGTGCTGTGATTGCAGGGCTGCGGGCAGGTTGCCAGGCGTGAAATCAGGAGTGCGTTTGTATGCTTTCAGGCCTGCAGGTAATTGGCGAGGAATCAGCTTCCTGTTTCCAGCCTGACCAGGTTCTGAGGGTGGCCTGCTGCCCAGGCGCTGATATTGTCTAACGTGGTGCTGGCAATGGCATTGAGCGCTTCGCGTGTGAGAAACGCCTGGTGGGCAGTGATGATGACGTTGGGAAAGGTCAGCAGCCGCGCCAGTACGTCATCCTGCAACGGAAAGTCGGATAGGTCCTCGAAAAACAGGTCTGCTTCTTCTTCATAGACGTCCAGCCCAAGATAGCCGAGGTGTCCGCTCTTCAGCGCTTCGATCACGGCCGGCGTATCCACGAGTGCGCCGCGGCTGGTGTTGATGAGCATGCTGCCTGGCTGCATGCGGCTGAGCGAACCGGCATTGATGAGATGGTGGGTGGCAGGGCTCAACGGGCAATGCAGGCTGACGATGTGGGATTGCGCCAACAGCGTATCGAGTTCGAGGTAGCTGGCGCCGAGCGCAATGACTTCCGGGTTGGGGTAGGGATCGTAAGCCAGTATCCTGCAGCCGAAACCTGCCATGATGCGGGCAAAAGCTGCACCGATCTGTCCGGTGCCGATGATGCCTACTGTCTTGTGGACTAGGTCGAACCCTGTCAAGCCGCGCAGGCTGAAATCACCCTCGCGGGTACGGTTGTAGGCGCGCGTCAGGTGTCTATTGAGGGCCAGGATCAATGCGACGGTATGTTCCGCAATGGCATGGGGCGAATAGGCGGGCACGCGCACCACTGCCAGGTTGAGTCTTTGCGCAGCCTCCAGGTCGATATGGTTGTAGCCTGCGGAGCGCAGTGCAATCAGCTTGGTACCGTTGGCTGCCAGTCTCTCCAGCACAGGCGCGGACAGGTCGTCATTGATGAAGGCACAGACGACTTCCGCGCCTGTGGCAAGCACGGCAGTATCCAACGTGAGTTTGGGCTGTTGGAAAATGAACTCGGCATTCTGGAGCCTGGGGAGGGCCAGAAAACTTTCCCGGTCATATACCTGGGTGCTGAAAAAGACGATGCGCATCGGAATCCTCGTGGTGGCGGGCTGCATGACTGGTTGGTGGCCTGATTAAAGCATCAATCCAGCGCTGCGCCAAGCAAAGGCGTGTCAAACGCCTCGTGTAAGGGGATGCTGTCACGTCTTATCCATGCTCCTGGCTGAAAGGGCCAAGCCATATAGGCATGGCCTGTGGATCACCTAAGGAGGCCAAGCAGGTTATATTGTTCAGGCATACCCCGATGGAGGTTATCAAGGCGCGGGGATCATGTACCGCAGGTGGATGGCCTCGATTTCCTGCAGGATATCCTGCGACAGCGGTTTACTCCAGGCGCCGATATTCTCCTGGAGCTGGTCCAGGCTGGTCGCGCCGATGATGGTGCTGGTGACGAACCAACGGTGGTAGACGAACGACAGCGCCAGTTCGGCAGGGCTCAAGCCATGTTTGCGCGCGAGTCCCGCATAGGCCGCACTGGCAGGGATGACGTTGGGTTTGGTGTAGCGCTGGGCGTAGCCGGGAAACAGGGTGACGCGGCCTTTTGCCTGCGGATCCTCGATATATTTCCCTGTAAGATGCCCAAACGCCAGGGGAGAGTAGGGGAGTAAACTGACCTGCTCGCGGTAGACGATCTCGGTCATGCCGAACTCGAAGCCGCGGTTGAGCAGGCTGTAGCTGTTCTGGATAGAGGCGATCCGGGGCAGTCCGTATTGCTCGGAAATGCGCAGGAATTCCATCACTCCCCACGGCTGCTCATTGGACACACCGACGTAGCGTACCTTGCCTTCCTTGACTAATTCCGCCAATGTTTCCAGTTGATCCTGGATCGATACCCAGGCTTTGGTTTCCTTGGCGGGGTCGAACTGGTATTGGCCGAAGATGGGCACGTTGCGTTCCGGCCAGTGGATCTGGTAAAGGTCGAGATAGTCAGTCTGCAGGCGCTTGAGCGAGCCTTCGATTGCTGCCCGTACATTCTCGCGGTCTACCGCGACTGGTCCACCCCGTATCCAGTCAAGCTTGCGATTGCCGCCCGCCACCTTGCTGGCGAGGATGATCTTGTCGCGTGGCTGGCGCTTGAGCCAGGTGCCGATGATGCTTTCGGTACGGGTATAGGTCTCGGCCTTGGGCGGCACCGGATACATTTCGGCCGTGTCGATGAAGTTGATGCCCTGAGACAGCGCGTAATCCAGCTGGGCATGGCCTTCGGCCTCGGTGTTCTGGTCGCCGAAGGTCATGGTTCCCAGGCAGATCGCGGATACATTAAGGTCTGATTGCCCTAGCTTGCGGTATTCCATGTGACTGACCTGAATCTGTGGGAAAAGGACAAGTGTACGTCATTTTCCGTAAACGGTTGGTACTACTCCCATCGCGGTATTGTCGAGCCCTATGTGCATGCGTATGATGAACCCAAATCAACCACCGTGTGTTCCGCATGACTTATTGTGTAGGCCTGTTACTCGACCAGGGGCTGGTCATGGCATCCGATACCCGTACCAATGCTGGCGTCGACCAAGTGGCTGTGTTCCCCAAGATGAGCGTATTTGATGTGCCGGGTGAACGTGTGATTACCTTGATGACGGCAGGCAATCTTGCCATCACCCAGGCGGTCATCAATCGCCTGCGGGATGCGCTTGCGCTCAACGAGGGCGCGACATTGCACAATGTCACGAACATGTTTGACGCCGCCCAGCTGGTAGGCGAGCAGTTGCGGGTCGTGTATGAACTGGACCACGAGCACCTGAAAAACCACAATACCGAGTTCAATGCCAGTATCTTGCTGGGCGGACAGATCGGTAGCGAGGCGCCCAGGCTGTTCTCCATCTATGCGGCGGGCAATTTCATCGAAACCAGCCGGGAAACCCCTTATTTCCAGATCGGCGAAACCAAGTACGGCAAGCCCATCATTGACCGGGTGATTACGCATGGAAGCGACATCATGGAGGCGGTGAAATGCGTGCTGATCTCTTTCGATTCGACCATCCGCAGCAATATTTCCGTTGCGGCGCCCATTGATCTCTTGATCTACCGTACAGACAGCTTCCACGCTGATTGCAAGCAACGCATCACTGACAGCGATCCTTACTACACCATGATACGCCAGGGGTGGTCGGATGGATTGCGCCAGGTGTTTTCCGGATTGCCTAATCCCGACTGGTGTTGATTGTGGCCGCTTATTGCCGCATTTCCCGCAATAAGGCAATCAGGCGGCTGGCGCCCAGCCCCAGCGGACGGTCCTTGCTCCATACCATGTCTACCCACAGCCTTAATTGGTTGCTCATGTTCTCGAATTCGATCGCGTAAAGCGTTCCGCCCTTGATCAGTGGTTCGACCAGTGCCTGCGGCAGGTAAGCCCAGCCCAGGCCTGCCTGCACCATGCTGAGGCTGGCCAGGTAGCTGTCGGTACGCCAAACCTGGCGTCCGACGATAAAGCGCGGATCGTTTAGTTGCTCATCCCGGCTCGCAATCACAATCTGTCTGGCCGCCATCAAGTCGCTCTCGCGCAATTTGCGGCCCTGGGGCTGGCAGAAGGCATGGGATGGCGCGACTACCGCAATCAGCACTTCGCTGCGCAACTCCTGAAAGGCCTCCCTTTCGTCTAGCGCCGGCCGCTCGAACACCAAGGCAAGCTGGACGCATCCTTCGTGCAGCATGCGCAGGGCATCTTCCTGCGGGGCAGACAATACCTCGATTTCCAGCGCTGGAAATTCTTCTGCGAGATGTGCAAGGGGAAGGCTCCATGGCGCGGAAAGCAGCTCCGGGGCAATGGCGATGCTCAAGCGTTTTTCCAATCCTTGGTGCAGCGATAGGGCATGCGCCTGCAATTGCGTGAGCTGGCTCATCAACTGGCGAGCCAAGGGCTCCAAGGCAAGGGCGGCCGGTGTGGGGATCGGAGAGTGCCCGCTGCGGTCGAACAGCAGCAAGTCGAGTTCGGCCTCTAGCTGGGCGATGGCCATGCTGACAGCCGAAGGCACGCGGCCCAGCACGCGGGCGGCCGCAGAAAACGAACCCCTGTCTATGACGGCAAGGAAGATTTTGACATTGTCGCTGGAAAAAGCCATGGATTTAACTTTCAATAAAATTGAAAGATATTGACTTTTTCTATCATATTAACTCCCGTAGACTCATGTCAAATCAAATCGTGTTGGGAGTTATTTCATGCAAGGGATCAAGCGCAAGCTGGTCTATGTCACTCTTTATGAGGCATTCGCCATGCTGTTCACCAGCGTGGGGTTGGCCCTGTTCTCCGGCCGCAGCCTGGCGCATGCCGGCGTTGCCGGAGTGGCTTCATCTACCGTGGCGTTCATTTGGAACCTGATCTATAACACCGGGTTTGAAGCATGGGAGGCTAGGCAGCCCGGAACAGGCCGTAGTGTTGCCCGCCGTTTGCTTCATGCCGCCGGGTTCGAGGCCGGCCTGGTGGTGACGCTGGTGCCCTTGTTTGCTTGGTGGCTGCAGGTGAGCTTATGGGAGGCATTGTGGATGGATATCGGCCTGATTATATTTTTCCTGATTTATACCTATCTCTTTAACCTGCTGTTTGACCATGTGTTCGGACTGCCTGCCTCGGCTCAGGCCACTACTGGGCAGCAGCCCAAGGGTTGCAAGGCATGATGGGCTCGGGATTATTCCGCCAGACGCGCGGGCCAACTCCAGTATAATGACAAGGTCTTGTTCCCGAACGATGTTGAAGGCCCTGCTTGAGCGACCTAGATCATGTTTTTTCTGCCAATGGCCCATTGGCGGAGACCATTCCCGGCTATCGCTCGCGCGTCCAACAGCAGGAAATGGCGCAGGCGATCGCCGAGGCGATCAAGCATAACCGCCAACTGGTAGCCGAGGCCGGCACCGGCACCGGCAAGACTTTTGCCTATCTCGTGCCAGCGCTGCTGTCGGGCGGCAAGGTCATCATTTCCACCGGCACCAAGACATTGCAGGATCAGCTGTTCAACTTACCAGCTCAGTAAAGTGTCTTGCGCGAATCTTGGAGATTTGGCCTTTCGCTGGCTCATGATATTCAGTTTCCTGGTAGGACCACACTTCATGCCTTCTGACATTAAGAGCTTCGTCCAGCCGAGCATCGAACGCCTTTTCTGACAAGAATGTTGGACAGACATACGCAGCCATTGAGCGTAAGGACATCCAGTACAGCGCATTATGTTGCAGTGGCTCTGTCGTTCCTTGATGTTCTAAGATAAAAGGAAAATGCACTTGGAGACGAATTCACGCGTAATGCGTTGCGCCCAGAAATAATATCGCTAGTCGAATGCTCTGGATGAAAGGCCGCTGTCTTTGCCTGAACATAGAACGGAAGAACAGATGACACAACCGCGTCGTACCCGCCTCGATATCTCTCTTGTTTATGGGTGATCTCGCGTACTTTTGCCCTGCCGCTATCTAATCCGGGAGCTGACCTAACCAATCCATCAATCAGTGTAACCAATTCAGCTTCGTCAAATTTTGGGGGGTGGCTCATTTCTCTCGTTCTCGCTAATAGATCGTCAATCTATAGATAGGTCTAACGTAAAACTAAGAGGCTGCGAGCTTTAGCGTGCCCCACTTAAATGATGGGTTAGGTATGACTTCCCTTTTAATTTTCAATACGAGGTAATAATTACGGGTTGGTAATTTTGCGCACTTGTAACTGCCTTATTAGTTCGTTTTTCACTTCCTCAAATGGCGGTGGCTCTGCTTTTCTAATATTTTTTAGTTCAATGATATGCCAGCCAAAACGAGTTCTTATAGGTTCTGGAGTAAGCCCTTTAGGTGCTAAAGAAACCACAACTTGTGTGAATTCGGGTGCAAAAAAAACTGGCAGATTCCAACCCAACTCACCCCCATTATCTCTGGATCCAGGGTCAATTGAAACTGCTGCAGCGGCTTGAGCAAACGACTATCCGTCCTGTATTCGTTTCAGAGCAGATAAAGCTTCTTCATGCGAATAGGCCAAAATATGCCGCAAATCATATTCATCACCTGACCAATTTTTTGCATATGCTTCGTATGCACTTCTAACCTCCTCATCAGTGACATTCGTCTCATTCGCAGAATTCGTTACTTCAGATGCACTTGTGCCCGAATAAAGCAGTGTTAATAGAAATATAGCGATTACGTAATTTATAAGTGATATTTTTTGGTTCATGATTTTTTTATTAATATTTAAGATAAATGATCTACATACCTAACGTTTGAATTAAGGGGCGCCGTTAGGCGTCCTGCTTGAATGATGGTTAGGATTCAAGCTGGATGAAGAGCGAAATTTATGAGGCATTGGGAGTGAACTTACTTAACAGTTTTAATTGGACTTCGCTTTTTAAGGTAAACAATTGCTGTAATTACCAATGTTGGGGTTGCAACTAAAAAAGATAAATATGTCCATTCTCTCAATGCCCACTCCGAAATTGGTGTTGAGCAAAAAAGTTTTGTATATTTCTTGGCCAAACTTACTAATCAACTTCTTGATTAAGAAAGCTATAGGGTCGAATAAATCTCCGCTTCCGATATTCAACATAGATTCCCTCCCTAACGTTTGGCTAAGGGGCGGGCTTTAGCCCGTCCCAGTGAGCGAAGCGAACGATTTGAGCCAGTTGTTAGAACGCACTGGCTCGAACCTGAAAAACATTACCTTCGGGATCATGGGCATCACACACCTTATTGCCTTGAAATTCCCACTCGCGCTCTGGACTATTTAGTTCGCCACCTAACCGCACTGCAACCTCCCGTGCAGAAACAAGATTTTGGACGGCAAAGCAAAGCTTGATTGCTGTGTTTTCTCGGCGTTCCGGTGGCGATGAGATGGTGATTTGAGCTGCGATTGCAGGCGAGATGGCTACTACCGCAAGCTGGAAATTAGCAGACTCAAGCAGCGCATAGCCTGGCTCTTGTTGGACGACTGGCAGACCAGCAAGCTCGAAATAAAACTGACTCACACGCTCAATGTCCTTTGCATAGATGACCGCGCCTGCGACGAATTGATTTTGCATCTGATCTTCCTTGGAGCAGCTCGGTGCAGCTGCGTGTGTTCTAACGTTGGAGTTAAGGCCGCGCCGAAGGCGTCGGCCTTGAACGACTTGTTAGGCGCGGGATGGATGAGGCCGGACTCTTATAGAAATAGCCTAAGGTTTTGCCTGCTGGAGAGGCTGGCTAAGATGCGTTGGCTGGCATCATCAAGAGGAGCAGCTTGGTAGTGTAATGGATGACCATGCTTCTGTTTTCTTAGGCGCAATGCCGACAGCCTCTCTAACCTCAATATGGACTTTGGAATGTTGCTTATATCGTTTTCATCCAGGTCTATCTGATTAAGGCTGATCATATTCCCGATATTTTCTGGGATATATTTAATTAAGTTATCATCTAAATCCAGCATGACCACTGTGCTCATCTCGCAGATTTTTTCAGGTATTTCTCGTATTCTGTTTCCGGATAAGCAAATTCCTTGAATATTTGGAAGATATGCTATTTCTTCTGGGATCTCATCAATTCCTGCGTTTGTCGCGTGAATAAAGCGAAGGGACATAAGATCTTTCTTGTTTCTTGGAATCCCAGTCGTTTTGTAAAATGGCGTGTTAAATGGTGATAGCTCTGGGAGAGCATATTTATTTGCCCACTCGATAATTTTATCAAGGTGAGAGTCATTCTGTGACTGATGTGAGTCTTGATATTTTTGAAATGTAGATAGCCGGTCATGTACGGACTGCCACTGACCTGACTTGGCAGCATCAAATAGCGCAGTGGACATAATTTGGCATTTTCCAGTAAGTATGTTTGATAGTTGTATGCACTCCTGAACTTGAAAACTAATGTCAAGTGGAAGTCTGGTAATGCCTAGGTCAAATTTATAAAGCGCATCCAGAACTCTCGGATCACGTGTAAGCTCTTTGAACCTATCAAGATCAGCGTCTCGAAATTCAGGCTGCTTTCGATTATTAAAAATATTGAACATATTAAAATCTCCTGAGCATTGGGGAATATGGGGGCAAAACAAGCCCGTTGAGCGCCTAACACCTGAGTTAAGCCGCGCCGCGAAGCGGCGTCGGCTTGAATGAATTGTTAGGTGCGCCCCCCATGATCTGCACCAGCTGCTCTTGCCTCACGCAGTATGGTGAGGCCGCCTCGTACCACAACGGCCGCAATGAGAAGCCCGATGACCAAATCTGGCACTCGCGATGAGGTTATGGCAACAAGGATACCTGACAGAATAACGCCGAGGTTGGCGATGACATCATTGGCCGAGAAGATCCAGGAGGCCCGCATATGCACCTCGCCGTCGCGGTGTTTGGCGAGTAACGCAAGGCATACGATGTTAGCGGAAAGTGCTAGGGCGCCGATGCCCAGCATAAGCCCGCTCTCTGGCTCGCTACCGAAGATGAAGCGGCGACCGACCTCAACTAAGACGCTAAGGCCGAGGAGAATTTGCAGGACGCCACTTACACGAGCCGCTCTGGCCTTGAACGAGATTTCTCGACCGACCGCGTAGAGGCTGATGGCGTAAACACTGGCATCAGCGAACATGTCAAGGGAGTCAGCAAGCAGGCCAGTTGAATGGGCAGCCAAGCCAGCGACGAACTCAACAACAAACATTGCAGCGTTGATGCCAAGGAGAATCCGCAGAACCTTCAGTTCTGCATTGTTTTTTGCTTCAAACTCGCAGCCGCAATCTGACATAAGCGCACCTAACTAATAGTAGACACCCTAAAAATGCATGTGTAATGCACCTTGAAGGTGTATAATCTGGAAATTATTTTATAACTAACTGTTTTTAATGTAATTAAATTTAATGGCATACCCTAATTTTCCGGCCAATGTCACCGTGGGAAAAGCACCCAAGTTATTGGATATGGTGCGCGATAAGCTGCGACTCAAGCATTATAGTTTGCGTACAGAGCAGGCTTATGTTGATTGGATTAAACGCTATATTCTTTTTCATGGCAAGCGTCATCCGCGAGATATGGGAGCGGCGGATATTGAGGCATTTTTGACGCATCTGGCGGTTAAGCGGAATGTGGCTGCATCGACCCAGAATCAGGCGAAATCCGCGTTGTTGTATTTATATCGTGAAGTGCTTGAAGTTGAGTTGCCGTGGCTGGATAACGTCACGCAGGCTAACGTGCCCAAGCGGTTGCCTGTGGTGTTGAGTGTGAGTGAGGTGCAGTCTGTATTGGCTGGGTTATCTGGCACACATGCATTGGTTGCTGCTTTGCTCTATGGTGGCGGCTTGCGTTTGATGGAGGCAGTGCGGCTACGGGTGAAAGATGTGGATATTGAGCGGCGTGAGATTGTGGTGCGCGAGGGTAAGGGTTTTAAGGATAGGGTAACCATGCTACCCGAGTCTGTTGTGTCAGCGTTAAAAGGTCATTTGGTTAAGGTAAAGATGTTGCATGAAGAAGATGTGGCGGCAGGTTTTGGTGAGGTGTATCTGCCATTTGCATTGGATAAAAAATATCCGAATGCCGGACGTGACTGGGGTTGGCAGTATGTTTTTCCGTCGCGCCAGTTATCTGTTGACCCGCGCTCGGGCAAGACACGGCGGCATCATATGGATGAAAAAGGCGTGCAACGCGCCATGAAGCAGGCCGTGTTTGCGGCTGGAATCGCCAAGCCGGCGACACCACATACCTTGCGCCATTCTTTTGCTACCCATCTTTTGCAGTCCGGATATGACATTCGTACCGTGCAGGAATTGCTGGGGCATTCTGATGTTTCTACTACCATGATTTACACCCATGTGCTGAACCGTGGTGGCAAAGGGGTCGTTAGTCCGCTGGATCAGATAGGACTTTAATGACGGATATTGATCATGTCTTTTCCGCGCAAGGTCCATTGGCGGAAAACATTCCTGGCTATCGTTCGCGCGTCCAACAGCAGGAAATGGCGCAGGCGATCGCCGAGGCGATCAAGCATAACCGTCAACTGGTAGCCGAGGCCGGCACCGGCACCGGCAAGACTTTTGCCTATCTCGTGCCAGCGCTGCTGTCGGGCGGCAAGGTCATCATTTCCACCGGCACCAAGACATTGCAGGATCAGCTGTTCAACCGCGACCTGCCTGCCGTGCGCGACGCTCTCAAGGTGCCGGTTACCGTCGCCATGCTGAAAGGGCGTGCCAATTACGTCTGCCATTTCCACCTGCAGCGCGCGATGAGCGAGGGCCGCTTCTATTCGCGCGAAGACGCGGCCTATGTCCACAAGATCCAGGCCTTTGCCGAGAACAGCGCCACGGGCGACAAAAGCGAGCTGACTTCGGTGCCTGAGAGCGCCACCATCTGGCCCGCAGTGACTTCCACCCGCGACAATTGCGTGGGGCAGGAGTGCGCCTTCTACAAGGATTGCTTTGTCATGGAAGCGCGTAAGCGTGCGCTGGCTGCAGACGTGGTAGTGGTGAACCACCATTTGTTCTTCGCCGACGTGATGCTGCGCGACGAAGGTGTGGCCGAGCTGTTGCCCACGGCGAATACTGTCATCTTCGACGAAGCGCACCAGCTGCCCGAAGTCGCGGGCATGTTCTTTGGTGAGGGTTATTCCACCAGCCAGCTCATGGAGCTGGCGCGCGACTCTCACAATGAGTACCTCACGACTATCAAGGATTGCACGGTGCTGCCTGAGGCCACCGCGGCATTGGAAAAGGCCGTACGCGATTTTCGCTTGATTTTTGCTTACGAGGGCGCGCGCCTGCCGGTGCAGAAAGCCCTGGCCTTGCGCAACTTCGAGGCCGCCTATGCGACGATGCAGGAAAAGCTCGTTGACCTGGCGAAAATCCTGGAAACCCAGGCAGAGCGCGATCCCGCCGTCGACAATTGCTGGCAGCGCGCGCTTGCGTTGCAGGCTTTGCTGCAACGCTGGCATGACGCTACCGATGCCAATCTGGTGCGCTGGGTAGAGGTGTTCAGCCAATCGGTGCAGCTTCATGCCACCCCGCTTTCCGTAGCCGAAGGCTTCAGTAAGCAGCTTAACGCTCAACCCAGAGCTTGGATTTTTACGTCCGCGACATTGGCAGTCAAAAGCGATTTCAGCCACTACCTTTCCCAGATGGGCCTACAGGATGCCGCTACTGGACATTGGGACAGCCCGTTCGAGTACGGGCGGCAAGCCTTGCTCTATGTGCCGCAGGGCATGCCCGAGCCCAATAGCGCAGGGTATGTGGCCTCCGTCGCCGCCATGGCCTTACCGGTGATCAAGGCCAGTCGTGGGCGGGCGTTCGTGCTCTGCACCAGCTTGCGCGCAATGCGTGAATTGCACGCGCTGCTCAAGGATGCCTTTGCTGCCGAAGGTCTGGAATACCCGTTGCTGATGCAGGGCGATACGGCACGCAGCGAGTTGCTTGAGCGTTTCCGCCGGCTCGGCAATGCCGTGCTGGTGGGTTCGCAGAGCTTCTGGGAAGGGGTGGACGTGCGCGGCGAAGCACTGTCTGCTGTGATCATCGACAAGCTGCCGTTTGCTCCGCCCGATGACCCGGTGCTGGCGGCACGCATCGACAAGATGAATGCCGAGGGCAAGAACGCCTTCATGGAATACCAGTTGCCTTATGCCGTGATTACGCTCAAACAGGGTGCGGGGCGCCTGATCCGCGATGAACGCGACCGCGGTGTGCTGATGATCTGCGACCCGAGGCTGATCAGCAAGCCTTACGGGCGCCGCATCTGGCAGAGCCTGCCGCCGATGCGGCGGACGCGCAATGTGGAAGATGTAGTAGAATTCTTCGCTTCTTCCCCACCTGATCCGGCATGAAACTCCTTGCACTAGATACTTCTACGGAATACCTGTCGCTGGCCTTGCTGCTCGATGGCAAGCTGGCCGAGCGCGAGCTGCTGGCAGGCCAGTCCCATTCCCAGCGTATCCTGCCATTGCTGCGCGAGCTGCTGGACGAAACGGGCCTGTCGCTGCGCGACCTGGACGGCATCGCCTTTGGTGCCGGCCCCGGCTCGTTCACGGGCTTGCGCATCGCTTGTGGCGTCGCCCAGGGGCTGGCTTTTGGGGCAGGGCTACCCGTCATCGGCGTGAGTACCTTGCTGGCACTGGCCGAGGATGCCCAGGGCGCTGACAGGGTGATCGCCTGCCTTGATGCGCGCATGGGAGAGGTCTACCACGCTGCATATGAGAAAACAGCTACAGGTTGGCAGGAGGTTATTGCTGCCGGGCTGTATGCGCCGGATATGGTGCCGGATATCGGGGGCGACGGCTGGACCGGGACAGGCAGCGGCTGGAAGGCTTATGCGCAAGCGCTGGAGCAGCGCTATGGCCGCCAGCTGGCGCAGTGTATTCCTCAAGCCTATCCGCGTGCTGCGGCGATTGCGCGGCTGGCATTGCCCGGTTTTGCAGCTGCTCAGGGGCGCCCGGCCAGCGAAGCCGCCCCCATCTATATCCGCAACAAGGTCGCGCTGACCACGCGCGAGCGCGAAGCCAGGGCGGCCAGTGCATGAACGCCGTACTGAAGCCCGAAACCAGTTTGCGGCCCATGCAGGCGGCAGACCTGGATGCGGTGTCGAGAATAGAGCCGACGATTTATCCCTACCCCTGGACCCGGGGCAATTTCAAAGATTCCTTGAACGCCGGTCATCGCTGCTGGGTATATGAGCGCGATGGAGAAGTAATCGGCTATGCCGTCATGATGATGGTGCTGGATGAGGCGCATCTGCTGAATATCAGCATTGCGGCGCCCTGGCAGGGTAAAGGCTATGGGCGCAGTCTGCTGGCCCACATGATGGATGTTGGCCGCCAACATGGCGCTCTTCATATGTTTCTGGAAGTGCGTCCTTCCAACCAGGCGGCACTGAAGCTTTATGAAAGTATGGGCTTCAATGAAATGGCGATCCGCCGCGGGTATTATCCTGCGCCAAATGGTCGCGAAGATGCCGTGCTGATGGGTGCTGCATTGTGAAGAGGGCGACATGGGCCTGAGTCGTGAAGATATATTGCGCGAACTGGAGTTGCTGCCAGTCTGGCACTTGCGTAACCCGATTGTCTTGCCGACTGCAGCTCAGCCGCAGGACGGACGACAAGCAGCCACTGCGGTGGATCCCGGGCCAACTGGCGCCGAAGGGAATGCTCCTGCCGGCATGGAGTGCAGTGAGTCGTTGCAGCTTCAGACGCCTGAGCCGGTTGAGGCATCGCTAGCGCCGATGGCGGTTCAAGCCGAGCCAGCGTGCGAGGCCGATAGTCATGAGGCTGGCGCTATCCAGCCCGATCCGGAATATTTCGAAGCCATGCAGACATGGCCGGAGTTCGGTGAAAGCGTCGTACCACCATTGATTGAAGAGGTCTCTGCCCCGCAGGGCGACAGGCGTACTGCCATCATGGCCATGGATTGGCAAGCCTTGCAGCAGAGTGTATCGGAATGCGAAGCGTGCGACCTCGCACAGAAACGTACTCAGACGGTGTTCGGTATTGGCGACCCCAATGCGGAATGGTTGTTCGTCGGCGAGGCGCCCGGGGCCGAGGAAGACCGGTGGGGCGAGCCATTCGTCGGCCCGGCCGGGCAGTTGCTCGACAATATGTTGGCTGCCATTGCGTTGAAGCGTGGTGAGAATGTCTACATTGCCAATGTCCTGAAATGCCGTCCGCCCGCCAATCGTGATCCGCAGGGCGAAGAGGTGGTGAAATGCGACCCTTACCTCAAGCGCCAGGTGGAGCTGATCAAGCCGAAGCTGATCGTCGCACTGGGAAAGTTTGCAGCGCAGTCGCTGCTTGCCAGCGACAAGAGCATTGCAGGGTTACGCGGTGCATTGCATGACTTTCACGGCGTGCCGGTGATAGTGACGTATCATCCAGCCTACCTCCTGAGAAACCTGGCAGACAAGGCCAAGGCCTGGGATGACTTGTGTTTTGCGAGAGAAACCATGCAGCACTTGAAATCGGCGGCGTCATCCCCATCTCAGCGCTAGTCGATGTAGTGGCGGATTGCCGCCTGCGTGTGGAGCGGCCAACAGAATTTTTCCGGCGCCAGTGATTGTCTCCATATGATTGCCTTCGCCAGGATGTCTGGCTGCATCGTTGTGCCGGGTTTTGTTTGTTGCTCTCGCATACAATGAAAATGAATGAATTGAATTGACTCTTGAAATGAAGGGATTGAACATGCAAAAAATCTGGTTGAAGTTCGTTGCCGTACTCATGGTGCTGACCTTGAGCGGCTGTGGTTATAACACTTTCCAGAGCCTGGATGAGCAAGTCAAGGCGGACTGGTCCGAAGTATTGAATCAATATCAGCGTCGTGCTGACCTGGTACCTAACCTGGTGAATACCGTCAAGGGGTATGCAGCGCATGAGCAAGAAGTGCTGGCGCAAGTGACCGAGGCGCGCTCCAGAGTAGGCAGCATTCAGGCAACGCCGGAATTGCTGAACGATGAACAGGCATTTGCGCGGTTCCAGGAAGCACAAAATCAGATGACGTCTGCGCTTTCCCGCCTGATGGCCATTGCCGAAAACTATCCTCAGCTCAAGGCTGATGCCAACTTCCGCGACTTGCAGGCGCAATTGGAAGGTACTGAGAATCGTGTGGCCGTGGCGCGTAACCGCTATATCAAGTCGGTGCAGGCTTATAACACGGCTGTCCGGCAATTTCCCAACAACATGACCGCCAAGCTGTTCGGCTACCAGCCCAAGCCCAACTTCTCGGTTGAGAACGAGAGCGAGCTTTCCAAGGCTCCCGCCGTCAGCTTCGATAAATAACGAGGTCGCGCATTGGTTCAGAGCAAACACATCTTTGCCAGACTGCTTGCCCCGCTCTTGTGGCTATGGCTGGCGGTCGCCGGGATGGTTCATGCCGATGAAGTGGCCGTGCCCACGCTGACGGCGAGAGTCACGGACCTCACCGGCACTTTGAGCCAGCAGGAGCTGGCTGCGCTTGAGAACAGGCTTGCACAATTCGAGCGGGAAAAAGGTAGCCAGATTGCTGTGCTGCTGGTGCCGACCACGGGCCAGGAGGCGATAGAGCAATATTCCATGCGCGTGGTAGAAGCCTGGAAGCTTGGGCGAGGTAAGGTCGATGATGGCGTCTTGGTGCTGGTGGCCAAGGATGACCGCAAGATGCGCATCGAGGTGGGCTATGGACTGGAAGGCGCTATTCCCGACGTGATTGCCAAGCGCATTGTCTCCGACGTGATGGCGCCTGCGTTCCGTCAAGGGGATTTCTACGGCGGCATCGATGCGGCGCTGGGATATATCACGCGCCTGATTGCCGGCGAAGGCTTGCCCGCTCCGCCCAAACAACGTCCGCAAGGCGGTAGCGGTGGTTTCGGCGAAATGCTGCCTCTGCTGCTGTTTGGTGGGTTGATTCTGGGGGGCGTGTTGCGCGCCATATTCGGTAACTTCCTTGGCAGTGCCATCAATGGCGGCCTGGTCGGCGGCGCGGTGGTGCTTTTCGGCGGCGGATTATTGTTTGCCGCAGCGCTTGGTTTCGTCGCGTTCTTCATCACCATGGTGGGTTCTGCCATGGGAGGCGTACCGATTGTCGGTGGGTTTGGCGGTGGCCGTGGCGGCTGGGGCGGTGGATTCTCCGGCGGCGGCGGTGGCTTTGGAGGAGGAGGCGCCTCGGGCGACTGGTAAGACATGAAAAAGCGAAATACATTCATGCGATTGCTGGCGCATGTGTTCAATACCCCGTGGCATGTGCGTCGGCACTTTCCTGCCGCTGCATTGCAGCGTATCGAGCAGGCAATTTCTGCAAGCGAGAAAACCCATAGTGGTGAAATCCGCTTTGTCGTCGAGGGAGACTTGCACCCCCTGGCGATATTGCGCGGTGTGACGCCGCGTCAGCGGGCGATCGAGCTGTTCTCGCAACTAGGAATATGGGACACCGAGCAGAACAACGGTGTGCTGATATACCTGCTAATGGCCGATCATGATGTCGAAATATTGGCTGACCGTGGCATCAATCGTCATCTGGGCCAACAAGGCTGGGAAAGCATCGTCAAGGTCATGCAGGAAAAGTTCCGTCAGGGGCGGTTTGAGGAAGGCGTGATCTACGCCATCACAGAGATCGGCAAATCCTTGCAGCAACATTTCCCTGCCACCTCAGAGGCCAGGAACGAGCTCTGCAACAAGCCTGTGGTCTTGTAGTCGGGCTTGGAGTAACCCGGCTGGCACCAGGACCACCCAGCCTAGGCAAAATCCAGCAGGGGGCTGGCAGCTAAAACATTGGCCAGATTACCCATAGAGTTCGGCGGCAGCGTCATGGGGGCGCTGCCGACGGTGTTGCCTTTCAGGTGTAGTTGAGCACTTCGCCGCGCAATGTGTAGCTGGCGACGCGGCAGGCCTCCACGATAGGACGCCAGGCGCGACCATATATCTCGCTGCAGGGGACATGATCGATATTATGTTTCATGTCGGCAGGCTCAGGCGCCAGCAGGTTGTTAGCAGCCTCGATTTGCGAGAAGATGATCATGACTTGCTCGACGGCGGTAATGGTGCCGAGGTTGTGCAGTGGAATGGCATGCAGGGCCTTTTCAAGGCGACCTAGCTTACTGCGGTTGAAGTCGCGCATTTGCCGGGTTTCACTTTTTAGTGGATTGCTGCGCAACTGTTCGATATTGTGTAGTGTCAGATAAATATCATAGGCAATTTTGTGGGTGACCGACATCAGCCGCTTGGAATAGCCACGCTGTTCCATGCTGCGGCGACGGGTGTCTACATAATTTTGCCAGGCAGAAATACCGATGGCGGCGAAGATGGCAACGACGGAGCCAATAGCCTGAACCCAGGCGGCCCATTCAGATGATGTGAGTGTTGTCATAGTGGTACGGCGTCAATCTCTCTGTGATGTACATGGGCGCATGGACTATGTCATGCGGTCATAAGGGTATAACAGTTTTTTGTTGTTGTGTGAGTGCCCATAAAAAACGGCAGGAACATCCGGCTGGTGCTTTTATGGGGAGTGGGCGGACAGAGGCCAAAAGTCGAGGCCGCCAACATGCCGATCTCAGATTTTGTCACGGTATGTCGTTATATCAAATGGATACCATCCATGGAAGGATAATGAAATGAAAGCCTTGTTTAGAGGTAATGTCATCAAAGGCATGAGGCTGGTCGGTGTATACGACGACGAGGACCAGCCTGTCATCGAGCAGTATCTGGACCAGCTTGATGGCCCTGTTACTGACAACGATGAAAAGCTGTTTCATCAATTCGTCGATCTCATCCCGTCTTCCCAGGCAGAACAATACGGCGATATTCCTCCTCAGTCCCGCGTGATTCTGGTGTCGGGCAGCCTGACGCGAGGCATCGTGGCGCGCGGCCCTTTCCCGGCACGCTCAATTGCGCTTGGGTATGCGGTCAACCTCAGCTTCGGCCAGATGACAAATTACTATGTTGTCGATCAGGAGCCCGAGTACATGCCGCTACGGGATAAGCTTTACAGTCTGGTGGAAAAAAAGACGGCTGCCGTTGCCTAGATCCGTGCACGACGGCTGACGCGCCGCACGTTTCCCGATAAAATCCGCAGCATCCGAAATTTTCGAAGAAACGAACAATATGCGCGCGTCACAGTTTTTCCTCGCCACACAGAAAGAAGCCCCACAGGAAGCGGAGCTTGCCAGCCACAAGCTCATGCTGCGCGCTGGCTTGATCAAGCGACTGGGTTCCGGCTTGTATAGCTGGATGCCACTCGGCCTGCGTGTACTACGCAAGGTGGAAACCATTGTGCGCGAAGAGATGAACCGCGCCGGCGCGCTGGAGTTGCTTATGCCAGCCGTCCAGCCCAAGGAACTCTGGGAAGAAACCGGCCGCTGGGCAGTATTTGGGCCGCAAATGCTGAAGATTCGCGACCGTCACGAGCGTGATTTCTGTTTCGGGCCTACGCATGAAGAAGTGATCACCGATATCGCGCGTCGCGAAATCCGCTCCTACAAGCAGTTACCGCTCAATTTCTACCAGATACAGACCAAGTTCCGCGATGAAATCCGTCCACGCTTCGGTGTCATGCGCGCACGCGAATTCGTGATGAAGGATGGCTACTCCTTCCATACCAGCCTGGAGTCGCTGCAACAGACCTACGACACCATGTACCAGGCCTACAGCAATATATTCAACCGCCTGGGCTTGAAGTTTCGTGCCGTGCGTGCGGATACGGGGGCCATTGGCGGTGATGGTTCGCACGAGTTCCACGTATTGGCGGATTCGGGAGAGGATGCGCTGGCCTATTGCGAGCACTCCGACTTTGCCGCCAATGTGGAGCTGGCGGAGGCATTGGCGCCTGAGCATCCCAGGGGCGAGCCGAAAGAACCCCTGCGCGAGGTGGATACCCCAAAGCAGACCACGTGCGAAGACGTGGCGGCATTGCTGGGCATCAGTCTGCAGCAGACCGTGAAGTCGATTGCCGTCGTGGCAACGGACGAGGCGGGCAATAGCCAGTTCTACCTGCTGTTGCTGCGCGGCGACCATGCGTTGAATGAGGTCAAGGCCGCCAAGGTGCCCGGCCTGTCAAGTTTTCGCTTTGCTTCCGAGCTGGAAATCCGCGAATACCTGGGCTGCCCTCCGGGCTTTATCGGACCGGTGGGTGTTTCCACCCAGGTCAATGTGGTCGCAGACCGCAGCGTGGCCGTCATGAGCGATTTCGTCTGCGGCGCCAACAAGCCCAAACTCCACTTGGCTGGTGTCAATTTTGGCCGCGATTTGCCGGAGCCGATGATAGTGGCGGATATCCGCAATGTGGTCGAAGGTGACCCCAGTCCTGATGGAAAAGGTTGCATCAGCCTATGCCGTGGTATAGAGGTCGGGCATATCTTCCAGTTGCGAACCAAGTATACGGAAGCCATGGAAGCGACTTACCTTGATGAAAATGGCCAGAAGCAGTTCATGGAAATGGGCTGTTATGGCATTGGCGTATCGCGCATCGTCGGTGCTGCGATCGAGCAGGGCAACGACGAGCGCGGCATTATCTTCCCCGCAGCCATGGCGCCGTTCTCGGTGGCGATTGCGCCGATCGGCTATGACAAGAGCGAGGCTGTGCAATCTGCGGCCCATGCGTTGTATGATGAGCTGTCCGCGCTGGGCATCGATGTACTGCTGGATGATCGCGGCGAGCGTCCAGGCGTCATGTTTGCCGACCTGGAGCTGATCGGCATCCCGCACCGCATTGTCATCGGCGACCGCGGCCTGAAAGAGGGCCAGGTAGAATACCAGGCACGTACTGCTGCCAGTGCCGAGACCGTTGCATTGGCGGATATCGTGTCCATAGTCAGGCAGGCACTCTAGTGCAGCGGGCTGGCTTACTGTTGTTCGCCAGCCTGTGGTGCGCCAGCATGCCGGCGGATGCCGGCGCGCAGAAGGAAGAGCCATTGTCCAATAGCGTACGGGCGATGATGCAGCGCTCAATCAGCGACAGCGCCGCGCCGCGCCTGGCTGCTGCCAGCCCTGAAGAAGGGGAGGCCTGGCTGCAGGCCATGTCCAAGAGATTGCAAAAGCGGATTCCAGACATGCGGATGCGGGAGGAGTTTCTCCGAACCGTGCATTACGAGGCGACGCGGGCCGGGCTAGATCCGCAGCTGGTTCTGGCATTGATCCACGTCGAAAGCGCATTCAACAAGTATGCAGTGTCGTCGGCCGGCGCGCGCGGCTATATGCAGGTGATGCCGTTCTGGGTCAAGGCCATCGGCGCCAGCGACCACAACCTGTTTCACATGCGCCTGAACCTGCGGTATGGCTGCACCATCCTGCGGCATTATCTCGATATTGAGAAGGGCGACCTCTTCCGTGCCCTCGGCCGCTACAACGGTAGCCTGGGCAAGCCGGAATATCCCAACCTTGTCCTCAATGCCTGGCGCAAGTCCTGGGCCTATCAGGCGCCTGCCGTGACGGCAGCGGCATTGAATTAGGCGGACATGGCGGTAGCTTCTGGTCGCCAGCAGCGGTTGCTGGTCTATATTTCCGGCCATGGATACGGGCATGTGGCGCAGGTCGCTCCCGTGCTCAACCAGTTGGCGCGGGGTCAGCCCAACCTGGCGCTGGTGGTTTGCAGCATGGTGGCCGAAAGTTTTCTGCGCTCGCGCATTCATGCACCGTTTAATTATGAGCGGCGCGGCGCTGATTTCGGCATGCTGATGCACTCGGCGCTCGAAGTGGACGTGGCAGCCAGTATCGCAGCCTACCTGGACTTCCATGCAGACTGGGGCGCAAGGGTGGAGGCCGAGGCTGCATGGATTGCCGGGCAGCAGGCCGATGCCGTGCTCAGCAATGTCGCCTATTTGCCGTTGGCGGCGGCCTCGTCGCTTGGCATCCCTGCCTTGGCTATGTGTTCGCTGAACTGGGCGGACATTCTCCAACACTATGTTGCCGACCCTATCCTTGACCCTGTGCAGCAACAAATGCGCGCTGCCTATGCCAGCGCGCGCGGTTTCCTACGCATTGAGCCTGCCATGAAGATGCCGTGGCTGGATTGCCATGCGGTGGGGCCGGTTGCTGATATTGCCATGGATAGCCGCACTGATATCCTGCAGGCTACAGGTCTGGAGGAAGGCAGGCAATACAAGCTGGTTTTGGTCGGTATGGGCGGGATCAGTATGCAGGTGAACCCTGCCCATTTCCCGAGACTGCCCCATGTACATTGGTTATTGCCGCAAGCCTGGATGCAGGGCATCGAGCGGGCGGACTTTCATGCGCAGGAGCCGTTGCAGATGCATTTCTCTACATTGCTCGCAAGCAGCGACCTCGTACTGACGAAGCCTGGTTATGGCACATTCGTTGAGGCGGCCTGCCATGGCGTTCCCGTGCTGTATGTGCCGCGGGACGGTTGGCCGGAGCAGGATTGCCTCGTCTCGTGGTTGAGCTCGCATGGCCGGTGCTTGCAGGTGAGCGCAAAGCAGCTGGCGAGCGGAGATATTGCCGATAGCCTGCTGGCAATGCTTAATGCATCGCGGCCTGGGCGGGTAATGCCGCGCGGCAACCGCGAAGCTGCCGAGTGGATTGCGCTGCAACTTGGCCTCGGCTCCCTGGAAAGCATCCATGGCAGGAACGGTGGGCGCGGCTAGTAGCGCAGTCCGCCGGATATAAGCGCCTTGCCTGACCCAATACACTGACCCAATACACCATGGCCTGGCTTCAGGGCTCGTGTGTGCAGTGGCGCTACGCGCTTTCGCCCTCTCTCAATCCTGCCGCTCGATCAGCATTGCGTCGCCGTAGCTAAAGAAGCGGTAGCGCGCAGTCACGGCATGGGCATATGCGTTCCGAATATGCTCTACTCCGGCAAAGGCAGAAACCAGCATCAGCAAAGTACTCTTGGGTAAGTGAAAATTGGTGAGCAGGCGCTCTACCACCTGGAAGCGATAGCCCGGCGTGATGAAAATATCGGTTTCTCCCTGTCCTGCCTGGAGCGTTCCTGGCTGTGCTGCGCTCTCGAGCGCGCGCAGAGCGGTCGTGCCCACAGCCGTGACTTTTCCGCCGGTGGCCCGCGTCTGATGAATCATGTCCACCGTGTGCTGGGGCACCGAATAGAGCTCGCTGTGCATTTTATGTTCGCTGATATTGTCGACACGCACCGGTTGGAATGTGCCAGCGCCGACATGTAGGGTAACGTAGGCGATATTGACGCCAAGGCGCTTGAGCCCATCCAGCATGGCATTGTCGAAATGCAGGCCGGCAGTAGGGGCGGCAACGGCGCCGGGTTCGCGAGCATACACTGTTTGGTAGCGTTCCTCGTCGGTGCTTTCCGCATCGTGGGTGATGTAGGGCGGCAAGGGCAGGCTGCCGTGCTGCTCCAGCAAGTCCAGCAGCGGTAAGTCACCCAGGATTCTCAAGTGAAAAAGGTCGTCCTGCCGCCCCAGCATTTCAGCCTCGAATGCATCTGCAATCCGCAAGATGCTGCCGGGCTTGGGTGCACGTGAGGCACGGATGTGCGCCAATGCCTCGAAGGGCCCCAGCACGCGTTCGACGAGAACTTCTATTTTGCCGCCGCTGAGCTTTTCCCCATGCAGCCTGGCCTTGATGACGCGGGTGTCGTTGAAGATGAAGAGGTCGCCCGGCTCCACCAGATCGGGCAAGTCGAGAAACAGCCTGTCGTTGACTTGGCCAGTATTGCCGTCCAGGTGAAGCAGGCGGCTACCCCTGCGCTCCTTGGCGGGAAATTGGGCAATGAGTTCGTCGGGCAAGAAAAAATCAAAATCGTTAGTGCGCATTGTCATAAGGGTTGCTATAATGCACGCCTTGTTGCCGGGGTGGCGGAATTGGTAGACGCAGCGGACTCAAAATCCGCCGCCGCAAGGTGTGGGGGTTCGAGTCCCCCCCCCGGCACCAAATCAGGCAATATTCTCCTAAAAAAATCCCCTGTTGTTCCGTAAGTTGCTTGTGCGCCGACATATTGCCGTCTGGCGGAGGCCGGATTATACCGGAGCTTGCAGCAACTTGCCTTGCCTTCCTGGCAGTCTCTCCATATTTCCCAAATTTTACGCATGCGCGCCATGCTTGTGGCGTGCCTGGGCGACAGTCTTTGATATAATGAGACAAATTCTCATTTATTGGATTCGCCAGCGCTCGTAAGCCGACATGCAAAGTAATCAAGCTCAAACAAGGCGTTCTTTCTGGCTCAAGCACCTGTATCGCTGGCACTGGATCAGCTCTGCCATCTGCCTGGTCGGGATGCTGCTGTTTGCTGCGACCGGCCTGACACTCAACAACGCTGGCCGGATCGAGTCCGACCCGGTGGTGACCAAGAAAAACGGACAATTGCCATCACCATTGTTGTCGAAGCTGCAGCAGACCCATGGGGATAATGCGCCCTTGCCCATGGCGGTCGCGAGCTGGATGGCAGGTGCGCTTGGCATCGAGGCAGCCGGCCGCGTTGCTGAATGGTCGGACGATGAGGTCTATGTGTCCTTGCCTCGTCCAGGAGGCGATGCCTGGGTGGTGATAGACCGGGCAAGCGGCGAACTGCATTACGAACTGACAGAGCGGGGCTGGGTGTCCTATTTCAACGATCTGCACAAGGGTCGCAATACTGGAATGGCATGGAGCTGGTTCCTGGACGCGTTTTCCGTCATGGCCCTGGTGTTTTCCATCACGGGCCTGTGCCTGCTGCACATGCATGCGGGCAACAGGCCGTTTACCTGGCCTTTGGTCGGGCTGGGCCTGATCCTGCCCTGGGTGCTGGCCATACTATTCATTCATTAAGGAGAACTCGATGCGATATGCAGTGATTCCGGCCCTGATCGCGGCCACGTTCGCTGGCGCCAGCCATGCGGCCGGACTGGATGTGAAGGTGACGATTCCCCGAGTCAATGCTGCGGAATATCACCGTCCCTACCTGGCCATATGGGTAGAAACGCCGAACCAGGATATCGCGACCACGCTGTCCGTCTGGTATGCCAAGGATAAGGCGGAGAACAAGGGCACCAAGTGGCTGAAGGATTTGCGTCAATGGTGGCGCAAGGGCGGCCGCGACCTCAGTATGCCGCTGGACGGGGTTTCTGGCGCGACGAAGCCGGTCGGCGAACATACGCTTTCCTATACCGAGGGCAAGGCTCCCTTGGAAAAGCTGGCGCCAGGAGAGTACAACCTGGTCGTGGAAGCCGTGCGTGAAAAGGGCGACCGGGAGCTGGTGCGCGTGCCGTTCAAATGGCCGGTGCAACAAGCGGAAAGCCTGACGGCCAGCGGACAGTCGGAGCTGGGCGCGATTAGCCTGCAGTTGAAACCTTAACATTTCCCCATGAAGAGAATCATTGATATGAACGCTATGAAATATGTACTGGCTGCTGTTGCGGCCTTGAGCGCAACTGCTGCCCATGCGCATGGCTATTGGGTACTGCCATCCAGCACTGTGTTGTCGGCACCGCAGTTCGTCACGTTCGACGCTGCGGTTTCGAATGATCCATTCCACTTCAACCATCGCCCACTGCCGATTGACGAGCTGAAGATCATCGCGCCGGACGAGAGCCTGGTGCAGCCTGCCAATGTCAGCAAAGGCGAGCTGCGCACCACGTTCGATGCATATTTCGAGCAGAGCGGCACTTACCGCCTATCCATGTACCGCGAGGGCCTACGGGCCTTCTGGAAGGATGGCGATCAGCCCAGGCGCTTCATGGGGTCTGAGGAGGAGTTCCACCAGCGCGTGCCTGCGAATGCCAAGGACCTCAAGGTATCGGAATTTGTCGGCCGACTGGAAACCTATGTGACCGTGGGGTCGCCGACCAAGATCACGACCGTGGGGCGTGGGCTGGAGGCGGTGGCCAGTAGCCATCCAAATGATCTGGTCGCTGGTGAGCCGCTGACCGTGCAGTTCCTGGTGGACGGCAAGCCCACGGCAGGCGTCGAGGTCGAAGTGATCAAGGGTCAGACCCGCTACCGTAACCAGAAGGGCGAGCAGAAGCTCAAGACTGATGCCGACGGCAAGGTGACAATCAACCTGCCTGAAGCCGGCCTCTACTGGCTGGATGCCGACTATACCGACGACAAGGTCAAGACCAAGGTGGCCAAGGAGCGCGGCCTGGCTTATGTGTTGACACTGGAAGTATTGCCTCAGTAGGCATGCGACAAGTATTGATCCCGCAGCAACTTGCGGAGTTGCCGCGTGAGCTGCCCAGTGGCGGTATCGTCGTGCTCAGGGGCGAGACCATGGGGACCACCTGGTCGGTCCGCTATGTCGATACTGCCAAGCTGGCAGAGCGCACAGTGGCAGCTGCGGTTTCAACCGCGTTGGATCAGGTGGTGCAGCAAATGAGCACCTGGCTGCAAGACTCGGTGATCAGCCAGTTCAACCATGCGGCGCCGGGCACGATAGTGAAGGTGCCGCCGGAGTTTGCCATCGTCCTGACCAATGCGCTTGCCGTGGCGGCAAAGACGGACGGTTGTTTCGATCCTGCCATCGGGATATTGGTCGATCTCTGGGGGTTCGGTCCCCGGCAGGTACAGGTGTTGCCGCCTGCCCAGGTCAGTATTGACGAAGCATTGCGGGAGAGCGGCTGGAAAAAGCTTGAGTTCGACCCGGTCCGGCGCGAATTGAAGCAAGGGGGCAAGCTTGCGCTGGACTTTTCCGGCATTGCCAAGGGGTTCGGCGTCGACCAAGTGGCGCGGGTATTGCGCGCGCATGGCGTGCAGCATTACCTGGTCGAAGTCGGCGGGGAATTCTATGGGCAAGGCATCAAGCCAGACGGGCAGCCCTGGTGGGTAGCGCTTGAGCGCACGCCGGAAGCGGCCAGGCTGGATGAATACGTGGTGGCTGTGCACGGCTTGGGCCTGGCCACCTCTGGCGACTACCGCCGTTATTTCGAGCATCATGGAAGGCGCTACGCACACACCATTGATCCACAGACCGGCTGGCCGGTCGACCAGGCGCCGGTTTCCGTCAGCGTACTGTCGGCTAGCTGCATGGAAGCCGATGCATATGCCACCGCCTTGACTGTCATGGGGCTGGAGCGTGGGCTGGCCTATGCGCAGACGCATGACATTGCTGCTTTGTTCACGGTGGAAACCCCTGCCGGCTTGGAGCAGCATGCATCGCCCAGGCTGCGGGAAATGTGGCAGTGACGCGGCGGGTATCTGCTGCCCTGGCTGGCCTGCTGCTCAGCGAGACGGCGCAGGCTGCCGTGAACAATCCCGCTTTCAACCGCTACGCGCTTGCCTTGGGCCTGTGCATTGCCTATCTGCTATTTTGCGTTTGGATCATCAGGCGCCATCGGCGGCTGTCGGCGGTCCCGGGGCCAGTATCCCCTGTCGACGGCAAGGCCGTCCTCGTGGGCTATGCCAGCCAGGGAGGCTATGCCCGCGAGCTGGCCTTCAAGACGGCTGCAGCGCTGCAACGGCCCGGCGTCGCCGTGCATTGCCTGGCGCTGGATGCGGTGGATGTTGCCATGCTGGCTACCGTCCAGCGCGCATTGTTCGTCGTCAGCACCACCGGGGAAGGTGATCCTCCCGACAATGCCCGCCGTTTCGTGCAAACAACCATGTCGGCCACGCCGTCTCTTGCCCATCTGCAATATGGCCTCCTGGCGCTCGGGGACAGCAGTTACGCCAATTTTTGCGGTTTCGGGCATCAATTGGATGCCTGGCTGCAGCATGCACATGCATTGCCGCTGTTCGACCTGGTGCAAGTGGATGCAGGCGATGCCGGGGCTTTGCGCCACTGGCAATATCAGCTGGGATTGCTGGCAGGCAATACCGAGATGCCGGATTGGGAAGCGCCGCAATACCAGGCATGGCGCCTGGTGCAGCGCAAGCAGTTGAATCCAGGCAGCGCCGGCGCGCCGGTGTATCACCTGACGTTGCGCGCCGAGACAGTCGGTGTCTTGTGGCAAGCGGGCGATATAGCCGAAATTGGCCCGCGCAATCCGCAGCAGGCGGTGGTGCATTTCCTGGAGCAACTGGCATTGGATGGCGCCACGGTAGTGGAAGGCAGGCGCTTGAGCGATTGGCTGCAGGAGCGCCTGCTGCCCCATACGGAGTCTGAGCTCGCGGCCCTGCGGGATTTGTCCCTTGTGCAACTGGTACAACAGCTACGCCCGCTGCCGCATCGTGAGTACTCGATCGCCTCCCTTCCTGCCGATGGCCAGTTGGAGCTGCTGGTGCGGCAGGCTGCGCATGTGGACGGACGGCTGGGCCTCGGCTCAGGCTGGTTGACCCGGTATGCCGATGTGGGGGAGATGGTGGCATTGCGTATCCGCGAGAATGCGGCTTTTCATCCGCCCGATGAGCGCCGCCCCATGATACTGATTGGCAATGGTACCGGGATCGCGGGATTGCGTGCGCACCTCAAGGCGCGTGCCATTGCTTCCCGCTCGCCCAACTGGCTGTTGTTTGGCGAGCGCAATGCGGCACATGATTTTTACTTTATGGATGAGATCAGTGCCTGGCAGGCCAGCGGTATCTTGTCCAGGCTGGATACGGCGTTCTCCCGGGACCAGGCGGACAAGCGATATGTCCAGCATGTGCTGGCTTCACAAGCTGACCGCTTGCGGGAGTGGGTGGCGGAGGGCGCCGCCATTTACGTGTGTGGCAGTGCTAATGGCATGGCGCAGGCAGTGCATGCGGTCTTGTTGCAGGCGCTGGGCGAGGAGGCCATGTCCCGGCTGGCCTCCGATGGCAGGTACAGGCGGGATGTGTATTGACGTTTGCCCTGTCCCTGCTGCGGTATAAAAAGCATGCCTGGAAAAAACGAGGGTTGGACGGACGCCAGGCATGCGTAAAACGTTGTAAACAGTGCGTTACTGCGGAGACATGACTCCCGGTGGAAACAGGGATTTGCTCCAGGCCAGGCTGTGTGCCAAATCCTCATAGCGCACGATGCGGTTCCTGCCCAGGCGCTTGGCGGTGTATAGCGCAAGATCGGCCTGAGACAACAGTTCATTGATGGAACCATTCTCGTAAGGGCCATTCCAGGTGGCGTGACCGATGCTGACGGAGACTCTGCGGTGGTCGCCTGCCGATATCTTGAGTTTCTGGACAGCAAGGTGCAGTTTCTGAGCCATCGCATGGCACCCTTCTGCCGTGGTGGCCGGGAGCAGTACCACGAATTCCTCGCCGCCGAATCGGGCGACAAAGTCTCCAGGGCGTTGCATATTGGCGTGCAGCGCCTGGGCGATTTTCTTCAGGCACTTGTCGCCTTTCACATGGCCAAACTGATCGTTGTATCCCTTGAAGTGGTCGATATCCAGCATCAGGAGTGATATCGGCGTGCCATTGCGTTGCGCGCGCCGCCACTCGAGCTCTGCGGTTTCGTCAAAATAGCCGCGGTTATAGATGCCGGTAAGACTGTCCTTGTGGGCTTTTTCCATGAGATAAGCGTGCGAGTCGGCCAGGTCGCGGGTGAACTGGCTGAGCTGCAGGATCAGCACGGCAAGCAGCGTGGTGAAGGAAAACAGGCTAAGGAGGTGCGCCATATACCAGTTGGCACTGAATGGGGTATTGTCTATCAGCAGGTGCGAGACATGGCACAAGTGGGACAAGGCAGCGATGGAAAGAAAAATGGTGACCAGCTTATCGTCGCTGCAAAAAGCGCGCACCAGGACGAAGGTGGCTGCCGCCATGATCCAGCTCCCCCAGCCCAGCGGCGCAGTGACGATGGGCGAGCTGCTCATGATCGCGGAAAACAGGTTGCCCGCGTTGAGCGCCAGCATATAAACAATGATGCCAAGCAGCGGAGTGAGCATGAATGGCACCGTATTCTTGCCGAGGATGATGCGGTTCAGCTGCGGAAAGGACTCGGTGGCCTTGCGGAATGCCATTGCAATGATGATGAAGCCACAGAAGCCGAATTGCCAGTATGCCCCCCAATTCGACATGGTGTCGGAAGTCATGGGATTGGCATGGTCGGGCGACCCATGCATGGAGAGCAGGCTGGTGATGGCTGCCAAGGCATAAATGGCGTAGGCGCCGGCCAGGGGGAGCAAAAAGAACTGCTTCTGGATCTTGAACTGCAGCAGCAAGAGCAGGGCTGTGGTCGTAGTGCTGAGCACGACGATGGTGGCGACGGCTGGGGCGAATGCAGCCAGTTGCGGCCAGGGCTGGGTCGTGTGCAGCATGGCGAGCAGGCTGGCCACGGCCAGCAACAGCATGAGAATGCGTGTTGTCCAGCGTAACCGGGATGTCACTGTTTGGTGCAGGATGGCGTTCATCGCCTTCCTTTCGTTTGGTTTGCCTGTTGACTCGTGGCCCTATGTTGCAGCAGCTGGGGACTTTGTCATAGCGATCTGACAATTGTTGACAATTGCTGCGTGTTTGCTGGGGAAGGCCTGGGTGCGTGGCTAGGCGTGCCTGGGGATGAGGATGCTGAACGAGCTGCCCTTGCCAGGTGCGCTGGCGAGGCGTACTTCCCCCTGGTGGCGGGTGGCCACGGCCTGGACAAATGCCAGCCCCAAGCCAGTGCCTTCGATGTGGGGATGACTTTGCTGGTGGGCGCGGCTGAACGACTGGAAGAGCTGAGACTGGGCTTCGGGACTGATGCCAATGCCCTTGTCCTGCACCTCTAGGCTCCAGTACCTGCCCGAGGGGCGGATGCTGCATGAAATGACGGAATGGTCAGGGCTGAACTTGATGGCATTGCTCAGCAGGTTGGCCAGGGCGCGTTTGAGCAGGGTGCTGTCGACGCAGGCATGCGCCTCGAAAGGCGCGTCGGTCAGCGTGATGGTGATGTTGCGCTCATGAGCAAGGGCCCAGGCATCGTCTATCGCCTCGTGCAGCAGGTCCGCGAGGTTGTGTTCATGAAACTGGTAATGACCGGATTTTGCCCGCGTCAATTGCACGAAGTCGTCTGCCAATGTCAGGGCGTTATCGGCATGTTTCTCTATCATGGCCAGCCAGCGCTCCCCGTTTTTTTCCGGGGACAGTTTCTGCAATTCCACCAGCGATATGATGGAGGACAGGGGGGCTCGAATATCATGCGTGATGAAACGGAAAGCTTCGTCACGATCCTTTTCCGCCTGCCAGAGTTTAGATACATCGATGATGCTCAGTATCCAGCCGATGTGGCGCTCGGCAGCGTCCTTGCACGGGGCGAGCTTGACCAGCAGTTCGCGCTGCTTTTCATCCTGCGCCTCCACCTCGATGCCGGCCTGGGCCAGCAGGACTTGCAAGTTGATGGCTGGATGGCTGCTCTGCTTATCCTGAATATGCTGCAACAATGGCAGCAGTGGTTGCTGCTGCAGGGCCGTGGGATTGTCTGCGCCGAAATAACTGGCTGCCGCCTGGTTTGCGACACGGATGATGCCGCCTGGGTCGCAGATCAGGGTGGGATCCGGCAAACCATTCACGCTATCGCTGATGAAGCGGTGCATCCCCCGCAGTTGATGGGTAGCTTCGTGCAGGGCATTGATGCGTCTGTCCAGGAAGTCATGGAATGCTGCAGGAGGCTTGGACATCGGCAACATGGGGAAATCGCGCTTGAAGGATTCGAACTCTGCTGCCAGGAATCGGGCGGCGGTATCCAGTCGGTGCCAGCTCCAGAGCGGGTAGATCAGCACCAGCCCAAGTGCGCCTGCCGAGGGCGCCAGCAATAGGCCGGATGCGATGGCAGCCGCATAGGTAGCCAGGAGGAGCAGGACAAGCAGTGAAAAGCTGAGCAGCAGTGCTGCTAATGGACTGAGCAGCATGAAGCCAAGCAGGGCCATGCTGACGAAGACAAGGTTGAGGGCAACGTTTTGCCATGGAGCGGCAGGGGAGATCGTGCGGCCACTCAGCTGACTCTCCAGGATGTTGGCAATAATTTCAACACCCGGCATCAGTTGCCCGTCGCGTGAGACCGGGGTCGCATATTGATCGCCGATGCCGGTAGCGGTTGCGCCGACCAGCACCAACTTATCCTTGAACACCTCATCGGGTATCCTGCCCTCGATGACATCGCGGTAGGAGATGCGGGGGAAATAGCCCTGATTCCCAGCATAGGGGATCAGCTGGGCATCGGGCTGTTTCAGTGCTGTGCTCTGGTGCGGATGTCCTGCCGCGATCAGGACAGCGGTGCTGAAATGGGGATATTGTTCCTGGCCTGTCGATTGCCACATCAGGGCGGAGCGCACCACCCCGTCATCGTCCACCTTGATATGCACATGCCCGAGGCTGGCCGCCTCCTGTGCAAGCATAGGCGCAGGAACTTGTACATACGGGATCTGCCCCATCTGGTTGAAGACGACAGGCAGCGTGATTACACCGCTTTGCCTGATGGCCTGGGCCAGCAGCCGGTCGTCCTCGGGATGCTGTAGGTCAGCTTCGCTGAACAGGATGTCAAGGCCGATGGCGGCGGGTTGTTGCTCGCTGATGCGGTTGACCAGCTCTGCATGCAGGCTGCGACGCCATGGCCAGCGGCCAAGTGTGGTGATACTGTCATCGTCGATCGCGACGATGACCACCCTGCCGGTCAGCGGATGCTGCTGGCTGGCGATGATGGCATCATGGATCAGGTTGTCGGCAATGATGAATGTGCGCTGGTGGGACAATATCGCCACCAGCGCCAGGACGATTCCCGAAATCAATAGCCACAGCCGCTTGCTGTACAAGGGAGCGGAGGATGTCATCGCCGAGGCCATGCAGTGATTGATGCTACTCAGGACCTGGGTTTATCAAACCAGGTGCGATCCATGCCATTGTCCTCATGCTCTACTTCAATGATGCGGGCATCCGAGAATGGCCCGGTATCGTTTTCCAGTCTGGTGGCAAGCCTGACGTAATAACGCCCGGCGGGCAGCGACTGGATATTGATGCGTGGACTGTCCAGTTCCTGTTCGGCGACCAATGTGTCGAAGCGGGGCGAGCGGCTGATCTGAGCGATATAGCGGGCATCCTGCAGCGTACTTGTCCAGTAGGCCTCTCCTGCGATGATAGGCAGCGTATGCGCATCCTGGCTGACGGTCAGGGAGGCTGGCTGGCTGTATGGGCCCAGGCGGCCTTCTTCCTCGGCATTGACAGAAGCGACGCGCCAGTAATAGTCACCCTCCGCGAGCGATGCGAGCTGGTATTGGCAGCGGTCCAGGGGACCACTATCCACCACCAATTCCCGGAACTCGTCGTCAGTGGCAATTTGCAGGTGATAACCTTGTGCTCCTTCCACCGGCGTGCAGCGCAGGATGCCGTTGCCGTCAATGGGTTGACCTTGCTGAGGGGACAGCAGCCAAGGACTGGAAGGATGGCTATGAATGATGAAACGGTGCTGGGCTTCGTATCCCGGAATACCATAGCTGTCCAGCGCGCGTACTGCCAACAGGTACTCACCATCCTGCAGGGATGGCAGCGTGGCGCTGGCGGAATACGATGCCGCGTTCCATAGCACCTGCTCCATGCCTTCGTCCTGGGCAATCCGGTACTGGTATTCACTCCCGCCATTCACGGCCGGCCAGTCGAACTGCAATAATTCGGGCTCAGGAAGCATTGACGGCAACTGGCTCAAGTCCGGCGCTGCCAGCAATGGCTGCACTTCCCCGAGCCCGTTGCCCGAGGCTGCAATACCTTGCCCGGCTTGCAGCATCTTGCCGCTCCTGGACTTGCCTGGCTGGGGCGGCTGCATTTCCACCTTGCCCTGCGTCACGCTGGTGGCGGAGACACTGCCAACCCCCACACTGAAACGCGTGCCGCGCACTGCTGCCACGGCCTGCGGCGTGATGACCTTGAAATGCTGAGAATTGCACTTGGGCGCGGGCGTCACGGAAACGTCCATGTTCCCCTGCTCAAGGTAGATGACCCTTTGGCCCTGCGGCACGAGACCGCTTTCCTTGATGCGGTCCAGGCGCACGTGAGTATTGGACAGGATGCGGGCGACACTGTGGTCGGCAAACTCCAGCGAAAGATAGCTGTGCTGGCCAGTACGGACGATGTCGCCTTCGTTCAGCTGGTCGCCGTGCGCGATGCGTTTGATCGTGTTGCCTGCATCATCGACCAGCCATGCCTCACCATGGACAAAGCTGGCAGTCACAGTGCTGCTGACCTTGGGGATGAGCAGGCTGGTACCTGGCTTCAGGCGGTGTGGGTTGGAAATATGGTTGAGTTTCTGGATATCCGGCCAGGCATGGGGATTGCCCATGTAGCGGGCGGCAAGGTTGTAAAGATTGTCCCCGGGCTCGACGGAATGGCTGATGGTACCGGCCTGGGCCGATGCATGAACTGCCAATGCGAGCCCCGCGAGGGAAGCCACCTGCCAGCAAGGCCGCCATGGCGGGTTTCCGTGATTGCGTGCTACGTTCATATGATCCTCGGCGATGAATTAATTAATTGTTTTCTTCCACTAGGGGTACCAGCGTATCGCTCTCGAGTCGGTAGCCCATGCCATATACCGCGGTCAGCTTGTAGCCATTGTTGGGGTGCAGCTTGAGCTTGGAGCGTATCGCTGAAATATGCGTATCCAGCGTGCGGGTCTGCAAGTCCACCGACTGCATGCCCCATATCTGTTCCTGGATATGCTGGCGCGACAGCAGGCGCCCCTGGTTCTGGAACAGGAACAATGCCAGTTCAAATTCCTTGTTCTTGAGGGCGACCGGTACGCCATGATGCTCGAAGCGCTGCTGCGCCACATTGCATTTGTAGTTCCCCCAGACGAACTCCTGCTGGCCTTGCTGGGGGTATAACCGTCTTAATAGTGCATTGATGCGGGCATGCAGCTCGCGCACGCGAACCGGCTTGCTCATGAAGTCGTCTGCACCGGAGGTGAGCCCGTGTACCACGTCGCGCTCATCGCTGCGGTTGGTGATCATGAGGATGGGAATAGCCTCCTTCAGGTTGGTGCGTACCCACTTTACGATATCCGGGCCGGAAGTGTCCGGCAGTTCCCAATCAAGAATGAGAAAGTCGAAGGTTTCGTGTTGCAACGTACGCAGCAAGGATTTGCCGTCACTAAAAGTGTGGCAGTCATGTCCCAGTGACACGACGGTTTTCTCTATCAGCTCCAGTTCAGAGTTATTGTCATCCAAAGCAGCAAAACGCATTTCTTTTCAATCCTCTTTTTGCATTATAGGCGCGCATGAAGGAAACATGCCAAGCCATTGCGGCAATATCACGCACCACCGTAGCCAATCTTATACCGGGCCAGGGCGGGGAGATTGTCAACAAATGTCAACGGATCAGGTCTCGTTGTGTGCACATCATTGGTGCATTGAACTATTTTGGTGCACCCAAATATCCCTAAACATCGTACCGATGCCCAAATTTTTTTACATCTATATGAAATATAAAAGAAATATTTGCTGGCATGAGAGTTGCTGAATATCGGCTGTTATAACGACGCAACTGAATGTGCCAGGTTTCTGGTGATTATCAACAATCTTTGATGCAAGGAGCATGTATGAAATTCATATCCGCTATCATCAAGCCGTTCAAGCTTGACGAAGTGCGGGAAGCTCTTTCCGCTATTGGCGTGCAGGGGATCACCGTCACTGAGGTGAAGGGATTCGGGCGACAAAAGGGGCATACCGAGCTTTACCGCGGCGCTGAATATGTGGTGGATTTTCTTCCCAAAGTGAAACTGGAGGTCGCCATAGAGGACAGCTTGCTCGACCAAGTGATTGACGCAATCGAGCAATCTGCCAGCACCGGGAAGATCGGGGATGGCAAGATTTTTGTCTTTGATCTTGAACAGGCTTATCGCATTCGCACCGGTGAAACCGGTGGCGATGCGCTTTGAGGGAGGGTGTCATGAAGCGATTTTTATCCATTTCTACCTTGCTGGGCGGCATGCTGGCGGCAGGTTCCAGCTTGGCTGAAGAAGTAGCCGAGGAAGCGCCGGCAATATTGAACAGCGGCGATACCGCGTGGATGATCGTAGCCACCGTGCTCGTCATCATCATGGCCGTGCCTGGCCTCGCCATTTTCTACGGCGGCATGGCACGTTCCAAGAACATGTTATCGGTACTCATGCAGGTGCTGGTGACATTCTCACTGCTGTCCGTATTGTGGGCAGTGTATGGCTACAGCCTGGTCTTCACCGAGGGCAATGCCTTCATCGGCGGCCTGAGCAAGGCGTTTCTGTCGGGCATTACGCCGGATAGCCTGGAGGGCACCATTCCTGAACTGTTGTTTGTTACCTTCCAGATGACATTCGCGGCCATTACACCGGCCCTGATCGTCGGCGGCTTTGCCGAGCGCATCAAGTTCTCTGCAGTCCTGCTGTTCATGGTGCTGTGGATGACTTTCTCCTACCTGCCCATGGCGCACATGGTCTGGGGCGGCGGCTGGATCGGCGAAATGGGCGCGGCTGACTTTGCTGGCGGCACCGTGGTGCACATGAACGCGGGTATTGCTGCCCTGGTCGGCGCCTTGGTACTGGGCAAGCGCATCGGCTTCGGCAAGGAAGCCATGCCTCCGCACAACATGGTCCTGACCATGGTCGGTGGCTCCCTGCTGTGGGCTGGCTGGTTCGGCTTCAATGTCGGCAGTGAATTGGCTGCTGACGGCATGGCTGGCCTGGCAGTGGTCAACACTCAGCTGGCAACTGCCTCCGCTGTCGTTGGCTGGGTCATTGCCGAGTGGCTGAGCAAGGGCAAACCTTCCATGCTGGGCGCAATTTCGGGTGCCATTGCCGGTCTGGTTGCCATCACTCCCGCTTGTGGCTTCGTCGGTCCGATGGGTGCGATCGTGCTCGGCTTCATCGCCAGCCTCATCAGCTTCTGGTCCGTCACCAAGCTCAAGAACGCCCTGGGCTACGATGACACCATGGATGTATTCGGTGTTCACGGCATCGCCGGTATCGTCGGTGCATTGGGTACTGGCATCTTCATGGCGTCATCCCTGGGCGGCGTCGGTTACGACGAAGGCGTGACCATGGGCCACCAGCTCTACGTGCAAGCCGTGTCAGTGGGCTTCACCGTGGTCTACGTCAGTATCGTCAGCTACATCCTGTTCAAGATCGTGGACCTGGTCGTCGGCCTGCGTGTCTCCGAAGAGGAAGAGCGCGAGGGCCTGGATACCGCATCCCACGGCGAGCGTGCGTACCACTCCTAAATAGCCTGGCAGTTGCAGGCCTAGAAAAAGCCCGGCATTTGCCGGGCTTTTTTCATTTGGCGGTGGTGTTGAGTTCGTGCAGGACTTTCCGGGCGCCAGCGATGCTCAAGTGGTTGTCGTCATAATAGAGTGCCTGGCCATCGGCGGCCGCCGGGCAGTGTCCATGCGGGCAAAGTCGTTCCACCGGCTTGATGGCGTGCAGTCGTTCACCATAAGGCAGGCTGTCCAGTTTCCCCAGGATGAAGGCATGGCGGGCAAGGTAGAATTCCCGGCTGGTCATGTGATCAAGATCGTGCGGCGAGATGGTGTGCAGGATGGACATCGGCATGATTGCCTTGGTGATATCCTTGGGCAGCTCCGGGATGGGATACATGACATGTACCTCCTTGCCCGCCGCAAGCAGGCGGTTGATCGTGGCTGCCAGGCTTTGCCAGTACTCCTCCCTGAGCTCCTCGCGGCTCAGGCCCGCATACTCGGCCGTGAATTTGTTGACCGGGCTCTTATCCGGCAATGACGGATAGTGTTCCAGGTTGCCGAACAGGGCGCGGGTGTAGCTGAAGCCGATCAATACGTGCCTGATCTCCTGCCGCTGCTCCAGGTGGGCAACGGCTTCGCGCATCCAGGCGCTGCATCCAGGCTCCCTGGCCTCAAACAGCAAAGAGGGCGAGCAGGCGCTGAAGCTCAGGTGCAGCAGGCCTTCGTCGCGTTGCTTGAGTTTTTCTCCCAGGGCATAGGCCAATTCCACGGTGTGGCTGTCACCCAACGTGGCCCAGGTAATGCGCTGGCCGAAGTATGTGCATGATTGCGCCGGTTTAAGATAGTCGGTGCCGCTGGTGTGGCATTTCTCCCGCAATGGGCTGCCAACGGCGCTGGTCATGAGTTCCGGTTGCTGGAAGCGCCCGGGAAAGCCCTGGCCCAGCATTCCAGCCAGTCCTGCGGCCAGCATTACGGCGAATGCTACGCCGGAAAGCTGGAAGACGCGGTTGCGGGAGTAGCGTTTCTTGTCGCGGAAGGGCTGTTCCACATAGTAATAGCTGAGGATGGCGAGCAGGAAGGCGAGCGCGATCGCAACGAAGAACATCATCGCCCCGGGATGGGATGCGCTTTTCATGCGCAGGAAGGCAAACAGCGGCTGGTGCCAGAGGTAGAGCGAATAGGAAATCAGGCCGATGCCGACCATGGCCCGACTACACAGGAGTTTTCCTAGCGTGTCGGAAGGATCGCAAAACGCGATGACGAGGCAGGCGCCGAGCACGGGGAGGAGGGCGAAAAAGCCGGGGAATGGTGTTTTCTGGTCGAGCAGGAAAACGGCGCCGATGATCAGTGCGTATCCGCTCCACGCCAGGCCGTGGCGTATGATTCTGCCGGGTCCGCGCCATTGTTCTGGCCGGGCCAGTGCAAGCAGGGAGCCTGCCAGCAATTCCCATGCGCGGCTGAAAATGAGGTAGAAGCTGGCATCGACCGCATCCTGCCGCAGCAGGTATTCCGACACGGCCAATGATGCCAGGGCCAGGATCAGCAGCAGCCAGGCAATGTTGATGCGGCGCATGAACCACAGCCCAGCCAGCAACAGCGGGAACAGCAGGTAGTACTGCTCTTCCACCGCGAGGCTCCAGGTATGGAGCAGGGGTTTCTCTTCCGATGCCGTGGAGAAATAGCCACTGCTGAGGTAGAAGAATACATTGGAGCCGAATGCGGCTACCGATACCAGGCTTCGCGCATAGTCCTGCATCAGCGAAGGTGGCATGAGGAGAAATGCCGCGATGCTGGTGGCGAGCAATACCACACTCAGGGCAGGCAGGATGCGACGTGCGCGGCGTTCGTAGAAATTGAGAATGGAAAAGCGTTGCTGCGCGAGCTCATCGCGCAGGATGGACGTGATGAGGTAGCCGCTGATGACGAAAAAAACGTCAACCCCGACATAGCCGCCGCTGAACCCCGAGAAGCCGGCATGGAAGAATACCACTGCCAGGACTGCAACCGCACGTAACCCGTCTATCTCCCGCCTGTATTTCAAAAGCCCCTTTCCGCTTGCGCTCGTGCAAGGTGTGACACTCCGCGTCGCCTGAAATTCAGCATGGCCTGATGCCAAACCTGATGGCTATCTGGTGCGCGGTTGGCCAGTATGCAGGCAGTCAAATCAGGATTATATGCGCTTTGAGGCTGAGTCCGCGCGGATAGAGGGGCTGGGCCTACAGGAAGATGTTGCGTGCCTGCAGGCGCGTGGTATTCCAGCCCAGGTGATCGTAATAGGCAATGGCGGGCTGGTTGTCCATGTCCACCAGTAGCTGGGCGCGGGTGGCGCCGTGTGCCTTGGCCCAGTCCAGCGCCTGATGCAATAGTTGCCTGCCCAGGCCGAGGCCTCGGTATTGCGCATCGATGACCATGTCCTCTATCCAGGCGGCAGGGCTTCCCTGCGCGGTAGAGACGACCAGTTGCGCACTGACCATGCCGATCACCTCGCCGTTGGCAAGGACTGCCACCAGGATGGCGCCCCGGTCCGGTTTCCCCAGCAGCAGGCGCAACCCTGCGGCTTGCTTGGCCGGGTTGGGGGTGAAATCCTGTTCTATGCTGAAGAGTTGCTGTAGCAGGCCGCACAATGCAGGAATATCTGCAGGCTCAGCCGTGCGGAGGATGGCAACAGGCTCAGTCATGATCTATCGGCTCTTCCGTGTCGTAGTGAATGATGGCAAGAAAGCGGATTGGCAGTTTCGCATGGTATTCCGGACGGTGCGGGATCTCGCCGCGGAAGGTGAGGGCGTCACCCGGCTCCAGCATGTAGACCTCTTCGCCCACGCGGTATCCCAGCTCGCCTTCGAGCATATAAAGAAACTCAGTGCCGCTGTGCTCAAAGGAGGGAAACTCTTCACCCGGATCTTCCAGCGTGATGAGAAAAGGCTCGAACAGCTTCTTGGGACCCTGGTCGTAAGCCAGCAGGTGATAGGTATGCCCGTTACGGGTGCCACGGCGCACCACTTCCATGCCCTGGCCTTTTTTTACAAGCTGGGCGCCACCGGTTGGCTGGTTGTACCCCTGGAACAGCCTCGAGATCGTCACGCCAAGACTATTGGCAAGCTGTTCCAGGGTATCCAGGCTGGTGGAAACCAGGCCGTTCTCGATCTTGCTCAGCATGCCGCGGCTGATATTGGCGCGCTCAGCCACCTCTGCAATGGTCAGGCCATGCTGCTGGCGAATATCCTTGATCACATTGCCCAGGTGCTTGCCTAGCGGCTTGATCTCGCTGTCGCCGCCTGCCGGCGAGGTTTTTTTCATATTCTCCGCCATGTCCTGCCTTTCCTGCTTTTCTCCAGGTGTTCGCTTTGCCTGATTCTTGCTTTCTGCAAGCGATACATTGCAAAATGTTTCCTGAAATTAAAAAAAGTTTATTAATAATATGGGATGGTCACCTATCGGGCAAGGTGATCACGCAATATACAAAATACAAAGGAGTGATTTCGTTAATGAAACCCGTCATGATCATACAATTCAGTGCTTCCGAGGGGCCTGGACACTTTGGGGATTTTCTTGCCGGCGAGCATATTCCATTTCAGGTGCTGAGAATGGATCGCAGCGATCCTTTGCCAGCGGAAATTCGGGACTGCAGCGGCCTGGCCATGATGGGGGGGCCGATGAGCGCCAATGATGATCTGCCATGGATGCCGACGCTGCTGGCATTGATCCGGGACGCAGTAGCGCAGAGGGTGCCTGTGATCGGGCACTGCCTGGGAGGACAGTTGCTTGCCAAGGCCATGGGCGGCGAGGTGACGGACAGCCCCCACGCCGAGATCGGCTGGGTGCGCGCCTGGCCCCAGCATGTGCCGCAAGCCCTGGAGTGGCTGGGCACCTGGGACGAACTGGAGCTGTTCGAATGGCACTACCAGACGTTCTCCATCCCGCCGGGCGCGGTGCATATCCTGCGCAGCGAGCACTGCGCCAACCAGGCCTATGTGCTGGACGACCTGCATATCGGCTTCCAGTGCCACATCGAAATGCAGGCGCACATGGTGCGCGAATGGTGCAGCATCTCGCCGGAGGAACTCAAGGGGGGCGCCGAGGCCGACCCTGCGCAACCCATGGTCCAGTCTGCCGTGGAGATATTGCGCGACCTCGATGTGCGCATTGCCACGCTGAACCGGTGGGCAGAGCATGTGTATGCGCGCTGGATCAAGGGGTTGCAGCGGGACTGAAGCCGCCCTGGAGCGCGGATACCACCTTGGAAGTACACCTTCGAGAGAATTCCCCGGGGCGGGCGTTTTGACTATCGTTGACCTTGAAATAATCACTTCTCAAGGATACAGCATGTCAAGGAATTCGATTCTCAACGAACGCCACCGCGCCCTCGGCTCCAAGCTGGATGGCGAGACCTGGAATGATATGCCCATTCCGTGGAGCTACGATACCGATGTCCACGACGAAGTCGTCGCGGTACGATCGAGGGCCGGGCTCTATGATGTCTCCGCACTGAATATCGTCAATGTCACTGGCCCGGATGCCGAGCGGGCGGTGGACCGCCTAGTGGCGCGGGACATCACCAGGCTCAAGCCGGGGCACTCGCTGCTGGCAGCGGAGGTGAATGAGGCTGGCGCTATTTGCGACGACATCATGGTGATCCGGGATGCTGCCAACAGTTTCCGCATCTCGCACGGCAGCGGCGCGACCAAGCAGCAGCTTGCCAAGGCGGCTGAGGGCCTCGATGTCAAGGTCGAGCCCGACCTTGACGCGCATATCCTTTCCTTGCAAGGCCCCAAGTCGCTGAGTGTGCTGAAGCCCTTGCTGGCGTTTGACCTCGATGAGCTCGCATATTTCCAGCACAAGCAGACCCAGTTGTTTGGCAAAACCGTTTACATCGCCCGCGGCGGCTATTCGGGTGAGCTGGGCTACGAAATCTACTGCCGTGCGGAGGATGCCGTGCTGCTCTGGGACGAAATCCTCAAGGCGGGCGAGCCGTTCGGCGTGATTCCCGCCTCATGGAACTCCCTGGAGCTCACCAGGATAGAAGCCGCATTGCTGTTCTTCCCGTTCGAAATGATAGAAGGCGACACCACGCCATGGGAGGTCAATATGGCCTGGGGTGTCGATATCGACAAGCCGGGCGACTATATCGGCAAGGCTGCCGTACTGGCATCCCGCGGCAAGGAGCGCTTCCGGCAGGTCGGCCTGATTTGCCGCGCGGCGACTGCCGTGGAGGCGGGCGCCGCGATCTACCATGAAGGCCGGCAAGTGGGGGTGGTCACCAGCGCTTCGTATAGCCGCTACCTGATGCAATCACTGGCGCTGGCGCATATTGCGCCTGCGCTGGCGGTCAATGGCACTGCCGTCGAGGTCAAGGGCAAGGCGGCAAGCTGGCCTGCCTATGTCGCGCCAACCCCATTCTATGACCCGCTGCGCCTGCGCACCCATCCACGGGAGGAGGTGTGAGCCATGCAGCATGGATACTGGATCAGGAGCAAGCCGGTCTATACCAGCCTGGCCTGGCAGTACAGGGCGCAGGCCCATATGGTGCTGGCCCATGGCGAGGCCGGGCGTGCCGTGCTGCGTCTTTACCAGCAACGCCTGCCCGAGCAGCCTGTGAGCGTCCTCTATCTGGTTGGCGACGAAGAGGCGGATTACACCGCCTCGCTGCGGGCCCTGGCAGGGGATTGCCTGCTGACATTCACTAAGCAGGAAGCATTATGGGCGGCGTTCAATGCCGCGCTTGCCTCCGCCTGCATGGGCACGCGCCTGTATGCCGCGGGGAATGAAGCTTTCCTCTGGCAAGTCTCGACACTGGCCGCCAGCCATGGCGTGCTCCATGCCGACATCATGCGCGAGCAGCCAGCCTCACTGGCCCGGCCAGTGTACTGTGTGCACTGCAAAACCATCACGCCACATGTCACGACCAATATCGCGGTATGCAGCGGCTGTCAGCGGCATCTGTTCGTGCGCGACCATTTTTCGCGCCGCCTGGGTGCCTATATGGGCCTGATGGTCGATGCCGAGGCGCCTGGCGAAGTTCCTGCTGCCGAGGAGATCTATCCATGAGCCATTTGAACGTCATCGTGTCCGCCATTGCCGATGTGGCGGAAGGCATACGCCATTTCACGCTGGTGGACGCAGCCGGCAGGGAGCTGCCAGGATTTTCCGGCGGCAGCCATGTGGTGGTGTCCATGCGCGCAGGGGCACGTACCTACCGCAATGCCTATTCGCTGCTGAGCCCTCCCTCGGATCGCAGTAATTACCAGATCGCGGTACGCCTGCAGGAGAATTCACGCGGCGGTTCACGCTTCATGCACGAGCAGGTGCAGGTCGGCACTGCGCTGGAGATTGCCTGGCCGGTCAACCTGTTCGCCATTTCCCGCGTCGGCCGCAAGCATATTCTGGTCGCAGGCGGCATCGGCATCACGCCATTCATGTCGCAGGCGCATGATTTGCTGCGCACCGGCGCCAACTTCGAGCTGCATTATGCTTTCCGCTCCCCGCGCCATGCCGCATTCGTCGATGAGTTGCGCCGCCTGCTGGGCCCCCGGCTGAAGTGCTACGACCAAAGCCAGGGACAGTTGCTCGACCCGGCTGCGCTGCTCTCGCACCAGCCGCTGGGCACGCATGTTTACGTATGCGGCCCCGGCGGCATGGTCGATGCCGTGCTGGATACTGCGGCCAGGCTGGGATGGCCCGACGCGCATGTCCACCATGAAGAGTTTCTTGCCCCGCCCGTGGGCGAACCGTTCGCGATCCGCCTTGCGCAGTCGCAACGGGTCGTGGAGGTCGGTGCCGAGGAAAGCATGCTGGAAGCGATGGAAGCTGCCGGCGTGGACGTCCCCTATCTCTGCCGCGGCGGCGCCTGCGGGCGATGCGAGCTGGAAGTGCTGGCGACGGACGGCGTGCTGGAACACCACGATCACTATCTTTCCGAGGATGAAAGGCGCGCAGGCAACAAGATCATGCCTTGCGTTTCCCGTGCCAAATGCACGTTTATCGAACTCAACCTTTGAGGTACACCATGAACAACCTTGCCTACAAACTCGAAACCTTTCGTGACGATTACACCTTTCGTAACTCTCCCGACGCGATTCGCCGCTTCCCCTTCCCCTTCGACCAGGACCATTACATGTACTCGGTCAATATCGAGCCGCACAAGCCGGGCGCCCCTGGCTCCGTGTTCGAGCACACGTTCGACATCGACGAGCACTATGTGGCCGAATGCGCGGACAAGGCACTGACCCTGGCGCAGGACAAGGGGCGTTATGCCGCACTGCCCCACATGATGGATGCGCAATGGGACTTCCTCGAGCTCACCATGGAGAGTCTCGCGCGGGATTATCCTGACCAGTTCAAATTGTCCAAGGAGGGTGAACGCTGGACCTGGACCAACCTGCCGCTGGGGATCGAGGATAGTTTCATCTTCGGCGATGCGTCCACCCTGCCCATGGAACCGCTCGAATACATGGGACGCCAGGTGCAGGGCGACTTCGTGCTGCTCGACCAGCGCGAAGGCACCTTGTTCGCGGATGCTGGCTTCATCACCAGCCAGGCGGACTGGTCGCTGGCATTCGATATCGGCATGGCATGGCATGAATGGCATGGGCCTGTGCCGCAGGTGGAAAAAATGGGGGTCATGGAGCGTGCACTCAAGTTCCTCCTGAGCCTGCAGCAGGGCAGCCCGGTACGCCGCCTCAACTGGACCATGACCATCAACCCGCGCCTGGATACCTCACCCGAGCACTATCCGCAATGGGGACCGGACAAACTCAAGGTGACCGCGGAAAATGCTGGCAGGAAGGCGCACCTGCGCGTGGAGCTGCAAGGCCTGTTCCGCCTGCCGCGCAGCAACGCCATCCTGTTCAGCATCCGTTGCTACCTCATGAGCCTGGAGGAAATGGCCACCTATCCGCGCTGGATCAAGCGTTTCCATCGCGTGATCCGCGACCTGCACCCGGACCTGCTGGAATACAAGGGCATCAAGGTCTATCACGCGCCATTGATGGCCTGGCTGGCGCCGCATGACGATGGCGAGGAATTGCCGCTCGGCACCCAGCCGGAATGACCGTCATGCCTGCCGGGATAGGATAAGGATCAGCCGGCCTGGCCGTGGCGCCTTGAGCTGTGTGCCTAGGCGCTTGCCGTGCTTTGCCGGCCGCCAAGCTTGCGCTGCAGTTGCATGAAGTCGGGAGCGGCTTCCGCATCCTCCTGCCCAAGGGCTGCGATGAAGCCCTCCACAGCGAGCAATTCCCCGGTGCTGGCATAGATGCCATTGCCGTGCTCCCATACCCACTGGTAGGTGCCGTTACGCGAATATAGCCGGTATACCGCCCGCAAGGATTGCTCCTGCAGCACCTGTTCGCGCGCGGCCTCCCAGACCGGCCTGTCATCGGGATGCAGCAGCTTCCTGAAGCTCAAGGCCGGGCTGGCGATCAGCTCATGTGCGCCGTAGCCCGTGAGGTTGAGGCTGCCGTCACTGACGAACTCGAAATTGAGGCCGTGGTCCGCCTTGCGCCGGTATATCATGCAGGGCACATTGTTGATGAGGCTGCTCAGCGAGTGACGGTTGCTCCTGAGGCTGGCTTCCACTTGGCGGGCCTCGGTGATGTCGGTGAGGGTGCCGACCACGTTGGCCCCTTCGTTTTCCGCCATTGCCGAGCTGCGGGCGCGGATTTCCACCCAGCAGGGTTCGCCGTTGCGCCTGATCAGGCGAATCTGCTCATTGCAGCGCATGCGTTTGCCGCGCGCGATCGAGTCGAGCCGGGCAATGGCCAATGGCTTGTCCTCGGGGTGGATGAAATCGATGAACGATTTGCCCAGTGATTCCTCGAGCGGGTATTCCAGCAGGGTTTCCCAGCTTGGGTTGAGAAAGCTCAGCTTGTTGCCGCGCTGCAGCTCGAACACGACCTCTTCCAGGCGGTTGATGAGCAAGTGGTAGTTGAATTGCTCGTTGAAGCGGACGCCGGTGGCCGGGCCGCTGGAAATCAGGGAAAATTGCAGCAGCAGGCGCTGATGCGTCGTGCCTTGCCCCATGGGCGAAAGCGAGAGCTTGCTCGGCAGCACCGTGCCGTCCAGGCAGAGCAGGCGCAAGGGGGTATCCGCGCCGCTCGAGGTGTCGATATTGGCCAGCCGGGAAGCCAGCAGCTTGTGGTCGCCAGGGTAGACGACATTGGTGAGCGGCATGCCGACAATCTGGTCCGACATGCCGGTCATGCCCAGCTCGTTGAGGAAGGCCTGGTTGGCAAAGACGACGGTATGGCCTTCAATCACCGCAGCCGGCGACGAAAGCCGGGATGAAACCTCGCGCTCCCAGTTGGGGCTCTGCATGCGCGCCAGCGTGCGGCTCGACCCCTGTCGCGCCAGCACTGGTGCCAGGGCGGCCATGAGCAGCACCGAGATCAGTACGCTGCCGGCGATCAGCAGCCCGGTGAGGTGCGTGGTGAACGGGGCGCCCGCAGACCACCAGCTGTTGAACACGAACAGAAAGACGATACTGAGGATCAAGGTGCTGAAAAGGTATAAGCTCATGGCAATCACTCAAGGCTAGGGTAATGTTGCGACTCGACAGATTCAGGGCCAGCCTGGGCCGCGTCATTGGCACATTGCGGCAACGCATGCTGCGTCATGCGCTTTACCTGCGCTTCATCACGCTGCTCGCCTGCACGGCGATACTGGCCGTGATGATGCAGGCGGGTTCGCTCTTTCTTCTAGATTACATACCTGCCAGCCAGTCTGCAATGCAGCAGGTTGCCCAGCGCAAACTCGAATGGGCGCGGTTCCTCGACAACCCGTCGCAGGATCGCCAGCCTGCGCCATGGAACGTCCATACCCTGACCGGGGGAGAAAACCCCCATGGCTGGTATGCCGGGCACCTGTCCGGCAAGCTGGCGAAGCTGGTGGAAGATGTCAGGGAACAGGAGCGTACCTATCACCTTGGGAATGCAGCCAGGGATGAGTGGCAACCGCAGCGGATGCTGGACAGCCACGATGCCCTGCTGGATGGCCTGCGCCGGGATGCGGAAGAGAAACAGGCGGTGCTGGTCATGCTGCAACTGATGGGCTTGCTGCTGCTGTTGTGCTGTCTTGGTGCGATGGCGCTGCTGATCCGGCAGGTGCTGATCGACAGGATTGCCGGGCTGGTGGCGCTGCTGCCGAACCAGGCATTGTCGCAGCAGGACAGGCGCGATCTCGACGAATTGTCGCAGCTCGAAAGCCTGGTGCAGGAATTCTCTGCCCAGATGCAGGGATTCAAGGCGGAAACCGAATGGTTCAACCGCACGCGCAGCGACCTGTTGCGCCGGATGCTGCGCGCGCATACCTTCCTGCACGACCTGGTGGTCGCATTCAATGACAGCGTCGTCAACGAATCCTCGCTCAAGACCATGATCTATGCCATGGAGAGCAGCCTGGATCTGCGCAATGTCGCATTGCATTTCATGCTGGACGGCGGGGAGGCCGGGGGAGAACGCCTGCTGTTTTCGCAGCATGCCCCTGGAGCCCTGCCGGAAGGGGTATCGCGCGACCTTGCCGTCAAGCGCTCGGCCAAGTTCCTGGTGGCCGATGGCGCGGAATGCATTGCCGCTACCTTTGCCTGTCCCGGGGACAACTCCGGCACGCTGCTGCTGGAAGCCAAGCCGGGGCAGGAGTTCCATGAATCCGATATCACGCTGGCGGAAATCACGGCGCAGCTGCTTTCATTGGTGCTCGGGGCGCAAAGCCGGGAAGAACAGGCGCGGCGGCTGGCCCTGTTCGAGGAGCGTGCCGCGATTGCGCGCGAGTTGCACGATTCCCTGGCGCAGTCGCTGGCCTACATGAAGATCCAGATCGCACGCCTGCAGACGCAGGGCAGCGGCGGCCAACACGACACCAATGAAATCACGACCGAGCTGCGCGAGGGCCTGGATACCGCCTACCGCGAATTGCGCGAGCTGCTGTCCACTTTCCGCATGCACATGGATGTGCGCGGCCTGGGGTTCGCCATTCAGGCGGCCATCGACGAATTTTCCCACCGCTCCTCCGTCTCCATCACGCTGGATAACCGCCTGGTCAATTGCCGCTTGACCGTCAACGAAGAGTTCCACATCCTGCATGTGATACGGGAGGCGCTCTCCAACATCATCCGCCACGCGGGGGCGAAGAACGTCGTGGTGGCCCTGGCCTACACGCCGGGCAGCACGGTCGTGGTTACCATAGACGACGACGGCGTGGGCATTCCCGCCACGGCCACGGACGAGCCCGGGCACTATGGTCAGAGCATCATGCGCGACCGGGCGTACAGCCTGGGCGGGGACATCACCATCAGCGCCAGGCGGCAGGGCGGCACGCGCGTCAGGCTGATCTTCACCCCCAAGCTCAACCAATGACAATGCCGTATTACAAATCATCAAACGAAAGTAAGTGAACACTATGCTGAAGGTATTCCTGATTGACGATCACGCCTTGTTCCGCAAGGGAGTGGGGCAGATGATCGCCGCCGATCCCCTGTTCGAGGTGGTCGGCGAAGCCTCCTCCGGCCTGGAAGGGCTGGAGCGCGCGCCGGGATTGGCACCGGACATCGTGTTGATCGACCTCAACATGAAAGGCGTGGATGGCCTGGAGACATTGCGCCGCTTCAAGGCCGGCAGCCTCCGGGCGCGCTTTGTCGTGCTGACGGTGTCCGATGCCGAGGACGACCTGCTGGAAGCCCTGCGGGCCGGGGCAGACGGTTACCTGCTCAAGGACATGGAGCCCGAGCAGCTATGCGACAGCCTGAAGAAAATTGCGGAAGGCGTCACCGTGATCCAGGACCGGCTGACCGAGGTGCTCAGGCAGGCGCTGCAGGAGCAGGGCAGCAAACCTGGCCCTGCCACGCCAGACCAGGTGTCCCTGACCGACCGCGAGCAGGAAATCCTGCAATTCCTGGCCGACGGCCTGAGCAACAAGGCGATTGCACGCAAGCTGGGCATTTCCGATACTACGGTGAAAGTGCATGTGAAGCACCTGCTGAGCAAACTGCGCCTCACCAGCCGCCTCGAGGCCGCAGTCTGGGCACACCGGCAGAAGTAATGCCATGCGCCACCCAATCCGGTGCGCTGTGGCGGCCTCCTTGCCGGGTAGCGATGGGCGGCTACCCCCTAAGGAGTAATCCGTAGGAGGAATTGTGGGCGCAGGCCCATCCGTTATCCAATGCAATCCTGGAAAAGATGCATTTCCGCATCTTGATATTCATCTTCAGGAGACTGCAAATTGAGTGCTACCTCATCCCTCGATGTCACGGCGGCCATCAGTGATCCGCCGAAATCCGGCAGCCTGCACCGCAAGATAGGCTGGCAGGGCGCGTTCTGGGTTGCCAGCGGCGTGCCGGCGCTGGTGCTGTTCTCGATCGGCGCCATTGCGGCCACCGTGGGCAAGCCCGCCTGGCTGGCCTGGATGCTGTCGATCACCTTCGGCTTCATCCAGGCCTTCACCTATGCCGAGATCGCCGGCATGTTCCCCCACAAGTCCGGCGGCGCTTCCGTCTATGGCGCGATCGCCTGGGTGCGCTACAGCAAGTTCATCGCGCCGATCTCGGTCTGGTGCAACTGGCTGGCCTGGACGCCGGTGCTGGCCATCGGTTCCGGCCTGGCTGCGGGCTACATCCTGCTGGCCATGTTCCCCGCCGATGCCGTCATCAACACCTGGCAGATCACCCTGCTGGACCTGAGCTTCCTCAAGTCCGATCTCAGCCTGCGCATCGATGCCACGTTCATCCTCGGCGCCGCGGTCTTGCTGGCCGTCTTCGGCATCCAGCATGGCGGCATCCTGCGCTCGGCGCGCGTGACCATGGTGCTGGGCCTGGCTGCCCTGATTCCACTCATGCTGATCGGTATCGTGCCCATCCTCACCGGCGACATTTCCGCGGCCAACTTCCTGCCGATCGCGCCGCTGGCCTTCGATGAAGCCGGCAATGTCATCAACGGCGAATGGAATATCGAAGGCTGGAAGCTCATGGCAGGCGGCATGTTCATCGCTGCCTGGTCCACCTACGCCTTCGAGACGTCCGTCTGCTACACCCGCGAATTCCGCAATCCCAAGAAAGATACCTTCAAGGCCATTTTCTACTCCGGCCTGCTGTGCCTGGCGGTATTCACCCTGGTGCCGCTTGCATTCCAGGCCGACCTGGGCCTGGGCCAGCTGGTGACGCCAGCCGTGCTGGATGCGGCAGGCAACGAAGTCAGCCCGGCCGTGTACGACGGCATGCTGGCCCCCGATATCTACAGCGGCATGGGCGTGGCTACGGCCCTGGCCGCCATGGTGGGCGGCAGCCAGCAGCTGGGCAACATCATCATCATCATCATGCTGGTGCTGGCCTTGCTGCTCTCCATCATGACCTCCATGGCAGGTTCCTCCCGCACCCTCTACCAGGGCGCGGTGGACGGCTGGCTGCCCAAGTACCTCTCGCATGCCAACGAGCACGGCTCGCCCACCCGGGCCATGTGGACCGACCTCTGCTTCAACCTCGTCCTGTTGCTGATGTCTGACTACGTGTTCGTGCTGGCAGTGTCCAATGTGTGCTACGTCATGTTCAACTTCCTCAACCTCAACGCAGGCTGGATACACCGGCTGGACAGGCCCAACTGGGAGCGTCCCTACAAGGCGCCGCTCATCCTCATCGTGCTCGGCACCATCCTCAGCTTCGTCAACGTGGCGCTCATGGGCCTGGGTGCGAATATCTGGGGCGAGGGCACCCTGTGGTCGGGCGTGGTCTGCGCGGCGCTGATCCTGCCGGTCTTCCTCTATCGCCACTACGTGCAGGACAAGGGCGTATTCCCCAAGGCCATGGTCGAGGACATGCACATGGGCGATGAAAGCGGCGTGAAAAAGCGCGCGGGCATCCTGCCCTTCGTCGCCATCGCCGTGGCAGTGCTGATCGTGGTCTATATGCAGCAGCTATAGGCGCGACTGTGGTGCCGTGAAGCAAGCCCCACCCCCGGGTGGGGCTTTTCATTGCCTGCCGCATCCCTTAGGCACGATGTGTTTTTTCTGCTGTTTTCCTGGCGGGCTTCGCGCAGAGAATACCCATTTCCAGTGATATCCAAGCGTGGGTTATTGGTCTAGAGTAGCGCTTGCATCCACCCGTTTCCTGTACTACATGGCCGCTGACACCTTTCCTCCTGAATCCAGCCTGCTCGCGCCCGTACTGCTGGTCGAAGACGAGCCCCTGATACAGCGCCGTCTCGACAGCATGTTGCGGCAGCTTGGCTATCAGCGCGATGCCATTGCATTTGCGGCCTCGCTCAAGCAGGCGCGCGCCCACCTGGCAAACCAGCCTTTCGCCCTTGCGCTGGTGGATATCGGGCTGCCCGATGGCAGCGGCATCGACCTGATCGCCGAAATGCATGCTGCTGATGCCGCGCTGCCCATACTCGTCATCTCGGCCTGGAGCACTGAGGATGCCATCCTCGCGGCATTGCGCGCCGGGGCCACGGGATACGTTCTCAAGGAGCGGGACGACATGGAAGTCGTGCTCTCCATCCGAAGCGTGCTGCGCGGCGGTGCTCCCATCGACCCCTTCATCGCGCGCCGCATTATCGACGAGTTCCACCTGGGCTCCAGCCAGCAGGCGCAGACCCAGCAATGCGAGACGCTGAGCCCGCGTGAGGGCGAGATTCTCGGGCTGGTGGCGCAGGGCATGGCCAACCGGGAAATTGCCGAACAACTTCATTTGTCGCGCTATACAGTCGAATGTCATATCAAGCACATCTATCGCAAACTCGCAGTCTCCTCCCGTACCAAGGCTGTGCACGAGGCCCGTTCGCGCGGCCTCCTGGATTGATCAGGCTAGTCCACCTGCTGTGGGGCATCGTGCTGGCCATGGCAACCGTCACGGCAGCCGGGGCAGGCGAAGCGTCCTGTGCCGCGCACGTGACGCGGATCGAGGCTGCGCTTGCCGGCGCCCTGCCTGCGGAAGCGGCATGGGTGCCCGTCACCCTGCCAGACAACTGGGAGGCGCGCTGGCCCGGCCAGGGCGGCACGGTGTGGTACCGCATCCATTGGCAGCCGGCCTGTCCGGCGGCATCGGGCAAGGCGCTGGCGCTGCTGGCCGAATCCATCGTCATGGCCGGCGAAGTCCACCTCAACGGCAAGCTGTTGTGGCGTGACGCCAGCCTGCGCGAGCCGCTCTCGCGCAGCTGGAACATGCCGCGCTATTGGCTGCTGCCGCCGGCCATGCTGCATGAAGATGACAACACCCTGCTGTTCCGCGTCGTGGGCGTGGCGGGGCAGATGCCGGGCCTGGGGCGCATCCACCTCGGCGAGGCTGGCCAACTGCAGCAACAGTTTGACCAGCTCTGGTGGCGCAACCGCACGCTGTTTGTCGCCAACCTGGCGATTTCCGCGGTGCTGGGCGTCATCATCTTCTGCGCCTGGCTCGGCAACCGCAGGCAAAGCGAATACGGATGGTATGCCCTCATGGCCCTGTGTTGGGTACTATTTGCCGCCAACACCCTGGCTACCACGCCCTGGCCGTTTGCCCATAGCGTCACGGCGGCCAAGGCCAACGCCATGGCATTGACGCTGTACGTGGCGTGCTTCTGCATGTTCACCTGGCGCTTCGGCCGGCAGCGCCTGCCGCGAGCCGAACAGGCGCTATGGGCAGCTTCTGCCCTCCTGATCATCGCCATTGCCTGTACGCCGGCCGCGATGCTGAAACATGCATTGACCGCCGGCTACCTGATCCCCACCGCGGTCTTCTGCATCAACTGCCTGCAATTCGCTGTGCACGCCATGCGTTCGCGCAATCCTGAAAACCTCATCCTGGCCGTTGCCTTGCTGCTGTTCTGCAGCGTGGCGCTATACGACTGCCTGCTGGTGTTCCAGGTCATACAGGAAGGCCGGGCATTGACGCCCTTCAGCAGCATTGCCGCCATGCTCTGCATGTCCGGCGTGCTCGGGCTGCGGCATGCGCGCAACATGCGCCGCATCGAGCGTTTCAATGAAGCACTGGAGCAGGGCATAGACCAAGCACGTGCCGAGCTGGCTCTCAGGCTCAAGCGCGAGCACGAGCTCGTGCTCGACAATACCCGCCTGCAGGAAAGGCTGAAGATCTCCCACGACCTGCACGATGGCCTGGGCGGCTCGCTGGTGCGCATGATGGCCGTGGTGGAGCAAGCCCCCGCCCCCCTGAAGAACCAGCAGTTCCTTTCCATGCTCAAGCTGCTGCGCGACGACCTGCGCCAAACCATAGACCACGGCTCCAGCAGCGGCATCAAGGTGCCGGGCACTCCTAGCGAGTGGATTGCGCCGCTGCGTCACCGCTTCATGCAGCTCTTCGACGATCACGGGATCGTGGCGACCTGGACAGTACCCGCGCAATGGCAGGCAACGCCAAGCGCGCTGCAGTGCCTGGCCCTCACGCGCCTGGTCGAGGAGGCCCTCGTCAATGTCCTCAAGCACAGCCGGGCCACGCGGGTGCAGGTGCACATGTGGTATCCCGGGCCGGGCGAGCTCATGCTGCGCATCGAGGACAACGGCATCGGCTTCGACGTCACCGCCGTGCGCCGGGCTGGCATCAGCATCGGCATGCGCAGCATGCATGCACGCATCGCCGCGGTCGGCGGCTCCCTGAAAGTGCAGTCGGAACCCGGCTGCACCGTACTGGCGGCGACATTCCAGCGCTGACCCATACCGGGCAAGCGGGTGACCGGGCAGGGAAAATAAGCAAATTAATTGCAAATTGCAGCATACCGGCTGAAATACCAGTTTTCAGTGATGTTCAAAACCTGCTGCGCCCAGTTTAATGCTACCTGACCCAGCAATAGCGCACGCACTCGGAGGTGCCCCTGATGAACCGCAGTTTTCAATCCATTTTCAATGCCCGTTCCGGCGCCTGGCAGGCAGTCCCGGAAACCGCCCGCCATCCAGGCAGGGCTGCCAGTGTGCTCAGCCCACTGGCGCTCTCCCTCATCCTCGCCGCATGCCCGGCGCTGGCGAATGAAATCATTGACAATAATGACATCATAACGGTGCGCGCAGGTCAGCCATCATCGCCATGGCAGATCCCGGGATGGCTTAGGGTTGGCAATGCAGGCACAGGCACGTTGAACATCGAGGCGGGCGGCGCGGTATCCAATAGCGGTGGCTTCATTGGAGCCTTTCCTGGCAGCACAGGTAATGTCACAGTGACGGGGTCAGGCTCGACCTGGACAAATACCCACTCGCTTTATGTTGCCTCTGGAGGCAGAGGCACACTGAACATCGAGGCGGGCGGCAGGGTTTCCGCCGCTGTCACCAGGCTTGCTTATGATGCATCAAGCAGCGCTACCCTGACCCTGAGCGGCGCCAGTGGCAGCCGCGGCATCCTGGAGACCGGGCAGCTTGTCCGCGGTTTAGGTAGCGCCAGCGTCACTCTCGATGGCGGCATCCTGCGTGCCACGGGCGACCAGGCGAATTATCTGTCCGGCTTTGGCAGCGGCGCCATCACCCTGGGCAGCCAGGGCGTATTCTTCGATACGACTGCGCATGCCGTGGGACTCGATATCTCCATGCTGACGGGTAGCGGCGGGTTGACCAAGCTGGGCGCGGGCACCCTGACCCTCAACGGCGTTGGCACCTATACCGGCGCCACCGTCATCGACAGCGGCACATTGGCTGTCAACGGCTCGCTCACTGCGTCCAGTATCCAGGTCAAGCAGGGCGGCACCCTGGGCGGCACTGGCACGGTGGGGGCTGTGGTGGTCGACAGCGGCGGCACGCTGGCGCCCGGCAACTCGATTGGCACCCTGACGGTAGACGGCGACCTGACCTTCAGCAGTGGCGCGACCTACCAGGTCGAGGTTGACGCAGCGGGCAATCATGACCAGGTCATCGTCAAGGGAATTGCCAGCTTGGGCGGCAACGTGGTGGCGCTGGCCGAAAACGGCCACTACGCAGCCAACACCACCTACACCATCCTGTCTTCCGACCATGCCGTGACAGGCACCTTTGGCGGCGTTTCCTCTTCGCTGGCTTTCCTCGATGGCACGCTGGACTATAGCGACCCCAACAAGGTCAACCTGGTCATGTCCCGTAACGATATTGCTTATACCGATGTTGCATATACCGGCAGCCAGCGGGGCGTGGCTGCTGCCCTGGAAAGCGCCAGCTCAGGCGCCGCGAGTGCGGATATGCAAGGCATCCTCACCGCCGTCAATAACCTCTCGGCTCAACAGGCCCGGTCTGCCTATGACAGCATGAGTGGTGTCGGGCTTGTCTCACTGCAACGTGCCGGGCTGGGCTTCAGCAGCAATTTCAGCAACCAGTTGATGGGGCGCCTGCAAGCCGTTGGCATGTCCGCCACTGCACAATCGCTTCATGGCATCCAGCTCTCGGCCAATGACAGCTTCGATGCCCTGATGCCGGCACTCTCACAGCCCACCCTGTCGGATGCCCCATCCGCCAATCAATTCAGCCTTGCTGGCGGGATTCCGATGGATAACGGCAGGCATGGGTTCTGGCTGCGCAGCTTTGGCACCAATCAAGACACCTCGGGCGACCGCAATGCTGCGGGCAGCCTGATCAAGGGCGTGGGTATCAATGCGGGTGTTGATCGCCGCGTCACCGACAACCTGGTACTGGGCGCAGCCTTCAGCCACAGCCGTGCCGACATTGATGCTGGTACGGGCATGAACGGCAAATCGCGCGGCAACGCAGCGGCGGTGTATGCGAGCTATGCCAACGGCCCCTGGACGTTCAACGGCAACCTGATGTTCGCGCACAACACCAATGACATGGACAGGCGCATCACCGTCGGCGCCCTGCAACGCAAAGCGACAGCCGATTTTGACAGCAGGACTGTGGCGGCCTATGGCGAAGTCAGCTATGACCTGCCGCTTGCCAAGTGGACGCTGCAACCCGTGGCCGGCCTGGCCCTGGCCTATAACCGCAATGACGGCTTCACGGAAAAAGGCGCTGGTGCGCTCAATATCGACGCGGATACGCGCAGCATCACGTCGACCCGCACCCTGCTCGGCACGCGCGCCTTGATCGAGCTCAACGGTATCAGCATACAACCGCGCGCCATCTGGGCGCATGAGTTCGGCGACATCAACAAGGGCTTGACCGGCCAGTTGCAAGGCGCGCCTGCGGCCAGCTTCAAGACTTACGGTGTGGACCTGCCGCGAGACACCTTGATCACGGGTATAACCATTGCGGGCAAAACCCAGGGCGGCCTATCGCTGTTTACGGATGTGCAGGGCGAGTTCAACAGCAAGCAAACCAACCTGGCCTTGTTGATCGGGGTGCGCAAGAGCTGGTAATGCTGATCTCGACGGGCTGATCAAACAGGACGCGTTGGCGTCCTGTTTGTGTTCGGGAGGAGGGTTTATATGGTGGAAAACTCGATATAGAAATCGCGGATGCCGGAAGCCAGGAACTGCACTGCCACGCAGGTGAGCAGGAACCCCATGATTTTGGTCACTGCCTGCATGCCGTGCTCGCCGAGCATTTTCTCGATATGGGTGGCCGATGACAGCGCCAAGTAGGCGATGCCGATGGTGATGGCGATCCCGGCGATGACGATGGGGTCACCGATGAGGTGGGAGCCTTCCGGAATCTGCGAGCCGAAACTCATGACGACGGCGATCGAGCCTGGCCCGGCCAGGCTGGGCATCGCCAGCGGCGAGAATGAGTAATCCAGGTTGGCACTCTTGATTTCCTCGGGTTCGGAGTCCACGCTGGAGGATGAATCCAGCCCGGAGAAGATCATGCGCAATGCCAGGATGAGGATGATGAGGCCGCCCGCCACCCGGATGCCGGCCATCGAGATGCCGAACAGCGCAATGATGCCATTGCCCAGCAGCAGGAAGGTCGTGAGTATGAAGAACGCATAGATGCAGGCCTTGCGTGCCTGCAGCTTGCGCGTTTCCGGCGTCATGCGTTGCGTCAGCGCCATGTAGAGCGGGATCGTGGTCAAGGGGTTCATGATGGGCAGGAGGCCGATCACGACGATGGAAATGTATTTGAGGGCTTCCAGTATGCTCATGGTGCCGGTCCTTTTCTTGTTGTTGAATATCACGGTCAGGATGCATTCTAATACCGTATGCCGGTGGCGGGCCGGCGCGGCATCCACCAACCGGTATGCGGCGACATGTTGCCCATCATGGCGGACTCTTGCTGTGCCGGGCTGCCCGGTCATTTGGCATGGTCGATATGATGGGGTGAGACACCAGCCAAATTAGTCCGTTCGGACTATTCGAACGTCATTTTTTGAGATTTGTCTTTCTTAGTATCTGCAACGCAATTGCATTGCGATTGCGTGACGTCTAATCAATTACTTTGGGAGATCCTCATGAAAATGAAATCAATCGTGTTATCGCTGGCAGCGTTCGGCGCTGCTTTGGCCGCTCCGGTCACGTTTGCTGACCAGGGTTCCATTGCCAAGAATGTGATCGTCATGGTCAGCGACGGCGCTAGCTGGGGTACCTGGGATCTGGCCAGTTACTATCAGTATGGAGAGTTGGGCCGTCAGTCCTACGACCAGTTCGATGTCAAGCTCGGCATGACGACCTATCCCAAGAACACTTCTTCCCGCCCGACATACGATGATGTGCAACGCATCAGCTACGATCCATCCAAGGCCTGGGATACCACGCCCATCAGTGGCAGCAATTATTTTGCCGGTTATGACTACCTGAAGCGAGACTACACAGATTCCGCTGCTGCTGCCACTGCGCTGGCAACCGGCGAGAAGACTTACAACAATGCCATCAATTACGACAATTTCGGCCAGGCAATGGGATACATCACCCAGGAAGCCAAGGCATTGGGCCGTGCGACCGGTGTTGTCACCAGCGTGCCGTTCACGCATGCGACGCCTGCCGGTTTTGGCGCGCAGAATATCAGCCGCAACAACTATGGCGCCATCAGCGAGTCCATGATCAGCAATGGTTCCCTCGACCTGATCCTGGGCGCAGGCAATCCCTTGTATGATGCCAACGGCAACCTGCGTGCTACGCCCAATTACCAGTACATGTCCGAAACGGCCTGGAATACTGTCAATGACGAGAACTCCGCATGGACGCTGATCCAGAGCAAGAGCGAGTTCGAAGCCCTGGCAGACGGTTCCCTGCAGGTGGAAGGTCCCGTGATCGGCCTGCCCCAGGTGTTCGATACCCTGCAATACAGGCGCAATGGCAATGTAGTCGGCCTGGATGATGCCACTCCTAGCGGCAAGGCTTATATCGATAGCGTGCCCACGCTCGAAACCATGACGCTCGGTGCCCTGAACCACCTGGGCAAGAATGAAGAAGGCTTCTTCGTCATGATCGAAGGCGGCGCTGTCGACTGGGCGGCACATGCACGAGATACTGCCGGCATCATCGAGGAGCAGATCGACTTCAATCTTTCCGTCGATGCCGCTGTGAACTGGGTCAACCAGAACAGCAGCTGGGAAGAGACATTGCTGATCGTCCTCACCGACCATGGCAATGGCATGCCCATGGGGCCTGATTCCGACACCATCGCTTTCCAGGCCATCCAGAACAACGGCGCGGGTGAATTGCCAGGCGTGCTCTGGCATACCGGCAACCACACCAATGAGAACACCTCGTTCTTCGCCCATGGTGCTGGCGCTGACCTGTTCTACGATCAGGTGGTTGGCGAAGATGCAGGCCTGCGCGACATCCTCGGCTTCAATGACGGCCGCTACATCGACAATACTGCCGTCTCCGGCGTGATCGGCTCCGTGCTCGCACCTGTACCAGAACCCGAAACCTATGCCCTGATGCTGGCTGGCCTGGGTCTGGTAGGCTTCGCTGCCCGCCGTCGCAATACACGTCAATAATCCTGCGATGTCGTGATCTGGAGGCAGGTCACGACGTGCAGTGGCTTTTCCATTTCAGGCGCCCTGATGTTCAGGGCGTTTTTGCATTTCCCTGCCCGTGATGTTTTCCCGTCGATGGCCATGCGTCTGGCTTGGCGCAGGCTCGCCCATGCCGGCGCAATGATGGCGCTTTCATCCCGATACATCCTTGATCTACTCCTTAAGGAGTATTGACATTCATTTTGTGTTTCCTAGTATGAAAAAAAGTTTCATAAATAGGTTGACGCTGATTTTTGCCTTCGGTATAAATGCAATAAAGTTTCTTTAAGAGAAAAAAAGTTTACTTGTGATCGCTTGAGAACGCCGCATTCTGTTCCTGGATAGAAGGGTGCCGTGACAGGTAGTACAAGTGATCAGCCAGGCCAGCAGCATGTGAAGGGCCGGGCACACGAGTGTGATGACTAATTCATTGGAGCCGCGATAAATGCCATTGAGATTGCTTAAATATGCGTTGAGCAAGGAATATCCCGGGAAGCGCTTTTTCCAGGCGCACACCACCCCGAAGAAGTCCTACGACGTGGTCATCATCGGTGGCGGCGGTCACGGGCTGGCGGCCGCGTATTACCTGGCCAAGCATCACGGCATCACCAACGTGGCGGTGCTGGAGAAGGGCTATATCGGCGGCGGCAATACCGGCCGTAACACGACCATTGTGCGTTCGAACTACCTGACGCCCGAGGGTGTGAAATTCTACGACGCCAGTGTGAAAATCTACGAAGACCTCTCCGAGGAGCTGGATCTCAACCTGTTCTATTCCACCCGTGGACATTTCACACTTGCGCATACCGAATCTGCGATGCGTACCATGCGCTGGCGCGCCGAGGTCAACAAGCATGTGGGCGTGGAAAGCTATGTGGTCGGCCCAGATGACATCGCCAAGGCCTGTCCGCAACTGGACCTGAGCTGCAGCGGCAAGGCACCCATCGTCGGCGCGCTCTACCATGCGCCCGGTTCCGTGGCGCGTCATGACGCAGTGGCCTGGGGCTATGCGCGCGGCGCGGACCGCCTGGGGGTGGAGATTTTCCAGAATACCGAAGTGACCGGCATTGATGTCAAGGGCGGCCAGGTGGTGGGCGTGAGCACCAACAAGGGGTATATCGCCACCAACAAGGTGTTGTCCGCAGTGGCAGGTTTCACGCCGAGGATCTGCGAGATGGTGGGCGTGGAAACGCCTATCGTCATCCATCCGCTGCAAGCCTGTGTCACCGAGCCGATGAAACCGTGGCTGGATACCATCCTCGTGTCCGGCAGCTTGCATGTGTACGTGAGCCAATCCTCGCGCGGCGAGCTGGTGATGGGTTCCTCGCTCGACCCTTACGAAGTGCATTCCACCCGCTCGACGCTGGATTTCGTCGAGGGCCTGACTTCGCACATGCTGGACATGTTCCCCTTTCTTTCCAATATCAAGGTGGTGCGCCAGTGGGCGGGCATGGCCGATATGACGCCGGATTTCGCGCCTGTGATGGGCAAGACCCCGGTCAAGGGCTTCTACCTCGACGCGGGCTGGGGCACATGGGGCTTCAAGGCAACGCCGATCAGCGGCAAGACCATGGCCGAGACCATCGCGCGCGACCAGGCGCCCGAGCTGATCCACTCTTTCCGTCTGTCGCGCTTCGAGGATTACGAGCTGACCGGTGAAAAGGGTGCCGCTTCGGTCGGCCACTGAGTCAGGATATCAATTGAGGAATACACGATGAAATTGTTGACTTGTCCCGTGAATGGAACCAGGCCGTTGAGTGAGTTCGTCTATGGCGGCGAGCTGCGCACCCCGCCTGCCGCGGATTGCAGCGACAAGGAATGGGCTGACTACGTGCACAACCGTCATGGCGCGCCCGGCCTCAAGCAGGAGTGGTGGTACCACGCGCCCAGCGGCACCTGGTTCATCGCCGAACGCAACACATTGACCGATCAAGTGATTCGTACATATCTGAAAGGACAGGAGGGCCAGCAATGAGCGCACGTTTGACCAAGCAAGCAGGTGAATGGATCAACCGTGCCGCTGTTGTCAGGTTCAGCTTCGAAGGGCGGGAGTTCAGCGGTTTCGAGGGCGATACCATCAGCAGCGCGCTCTGGGCCAATGGCGAGAAGGTGCTGGGACGCAGCTTCAAGTATCACCGTCCGCGCGGCATTCTCAGCCTGGCTAATCATGACGTCAATGTAATGCTGACCGATGGCATGGACACCAATATCCGCGGCGACGTGGTGCCGGTGAGCAATGGCGCGGTGCTGGAGGCGGTGAATACCGATGGGGGTGTGCGCAAGGACAAGAGCCGCATCATCGACAGCATCGCCCCGCTGTTGCCCGTGGGCTTCTACTACAAGGCGTTCCATACGCCCAAGAAGATGTTCCCGTTCTGGGAGAATGTCATCCGCAAGGCGGCGGGCCTGGGCAAGGTCAATTTCAACTATCCCCGCATCGTCAAGCCCAAGCGCCATCTCCATTGCGATGTGCTGGTGGTGGGGGCGGGCGCGTCCGGCCTGGCTGCGGCCATCGAGGCCGGCAGGCAGGGCCTGCGCGTGGTACTGGTGGACGAGAATGCACAGCTTGGCGGCAGCCTTGGCTTCGACTGGGGCGGCAGCCAGGAGGCCAGCAAGCTGTTGGGTGAGCTGGTGTCCGAGGTGCGGGCATTGCCGAACATCACCGTGATGACCGGCGCCTATGCCGCTGGTTATTACCCCGACCACCTGATCCCCGTGGTGACCAGGGACGGCATGGTCAAGGTACGCGCCGGGGCCGTGGTGATGGCAAGCGGCGCTTTCGAGCAGCCGCCCGTGTTCCGCAACAACGATATTCCCGGCGTGATGCTCGGCTCGGCCGCGCAGCGCCTGCTGCACCGCTATGCGGTCAAGCCGTTCGAGCATGGCGTGGTGTTCACTGCCAACGATTACGGCTACCGTGTTGCCCATGACCTGCTGGAAGCAGGTGTGAAGGTGGCGGCATTGATCGACCTGCGCGCAGAGGCGCAGGACAAGGTATTGTCCGCTGGCCTGGCCAGGCGAGGTGTCAAGATACAACAAGGCTGCGCGGTATATGAAGTCGAGCCTGCTGCCGATAAGTTCAGCGTCAAGGCCGTGGTGGTTGCCCCCTATGATGAAGATAGCGCCGAAGCGGATACCAGCCGCAAGACGCGTATCGAGTGCGACGGCGTGGCGATGTGCGCAGGCTGGGCGCCTACCGCCAACCTGCTGTACCAGGCCGGCACTGCCATGCGCTACGACTATGGCGTGCACCAGTTTGTGCCCGACAGGCTGCCCGCAGGTATTTTTGCCGCAGGACGTGTCAATGGTGTCTATGCATTGGGTGATAAGCTGGCCGATGGCAAGCGTGCCGCGATTGCCGCCATGCGCCATCTTGGCAAGGAGCTGCCGGAGCCAGCTAGCGTGACAGTCAGTGCTCACGCCCAAAGCCATGCCTATCCCATTGTCATGCATCCCAAGGGCAAGAATTTCGTCGATTTCGACGAGGATATCCAGGTCAAGGATTTCATCAATGCCGCCAAGGAAGGCTTCGACAATATCGAATTGATGAAGCGCTTCACCACCGTCGGCATGGGGCCGAGCCAGGGCAAGCATTCCAATATGAATGCGATCCGCATTCTTGCGCGGCTGCGCGGCTTGCCGGTGGAGCAGATTGGCACTACGACGTCGCGGCCATTCTTCCATCCGACGCCGATCGGTCACCTGGGCGGTCGCGGCTTCCACCCACACCGCATCACGCCGCTGCATGATGTCAATGCCGCGCTCGGCGCCGTCTTCACTGATGTCGGCCCCTGGAAGCGCGCCGCCTACTATGCGGTACCCGGCCTCAGCGTGCAGGACACCATCCTGGCTGAAGTCGAAGCCGTGCGCAGCAAGGCCGGCATCATTGACAGCAGCTCCTTCGGCAAGATCGAGGTACGCGGGCCTGAGGCCGGCTTGTTCCTTGAGCGCTTCTTTACCGGTCGTTATGCCGACCAGGCCATTGGTGAGTCGCGCTACACCATGCTGCTCGACGAGTCGGGCGTGGTGGTGGATGATGGGCTGGCGCACAGGCTGGGCGATGAGTTGTTCTACCTGACTTCCGGCACCTCGAATGCCGCTGCGGTCTACCGCGAGATGCAGCGCTGGCAGCAAATCTGGCAGCTTGACATCGGGCTGGTCAATGTCACTGGTGCTTACGCCGCGATCAATGTCGCCGGGCCGCTGGCGCGGCAGGTATTGTCCGGGCTCGTGAATTTCAACCTGGCTGAGCAACAGCCGCATAGCGCGCGCGACACTGAAATTGCCGGGGTGCCGACGCGATTGCTGCGCGTGGCCTTCGTGTCCGATAGCACTTATGAGCTGCATGTGCCCACTCCCCAGGCCGCCTTTGTCTGGGAGCAGGTCATGCGTGCCGGCTCCAGCCTGGGCCTCAAACCGTTCGGCACCGATGCGCAGCGCATCCTGCGGCTGGAAATGGGGCACCCCATGCCCGGCATCGACACCGACGGCCTGACCAACCCGCTGGAAATCGGCGCGCAGCATGCGATTGCCATGGACAAGCCGGATTTCATCGGCAAGCGCAGCCTGCAGATCATTGCCAAGCGTCCGCTCAAGAAAGCGCTGGTGGCGTTTGCGCTCAAGCCCGGTTTTGCGGGAGAGCTGCCGTTCGAATGCAACCTGGTGATCCGCAACGGCGAGATCGAGGGGCGTGTCACCAGCATCGCGTATTCCAGGACCGTGGGCCACGTGATCGGCTTTGCCTATGTCGCGCCTCAGCACAGCGCCGTGGGGTCCGGTTTTGAAATCCGTACCGACAGCGGCGCACTGGTCGCTGCGACCGTGGTGCCTTTCCATTTCCTTGTCAGCCAACAGTGAGGCAATGAATAAGATGCAAACAGAAAAGCTAATTACTCCTTTCGCCCATGCGCTCCAACATGAACATGGCGTCTGGGGTCTCATCGACCAGATGAAGGCTGTCACTCACTTTTTAGACGAGGAGCTGGAAAGGGACAGAATAAGGAATTTAGGCATCGCTGATGCGAGCTTCCTGCGCAAGTTCGGCGCCAAGGGCACATATGCCGCCCAATGGCTGGAAGCGCAAGGCGTGGTGATTCCGACGCGTCCCAACAGCTGGGCACAGGCTGCAGACGGTAGCCTGGCCTTGCGCCTGGGCAATAGCGAATTTCTCATCGAGGATGTGCCGGGTGGCACAAGCTGCGACAGGCTGGCACAAGCCTGCGCAGGGGCTAGGGGTGTATACCCGGTACCGCATGTGGAAGCGTCATTCGTGATCAGCGGCCACGCGGTGCAGGCCTTGTTTTCAGAAGTTTGTTCCATTGATTTAACTCACGCTTCGCTCGGTGCACAAGACGTCGTCATGACGCAATTTGCCGGGGTCAGCGTAGTCCTGATACGCCAGGACCTGAAGGAGGAGGAGAGCCTCTACAGGCTGTGGTGTGATAGTTCGTACGGTTCATATTTGTGGGAAGTGATCGCAGGCATCGCTCACGAACACAAGGGCGGACCCGTCGGGATAGGGCGTTATTTCGCGTCTTGTCCATAAACTCAATTGGACTTGGAGAGTGATGTTATGAAGATAGTAGATGGAAGGTTCACATGTCAGCCAGGTACGCCGGCTGAGCAATTGGCGGCTGCGAAGAAGTTCCTGGCCGACAACCATGTGAAATACGTATTGGCGCAGTTCGTGGATATCCACGGGGTCGCCAAGGTGAAGTCGGTGCCTGCTGCGCATCTCGAATCCATTCTCAAGGATGGCGCGGGGTTCGCCGGTGGGGCGATCTGGGGCATGGGCATCCTGCCCAATGGTCCGGACTACATGGCAGTGGGTGATTTGTCCACGCTGAGTCTGCTTCCCTGGCAGCCCGGCTATGCGCGCATCATCTGCGACGGCCATGTCGACCAGAAGCCTTACGAGTACGACTCGCGCGTGGTGCTGAAGAAGCAGGTCGAACGTCTGTCGGCGCAAGGCTGGACGCTCTACACCGGTCTGGAGCCGGAGTTCTCGCTGCTCAGGCGCGACGAAAAGGGCGCACTGCACCCTTGCGACGAGACCGATACGCTGCAAAAGCCCTGTTATGACTACAAGGGCATGACGCGGCAGGCGGTGTTCCTCGAAAGACTGACCGAAGCGCTGATCGCGGCCGGGCTGGATGTGTACCAGATCGACCACGAAGATGCCAACGGCCAGTTCGAGATCAATTACACCTATGCCGACTGCCTCAAGAGCGCGGACGACTATATCCTGTTCAAGATGGCGGCCAGCCATATCGCCAACGAGCTCGGCATGACCTGTTCCTTCATGCCCAAGCCGTTCGGCAACCGCCCCGGCAACGGCATGCACATGCATATGTCGATCGGCGACGGCAACAAGAGCCTGTTTCATGATGACAGCGATAGCACCGGCCACGGCCTGTCACCGCTGGCCTATCACTTCCTGGGCGGCATCCTGCATCACGCCCCGGCATTGACCGCGCTCGCTGCGCCTACCGTCAATTCGTACAAGCGCCTGGTGGTCAGCCAGTCGCTCACCGGCTCGACCTGGGCGCCAGCCTATATTTCCTATGGCAACAACAACCGCTCGACCATGGTGCGCATTCCCTATGGCCGCCTGGAGCTGCGCCTGCCGGACGGTAGCTGTAACCCCTACCTGACCACGGCGGCGGTGATCGCAGCCGGCCTCGACGGCGTCAAGCGCGAGCTGCATCCAGGCCCTGGCCATTCCACCAATTTGTTCGACCTGAGCCTGGCGGAAATGAAGGAGCAAGGCATCGGCATCCTGCCGCAAAACCTCAATGAGTCGCTGGACCAGCTCGAAGCCAACCAGGTGTTGCGCGATGCGCTGGGCAATGCGCTCACCGAGGAGTTCATCAAGCTCAAGCGCGCTGAATGGGTCGATTATCAGCGCCATGTGTCGGATTGGGAGATCAACCGCTATATCGAATTTTTCTAGGCGGCTTTTTTAAATGACTGGATTCTGTAAGGAGATTTAATCATGTGTGGAATCGTTGGATTACTGGTGAAGAACCAGAACATGCGCGCCAATATCGGCGAACTCATGCTGCCCATGCTGATCGGCATGACGGAGCGCGGCCCGGATTCCGCAGGCCTGGCGATCTTCGGCGCACCCGTGGATAACGGCGAGCGCAAGTTCAGCCTGTATTGCGCCGATCCCGACTTCGACTGGGCCAGGCTCAGCGTTGACCTCAACAACGGCCTCCAGGCCGAGGCCACGGTGGAGGTGAAGGTCAACCATGCCGTGGTGACCACCTCCGTCAGCCCCGATACCGTCAAGGCCTGGCTCAAGGAGCATTATCCCCAGCTACACCTGCTGTCCGTGGGCCAGCTCATGGATATCTACAAGGATACCGGCACGCCGGCGCAGGTGGCCAGCCGCTACGACTTTTCCAAGCTGTCCGGCAGCCACCTCGTGGGCCATACCCGCATGGCGACCGAGTCTGCGATCACGCCATCGCATGCTCACCCCTTCACTGCGGGCGAGGACTGGTGCCTGGTGCACAACGGTTCGCTGTCCAACGCGCATAGCATCCGCCGCAAGCTGGAGCACGAAGGTATTTCCTTCGAGACCGACAACGATACCGAGGCTGCCTGCCGCTTTCTGCAATGGCGCATGCGCGAAGGTGACGATCTCAAGACCGCGCTCGAGCATGGCTTCGACGAGCTGGACGGCTTCTACACCCTGTTGATGGGGACCAAGGATCAACTGGCGCTGGTGCGCGACCCATTTGCCTGCAAGCCCGCGATTGTGGCCGAGCACGACGATTATGTCGCGATCGCCTCCGAATTCCGTTCCTTGGCCCATTTGCCTGATATCAAGAATGCCAAGGTATTCGAGCCTGCACCGAAGGAGATGTATGTATGGAAACTGTAACATTCGACCTGGAGAAAACCCCGCTGCGCGAGGTGAACCAGTACCTGCACAGCGATGCCACCGAATTGGACGGCAAGACGGTCAGGATCACTAACCCGGGCGGCGCGCACAACATCGCGGTCGGCCTCAAGGCTGACGTCAACGTGGTGATCGAGGGGCATGCGGGGTATTACGCCGCCGGCATGAACCAGTTTGCCAATGTGACGATCGAGGGCAGCGCCGGCACCGGCGTGGCCGAGAACATGATGTCCGGACGCGTGCATGTCAAGGGCTTCGCCTCCAATGCCGCAGGCGCTACGGCACACGGCGGCCTGCTCATCATCGACGGCGATGCGGGCCTGCGTTGCGGCATCTCCATGAAGGGTGTGGATATTGTCGTCGGTGGTTCTGTCGGCAGTTTTTCCGCATTCATGGCACAGGCCGGCAACCTGGTGATCCTCGGCGATGCCGGTGAAGCGCTGGGCGATTCCCTCTACGAAGCCCGCATCTTTGTGCGCGGCACGATCAAGAGCCTGGGCGCCGATTGCGAGGTCAAGCCCATGGATGACGAGTCCCGCCAGATCCTGGTCAGGCTCCTCAAGGAGTCCGGCCATGCGGATGTCGATCCCGACAGTTTCACGCTGCTCGGCTCGGCCCGCACGCTGTACAACTTCCACGTAGATAACGCAGGAGCCTACTAATCATGAGCGACACGCCAAAAATCCCGCAAACCGAACCGCGTTTTTCTGCGACTTTCGACAAGCACACCATGTCCGAGATCCGCCGTGCCGCGGCGACCGGCATCTACGACATCCGCGGCGCAGGCGCCAAGCGCAAGCTGCCGCACTTCGACGACCTGCTGTTCCTGGGCGCTTCCGTCAGCCGTTATCCGCTGGAAGGCTACCGCGAGAAATGCGGTACCGATGTCGTGCTGGGCACCCGCTTTGCCAAGAAGCCCATCCATCTCAAGACGCCTGTGACCATTGCCGGCATGAGTTTCGGCGCCTTGTCAGGCCCGGCCAAGGAAGCGCTCGGCCGCGGCGCCAGTGCCGTGGGCACCAGCACGACCACCGGCGATGGTGGCATGACGCCGGAAGAGCGCGGCCAGTCCTCCATTCTGGTATACCAATACCTGCCGTCGCGCTATGGCATGAATCCCGACGACCTGCGCAAGGCCGATGCGATCGAAGTGGTGATCGGCCAGGGCGCCAAGCCTGGCGGTGGCGGCATGTTGCTGGGCCAGAAGATCAGCGACCGCGTCGCCAAGATGCGCTGCCTGCCCAAGGGCGTGGATCAGCGTTCCGCGTGCCGTCACCCAGACTGGACCGGTCCGGACGATCTGGAAATCAAGATCGCCGAGCTTCGTGAGATCACGGACTGGGAAAAGCCCATTTATGTGAAGGTGGGCGCAACGCGTCCTTATTTTGATGTCGCTTTGGCAGTGAAAGCCGGTGCCGATGTCGTCGTGCTGGACGGCATGCAGGGTGGGACTGCGGCAACGCAGGAAGTGTTCATCGAGCATGTCGGTATCCCCATCCTCGCAGCCATTCGTCCTGCCGTGCAGGCCTTGCAGGATATGGGCATGCACCGCAAGGTGCAGCTCATCGTCTCGGGCGGTATCCGCAACGGCGCCGATGTCGCCAAGGCCCTGGCGCTGGGTGCAGATGCGGTGGCCATCGGTACTGCGGCATTGATTGCGCTCGGTGACAACGACCCGCGCCTGGAGGAGGAGTACAACAAGCTCGGCACCACCGCTGGCGCGTATGACGACTGGCACGAAGGCAAGGATCCCGCCGGTATCACCACCCAGGATCCCGAGCTCATGAAACGCCTCGATCCGGTCAAGGCCGGGCGCAGGCTGGCGAATTACCTCTCCGTGATGACCATGGAAGCCCAGGTCATCGCGCGCGCCTGCGGCAAGTCGCACCTGCACAACCTGGAGCCGGAAGACCTGGTTGCCTTGAGCATCGAGGCCGCCGCCATGGCGAAAGTGCCCTTGGCCGGTACCAGCTGGATACCGGGCGTGTCACAGTTCTAGCTTACCCCTGCGTTGTACTGACGTAGTCCTTGTCCAGGCTAATCGCTTATGCGGTTGCCTGGCTTTTTTTCGTCAAAGGCCTCCGGACGTGTGTCCGGTGACGGGTGCGCTTGGCAAGGCGGCATATTGCCTGCGGCGGGTGCTTCGCGTGGGCAGGTGCGTAGCTACAAGCAGGGGGGGTTAACGCCGAGTTACTCATTAGGAAGTAATGCTTCAGGGGAATGGTGCCTACAGGCAGGTATTGCGACAATGCCCCCGCTTTGATGAGCGATGCCTGCTCCTTTTCATCACGGAGCTTTCTTACAGGAGTCATCACCCAGGGGTGACTCCTTTCTTTCAACGATGGAGAATGCCGTCCGCATGCAAGATGGCGCGTGCGATTTCCTCGATGGGCACCCGTTTCAGCATGGCCTGTTCCCGCATGATCTTGTAAGCCTCCACGGCACCGATGTCACGTGTCCGCGCCAGCACGGCCTGGGCTGCGCTGATCTGGTTGGATGCCTGCAGTTTTTGCTCCAGGCGCTGGTTGCGTTTATTGAGCAGCCTGAGTTGCTGGCAATGGTGAATGGCCATGATCAAGGTGGATAGAATGCCGTTGTGGTGCACGGGGCTGACGAGGATGCCGTGGCATCCCAGGCTGGTGGCAGTATCGAGGATGGTCGGGTTTTCATATTCGACGATGCCGATCAGGGGAATGGCCGAGGCAGGGGTGAGCCAGGCCAGTTTTTTCTTGTCGCTGGCCTCGGCATTCAGCAGGAAAAAGACAATGTCGGTGCCTTCTGGCAAGTCTGCCAATGGCGGCCATATGGTGACGGTCTGGCAGCCGATGCGCTGCAGTTGTTGCACTAGGATGTCGCGGTTGTCGTCCTTGGGATGGAATATCGCGACGCGGGCGTTGCGCAGGTTGCGGAAGAGGTCCAGCGTCGAACGCTGCCGCACACTGCTCTTGCTGTGACTAGCCATGCTTGGTCTCCAGCTGGTACTGCAGGCTACTCCATTCCTCTCCGGTATGGCTGACCAGATAGGGGTCGGGTTCCACGCCGCCGGCAATCGATTCTGCAATGATGTCGAACCCGCCTGCTGCGTTGACGCGGCCCAGCCTTGGGTTGAGCCTTGTATGGTGGTTGGCGGGGTTGATGGCCACCTTGCCCTGCGGGGCAAGGTATTCACGGCCCAGCAGGCGTGGCAGCAAGGCTTCATAGCTGTCGTCCCCGGCTTCCCGCATCGCTTCTGCAAAGAGCTGTGTCTGGAAATAGGCCGCTTCCCAGCACATATTGGGTTCGATTTCCTCGCCGAATTGCTGGCGGAAACGGGCCAGGCAGGATTGGTTATGCTCGCTGGCGATGGACTGGAAGTAAGGCGCGGAGGTGATGTGGCCCGCCGCGATCTTGCATCCCATTTCTGCTATTTCCGCCTCGCAGGTGGTCAAGCTGGCAATCGGCGTCTTGGCAGCGTCCATGCCGATATCGGCATAGGCCTGGTAGAGCATGCGCGTTGCCTTGCCCACGACGGTGGAAAAAATGAAATCCGGCGCCTTGGCCTTGATGTCGCGCACGATGGGAATGAAGTCCTTCTCGCTTGCATCCAGGGGAAGGTAGCGTTCGGCAAGCTTCTTGCCGCCCGGTGTCTCGAGGATGAAATCACTCATGATGCGATTGGATTCGTACGGATAAATATAGTCGCTGCCGACGAGATAGATACGCGCGCCGAAGTGCCGGGTCATGTAGTCGGCGAGTTGGGCGCTGTTCTGGTTGGGTGCAGGGCCGGTATAGATCACGTGCGGAGAGAATTCGAAGCCTTCATAAGGGGTAGGGTAGAACAGCAGCTTGCGCCACTTCTCCACAACGGGAATGACCGCCTTGCGTGTGCTCGACATATAGCAGCCAAAGATGACGTTGACCTTGTCGTCGCGGATCATGCGTTCTGCAAAGGATTGGTAGTGTCTGGGAATGCCGCGGGGATCGTAATAGATGGGGATCAATTCACGACCGTTGATGCCGCCGGCTGCGTTGATCTCGGAAATCGCAAAGAAAGTGGCGAATGCCTGTGTGCGTTCAATGGTGGCGGTGGCGCCGTTGCTCGAGAACAGGACGCCAACATGAATCGGGTCGGAGCTTGCCATGGACTGCTTTCATATGGTGCCCCGGCACTGCCGGGGCGGGTTGCTGGACATTTTTCTATGCGCTGTTGCCACCGCAGGTTGCGGACAAGGCCTGTTGCATCCTGAGTTCCTTGGCTACCATTGGCTGGCAGTCACCAGGCCGCATGGCAGCGATGTCGGGTCACGGTTCAAGGCTTAGTCCATTCCAGACAATGGCAACAGGCGCTTAGTTAGGCAGCCCTTCGATCGGGGCTTCCTTGGTGCCCAGGGTAGTCCGCGTGAATGACTCTACCATTTCACGTGCACCTTGTGGATCCTGCACCCATTTGCTGTAGAAGGTGTAAGGACATTCGGCAACGCCGTGCTCTCCATCCTTGGAGTTATAGACGCCGGTGTATCCACGGTGCAGCAACTTGAACAGGTGGTTTTCTGACTGGCCGTGTTTGCGGAAGTCGCGGATCAGATGCTTGCTCAGTGCGGCATACTGTACGCCGTTTTCCTCTTCACCGCATTCGCCCAGTGTGCGGCCGTCGAAGCCAACAATAGCAGAGTGCCCGAAATAGGAATACACGCCGTCAAATCCTGCTGCATTTGCCACGGCAACATAGGTATTGTTCGCAAACGCCATGGCCTTGCTGATGAGGATTTGCTGCTCCTTGGCCGGATACATATAACCCTGGCAGCGGACAATGAGTTCGGCACCCTTCATGGCGCAGTCGCGCCAGATCTCAGGATAATTGCCATCATCACAGATGATCAGGCTGACCTTCAGGCCCTTGGGGCCATCACTCACAAAGGTTTCCTTGCCGGGATACCAGCCCTCAATCGGCACCCATGGCATGATCTTGCGGTATTTCTGCACGATTTCACCTTGGTCGTTCATGAGGATCAGCGTATTGTAGGGCGCCTTGTTGGGATGCTCCTCATGCTGCTCGCCGGTGATCGAGAACACGCCCCAGACCTTGGCCTTACGGCAGGCCTCGGCGAAGATGGCAGTTTCCGGCCCAGGGATCGTCGTGGCATTGTCGTACATCTCCTGGCTGTCGTACATGATGCCGTGGGTACTGTATTCCGGGAATATCACCAGGTCCATGCCTGGTAGCCCGGCCTTCATATTGACCACCATGTCCGCGATCTTCTTGCAATTATCGATGATCTCGGCCTTGGTATGCAGGCGTGGCATCTTGTAATTGACGACTGCGACGCCAACGGTGTCATTACTGCTGGAAATATCACCATGTATCATTTTCTTGCTCCTTAGATTAAGTCAATTGTCTGCAAAATCCGGGGCACCCACGCCAGCGACAGGCGAAAAAAAAAGCTCGCCAACCGTGTTGATACGGTTGGCGAGCTTTTTTGCTCTGACCATTACCAGCGCTGTTGCTGGTATGGAAAAAATGTCAGTAAGCCGTTGTTGGCGAGGGTGACCCTTGAGTGGAAATTTAGTCCTATTTTCCTCGGGCGTCAACCTTATCGGCAGTACATGATGCTAGTTTCTCGAAGTGGGTATAGAAGCGGGCTGGGTCAAATTGCTTGAGTCCGGAGTCGACATTGGCCCCTTGCAATATTGGCGAGCCGGGCAGGGTCAGGGAACGTTAGTTCTCTGGAAAGATTCAGGCAGGGATAAATGCCATGGATGTCGGGATGGATTTCCGCGGCGACGATAATATCACCGTACATGACCAGTGCACCTCCCCATGAGCGAATCAAGCCGCGCTGGCTGACAGGCACCTCGCATGGCTCGGCAGTCTTGATTTGAGCATCCAGCCAAGCGTAGGCAATCCTGATGCAGTCGTCATTCTGGTGAACGGGCACAAAGCCTGCATAGTTGGCCCTGGCCTTGGCAAGCGCGATGGTTTCCTCTGATAGCATGGATTTCTTCTTTTTGATTATAGGCAATTCTGCCACAGCTTTGCACCATGCTTCAATTTGTCATGATCGGCATTTGCCGATTCGGCGCTACTGATGTCCTCCAGTGGTGGTCAATTGGCGGGCGTATGACCGTACACTGTCGATGCGCGCTCCAGCTTCGCATAATTAAGATGCTCATGTATGGCCCGCAAATGCTGTAGGTCATCCGAATATGACAGCTCAAAGCACGGGAAAGGCTGGTGATAAAACCTTCTTTCGCGCGTGAGCTCGTCCAGGTCATCGTGGAAGACCCCATTGAAGATGCTGATCTTGTTTTCAGCAAAGTCCCGGATGGCGGTAATCCTGTTGACCCCGTCCAGCAGCCAGCCCGACATCGGCTTGACGCCGCTAGTGCGCCATTGAGGCGCATGAATCACATAATATCCAATGGGAATGCCAAGGAAAATGTTCTCGATAAACCGAGCCTGCTTGTTAGGGTCCCAGTCCGTCGGCCCGCTCCACGGCGGCAATACGAAATTGACCAGGGTTTTTTCACTTTCCAGGCATGGTATCTGAGGCGCAATGCCGAAGATATGCTCAATGGGGTGGTTGTGCGGAGTGCCGTGCAATAACCGATCCGGAAGCAATGGGGATTTCTGATGAGGCACATCTGCCATGGCCAACCTCCTTATGATGTGGCATTGAAATAATCTATAGAACTGAATTTTATGATGAATCAGCGCTTCAATAGTTCCGGACACTAGCGCAGCGATACACTGAATATCTCAAAGGAGGGAGATCCGCACTGCAATGGTATAGGGTGGAAATCGGGCCCACATGGCGGCAGGGGGGGCCAAGCACTTTGGCAGGCTGCGAGTTTGCAGGTAGCCATTGACCACGCCATGATGACGGAATATGAAGGGTGACTTGATTGGATGATGGTGCGCCCGACAGGAGTCGAACCTGTGACCTTTGGCTTCGGAAACCAACACTCTATCCAACTGAGCTACGGGCGCATCTTGAGCAGGGGATGGATTATAGCAAATGAATGCGCGCTTGTCCTTGCAATAACCTTTTCTCTAGCGGGGCTTATTGAGTATAATCCTCATCATTTCCTCTGCATTACTAAGATTGGTTTGGCATGAGCGCGCACGAGTACGAATTTCCGAAAACAACTAAAACGCAATTCATTTTGGCGGCATTAGGAGGGTTGTTTCCACCATTGCTGGTGCTCTTTCTTGTGGCACGCTTGTTCTTTGGGATCCAGTCCGAGCTGATTGATGACCCTGTTGTTGAGCAAAAGCCTGAAGCAGCCGCAGTTGCTCCCGCGAATGAAAGTGCCGATGACGATGAGTCTGCTGAGTCGGCAGACGGGGAAGATGACAGCGAGTAACCGCTGCATTCTTTGACACTTTCTCAATTCAAATAGCAGACCCATGGCTACCTATGCAATAGGAGATATCCAGGGTTGCTATCACTCACTTCTTTCGCTGTTGGAGCTTATCCAGTTTGACCCCGTCAAGGATAAGCTCTGGTTGGTTGGCGACCTGATCAATCGTGGCCCCGGTTCACTGGAGACACTTCGGTGGGCTAAATCCCACGAATCCAGTCTGGTCATGGTGTTGGGTAACCATGACCTGCATGCATTGGCTGTGGCAGAGGGATATGTGCGTGCGCACCGCAGTGATACGCTGCAATCTATTTTCGATGCCCCCGACCGCGACGAGTTGCTGGAGTGGCTGCGTTTTCGCCCCATGATGCATGCAGAGGATGGCATGGTGTTGGTTCATGCTGGTCTCTTGCCGCAATGGAGCGCCGAGCAGGCGCTGCATCTGGGGCAGGAGGTCGAACGCGCATTGCGTGGCGATGACTATCATGGTTTTCTTGCACACATGTATGGCAATTATCCAGTGCGCTGGGAGGCCGGTTTGCAAGGGATGGATCGTTTGCGCATGATCACGAATGCCATGACCCGCCTGCGTGTCTGCACTCCAGATGGCGCGATGGATTTTGACTTCAAGGGCAAGCTGGCAGATATTCCCCCAGGAAAGATGCCCTGGTTCGATGTGCCGGAGCGGGGTTCAGCCGATGTGACGGTCATTTTTGGACATTGGTCTGCGCTGGGGTTGCAACAGCGCGACAATCTTTATGCGCTTGATACGGGTTGCCTATGGGGAGGGAAGCTGACTGCCCTGCGCCTCGAGGGACGCCAGATTTTCCAGGTGCCTTGTCACCCGGCAGATGGTGTCCGTGCAATCAATGGGAGCTGATCAGGGCTCCCTCTCTTCCGGTGAGCCCAGGTTCAGCCTGGCGGCAATCGATTGTCTTGCCATGAGGCACAAACCGCGTCTTTCATGTCCTGTGCTCGCGATGGGCGGGGCGAAATCCAGTTCTACCGTTGACCGTGGTTGTGCCAATACCCTACGAAGGGATTGCCAGAGTGTGGTTTCTCCATGGTAGGCCATGGCGGTATTGATACTGCCATCCGGTTTGGGGTAACGGATCAACACGGGGCGAATGGCCGTGTTCGTATCAATCGCAGCCTGCATCAGGCTACCCTTGAAGGGCCTCAATTCAGTGCCGTCTGTCGTTGTGCCTTCGGGAAAGTAGCATAGGCAGTCACCGGCCATGATGCTTTTTGCCACTGTTTCAACCATACGGCTGACATCCTGTTTTTTTTCGCGATCAATGAATAGTGTGTTTGCCTGGGCGACCAGCCAGCCAAGCACCGGCCAGGAGCGAATGTCCGATTTGGCAATGAAGCGTACTGTGCGGATGCTGTTGAGTGCATAGATGTCAAGCCAGGAGATGTGGTTGGCAACAAACATCACGCTACGCACATCTTCTCCTGGGATATGGCTCTTGGCAATCACTTGTATGTTGAGAATGCCAAGCAGCTGCCTGCTCCAACCACGGATGATCTGGTCGCGGGTTGCAGCACTGACTCGCGGCAGGATGGTCGCTGCGACGGTGATACCGTAGAGTGTATGCAGCACCAGGCGCGTCAGGCGGAATAGCTGTATGGGCAGGGGCGTCTTTTTTTCAGGCAAGCAATTAATGAGCAGCTTATTTGAAAAAGTGAGCTGCATAACGTTTGTTGAGTCGCGACAATGGTAGCATGACCAGCATGTCTGCTGTATTGAAATCAGGGTCCCAAGCTGGTGCGCCGCAGATATATGCGCCCAGGCGCAGGTAACCTTTGATCAGGGGCGGGCAAGCGACTTCCAGGTCGTTGCGCAAGGCTTCCAGCGGCAGCGGGCAATTGGGGAATACGCGGTATTCCACTGGCGAAAGGTGATCCTGTTTTAGCTGGTGATACAAGCTAGCCGCCATATGGCCGCCGTCTGCCATGCCGATGCTGCCACAGCCGATCATGTACTCGTAGCGATGCACTTTCATGTAGTTGGCCAGCCCGGCCCAGAGCAGGGTGATCGTGCCGCCCAGGCGGTAATCCTTGTGTACGCAGGCGCGGCCAACTTCCACCATGCTGGGGGCAAGATGGCGCAGGCGCGAGAGGTCGAATTCGCCAGCGGAGTAGTAGCCGCCAGCTTCGTTGGCCATGGCCGGACTCAATATGCGGTAAGTGCCGACGACTTCGCCTGTTTCATGGTTGCGGACCAGCAAGTGATCGCAAAAGGCGTCAAAGCCATCTTGGTCCAGTCCTTCAGTGCCGGAGACGTTGGCGCCCATCTCCTCTGCAAATACTTTGTAGCGCAGGCGTTGTGCCTCGGCGATTTCGGATGCGTTGCGTGCAAGGCTGACATAGAGCTGGTGGACACCGGGCCTGGTGCCGAGGGAAGACTGCCGGTCAAGCATGAGGGCTTATCCTGACGATTTAAGATAGGCCACACTCTAAGAGTGATGAATGACGGAACAGTTAAAACAAGGTTAAGCTTTCATGAACATGCCGGGCTCACCCGGCATGTTCATGAGTGGGGATGCGGCAATGATTAATGCGTGACGCGTGTGATACCGCCGCTTTCCACCAGGCGGACCCTGTCGCCAGGGCTGAACTGCACATCTGCTTCCTGCACGACGGCAATCATACTGCCGTTTTCCAGCTTTACTGTGATTTCCAGGCCATCCTTGCGGGTGAAGCCTTCTTCTGCCGCTGCGCCTGCAAGGCCGCCCACCAGGGCGCCCAGCACTGTGGCAATGGTTTGTCCGCGGCCGCCGCCGACAGAGCTTCCGGCAATGCCGCCGACGACGGCACCGGCGCCGCCGCCAATAGGGGTCTTGGTGCCCTCCAGTTTGACATGGCGCACGCTTTCCACAACACCCATGCGTACGGTTTGGGTCTTGCGTGCTTCATCCCGGCTATATACGTCGCCTGAGTTAGAGCTCATGCAGCCGCCTAATGTGAGTAAGATGCCAGCTGCTACCAATAAAGACGTAATACGCATGTTGCGACTCCTTAAACGAGTTGTTCTGCGGCGTGCTCTGACAATGTTTCGTCGACCAACACCTGACTATAAATACGCTGTATCTCTTCGCGCGAGACCTGATGGTTTTGCGCCCCACGGCTCGCGATCTTGATGGCGCCCATCACGGAAGCCAGCCTGCCGCTTACAGGCCAATCCCATCCTTGCACGATGCCGTAGAGCAAACCGGCGCGATAAGCATCACCGCAACCAGTGGGATCCACGACTTGCTTCGCTTCTACACAGGGAATCTTGTGTACTTTCCCGTCGGCATGAATCGTGGAGCCATTAGCACCCTCGGTCACGATCAGGGCTTTGACCTTTTTCGCGACTTGTTCCAGCGTAAGACCTGTTTTTTCCTGCAATAGTTGCGCCTCATAGTCATTGACGGCGACATATGTGGCCAGGTCGATGAAGTACAGTAGCTCTTCGCCACTGAACATGGGGAGTCCTTGTCCGGGGTCAAACATGAATGGGATGCCTTTGTCATGGCACTCCTTGGCATGCAGCAGCATGCCTTCTCGGCCATCCGGCGCGATAATGGCAAGATCAATATCCTGGGCATCGTACACGCTGTTCTGGTGACAGTCGTTCATTGCGCCAGCATGGAAAGCAATGAGCTGGTTGTTGTCCTGGTCGGTAGTGATAAACGCTTGGGCCGTGAATGTGCCAGGAATTTGCTTGATGTGCGTGGTGTCCAGCTGGTGCTGCTGGAGCCATTCGTGATAGCCGGCAAAGTCATCGCCGACCGTTGCCATGATCACGGGGTCGCCCTGTAGCAGCTTGAGGTTGTAGGCAATATTGCCGGCTGTTCCGCCAAATTCCCGGCGCATTTCCGGCACGAGGAAACATACATTCAGCATGTGGATTTTGTCTGGCAGGATATGGTTCTTGAACCTGTCGTCAAAAACCATGATGGTGTCAAATGCCAGGGAGCCGCATATCAGTATCCGCATGTCTATAACCTATTGCAATCGTGTGTAAACCGCCATTATCTAGGGCCGGCAAGACGACTGCAAGCATGAAAAAGCCCGCAGGGCGTGCGGGCTTCTTGTTTTTGCTTCTGAATACCTGCTGAAACTAGGCTGCTTGTTTTTCCAGCGAGTTCTCGATCAGTATCTTGGCAGCCTTCTTGGCATATTTCACCGCGCCTGAGCCGCGCTTGATCTGTTCTGCCTGGATGGCCCCTTCGATCAGGATGGATAGCTGCAATGCCAGGCTGTCGGGATCGCGGGCACCTGCGTCGGCGGCCAGCTCTGCCAAGAATTGGCGGAATTGGCGCGATTGCTCTGCCGAAAGGCGATGGACAGGGTTTTCCTCATTGGGGAATTCTGCGGATGCCTTGAGAAAAGCCATGCCACGGAAATCCGGCGCCGTGACCCATTCCTCGATGAAGTCGAACAGCTTTTGCAGGCGCTCGGAAGGTTTTTTGGTGTTTTTGCTGAGATTGTGGCTGAGCCACTCGGTAAAGTCGGAATGGCCTTTCTGGAGCACTTCCAGAATCAGGTCTTCCTTGCTGCGGAAATACTTGTACAGGGTCATCTTGGTTGTACCAGCGACCGCGACGATCGTATCCACCCCGGTCGAGTTGATACCACGCGTCTGGAACAGGTCAGAAGCAACATGCAGTATTTTTTCCCGTAGCACGGACATAATTGTTCCCTTATTGAGCGTACAGGTTGTACGCAATGTTTATATACAGATTAGTATACACATATTCATGCCAGAGCAGTGGATGACAGATTCAGCACCGGCATCATCCAGCTAATGCCGGGAGTATAAGTCTTGCGCGTCAATCCTGCTTGATTTAAGTGTAAACAAACTGTTACCAAAATATAAAAAAGTGTAAACGGTCAACGATATATGGATAGGAAAAATATGGTCGCCTGTTTACAGAAAGGTATGCATCTATGAGTTTTCGATATGGACGTCGAGCGGCTTGGTATCCGCCAAGTCGATGCACACATATTGGTCAAAGGCAGTCAGCAGCGCCAGAGCGGGCGCTTGCCGCCCAGGAGTTGCGGCATGTCTTATGGGTGTGCAGCAGGCGCGAAGCTCAACCTCAATCGCTTAATCAGGTGGGATTCAAGCCCAAGATGCTTGGAAGCGCCAATATTAAGGAAGGGCCAGGTCGTCAGGGCATGCCTCCAGCCGGGCCTGTGGCAGGAAGCTACCAGCATGGTTAGCCACAATGGTAAGCAGGAAATCAGGAGCTGCCTGATTAACTCGGCCTAGGACCGCTGGATGGGTTTATTGGCTGTGACGGCAGGCACTGTCAGCCGGGCCTTGATATAGGCTTGTTCGGATTCAGACAGCATGGTGAGGGGCTTGTATTCGCAACTGACCTTGTTGAGCAGTTGGCTTGCCAAGGTAATCTCCTCGGCCTGGCTGGAAATGTTGCCGGCCACGATGTTGGTCAGGAAGACACCGCGTTCAGGTGCGCTCAGCATCAGTGCCTGCGGGAAATGGCAATTGCCTTGGCGCATGCGCTCTATGGCGCTGTACAGTTCCGCTACATGGTGGGGGCTGGCAACAACTGCTTCCTGTGCCACCGTGTTCCATAATTGGTGGCTGGAAGGGGATTTGTGCATCGGCGGCGTTTCCCGCAACATATACCATGACATGAACAAGGTGATCCCCAGCAGGCTGATGAAGCTGGCACTCATGCCGAAGTCCCGCAGTCTGCGCCAGCTGTGGTCACATTGCGCATGGATCAGTGCGTCGCTGGCAGTGCGGGCCTGGCGCAATGCCTGACTGCCAGGGTATCGCAACTCTTCCTTCAGTGCATTTTCCAGCATGATGAGGATTTGCTGGGCCAGTACTTCCGGAAGCTGGGCACCGCACGCCTTGGCCTGCTTGCTGAGATAGCGGGCCAGGCTGTCTTGCTGCCGTAGCAGTTCTTGCTCAATTTCCGGCAATGGCCGGGAGGACATGAGGGTCAGGTCGAAGATCTTCAACAGGCGCAATCGCGGCTTGCTCTTGCTTGCCTTGAGGGATTGCAGTAGCCATGAGTGATTTCGATTGAACATAGGCATATCCAGGCTAGAAAGGTTTGACAACCACTAATATCACCACTGCGACCAGCACGAGCACAGGCAGTTCGTTCAGCCAGCGGTAAAAAACATGTCCGTGGCGGTTGCGGTCGTGCTTGAAGTCGAACAGCAGCTTGCCGCAATACAGGTGGTAAGCAATCAGCAGGGCGACCAATGTGAGCTTTGCGTGCAGCCAGCCGCCTGAAAAACCGTAACCATGCCACAGCCAGAGGCCAAATATGATGGTGAGTAGCGCGCCAGGCGTCATGATGCCGAAAAACAGCTTGCGCTCCATGATTTTGAAGCGCTCGCTGCCGACATGGTCCTCAGTCTGGGCATGATAGACGAACAGGCGCGGCAGATAGAACAAGCCAGCGAACCAGGTCACCATGAACACGATATGCCAAGCCTTGATCCAAAGCATGTCAACCCGCCTTACCTAAGTGTTGGTCAAGCAATTTGCGCAGGGCGCTGAAATCCAGCTCGCCGATCAATTTTTGAATGATGCGGCCTTGCTTGTCGATGATGAAAGAAGTCGGCGTGACACGGACATCGTTGAATTGCATAGCCGCATCACCGCTGCTGTCATGGCTGACGGGAAAGGGGAGGGCGTTATTGTGCGAGTAATTGATGACCTGCTGGATACCATCGTAAGACATGGCCACTGCAATCACTTCGAAACCCTTGTCCTTGTATTCATTGTAGGTCTGGATCAACCCAGGCATTTCCGCGATGCAGCCAGGGCAGTCGGTTGCCCAGAAGTTCACCAGCACCAGCTTGCCTTGCTGGGAAGACAAGGGAATGGTCTTGCCTTCCAGCGTGACGAAGGTGATGTCAGGCGCTTGCGGCTTTTGTGTCAGGGAAAAGCCAAGAAATGCAAGCAAGCCGACAATGGCCAAAGGGATCAGGACTTTGCGTAATTTCTGTGACATGGTGAAGACAGTCATTCCAACATCAACGTATCTAGAATGTCATTGTGGTGCTTTTCACTGGATTTGTCATCCGAAATGCGCCGGAAGATTTTGTATGCTAACAATTATCATTCTCTTGAAAGCCGCGCCAGCACTGCATTTGCGTTTATTTCTGTATCTATCGCCATGATATAATTGTGTCTTTGGCTTCCATTCCCAGCATGACACCCCGCCTACGCGAAATCCCCTACAACTACACTTCCTTTTCCGACCGGGAAATCGTCATCCGCTTCCTGGGTGAGGATATCTGGAACGTACTGAATGAACTGCGATCCGAGCGCAAGACTGGCCGTTCGGCGCGCATGTTGTTCGAGGTGCTGGGAGATCTGTGGGTGGTGTCGCGCAACCCTTATTTACAGGATGACCTGCTCGCCAACAAAAAACGGCGCAAGGCATTAATTGATGCGCTGGCACACCGCATCAAGGCGATCGACGAACGCAGCGCGGGCAATACCAAGGTAATCAAGCTGGTGGCGGCCGCACGCAAGGCGGTGGATGCATTTGCGCAGGAATTCGAGGATATAGAAGCGCTGCGCAAGCGCGCATTGAGCAGGCTGTCGCGCCATACGCGCAAGGATAATATCCGCTTTGATGGCTTGTCGCGCGTTTCCCATGTGACGGATGCGACCGACTGGCGCGTGGAATATCCGTTCGTCGTCATCACGCCGGACACCGAACAGGAAATCGCGGCACTGGTGCGCGTCTGCATCGAGCTCGGCCTGACCATCATCCCGCGTGGCGGTGGCACTGGTTACACTGGTGGCGCCGTGCCGCTCACCAAGCTTTCCGCAGTCATCAATACCGAAAAGCTCGACCAATATTCCGCGGTCAGTTACACCCAGTTGCCGGGTGTGGTGGAAAAGGTGCCGGTGATCCATTGCGGCGCAGGCGTGGTGACGCGTCGCGTGATGGAGGCAGCCAGCGCCGCTGGACTGGAGTTCGCCGTCGACCCGACCTCCGCCGATGCCTCGTGCATAGGCGGCAATATCGCGATGAATGCGGGCGGCAAGAAGGCTGTGCTCTGGGGCACGGCACTCGATAACCTGGTGTCCTGGCGCATGGTGACGCCGGATGCGCAATGGCTGTTCATCGAGCGCCTGGACCACAACCTCGGCAAGATCCACGACGTGGAAATCGCGCGGTTCCGTATCACGCGTTATGAAGAGGACGGACAGACCATCATCGGGGAGCCGGAATTGCTCGACATTCCTGGCCCCAGCTTCCGTACCGTGGGCCTTGGCAAGGACGTAACGGACAAGTTCCTTTCCGGCTTGCCCGGCATCCAGAAGGAGGGCTGTGATGGCCTGATTACCTCGGCGACCTTCATCCTGCATCGCATGCCCAAGCATGTGCGTACCGTGTGCCTGGAGTTTTTCGGCCATGTCGCGCTTGCAGTGCCTTCCATTGTGGAAATCAAGGATTACCTCGACGCACACCCCAATACCATCCTTGCCGGGCTGGAGCACCTGGACGAGCGCTATCTGCGAGCGGTCGGCTACGCCACCAAGGCGAACCGCAGCGAGCGGCCCAAGATGGTGCTCATCGCCGACATCGCGAGCGACGACGAGGCCGGCGTGGGCGAAGCGGCTTCGCAGGTAGTGCGCCTGGCCAACGCGCGCGGCGGCGAGGGTTTCATTGCGGTGTCGAGCGAGGCGCGCAAGAAATTCTGGCTCGATCGTGCGCGCACCGCCGCGATCGCCAAGCACACCAATGCCTTCAAGATCAACGAGGATGTGGTCATCCCATTGCCGCGCCTGGGCGATTATTCCGATGGTATCGAGCGCATCAACATCGAGTTGTCGATCAAGAACAAACTCAAATTGCTGGATGCCTTGCAAGTCTTTATGGAAGGCGATCTGCCCCTGTATGAGGACGACGAGACCCAGGCGGATCCTGACAGCGTTGCCGCCAAGCGCCAGATGGCGCTGGAGTTGATTGCCGCCACGCGTCAGCATTGGCAGACGGTGCTGGACAACCTTGATGGCGCGATTTCGCTGCTCGGGCCGGATTTCAGCGACCTTGCCGTAGAGAACATCTTCCGTGCCGTGCAGGAGCACCAAGTGCGCATCTCCTGGAAGCGGGATGTCAAGAAGGAACTGCATCGCATCTTTACCGGGCGCGAGTACCGCCGCATTCTGGAACGCTGCGACGAGATACACAAGCAAGTCCTCAAGGGCCGCGTCTTCGTCGCGCTGCACATGCATGCAGGCGATGGCAACGTGCATACCAACATTCCGGTCAATTCCGACGATTACGAAATGATGCAGACTGCGCACGAAGCCGTGGCGCGCATCATGAAGCTGGCGACCGGCCTGGGCGGTGTGATCTCGGGCGAGCACGGCATCGGCATCACCAAGATGGAGTTCCTAGACGACAAGACTGTGGCGAAATTCGCCGATTACAAGGCCAAGGTCGACCCGGAAGGCCGCTTCAACAAGGGCAAGCTTATGGCGGGCTCCGGCCTGCATTCGGCCTATACGCCTTCGTTCGGCCTGCTGGAGCAGGAGTCCATCATCATGGAGCAATCGGCGATCGGCGAGATCGCCGATTCCATCAGTGACTGCCTACGCTGCGGCAAGTGCAAGCCGGTGTGCACCACGCACGTGCCGCGCGCCAATCTCTTGTACAGCCCGCGCAACAAGATACTCGGCACCTCGCTGCTGATCGAGGCTTTCCTCTACGAGGAGCAGACCCGGCGTGGCATCTCGCTCAGGCATTTCGACGAGTTCAATGATGTGTCCGACCATTGCACCGTCTGTCATCGCTGCGAGAAGCCTTGCCCGGTTGATATCGACTTTGGCGATGTTTCGATTGCCATGCGCAACTTCCTGCGCGAACAGGGCAAGAAGCATTTCAATCCTGGCACTACGGTGGCGATGACTTTCCTGAACATGAAGGATCCCGCCACCATCCGCGCCATGCGCGCCGCCATGGTCGGTTTCGGCTACAAGGCACAACGTATCGCGCATCGCCTGTTCAAGCGGCTGGGCGTATTGAATGCTACCAAGAGGGCGCCGCCGCAGACGCTGGGTAAGCCAGCGATCAAGGCGCAGGTGATCCACTTCCTCAACCGCCCGATGCCAAAAACAATGCCAACCAAGACCTCCCGCGCCTTGCTCGGCATTGAGGACGACACTATCGTGCCAGTCATCCGCAACCCGCAGAAAACCACTGAGGATTCGGATGCCGTGTTCTACTTCCCCGGTTGCGGCTCGGAGCGCCTGTTCTCCACCGTGGGGCTGGCGACGCAAGCCATGCTCTACGAGGCTGGCGCGATTACCGTGTTACCGCCCGGCTACCTCTGCTGCGGCTATCCGCAGACCTCGAGCGGCAACCACGACAAGGGTCAGCAGATCACGGCGGACAACCGCGTGCAGTTCCACCGCGTCGCGAACACCTTGAACTACCTCGACATCAAGACTGTGATCGTTTCGTGCGGCACCTGCATGGATCAGTTGCAGAAGTACGAGTTCGAGCGCATTTTCCCGGGGGCACGTTTGCTGGATATCCACGAATATCTGATGGAAAAGAACTTCAGGATCGAGGGCATCACCGGCACGCGCTACATGTACCACGACCCTTGCCATACGCCGATGAAGACCTACGCACCGATGAAAGTAACGCAAGCGCTGGTTGGAAAGAATGAAGTGGAGCTTAACGACCGCTGCTGCGGCGAATCCGGCACCTTCGCCGTCGCGCGCCCCGATATCGCGACCCAGGTGAAAATGCGAAAGCAGGAAGAACTGGAAAAAGGCATGGTGAAAATGGGCCTGACCCCGGGCCGTCCCGAACAGGACGTGAAAATCCTTACCTCCTGCCCGTCCTGCCTGCAAGGCTTGTCACGCTATGGCGAGGATACCGGCATCGAAGCCGACTACATCGTCGTCGAAATGGCCAAGCACCTGCTGGGCGAGAACTGGATGCAGGATTATGTGCAGAAGGCCAACAACGGCGGCATAGAGAAAGTGTTGCTGTAACTATGTTGTAGAGATGCATAAAAAATAGAATTTCTCCGGTCTTGATTTTGATTCTCCATTGGAAAGAGAGCTCGTAGGGCGCACTCGCTTGCTGTGCGCCGTATGTTAAGAGTATAAAAATACGGCGTACTTGCCTTACGGCGAGTACGCCCTACGCGGGGTAATTTTTGGTCAACATCCAGAAACACTACAGTTGGAGATACATCCGCTCATAAGCAATTCAATAAGTGTAATAATTAAGAAATAATAATATTGATTAATTAAGTAAATACCTTCATTTTGATTGAATTAAAGAAATTACCGCATTCCAAATTTCTGGCGGCAATAGAATACTTAAAGCGAAAGTATAATAGGAGACAGATTGTCCCCTATTGTCTGGGTATTTTCACCATCCACCGCGCCACCAATTTTTACAAGCAGATAGAAAAAACATCAAAACAACTAATAAGACATACTTAATTAGCTTCATCGTAAACTCCTATTTATTTGAATTAATCACTGCAAGTACAGCATTCCAAACTTCTGGTGGTAGCAAAACACTTAATGCAAATGGTGTAGCTAATCCTACATTGGTGATATTGGTTGCATTACCTATTGCACCAATTACCGTTTTATCTAAATTTTTACCATTACCCAACTCTTCATACCAGATTACGCTGTTCAAGGTATCATGCGTTCCTGCATAAGCCTCGGCTAGTTTGTCCCAAAAAGATCCCGCAGGAACAATAGGGGAAAGACCACGTTTATTTTCTAGGAGATGCCTTAAAAGGCCTACCAGCTTTACCTCGTAATACTCGTCTCTTCAATGCCTCTGAAATCTGATCTGCAAAACCCGTGTCTCCCAACACATAATTACCATTAGTGGCCTGTCGTATTTCATCCACTAGCTTCGGTTCAAGCTCATGCCGAAATAGCTCTCGATAAGCCGCTTGCCTTGCTTCATCATCCAGCCCCAAGCTTTTATATACAGCATGTGATGAAACCAGATGACTAGATTCACCTTGTGCATTAGTTCGATAGCTACTCCACCTATAGTCCGCAGGGTGCTCAACCATATTCGCTCGTACAGGGTTAAGCTCTATGTAACGCTGGCAAGTGAGAAGATAGGTTTCTGCCTGGGTCGGGCAAGACTTGTAGCGTCCTTCCCACAAGGTGCCACTGCGCGTATAGGTACGGTTAATGTATTGCACATAACGTTGCCCCAGTGCTTTCATCATCCCGCTTATGGCTTCTGTTTTAACTGATGAAACTAAAAGATGTACATGATTTGTCATCAACACATAAGCATGTATTTGGCAGCCTGTTTCATTTGCATAGTCTTTCAACCAATCCAGATACTTGATGTAATCTTCATCTGCATAAAAACACACAGATCGGTTATTCCCTCGCTGGATAATGTGTTGCGGAAAATTAGGCAAAATAATTCGAGGGCGGCGGGGCATATTAAACCTTATAAGAGATTGGCCTAAATACTACTATTAATCGTGGTCTGTCCCCTATTATTCTTGCAATCAATAGAGTCTGTGAACCTATTGATTTTGAGAATTTATGGTGCGCCGCAAAGAGGCCTGGCCTTCATATATTCGCTGGAGCAATTTCCCATGTAACGATATCCACTTCGAATCAAGCAACGTTGAAATGCATGCTCTTGTCGCATACGAGCAGCTTCATCGGTCTCATCAGGAAACTGCTGTTTGACTTTCCATGAGAAAGTACCATTTTCACTCCCCTCACATGCCGCCCAATCATTAAGTCGACTTTCTTCTGTCATTCCCTCCTTTTCCCAATAATCAATATAAGGTTTGACGGGCTCACGGAATGGATTGCCATTCATCCAATGTCCTCCGATCCCACACCCTGTCTGCGTAAGGCTAAGAAATAATAAAAAATAGACGGATGTACGCATTTTTATTTTGCACCTTTCAATCAATAAAGTCTGATAAGACTATTGACTTAGAATTTATGGTGCACCGCAAAGAGGCTGAGATTTCATATACTCACTGGAACAGTTGCCAGTGTAGCGATATCCAGTGCGTAGCATGCAACGTTCAAAGTCGTGTTCCAGCCGAGCACGGAATACATCGCTGCTTTCTTCCGGAAGTCGTTTTTTTCTGTCAAGTGCGAAACTACCGTTGGGTAGCCCTCCGCATGCCACCCAGTTATTCAAACGACTTTCCTCCGTCATTTCTTCCTTCGTCCAATAGGAGATATAGGGTTTGATGTCGGGTTTGTAGAAAGGATCACCATTCATCCAATACCCACCGATCCCGCAGCCTGTCTGCGTAAAACTAAGAACTAATAAAAAATAGACTGATTTACGCATTTTTATTTGTATCTTCTAATAAAATTGATATTGCTTGCTAGATCTTGGAAGGTAGCAGTCATGACATCGCAAATGGCCTTGATACTACTGGATGCTGTTGATTGCTATCAGCGTTTCTTTTTTAGTCAAGTCTAAAGACACCTTTCATCGCAATACTCCAGATAGGTATAACCTTTATCGCGCATGCAATCGGCCCACTTTTTAGTGAGTCTTGCCTCCGCCATGACATTATTAAAATCTTCAGGTTGTTTGGCCGATTGGATTTCATGCGGAAGAAAATTTACACTTTCATTTCCTTTTGCACCACAAGCCGCAATATCCATTCGACGGCTTTCCTTTGTCATATTATCCTTGATCCAATGAGCACCATAAGGCTTAGGATTTTTCAATCTGTCGTAGGCAACTTTATCGCAGTAAGCTGCGGGTGTTTGTGGTCCACAAATTTGACCATTACCAATCGTACAGCCAATCAATAAACAGCTAACACATATGGCGAACAATAGCGTTATCATTACTCTCACTTTGCACTCCTCAATAAAATAGAAATAGAAATAGCTTGCCAGACTTCTGGCGGTAACAGCTCAGACATTGCAAAAGGGGCTGAAAGTGCGATGGCTCCTGTTGCACTCCATGTGTTGTGGGCTTTAATTAATGCATTTGATCTGCCACGTGTCGCATTCCCTTGCTCGTCATATAATCCCGTGATCTGCCCTCCGATAAAATCGTGTGAGCCGCCAAAAGACTCAATGAGTTGATCTTGCCAACTTCCGGCTTTATAGGGTATGTCAGACAAAGTGCCTATGTAGTCTTGAATCCCTTCCAGGCAGGGGTTTTCACAAACATGCCTCCTGGTTATGGTGCGCCACAAGCTGGCATAGACTTCATGTATTCATTGCTACAATGTCCGATATAACGATAGCCTTTCCGAATCAGGCATCGTTGATGTTTCGCACTTTGTCGCTTATAGGCTTTTAGAACATCCTCCTCTTCAGCGGAGTCCTTTGGATCCATTGAAAAATTTCCGCTCTTATCTCCACCACATGCCTGCCAGTCAGCCAAGCGAGTTTCTGCAGAGGTTTCAGGTCTCTCCCAATTTTCTATCCGAGGTTTTGAAGGAGGAGGGGGTGATAGAGGAACAAAGCACCCCCAACAAAAGCACCCGGAAAGGCTAGTTGTTAATCCTAGTGCGACACATAATCTGGTTATTCTCATTTAGCGCCTTTCAATAAAATGGAAATAGCAGTCCAAACTTCAGGAGGCAACAGCTCCGCCATGGCAAATGGAGTGGATGGTAAAATTGCCAATTCGGATACTCGATCCCGAATGAATCGTTCTGTGCTCTCCATTCCACGTTTTGTATTTCCTTGTTCGTCATACAAGCCCGTGATCTGCCCTCCGATATAGTCATGGGTTCCACCGAAGGCCTCTATCAATTTATCTTGCCAGCTACCCGGCTGATATTCATGACCAAATAATGTTCCTAACCACCCTTGAATGCCGCCTGTTGCACCAGCAGCCTTTTGTCCTTCAGGGGACTTGAGGAATTCGGCTAGTGATATATTGTTGTCTGGGTGCCATTGCACCATGCCATCTTTTAGAACAAGTACATTATTTCCATTTTCATCTTTTCGAGTTACGCATCGTGCATTATCTGGGCCACAGATATTATCCAAATCAACCCTGGTTCCTCCGCCTTTTATACCGTCGCCGCGAACGCCTTCGCTTTCGCCTGATGTGTTGTTGAGCACCGTGTTGCCATCGGTGATTCCTTTAAACAGGCTTGAGTTTGCGATGGTGATTTCTCTCATTTTTTCTGCTGCAGTAGATAAAGCTTCCTTGCCAAGCACTGTATCCAATTGTCCGGTGACGGCCCCAATCAGTACATTCATAACCTGCTCTTGCAGTCGCAAATCTTTGAGTTGCGACTGAATGATTGATTTTTCCTCAGGCGTTACTGCTTCTTTAAGTTGTTGCTGTAATGCTCGACGTTTTTCCTGAACATACTGGCCTACAGCATAATGGGCCTGCTGTCCAAACGCCTCCGTAATCTGCACCTGCGCCTGAATCTCCTTGGCTACCTTCTCCGCATCGAAGATAGGCGCAATGGTATTAGCCGTACTGTTACCTTGGCTATCCACCGCATTGCCCTGCTCATCCACATGCACGTCGCGGTTGAGTAGGGCGACTGTGGTGGCGGCATCCGTGCCGGACTTTGTCTGCTGTTCTGCGTCATTTGTAATATCGACTGTACCGCCACTGATCGCGCTGACTGTAGTACTGCTGGCTTGACCGGTATCCGAGCCCATGCCCGCCCCGGATAGCTGCGGCAACCCAGCCTGGATACCACCGCCTATCGTCGCCGATGTCGCCTTGGCATCATACTCTGCTTGGTTCTTGATATCTGAGACGGTGAGCGTTCCCGTGGAGAGGTTGTTCCTGTTTTCCGCAATCGCGGTTCCAGTAGATGCGATCACCGCACCTTTAAGATCGGTATTCCCCTTGACGTTGATCTGGAACCCGCCATCGCCTGAATAGATGCCTGCCTGTTCGTTGACAGAGGCATAGTCGCTCTTAATCTTGGTATTGGACGAACTGAACGAACCGCCTGCCATGCCAGCCCCAATCGGCATGCTGACGCTGATACCAGTGCTTTTCTGCTTGCTGTCGTAAGTGCTGATGTCCTGCAAGCTCTGGATATTGAGGTTGCCTTTGCCTGTAGTGCCCACATCGGCCACTACTTGATCCCCCCTGACTTGCGAACCGATGATGTTGGTATCTGTACCGCTTTCCAGCGTGACCTTGTTGCCAGCCTCAACTACGCTCTCAGTCCAGGTGATATCTGTGCCATTGGCCTTGCCTTTACCCTGTGATGCGCTGGCGGTGACGGCAAGCCCGTTGGAACCGATGCTGATGCCGACACTAGCGCTGCTGTTTTTATTCTTGTTGTTCAGTGTTTCCGTGTTCTGCGCAGCGATTAGGTTTACTTTATCATCCGCCTTTAAGCTCACATCCCCATCCGCCTTGATTGTACTGCCGATGACGTTGATATCCGACTGCTCCCCAGCCCCCGTCGCCGTGATGTTGACATCACCGCCCGCCATCACCGTGCTGCCTTGGGCTGTGCTGCTGGTTTGCGTGGAGGTGCTACTGCTCTTTGAAGTACCAATACTGAGCGACAGATTCACTCCGCCTGCCTGATTGGCGGCATTGGTGACGCTATTGCTTGTCGGTGCTGCGGACAATGCCTGCTGGGTGGAATCGAAAGCGTTCTTGGCAGCCAATGCCGTGGTGCCTGCTGCCAATGCCTGCATGCGGACACCGGAAGTATTGCTGGCGGCCTGCTTCATCTGCTCTGCGGTCTGGATCGCCGAGATGACCGGGCTGGTGATCGCCAGCGTCAGGCCGCTCTGCTTGAACTTCGTCTCGGTGGTCTGGGTGGAGGTGTTGTTGCCTGCGGTGATGTTGACCTGTTGGGCGCTGATCTCAATATCGCCTTGTGGCGCGAGCACATCGCTGGCGATTTGCGTGTAGGTGTTGCCTGCCTGGATGGTGACATCGCCTTCGACGCTGCCCACGGTGCTGCCGGTCTGGGTGATGGTGGTGCCGGTTTGCTTTTGGCTCAGGTTGCTGGTGCCGTAGCCGATGCTGGAGCCGCTGGCGGAGAAGCCTGATTTCTTGGTGGTTTTCTGGTTGAAGGTGTAGCTGGTGTTGTCAGCCGTATTGAGGTTGATATCGCCGCTGGCATTGAGAGAAGTGGCGTTGGTGGAGACGACATGACTGCCGGTGATGTTGATATTGCCCGTATCCGCGGATGCGATTCCGGCAGGTGTGCCGGCTTGCAGGCTGATGGTGTCTGCACTCAGGGTGCTGCCGATGGCCTCGGTGGATTCTGCGATGGTGCGGTAGGTCCTGGTCGTGCTGCTTAGCCCGCTGCTGCGCTTGGTCTTGCGGGCAAGATCGAAGTTGCTGCCAGCTTCGCCTGAGGTGATGGTGATGTCCCCTGATGCGGCGATGCCGAGGTTGCCGTTTTCGCTGTTGAGGTTGCCTGCCTTGATGCTGATGTCGCTACCAGCTTGCAGGGAGATATTGCCGCTGGTGTGGATATTGGTGCCGATGTCTTGGATTGAGCCGTAGCTGACGCGATTCTTGGCGTTGCGGACGCTATTGTTCTGTTCGGCGACCTGCACCGTGCCCAGGTTGATGTCGTGGCCCGCCTCGAGCGAGGTGGCGCCATGATCGCCGCTGTTGACAATGCTGGCAGCCATGAGGTTGAGATCGTTGCCTGCGCTGGCGACGAGGACGGCATCGGGGTTGCTCACGTATAAACCGGCAACCCTGTCGAGGTTGGTGCGGCTGAAACTGCTGGCGCCTATGGTCTGGGCATGGCTTTGCGTGGTGCTTTCGATGTTGATGTCACTGCCGGCTTCGAGTACCAGTGCATTTCCTGCCATGATGGTGCCACCGATATTGTCGATGTTGCCGGTGGCTTTCAAGACCGTGACATCAGCACTGATGTTGCCGCCCAGGTTCTGGATGTTGTCTGCATTGAGCACGGCCAGGGTGCGCCCAGCCAGGGTGCCGCCATTGGTGATGGTGTCTGTGGCATTGATGTTGATGCTGTTGCCCGCCATGATGCCGGTCGTGGGGTTTAGGTCGCCGTCCTGCAGGCGTACGTATACCTGCGGCACGAGGGCTTTGGCGATAGTGCCGCCGGGCAGGGTGACTTCCTGTTCCACCAGCCAGACGATGTCACTGGTGAGCTGTGCGATTTGCTCCGCTGAAAGCGCGACGCCGGGGATGAGTTGCATTTGGCTGGCCATGGTGAGTCCTGCGTTCATCAGGGCTTGGTATTGGGCTTCGTCGTCGGCGTAGCTTTCCAGGAAGCGCCTGCCGGTCAGTTCGGCAATCTGTTCCCGCACCAGGCGTTGTTCGTAGAAGCCATCGCCCAGACGCTTTTGCGTGATAGCCGGGTCGAACGAGAGTTGCTGCACCATGTAGTCGGAGCTTAGCCACGTGCGGTAATTGGTGAAGCGTGGGTTGGTCTCGATGAGATAGTCTGCCGCTGTATCTGGAAGCGCCTGGAACAATGCGTTGTTGCTGACTGCGCTTGGGTTACCTGCCACCACGGTACCACTGGTTGGGGGCGCGGCATTGCCTTCTAGGCGGGTAGTGGCGAGATTGTAGGTGGTGACGATGTTGCCGGGACTGTGGTTGCCCAAGTAGTCGATGTCGTATTCGTTATCCTTGCCGTCCCAATCGTAATACCAGGCGCCGCCGCTGTGGCGGGCAATGGTCTGGCCTTCGGTATTGACGTTCTGTACCGTTGCGCCGCTGATGTCCAATACTTCACCGGCAATGATCTGGCTATCGCTGTTCAGTAGGTTGCCTGTGATCTGCATATTGCCTTCGGCGAGTATCCTGCCGGGAGTGGATGCGATCACTTCGGTATGGGAGGTATAAAGGGTGCCCTGGTAGCGCGTGTATTCGCGGAATGTGTATGGCCCGGCGGAGCGCCATACGACATGAACATTGCCTATCTGCGCGCCGGGATAGTCCGCGCTATCCCAGACGACACCTTGGCCGGCTGGGGTGAATTTGTCGTAGCCTGCGGTGGTTTCCGCTGTCCTTCCCACTTGCAGGCCGGTGTTGAGGTTTTGCAGCCCATTTGCGTTGATGACCATGTTGCCCAGCGCTTCGATGGTGGCGTCCCGGTTGATGATGGAGGCGGCATGGCCTGTGGCTATTCCCGCTGCGTCGAGAATGCCCCCGATGGCGATATCGCCTCCGCTGAACAGCATGGCGTTGTCGCTGTTGAGTAGTGTGCTGGTGGCTATGTCGAGACGGGTACGCCCGGCCATGATGGCGGCTGTGGTGGTGCCATTCACGCTTTCAGCCAGGTTGTTGATCTCGCCAGCCTGGATGCTGAGGTGGTCGCCGAAGATGCTGCCGTGCCCGATGTTGTCCAGTCTGCCTGCATTGATATGGGTGTTATCCCCGTCTATTGTGCCGCGATTGGTCAATGTTGCTTGGCTCAGCAGGATGGTGCTGGCTGAAGAAATTTCCCCGGTGTTGTCGATGTCCCCCGCGTTCAGGCTCACCCTGGCATTGGCATTGATGGTGCCCGCATTTTGCAAGTCTTGATTGGTGGCGATGTCGAGATTGGTATGTGCTGCCAGTGTCCCTGTATTGACAATGCGTCCATCGGCCGTTACCACGATTTCGCCCACGCTGGCCCCGATGCTGCCCGCATTGCGCACGCCCAGCCCGGCCTCGGTGCCGATGAGGTGGATCTTGCCTGCGTACATGCCGCCCAGGGCCGCCACGTCCACGGCAAAGGCTGGGGCCGTGGCGGAGCTTGCGGGGGTGAGCCGGGAGATCACGGTTGGGTTGCCGTGGTTGTCGATGTTGATGTGGTTGTTGCCGGTGGTAATGTTGAGTTGCTTGGCCCAGATGCCTGCGTTGATTTCCACGGCCCGTGTGATGATGTCAGTGTAGTCGGCATGACGGGCGTCCATGCCGTTGCCCAGGAAGCTGATGTTGCCGCCGCCTACGCGATAGCCGAGCAGGTTGCCGCCATTGACGATGGGATTGCCAGTGGTGAGGGTGGCGCGGTTGGCGTTGATGAAGCCGCAGCCGTTGCAGCTGATGCCGGCCGGGTTGGCGATGACGAGTTGGGCGCGGCTACCAGCGATCTCGATAAAGCCGTTGAGCAGGCTGGGGCTGCTGCTGTTGACCTCGTTGAGGATGACGCGGGCCATGCCACCTGCGAGCAGTGGGTTACCCTGTATCCAGCCGCCGAGCTGGGTTTGCACATTCGTGTTGCTATTATTAAGGATGGCGCCATGGGTGTTGATGTCGAACTGGCTATAAGTGTTGCGTGATACCCCGGCTGTGCTGGGTGTCTGAATATTGACCAGAGGCAGGCCGTTCGCGGTGTTGTCGATGATAGGTTGCTGGCTGGGAGGTGCGGATGGATCGGCGATGATCTCGGCCTTGGCTGTGCCGGGCATGATGATGACTGTTCCCAGCATGAGCATGATGGTTAGGGGCAGTGGGGCAATGTGGGCCAGCGCGAGAGCGGGGGATTCTCGCACCGCGTCGGAGTGTGTGCCGAGTGTGGTGCGGCGGGTGGCGGTGTTTTCCGCCACGGCCATCATGAGGCCCCGGGCACGGTTGTATATCAGGCGGTAACGGTGCTTGTTCATGTCGATGTCTCCCCTTGTGCGTTGCTAGAACGACCAATTGAAGTTGAATCCGGCGGTGGTGCTGGCGGTCTCGAACCCATCCGGTTTTTTGACGGGTTTGCCCAGGAACAGGTCGTAGCTGAGTCCTTTGTAGCCTCCGCGCATGCCGAGGACGGCGCCTGCCAGTTGCTTGCCGATCAGGAGGTCGCTGGATGGTCCGCCCACTTCGCCGTAGTCAAGCCCGAGATAAAGCGCCTGGCCGCTTTGTCCCAGCATGGCGCTGAAGTCGTTGCGGATGAACCAGCCGTGATCCGCGCTCAGGGTGAGCTGGCCGTCGAAGCCGCGTACGGTATAGCGGTTGCCAATGGCGAAGCGGTCTTGCGGCGTGAGCGGGGTGAAGTTGGATTGCGCGCGGATGTTGGCAGCGTAACGCAGGGACTGGCTTCCCCATGGCGCCAGGAAGAAAAGTGGGGTCATGAAGCTGATGTCGGCAGTGAGCACTTCCATGCGCGAGGTGCCCTCGCCAAATGCTTCCTCGGGCGCCTTGAGTGCCTGTTGTGCGCCAGTGCCGCGGCGGAAGGTAAAGGTATAGTCCAATATGGCCTGGCCGAGATACCAGCTCTGGTTAACGCCCAATGCCCACCCGGCAGTGCGGCGGCGCTGTACTTCTACTTCCGTATCGTCCACGTAATTGAATGACTTGCGGAAGAAGCTTCCCGCGGATATCTGTGTCTTGTTGACGGCGGAGCGGTATACCATGCGGCTGAGCCGGAATTCGGCATTCTGCGTGCGGCCGCTGTAGAGGTAGGATTGGTTGAGCCCGGCGACTTCCTGGTGGTAGCGATAGTTGGAGCCGGTGGCGCCGAGCAGCCAGTGGCCGAAAGGGATGGAGTAATGCAAGGTCTTGCCGTGTGAGCCGCGGCTGCCTCTGTCGCCGCCGCCCAGATCCTGGTTGAGGTTGATGTAGAGGAGATCGCTCAGGCCGAGCAGGTTGTCGCCAGAGAGCGTGACGCCGCCCTGGTATTTGCCGGTGCTGTCGAAGCCGCCGTCGTCGGCGCTAAAGGTGATACGGAAAGGCAAGGCCTGGTGGTAGCGGATCACTAGGTCGCTCTCGCCGGGCTGCGCATTGCCTTTGGCGGGCTCGATCTGGATATCGGCATCTGAAGTCGGGGAGCGCTTGAGGTTTTCCAGACCCTGTTCGATGGCACGCAGGTTGAGGATGTTGCCAGGGGCGATTGGCAATGCGTTGCCGTAGCGTATCCTCGGGCTGGAGTCAGGCGCGAAGCGAATCTGCCGCACCTTGCCGGGAATCACGGTAAGGCGGAGGTGTCCATTGCTCAGATCCTGCGACCCGGCCAGGATGCGCGTCGTGACAAAGCCCTGGGCGACGAGGGTATTCTGCATATGCGACATGACGGTATTGATGCCTTGCGCGCCCAGGCAGCGACCAATGGCGAGGTGTTCGCCCTGGAGGACACTCTGCAAGGCAAACTGGAAGAGATCGGTATGTTCGCCTTCAAGGCTGATCTGCCTGATGGTGAAGCAGGGAGACTCCTCGGTTGGATAGGCAAGCGGGGCTGACGGATGCAAGCCAGGCTGGCGTGCATCTGGCGCGGTTTCCTGTTGCTGGCGCAGGATGCGCAGGCGTTCCTGCTGCTGTAGCTGCTCTTGCGCGGATGTGTCGATCGGCTCGATCGCTGCGCTGGAGGGGCTTGCGTAAAGCAGGATCAATAACGCCCATAATCCATAACGGGATGGCAGCAAGTATGGTTCCCCTATCACAATATGTACTCGGTATTTTTATTGCTAAGGGGCAAGTGCCGGGCGTATATCACGCGAGACGCTGGGATATATCTAGTATTGACGCACCAGGCCGGATCGGCGAGGCGGGATCCTCAAATATGGCGGTTCCGCTGTCATAGTAGCAAGCTGCTTACCTTAGACCGGTGACTTTGCGTCCTTGGTTTTTCAACCAAGGTTGCCCTTAACATTTTTGACTATTCTCCGGCCATTTGAGAATTAATGTCAATTGGCTCGGGTCGGGATTTTATCCTTTTATTTTGTCGGTGGATTGCTGGGGATGAGCCTGGTTTTTGTCTGTCATGCGGACGAGAAGGTAGGTGGGAGAAAGGCTCTGGCGATAGTATGCAAAAAGATCAGCATGAGTATTGTCTATAATAATCGAACTTCTCAAAATTTCTGGTGAGTCCATGCTCGTATTGAAAACATTTTCCTTGTTTATCCTGACTGCGCTGGCGGAAATCCTGGGCTGTTACCTGCCTTATCTTTGGCTCAAGAAAGATGGGTCCGTCTGGCTGCTATTGCCCGCCGCCATCAGCCTGGCGGTGTTCGCCTGGCTGTTGAGCCTGCACCCCACCGCCGCAGGCCGTGTATATGCGGCCTATGGCGGGGTGTATATTTTCGTGGCGCTCGGGTGGTTATGGCTGGTAGACGGTATCCGGCCCAGCACCTGGGATTTCGTCGGGGTCGGTGTAGCCCTCGCGGGTATGGCGATCATCATGTTCGCACCACGGTAATACCCATTAGCATTCCAGATGCAGCTTGACGCTGGGCTGGGCTGGTTCGCTGATAAATGCCAGGGTCCGCGGGCCCATGCGTTGGAAAGTCACGCTGATAAATTCACCCCCGACCTGCAGGTGCCGCAATGTCAATTGGTTAACGCCTGAGGGTAATTGTGGGCGCACTATTCTGACGCAGTGGCCGGTAGCATCGATCTCCAGTCCCAGGGCTGCCTGCAGCAACATGAATACGGCTCCCGAGGCCCAGGCTTGCGGTTGACAGGCCACCGGGTAGAGTACGGGTTGTTCGCCGCGGGTGCGGCTGAAGCCGCAGAACAGCTCGGGCAGGCGCAGCGAGAAGCAGAGTGCCGCTTCAAACAGGTTGTCGAGCAACTGCCGTACTCCTTCCCGCTCCCCGTAGCGGGCCATGCCGGCCGCGCAGATGGCAACATCGTGCGGCCAGACCGATCCATTATGGTAGGCCCCAGGGTTGTAGCGGATTTCCTGCTCGGATAAGGTGCGAATTCCCCAGCCACTGTTGAATGCCGGTGCCAGCAGTTTCTGGATGACATGGTACGCGCGGTCTGATGCAGGCAAGCCGCTCCAGAGCAAATGTCCAGCGTTTGAGCCTTCCACTTCGCATAACGTGTCTTTGCCATCCAGGGCCAGCCCGTAGAACTGGCGGTTCTCCATCCAGAAGCGCTCTTCCACTTGCAGGCGCAGTTTCTCGGCGAGCGATTCCCAGCGGGCGGCAAGGCCGGGGGAGTGATCGATGGCTTTGGACATGTCGGCCATGTCCTGCAGCGCCCGCCAGGCGTATCCCTGCACTTCCAGGAGGGCGATTGGTGGTGATGCCAGGCTGCCGTCGGCATGCGAAACTGCGTCGGCGCTGTCTTTCCATCCTTGATTCTGCAGGCCGCTGTCTTCTGCTCGCTGGTAGCTCAGCAGCCCCGCGTGGTTTTCCTCCAGTCGTTCTTCAACCCAGCGGATGGCTGCGAGAAGGGCGGGCCAAAGCTGCTCAAGCCCCTTCCTATCGCCAGTACGCCTGTACCATGCGCCTGCCAGCATGATAAACAGGGGCGTGGTGTCGACACCGCCGTAATAGCGGGCAAACGGCAGTTCATTCATGGCGGCCATTTCCCCCTTGCGGGTTTCGTGCATGATTTTCCCGGGCTGAGCGTCCCGGAAGGCCGAGGTCTCTTCGGATTGATGCTCCGCCAGATAGCGCAATACGCCTTCAGCGAGCGAAGGGTCAATCCATAAGGTTTGCAGGGCGGTGATGATGGCGTCGCGCCCGAATGGCGTGGAGAACCAAGGGATGCCTGCATACGGATAAGGGCCGGTGGGCAGGTCGCTGGTCAGCAAGGCCAAGTCGGCCCGCGCCCGCTGCAGCCAGCGGCTGAACAAGGGGTTGTCCGCATGAAGTTGGGCGCCACGCATGGTGCGCCTGTGCATTTGCCGGCGCGCCTTGCGTTCTGCCTTCATAAAAGCGTCAGGGCTGGCGCGATGTGGTTTCCGGTCCACGCTCAGCACCAGTTCCCAGCGCTCGCGCGGTGCCAGGTGCAACCTGAAGTTGGCAGACTCTTCGGACAGGGAATCGGGTGCCTGCGAGAAGGAGATCACCGAGCGGCGCTGTTGCCGGTCGAGTCCCTCATAAGCCATCGTGACATGGCGAGGACTGATTTCTGAGCGACTTCTCTGACCGCGCCGCATGCGCCGTTGGCCACGGATCTCGAACATATCGACGAAGTCTGCCTGCCAGCCGAGCTGTAGCGATAGATCGACGGCGGTGGTGCCGAAGTTCTCCAATGCCAACCGGATATGGAGCTGATTGTCATAGAGCAGGCAGCGCCTTTCCAAGTGCAGGGTGCCTGGCAGAAGCACTTGTCCCGGCAAGACCAGCTCCGGGTTGGTCTGATGAGAAATGAACATGACGTTGTCTTCGCTGATTGCCGCCGAGAGCAGGACGGGACGCTGGTTCTCAAGGCGGACGGACAACCTGGACAGCATGCGCGTGTCGTCGATGAACAGTCCCTCACTGGCGCCGCCAATATCTCCCAGGCTGCTCATGACGATGAAACTGTCCCTGGCCTTCAGCACGAAGGGGGCTTCGTGGCTGGCGTGACTGGTTTCCAGGGATGTACCAAGTTGATCGTCCATCGTTCACCTCAGCCTACTTGGCTTTCCATCAGGTTATCGTCGTTGGCGCTTGCCGCAAGCCGCTTGTAAAGCTTGAGATAGTGCTCTGCCATGACATCGGAAGTGAAGCGCATGTCGAATGCCTCGCGCACCTTGGCACGATCCAGCGTAGTGGCAGCATGACATGCTGCCGCAGCCTGGTGTTCGTCGGTGACGATGAAGCCGTTCCTGCCCGGCTCGATGATTTCGGGCACAGAGCCGCAACGCCATGCGATCACCGGTGTTCCGCAGGCCATGGCCTCGATCATGACCAGTCCGAATGGCTCGGGCCAGTCCACGGGGAACAGCAGGGCGAGCGCGTTGCCCAGGAAGTCGTTCTTCTGCGCGTCCGTGATTTCGCCGATGAATTCGACATCTGCTTGGTTCAGCAGGGGTTTGATGACGTCATTGTAGTAATTCAGGTCTGCTGCATCCACCTTTGCGGCAATCTTCAGCGGGATGCCGGCTTTGCGCGCGATGGCGATGGCGCGGTCTGGGCGTTTTTCCGGGGAAATGCGGCCAAGGAAGGCCAGGTACCCTCCCTGTGGGTTGGGGTTGAAGCGATACAGCGCCGGATCGAGGCCGTGATAGACCGTGCCTGCCCAGTTGGCGCCAGGGAGGGCGCGGCGCTGGTCGTTGGAGATGGAGACCAGCGGGAACTGGCGCCAGCGCTTGAATGCATTCGGCAAGTCGGCCATGTCCAAGCGGCCATGCAGGGTTGTCAGGGTTTTCGAGGCGATCGGCTCGAAGAACGGGAAGTGGAGCATGTCGGTGTGGAAATGAAGAATGTCATATTCGCCAGCATGACGCCTTACCTCGTCCAGGAGAGTGTAATGGGCCGCGATATCCGACTTGAGCGGCGCAGGGTCCAGCCTCAGCGCGCGCTCCCGGCAGGGAATCAGGCGGGCTTTGCTCTGGCTGTCTCCCGATGCATACAGGTCGACTTGGTGACCGGCTTTGACCAGCGCATCACATATGCTTGCGACTACGCGTTCAGTACCGCCGTAAAGGCGGGGCGGGACGGCTTCAAAAAGAGGGGCAATTTGTGCAATTTTCATATTATCTCCGTGAAAATAAAGTGAAAAGTGGACGTGTGCACCATCTAAATCAGGAAAATAGGGGCGGCATATACTTTTTCAAGTAGCAGTTCTTGCAGTGCGGGCTGGCAATGACATCACCAACCGTCAATGAAGTTGAGTAAGGAGGAAGGGTAGAAGGAATGTCAGGCGCTTGCCTGTGCTTCTTGCGGTGTTTTGCGGATCAGCCGAGCTTGTGGCAAGACTGCACTGAAAATGCTGCCCTTGCCTGCTTCGGATTCGATTTCCAGTCTTCCCTGGTGGCGAGTGAGAATGTGCTTGACGATGGAAAGGCCTAGCCCCGTGCCGCCGGTTTCGCGTGAACGGCTGCGATCCACGCGGTAGAAGCGCTCGGTCAGGCGGTCTATGTGCTGCTGTTCTATGCCGATGCCGGTGTCGCGCACGCTGAATACAATGTCATTGCCGCGCAGAAACAGCTTCAGGTTGATCTTGCCGCCTTGTGGAGTATAGCGCACGGCATTGCTGACCAGGTTGCCGAGCGCACTGTGGAGCTCTTCCGTGGCCCCCTTGATAAACAAGCCGGGCTCTACTGGCTCGAGCGTAATTTCGTGCTTGCCTTGGCTGAGGCTGACCCCTTCATGCAATAGCATATTGAGCAGGGTGCCCAGGTCGATCTCGGTTTCCTGAGGGGCTTCGGGACTGTTTTCGAGCTGGGAAAGCGTGAGCAGGTCCTCGATCAGGCGCCGCATGCGGCCGGTTTGCTCCTGCATCATGCCGAAATAGGCGCGCGTGCTTTCCGGCACGGCGCCTTCCATGTCCATCAACGTTTCCAGAAAACCGCCCACTACAGTCAACGGGGTGCGCAGCTCGTGCGAGACATTGGCGATGAAGTCGCGGCGCATGGTTTCCAGCTTTTCCATGTGGCTGACATCGCGCGAGATCAGAAGCTTCTGATTGATGCCGAAAGGCACCAGTTGGATTTCCAGCGTCGCGCCTATGGTGCGCCAGGACTTGAGTTTGATCGGCTCGGAATAATTCTGTGCTTGCAGGTATTGAATGAAGTCAGTGGGCCGAACCAGATAGGTGATGGGCTGCCCGGCATCCTGGCGCATGGACAGTCCAAGCTGGCTTTCCGCGGTTGGGTTGCACCATTCGATCTGGTCATTGCCATTGAGCAGGACGACGCCGTCGGGCAGCGCGCTGGCTGCATGGCGAAAACGATCAAGCGCGGAACTGATCTGCGCCTGGCTGCGGTGGTGCCGACGCTTCTCGTAATAGATCGCGGAGAACACATCCTGCCAGATGCCGCTGCCGACGGGCATGGTGTTCAGTTCTGGCTTCCTGAACCATTGCAGCAACCGGTGCAGCCAGTAGAGGTGGCTGGCCAGGTATAGCAGCAAAAAGGCACTGAATGCCAACAATGCTGTGATGGCATCTGTGAATGCCCAGATGATCAGGCAGGTGAGTAGGGTGGCTAATCCTAGCCACAAGGCTTTCCAGCGGATGTCTTGCACGAAGCGCTTCTTGTCTTAAGGCAATCGCTATTATGAGCTACTGTGCGGAGAAACGGTAGCCGACACCACGCACTGTCTGGATGAACTCCTCGTGCCCTGATTCAGAAAGAGCGCGGCGCAGCCGGCGGATATGCACATCCACTGTCCTGTCTTCCACGAACACGCGGTCTCCCCATACACGGTCCAGCACTTGTGTGCGGGAATGCACGCGTTCCGGGTTGGACATCAAGTAGTGCAGCAGGCGGAATTCGGTCGGCCCCAGTTCCAATGTCTTGCCGTTGCCTGATACGCGGTGCGTCATCGGATCCAGGCGCAGGCCGCCAATTTCGAGCGGGTCATCGGTCATTTGTGGCGCGCGGCGACGCAGTACTGCCTTGATGCGGGCATTGAGCTCCCTCGGGCTAAACGGCTTGGTGACATAGTCATCTGCACCGACTTCCAGGCCGCGTACCTTGTCGGCTTCCTCTCCACGCGCGGTCAGCATGATGATGGGGATGGCCTTGGTGAGCTCGTCGCTCTTCAGCTTGCGCGCAAACTCGATGCCGCTCATGCCAGGCAGCATCCAGTCGAGCAGGATCAGGTCTGGCAGGGCTTCGCGGATCAGCATTTGCGCTTGCTCCACACTCAGGGCGCGCACGGGATTGTGGCCTGCTTGCGTCAAGTTGAGCGCAAGCAATTCCTGGATGGCTGGTTCGTCTTCTACAACCAGAATATTCGCTGGCATGTCGGGTTTCCTCGCTTGTTGAATGACGAGCAATATATGACGCTAATATGACAGATTGATGAACATGGTCCAAGCAATTTGGGATTGCGGTTTTATTCGATTTGTATAATTATTTGTAACAAAATGTTTCTTTTTGTTACTTCTACATCCAGGCTGCCTTCAGATGGGGCCGAAGGGGGGCGCATGGCAGGTTTTTTTTCCAAGGAACGTATTACGGCTGGGCCGGGTTATAACCGCTGGCTAGTGCCGCCTGCAGCGCTGGCTGTGCACTTGTCGATCGGCATGGCGTATGGTTTCAGCGTGTTTTGGTTGCCGCTGTCCAAGGCCTTGGGAATTCACGAGCCGCTGGCATGTGGGGAAGATATCAGCTTCTGGATGCGGGCCGTGACGACAACCTGCGACTGGAAGGTCAGCGACCTGGGCTGGATGTATACCTTGTTCTTCGTCTTCCTGGGGTCGTCTGCCGCGGTGTTCGGGCACTGGCTGGAGCATGCTGGGCCACGCAAGGCGGGCGCCGTTGCTGCTGTGTGTTGGGGTGGTGGACTGCTGATTTCCGCAATCGGTGTATATACGCATCAGCTCTGGCTGATGTGGCTGGGCTCGGGTGTGATCGGCGGTATCGGGCTCGGACTGGGTTATATTTCCCCGGTCTCGACCCTGATCAAGTGGTTCCCGGATCGGCGCGGAATGGCAACTGGCATGGCGATCATGGGGTTTGGCGGCGGCGCCATGATAGGAGCGCCGCTCGCCAATACGCTCATGAATCATTTTGCCACCGAGACTTCCATCGGTGTGTGGGAAACCTTTGCCACGATGGGCGTGCTGTACTTCATCGCCATGATGATAGGCTCGCTGGGCTACCGGGTGCCGGCGCATGATTGGAAACCCGAGGGCTGGACACCTCCTGTTAGTAATGGCAATAGCATGATTACGCAGCATCATGTGCATGTGAACCGGGCGCACAAGACGCCGCAATTCTGGCTATTGTGGTGGGTGCTGTGTCTCAATGTCAGTGCCGGTATCGGGGTGATCGGCATGGCGTCTCCAATGTTGCAGGAGGTGTTCGGCGGGCAGCTGATCGATGTGCCGCTCAAGTTGGCGGAGTTGGATGGCGACCAGAAGCTGCAGGTGGCGGCCATCGGTGCCGGGTTTGCCGGCTTGCTGTCCTTCTTCAATATCTTGGGCCGTATAGGCTGGGCATCATGCTCGGATTTCCTGGGACGCAAGCTGACGTATATGATCTTTTTTGCCCTGGGTTTTGTGTTGTATGTGTTATCGCCATGGGCAGGCAGCATGGGCAGTGTGGCGCTGTTTGCAGGTTTATTCTGCATTATCCTCACCATGTATGGTGGTGGTTTTTCCACGATTCCGGCCTATCTGGCCGACATTTTCGGCACCCAGCATGTGGGCGCGATTCATGGGCGCTTGTTGACTGCCTGGGCTACCGCCGGGGTGCTGGGCCCGGTAATCGTGAACTACTTGCGCGATTACCAGCTCGACCAGGGCGTGCCGGCAGACCATGCCTACAACATGATTATGTATGTGCTGGCGGGCCTACTGCTGGTGGGGCTGGTCTGCAACCTGCTGGTGCGCCCGGTGGCGGAGAAGCACTATATGACCCCGGCCGAGTTGGAAGCGGAAAAGAAGGTCTCGCACGCGCAGGCGCAGGCAATGGCAGGAGCAGCCGCTCATAGAAGCAGTACCGTATTGGTTGTGGCGGTGTGGATCGCGGTCGGGATCCCGATCATGTATGGCATCTGGAATACCTTGCAGAAAGCGGTTATCTTGTTCCATTGACGTTTTGCTATTGGAATTTGTTGTGACTGAAGTCTGCCGCTGTGGATGGGCCAAGAGAGCCTTGGATGTCATCTATCATGACACGGAGTGGGGCGTGCCCGTGCACGACGACAGGTTGCTGTTCGAGTTCCTGGTGCTCGAAGGCGCCCAGGCCGGGTTGAGCTGGAGCACCGTGCTGAAGAAGCGGGAGCATTACCGCAAGGTATTTGACCAGTTTGATATTGCCAAAATCGCGGCCTACGATGCGGACAAGGCCGAAGCATTGCTTGCGGATCCCGGCATCATTCGCAACCGGCTCAAGGTGCATGCTGCGATCAGCAATGCCCGCGCAACATTGGATATCCAGGCCAAGCACGGTAGCCTGGATGCCTTCCTCTGGCAATTTGTGCAGGGCACGCCCCAGGTTAACCGCTGGCGCAGCCTGGCAGAGGTGCCTGCCCAGACGGAGGTATCTGACCAGATGTCCAAGGCACTGTTGAAGCATGGCTTCAAGTTTGTCGGTTCCACCATCTGCTATGCGTTCATGCAAGCTGTCGGCATGGTCAACGATCATGTCGTTGATTGTTTTCGCCATGTCGAACTGCTGTCCGGCGCCTCTTACGTGGTAAAATAGCGCGCTTAGCCAGAGGGTTGCTGGCTCATTTCAATAACGCAGCGCCGCTGCGCCCGGTTTGGATGAAATCATGAAGAAAATCACAGTAGATTTGAATGGCAAGGATTTGCGCATCGGCATCGTGCTGTCGCGTTTCAACAGCAATATCGGTGAAGGCTTGCTCAAGGCGTGTGTCGATCAGTTGCACAAGTTGGGTGTGGCGGATGACGATATCACGCTCGCCACTGTCCCGGGTGCGCTGGAAGCCCCAGCCATTCTGTTGCAGATGGCAGATAGCGAGCAGTTCGACGGATTGATTGCATTGGGCGCTGTCATCCGTGGCGAAACTTACCATTTCGAGGTCGTTTCCAATGAGTCTGCGCGTGGTATTTCCGATGTGCAGCTGAGCACTGGCATTCCTATCGCCAATGCCATCCTGACGACAGAGAACGATGAGCAGGCCGAGGCACGGGTGGCGGTCAAGGGGGCTGAGGCTGCGGATGTCGTTGTTGAAATGATCAATCTGCTGAAGCAGTTATGAGTGATCGCGACAACATGCCTGCAGAGGCAAAAAAACCGGCGCCGAAGGCTGGTCGCAGCCGCCGCAAGTCGCGGGAATTGGTACTCAAGGGCATTTACCTGGGCCTGATGAACCAGAAGGATACTTCCGTCATCATCCGCGAGCTCGCAGATGATCCCGATTTCGATCGGGCGGACTATGAGTATTTCCGCCAGTTGCTTGAAGGGGTGGCGGAGAGCATCGACGAGCTGGATGCGCGCCTGGCAGGCTTGCTGGATCGGCAGGTATCCGAGCTCAGTCCGATCGAGCATGCCATTCTCTGCATTGCAGCCTACGAATTAATTCACGATGTGACGATCCCTTATCGCGTCGCTATCAATGAGGGCGTAGAGCTGGCCAAGCTCTATGGCGGCACTGACGGTCACAAATACGTCAATGGCGTGTTGGACAAGATCGCGGCGGAAGCCAGGCCGGATGAGTTCCAGCGAGGCAGGAGGTAGGCCCGTCCGGATTGTGTATGCGCAGCCAGCCTATGGGCTGGCTGTTTTTTTATCTGGCTCGAGGTGGCGTGAAACATTCACCGGCATCATGAAGAGGCTTGTCATTCGGTGCAGGCTTTGTAAAGATTGTGCTGCGCGCATTATCAATGATCAAGAAAAACAAAGCAGGTATGTAGGCTGAGACAGCTGGCTCAAGGGCTGCCACCTGAATGAAAGGGAGTGTCTTCATGGCAAAATTGGTGCTGACGCTGGAAGGGGATTTTCTAGCTGAGTTCCCATTGGATAAGCAGCGCTTGACCATCGGGCGGCGGCCAAGCTGTGATATCAGGCTGGAGAATCTTGCCATCAGTGGTGAGCATGCTGCCGTGGTGGCAGAAAACGGTGCGTTTTATATAGAAGACAGCCACAGCACTAATGGCACCTTGGTAAATGGCCGGGCCATTGTGCGCCACCGGCTCCAGGATGGCGACAGGATAGGCTTGGGTCGTCACCAGATCGAATACCTTGAAGAGGCGCTGACTGCAGAGCGTGGCTTCGAGAAGACCGTGCTGGTCATGCCGGCCATCAAGGAGATGATGACGAAGGCATCCGAGGAGAAAACGAGTGGGGCGGATGGGCTTGCAAGTCATCCTGTCAATGCGTCCGCAGTCAACGGACCGTCGGAATTGCAGACTGGCCTTACCGCCAGGGTCAAGGTGTTGAATGGCTCCAGTGCCGGGCGCGAATTGGTGATCAAGAAGACCTTGATCACACTGGGCAGGAGTGGGGTGCAGGTCGCGGTCATCACTCGGCGGCCTCACGGCTACTTTCTCTCTCATGTAGAGGGGAATGGTCGCCCGCTCCTGAATGGCATGGCAGTAGGCTTACAGGCGCAACCTTTAGCAGAAGGCGATATGATTGAGCTGGCCGGGGTCAGGATGCTGTTTTCGCTGGGCTAGCCAGGCTAGGGTGACGCTCGAGGGGGCTGGATATGTGCAGTGTATGGATCCCAGCCATTGGAAGACCTCGATGCGGTCGGCACTGCCCTATATACCGAGCATGATCACTCTCGAATTGATTGTGAGAATCACCAAGCGCTTGGCCTATGCCGATGCGGGCACACTTTTACAACCACAACAATACGTTACAGTTCGAGATCATGCGGACCAGCTCGCATGGTACTGCGATGGGAGAGTGTGGGGAGCCAAGCATGAGGCCGCGTGCCGTGGTATATGCTGGATCAGTGGTGATCCGGCGTGATCAAGGCAATGGTTGGCTATGTATGCCTTGCTGATCTATCAGCAGGTAGCTGCCCTGTTCGTACCAGTCGCCCAGCACCCATCGATCTATCCTGTGACCATCTACTTCCAGGGGATGCAGTGCGGGTCGATGCGTGTGTCCATGGATCAGCAACTCAGGATAGTCATATTCGCGCAGCAATGCTGCAACTGCTTCCGGGTTCACGTCCATGATGCTTTCCTGCTTGCCGGATTTTTCCTGTTCACTGCGTTGACGCAATGCCGCGATCTGTGCTTTACGCATATCGAGAGGTTGTTGGAGAAATTCCTGCTGCCAGGTGGGGTGGCGAACCTGGCGGCGGAAAGCCTGGTAGGCAGCATCATCGGTACAGAGCGCATCGCCATGGCTCAACAATGCGCGCTTCCCATGCAGGATGAGGAGGGACGGGTCGGGCAGCAGCTTGAGCCCGGCTGCGTAAGCAAATGCCTCGCCGATCAGGAAATCCCGGTTGCCATGCATGAAGTAGAGCTGTGTGCCGTGATCGGACAGCGCTCGCAATGCCTGGATGATAGGCTGGTAATGGGCAAGGTCGTCGTCGCCCGCCCAGTATTCGAAAAAATCACCCAGAATGTACAGCGCCCGGGCCTGGGTAGCTTGCCTGTGCAGGAAGTCCAGGAACTGGGCAGTGATGGCGGGTCTGGAGTCGCAGAGGTGCAGGTCGGAAATCAGCAGGCTAAATGCCGTTTTGTCCTGGTCCGCAGACTCCATCCCGGTGACGTGACTTAAACGATTTCGGCGCGTTCGATGATGACTGGCTCCAGAGGCACATCCTGGTGGCCGTTCTTGCTACCGGTCTTGACCTTCTTGATCTGGTCAACGACTTCAGTACCTGCCGTCACCTTGCCGAATACGGCGTAGCCCCAGCCTTGGGAGGTCGGTGCGGTGAAGTTGAGGAAGTCGTTGTCGGCCACATTGATGAAGAACTGGCTGCTCGCAGAATCAGGCGCAGGAGTGCGCGCCATGGCAATGGTATACGTCTTGTTCTGGAGGCCGTTGTTGGCCTCGTTCTTGATCGCCGCATTGGTCGGTTTCTGTTGCATGTCGGGAGTAAAGCCGCCACCCTGGATCATGAAACCGTCAATGACACGATGAAAGATGGTGTTGTCATAAAAGCCGTCTTTGACATATTGGATAAAGTTGGCCGTTGTCACCGGCGCTTTTTCTTCATCGAGTTCCAGAGTGATTTCACCGAAATTGGTATGTAGCTTAATCAAGGCTGCTTTCCTTTACTTTTGGTTGGCGCTTCTGTCTGCGCGATGGTTTTGACTTTCTTGTAATCCAGGCGTTCGGCGATGCTGATGGGTTGATCCAGTAATGCAACCTTCTCGATAACGACAGGCTCCACTGGCACGTTGAGGTGGGCGCCCACTACTTTGGTGGGGCTTTTACCTATCCGCTCGACTACATCAATGCCCTTGATGACCTTGCCAAACACGCAATACCCCATATAGGCAGGTTCCGGCTTGTGGAAGTTGAGAAACTTGTTGTCTGACAGGTTGATGAAGAACTGCGAGGTCGCGGAATTGGGGGCGAATGCCCGAGCCATGGCGACGGAGCCGTATTCATTCTTTAGCCCGTTGTTGGATTCATTTTCAATAGGTGAAAAGGTGGATTTTTCCCTCATTTCGGCAGTGAGGCCGCCACCCTGGATCATGAAGCGATCCACTGTGCGGTGAAAGGTTGTGCCGGTATAGAAGTCGCTGGTGACGTACTGGAGAAAGTTGGCGACGGTTTTTGGCGCCTTGTCCGGGTAAAGCTCAATGACGAAGCTGCCGTGGTTAGTCTGTATTTCCAGTTGTGGCAGCGCATTGTCGCTGGCGGTCGCTACCAGGCTGGTACCCAGCATGGAAAGATACAGAAGCGGGTTGAGCAAAGCACGTGTAATAAATGTGCGCATCAGAATTTCCTCCAATGTCTTAAAAGTCAGCATCATGCGGGACCTTCATACATGATTTTCCAGCGATGATCGTCCCACACCCAGTACTGCTGTTTCTTCATGTGGTCAATGAGTATATCGCTCTTGTAGTCTTGGTCAAAGCTGACCAGAACCATAGGCGCTGGGGCATTAGGATAGCGGAACATACTGATGTTGGATAGACTGATCTGTACTTTTGTCTTGGCTGCCTGGATGCGCCGCTTGTTCTCTTTCCATTTTTCCAGGTTGCCGCTGTCGCTGAAGAAGGTGTCGGCATAGTGGGCGAGGTACTGTTCCGTATCCTGTGACTCCCAGTCGCGGCGCCATTGCTCCAGTGCCTGGTCCAATGCCTGTCTGCGCTGCTCGGCTTCCTGGGGCGTGATCCACTGTAGGTCGTTGCTGATAATGACCGGCGTTGCGCCTTGCTGCAATACGGGGGCAAGTGCCTTGATGTCTGGATTGGCAATCACGACGCAGCCATCACTAGCCTTGGGCGGACGGCTGTATACATCCTGAGGGGTGCCGTGCAGCCAGATGCCATGGCCTTTTTTCCCATGTCGTTTGTCAAGCGGGTTGGGATAGTTCAAGGGATATGCTGCTTCGCCATAAAAATCCGGCAGCTTGTGCTCCAGCTTCTTGTCCGCAATATATATTCCCAAAGGGGTGCGCTTATCCCCTTCAGTAAATTTCTCGCTGCCATTCTTACCCATGGTGATGTAGTAGTCGACCAGGTGGTGGAGCTGGCTGTCGCGGTTCTGATATACATATAGTCGTGATTTTGTCGTGTCGACCACGACTGCATAGCGCTGCTCCGGTGACATGTGCCAGAGCACGTCAGGGATCTTGCCTTCATGCGGGCTTGCAAGATGGCGTTCTATCCGGACCTTGGCTTCTTCCTGGAAGTCCGATAGCGCTGCATCCTGGTGATCGCCGAGCTTGGTAGACTGCTGCGCAAACGTCATCAGCAGGTCGCCACGCACTAAGTGCGCAAGGCGGAAATTGGGTGCATCTTGCAGTAACTGGTCAACGGTATTCAAGGCTTCCCGCAGCTGGCCTGCATTGATTTGAAGCAGGCTCTGTACCAATAAGCGTTCAATCTGGTTGCTGTTGAATGCAGGGAGCATACTGCCCGGAGACGTGCTGGACTTGTCTGCCGTGGCATTCCAGGGCAGCAGGCCGCCACCGACGAACATCATAATCGATAACAGTTTGGTTAAGCGCTTGAGCATTGTGGTTACCGCTTTGCCAGCTCCTGCTGGATTAGCCATTGACCTTGCTGTTGAACCAGCACTAGTTGTTTGCGGGTGCGCTGGGATAAGTGGTCGGCCTCATAGGACTGCTGGAATGTTGCGCGTGCAGTATGATCATCCTCGAAGCTAACTTGTATATTGCTCAATTTGACTTCTATCCGTGTAGGTTTGCTGAGACGAGTTTTGCGCATTGCCTCCCAGCTCGAGCGGGTTTCTCCGTTGGGCGTCTTGAAGTCCTTGGCATAGCTGGCAAGGTAACGGTCTATGTCCTGGCTGGACCAGGCTTTTGCCCAGGAGTTTACTGCGTCCAGTACTGCTTGTGTCTGGTCAGCCTTTTTCTGTTCCGCAGCAGGCGCCGAGGCGGGGGCTGCTTCCGCTATCGCGGGTTTTGCGTTGGTAGCCAGCTTGGTGGTTTCCGCAGGCTTGCTATCGATTCTGGCGGACACCTGCGCTGGAGTTGGACTAGGGGTGGTGGTGTCCTTGGATGGCGGCTGCGCGACTGCGACATCGCCAGGTGGCGGCAGCAAATCCTTGATCAGTGCCAGTTTGCTTTTGGCGCGGCTGTTGCTGGTATCGAGCTGCAAGGCTCGGCTGTAAGACTCTGAAGCCATGCGGGCGTAAATATCCCCCAGATTTTCGTGAGCCGTGGCGTAACTTGGGTGGGTGCGAATGGCTGCCTCGAGGGCGCCCTTGGCTTTTTCGTAATTGCCCTGGTAGGCATAGAGTACAGCCAGGTTGTTGTATGGTGCCGGTAGCTGAGGGTATTTTTCCGTGAGTTCGCTGAATACCTGAATGGCCTCGTCCTGCTTATCGCTTTCGGCGAGTAGTACGCCTTTGAGGAACAATGCCTTCACATCCGTAGGCTGCTTGCCTAGATAGCTATTGAGGCGTTGAAGCGCCTGGGCTGTTTTGCCTTGCTCTGCAAGCTGGTTGATTTCATCAAGCGCACCTGCCATTCCTTCCAGGGAGAACAGTAAGATGGTCGTCAGCAGGCCATGACGCAGCGTGCGTGGAATAGTCATATGCTATAATTCCGGGCTATTATTCTATGGGCATGATTCTATCAATAAGCGCATGCAAGCACTACTGCCAGCATGACAGACATGATGGCGCGCTGTCCAAATTCCTATACCTCGCAACCTGAGCTATGTTGAAAATCTATAACACGCTTGCACGTGCAAAGCAGACTTTTTCCCCGATCATACCAGGCAAGGTCAGCATGTATGTGTGCGGCATGACCGTCTACGATTATTGTCACCTTGGTCATGCACGCGTGATGGTGGTGTTCGATATGGTGAACCGCTGGCTGCGCAGCTCGGGCTATGAGGTGACTTATGTGCGCAATATCACGGACATCGATGACAAGATCATCGCGCGTGCGAATGAAAATGGCGAGACCATCAATGCGCTTACTGACCGTTTCATCGCTGCGATGAACGAAGATGCGGCGCGGCTTGGGGTATGGCGTCCTGATCTGGAGCCGCGTGCTACGGATTATATCCACGAGATGATTGCCATGATCGTTGCGCTCATCGAGAAGCACCATGCCTATGCGGCCGATAATGGAGACGTCTACTATGCGGTCTCCAGCTTTGCCAGCTATGGCAAGCTGTCAGGCAAGTCGCTCGAGGATTTGCGCGCCGGGGAGCGTGTGGAGGTGGACGCGCATAAACGCGACCCCATGGATTTCGTGTTATGGAAAGCTGCCAAGCCGGGTGAGCCGAGCTGGGATTCTCCTTGGGGACCAGGTCGCCCGGGCTGGCATATCGAGTGCTCTGCGATGGGAGCGCGGCATCTTGGGCCTCACTTCGATATTCATGGTGGCGGGCAGGATCTGCAGTTCCCCCACCATGAAAACGAGATTGCGCAGAGCGAAGGCGCGCATGGCTGCACTTTCGTTAATTACTGGATGCACAATGGCTTTATCCGTGTGGACGATGAGAAGATGTCGAAGTCGCTCGGCAACTTCTTTACAATTCGTGAGGTCCTGGAAAAATATGATGCGGAGGTCGTGCGTTTCTTTATTCTTAGAGCGCATTACCGCAGTCCACTGAATTATTCTAGCCATCATCTGGATGATGCCAAGCAGGCATTGACCAGGTTATACAACACCCTGCGCGGACGTGAGCTGCCGCAGCTTGACATTGACTGGCGGCAGCCGGAAGCAGAGCGCTTCAAGCAGGCGCTGGATGATGACTTCAATACGCCAGAGGCGTTTGCCGTGCTGTTCGAATTGGCAAGCGAGGCCAACCGTACCGGCTCAGCGGTGCAGGCTGCCTTGCTCAAGGCGTTGGCTGGTCAGCTGGGTTTGCTGCAGCGGGATCCCGATGAGTTCTTGAAGGGGGAGGCGGTGGCCGGGCTGTCCCCAGATGAAATCGAGCGCTTGATCGCGGAGCGTTTAGCTGCCCGCAAGTGCAAAAATTTTGCCGAGGCTGACCGAATCCGCGATGCTTTGACGGCACAAGGCATCATTCTTGAAGATACTCCCCAGGGGACTAGCTGGCGTCGAAGTTGATGCTGTGATGTGATTGCCGGTTCTCAGCAGTAGATTTTCTGGCTATAATCTATGTTATGCCTTTTGCAAAACGCGTGTTTGCGTTACTCAGTCTCATTGTGTGCCTCTGTTTGTTCGCTCAGCAAGCTGAGCAATCGTACGCAATGGAGTACGACGATCCGATGTTTACCCATGTGCAGCAGGTGGAGATGGATAATGACCGCGAGGTCAGTGAGCCCATCTTGGTGCTGCATATGCCCTTAGTGCGCCCTTCCTTTTTATTCGATCTTAAGCTTGCCATTCTGGCTGAGACCTACCGTCAGCCTGACCTTTTCCTGATTACCCGTCCCCCGATCGCCTGATCACGCCCGCAATCCGTGCTGAAATGCCCTGTGCCATCCTCAGGCCAGGATGCCCAGTAGCTGTTTTCTTCCCGATGCATGGATTGGCCCAGGCCTTGCTAAGTGATATCCAGTGAAGCAAAAGAGTCTGCGACAACAGGCTCTCTGCCCGTAAGTTGTGTGCATCAAAGGTTTGCCTCGTAAGGTAGGGCCATGGTTGCTCTGCTGCATATGTTTGCTCAAGCAAAGCAAGTACACGATGTGGAAAATTGATCAATTGGTTTAAGAATGACATGAAAACAAATATAGAGACAGGCAGGCGCCGGTATGGTGCACGGCAAGTAGCGCAAGTCCGCCTGCGTACAGTTTTAGTGCATGCACTATGCATTATGGTGTTTGGCCAGGCGTCGTCGGCAGTCGCGGGATATACCCTCCCAGACTTGATTGATGTGGCCATGCAATACAACCCTGCGCTTGGTATTGCCGCTGCGCAACAGGATGCAGCGCAAGCCGAGGTGACCACAGCATCAACATACCGCAACCCTCAAGTGGAAGCCGTGATGGGCCCTAGCCGTTACCTGACGCCAGGCGGGCAAGGCGACAAGCGCAATTGGAATGTCGGCTTGTCCCAGCCATTGGAGTATCCATGGGTGCGTGATGCCAGAATCGCAGCGGCACAATCTGGAACCAAGGTGGCAGAAGCCGGGACCGAGCTGATCCGCATCGAATTGCGCTCCCGTGTAAAAAACGCATTCTATGATGTGATACAGCGCAAGGCTGTTCTCAAGCTAGTGGAAGGGGATCGCAACTTGCTGCAGCAGATCCGTGAGCGGGTCAAGTTGAGGGTGGATGTTGGCGAGGCACCTAGATATGAACTGATCAAAGCTGATACCGAGGCCTTGGCCGCCGAGCGCGATTATCAATCAGCGCTGGTGCGGGTGAATGAAGGGAAGGCCTATCTGCGAGGCTTGCTGGGGTCCAGCATCCCGATTGAGTATGACGTCGAAGGTGAGCTGCCCATGGGGTATGGTTTGCCGTCGCTGGAAGCATTGCATGATCAAGTGGTGCATAGTCCCCATTTGTCGCGAGTACGGGCCGAAACTGAAACTGCCGAAGCCAGGCTCAAGCTGGAGGAGCGTTTACGTAATCCAGGTCTCACGCTCAAGGCCAGCGTGGAAGAGGATCCGGACTTAAGACAAATGCGATTCGGCGTGGCGATTCCACTGCCATTGTGGGACAGGCGCCAAGGCCCTATCGCAGCGGCTTCCGCCGACGTACGCAGGACATTGGCCACCCTGAAGGACCGCGAGCTAGGTTTGCGGCGTGACATGGAGTCGGCTTATCAGCGCTACCTGATTGCGCAGCAGCAATTGGCTGCTTTCGAGAACGGCTTGCTGAGTCAGGCCGAGTCGGTGCTCAAGGTGGCAGAGGCCGCCTATCGGTTTGGTGAGCGGGGCATTCTCGAGTATATGGATGCCCAACGCACTTTCCGTGCCGTACGCAAGGATTACCTTGCCGCAAAATTCGATTATGTCAGCAGCATGCTGGAAATAGAGCGCCTGCTTGGTACAGAACTTCTGGAGGTTAAGCCGTAATGTTCATCAATTCCGTAATAAAACCGTATTCCACATTGACGGCAAGTACTCTGCTGGTTCTGGCATTGCTGCTTGCCGCATGCAGCAAGCCTGCAGAAACGTCCAATCAAGCTGTCGAGGAGCCCAGGGATCCGAATATTGTCGAGCTTTCCGAAGATTTGCAACGACATGTCAAGATTGTACCGGTTGGCAAGGCAGAAATCAGGGAGGTGCTGCGTGTGCCTGGCAGTATCCAGGCGGATGACCAGCGTGTCGCGCGTATTGGTGCCTCTGTCACTGGCCGCATTACTGATATCAAGGCCGTCTTGGGGCAAGACGTTAAACAAGGAGATGTGCTGGCTATCCTGAACAGTACCGAGCTTGCGCAAAGCCAGCTGCTCTACATTAAGGCGGCGCAAAGGATAGACCTGTTGACGAAGGCCGTGGAGCGTGCGCGCTTACTGCTTGAGGCCGATGTGATCGGGGCAGCCGAATTGCAGCGCCGCGAAGCGGAGTTGAGTGCGGCACAGGCTGACTTGTACACCGCCAAGGAGCAGTTGCAGGTACTCGGTATGTCCGAGAAGTCCATCGCCCAAATCGCCAGTTCTGGGCAATTACGCTCATACAGCAATGTGGATGCCCGTATATCAGGTACGGTGATCAGCCGCAAGGTCAATCTAGGGCAGGTAGTGCAGCCGGCTGAGGAGTTGTTCATCGTGGCCGACCTTTCTCATGTCTGGGCTGTGGCCGAGGTGCCTGAGCAGCAGGTGGAGTTGGTGCAGGAGGGAGAAGATGTTGATATCGAGGTGCCTGCACTGAGCAACCGAAAATTCACCGGCAAGCTGATTTTTGTCGGCGATGTTGTCAATCCCGTGACGCGGACGGTGACGGTGCGTACTGAGCTCGAAAATCGTGATGAGGCGCTCAAGCCGGATATGCTGGTCTCTATGTTGGTGCAGTCCAAACCTACCGAACAAATCGCGGTGCCAAGACCTGCTGTGGTGCGGGAAAATGATAAAGATCATGTATTTGTGCAGATTGCACCGAACAAATTCCGGTTGCGTGAGGTTGTGCTGGGAACTGCATATGGGGAAATGGTGGCGGTTCAGACAGGCTTAGATGAGGGAGAGTTGATCATTAGCGATGGTGCTTTCCACATTAATAATGAGCGTAAGCGCAAGGAACTGGAATAAGCCATGATCGAGTCTCTCATTAGGGCCGCGCTTAAGCAGCGGATTGTCGTCATTGTCATTGCGCTAGCGCTACTGGTGGCCGGGGTGTTTGCCTTGCAGCGCCTTTCTGTAGACGCTTTTCCCGATGTGACCAATGTTCAGGTACAAATTGCAACCCAGTCTCTAGGGCGTTCTCCTGAGGAGGTGGAAAGGTTTATTACCGTTCCGTTGGAAATGTCGATGACAGGCTTGCCTGGCCTGACTGAAATGCGCTCACTCAACAAGAACGGACTGTCAATCATTACCTTGGTTTTTACAGACAGTACCGATGTTTTTTTCGCCCGTCAGCTGGTGATGGAGCGGCTGATGGAAGTCATGGAGCGCATGCCTGAGGGCGTGACGCCGATTCTCGGGCCTGTTTCGACAGGCTTGGGAGAGGTGTATCAATATACGCTGGATAAGCCAAGCGATGGTGATAAGGATCTTTCGCCTGCCGATCTGATGGAACGGCGCGCAGTGCAGGACTGGGTGGTGCGTCCTCTGCTCCGCAGCATTCCTGGCGTGGCTGAAATCAATTCGCTAGGGGGGTATGTCAAGCAATACCAGGCGCTGGTCAATCCAGAAAGAATGAACCATTACGGTGTCAAGCTACAAGAGGTGTATTCGGCGCTGGCGCGGAATAATGCCAACAGCGGTGGCGGGATCATGCCGCATTATGCGGAACAGTACTTGATTCGTGGTGTAGGCTTGGTTCAGGATTTGGAGGATATACGCCGCATCGTGATCAAGGAGCAAAACGGCACGCCTATTTATATGCGCGATGTCGCCGATGTGCAAATCGGGCATGAGGTGCGTGTTGGCGCGTTGGTGAAGAACGGCGACACGGAATCTGTCGGCGGCATTGTTATGATGATACGAGGAGGCAATGCCAAGGAGGTCGTCAGTCGAATCAAGGAGCGGGTTGAGGAAATCAATAGCAAAGGCATGCTGCCAGGTGGAATGCAGATCGTACCGTTCTATGATCGCAGCGAACTTGTCGATGCTGCATTGGGCACCGTAACCAGGGTGCTGATCGAGGGCATTATCCTGGTTATCGTCGTCCTGTTTTTATTCCTTGGAGATGTGCGTTCCAGCCTGATCGTGGTGGGCACATTGATTCTTACCCCATTAATTACCTTCATGGCCATGAATTATTTCGGAATCTCGGCCAACCTCATGTCTCTAGGCGGTTTGGCCATTGCCATCGGCCTGATGGTGGATGGTTCAGTCGTGGTGGTGGAAAATGCATTCCACCATCTTGGACATCGAAAAGGTGAAAGCAAGATCAGGGTGGTGTTCGAAGCCGCTGCCGAAGTCGCAACGCCTGTATTGTTCGGTGTTGGCATCATTATCCTTGTGTTCCTTCCATTGATGACCTTGCAAGGTATGGAAGGAAAAATGTTTGCACCATTGGCGTACACCATTGCGATCGCCTTGTTCGTTTCCTTGGTGTTATCACTGACGCTCACACCTGCGATGAGCTCCTTCGTTCTGAAGGGCGGAAGTGGTGAAGATACCATCTTCATTAGGGCAATGAAGCAACCCTATCTTCGATTGCTCAAATCTGCAGTAGGCAACCCCAAGAAGACAGTAGGAATTGCCGTCATGGTGTTTGTGGGGACTTTGTGCCTGATCCCGCTGCTGGGCACCGCTTTTATTCCAGAAATGCGGGAGGGGTCTATTGTCCCAGGGATCATCCGGGCACCCAATATCTCCTTGGAGGAATCCATCAAGCTGGAGAGAGAAGCTTTGCGGAGTATTGCAAAAGTAGAAGGGGTTAGGGGTGTTGTTTCAGGGGTGGGGCGTGGAGAGAGTCCTGCAGATCCGCAGAGCCAGAACGAGTCCACACCTATGGTCAGCCTCAAACCTCGTAGCGAATGGCCAGAAGGGGGGACGCAAGATACCATCACGGATGCCATCAGGGATAAGATTAAGCATATCCCTGGCATTCAAATTGTGATGTCCCAACCCATTGCGCAGCGTGTTGCAGAGCTGGTGACCGGTGTGCGCTCAGATGTCGCTGTGAAAGTGTTCGGCGATGATATCGAGATACTGAAAGCAAAGGCGGATGAAATCGCGCGTATCGCAGGCGCGGTGCAAGGTGCTCAGGATATGCGCGTGGAAAAAATGACCGGCCAGTATTATCTGACGATTGATATCAATCGTGAAGCAATCGCACGCCACGGGATCAACGTCGCGGATGTTCACGACTTGATTGAAACTGCGCTCGGGGGCAAGGTTGCTACCGAGATTTTTGAGGGAGAGCGGCGTTTTACCGCTGCAGTGCGTTTTCCGGAGGAGTTTCGGAACGATGTGAGCGCGGTTCGGAATATCTTGATGACCTCTGTCAATGGGTCCAGGGTTGCGCTCGATGATCTGGCGGAAATCACGGTCCGGGATGGGCCGACGCAAATTAGCCGTGAAATGGCAAAGCGCCGCATTGTCATCGGTGTCAATGTCAGGGATAGGGATCTTGGCGGTTTTGTATCGGAGCTGCAACAGCAGGTGCAGGAGAAGGTCAAGCTGCCAGAGGGCTATTACGTGGTCTGGGGCGGGCAATTTGAGAATATGGAACGGGCAATGAGTCATCTCATGGTCATTATTCCAATCACGATTGGGGCAATCTTTTTCTTGTTATTCTTGCTGTTCCAGTCCGTGAGGTTCGCCGCTTTGATTATCCTGGTCCTACCATTTGCTTCCATTGGCGGCATTGTTGCATTGTTTGTGACGGGGGAATATCTTTCGGTACCAGCCTCGGTTGGGTTCATTGCCTTATGGGGGATTGCCGTTCTGAACGGAGTTGTACTGATTTCCTATATTCGGAGTTTGCGTGAGGAAGGGCGTTCGCAATTGGAAGCCATTACGCACGGGTGCGCCCAACGGTTCCGTCCAGTAATGATGACGGCGACTGTCGCCATGCTGGGGCTGGTGCCATTCTTGTTTGCGACTGGGCCAGGGTCTGAGGTGCAGAGACCATTGGCAGTCGTGGTGATCGGAGGCCTCATTACATCGACAATATTGACGCTGGTCGTGTTGCCAACTTTATACCGTTGGTTCGAAGAGCCGAAAATTGAAGCTTAATACTCATAAGGATGCGAGATGAAAGAGATAAAAGCCATTGTCCCCCCGCAGCGGCTACCCAAGATACGTTCGGGGCTGCGTAACATCAAGGGTTTTCCTGGGATGACGGTAACCAAGGTTGAAGGATGTGGCCATCATGTGGCACGCCCTATCCTTGGCGCCCGGGAGGAGCTAACGGATTACAGTCCCAAAGTGCGCATTGAGGTTGTCTGTCCAGACGAACTGGTGGAAGGCATCTTGCAAGTCATCGTCGAGGTTGCGCATACTGGTCAGGTGGGCGATGGAATTGTGTGGATAACCACGGTAGAGCGAATGGTTCGGCTGTCCGAGCAGGTATCGGTTCTTGATTGCTGAAATGCCCACCTGACGTGTGTTCCAAAGGCACCTTCATGGTGCCTTTTCTTTACAGTAATACCTGAGCTGTTCGCATCACCAGTGAGCAGGTGCGGGTTTTCCGGTAAAATCCCTACATGCTCTATTCCATTGTCAAACCTTGGTTGTTCCGCCTGGATGCGGAACGCGCTCATGACTTCACTCTCAAAAACCTGAAGCGGCTCGAGCGTTCCGGCCTGCTCAATCTTTACCCGCGGCCACCGAAGTGCAAGCAACGCCAAGTGATGGGAATCAATTTCCCTAATCCGGTCGGCCTTGCTGCAGGGTTGGACAAGAATGGGGCTTATATCGATGCATTGGCAGGGCTTGGGTTTGGCTTCATCGAGATCGGCACGATTACGCCGCGCCCCCAGCCCGGAAATCCAAAGCCGCGCATGTTTCGTCTGCCCGAGGCGCAAGGGGTGATCAATCGTTTTGGCTTCAACAATCTCGGGGTGGACGTCTTGCTGAGGAATGTGGCTGCGACCAAGTACAAAGGCGTACTGGGCATCAACATAGGCAAGAATTTTGACACACCAAATGAGAGGGCGGTTGACGATTACCTGCATTGCTTGCGCAAAGTTTATCCATACGCGCATTATGTCACGGTCAATATTTCATCTCCCAATACCAAAAACCTGCGCGCCTTGCAGGAAAAAGAAGCCTTGGGCCAATTGCTGCATGCTTTGAAGCAAGAGCAACAGGTGCTGGCCGACCAGCATGGCAGGTATGTCCCGATTGCGCTCAAAATTGCGCCTGACCTGGATGAGGGACAGGTTGCCGACATCGCGGCGTTGCTGATGAAGCACCAATTTGACGGCGTGATTGCCACGAATACTACCCTGGCACGTGATATGGTACAGGCTTTGCCGTGTGCACAAGAGGCCGGCGGCCTATCTGGCGCACCATTGCGTGATCGTTCCACAGCCGTGATCCAGTCTCTCTCCAATCATCTTGCCGGCGCATTACCGATCATCGGCGTGGGCGGGATACTCAGCGGGGAGGACGCTGAGCAGAAAATCAAGGCAGGTGCCAGCCTGGTACAGGTCTACAGTGGCTTGGTGTACCGCGGCCCTGTGCTGGTTGACGACATTTGTCGCACATTGGGCTGAGGTGGCGCAGCCTATCCTGTATTCCTATCGGCGCTGCCCCTATGCCATGCGAGCACGGATGGCATTGCACTATGCCAACATTGCCGTGGACATCCGTGAGATCGTGCTCAAGGCCAAACCTACGCATATGTTGCAAGTGTCACCTAAAGGCACTGTGCCGGTACTGGTGTTGCCTGATGGTGTCGTCATCGACGAAAGCCTGGATATCATGCGCTGGGCGCTGCAACATCATGATCCTGAAGGCTGGCTTGGCAGCCCGGCGCTGCTTGCGCAGGCAGAAAGCTTGATTGCCGAGAACGATGGCCCCTTCAAACACGCCTTGGACCGGTATAAATACGCGATTCGCTTTCCTGAACAGCCACCTGAGGTATATCGTGCGCAAGGGGAAATATTTCTGCAGCAGCTGGAGTCGCGCTTGCAGCAACAGTCTTATTTGCTGGGAAGCCATCAGGGATTGGCGGATGTGGCGATATTCCCTTTCGTGCGCCAGTTTGCCATGGTGGACCAGCCATGGTTTCTCTCTGCGCCTTATCCCCAAGTGAGAGCCTGGCTGCAGGCGTGGGTGGAAAGCGAGCGCTTTGCCGCGATTATGCAGAAATATCCGATCTACACGGATTAGATAGAAGCAGGTGTCTGGCTTTACCAATAAAAACGCCGCATTCTTGCGGCGTTTTCGTCGTAGCGTTGAGGCCAGGCTAGGGGCTAGCTTGGCATATCGGCTTCAAGAGTCGATTTGTCTTTCGGGCTGCTCGTTTCATTAAAATCGAGCTTGATATTATCGTGTTCATCGATATCCACGTGCACATGGCCGCCATTCGCCAATTTCCCGAATAGCAACTCGTCTGCCAAGGCCCTGCGGATGGTGTCCTGGATCAGACGCGACATCGGGCGTGCACCCATCAATGGATCAAATCCCTTCTTGCCCAGATAAGCTTTGAGCGCATCGCTGAACGTGGCTTCCACTTTCTTCTCATGCAACTGGTCCTCAAGCTGCATGAGGAACTTGTCAACCACACGCACGATGATTTCTTCCGAGAGCGGTGCAAAAGAGACGATCGCGTCCAGACGGTTGCGGAACTCAGGACTGAACAGGCGCTTAATATCGCCCATCTCGTCGCCAGAGTTGCTACCTAGAGTAAAGCCGATGCTGGTCTTGCTGATCGCCTCAGCGCCTGCATTGGTCGTCATGATGATGGTCACGTTGCGGAAATCAGCCTTGCGGCCATTGTTGTCGGTCAGCGTTCCGTGATCCATCACTTGCAGCAGGATATTGAAGATATCCGGATGCGCCTTCTCGATTTCATCCAGCAGCAATACGCAGTATGGTGTTTTGTTGATGGCTTCCGTCAACAGGCCACCCTGCTCGAAGCCGACATAGCCAGGAGGCGCGCCGATCAGGCGCGATACGGCATGGCGTTCCATATATTCCGACATGTCGAAGCGGATCAATTCCACGCCCAGAGTATAGGCAAGCTGTCTGGCCACTTCGGTCTTGCCGACGCCGGTAGGGCCGGAGAACAGGAAGGAGCCGATAGGTTTATTGGGGCTGCCCAGGCCGCTTCGCGCCATCTTGATCGCGGCAGAGAGTGCCTCAATCGCTTTATCCTGACCAAACACGGTGGCCTTGAGGTCACGCTCCAGCGTCTTCAGTGCATTGCGGTCATCGCTGGAGATATTCTTCGGCGGAATGCGCGCTACCTTGGCGATGATATCCTCGATTTCCTTGTTGCCGATCACCTTCTTTTGCTTGGATTTAGGCAGGATGCGTTGTGCAGCGCCAGCTTCGTCGATGACGTCAATTGCTTTGTCAGGCAGGTGACGGTCATTGATGTAGCGTGCAGACAATTCAGCAGCCGTGTTCAGGGCTGATGCAGTGTATTTCACGCTGTGGTGTTTCTCGAAGCGAGACTTGAGGCCCTTGAGAATCTCGACGGTTTCAGAAACGCTGGGCTCGACGACATCGACCTTCTGGAAACGGCGGGAAAGTGCATGATCCTTTTCGAAGATGCCGCGGAACTCCTGATAGGTGGTCGCACCTATGCACTTGAGCGAGCCATTGGAAAGCGCGGGCTTCAACAGGTTGGAGGCATCCAGCGTGCCGCCGCTGGCAGCGCCTGCACCGATCAATGTATGGATTTCATCAATGAACAGGATAGCGCCAGGTTGGTCCGCCAGTTTCTTCATGACAGCCTTGAGCCGTTGCTCGAAGTCGCCGCGGTATTTGGTGCCTGCGAGCAGGGCGCCCATGTCCAACGAGTAGATCACGGCGTTTTCGAGCACCTCTGGCACATTGCCTTCCACGATACGGCGGGCGAGCCCTTCGGCGATGGCGGTTTTGCCAACACCGGCCTCGCCGACCAATAATGGATTGTTCTTGCGACGGCGGCACAAGGTCTGGATTACGCGCTCCAGCTCCTGGGCGCGACCGATCAGTGGGTCTATCTTGCCCGCGAGTACTTGCTGGTTCAGGTTTTGGGTGTAGTTTTCCAGCGCGCTGGAGGGAGAGGAATCGGCTTCGGCTTCCTGCTCCGTTTCAGGACGCTTGGCATTGCTGCCGTCGGCGACTTTGGCCACACCGTGGGAAATATAGTTGACCACGTCCAGGCGCGTAATGCCCTGTTGGTGTAGAAAGAACACCGCATGAGAGTCTTTCTCGCCATAGATGGCAACCAACACATTGGCACCGGTAACTTCCTTTTTGCCGGAAGACTGCACATGCAGGATGGCGCGCTGGATCACGCGCTGGAAGCCCAGCGTTGGCTGTGTGTCGACTTCCTCGCTTCCTTCCACCGTAGGCGTATGCTCTTCGATATAGTTGTTGAGCTCGCTGCGCAGATTATCGAGGTTGGCCCCACACGAGCGTAATACGTCCGCCGCAGTGGGGTTGTCGATCATGGCCAGCAGCAGGTGTTCCACGGTAATGAGCTCGTGGCGTTTCTGCCGGGCATCCATGAATGCCATATGTAGGGATACTTCAAGTTCTTGCGCAATCATCTAAGCTTCCTCAGCTTTCTTCAGGCTTCTTCCATGGTGCATTGCAGCGGGTGCTGGTGCTCACGGGCATAACTAATGACTTGGTTTACCTTGGTCTCAGCGATGCCGTGTGGATATACACCGCATACGCCTGCGCCCTCGGTATGTACTTGGAGCATGATTTGCGTCGCTTGTTCACGATTCTTATGAAAAAAGCGCTGCATGACATCCACCACGAACTCCATAGGCGTATAGTCATCATTCAACAAAATGACTTTGTACATCGAAGGCGGCTTGATGTTGGCTTTGCCGGTTTTCTCGATGAGGTTGTCCTGGTGTTTGATGCTAGCCATACGTTGATCTATTTTGAGCCGAATGTAGAAATTTTCAAGTCTGAAATGAGTAGGGTTATTCCCGGCCCCTTTCATCCATGCAAGATTTCTGCCATGTAGTATTAATTACGGATAAATTCTGACCGTTTTTACGGTACGGTCCTGAGTTTTCAATATTTCCAGTTTGTAATTGCCAATCTTGAGACCAATACCGGGTTCCGGAATATCCTCAAAGTGTTCGACAATCAATCCATTCAGTGTGCGTGGGCCGTCGACTGGCAGGTCAATCCCCAGCTTTTTGTTGATATCGCGCAGGCTGTTGCTCGCATCCACGAGCCAGCTACCTTTGTCTTCTTTGCGGTAAGCCAGCTGCTCCGCTGACACACTTGCAAAATCGCCGATGATCGCCTTGATGATATCTTCGAGTGTGACCAAGCCCTTGAGTTCACCGTATTCATCCACGACCAAGGCAATACGCTGCTGGCACTGCTTGAATTCCTGCATCTGGGTGTAGACCGGCGTGCCGGACGGGATGAAGTAGGGGGCCTCCATATGTTCACCCAACAGTTGCTGGCTGAGGGGTTGAGACCGCAGGGCTGTCATGATCGCCCGGATGTGCAGCATGCCGATGATCTCCTCGTTTGGTCCTTTGCGTACTGGCAACCGGGAATGCTGGCTGCCAGTAATCTGGGAGAGGATTTCCTCCATCGGTGCCTCGAAATCGATGATTTCAAGCTGCGTGTGCACAGTCATGATTTCATCCACGGTAGTCTGCTCGAGGTCCAGCAGATTCAACAACACCTCGCGGTGTTTTTGCGGAATCGGACTAGTGGTCTCGCTGAAAATGCTCCGCAGCTCCTCTATGCTGGTGGTATGGTTGCTCTCGGTGAAGCTGACTTTCATGCCTAGCAAGCGCAGCAGGCTATTGGCGCACAGGTTGGCCAGCCATATTACCGGATAGCCAATCTTGACCAGCGGCAGCAATACATAGCTCAACGAGAGGGCAAGAGGTTCTGCATACCGGGATGCGATGACCTTGGGGATGATTTCGCTGAAAACTAGGATGGCAAAAGTGATGAGCACGGTGGAAACCGGCATCAGCAATTCGCCCAAGTTGAATAGGCGGATGCTGATGAAGGCGGCCAATGTGGCAGCGGCGGCATTGGCTAGGGTATTGCCGAGCAGGATGGCGCCAAGAAACTGTTCGCGCTCGTTGAGTAGCCGGGTAGCAAATTCGGCGCTGCGCAGACCTTCTTGGGCAAGGATGGTGAGCCGGTGCCGGTTGAGCATCAACAGGCTGGTTTCGGCCATGGAGAAAAAAGCGGAAGCAAATAGCAGCAGGGCCAGAATGCCCAGCTGCCATAATAAGGAACTGTCCAACGGTATCAATCGGTAAATGAGATGCCGCTAGTTTCGGCGCGAAGCGCCAGCTTTGTCAAGACAAGGCTTCTTCTGTCTCGGGCTTCCTTTCACCGCCGATCAGGTTTTCGCGCGATACGCCAAGATACATGGCAATCGGGCTGGCGACCAGTACCGAGGAGTAGATGCCGAACAGGATGCCGATGGTGAGGGCCAGGGCAAAGTTGTGCAGCACCTCTCCTCCAAAGAACAGCATCGACAACACCATGAGTTCGGTGGAGAAGTGAGTGATGATGGTCCGCGACATGGTGCGGGTGATCGCATTGTTGATCACTTCAGGCACGCTGGCCTTGCGCATCTTGCGGAAGTTCTCGCGCACCCGGTCGAACACCACCACGGATTCGTTGACGGAGTAGCCCAGGACGGCGAGCACGGCTGCGAGCACCGTGAGGTTGAACTCCCATTGGAAGAAGGCAAAGAACCCGAGGATAATGATGACATCGTGCATGTTGGCGATCACGGCTGCTACGGCAAAGCGCCATTCGAAGCGCATGGCTAGGTAAGCCATGATGCCGACACAGACGAACAGCATGGCGAGCGCACCCTTCTCGTAGAGTTCCTGACCGACCTGCGGGCCAACGAATTCAACGCGGTGCAGCTTCACCTCCGGATTATCGGCAGCAAGCGCGGCGAGCACCTGGTCAGAAAGCTGTGCAGTCGACAGGCCAGGCTTAATCGGCAGGCGAATCAGCACATCCTGGCTAGTGCCGAAATTCTGTACAGTGGCATCCTTGAGGCCGATTTCATCGACTGCCTTGCGGATATTGTCGAGGTTGGCTGCCTGCGGGTAGCTAACCTCCATCATCGTACCGCCAGTGAAATCCACCCCCAGGTGCAAACCCTTGGTCGCCAGGAAGAATACCGACAACAGGAAGGTCACGAGCGAGATGGTCGTCGTCAGGCGACCATAGCTCATGAACGGTATGTCTTTTTTGATTCTGAAAAATTCCATGATGTTTACCTAACGTATTTTCCTGTTGATCGATATCAGCCTATGGAAAGTTTGCTGATCTTGCGGCGGTAGCCGTAAATGAGGTTGATTACCGCGCGGGAAACCAGCACTGCGGAGAACATCGACGTCAGGATGCCCAGGACATGCACAACGGCAAATCCCTTGACTGGACCGGTGCCGAACATGAACAGTGCAAGGCCGGCGATCATGGTGGTGACGTTGGCATCGAGGATGGTGCCAAATGCACGTTCATAACCCGCGTGAATGGAAGCTTGCGGCGTGTTGCCGTTACGCATTTCCTCGCGAATGCGTTCGTTAATCAGCACGTTGGCATCGATCGCCATCCCCAGGGTTAACGCAACCGCTGCGATCCCTGGCAATGTAAGCGTGGCTTGCAACATGGAGAGCAGGGCGACCAGCAGTATCAGGTTGATGCTCAGTGCCAGCACGGATACCGTGCCGAACAGCATGTAGTAGGCAATCATGAATATGGAAATCGCCACAAAGCCCCATAGCGTGGAGTGCATACCGCGTTCGATATTGGCTTCACCCATGCTGGGGCCAACCGTGCGCTCTTCGATGATTTCCATCGGTGCCGCCAATGCGCCTGCACGTAATAGCAATGCCACATCCGTGGCTTCCTGCGTGTTGGCCATACCGGAAATCTGTACGCGGCCACCGCCAATTTCTTCGCGGATCACAGGGGCGGTAATCACTTCTGCCTGGCCTTTTTCAATCAGCAGGATCGCCATGCGTTTGCCGACATTTTCACGTGTGACTTGCTTGAAGATGCGTGCGCCACGGGCGTCAAGCGTGACGTGTACCACGGCGCCGCCGCCTTGGGGATCCATGCCAGGGCCGGCATCGGTGATGTAGTCGCCGGTCAGCACGACATTTTTCTTGACCAGCATGGGGATGCCGTTACGGTCGATGTAGAACTCGGTGCCGAAAGGAACCTGGCCCTTGGAAGCATTTTCCAGGGTCACGGCATTGCTCCTGTCTTCGTCCACCATGCGGATTTCCAGCGTGGCAGTACGGCCCAGGATTTCCTTGGCTTTGGCAGTGTCTTGCACCCCTGGTAATTGCACGACAACGCGATCAATGCCCTGCTGTTGGATGACAGGCTCGGCAACGCCCAATTCGTTGATCCGGTTGTGCAGGGTCTGGATGTTTTGCTTGATGGCGAATTCCTGAATGCGTTTTTTCGCTGGTTCGCTCAATACGGCAGTCAGGATGCTGTCTTCGCCGCGATTGGAAGTGCGGAAAGTCAGGTCTGGGTATTCTTTTTCCAGGACGCGCTGCGCTTTGCTGAGCTCGGCCGTGTCCTTAAAGCGGATGTTGACGGCCTGGCCATCACGTGAAACACCGAGGTAGTTGATCCGGGCGGTACGCAATACGCTACGGAAATCACCCACATATCGCTCTGCCGCCTGGTCCAGGGCTGACTTCATATCAACCTGCAACAGGAAATGCACCCCGCCCCGTAGGTCCAGGCCCAGGTACATCGGGCGGGCGCCTATGCTGCGCAGCCACTCTGGAGAGCGTGAAAGCAGGTTGAGCGCAATGACGTAATCCTTGCCCAGCCGGGCTTGGAGCGCGTCCTTGGCCTGCAACTGGATATCGGTGCTGGGGAAGCGGACCTTGACACCAGTGGCATCGAGGAATAGCGCTTCAAACGGAATGTTCTCCTGTTTCAGGATGTTTTCCGTATTTTCCAGCAGCGCCGAATCCACCTGGATATTGGACTTGGCTGCCGTGATCTGTACGGCAGGGGATTCGCCGAACAGGTTAGGTGCTGCATAGAGCAGCCCTAGCAGGACGACAACCAGCACCATCAGGTACTTCCATAAAGGGTAGCGGTTCATGAAGCGGCTCGCATTTCAGTGTTTCAGGGATGTTAAAGATCGTCAGTCAAGTATGTCGCAGTGATGTTACAGGGATTTGATCGTGCCCTTGGGGAGTAAGGTTTGCACTGTGTGTTTTTGCACGGTGATCACGGTTTCCGGGGCGATTTCCAGGCTGACATAGCCTTCGCCTACCTTGGTGATGCGGCCAACGATCCCGGAGCTGGTGGTGACTTCATCCCCTTTTTGCAGGGCTTCAATCAGTTTGCGTTGCTCCTTGGCCTGCTTCATTTGTGGACGGATCAGCATGAACCAGAACAGCGCGAAGATAATGATCAAGGGGAGGAAACTCATCCAGTCAGGGGTGGCCTGGGCTGCATCAGCAGCATACGCGGAAGCGATTAGCACGGTAAACCTTTCTTCTATTTAACGGGTGAATATTTGAAGCGCAAAATATTAGCCCAAAATTCTAACATAATGTGGCGAATGCGCTGGATTATGCTGATTGCTGCAGCATTTGCCGACCTTGCCGGAACTCGGTGGCAAATGCCTCGAACCGGCCCTGCTCAATTGCCTGGCGCATGCCGAGCATTAGCTCCTGATAGTAATGCAGGTTGTGGATGGTGTTGAGGCGGGCGCCGAGGATTTCGCCGCTGCGGTGCAGGTGGTGCAGGTAGGCGCGGCTGAAGTTGAGGCATGTGTAGCATTGGCAGTGTTCGTCCAGCGGGCGTGTATCTTTGCGATGACGCGCGTTTTTGAGCTTGATGTCGCCATGCCGCGTGAACAGCCAGCCATTGCGTGCGTTGCGGGTAGGCATGACGCAGTCGAACATGTCTACCCCGTGGGAGACAGCGGCGACCAGATCTTCCGGCGTGCCTACCCCCATGAGGTAACGTGGCTTGTCCTGCGGCATTTTAGGGGTGGTGTGGGCGAGAATGCGCAGCATGTCTTCCTTGGGTTCGCCTACGGAGAGTCCACCGATCGCATAGCCATCGAAGCCGATCTCGGTGAGTCCTGCCAGCGATTCGTCGCGCAAGTCCTCGTACATGCCGCCTTGAATGATGCCGAACAGCGCATTTGGGTTGCCTTGGTGCGCAGCCTTGCTGCGCGCGGCCCAGCGCAAGCTGAGGAGCATGGAGTCGCGTGCGTCGGCAGGTGTGGCAGGATAGGGCGTACATTCGTCGAAGATCATGACGATGTCCGAGTTCAGCACTTTTTGTATGCGCATGGACTCTTCAGGCGTCAGGAAACAGCTGTCACCATTGATGGGGGAGCGGAAGCGCACGCCTTCCTCGGTGATCTTGCGCAGGTCGCCCAGGCTCCATACCTGAAAACCGCCGGAGTCCGTGAGGATGGGGCCATTCCATCCCATGAAGCGGTGCAGGCCGCCGAATTCACCAATGACTTCCAGTCCCGGGCGCAGCCAGAGGTGGAAAGTGTTGCCGAGCAGGATGTGGGCGCCGGTATCGCGTACTTCGACCGGGGACAATGACTTGACTGCGCCGTAAGTGCCGACCGGCATGAAGGCCGGAGTTTGCACATCACCATGTGCAAGGCTGACAGTGCCTCGCCGTGCGGCACCGTCTTGCTTAATAAGGGTAAATTCCATGAGTCGTAACCAAAATTCAAGCCGCGATACTATCACGGACTGTGGATTGCATCATAAGGAAAGCGCATGATAATGGGCGCATGAGCGGAATGCGCATTTGGTATACTATTCGCATTTTTCGGGCAGATATCCTGTCCGTGGTCACCTGAGGAAATTCTGGAATGGCTGAAATTCCCAATCGTCCGCGCCGCCATCACTCATTCATGGAATCCGGCTTGCGTGAGCGCAGCATCTACCTGTTGCCCAATCTATTCACTACTGCGGCACTGTTCGCCGGGTTCTATGCGATTGTGCAGGCCATGAATGGCAAGTTCGAGCATTCTGCTGTGGCCATTTTCATTGCCATGGTCATGGACGGGCTGGATGGCCGGGTGGCGCGCATGACCAATACGCAAAGCGCGTTCGGCGCGGAATACGACAGCCTTTCCGACATGGTGTCGTTTGGTGTCGCGCCAGCATTGGTGATGTACGTCTGGGCGCTGAAGCCCCTGGGCAAGCTGGGCTGGATTGCCGCATTCATCTATTGTGCGGGTGCGGCCTTGCGCCTGGCCCGCTTCAACACCAAGCTCGACGAGAGCGATAAGCGCTATTTCCAGGGGCTGCCCAGTCCTGCTGCCGCTGCTTTGCTTGCAGGGCTGGTGTGGGTATCGTATGAAAACCATGTGAGCAGTACGGAGGTGTTTTTTGATGCCGTCAAAATGCAGTGGGTCGCCTGGAGTATCACATTGTTTGCCGGGCTGTCCATGGTGAGCGACCTGCGCTACTACAGTGGTAAGGACATCAATTTGCGTCGCAGTGTGCCATTTGTTGTGATTCTATTGATCGTGCTGGCATTCGTGCTGATTTCCTATAGTCCGCCTGAAGTGTTGTTTGCCGTTTTCCTGGGCTATGGTGTTTCTGGTTATGTACTATGGATATGGGGTAAGCGCAAGAAGGCCGCCCGCCCGCAAGGGTAAATCTCAATCGCCTTCAGTGACTCTGTTGTAATGCCCGCAGCACGGGCTTGATGTGCTCGCCCACATAGATTTGTGGATTGGAATGGCCATCCACCTTGCCTGCTTGCCGTTCACGCTCACGGATGACGGGAAGCGCACGCTGGAAAGCCTCTTCAAAAGAATAGGTCTCACGCAGCGCCTCATCAAACACGGCGCGGCCGAAAAAAGTCAGCTCTGAGCCGCTGCCACAGCCGAATGAGGTGTGGGTAGCGTCAGCTGCGGTCATGATCAGCGTATTGTCGTTTTGCAATGGCGCTATCCAACTGCCGGAATAGCAAGCCGATACTACGATGACGCGGTATTTGATGCCTGCCTTGTCCAGCCATAGGCTGAGCGTCTGCGGTGTCAGCGCGTCCATTTGCAGAGGCCAGAGCGAGGCTGCCAGTTCGCCGTCCTGTGCGCCATGCGAAGTTAAGTAGATAAACAGCACATCTTCGTCGGGATTCATGAGGTCGGCTGCACGATTGATAGCGCGCTCCAGGTTCTCAAGGCTGGCCCATGGCAGGCTTTCCAGGGTGGCCGGGTGGTTGACGAGCTCCTGCATGTGCCCTGCGGCATCGAAGCGCTCTTCGATGACGGCATTGACCATGCTGCTCTCGCGCAGGAATACCTCGTCGTCGCCATAAGGCGCATAGGTGATGCTATACAGGTCGACAACACCAGGCCGCTCCGGCTTGACGGCGGCGCGTTGCCTCTCGGCAAGCTGTAGCTGCGTTTCCAGTTTTTCCTGGGTTAGCTGTAGATCTTCTTGCACGTTGGCACTGTCTTCTTCGTAAGGCAGCCAGTACATGGGGGCTTCCGAGATATGCACAATTAGCGGGGCGCCCAGTGCAAATGCCCCCGTCAACAGGATAAGCCGGGTTGGCACCTGTGTGCTGCGTGTCAGGAGAAGCCAGAACGCCAGCGCCGACCAGGCGGTTGTTACGATGTACAAGCTCCAGTGCCAGGTGGAGCCGTCCAGGCCTTTCGGCTGGATCAGGGTGATATAGGCCAGCGTACTCAGGATGTCGACTATAAATGCCTGCATGGTGCCGATGGCAAACAATGCCGCCGCCTGGATCTTCAGGCCACGCTGGCGCGCATGATCGCTGAGATACCAGCACAGCCATAGCAGCAATAGTACGACCAGCCAGCCCCAGAGCAACGCTTTTGGAAAGAATTCTGCCGGGCCCGTGATCACCAACCGCCCCATCAGAATGCTGCCAAGTGTGGTAATGACCAGTATTGCCAGCAATTGCAAGGGCGTGATCTGCAACCCATTGACATGGACTCTTTGGAAGAATGCGCTTTTCAGTCCGTGCAGGAAAAAGGTGCGGAGTGGTACGGTGGTATGTGGCATGCGGCTTGGTACACGATTGAAGTCAATGCCCTACATCCTGCCTCAAATTTGTCAATGCGCCAAGGGATTGGCCTGCGTCGGTCTGGTCTCCATTGCCATGCCTTGGCTTGCCTTGAGGGGGGAAAAGAATTATATTGAGCCTCACTATGCAGAGTATCAGCCACAATTCCAAGTTTATTCTTGCCCGGGCCTTCTTGGCCCTGGCTGGCCTGATACTGCGCAGTCCGCGCTAGTATTGCTCCTTCCCAGCTTTCCTTGTCTATTGAGACGCCCCGCTCATAAATCCAAACGTTGATGGAATTTCAGGCTATGACCCAGAATCAGCTCATTATTTTCGATACCACCCTGCGCGACGGCGAACAAAGCCCTGGTGCGGCCATGACTAAGGAAGAGAAGCTGCGCATTGCCCGTCAACTGGAAAAGCTGGGAGTGAATGTGATCGAGGCCGGGTTTGCTGCGGCAAGCCCAGGGGATTTCGGTGCCATTCGTGCCATTGCCGAGGCGATCACCGAAACCACCGTCTGTTCTCTCGCGCGTGCCAACGAGAATGATATTCGCCGCGCAGGAGAAGCCATCCAGCCGGCAAAGAAGCGACGTATTCATACTTTCATCGCGACGAGCCCAATCCATATGCAGAACAAGCTGCGCATGACGCCCGAACAGGTGCTGGATCGTGCCGTGCAGGCAGTGCAGTGGGCGTTGGAATATACTGACGATGTTGAATTTTCTGCCGAAGATGCAGTGCGCTCCGACATTGATTTTCTGGTGCAGGTATTCGATGCCGTAATCGCGGCAGGTGCCAAGACCATCAATGTGCCCGATACCGTAGGGTATTCGGTGCCAGGACAATGGGGTGAGCGCATGGCTCAGCTGATTGCACGGGTAAGGAACTCGGACAAGGTGATATGGTCGACCCATTGCCATAACGATCTTGGCATGGCGGTGGCGAACTCCTTGTCTGCTGTGCTGGCTGGTGCGCGACAAGTGGAATGCACGATCAACGGGTTGGGTGAGCGTGCAGGCAATGCCAGCTTGGAAGAGATAGTGATGGCGGTCAAGACGCGTCGTGACGTGTTCCAGCTCGAAACCACCATCGACACCACGCAGATCGTGGCGACATCCAAGCTGGTATCGACGATCACCGGCTATCCAGTACAGCCCAATAAAGCCATTGTGGGCGCGAATGCATTTGCCCATGAGTCCGGTATCCACCAGGACGGCGTGCTCAAGCACCGTGAGACCTATGAGATCATGCGCGCGGAAGACGTAGGCTGGGGCGCCAATAAGTTGACGCTGGGAAAGCTGTCTGGACGTAATGCTTTTCGTACCCGTCTTACTGAGCTTGGCATTACTCTGGAGAGTGAGGACGCGCTTAATGCCGCATTCGCTCGCTTCAAGGAGCTGGCAGACAAGAAATCAGAAATATTCGACGAGGATATACAGGCATTAGTCAGCGATAACGTGGTCAATGAAGAGAACTTCAAGCTGGGATATTTGCATGTAGCATCGCAGACTGGGGAAACTCCCCATGCGGAAGTGGTCGTACTGGAGAATGGCGTCGAGCACCGGGCAGATGCTACTGGCGGCGGCCCTGTCGATGCGGCGTTCAAAGCGATTGAAAAGATTGTACGTAGTGGCGCCGAGCTGTTGCTGTATTCCGTCAACAATATCACCAGCGGTACCGATGCGCAGGGCGAGGTAACGGTGCGCCTGTCCAAGGGGGGGCGTGTGGTGAATGGGCAGGGGGCCGATACGGATATCGTTATTGCCTCGGCCAAGGCGTACCTGAACGGCCTCAATAAGTTGCATGCCTATGCAGAGCGGGCACATCCGCAAGTTTAGCCATCGGTACATGTCATGTACTAATTTACTCAACGATCAAAAACCTCAGGTATTAAAGTAAAGGAATTTCCATGTTGCAAGGTGCAATCCAAGTAACAAGTTTTGATATGGACCGGCTGTTTTCCATGATTGAGCAACTGCGCAAAAATGGTTTCCCGGAAACGGATAATCTGGCGCGCCTCGAAGATGAGCTGGCACGCAGCGAAGAGGTGCCCTCCGAGCAAGTCGGTGCTGACGTGGTGACAATGAACTCGCGTGTCCTACTGCGCGACGAGGCAAATGGACATGAGATGTCATGCACGCTGGTGTTTCCCTCCGATGCGGATGCCTCGGCCAACCGTATTTCAGTGGTGGCGCCATTGGGCACTGCTATCCTGGGGTACCGGGTCGGCGATGTGATCGACTGGGCCATGCCGGGAGGCGTGCGCCAGTACAGAATACTGAAAATTGACTACCAGCCCGAGGCTGCGGGTGATTTTCACCTGTAAAGATTGATAGCAACTAATTCAGCGGGGGCGCCTTAAGGCGCCCTTTTCATTGCCGAAAGCCGTGAGCCGTCGCCCTGCAGAAATTGCTTCTGCATTGGTTCTGGATTGGTAACTGGAGCCGGACAGTCAATGGGTTGAGTGGCTTACTCTCAGCGCTTGGTGAGGTAACGCTGATCGCAGAAGGTAGCCAGCCAGTGTGGGCGGAAGGCCGTCATTAGCGTGATGGCCATGCCGGTGACAAAGGCCTCAGACCAGCCGATCAGGATGAAATAGGGTAAATAGTTGCTGAACAAGTAATCGGGCGGATAAGCCTGCATGGCGCTCAGCGCCAGCACTGCGCTCAAGCCGCACATACTGATGGTCAATCCTGCACAAAGAAAGCCGCAGGCAAAAATATAAATAATCAAGTGGTTAGGCAATTTGCTGTCGACAAGGCGGAACACGTTGTAGCTGAAGGCCACCGGGATGGCAGCCATAATGAGGAAGTTGATGCCCAGCGTGCTCCAGCCCCCCATGCCGAATGCGGTAATGCCGATGAGGATCAGTGCCAGTGCGATCAGCGCCAGTTGCCAGCGAAACATCAGGCATAGCGCCGTGGCACCCAGGAGGTGAATGTTGAGGCCCGGGCGTATGCCTGCCTTGATGCTCCAGATAACCATCAGCGTCACGATTGAGCCCAGGAAAACGTGCTGCAATGCTGGGTCGCTCAAATGTCTCCAGGGCGCCTTGATGACAGCATAAGCAAGCAGCGTCAGTGCTAGGGCGTTGGCAATCCACTGCCAGGCAACTGGGACGAGATAGTCAGGCAGATTCATTGCCTTGGCTGGCCTTCCTGCATGTGAGGGATGAAGTCGCATACTTCAGGTTCATAGGCTAAACTCTAGCAATTTTTGCCGTGGATGGAGAAACATTTTGCAGCTCGCATTGTTTGACCTCGATAATACCCTCTTGGCTGGTGACAGCGATTTCCAGTGGGGACAGTTCCTCATCAGCAAGGGCTTGCTCAACGAGCAGGAGCACTTGGCCAAGAACATCGCTTTTTATGAGGATTACAAGGCTGGCCGACTGGATATCTATGCCTTTCTGGACTTTCAGCTGAAGCCTTTAAGTGAACATCCTCGCCATGAGCTGGAAGCTTTGCATCGCGAGTACATGGCGCAGAAAATCCGGCCAATGATCACGGACAAGGCCCGCGCACTGGTGGAAAGGCACAGGCAGAATGGCGACTTGCTTGTGGTCATCACAGCGACAAACAGTTTTGTGACAACCCCGATCGCGCGCGAGTTCGGCATTGATCACCTGATTGGCACCACGCCAGAGGAGGTGGATGGCAAGTTCACCGGCAAGGTCACGGGAACACCCAGTTTTCAGGAAGGCAAGATTACACGGCTCCATGAGTGGCTTGCAGGGCGTGACCAGTCATTGAGCGATTTTGAAACTACCTGGTTCTACAGCGACTCACATAATGACCTGCCATTGCTGAAGCTGGTAGACAAGCCCGTTGCAGTGGATCCAGACCCTACACTCGAGGCGTACGCTGAAGAAGCTGGCTGGCCTATCATCAGCCTGCGGTGATGTTCGGCTGGTATCTGTCGCGGACAACATATAGCGAAGATTGTCCGTCGATGGACCCCACCGCGGGCAATTGTGAGTGCGGTGGCCAGGCATAAGCCGCGTCTGCCCGCTGCCTTTAACGGTGCAGCAGGACTTCCAGCACAAACTTGCTGCCTGCATATGCCAGCAAGAGCAAGACAAACCCGCTCAGCGTCCAGCGCACTGCAGTGCGTCCCCGCCAGCCGTAGCGGTAGCGACCAAACAGCAGCCCGCTGAAAATCAGCCAAGAGAGAATGGTGAACACATTTTTGTGATTGAACTGGAACGGCTGGTCGAACAATAGCTCGGAAAACATCATGCCGCTGATCAAGGTCAGCGTCAGCAGGATGAAGCCCAGTGTAATGATCCGGAATAGCAGGGTTTCCATTGCCATAAGCGGGGGGAAGTCCGGTAGTCTGAGCCAGCTCGACTTCTGATGCAGCTTGCGTTCGGCAGCCGTCATCAGCAAGGCATGCAGCGCAGCGAATGTCAGCAGGCTGTAGGCCAGCATTGCAATCACAAGGTGGGCGACGAACAGGGGCTGGTCGGCATAAGGAATCACATGTGACTCCGGCTGCCATGCCTGCAGCAGTACAAAAAAAGCTGCTGGCGGTAGGACGAAAGCCTGCAAGCTATGCAGGTTGTGCTTGACATTGGTGATCCAGTAAATGAGTACCGTGAGCCACAAAATGGTGGAAAGCGCATTTGTAAAGCTCAGATTGAGTCCCTGCGAGAACAGATGACAATAGAGGGTGAGCGCATGTAGCGCCAGCCCGGCGGCAATCAGGACGGACTGCCATGGCTGCCTGGAGGAGACGGCAGCTTTGCTGCTTCCGGCCCTGCGCCAGTAATTGACAGCTACCAGCAGGTAAATCAATGCGGTAATAACAGGTAGAAACGCAATCATACGGGATGACTTGGGTTAGAATTCATATATTCACAACACTATAACATGCAGCTGCCTGGTGCATGCGTCAATCCATGGCAGTGACTATGAGTATCCATTATGTTCGAAAACCTTAGTAACAGACTACAGCAAGTCGTCAAAACCCTGCGCGGGCATGCCCGCCTCACGGAAGAGAACATCACTGACGCCATGCGCGAAGTCCGCATGGCATTGCTGGAGGCAGATGTAGCCTTGCCCGTGGTTAAGGACTTCGTCAGCCAGGTCAAGGAGCGTGCAGTTGGCCGCGAAGTGTTGCAAAGCCTGTCTCCTGGCCAGGCCGTGATCCAGGTCGTGCATGAAGAGCTCACGCGCCTCATGGGCGAACAAAATGTTGGCCTCAATCTTGCCACCAATCCTCCCGCCATCGTTCTTATGGCGGGCTTGCAGGGTTCCGGTAAAACCACGACTTCTGCCAAGCTGGCAAGATTGCTGAAGGCCGATAAAAAGAAAGTGCTGCTGGCCAGCGCCGACGTTTACCGTCCTGCAGCGATCGAGCAGCTGAAAACCCTGGCGAAGAGTCTGGAGGTAGACTGCTTTGACTCTAATGCGACACAAAAACCGGCCGATATCGCCGCCCAGGCGCTCGACTTCGCTAAGCGTCATTTCTATGATGTGCTGATTTTTGACACCGCAGGCCGGCTTGGCATTGACGAAGCCATGATGGCAGAAATCAAGCAACTGCATGAGATACTCAGCCCGATTGAGACCTTGTTCGTGGTGGATGCCATGCAAGGTCAGGATGCGGTCAATACTGCACGCGCTTTCGGCGAAACCTTACCATTGACCGGAGTGGTGCTCACCAAGCTTGATGGTGATGCCCGCGGCGGCGCAGCATTGTCTGTGCGTCATGTCACTGGAAAGCCGATCAAGTATATCGGTGTGAGCGAAAAAGTGGATGGCATTGAATTGTTCCACCCCGAGCGCATGGCATCGCGTGTGCTTGGGATGGGCGATGTGCTGTCTCTTATTGAGCAGGCACAAAAGAACGTCGATCTGGAAGAGGCAAAAAAGCTTGCAGACAAGGTCAAGTCAGGCAAAAACTTTGATCTTGATGATTTCAAGGCACAAATGTTGCAAATGCGCAAAATGGGAGGCATGGGCGCCCTCATGGACAAAATGCCTGCGCAGCTTGCCGGCATGGCCGGACAGGTCAATAGTGAGGCCGGTGACAAGGCACTGCGCCGCATTGAGGGCATTATTAACTCCATGACCCCATTGGAGCGCCGCAAGCCCGACATCATCAAGGCCACGCGTAAGCGTCGTATTGCCGCTGGCGCAGGCGTGCAGGTACAGGAAGTGAACCGCCTGCTCAACCAATTCGGAGAAGTGCAGAAAATGATGAAAATGTTCTCTAAGGGTGGTATGAGCAAGATCATGCGCACCATGCAGGGCCGCTTTCCGGGCATGCGGTAATGAAGCCTCCTGTCTGTCTTGCACCAAAGTTGTTCGATGGCATGGGCGGATTAAAGTGAAGGAAATTGCAATCCAGCATTGACGCCAACGGTGCTTTTCTTCATAATTGCGCGCTTTCCGAGATGAGACGCTCATCTCAAGGGCCGTTAGCTCAGTTGGTAGAGCAGCGGACTTTTAATCCGTTTGTCGCAGGTTCGAGCCCCGCACGGCCCACCAGAAAAATCAAAGGGTTAGCTAAAAAGCTAACCCTTTTTTCGTTTTATACCCATATTCTCCATTGGTTTATTGTTTCCCGGCTTATTGCCTGACAGCCGCGGTTAAGGTTGCAATATGCAAACAAATCATTATCCGGACACTCATCATCGCTGGCTGGCGTTATTTGTCCTGTGTTTTGGCGTGCTCATGATCGTGCTTGATACCACGATCGTAAACGTGGCGCTGCCGTCGATCCGGGATGACCTCGGGTTCAGTGAGACTTCGCTGGTGTGGGTGGTGAATGCCTATATGCTCACCTTCGGCGGCTTTTTGCTGCTTGGCGGTCGGCTGGGCGATTTTTTCGGGCAGCGCCGTTTGTTCCTCGTCGGGATTGCATCGTTTACATTAGCCTCGCTGATTTGCGGGATGGCCGGGACGCAGCAGCAATTGGTCTGGGCGCGTGCAGTGCAAGGCGTTGGCGGGGCGGTGGTGTCGGCGGTAGCATTATCGTTGATCATGAATCTGTTCACCGAGCAGGGCGAGCGTGCCAAGGCGATGGGAGTCTACGGGTTTGTATGCGCGGGCGGCGGTAGCCTGGGCGTGCTGCTCGGTGGGGTGCTCACGAGTACCTTGAGCTGGCATTGGATTTTTCTCGTCAACTTGCCAATCGGGATCGTGGTCTATGGTCTGTGCTTGAGATTGCTGCCTGCACACGATACTGGGCTGCGGCCGCAGAAGCTGGATGTCGCTGGGGCGGTGAGCATGACGGCATCGATGATGCTGGCGGTATATGCGATTGTGAATGGCAACGAAACAGGCTGGCTTTCTGTTGAGATATTGGGCTTGCTTGCCTTGGCCGGATTGCTGTTTGCATGGTTTATCCGGTTACAGCTGCGCTTGGCTGCACCATTAATGCCGCTGAGCTTGTTTCGGCAGCGTAATGTGTCGGTTGCCAATGTGGTGGCTGTGCTGTGGGCGGCTGCCTTGTTTGCCTGGTTTTTCATGTCGGCGCTGTATATGCAGTTCGTGCTGGGCTATGACGCCTTGCAGGTGGGGTTGGCATTCTTGCCTGCCAATGTCGTGATGGCCTTGTTCTCCCTCGGTTTATCTGCCTGGTTGGTGATGCGCATCGGGATTCGCGCTTCATTGACCCTGGGATTAGTATTGGCGGCGCTTGGCCTGGGGTGGTTCGCCCGCGCGCCGCTAGATGGCCTGTTCTGGGTGGATATATTCCCTTCGATGGTGCTGCTGGGATTGGGCGGCGGTATTGCCTTCAATCCGTTGCTGCTGGCGGCGATGAATGATGTGGCGCCTGAAGATTCAGGTTTGGCGTCCGGTGTGGTGAATACGGCGTTCATGATGGGCGGCGCGGTGGGGCTGGCCGTCTTGGCAAGCATTGCTGCCGTTGTGGGACGGCAGTGGTTGGCGCAGGGGCATGCGCTGGCCGCTTCACTACTGGCGGGCTATCAGCTTGCTTTTTTGTTGGGCGCCGCGGCTGCCGGGATTGGCGCAGGGTTGACTATGCTGCTCATGCGCACGCCTGCGGCTGGATTATCGACGGTTGCAGCAAAAGTGCATTGATCTTTGGCAAGGTGTGCAACTTGTCCGGCGATCTGGACTTTTGCATGTCTGGAGCCTGACCTAAGCCAGTTGGCGCACCATATAGCAGGCACTGTGATCGTAACTCTGCAGTTTTGCCGCTGGCACGAGGTGGTTGGTTGTCTGAAAATGGTGGCGTTGCCAGAATGCGGCAGACTGATTGACGGCAATCAGCGACAGGGTATCCAGCTGCTCATGCGTAGCTTGCGCGCATAATCGGGCAAGGATGCTGTCTGTGGCCTTGAAGCCGCGTGCTACTGGCATCAAGGCAATGTCATGCAGGTAATAAGTGGTTGCTTGGCTGGGCAGTGTTTGCAGCATGCAATTAAGTTCAGGAGGTGCGTCGAGGTACCATGGATGACTGAGCAAATACCCGCAGATAGCACCGGCCTGTTCCCATATCCAGCAACCTTGCGGATATAACCGGTGGCGCTCGAAGAAAACCGCAAACTCCTCGGGGTAACCAGGATGCACTTGGGTGGCTATGTGCATGACGGCTGGCAAATCGCTGGCCTGCATCAGCCGCCATGAATTTGCGGATTGGATGACAGTCGTAGTCGCCACCGGGGCTTATTCGGCTTCTTCCTGAAGCTTGCGGCGCTTCCGTACGCTTTCCGCCAGTGTATCCAATAGGGTGACCGAGTCATCCCAACCCAGGCAGCCGTCGGTGATCGACTTGCCATACTCCAGCTGGCAACCCGGTACCAGGTCCTGTCGACCTTCATTGAGGTGCGACTCGATCATCGTGCCGATGATGCGGTCGTCACCGCTGGAGATCTGACTGGTGACATCGGCGACGACATCGATTTGGCGTTTGAATTGCTTGAGGCTGTTGGCATGCGAGCAGTCGATCATCACCTTGGCGGCAAGTCCTGCATTGGCAAGTTCGCGTGCGGCATCCTCGACACTGGCGGCATCGTAGTTGGGAGTTTTGCCGCCGCGCAGGATGACGTGGCAATCTTCGTTGCCGCTGGTGGAGATGATGGCGGAACGGCCTTCCTTGGTCACGGATAGAAAGTGGTGCGGGCTGGCTGCTGCCTTGATGGCGTCGACAGCAATGCGGATATTGCCATCCGTGCCGTTCTTGAACCCAACGGGGCAGGAGAGACCAGACGCCAGCTCACGGTGGATCTGCGATTCTGTCGTGCGTGCGCCGATTGCCCCCCAGCTCACCAGGTCGGCAGTATATTGCGGCGTGATGACGTCAAGGAATTCGGTGCCGGCAGGCATGCCGAGGGCATTGACGTCCAGCAGGAAGCGGCGCGCCAGCTCCAGGCCTTCGTTAATGCGGTAGCTGCCGTCGAGGAAAGGATCGTTGATCAGGCCTTTCCAGCCCACGGTGGTACGTGGTTTCTCAAAATAGACTCGCATCACGAGCAGCAGCTCTTGTTCGAAGCGAGGGCGCAGCGCCACCAGGCGGCGGGCATATTCCAGCCCGGCATCATAGTCATGGATGGAGCAGGGGCCAATGACAACGAGCAGCCTGTCGTCGGCGCTGTGCAAGATTTTATGAATGGCGCTGCGGGTAGCCAAGATGTTGTCCGTGATGGCGGGACTGGCAGGCAGCTCCTCAAGCAGCTCGGACGGTAATCTCAGCTCCTTGATTTCCTTGATGCGAACATCGTCAGTCGCAATTTTCTGGTATGGGCTCATTCTTTTCCTACCGCGGCCCGGAGGGTAACCAGGCATCTGGCGGTATTTGATGGTCTTCTAAAAAAGTTGATTATTATAGCTTTATGCAGGCTTTCATGCCTGGGTTTGTGTTGTGATCGAGATGATAACGCCTGTAGATGTCAACCTGGTTGCGCTGCCTCTGTAGACTTGCATACCCATGTGTGAAAGCCGGGTCCGGGGTTGTAAAGATGATCAAAATAACCGTTTGACGAGGATAGTATGCTGCCCTTGGGACAGGTAAAGATGGCAGTCGCAGACGATGAGAGTGGTATATAGCCTGCGATACGGCCATTGGCATCGTAGCCGGCGATCAGCTTGTAGAAAATACGCCGGTTGCCCTCCTCGGCAATCTCGGAAGCGGTCCAGCACATTTCGCCGTAAAAATAGGCTTCGATCTTGTCTTCCCGATAATCGGCAAATATGATTCCGCCGATGACTTGGTCATGATCTCCTGGCATGAAGTTGTCATGGCGCTTGCAGATGGCCAATGCACTCGTGGCATGCAACGACAGGGCGACGAAGAGAAGAATGGCGGGCTTGTTCATGCTGATTCTTTCATAGGGAGCAAGGCGGTCAGGTGATGTTTTTATCATCCGCAAGCATTGGGCCGAGTCCGGTGAACTCTTTATTGACGGTTTGATCTCATTGATTATTAGCTAATAGAATAATAGCTATTCCATATATCAAGATATCAAGCTTATCAATTCAGTAGCATTTCTTCCATCTGACTTGTACCTATGTGAAGGCGAGCTTGTCCAAGCCAGGCTCTGAGACGGGAGGCCGGCAATCAGCTGGCTGTTGCATGCCATCAAGTCGGTCATCATCTAGAAACCTTGATGAACTTCTTAATATTGGATGGTCGGATGGTGCTAGGCAATGGGAGACGCCAGAAAGGATCAATTTTGTATCGTGCGGTGAGAAAAGGTGTCATTGTGGTTGCAACGGTGGTACATGGTGCTGGGATATGGCCATTGTTGGCTGCAGCAGATGAAATTCGTCTGAAAAACGGGGACGTCATTACAGGCAAGGTCGTGCGCAAGTTCAATGAGAAAGTGGTGTTCAATACTTCCTATGCCGGTGATATCCAGGTCACCTGGTCAGAGATTGAGAGCATCAAGACAGATGAGCCGCTGGCCATTACATTGACGGACCGTACTAACCTGAAGACGACACTGGACAGCTACGAGAATGGCAAGGCCATGATCAAGCTAGTACAACTGGATGAAGAGGGTGAGGAGGAAAGGGAGCATGAGGAGAAAGAAATCTCATTGTCCGACTTGCTCTATATCAACCCGACACCTGAGCTTTCCGGTGTCGGTGTCAATTGGAGTGGTCGCATCAATCTTGGCGGCTCCGTTACACAGGGGAATACGGACACTACCACCGTCCGCCTGGATGGCGAGTCGATTGCACGTACGCTCAACCATCGCCTGACAGTAGGTGCCGTCGTCAATCGCGCCACCAACAATGGTCAGAACACGCAGTTCAATAACCGATCCTCCATCAAGCTGGACCGTTTCATCAGCAACAAATGGTATGTCTATGCCAATAACACGCTGGAAAATGACCGTTTTCGCGATATCAAGCTGCGGACAACCACTGGTGTCGGTAGCGGTTACCAAGTGTTTGAACGGCCAGGTCTCAACCTCTTCGTCGAAGGCGGCTTGAATTATGTGTCGGTCAATTATTACGAAGCCGAGAAGGAAAGCTATCCTGGCGCACGCTGGGCGTTGAAGTATGACCAACGGGTCTTCGGTGGCAGTACCCAATTCTTCCACGAGCATGAGGTCCTGCTTGGCCTTGATAGCGCCAGCAATGCATTGGCCTTCACCAAAACGGGATTGCGATTTCCCATCGTCAACAATTTCAATGCCTCCATCCAATACAACCTGGATTGGGCTGGCCAGCCTGCGGATGGACGCAAGCACACGGACAGCGCTTTGATATTCAACCTTGGCTATGTGTGGCAGTAAGTGCCGTCATGAACGCCGCCTTTTGCGCCAATCGGCAATTCGCTGTTTACGCATGATATGGCGCAGTAAGGCGGCGATCGCAATAAAGCTGACGAGGTGGGCCAATCCTGCGTAAATACTAAGCAACAGGACGTGTGAGGACGTATTTGTCATTGCCAGCGGCAAGACTGCAATCAGTGTTGCAAGCAGGATCAGAGGCATTGCCAAGCTCTCCATACCGACTCAGGATGTATTGCTTGTAAAGCAGGAATCACACCAGCCCAGCAAGCCTGAAATTCAATCTTTCCAGTATCCCGCCGTTAATTGATCAGGAGGCGGATTTACTTTCTCTCGTGCCGGTGTGTAGATCCGGCAGGCCAAGTGGCAATTGGCGCATCATTTTCATCTCAAAGAACCTAACAACATGTTTTCTGATCAGGGAAGCCATTTCAGTATCGCGCCAGGGGGGTGGAGCTTCTACTCCCCCTTGATTGTGGCGGTCCTGATCGGTATTTCACTGCTCGGTATAGCATGTTATATCCACGAGTTGGAGCGTCAGGCCAGGGTCAAGGAAGAGCGGCATTACGTGGCGATGCTGGCGGCAGGGGTGCGTGCGCGGATCGAGGGAGAGCTAAACAGTTCCATCCATCTCGGTCTGGGGTTGTCCACCTATGTCGCTGCCAACCCCGATATCAATGCCGACAGTTTCAACCGTGTCGTTGCCAGCCTGGTGCATTATAGTCGCCACCTCAAGGCCATTACCATGGCGCCGGATAATGTGGTGCGATATGTGTATCCCCTTGCAGGAAATGAACAGCTGCTTGGAGTGCGAAACCCGCCCTGGGAGGCTGGTCGCGAGGTGTCTCTGGAGGAGTCCAGGCATCCGGAATTGATCGGGCCGGTCAATCTGGTGCAGGGTGGGCGTGGCATGGTGCACCGACTGCCTGTGTTCGTCCCTGTCAAGGATGGCGGAGAGTCTTATTGGGGGACGGCTTCGATCGTGCTGGACATTGATAGCCTGCTGAAGGCGGCGGGCTTGCAAGTGCGCGGGCCGGTGTTGAGCTATGCCCTGCGGCGTCTGAACGACCATGGCCAGGTCGAAATGATCAGTGGGGACAGCAATTTGTTCAGCCACCACCCGGTGATGCTGGAGATTAATCTTGGGGCACATGGTGATTGGCAGCTTGCCGGTATGCCAACCAGTGGGTGGGGGCGCCTGGTGCAACAGAATGACTGGGTTTTCTGGGTCGGGGTATCGTTGGCCCTGGCATTGGCCACACTTGCCTATGTCTGGTTGCGCACCATTCAACAGCTGCGACGGCGTGATGCCCGGATGCGCTTGGCTACCAGTGTATTTGCCTCTTCCAGCGAGGGGATCCTGATTGCCAACCCTAACGATGAAGTAATCGGCATCAATCCCGCCGTGACTGCGTTGACGGGATATTCGGTACAGGAATTGCTGGGTAGGCCGGTCAGCTTTCTCGCACCTGAACAAACGGTAGCGGAAAGCAGGCGGCAGGCTTCTTTCTCCATCAGCGAGAAAGGCGTCTGGCAAGGGGAAGCCCTGATAAAACACAAACAGGGATATACCTTCCCCGTGGCACTGACGATTACCACAGTGACCGGCGAAGACGGCAGGGTCGAGTGCTATATCAACACCTTCAGCGATATCAGTGAACGCAAGGCAAACGAGGCCAGGATCCATGACTTGGCGCATACCGATACACTTACCGGCCTGCCGAACCGGATGAGCCTCTATAGTGGACTGGAAGAAAGGCTGGCAAATGTGCAGCCAATCGGGGTCATGATCCTCGACCTGGATAATTTCAAGATCATCAACGATACGTTGGGGCACCATGTTGGCGACCAGTTGCTTGTAGAGGTGGCGCGGCGACTGGTGTGCTGTGTAGGCGAACAGGGCATGGTCGCCCGGCTTGGCGGGGATGAGTTCGTCATCGTCCTCGATTGCCCGCAGGCAACGCAGATTGTAGGCCGTGTGGCAAAGGAGGTGTTGCAGCGCCTGGCGCAGCCTTACCTGATTGAGGGCTACGAACTGCACTCATCTTCCAGCATCGGCATCGGGGTATCCCCGCATGATGGCAGCGATCCGTATAGCTTGCTCAAGAATATCGATACCGCGATGTATGCGGCCAAGTCTTCAGGCAAGAACAATTTCAAGTTCTTTACCGAAAAGATGCGCGAGCAGATCAACGAGCGCATGCAGATGGAAAACCATTTGCGCCAGGCGATATTGCGCAATGAGTTCGAGCTGCATTACCAGCCGCAGGTTGACCTTGGCACTGGGCGCATCATCGGCATGGAGGCGCTTGTGCGCTGGAACCATCCTGAGTGGGGTATGGTACACCCGGAAAAGTTCATCAGGGTTGCAGAGGAGTGCAATCTGGTCATCCCGCTCGGCGAATGGGTATTGTGCGAAGCGTGCAGGCAAATCAGTCAATGGAGCCGCCAAGGCTTGGAGGCGGTGTGTATTTCTGTCAATATTTCCGCGCGTCAATTAAAATCCAGGTATCTGTTCACGCTGATTGACAATCTGATGATGACACATCAGATCAAGCCCGGCATGCTTGAGCTTGAGATCACGGAGAGTGCGGTCATGGATGATCCCGAGCAGACCATCCCGCGCATGAAGGAACTGAAAAACAAAGGGGTCGCGTTAGCCATTGATGATTTCGGTACAGGATATTCCTCACTGAGTTATCTCAAGCTGTTGCCGTTGACGCGCCTGAAAATAGATCGCTCCTTCGTCAAGGATATCGAAACAGACCCGAATGATGCGGCGATATGTGCCGCTACCATTGCATTGGCACGCACTCTAGGCCTGGGCCTGGTGGCGGAGGGCGTTGAAACTGAAGCACAATTGGAATATTTGCGTGCCCAGGGCTGTGATAGCGCCCAGGGATATTATTTCAGCAAACCCCTGCCGGCAAACAACATTATGGCGTTTGTTTCCCGCCATCAGCAGGAGGTAATGTCGTCCTGATGCGATGACATCACGACAGGGATAAAGGGGAGCGGTTGCGTAGGCTAGTCATATTGATTCTGCTGCTGGTTTGCCATGCCTCGGCCTGGGTGCAAACTGCAGCATTGCGCTTGGATGACAGCCTTGATGTGGCGTCTGCCGGGCCTTTCCTGCAATATCTGGAGGATCCCGGTCACCAGCTCAGGCTACAGGATTTGCCTGCCTTGCAAAGCGGTGCGTGGCAGCCGGCGCTGAATGAGCGGGGTAATGTCAACTTGGGCTATTCGCGTTCCGCTTACTGGTTCGCGCTACCCGTGTCCGTGGTTTCCAATGACGTTGAAGACCGCCTGCTCGAAATCGCGTTTGCCTCCCTCGATCATGTCGAGGTGTATAGCCCGGACAGCCGTGGCGTCTACCAGCAGCAAGTGGCGGGCGACATTTACGCCTTCGACCAGCGGCCTTATCCGCACCGCAACCTGGTATTTCCCCTTCAGTTACCTCCAGGAGAGCATGTCCTTTATATCAAGGTGGTGTCGCAGGGAACCCTGACCGTCCCGGTCAACCTCTGGCAAGTCGAGGCCATGCATATACATGACCAATCTGCCTATTCCTTGCTGAGCTTGTATTATGGCGCTCTGCTCGCCCTGTTTTTCTACAATTTCCTGATCTATCTCTCCACCCGCGAAACCGTTTTCCTGTTTTACGTGGCTTTTGTCGGCAGCATGGTCGTGGCCCAGGCGTCGTTGAATGGCCTGGGAAACCAGTTTCTCTGGCCCAGCTGGCCCGAGTGGGGTAATGTCGCCCTGCCTTGCGGCATGGCCGCCACCGGATTCTTCGGGGTACTGTTCAGCCGTATTTTCCTGAATACCCGGGGAAACTTTCCGCGGCTGGATCGGGTCATGCTGGCGTTTGCCGTATTGTTCGCCTTGATCATGCTTTCCCCGCTGGCCTTGGCATATCAGCATTATGCGTTGCTTGTTTCATTGTCCGGGATATCGTTTTCACTGTTCGTTACCTGGGTGGCAGTTGTATCCTATATGCGCAGGAATCCGGGCGCATTTTACTTTCTGTTGGCCTGGGGCGCCGTACTGGCAGGTGTCGTGATCTTGGGATTGCGCAATCTAGGCTGGGTACCGACCAATGTATTCACCATCTACTCCATGCAGATAGGTTCTGCCATCGAAATGCTCATGTTGTCGTTTGCCCTGGCTGACCGGATCACCGTGATGCGCAAGGAGAAGGAACAGGCCCAGCGCGATACACTGAACGCCAAGCAGGCATTGGTGGATGCCCTGATCAAGACTGAGCAGGAGCTGGAGGAGCGGGTCGCCTTGCGCACCAAGGAAATCGAGGCAGTCAACACCCAGTTGCGACACAAGGAGCGCGAGCTGCGTTATATGGCACTGCACGATGCGCTTACGGGATTGGCAAATCGTACGCTCATGAACGATAGCCTCAAGCGCGCACTCGCCCGTGCAGCCAGAGACAAGGGCATAGTGGCCGTGCTGTTGATCGATCTCGATGGGTTCAAGGGGATCAACGATACTTATGGCCATGCTGCCGGTGACTTGGTGTTGCAAGTCGTGGCCGCTCGCCTGCGTAAAGTGACGCGGGTAAGTGATGTGACCGCGCGCCTCGGGGGAGACGAGTTTGTCGTGGTCCTGGAAGATATCCATGGGGTTGATGATGCGGTACGCATTGCTGAAAAGCTGATCCGCGAGTTGGAGCGGCCTGTGGAGGGCGGCTTGCAGATTTCCGCCAGCATTGGCATTGCATTAAGCGTTGAGGGGCAGCTGGCAGAGGATGCTTTGTTGCGCCAAGCGGACAAGGCGATGTATGAAGCAAAGCTGGCAGGGCGCAACCGTTGGCATGTATCGGCTGAGATTTTTATGACCGCATAAGTCGCCGGGCAGCAACTTTCCACCACTGCGTGTGTCATTTTAAGCTGGAGCTCTGCTGCAGGGCCTTCCTGTATAGATCAAATTTAAAAGGCAGCATATGCATATCATCAAGAAGTACAAAAATGTTTATCTTTCCTTGGTCCTCCTGGTGGCGGGTATTGCCCTGTTCTTTGCCGGCGCGGGCTTATACCATATGCAATGGTGGCCTTTCGGCCAAGGCTATTTTGCCAGCGTTGACGTGGATGAAATAGTGCCAGAGCCGCGTCAGGTCAAGTTGACATCCATATTCGGCACGGAGGATCTCGAAGTCCGCGAGCTGCCATTCAGCGATCAATATCCCACGGGACCATTCGAGATGCTGGGCAACAAGCATTTTCTTTTCATCACGAAGTGTGGGGAGGTTTATTTCACCAGGATCAACGAGTCCGGCGAGATCGAGATCACCAAAAATGCTGACTCCTTGACCAAGCCAGGCCTGGATGAGCGCGAGGAGAGCAAGGGCGATGACTATGATGGCCTGGTGTATTGCAAGGAACTTGCCGGAGTCAAGGACTCACTATTGGTTGGCAATACCCTGTATGTGGTCTATACCACCTGGGATCATGAGGCAAATGGCGCAAGGTTGGCGGTGTCAGCGTTCGAACTTGACCAGGAGCAATCCGAACTGACTTTTAGCAAGGATATCTTCCTGACTTACCCTGCAGTCAAGGAGCCTTTTCTTGGCCATCAGGTTGGCGGCAAGCTGGTGCTGGGAGCGGATGACGATACCATGTTCCTCAGCGTGGGGGATTTTTCCAAGCCCGATGGCGTTCAGGATCCGTCCACTGCGCTTGGGAAGATGATCAAGATCAACCTGAAGGATGCCAGCGCCGAGATCTATGCCAGTGGATTGCGTTCACCTTCTGGCGGCCTGTATTTCGACCGGGATAGCAACGAATTGTGGGAAACCGAGCATGGCCCGAAGGGCGGGGACGAAATCAACCTCATCAAGCAGGGCCGCAATTACGGCTGGCCGTTGGTGAGCTATGGCACCTTGTATGAACGCGAGGGCATGGGGAATTACTACGGCAACAAGTATAACTCTCATGAGGATTTCGAGAAGCCGGCATTTGTGTTCAACCCATCCATCGGTGTGGGGGCTATTGCCAAATATCCAAAGACCGGTAAGAACGAATATTGGGAGGGAGGGTTCTTTGTCGCTGGCATGGCCGCCAACTCCCTGCTATACATGCGCAAGGAAGGGGAGCGCCTAGTGTATGCCGAACCCGTATTGCATGATTACCGTATTCGCGCACTCAAGATCGACAAGAACGGGCGCTTCTTCATTAAGACAGATAATGACCAGTTTCTCTGGATGGAGAAATAGCCAGTACGCCGCCAGGCTGATTTCAGCCTGGCGGTAGGGAATACCTGTTACCCAGGCGCGCGACAGCACTGGGTATCGGGCAAGGTCAGCAAGTGGTGCTGCAATGCATAAAAAATGAAGTCGGCATTGCTCTTGAAGTTGAGTTTCCGCAATACCCGGCTGCGGAATACGCTGACTGCGCCTGCGGTGACGTTCAGTTCACGCGCGACAGTGGCGATGGTTTTACGTTGAATGAATTTCAGGAACACCTGGAACTCACGCTTTGAAAGTTGTTCATGGGGCAGGGGCGTCTGCTCGGACTGTAATGCCTGCCTGAGCGTATCCGGCAGGTGATGCTTTCCGCTGTAAACCGTCTCGATGGCTTGAACGAGATCATGTTCGCTAGCATATTTGTCTAGGTAGCCCTTGCAGCCGCAGCGGATAAAATTGAGCAGGAAGTGCTCGTCCTCGCTACTGCTGAGCAGCAGCACCGGGATATGGGGCGCAATGCCCCGCAAGTGAGACAACAGTTCCAAGCCGTCTCTCTTGCAAGACGATACGCACACGATGAGAAGGTCAAGCTGACGCCTGGCCCGCAATTTCCTTATCTTTTCCTCGTCAATACTTGCCAGCACATGCTTGATCTGCATTTCCTTGCGCTGGGAAAGCAAGTGGCTGAGCGAGTAATTGACCAGGCTGTCCTGGCTGATCAATGCGATTTTTTTCATGGCGCTCAGTATGGTGCAATGAATAGATGGCCTAATCCTACCCCCAATGTGATGAGGAAGCTGTAGGACAACATAGCGCCCCCGTGTAGGAAAAAATGAGACCTTCCCCGTCCTTGCAGGCACGTAGGATCGATCTGACATGCATTCGAGCAATTTGCCTATGATCCTCCTGCTCTGCTTGTCTTAATCTGCACATCAGCCGCATCCGAGGCTAGAAATACAACAACCACTCAATATGTTAGGAGGCAGATATGGCAACGTTGCATAGTGAAGCATCAAGGAGGGATGGCTGGTGGGTTTTGCCTATTTCATGGCGGGCAATCCTGGCCGGTTTAGCCGTGGCGATCGCAGTACAACTGGTATTGAGCCTGCTGGGTACGGGCATAGGTTTCAGTTTTGTGGAACCGGCTGAGCCAGGTGGCACCCCCTCGGCTGAGGCATTTGGTATTGGGGCATCATTGTGGTGGATCGTCTCATGGATATTTTCGTTGACGGCGGGGACCATTGTTGCCGTATTGTCTTCCGATGAGGTCACCCGCTGCAGGGGCGCATTACTTGGGATTGTCATCTGGGCATTGGCGACCATTGCGGGCGCTTGTTTGTTCACCAATCTGGCCGGCGGCGTATTCAAGACCACTGCTGGGGCGCTGGGTGTCGCTGGCAGTAGTGCGGTGGCTGGCGGCGGTGCATTGCTGGCAACCAACGGGACTGGAAACGAATTGATGCAGGAGATAGAAGCATTTTTCCGTAACGCCAAGGACAATGTGGATCAGCAGGTAGTCGGTGAGCAACGCGGCAGGAGCCATGGTGGCGCTTACTGGCATGCGCTGAGCCGCTACCTCACCAATACCGATGAAGCAAGTCGGGTGATAGACCGCGATCGTGTCGTCACTGCACTTGCGGATGCGGCGGGCGTATCGCGTGAGCAGGCTGACGAAGAGGTGAGAAAGCTCGAGGAGGCTTATGCAGCCGGGAAGGAAAGAGCCAAGGAAGCAGCTGAGAAGGCCGCTGAAGCAGCCGCCCAATTTGCGCTATGGGCCACGCTGGGCTTCCTACTGAGCCTGGTTGCTGCGGTAGTAGCCGGTGCCCTCACTGCACGTAGCGTCGCCCAATCAGCCACCAAGAATACATATTAATCAGTTAAAGGAGAGAGAGATGCCTTATATCATTGCATGGTTACTGGGAGTGCCCATTACTGTCCTGGTATTGATCTGGCTGATTTTTTAAACAGCCTTGTTGATGAACCAAATATAAAGCCCCACTGGATGGGGCTTTATATTTGCGTGCGCGGGCAAAGGTGTCAGCGCCGTCTGACAAAAACTATCATGGCCGTCCTATGGGGAGGCACGTCCAGGGTGGATATGATGGGCTTATAGATTAGCAGGCAATGCCAATGCGAATTAGTTTCAGGATGCTGACGAAAATTTCGTATTGAGTCCTCACTAAACGGCATGTGCCATGCATGATTATTAAGGAGAACAAGATGAAATCAATCTTTCGAGTGCTCGCTCTATCGCCCCTCATCGTTATTGCCAATACTGCATCGGCCGTGGAAATGTGTCGGGGTGAATTACCGCATGTTCCGCCATTGCCCATGAGTAAAGGGGCAATGGTGAGTATTAGTGGTCATGCCATATCCACTGGGGAAGGCATGCACCAACGGGTGTCGGACAAACAGGCGCTGAAGTCATATCGCGTCGAGCCATATCAACGCCCTGTATTGGTAGGCAAAGGGCTTTGTCATAAAGGACCTGGCGCATTCAATACAAGCACCGTCAAGATGTGATACTCCCCCCTCTCTCGCTCCAGTCGTGCTTCATGCAGGCATGACTGGCCGCCATGATGATGAATAAGGAAAAGAAATGAGATTATCCAAGTCTAAATGGTTTGCAGCTATTATTGCGTTGGTGTTGGTCTGGGTTGCCTTCAGCCAGATACGCATGCTGGATGGCACAGCTGTAGACACTGCCAAGACCGCCGCGTTGAAGCATATTGAGAATCCTGAATCTGCCAAGCTGGAGAATCTGGAGGAAGTCCGTCACGGCGACATGAGTGTCGTTTGTGGAGATTACAGCGTAAAGGATGATAGCGGAAATTACGGCCCGGGCCAGAAGTTTGTCGTTGAAATCCGCGAGGGCGAAGAAGCGAGGTTCAGCGAGTCGGATGAGGACATTACCCAATATTGCAATCTATCTGGCAAATCCTGATATTGAAAAGTTGATACCCAGCGATATCAGAAGATATTCTGATGTCGCTGGGTGTTCTTCAATTCCGGGCTGATGGGGCGATGACGGGCCAGCGGTCATCCATCCATGCATATTCCTCGGGTGGTTCGGTGGTAATGACATAAATCCGGCGCTCGTCGTGATGGGTAGCGATGATACCCTTGATGGCATGACCAGGCGGAATATCGATCCAGTGAGGATTACGCTGGGGGTCGCGGCTCAGGAATTCTTCTGCAAGGAGATCCACAGGCTCTGGCTTGAGCTTATCCCATTTACCTTGCTCCAAGGATGCTTGACGGGCCCAGCCACCCAAGAAGAAGCCACCCTCCTTTTCTTCCAGGTTATTGCCCCATCGCAGCCACTTGATCTGGCCTTCAGCGCTACGGATTGGCAAGGCGGCCTGGGGATCGGGATACTCGATACGTTTTTCCAGACCCGTATTGTCGGTTAATTTGATGCCTCTGCACATGATACTGTCCTCTAATACAATGAAGTTTATTCTAGAGGCATCGTATTAAGAATTGATTAAATGACGTAGCCTGTATTTTCTTATCCTGCTGTAGGAGTTTTCCTAAAAGTGGAATTGTGTAACCAAGATATTTCTATGTATTGAAATTTATGCTTTTGGTATACTGCTTGAGTTCTTTGATAAGGAGCCATACAAAATGAAAACAATAAGTAGATTGATTGGCTTGCTGGCTGCGGTGGGTTGGATGACTGCAGCCAACGCTGATCTCGCAGACGTTGAGGCTAACCTGGGCCGGCTCAAGGTGCCGGAGGGGTTCAAGGTGGAGGTCTATGCCGAAGTGCCGGGCGCACGGCAAATGGCACTGGGAACTTCCGGTACAGTCTACGTCGGCACTCGCGGCAACAAGGTCTATGCTGTCGTGGACAAGAACAAGGATCACAAGGCAGACGAGGTGATCACTATCCTTGATGACCTCAAGGTAGGCAATGGTGTCGCCATGTGGGAGGGGAATCTCTACGTGGCCGAGCAGCACCGCATCACCCGTTACGCCGCCCCCGATTTTGACCTCAACCTGCCGTTCAAGCAGATGCGCGAGGTGATTTACGACCAACTGCCCGACAAGGTACATCATGGCTGGCGCTATATCGCCTTCGGCCCCGACAAGAAGCTCTATGCGACGATTGGCGCGCCATGCAACGTCTGTGACCCGCAAGGCATCGAAGCATCCATCATTCGCATGGATCCGGATGGCAAGAATGTGGAGGTGTTTGCCAAAGGCGTGCGTAATTCGGTCGGCATGGATTTTCAGCCGGGCACCAATGTCCTGTATTTCACCGATAATGGTGTGGACATGATGGGCGATGATATTCCGCCTGACGAACTCAATGCTGCTCCCCAGGCTGGACTGCATTTCGGTTTCCCTTACGTCGGTGGCCGGGATGCGCGTCCTAAGGACTGGCAGAACAAGAAGCCGCCCCAGGCCGTGACGCCGCCTGTTGTCGAATTCCAGGCGCATAGCGCAAACCTGGGTTTCAAGTTCTATACCGGCAAGCAGTTTCCCCGTGATTATCAGGGCAATGCCATCGTTGCCCAGCATGGTTCATGGAACCGCAGCCAGCCCGTCGGTTACCAGCTGATGCGTGTCGTGTTCGACGAGCAGCATCAGGTCAAGTCGCACGAAGTTTTTATCGAGGGATGGCTCAACGATGGTGAAGCATGGGGTCGTCCTGTTGACGTATTGCAGCTCAATGACGGTTCCTTGCTGGTATCGGATGATTACAGCGGCGTCATCTACCGCGTCAGCTATGGCGAGTCTTCTGCCGCTGCTGCGCCTGGCCGTGGCCAGGCGTCCAAAGTGACCGGCTTGAACATGCCGGAGTCTGCTGTTGCACATCCAGACGGGCGTATCTTCGTCAGCGAGATTGGCGAGTTCGGCAAGTCCGGTGACGGTAAGATTACCGTGATCAACAAGGACGGCAGTCGCCGGACGCTGGCCGACGGTTTGAATGACCCCAAGGGGCTCGACCTCTTCAACAATCAGCTGTATGTCGCGGATATGGACCAGGTCGTGAGGGTTGGTCTGGACGGCAGCAAAACCGTCATTGCCAAGTCCGGGGACTTCCCGGAGAAGCCAATGTTCCTCAATGACATTGAGATTGATGGGCTGGGCAACGTCTATGTCTCGGATAGTGGGGACGATGATGGCAAGCATGGCGCGATCTACCAGATATCCCCTGAAGGGAAGATCACCCAGCTGATCAATGACAAGTCCGGCATCAAGCGTCCGAACGGGCTGTTGCTGGATGGCCCCGGCAAGCTGCTGGTGGCCGATTTCGGCAATGGCAAGCTATTCCAGGTGAATTTTGCCAGCAAGAAGGCGAGCGTCACGCTGCTCAACCAGGGCTTTGGCGGCGCTGACGGGCTGGTGCGCGATACTGATGGGTTGCTTTATGTCAGCGACTGGGCCGGCGGCAAGGTCTGGCAATTGACTGAGCCGCGCGCAACGCCGCAATTGATCACCGAAGGCCATCAGTCTGCCGCTGATATTGCCCTATCGGCCGATGGGCGCTTCCTGCTGGTGCCTGATATGAAGGCTGGCGAGCTGGTGCCATTGCCCATCAAGTAAGCAAGTAAGCCTGGACATTTTCCATCCAGTAAAAAAGCCGGCATGTCGCCGGCTTTTTTACTGGATGGGGACTTTAATCAAGTATTGGTGAGTGGGGCTTTCGCCGTATCCGGCAGGTGCATATCCAGTTTTTTTGCCAGGAGCAGGGCCCGTTTCCTTCGGTTGGTGTCATGGATTTGCTGGTCTATCAGGCTCAGCACATCTTCGACCCTGAGGACGTCCTGGTAAGCCTGAATATTGTCCTTGAGTGTCTGGAGGACTTGAATGCTTTGTTGCGCGTCATAAATGGACTGCTCGAGGTTCTGGCCAAACATGGCGACTCCTGATGGCAAAGTGGAATAAGTGGCCTGATTCTAGATCCAACACTTGGATTTTCTTATCAGGCGAGGCTGATCTTGGCGTAGGACAGTGCCGACAAATCAGTATGCGGTAATGACGATGGCGACGCGCCCCGGCGGTTAGGGCGTCAACCTTACATTCCACTGCATTTAGAACCGGACATGCAACGCAACTTCAAGGCTGCGCGGTTCGCCCACATAGTATTGGGTGTTGGTCTGGTGGATGAAGCGCGCATATGTTTCATTCGTGAGGTTGCGGATGCGGGCGACCACGTCGGCATTCTTGCTGACGCGGTATTTTGTGTGCACGTCGAACAAGGTATAGGAAGGTACCCACATGGTATTGGCATTGTTGGCATATACGGATGCGACATAGCGCGCGCCGATGCCGGCCTGCCAGCCTGGCGTGATCTCATAATGGAGACGCAGGTTGGCCACCTGGTCGGGCACATTGATTGGGTGCCTGCCCTTGCGGGAAGCGACGCCAGTGCCGACGGCTTCATTGAAGTCGTCATATCTCGCGTTGGTCCAAGCAATATTGCCTTCTGCATGCAGCTTGGGCGTAATCTGCAAAGAAGTGGCAAGTTCGATGCCGTTAGAGGTTTGCTGGCCCACCTGGATGGTATTGTTGCGGTCCTGCGGGTCCGTCACCGGGAAATCTCTGCGCACGATGTGGTAGGCCGCGATGGTGGCGGTGCCCCGTCCGTCGAGGTAATTCAACTTGCTGCCGACCTCGACCTGGTAACCGGTGGAAAGCTTGAAATTGTTGTCCACCTGGGCTGCGCTGGCGCTGGTGAGCGTGCCGCCAGGCGGTTCCGCCGAGGTGCTGTATTGGGCATAGAGGTTGGCGTCTTCAGTGACGTCGAATACGAGGCCTGCGCGCCCGGTAAACGCATCCCAGCGCCGGTCGACCGTTGCCGGGCTGGCGCCGGGATTGTTGTCCAGGTGCAGGTCGATATGGTCGTAACGCAGCCCGGTCACCAATGACAGGCGCTGGGCCAGGAACTGGCGGTTTTCGATGAATGCGGACAAGGTCCTGGTCTTGGTGCTGCGGCCTTTCTGCAGGCCGTTGCCCATGCCGGGAATGTCGGAGAATCCGCCGGGATCCGGATTGCCGGGCGCAACCGTGTCGAAGACGCTGCTCACCGAAGTCGGGAACACGGTTTGCCGGTTCACGTTGTAGTCCACGCCGAAAGACCAGTCGCTTTGCAAGCCGAATAGCGCGCCCTTGTGCAGGATTTCGACCCGGTTGCCGTTAAGCTCCTGGTCATGGCGCTGCATGTAGGCGCCCGAACGCAAGATGGCGCTGTTGTCGGCGTTGTAGCGGTATACCTCGAGGTTGCGGAAATCCCGCTGGCCGGTGTAGTGGTAGAAGGTGTTGCGCAGTGAAGTCTGCGCGTTGAAATGGTATTCGGTGATGGACCGCGCCCAGGTGACGCGCTGTTCGTAACGGCCGTCCGCGACGTTGTAATTGGCAAAGCGGTTGGACGTGTCGATTTTCAACCTGCCGGCCTGCGGGTTCAGCGTCGGCGTGCCCCAGTAGGGGCTGTCTTCCTGCTCGACGTGGTGTTCCAATGCCAGCGTATGCGACAACTCTGGCGTGATGTCGGCCAGCCATGACAACGCCAGGCTATCCGCCTCGCGTTGCTGCCGGTCGATATAGCCGTTGCTGGTGTTTCGGCTGAAATCCAGGCGTATCCAGTTGTTGCCGTTCAGCGCATGGTTCAGGCCGAGAGCGGTTTCCATCGTGTCGTAGCGCGCATAGCTGATGCGGGCTTCGCGAATTTCCTCGTCGCGAGTCGCGAGCTTGGTGACATAGTTCAGGCTGCCGCCGATGGAGCCGCTGCCGTAGAGGAAGGAGGAGGGGCCGCCCACCAGTTCCACTCGGTCGTAGACCCAGGCGTCCACCGGGCGGTTGGCGCTGTTGTACTGCAAGCTGATGCCGTTGAACAACTGGTTGACCTGTGCGCCGGTGAATCCCCTGTAGGCAACGAATCCGCCGTGCCCGGGAGGCGCAGAGGCATTCACGCCGGGCAGGCTGTTGGCCGCATCCTGGAAATTGCGCGCGCCCGTTTCCTCCATTTGCTGGCGGCTTGCCACCGCGACCGAGGCGGGGTTCTCGCGGATGGTCAATCCGAGCCGGGAGCCTGCCTCCGACGGCTTGTCGATGTTCAAGCCCTGCTGGTGCTTGATGGGGGCTGCCTTGACGTGCACGGTGTCCAGGGTCTGGGTGCCGTCCGGCTGGTTCTTTGCCTGGGCGGATTCCTCTGCATAGACATATGAAATGCCCATGGCCGAGGAAAACATCCCGGCAATCAAGGCCCTGATCAGGAATGGGTATGGTGTCGTCATATTGGGTCGAGAGGCAATGTGCGAACGCGTCGCGATCGTGGCAGGCATGGCTGCCACGACACGGGGCGTATCGGCAGTTTTTTGTTATGAGGGGGTGAAATATAGCAACATCGCCGGCTTGGGATAATGTGACAAATTGTCGCAGCCGGCGGCAACCTTAGAGCCTGCCCTGCCGGGGCAACGTACTCTATGGAAAGATCGCGAACAGGCTCTTATGCCTTGTCAGGCCCGCCGGGCCGAGCTGCCTCTACATGAGAGTTTTGTGAGTTGCGCTTAATGCGCTATACTGTTCGGTGTTGTAGCTAATTGCTTACCTTTCCTACAGCAAGTCTGAGACGTGCTGCGGTTCCCCCAATATCACCGCCACTTAAAGCCACAGGCTCCCAAAAGAGTTTTTACAGTGGTCAAACTTCCTTAACGGCAAGCCCCATACCGGACGATTTTTCCAGTCCGCAGGTGACCTCCAGCCCTCCAACCGGTTGCATGGCACCGTTTTCCGCAGCATTGCGCTGCCTGAGTAACTGCATATGAAATCACTCAACATCCAGCCTTTCACGGCCGGACGTTATTTAATCACCCCGATCTCGCATAGCAACGGGAACGGACGCTATACCGCCTCGCTGTCCATCCGCAGCGGCCAGGGAACGAGTACGCATTGCCGTATCGTCAGCTTCGCCCGCGAATTCATTTCGCGCGAAAAAGCCCTGAACCATGCCGCCACGCAAGGACAAGTCTGGCTGAAAAATCCACAGGCTTTTGCCTGATACTATTGAAAGGAAAGACCATGGCAAAAGAAGAACTCATCGAGATGCAGGGCAAAGTAGATGAAATCCTGCCGGATTCCCGTTTCCGCGTCACCTTGGATAATGGGCATATATTGGTCGCCTATACCGGCGGCAAGATGCGCAAGAACCATATCCGCATCTTGGCTGGCGACAAGGTCACGGTCGAGATGTCGCCTTACGACCTTGCCAAGGGCAGGATCATCTTCCGGCATATAGAAGCGAGCTCCTCTCGCCCGTTCAAGCCTGCCAAGCGTTTCGCCCGCTAGATAAATCCCCGCCCATAAAAAAAGCAGACATCCCTCGGGACGTCTGCTTCAAGGCACTGGCTGGCAATGCTGTATCCGCCATGGAGATGCCTGCTGCGTCAGCAATGAAGCTATGCTTTGTGCAGGCGCGTACGCTCCAGGGTTTTATTGGGACATTCCCCGAACAGCTCGCGGTAGTAACGTGAGAACAGGCTCATGTGCCAGAACCCCCATTTGGTCGCCACATTGGCGATGCTGGTCACGGAGTCAGGCGCCGATTGCAGTTCTGCGCGTACGCGGTGCAGCCTGACGTTGCGCATGTAGGCGACGGGCGTGATACCGAGCACGCGCAGGAAGGCGTGGTTCAGCGTGCGCCGGCTCACGCGCAATTCGATGCAAAGCTCGCTGATCGTCAACGGACAGCATGAGTTCAGCAAGGTGAAATCGCGCACCCGGTTGACGATATAGCGGTGGATGCGATGGTCGTAATGGTGGTTGATGCTGTCCTTTGCCTGCACCAGTGCTTGCAGGCACGTCGACATGAGGTCTTCCTCGAAATTCGGCCACATATGCTTCACGCTGGCAGACTCGTGCACATCCGAAATGTAGCGGGTGCCGCCCACCAGCGAAGTCATCAGCCGGTTGGCGATGGTGGAGGATATCTGCTCCACCGCCTTCACCTTCCTCATGATTTCCCGCAGGTCGACCCACTCCACCAACGCGGCATATTCTTCCAGGCGTTGTGCGGAAATGACGGCGGCGGCAATTTCGGAACAATGCGAGGTGCGGAAAAGCAGCTCGGTGTTTTTGTTCAGCGTAATGAGGGAATCCTGCTTGACCGGGAGCATCCCCCAGGTGGCCTCGCCCTCTATCATGGTCGGCAGGCCGATGACGTAGGTGTCGGCCGGTGCGCTTGCCAACTGGTCCACCGCGCGATTCATCTTTTCGCGGAAAATCTGTATGCCCTGACAGGAGACGCTGGTGACCGCGCCGGAAAAAGCGCCCTTGTCCAATTGGGTGTAATCTTGTTTCCAGAAAGGCAAGGCTTCCGCCTGTTCCAGCACATCCTTGGGCCGGCGGTCGACCAGGTGCAATTCGTAGCTGCCCCGGGAGCCGCTACCCAAAAACTGTTCTTGAATATTCACGCTTCTCACTCCTCCGGGCCTGACTCTTGATCGGCCCCGATCCTGGAATCATGGGATTCCCGGTCGAGGCTCCGGTCGGCCTTTAATTTTTCATCGTGTAGTACGTTATTTTCTGCCCAGTTGAAACCGTCTTTTGAATGCTTGTTCTTAAATTAATACAGACTGGTAAGTGTAACTGTAGACCTTATTGATTTGGGCCGATAGCAAGAATTGGCAATACTCCTCTGCTCGCTGGATACATTTCTCAACGCTGGCCGGCAACATGGCTATCCGGCAGGCTGGGCGCGAGTTTGGCGAGAGCTTCCAGCTTTTGCCAAGGATGAAAAAAGTAACGGGTAGGAGGCTGCCGGCCGTGTCTGTGGCGCCAAGTATTGCCGTTTTTTAATAACGTCGCCTGGCTGACCCGTGCAGAATGACCAATATAGTTTGTCATCCGGCAACCATACAGCAAGGCATAGAGATCATGGCGTACAGGCAGCACAGCCTTCATTATTATTTAGAGAGCATTGTCGCGGCGGCGGCCCGTATCAGTAGCTATATCCATGGCATGGATGCGATGGACTTCTACCAGAACAAGCAGGCGCGGGATGCCGTGCTGTGGAACTGCGGCGGGATCAAGGGCGCATGCCGGCGCATCCAGACCCATTTTCCTTCGTTTGCCGCCAATAACCGGGATATGCCGTTTGGCGATATCTACCGCAGGCTGGATGCCGCCATCAAGCTTTATCACGATGCCGACTTGAACATGGTCTGGGAGATCGTGCATGCCGAGCTGCCGGTACTGTCGGCGCAAATAGCCACGGTGCGGGCGCATTATGAGCAATCCAACGACACCTTGAGCTTGTGGCGCTTCAATGATGCCAGCATGGCCGACGGCTGATGCCGCCGTGAGATGTTGCCGATTATTGCTAACGAGTTTGGCCGCTTATCAAGGATGATGGATTTTTAAGATTGTTGGGAGTTCGCGAAATGGGTAGTTTCAGTATTTGGCATTGGCTGATCGTGCTTGCGGTCGTCACCATGGTGTTCGGGACGAAGCGCTTGCGCAATATGGGGAGCGACCTGGGCGGCGCCTTGAAGAATTTCAAGGAAGCCTCGAAAGACCCCGACGCAACCTTGAGCGACAAGCCCTGATATGTTCGACGTCGGATTTTCAGAAATGCTGGTGATCGCCGTGGTGGCCTTGATCGTGCTTGGCCCGGACAAGCTGCCCAAGGTCGCGCGCACCTGTGGCATGCTCTATGGCCGGCTGCAGCGTTATGTCTCCGGCTTCAAGCAGGACATGGAGCGCGAGCTCGCCCTGGACAATATGCGCAAAGCCACCGCGGAGGCCCAGCAAAAGCTGCTGGCCCTGCAAGCCCAGCTGTCTGAAATCCATCCGGAGAGCGCCGGGCTGGCCGAGGTTGAGCCCGTCAGCCAGGCAAGCCCAGAGATTCAAACGGAGAAGTGAGGCCGCCATGGAGCAGGACGGGTTTCTCAGCCACTTTTACGAACTCAGGACGCGGTTCATCCGCATCATCGCCGGCATGCTGGTTCCCTTGCTGGCGATCCTGCCGTTTGCCAACGAGCTGCATGGCTTTTTCGTCACCCCGTTACTGAACCAGTTGCCGGCCGGCGGGCAGATGATCGCCACCTCCGTCACTTCCCCGTTCCTGATCCCGCTGAAGATAGCGTTTTACGTCGCCGTCGCCGTCAGCCTGCCGCATACGCTCTACCAGGTGTGGAAGTTTTTCCAGCCCGGGCTATACCCGAAGGAAAAGCTCATCAGCGTGCTGGGCGTGGTGTCCAGCGTGATCCTGTTCGTCATCGGCGCCTGTTTCGCTTTCTACCTGGTCATCCCGGTCGTGATCAAGTTCATCGTCGGGACTGCGCCCGAGGGCGTGGCGGTGATGACGGAAATTGGCAGCTACCTGGATTTCCTGGTCTCGATCATGCTGGCTTTCGGCATCTCTTTCCAAACCCCGATCATCGTCGTCGCCATTGCTGCGCTGGGCATAGTCGAACTCAAGACCTTGCGCGAGATACGCGGCTACGTCGTGGTCGGCGCCTTCGTCGTCGGCGCCATTTTCACCCCGCCCGACATCATTTCCCAGTTCATGCTGGCGATTCCCCTTTGGCTGCTATACGAGCTGGGCGTTTTCATCGCCATGCTGGTGGTTGCAAGGCGGGCGGCAGTGCCCGCCCTGCCTGACGCTTGAGGCAGAGTTCGCCGCGCGCTCATGGTCTCTTGGACTCCAGGCGTGCGCGCTGCAGCGTATCGATGGGACATTCCCCGAACAGCTCGCGGTAATAGCGGGAAAACAGGCTCAGGTGCCAGAATCCCCACTTGGTGGCCAGGTGCGCAATGCTGATGACTTCGTGCGGCGATTGCTGCATCTCGAAGCGCACCCGGTGCAGCCGCAGGTTGCGGATATAGGCCACGGGCGTGATGCCGAGCACCCGGATGAATGCATGGTTCAGCGTTCTGCGGCTGACGCGTAGCGATTTGCACAGCTCGCCTATGGTCAAGGGCAGGGCGGAGTTGGAGAGCGTGTAGTCGCGCACGCGGTTCACGAGGTAGCGCGGCAGGCGCTGGTCGAAGTGCGGATGGATATTGCCCCTGACATGCAGTAGCGTATGCAGACAGGTCGACAGGAGGTCGTCCTCGAAATTCCGCCACATCTGGTGGGCGTGGATGTTATCCGCGATATCCGCCTTGTACTGTATGCCTCCCTGCAAGGCGCTGAGCAATTGCTGCGCAATGTCGGGATGCAGCATTTCAACGGGCTTCAAGCCTTCCATGACTTTGCTCAGGTCTATCCACTCGACCTCGGCCGCATAGGTCTCCAGCCTTTGCGCGGGAATCACCGCTGCCGTGATTTCTGAAATATTGGAGGTCTTGAAATAGAGCTCCGCATTCTTTTCCAATGTGATGAGGGAGTTTGTTGTAATGGGAAGCAGGCCCCAGGTGGATTCCCCATCAACCAGGGTCGGCAATCCCATGACGTAGCTATCCACAGGGGCGCTGGCGATCTGGTCCACCGCCTGGTTCATCGTTTCGGTGAATATCTGCAAGCCATCACAAGAGACGCTGGTCACGGAGCCGGAAAAAGCGCCTTTGCTGAGCTGGGTGTAGTCCTGCGACCAGAATGGTAGTGCCTCTGCCTGTTCCAATACATCTGAAGTTGAGCGTTCTACTAGGTGCAAAAAAGGGCAAGCCCCAGGGGCGTTGCCCATAAAATCTTCTTTAAAACCCATTATGTTTACCCCTCCGTATAGGCTTTAATTTCGGGCTTATACCCTGTTTTTATCAATTTATTTAAATTGTAGTGATCTACTTGTTTTTAATTTTCAATCATTTCCCCTGCATCTAAACCAGCCTGTACAAGCTGGATAAAGAGTCAAAAACGCGATCATCTGCACGTGACTTTAAATCGGAATTTGGCCGCGCTATAGCAAAAAATGGCATGACTGTTACCTGTTTGTGACAAAGCGTTACGGATATGCCGATTATTGCTAGTTCGAATTGCATAACCTCACTATTGTTCCATCACTTCAATCTGTTAATGAATGTTCCGAGTTGAGAGAAGACGCCGGTAATAGGCGATTTTCAACCTGGATTTTTGTGAATTGTTCCCGAAATTGTTTTGAAATATTTCGAAGGGTTGTCAGCCGTATGGACGCTGCTTGCAGGGGTTTTTATCAGGTCGATTATCGTTTTGATTTTTCACGAATCTTCCTGGAGTTAACAGTAGATATTTCTCAATAATTTGGTCTTTACATTTTTTAACAAAACTATACAAGGGAGTATAAATGGTGAGAAAAAATACATTGATCGCAATGTCCCTGATGCTGGGGGCAATGCCGTACTGTGCAGTCGCGGAAGAGGATAAAAATTTGAATGAGGAGGCGAGCGAAGAATGGGCGGATTCGCCGCACCATGTCACCACTAACTTGGGCTTGTATTCGGACTACCTGTTTCGCGGGCTCTCATTGGCGCGCGGGCGCGGCGCAATACAAGGATTCATCGACTACTCCCACGTGAGCGGCCTGTTTCTGGGAATAGGAGGCACCAATGTGCACAAGGAGGCAATCAATGGCAACACATTGGAAATCGACCTCTACGGCGGCTACAGCCGCGCACTCGCGGGCGATGTGATCGGCACGGTCGGCTTCCTGCAATTCTATTACCCCGATAACGAAAAGATCGCAGGCCAGTCTTCCAACGTGACGGAAGTCAATCTTGCCATCGACTACCGTCATTTCAATTTCAAGTATTCCTATTCCTTGACGGACTGGTTCGGGACGAATACCGCTTCCTATGGCAACACCCAGGTAGGCCGCCATACCACGGGCACAGGCGACTCCAAGGGCAGCAACTATGCTGAGTTCAACTACAACGATGCGCTGCCGTTCTGGGGCTTAAACCTCTACCTGCATGTCGGCCATACGACCGTCAAGAATTACTCCGTCGCCAGCTATACCGACTATGCCGCCGGCATCAACAAGGATTTCTCCGTCGGCGACAGCAAAGGCTGGAACGCCGGGTTGTTGTATCACGCGACCGATGCAAACGACGACTGGTATGTGACCGCGAGCGGCTACAAGACCGGGGGCAACAGGTTCTTTGGTTACGTCAAGCGCACATTCTAGGCAGATAGGGACGGTGCAGGCTGGATAGGGCGGGTTTCGCCCAGCGGCCCACCGTTCGATGATGCTCCGCGATTTGAATAAGGTTTGCAGCATATCCATTTCCTGCCATGCGGTATTTCTTGTTGCGCCTATCCCTCCGGAAGCCATCCCGACGCGGCTCAATGCTTATCGAAATGGGTGCCTATGGCCGGATTTGCCCAAATGGGCCGCATGGAAAAAGCCGCCAATAGAAAGAATCGGCAAGACTTGTTTTCGATGCGCAGGATATGCCGATTATTGCTACGGCGCCGAAAGGGGCGGCGATATAGTGGCGCCGTGTCATTTACAAATTATTAACAATTTCTTTAACAAGAGGCCAATCGGCCTAAGAGGAGGAAACGTGAGTATAGACGCCAAACTCTCTCGTCAGGCATCCGGCAGCAAAGCTGGTGTCGCCTGCGTGCCTGACGCGTACAGTTTTTCCGAGGCGCGATCGCCCGGCACGCGTTTTGCGCTGATGCTGTCCGCAGTTGCGGCCGGCCTGGCAGGTGGCGCCATGCTGCATTCTGCAATGTCAGCGACAAGCGCACTGACCGGATTGTTCATCGTGCTGGCCCTGGCTGGCGGTTTTTTGTCCACCTGGTCGCCATGCGGCTATTCCAGCCTGAGCCTGTTGCGTCCTGCCGGGCGCTATTCGTTTGCTTCCGTGCTGCGTTGGTCGCCGACCTTCTTCACGCATGCGCTGGGTTATGCGATTGGCGCGGTGGTACTGGGCGGGGCATTGGGCATGGCGGGCTGGCTGCTGTTCTCGTCCCTGCCTTTCAGCTACATGGTCGCAGGCATGGCGGTGCTGGCGCTGGGATATGGCGCGCACCAGTTCGGCTTCATGAAGATGCCTTATCCGCAGCGCCGCGCGCAGGTGCCGCATGATGCCCGCTTCCGCTTCCGTTCTTCCGTGATCGGCCTGTTGTACGGCTATGCACTGGGCATGAATTACCTGACCTATGTGCAGACCCCGATCCTCTACATCGTCACCGGCGTCGCGCTGTTCTGCGGCGACGTGAAGACCGCGATCGTGATTATCGGCATCTTCAATATCGGCCGCTGCCTGCCTGTCGCCGTGAATTTCCTGCCGGTCAAGAACGTGACGGTGCAGGTATGGCTGGCCCGTTGGCAGGAACGCGCTGTCGAGGTGGACGGTTTCCTTCTGCTGTCTGTCGGCTCCGCTGCATTGATGCTGCTGGTGCTGTAAGGGCAGGGGTTTAGTGAAGTAGAAGTGCATTGATAAAACATTAATAATGTCTGGAGGAAATATGACAACATTCCAACCTGGTCGCCTGGCCGGGCAACTCGCTGCCACAGCACTGCTGGCAGCCACGTGTTCGGCATTTGCGGCTGATGCGCCGACGACAGTACCTAGCTCATTGGGTGCGATAGGCACGACTCCAACGCTGGATAACATCACGATGGAGCCAGGGCTTCCATCTGATGCCAAGCGTGTGTATGTGCTGGATCCCGGTCACTTCCATGTGACGACGACGGTCTACACCATTGATGGCAACAAGAACAACCTGCTGGGGATGACCGATACCGGCAAGCTGGCCAACGTGATGCTGAGCAGCGATGGTAAGTTCTTCGTGACCTCGAATACCACCTATAGTCGCATTGCCCGCGGCAAGCGCGATGACTATGTCGAGGTGATTGATGCGCAAAGCCATAAGGTGCTGGCCGATATTGACATTCCTGAAGGTCGGTTCCTCACGGGCGTGATGAATCGCATGGCATCTCTTTCCACCGATAATAAGTACATGCTGTTCCAGCAGTTTGCGCCGTCTCCTGCCGTTGGTCTGGTTGATCTGGAGAAGAAGAGCTTCGTCAAGATGATGGATATACCTGATTGCTACCAGATTTTCCCTGTGCCCAATCAGAGTTTCTATATGCACTGTCGTGATGGTTCCTTGCAACAGTTCGGCTATGACGATAAAGGTAATCTCAAGCCAATGAAGCCTACCAAGGTGTTTCATGGCGAAGATGATTATCTGTTCGTGAATCCTTATTACTCCAACGGTTCTGGTCGGCTAGTATGGCCCACTTATGAAGGCCGCATATTTCAGGCTAAGTTGACGGATAAGAAAGTCGATTTCATGAAGCCTTTCGAATTGTTCACTGAAGCGGAAAAGAAAGCTAATTGGCGGCCGGGGGGCTGGCAGGTGGTGGCATATCACAAGGCAAGAAATGAAATCTATGTGTTGGCAGATCAACGTGCCAAATGGACGCATGTGACTGCAAGCCGTTATGTGTTCGTTGTCGACGGCACCACCGGCAAGCGCCTGCGCCGCATCGACCTCGGCCACGAGATTGACGGCATCAGCGTCACCCAGGATGCCAACCCCAATCTCTATGCGGTGTCTGCCGAAGCCAAGACCCTGTTTACCTTCAATGCGGTGACCGGCAAGGAAACCGGCAAGGTGGACGAGCTTGGCCGCGCGCCAACCATTTCTCTGACAATGGATTAAGAGAGCGCAACCATGAGCTGGCTTATTAACGATCCAACTGCCGCGGTGCTGGCCTCGCTGTTCATCGGCATTGTCCTGGCGGCGGCGGCCATCCCGAAGTTTCGCCACCCGGATGAGTTCCAGGGGGTGGTGGCAAATTACAAGTTATTGCCATCGTTCCTGGTCGCGCCGGTTGCCAAGCTTCTGCCGCTGGTCGAGTTGCTCTGCGCAGTTGCCTTGATGATCCCGCCCGCCCGAGAAATTGCGGCATGCGTTGCGGCCGGGCTGTTCATCGTGTTCGCGCTGGCACTGGCCATCAACGTCGGCCGGGGTCGCACCCATATCGATTGCGGCTGCGTACGCCGCCCCACCAGCATGAGCCGCATCGGCATGTTCCATGTCATGCGGGCCATCGCGCTGGCGGGGGTAAGCCTGTATGTGGCTGCTGTGCCCGTGGAGTTTTCCAGGATTTCAATCGAATCCGGACTGATGGGATTGGCTGCCGCGGCGATGCTGGCCTTGCTGTACATGGGAGCGGACATGCTGGTGGGCTTCCCCAATTCAAAGAACGACTTACTCAAAGGAAATACAAATGACTAGTGGAATTATGATTGCATCCAACGTGCTGCTATGGGGGGCTTTCCTCGCCCTGGCGGCGCTCATGCTCGGCGTCATCAGGCAAATCGGCCTGCTGCACGAGCGCTCGGCTCCGCTCGGCGCCATGATGATCGATCACGGCCCGGATATCGGCGAGCGTTCGCCGGTGTTCAGCATGACGACCATCGACGGCGTGCCCGTGACCGTGGGCCGCGCAGTGTCGCCAGGCCGTCCAAGCCTGCTGATGTTCACCGGCCCTTCCTGCCCGATCTGCCAGAAACTGCTGCCCATCATCCGCTCTGTCGCCGCTACCGAAGGCGCCGACGTGATCCTGATCAGCGACGGCACGCAGGCCGAGCACCGCGAGTTCCTGCGCAACCATCCACTGGACGGCGAACACTACGTCGTTTCCGCCGAGATCGGCATGCGCTACCAGGTCTCCAAGGTGCCGTACGGCGTGCTCCTGGACAAGGACGGCGTCATCCAGGCCAAGGGCCTTTGCAACACCCGCGAGCATGTCGAAAGCTTGTTCGAGACAACGCGCGTCGGCCACTCGACTTTGCAGAACTTCCTTAAGCACGGCGTAGAAGATGCGTCGAAACATGTGCATTAATTGACGGAGAAGGGAAACAAAATATGAAAAAAAATACAGGATTTGATTCGGGCATCGAAAAACTGGCCCGTAAAACCGCCAGCAAAACAGGACGCCGTAGCTTTATTGGCAAACTAGGGGGCTTTTTAGTTGGCTCAGCCTTGTTGCCCTTGCTGCCGGTGGACCGCCGGGGACGCATGAATGAAGCGCACGCGGAGACCAAAGGCGTGCTGGGCAGGGAGGGCTACAAGCCACAGGATAAGGACCCCAAGTCTTGCGATTACTGGCGTCATTGCTCAATTGATGGCAACTTGTGTGACTGCTGCGGTGGTTCTTTGACATCTTGCCCTCCGGGCACAGAGCTGTCGCCAAGTTCATGGGTAGCAAGTTGTTTCAATCCAGGCGACGGTCAAACTTATCTGATAGCGTATCGTGATTGTTGTGGTAAGCAGACTTGTGGTCGTTGCAATTGCGTGAACGTGCAGGGTGAGCTTCCAGTCTATCGACCAGAGTTTAACAACGACATCGTCTGGTGCTTCGGCGCCGACAACGATGCCATGACCTACCATTGCACGGTCTCCCCGATCGTCGGTAAGGCCAGCTAAGCAGACAATGTGAAGGGCTGTGCCAGGTATGCGTTTTTGCAGTGTGTTTCTGGTGTTTGGTCTGGCGGCGGCGATGGGTGTCAGCCACGCCGCTGATCTTCCTCCGCGGGAATCCTATCAGCGTCCGGCTGACATTCCATCGCCGCCGGACAATCCATTGACCATCGAAAAGGCCGCCCTGGGCAAAACCCTGTTTTTCGACCCCCGTCTCTCGCGGGACGGGTCCATGTCTTGCGCCACCTGCCACAACCCGGGCATGCGCTGGAGCGACGGCCGGATATTGCCGCTGCGGGCGGATGGCGTGGAACATGCGCGACGCACGCCTACCGTGCTCAACAGCGCCTGGCTCACTACCCTGATGTGGGATGGCCGGGCGACATCGTTGGAGGATCAGGCGATTCTGCCAATTACCACGGCACATGAAATGAATTTTGAAATGCCTTTGCTGTTAAATAGGTTGAAGGACGTGGCAGGGTACGCGCCCTTGTTTGCCAGGGCATTCGGAGATGCGGAAATTACTGAAAAGCGTCTAACCCAGGCGTTAGCCAGTTTTCAGCGTACATTGGTTTCCAAGCTAGCTCCGTTTGATGTCTGGGTAGAAGGCGACGAGAGTGCAATGAGTGAACGTGCCAAGCGCGGATTTGCCGTATTCAAAGGAAAGGCACGGTGCGCAACCTGCCATTCGTCCTGGCGATTCACTGACGATAGCTTTCATGATATTGGGTTGCCCAGCCTTGATCCAGGGCGTGGCGCAAGGGTGCCACCGCAAGTCACGATCATGCAACATGCTTTCAAGACACCCACTCTCAGAGATTTGCCTCGCAACGGACCTTTTATGCATGATGGATCGATGCATAGCTTGGATGAGGTTATCAGGCATTATGAGCAAGGTGGCCTTCAGCGCCCTAGCATTTCTGCGGAAATGAAAAGGTTTGAACTTACCGAAACCGAGCGGGAGTACTTGATCGAATTTATTCATACATTGGATGGTGGCCTGCTGGATATAGAGCCTCCCCAACTCCCGGAGTAATGATTGATGTTGAGAAATAGAACTGACGCTGTGCATGACCGAGTGCGGTTCAGTATCGGTACGCGTGTCATGAGCAGTTGGAGCATCGTGGTCTGGATGTTTCACCGGCAAACATGGCAATTCTTATTGACTACTGGTTTTATCCTTTGCATTTCTTCCATCGCCTGGAGCGCAGAAGTGCATCAAATGGAGCTGACTCACCATGAATTCGAGCCTTGGAGTTTCGTGCCAAAACCTGGTGACCGCATTGATATCCACAACCATTCTGATATCGTGCACGCGATTTACGTTACATACCCGAACGGAATTGTTGTCAATCTGAGTGAAACTGCTGCACAGCTGCCCGGCATGACCGTGTCGTGGACCGTGCCGGAAGACGCGGAGGATGGCGACGAGTATGTATTGCAATGCTGGATACACACCATTATCCGGGCTGCTCTGAAAGTGAAGGCTCCCTTATCTCAGTTACCAGAACCATGATGGAGATCCATGATGGCAGAGGAAGGAAACAGAAATAAATCGACGTCAACGATAGAAAAGCCTGAGCGCAGGCTGATGTTCAAGCAGCTGACGCGCCGAGTGGGTGTGGCCGTAGTAGGCTCTATCTTTGGCAGCGCCTTGCTCAGGTCGCGACCTGCGCCCGCGGCTACAGTTTTGCGACCTCCCGGCGCATTGGCGGAAAAAGATTTCCAATCGGCTTGCGTGCGTTGCGGCCTATGTGTGGAAGATTGCCCGTTCGACATCCTCAAGCTAGCCAGCTGGGCTGATCCGGCGCCCATGGGTACGCCATTTTTCACTGCGCGGGACGAGCCGTGCCGCATGTGCCAGGACATTCCTTGTGTGCGCGCTTGTCCGACCGGTGCGCTAAATCCACTGCTGACAGACATACGCAAGGCCGACATGGGCGTCGCGGTGCTGGTGGACCATGAAACCTGCCTCAACTACAAGGGCCTGAACTGCAGCATCTGCGTCCGCGTCTGCCCGATCCGCGGCGAGGCGATCTCGCTCAAGCCGATCCAGAACGAACGCGGCCTGTTGCAGATTCCGACCGTGGACAGCACTAAATGCACCGGTTGCGGCACCTGCGAGAAACATTGCGTGCTGTCGGAGGCCGCCATCCGTGTCCTGCCCCGCGAGCTTGGCCTCGGGGTCTCCGGCGCGAACTCCGCCGGACGGACGCCGGTATGGAAATAGCGGCGATGACAAACATGGGCGCAATCCGCGCTGCGCTGTATCGGCGCCGCTGGCTGTTGAGCCGGCGTGTCGTGCAGATGTTCATCGTCCTGGCGTTCCTGGTGGATTGGCCTGAAGTCGGGCGTATCGCGCATGGCAACCTGTCTTCCAGCCTCTGGCTCGGCGTTCTGCCGCTGACGGACCCCTTCATTGCACTGCAATCGCTGTTTTCCGGCACGATGCTGGCGAAAACCGCATTGGTTGGCACCGTCATCGTCGCCGGTTTCTATTTTCTGTTCGGCGGGCGCATCTATTGCAGCTGGGTCTGCCCGATCAACATGGTGACCGACCTGGCCTACTGGCTGCGGCAGAAGCTCAATCTCAAAGGTAATATGACCATGTCGCGCGAGTTGCGCATGGCGGTGCTGGGCATGTCGCTGATACTCACCGTGCTCAGCGGCACATTGGCCTGGGAGAACTTCAACCCCATCACGCTGTTCCAGCGCGAACTCATGTGGACTTCCGTTGCGGGCAGCATGGTCCTGCTCAGCCTGTTTCTGTTTGATTTATTGATCACGCGCCGCGGCTGGTGCGGCCACCTGTGCCCGGTCGGCGCTTTTTATGCCGTGCTGGGGCGCTATGGCCGCCTGCGCGTCACCGCCGAGCAATCAGGCTCATGCGCGGGCTGCGGTTCCTGCATCCGCGTCTGTCCCGAGCCCCACGTGCTGGCGCCCGTGGTCTCCCTCAAGGCCAATACCGTCACCCACGGCGATTGCACCCGTTGCGGCGCTTGCCTGGACCAGTGCGCGACTGGCGCCCTTGCCATGAAGCTGGACCTGGGCAAATCCTTCCGCGGCATCCCCATCGTCAGAAAGTAATCGCCGGTTCTTCTTGCCGTTTTCCTGCCGTTTCCGGCGAATACCAACAATAATCAAAAAAAATCCGGTGGATTACGCCACCGGACCAAGGGACAAGGAGTGAACAAACCAATTTGCTGGGTTACAACGACATTAATCGACCAGCTTCACCGTACCGCGCATCATGAAGGAATGAAACGCGAAGGAGCAGTAGAATGAGTAGGACTCGCCATCCTTCAGGATGCTGGGCTTGAAGGTGACAGATGTTTTCTCACCGCCGCCTACCAGCGGGGTGTATGCCAATACGCGCGGGTCGTTAGGCGGAATGAAGTTCTTGTCTATGCCGGCTTCCACGCCGGCCTTCGCCAGGTCGTTCACGTCGGCGCTGCGGGCCAGCACCCAGTTGTGGCCCATGCCGGCCTTGGATGCCGTGCCTGTGTGGGCGAAGTTGACAGTGAACTCCTTGCAGCTTTTGGGGATGTCGATGGAGCGTGTATTGAACGCCATGCTATCGCCGGCGCTGACATTGACTTCGCAGTTGCTTGCAGCGGCTGCAATGGTGGGAATGAATGCCAGGGCAAAAAGAAGTTGATTACGCATAAACGATCCGAATTGTGAATGTAATGGGGAGACAATTCTAAGTGTCTGGCTTGGCTTTTTATGGTAAGAATTGGCAAGACATTGAGGGCATGCGACGAATTGGTGGCCGCAGGGTTTCACCTTGATTTGTATATCGATTTCGTATCGAACCATTGGCTAAATAAGGCCTTGGAAAAATACCTTCCTCAACGCTTTTTGCAGAGAGCGATTGCTGGGAATTAACGAACAAAGCTTGAATACATATAAATAGAAACTGAACACCGCCTCATGAACCCATCCAAACCCAACAACAACTTGCCCACCCTGGTGGGCCTGTCCGCAGTCGTCATGTGGAGCGCCACGGTCGGCCTGTTCAGGAGCGTGTCCGAGATATTCGGCGCCACCGGAGGGGCCGCGCTCATTTTCACGGTGGGCGGCCTATTGGCCTGCCTGGTGCTGGGCTTCCCAAAGCTCAAGACATTTCCTCGTCCCTACCTATGGATAGGCGGGGCGCTGTTTGTCGCCTATGAAGTGGCCCTGGCGCTGTCCATCGGCTTCGCCCTCAACCGGGAGCAGGCGATCGAGCTGGGCATGATCAATTATCTCTGGCCTAGCCTGACCATCCTGTTTGCCGTGCTGGCCGGGCAGCAGCGCGGGTCGTGGCTGTTGCTGCCCGCCTTGCTCAGCAGCTTCTGCGGTATTGTGCTGGTGGTGAAAGGGGACAGCGCCTGGAGCGTGCAAATGCTATGGCAGAACATGGCTAGCAACCCGACCGGCTATGGGCTGGCGTTCTTTGCCGCCGGGACCTGGGCGGTGTATTCGGTCTTTACCCGGCGCTTCGGCAACGGCGTGAACGGCGTGCCGCTGTTCTTGGTGGCGACGGCAATCGTGCTATGGGGAAAATATGCACTGGGCAACGAGCCTGCATTGTCCCTTCATATCGGCGGCTTATTGCAGGTGGCGGTGATGGGCGCATTGATGGCGGCCGCCTATTCGTGCTGGAACCACGGCATACAGCACGGCAACATCACGATATTGGCTACCATGTCGTGCTTTACCCCCGTACTCTCGGCGCTGATAGCCAACCTATGGCTGGGAACCACCCCAAGCACGGGCCTGGTATACGGCGTGGCAATGGTCACGGCCGGGTCGTTCCTGTGCTGGGTGGTAACCAGGAGGAACGCGCTTGATCCTGGCAAGCATTGACGCGCCTTCCTCTTCAACTTGATCCCAGCGATTCGCAGGATGCCGCCTTGCAAATGCCTGCAACCGCCGCCGGTATCAGGCAGGCTGTTTCACCCCGGCGTGGCGCTGCAGCAACGCCAGCACGTCCTGCTCGGCGGCCTGCCAGGCATCGAGCTGTTGCGGCTGGCTGTGTTTGCGCAGGGCTGCGAACAGTTTCCCGGTCATGTAGATATCGATGATGAGCGGATGCACATAACACTTGCGGCAGATGCTGGGCGTATTGCCGAGCTTGCGCGCGGCTTCGGTAATCGCGGCCAGCACGTTCTTCTTGGCCTGCGACTGGTTCTCGAACGGCTCGGCGGCCGATAGCGTGTGGAAGGTCTGCACCGTGCCCGACCAGGTGCGGAAATCCTTGGCCGTGTAGTCGCGCCCGGTAATGCGCTTGAGGTAGTCGTTGACATCGCTGGAGTCGATGGCATGACGCTTGCCGTCGTCATCGATATACTGGAACAGCTCCTGCCCAGGCAACTCCGTGATCTTGCGCACCAGCCGCGCCAGCCTGGCATTCTGAATCTCGATCGCATGTTCTACCCGGCTCTTGCCCTTGAAGCGAAAGGCGATCCGTCCTCCGTTGACCTCCACGTGGCGGTTGCGCAGGGTGGTCAGTCCGAATGAGCGATTGCTGCGCGCATATTCGTCGTTACCGACGCGTATCATCGTGGTTTCCAGCAAGGAAACCACCAGGGCCAGTACCTTGTCACGGGTCAGACCGGGTTGCGCTAGGTCGGCATCTATGTGCTCCCGGATGGCCGGCAGGTGCAGGGCAAAATCGATGATGTGCTCGAACTTGGCTTTATCTCGGATCGCTCGCCATGCCTTGTGGTAGCGGTACTGCTTGCGTTGCCGGGCGTCGTAGCCGGTAGCTTGCAAGTGCCCGTTGGCATAGGGGCATATCCACACTTTTTCCCAGGCCGGGGGGATGGCAAGCGAGCGGATGCGGGCCAGCTGCTTTTCGTCCTTGATCGGTCGGCCCTGCGTATCCACATAGCGAAATCCCTTCGCTGTCCGCTTGCGACCAAAGCCGGGCTTATCATCCTGCATATAGCGCAGACGCGCGGCTTGCGCTGACAGCGCCATGTCGCCATGCAGCTCGCTGCCCAGCGTTTCACTGAGTTGTGTTGCACACTTCTCCTTCTTGATATCCGGCATCACTCAACTCCGCAAGGTGGTGGGCAGAGATAATGACCGGTAAAGGTATTAAAAAGTGCCAGGCAACCCGATGATCAAGTATTGAGCTTCAATGGTGCGGACAGGGGGAGCGAATGCAACAGCGCCTGGAATCAATTCCGGTTCAATTTCGTCGCGAACACCCTCTTGAAAAATAAATGACGATCCCTATTGTGTAAACCAAGCAGATGCTCTTTACGGGGTCTGCCTGTTCAATCGCTTAATCAGAAAGGATGGATGACATCATGCGTACATTTGATTTTTCGCCACTGTATCGTTCTGCTATTGGTTTTGATCGATTGGCCCAATTAATTGCTGAGGCCCAGCGTAGCGAGAATGACATCAGCTACCCACCTTACAATATTGAACTGATTAGTGAAGATAAGTACAAAATCGTGATGGCCGTAGCAGGATTTGATGAATCAGAGCTACATATCGAAACTGAGCAGCAAAAGCTCAAGATCCGGGGTCGTCAGGTCAAGGACACTGAAGAAAAGTCACGTAATTACCTGCACCAGGGAATCGCCGCCCGCGACTTTGAGCATACCTTCCAATTGGCTGATCATGTGAAGGTGACCAATGCTTCATTGAACAAGGGCTTGTTGACGATTGAACTGGTGCGCGAAGTGCCCGAGGCCCTCAAGCCACGCAAGATCGACATCAAGGTGGAGAAGGAGCCAAAGCTGCTGGAAGAGCGCCAAGCAGCTTGATTCTTCCGTTCTCCGGAAAACGTAAGGGCTAGCATTTGCTGGCCCTTTTTATTTTATGCAGTGGATAAAAAAGCCTTGAGCCACGTCCATGCATTAGCATTGTCCTGATGATGGTAGTTCGTCACGTAACCAAATCCAATGGCGGCCGATTGCCCACTTTTCCAAACAGCCCTATCAATCACGTCCGAGGTGTCAGAGCAGACTACACCTACTTCACCAAGGTTTTGCGCAATAAAGCGGCATTTTTACAACTTAAGATGAATATTAACCGCCAGTCTTCGCCATGATCCGAATGATTTTATCTGGATGCTCATTGAATTCATGACGTTCGGGTTTGTAGGTCACTGCCAGACGAATCGCTTCCATCAGGTCCTCATCGGATATCCCAGAGCGAAGCAGTGGCCTCAGCTCGTATTTATCATTCTGGCCTAAGCACAGATAGATGGTGCCATCGACAGATAGTCTGACCCTATTACACGTGTCACAAAAGTGGCTGGACATCGGGGTAATAAACCCCATTTTGAATTTTCCATCGGCCGAGACCAGATATTTAGCGGGACCAGGGCCACGATCAATCGATTCCACCAGATTGTATTTTGATTGACAATGCTTTTTGACCCTATCCAAATGCGTTGGGCCGGTGCTCCGTCCAGTGTTACCCACTGGCATCACTTCAATGAGCCTCAAAGTGAAGCGGTTTCGGATTGAATATTCAACAAGGTTTTCTATTGTTTCAATGGATGTGTTAGGCGAGTAGACAGTATTGATTTTGATCAAGTCAAATTCGGATTCTTGCGCCGCCGTTAACCCCATTAAGACTTTATTTAGCACGTCTCGACCACATACGTTGCTAAACTCAATGGGGTCCAAACTATCCAGGCTTACGTTGATGCGATGGAGGCCGGCAGTCTTGAGGTCCTTAGCATATCGAGCAAGTTGTGTTCCATTGGTGCTCAGGGAGATATCAGACAAACCATTGATTCTTGAAAGATTGGAAATGAGAGTGGCTAAATCTTTTCTAAGCAATGGCTCACCGCCAGTGACCCTGACGGCGTTAACGCCGAGCTTTGCAAATGCATTGACCACACGCTCGATTTCTTCAAATGTTAGCCAGTTATCTGGTATTTCATAATCAGAAAACCCAACCGGCATGCAGTAATGACACCGCAGATCACAGCGATCAGTGACTGACAGTCTTAAGTAATTAATTCTGCGCCCAAAAGGGTCTGTTAAATGAGATGCTGAATCAACCATTAAATGCAGGCGAGCATATCCGCAACAGAGGTGAATTTTTCGCGAGGTTTGCCAAGGGATTTTCCCCTTTCTATCTCTTTAGCATTAATCACCTTCCAGTCGCTAAATGTCACACATTGGATATTCCGCTCACCCAACAGGCTGACCAGAGCAGGATGCCCTGGTTTGGGGGCTTTGATCAGCTGATCGATATCCTCCATGATATGGACGACGGTGTCTTGTGCACATTCCCTATTGGTACCCACCACTCCCTGCGGGCCTCGCTTAGCCCAGCCAGCAGCATACAGGCCGGGGATTTTAACCCCGAGTTCGGAAAGGAGCCCTGATCGTGAATGTTTCAGTGCACCATTAGCCTCGCTAGTCATCAGTCCGGGAAACGCAGTCCCTTTGAAGCCTACACAGCTGAAAGCTAAACCTGCATGAATATCTGATGTTTTCCCTGTTGCAATGACGGACTGCTTGAATGCAGGTCCTTCTAGCGAGGTAATGTCGAACCGGACAGTTTGCAACTTGTTTTCGCCAATAAATGCTTTGGGCTTCATCATGAAGTCGATGACAATTTGTTTTTTATCGCTGCTTAATCCGAAATGCTTGCCAAATTCTTGGAAAATTGAAAAATTCTTCCTTCCCAAGGCATTCGTGACATCATTCAGTTCGACGGAACTTGACAGGTTGATATCCAGATGCTTCGGGTCAATTGAAACTAAGCAATTCTCGAGCTTGCCTAGCTCATGGATTTCTTTTGGTGTGAATTTAGCCTGTACGGGGCCGCGTCGGCCGACAAGATGGACCGTCTTGATCTGGCTTTCCGCGAGTACGGAAAGTGCAGCCTCGGTCATATCGGATTTTCGCAGTTCATCAATCGATTTTGAAAGAATTCTAGCCACATCGATTGCCACATTGCCATGACCGATCACTACGGCCGCTGGCGAAGCCAAGTCAAATGATGTGTCCTGGAAGTCTGGATGGCCGTTGTACCAACCTATAAAACTGGTAGCGGGGTGAACACCTGGTAAATGTTCTCCTGGGATACCAAGGCTAGTACTGTTTGGCATCCCTGTAGTAAGTACGACGATGTGGAAAAAACTTTGTAATTCCTCAAGACTAATATCCTGTCCAAGCGTGACATTGCCTAGATATTTCACCTGTGGATATTCAGCGATTGCATCTAATGTCGAGGTGACTGACTTTAATTTCTGGTGATCCGGTGCAACCCCATATCTTACTAGTCCATAAGGGCAGGGTAGCTTTTCAATCATGGTGACTTCAACATCTGTGCACTGATTGGCAAATGCTTCTGCGACATAAAATCCACTGGGCCCGGCTCCGATGACTGCGACCTGCGTCTTGCTGTTGGGTCCTGTCATTTCTTTAATACTCTCCCTAAAAGCCTAACGACTGCTTGCGATCCAGGGCGCCTTCGAGCGGAACATCCTTGGCAGTAATTTTTGGCCATAACTTGGCTTCTGAAGCATTGATATCTATCCATTGCAGCATGTCTTCCGGAAGATCAAGGTCCTCGTAGATTGCCTGCACCGGGCATTTGGGGACACAGGCTCCGCAGTCAATACAGGTTTCAGAGTCAATATACAGCATCTCAGGACCTGCCCGGAATGCTGATACCGGGCAAGAGGTCACACACTCGGTAAATCTACACTTCAGGCAATTATCGGTAACAACGGTAGTCATTATATTCACCTCATTCTGGCTTTAGGTTTATGCAGCGAGCTCTACTTGGACGAGGTTGTCGGAGAAGCTAGGAGCATGGCCCAGATTGGAAAATTCGCTAGAGCTGATAGCGTTGACTGCTGAACCATGATTATGCTCATGCCAATAACCCAGAAATGCCACCACCATACCAGGCAAAGTATCGTCGCTGATCACGGCTTTTCCTTTAAAGCTACCGCGCTCATTGAAAACCCGGACCATTTCCCCGCCGTTGATTCCTCGAGCCTCGGCATCCAGAGGGTGAATCGTGACCGTCTGTTCTCCTTGTCTGTGTCTTTGATTAGGCTCGTTGGCATACTGTGAGTTTAGAAAAGCATGCGCCTTAGGTGTGACGATGTTTAAAGGGAATTTCTTGGCCAATTCAGGGTTGGAGATCGGGGATTCACGCATGGGCAACCACTCGGGCAATGGGTCGATGGGTTCGCCCGGCTGCATTCCCTCATACATGGACCGCCAGACGGGAACGACGAAGTTTCCCTTGTCGGCTTGTGTAGTCAGAAACTCGCATTTGCCAGATGGTGTGGGGAAGTTGCCCTCAGCATGAGGTAGTCGCTTGTCAGGGGCGGCACCTGCCAAACTTACGTAGCCAGCTTCACGCAGCTTTTCCATATTCCAGCCTTGCAGTTTGGGAGAGGACCAGTCGATAAAATCATTTAACATCTCGTAATCGGTCCGGTCCCAATAGCTATCTTGGAACCCCATTGCTTTTGCAAGCCTGCGGAACAGCTCCGAGTTAGAAACACATTCGCCAGGCGGTTCAATAGCCTTCTCATTGTAAGTGAGATAAAAATGACCCCATGTCAGCATCACCTCCAGTTGCTCTGCCTGCATGGCTGCTGGGAGTAGAATGTCTGCGTATTTAGCGGTATCAGTGATGAAATGTTCGCTGACAACCACGAATAAATCTTCTCGCTTAAGCTGCGATTCTAATCTGAATGAATCCCCGGCTTGAGAGACCGGATTTGAGTTATTCACAAACAGTGACTTGATCGGTGGATCCTTGAATTCTTCAAGGACTTTACCTAATTGCGTAAGGTTGGCGACACGAGTGCCCGGCTTGATAAAGTCTGGTCGGCACATCTCCTCATACTTGAGTGGAAATTCCCAAAGCGGCATTTCCAGCAAGCCGCCGCCTACGTGACGCCATGCGCCTACTAATGCCGGTAAGCTGCATATCGCACGGATGGATTGACCGCCATTACGATTGCGTTCAGGAGCAACACCCAGGCGAATTACCGATGGTTGTGTCCCTGCATATTCTCTTGCGAAGTGTTGGATAGTTTCTGTTGTAAGCCCAGTAATATTGGCGACGCGTTCTATACCGTAATCTGCTAATACGCGTTGTTTAAGTTCAGCATATCCGTGTGTGTAGCGATCGATATAATCCTGATCAACCAGGTTTTCTGTGATGAGCACATTCATGACCCCTAAGGCAAATGCAGCATCAGTACCGGGTCTCAAGCGAATATGGAGGTCAGCATTTTTGGCAGTCCGTGTTCGTTGAGGGTCAATCACCACAATTCTCGCGCCATTGGCTCTGGCTTCCTGGTAGATTGGCCACTGATGGAGGTTGGTGGACATCGTGTTTTGTCCCCAAATGACGATCAGCTTCGAGTGAACGAAGCTTTCAGGATCGACCCCTCCTGTAGGACCTACTGTCATCAAGTAACCTGTGGAGGAGCCAGAAGCGCAGAATGTTTTTTCGGAGATGGTGGCTCCCAAGCGATTAAAGAATGCATCGCCCGACGTCAGGCCGTTGATGATGCCTTGATTGCCTAAATAGCAGCAATTGAGAATTGCCTCTGAACCGAAATCCTCAATGATGCCTTTCCATTTTGAAGTGATTTCATCTAATGCTTCAGTCCAGCTGATGCGTTCATATTGGCCTGAACCCTTTGGGCCAACACGACGTTGCGGATAGATAATACGATCAGGGTTGTAATGGTGCTTCGCAAAATCTTTGAGTTTGACACACAAGCCCCCTCGCGTAATTGGATGCGCCGGATCACCGGTGACGCTTTTGAGAACACCATCTTCCACCGAGTAAATCATTGCACAGGTGTCAGGGCAGTCTTGCGGGCATCCGCCTTTGAAGATTTTAGTTTCGCTAGCCATCATATTTCTCCAGTCAACGAGTACATCCGAACGAAAAAGCCTACGCCAGTATTGAATGGAATAGGCCGACGCACTATGCGTGCAAATGGAATACTTTATTTACAATGGTCCACTTTCCATCAAGCTTTAATAGCAGGAATAGATCACTGAATTTAAAATTGGTCCAGTTTTCAGCTTCAACTCTCGCATGAGCAACTGTTCCGACGATGTCAATATTTGTGATGCGGCTTTGGACATTCTTTGCGGGGCCATTCGAGTTATGCCAGTCATACAGATCCTTGATTGGACCATTAAAGGCAAGTTTGTCACCTACATAACCAAAGATGGTGGCATCTTTGTGAAAAGCTGCTGACATCTCTTCGCCAGTTCCGGATTCCGCAGCATTCATATACACGTTTAAGACTTCTGTAATTCCGTCAATGTCATCCACACTTACTTTTACACTCATGGCACAGCTCCTCTAGAATAGGCAACACGTTCTCAATGCGACCATCAGAATGATTTGATGAGTTAATTCACTTGATCACGATATGGATATTATTGGCAGGATGATGATGGCAACAGTGCCAGAGCATCATTAATCGATAGGGCCAGTTGCAGGAAAGGGATGTTGTCAAATGGAGAGGTGTAATATTGATGCTCAATCTAAACATTGAGGGTTAGACCTAAGATGCAGTTGGTTCTCAGTATCGATCCCGCCAGCAATCTCACACTGAAATCACAGCTTATAGCGCAATTCCACAACTTGATAAGAAGTGGGCACTTACAGCCAAGCTCATCCCTGCCAAGCACTCGAGAGCTGAGCCTGCAACTCAAGGTTTCTCGAAACACCATTTCCGAAGTATATGAAACCCTCATTGAGGAAGGGTACCTGGTGACCAAGTACAAGGTAGGGACGTTTGTTGCCAGCCAGCTTCCTGCAGACGCCGTATTTGTGCCAGAGATAGTGCAAGTTAGCGATGAATCCAAGAGCCGTGTGAATCTTCCTCTGCCGTATTCAGGGAGAGGGCAGTCCGGCTTGCATCGGTCGTTCGATGCGAAGCTGCTATACGACTTTACTCTTGGGAAAACCGATGCCCATACTTTCCCAGAAAAAGCCTGGCGAAGACTGCTGATCGACCGGCTGGGCGGAGCAGCAACAAACATGAGTCAGTATCTTGACCCAGCGGGTTTGCTGGATTTGCGGCAGCTTATTGCCAATTTTCTTGGCCCCACTCGGGGTATTGTGGTTTCGCACAAGCAAGTATTGATTGTTGCAGGCTGCCAGCAAGGCTTGAGCCTGGTTGCTCACCTGTTTATTGATAGCCATACGCCCATCGTGGTGGAAGCTCCCTGCTATAGAGGTACGGCTTATTTGTTCGAGAGCTATGGTGGCAAGATCATCCAGGTGCCAGTCGATGAGCATGGCATCGACGTGAGTCAGCTGCCCAAGCACCCGGTTAAATTGGTGTATGTCACCCCATCCCATCAGTTTCCCACGGGGGGGACGATGGGTTTGCAAAGAAGGATTGAATTGCTGGAGTGGGCTGAAGAATCAAATGCTTATATTGTTGAAGTTGATTATGACGTGAATTACAGATATGAGGACTCACCTTTACCCTCATTATGGTCATTGGACAAAAACAATTGTGTGATCTATATCAGCTCGTTTTCCAGGTCCCTTGGACCTGGATTAAGGCTGGGGTATATCGTCGTACCTCCAAACCTCATTGAGCCTGCCACCAAGGTACGCAGCTTGATGGACAATGGATCGCCCTGGCTCGAACAGGCGACGCTCTCACAGTTCATCATGAGCGGAAGCTTTGAGAATCACTTGCTCAAACTAAAGTACAACAATCATAAACGGCGCGACGCGCTGATAGCAGCATTGAGGGACAATTTTGGAAACGTCAAGATTACAGGCGCCGAGGCTGGCATACATTTGCTCTGGCACGTGGATAAGAGCGGGCCAAATGCCATGGAGATTCAAGCAATAGGTAAGCGTTGCGGGGTAGGGGTTTATCCACTACAAGATAGTCCAGCCTGCTATTACGAGAACATGCCGAACTATGATAGGGTCGTCATGCTAGGGTATAACCACTTGGACGTTGATCGGATACAGCGAGGCATATCAACCTTGGCTTCAGCCATGAGGAATCAATCTTTCCCATGAACGGGTCGGATTTAACGTTGAAGTTTTCATTGATTGCCCAGGCATTGGCGATTGATGGGAACAAGACTGGTCCGTGCTACTTACTAAACGGCAATACTTGGTGGGTTGATTTCGTTGTCCCATGGCAAACGAATATGCAGAACGACAGGGACTGAGCAATAAACGCTCGCGTAAGAGTTCCGTGACAGGCTGGGGGGGGGCTTTTACTGCGGCAGTAAACTGTGTAGTAAAAGCATTGCGGGCCATCTTGAGGATGGTTTGTGAATGAGTGGAAATGGCTTGATAAGCGCCTTCATCAGGATACTGAAAGAGCCAAGCTGACACATCTGCTACCTGACTCAAGGTGCAAGAAAAACAAAAGGGCTAGCCTAAGCTAACCCTTTGTTTATTTGGTGCGCCCGAAGAGATTCGAACTCCTGACCCCTTGGTTCGTAGCCAAGTACTCTATCCAGCTGAGCTACGGGCGCGTATGTGAGGCGTGCATTATACGTGAAGATGAAATTAATGCCAGCATAAATTTCATCTCACTGACACACTGCCTTAAAAGTGGCGGAGAGCGAGGGATTCGAACCCTCGATACAGGTTTAAGCCCGTATGCTTCCTTAGCAGGGAAGTGCCTTCGACCACTCGGCCAGCTCTCCGCACGAGGGCGTAACAATACTTGATTACGCCGCAAAAATCAACGCTGAAGCAATGTATTGTTGATTAAACTTCTTCCAGCCCGAAAGCCTTGTGCAGGACGCGTACGGCCAATTCCATGTATTTCTCGTCGATAACGACAGAGATCTTGATTTCGGAAGTGGAGATCATCTGGATGTTGATGCCCTCTTCGGCCAGGGTACGGAACATCTGGCTGGCGATGCCGACGTGCGAGCGCATGCCAACGCCAACGACGGAAACCTTGGCTGTTTTGTCGTCGCCAATGATTTCACGGGCACCGGTGTGAGGCTGTACTTTCTCACGCAGGATATTCAATGCTTTTTGCAGGTCGTTTTTATGGACGGTGAATGTGAAGTCAGTGGTGCCATCTGCGCCGACGTTCTGAATAATGATGTCGACGTCGATGTTGGCGTCTGCCACTGGGCCCAGGATTTGATAGGCAATGCCTGGACGGTCTGGCACGCCCAGTACGGTGATTTTGGCTTCGTCGCGGTTGAAGGCGATGCCTGATATTACAGGTTGTTCCATGTCTTTGTCGTCCTCAAAAGTAATCAGCGTGCCTTCGCCTTCTTCCTCGAAGCTGGAAAGCACGCGCAGTTTGACCTTGTACTTGCCTGCAAACTCGACTGAACGGATTTGCAGCACCTTGGAGCCCAGGCTGGCCATTTCCAGCATTTCCTCGAAGGTGACCGATCTGAGTCGGCGCGCCTCGGGAACGATGCGTGGATCGGTGGTGTAGACGCCATCGACATCGGTATATATCTGGCACTCGTCAGCCTTGAGCGCGGCTGCCAGCGCGACGCCGGTGGTGTCCGAGCCGCCCCTGCCCAGCGTGGTGATGTTGCCTTGCTCATCCACGCCCTGGAAACCGGCGACGACGACGACATAGCCGGCATCGAGGTCCTTGCGGATGCGCTCTTCATCGATCTTGAGGATGCGCGCCTTGGTGTGGGCGCTATCGGTGACGATGCTGACTTGGCCACCCGTGTAGCTTTTGGCCTTGACGCCAAGCTCCATGAGCGCCATGGAGAGCAGGGCGATGGTGACCTGTTCTCCGGTGGAGACCAGCACATCCAGTTCGCGTGGGTCGGGGTTGGGCATCACTTCCTTGGCTAGGCTGATCAGGCGGTTGGTTTCGCCTGACATGGCGGAAACCACGACCACGACCTGCTGCCCAAGCGCCTTGTGGCGCGCCACGCGGCGGGCGACATTGCCGATGCGCTCTGGATTGGCGACCGAAGTGCCGCCATATTTCTGTACGATAAGTGCCATATCTGTGTCGGTATCAAAGGTGCATCAATAAAACACCGGCGCCCGTCATGCAGGTGCCGGCGGCTGTTACTTCAGTCTTTCCTCTACCCAGCCAGCAACGCTGGCGAGTGCCCGGGGCAGCTGGCTGGGGTCGCTGCCGCCTGCCATGGCCATGTCCGGTTTGCCGCCGCCCTTGCCGCCTACCTGCGCCGCAACGAAATTCACCAACTCACCGGCCTTGATCCTGGCAGTCGTATCGGTGGTCACGCCCGCAGCCACGCTGACCTTGTCGCCATTGACGCTGGCGAGCACGATGGCGGCAGTCTTGAGCTTGTCCTTGAGCTTGTCCATGGTTTCGCGGAGGGTGTTGGCATCTGCGCCTTCCAGCGTGGCCGCCAGCACCTTGATGCCACCGATGTTCACGGCCTGGCTGGCGAGTTCGTCACCTTGTGAGGAGGCTAGCTTGGATTTGAGGCGGGCAAGTTCTTTTTCCAGTGCCTTGATCTGCTCCAAGGTCTGGCTGATTTTGCCGGCCAGCTCAATGGCAGGAACCTTGAAGGAGGCTGCCGCATCGGCGAGCAGCTGCTGCTGTTGCTGGATATGGCGCAATGCCACATCGCCTGCAGCGGCTTCAATGCGGCGCACGCCTGCGGCGACGCCGGATTCTGACACGATCTTGAACAGGCCGATGTCGCCGGTGCGGCTCACATGGGTGCCGCCACAGAGTTCGCGCGAGGTGCCGATGTCGAGCACGCGCACTTCGTCGCCGTATTTCTCGCCGAACAGCATCATGGCGCCGGTCTTCTGTGCCTCGTCGATGGGCATGACGCGTGCCAAGGTGGGTGTGTTGGCCAGAATCTCGGCATTGACGATGTCTTCAATGCGGCGGATCTCATCGGCAGTCACTGGGGCATTGTGCGAAAAGTCGAAGCGCGTCTTGTCAGGATCTACCAACGAGCCTTTTTGCTGTACGTGGCTGCCGAGCACTGCACGCAATGCCTTGTGCATGAGGTGGGTGGCGGAATGGTGACGCATGGTGCGGTGGCGCGACAGAAGGTCGACGCGTGCGCTGACTTCGTCGCCCACGCGCAGGGTGCCGGTGCTCAATACGCCATGATGGCCGAATACACTGGCCTGGATTTTCTGGGTGTCTTCCACCTGGAAAATGCCTTCCGCACCTTTCAATATGCCTTGATCGCCGACCTGGCCGCCGGATTCAGCATAGAACGGGGTGTTGTCGAGTACCACCACACCCAGTTCGCCTTCATTGAGGGCTGGCACTGCGCTACCGTCTTTGTACAGCGCGAGTACCTTACCTTGCGCTTCGAGGGTGTCGTAGCCATGGAAGGTGGTCGCATTGCCTGTGTATTCCAGGTTGGCTGCCATCTTGAACTTGCCTGCCGCGCGGGCCTGTTCCTTCTGGCGCGCCATGGCAGCGTCGAATGCGGCAGAGTCCACGCTCACGCCACGCTCGCGGCATACGTCGGCGGTCAAGTCGAGCGGGAAGCCGAAGGTGTCGTGCAGCTTGAAGGCGGTCTCGCCGTTGAACACGTGGTTGCCGGTCTTCGCCATTTCCTCGAGCTCGGCCTCGAGGATTGCCATGCCGTGCTCAATGGTCTCGAAGAAGCGGTCTTCTTCCTGACGCAGGATGCTGGTGATACGTTCTTCCCCGCTCTTGAGCTCGGGATAGGCGTCGCCCATTTCGTTCACAAGGGCAGAAACCATCAAGTGGAAGAAAGCTTGTCTTGCTCCAAGTTTGTACCCATGGCGGATCGCGCGGCGGATGATGCGGCGCAGCACATAGCCGCGGCCCTCGTTGCCCGGGATGACGCCGTCGGCGATCAGAAAGCTGCAGGCGCGGATATGGTCCGCCAGCACCTTGAGTGACGGGCTGTCCAGGTCTGTGGTATTCGTGACGCGGGCGGCGGCCTTGATCAGGTTCTGGAACAGGTCAATTTCGTAATTGCTGTGTACGCCCTGCAGCACGGCGGCAATGCGCTCCAGGCCCATGCCGGTATCGACGGAAGGCTTGGGTAGCGGGTGCATGACGCCTTGTTCGTCGCGGTTGAACTGCATGAACACGTTGTTCCAGATTTCGATGAAGCGGTCGCCGTCTTCATCAGGTGAGCCGGGTGGGCCGCCCGGGATATGCTCGCCGTGGTCGTAGAAAATCTCGGTACAGGGGCCGCAGGGACCGGTGTCGCCCATCATCCAGAAATTGTCGGAGGCATAGCGCGCGCCTTTGTTGTCGCCGATGCGGATCACACGCTCGGCAGGCACGCCGATTTCCCTAGTCCAGATGTCGTAGGCTTCGTCGTCCTCGGCATAGACGGTGACGGTGAGTTTATCCGCTGGAAGCTTGAAAACCTGGGTGAGCAATTCCCAGGCATAGTGGATGGCGTCGCGCTTGAAATAGTCACCGAAACTGAAGTTGCCGAGCATCTCGAAAAAGGTATGGTGGCGCGCGGTATAGCCGACGTTTTCGAGGTCGTTGTGCTTGCCACCCGCCCGTACACATTTCTGTGATGAGGTTGCGCGGGTGTAGGGGCGCTTGTCGAAGCCGAGAAACACATCCTTGAACTGGTTCATCCCGGCGTTGGTGAAGAGCAGGGTGGGATCGCCGGCCGGAACCAGCGAGCTGGAGCTGACGATCTGGTGCCCCTTGGAGGCGAAATAGTCCAGGAATGCCTGGCGAATCTGGTTGCTCTTCATCGATGTGTATGCTTGCTCAAAACGTTAAATGTCAAAATGCCATGTGCACAGTCTATAGCCGGCATCATTCAATATCTTCAGGGCTGCCACGCAGCACCTGGCGTATCACTTCAAAACCGAAGCCGCGCCCTTGCAGGAAGCGCGCCTGTTTGGCCCATTCCTCCCGTGATTGCGGCGGTTGGGGAAACTTCTTGCGGTAAACCGCCGTGGCGGCTTCCAGTTCGTTCGGGGCCATCTCGGCCACGGCCTTGCCTATCAGCTCGTCACTGATGCCATGCTGCCTGAGCTCATGCGCCACGCGCAGGCTGCCGTAGCGGCCCTTGCGGGCATGTACGATCTGCTCCGTATAACGGGTATCGGATAACCAACCGCGTTTCTTGAAGTCTTCCAGCAGGGCAGGGAGGTTGTCTTCCTCTCCCGCATGGGGGCTCAGCTTGTGCAGCAACTCCTGATAGGAATATTCTCGTCGTGCCAGATATGCCAAAGCCCGCTCTCGCAGGCTGGTGGTAGGCTTATTCGTCGCTTTCTTCATCCGGTGCCGTCGTCATCGCGGCGTTGGCCAGATTGGAATGCTCGCGAATCTTGGCGTCGATCTCATTGGCGATTTCCGGGTGCTCCCTGAGGAACTCGCGCGCGTTGTCCTTGCCCTGGCCGATCTTCTCGCCCTTGTAGCTGTACCAGGCACCGGCCTTCTCGATCAATTTAAGGTTGACGCCGAGTTCGATGATTTCGCCCTCGCGCGAGATACCTTCGCCATAGAGGATGTCGAATTCCGCTTGCTTGAACGGAGGGGCCACTTTGTTCTTCACTACCTTGACCCGGGTTTCTGATCCCGTGACCTCGTCCCCCTTCTTGATCGCGCCGGTGCGGCGGATGTCCAGGCGCACGGAGGCGTAGAACTTGAGTGCATTGCCGCCGGTGGTGGTCTCGGGGTTGCCGAACATCACGCCGATCTTCATGCGGATCTGGTTGATGAAGATGACCAAGGTGTTGGTGCGCTTGATGTTGGCGGTGAGCTTGCGCAGTGCCTGCGACATCAGGCGGGCCTGCAGGCCCATGTGCGAGTCGCCCATTTCGCCTTCGATTTCGGCCTTGGGCGTCAGCGCAGCGACGGAGTCGACCACCACGACATCTACCGAGCCGGAGCGCACCAGCATGTCGGCGATCTCGAGCGCCTGTTCGCCGGTGTCGGGCTGGGAGATGAGCAGATCGGAAACATTGACACCGAGCTTCTGCGCGTAGACCGGGTCGAGCGCGTGTTCTGCGTCGATGAATGCTGCCGTGCCGCCCAGCTTTTGCATCTGCGCGATCACAGACAATGTCAGCGTGGTCTTGCCGGAGGATTCCGGGCCGTAAATCTCGACGATGCGGCCGCGCGGCAAGCCGCCAATACCCAGGGCGATGTCCAGGCCCAGGGAGCCGGTAGAAACTGCCTGGATGTCAGCAGCGACATCGGTGTCGCCCATGCGCATGATAGAGCCTTTGCCAAATTGTTTCTCGATTTGCGAGAGGGCGGCGGCTAGCGCTTTGCTTCTGTTTTCATCCATCAGTGAATACCTTTTCGAGTTGCCTGCTAAAGCCTGCAATTATTTCATAAATCAGTGGGTAAAGTAAGCTGCAACAAGCCGGTTAATGCGGTTTTGACAGACTGTCTGCGCACGGCGTCTCTGTCGCCCAGGAAGTGGTGGGTTTGGGTGATGATCCGGCCATCGCGATGGGCCCAGCCAAAGCATACGGTACCGACCGGTTTTTGCTCGCTTCCGCCATCCGGCCCAGCGATGCCCGTGATGGAAGCACTAATGTCGGCGGTGCTGTAGGCCAGCGCGCCCAGGGCCATCTCCTTGGCGGTTTCCTCGCTGACTGCTCCGTGCTGGCTCAGCGTGTCGGCGCCCACGCCGAGCATTTGCTGCTTGGCCTCGTTGCTGTAGGTGACGAAGCCGCGGTCGAAACAGGACGAGCTACCCGGCACGGCTGTCACGCACTGCGAGGCCCAGCCGCCAGTGCAGGATTCTGCCAGTGCGAGCCTGAGGCCCTGCTTGATCAGGGTATCGCCCAGTTTGTGCGAAATTGTCAAAAGCTCTGCATCATCCACCATTGTGCTCCTTTCAATACGGCAATTGCATAGATTGCGGCCAACAGGTCGTCCAGCATGACGCCGAGACCGCCGTGTACTTGTCGGTCCAGGGTTCGGATCGGGAATGGTTTCCATATGTCGAACAGCCGGAACAGCAGGAACGCGTACAGCCACCATTCCCAAGCGTTAGGGGTAAATTCCAGCACCAGCATGAAAGCCACGATCTCGTCCCAGACGATGCATCCATGGTCGTCGACGCCCAGGTTGCGCCCGGCGATGCCGCAGAGCGGGATGCCAGCCAGGAACAGCGCCGCCAGGATGGGAAGGTGGCTTGCCTCCGGCAGCAGCATCAATAGCCCGAATAGTGGCAGGGCAATCAATGTGCCACAGGTTCCCGGGCCCTTGCGCGCCAGCCCGCTGCCGAAGCCCAGGGCAAAAAAGTGGGCTGGGTGCCGCAGCAGGAAGTGTCGGTCAGGCAAAATGGTCAAAACCGTGCTCCTTGAGGGTCAGTGGTGCATCGTCCAGGCCGTGGATGACAAGTTGCTGCGTATCGGTGATGCGGCCAATCACGGCCATGTCCAGGCTCAATTGCCGACCAATGTCGGCAATCTGCTGCCGGTGTTGTGTGGAGGCGGTAAAACATAACTCATAGTCATCGCCGCCGGATAATATCATTTTCTGTATTGCTACTTCTTGAGAGTGTGCGCTTACAACTTCTGATTTGGGAATCGCCTTTAGCCAGACCTCAGCGCCCACTTGCGAGTGTTCCAGGATATGCCCAAGGTCAGCCAGCAGTCCATCGGAGATGTCCAGCGCGCTATGCGCCAATCCGCGTAGCGCCTGTCCCAACACCACCCGCGGCTGGGGCTGGTGCAGGGCCTTGCCACATGCCGCGAGCTCTGTGTCGCTGAGCGGATAACGGCCCTGAATGGCGGCCAAGGCTAATGCGGCATCCCCCAGCGGACCTGATACCCAGATGTCGTCGTCCGCGCGTGCAGTGCTGCGCAGCAAAGATGCGCCGGGTGGCGTCTCGCCCATGATCTGCACGCTGATGGTGAGAGGGCCGCGCGTGGTGTCGCCACCGATTAGGGCGATGTCGAATTGCGCGGCGCAGGCAAAGAAGCCTGCGGCGAACTTGCTGATCCAATCTTCATCTGCTTCTGGCAATGCAATGGTCAAGGTAGCCCAACGTGGCTGCGCGCCCATGGCAGCCATGTCGGAAATATTCACTGCCAGCGATTTCCATCCGATCAGCCATGGATCGATATTGGGATAAAAGTGTGTGTTTGCCACCAGCATGTCGGCAGACACGGCGAGCTCCATGCCTGGCGATGGTTGAATCAGCGCTGCATCGTCACCCACGCCGAGCACAGCCGAGGGGTGAGCGCGCCGAAAATAGCGCTGGATCAAGTCGAATTCCGATGCCATGGTCAGGCGGGTTTTTGTGCTGACTTGGGGCGGAAAGCCTGCACGATATCGGGGTTGGTGTCGATATGCGGGGCTTCAATCAAGTCCAGGCAGTAAGGCACAGCAGCGAAAATACCGGGGATGATGGTTTTCCCGTGCGCGTCCTTGAGGCCCTCGAGCGTCTGCGCGATGGCCTTGGGCTGGCCCGGCAGGTTGATGATCAGGCAGCGCTTGCGGATGACAGCAACCTGGCGCGAAAGAATCGCGGTCGGCACGAATTGCAGGCTGATCTGACGCATTTGTTCGCCAAATCCGGGCATGACCTTGTCCGCCACCGCCAGGGTGGCGTCTGGCGTGACGTCACGCACGGCTGGCCCGGTGCCGCCCGTCGTCAGCACCAGACTGCAGCCTTCGACGTCAACTAAGTCGCATAGGGTGGATTCAATGACTGCCTGCTCGTCAGGGATGACGCGCAATATGCTTTCCCACGGGGTGGCGAGGGCTCTGCCCAACCATTCCTGCAGGGAGGGAATGCCTTTGTCTTCATATACGCCGCTGAAGGCGCGGTCGCTGATGGAGACCAGGCCGATGCGGATAGTGTCTGTTGCCATGGATGTGCTTCTAGGGATTTAGGTCATAATGATCCCGTCATCATTAACATGCCGGGAATGAAAAAAACGTGGTTTCATCATACCATTGTCACCAGGAAAAACGAGGAATAGAGAATATGCGCCCATATTTCATCGTACTGTTGCTTGTCATGCTGGCAGCGTGTAGCAGGCCGGTAGTCAAGGAGCCAGTACCTGAGCCGGTGGCGCCTGGACCGGCAGTGCAGTTGCCACAGGAGGATAACCCCTATGCACAGCACTATGTCGCGCGCCAGCTGCATGGTATCAAGCTCAGTCAGGGGGCGGGCGAGCCCACGATCTATCAGGGAGGGAAAGAGCTGGATGACTACCAGCACATGCTGAATGATGGATATCAAATGCTCGGGTATACGAGCTTCGAGGCACCCGAGCTATCCTTCTCATACGCTGCAGCCCATGCTGCGGAAGTCCAGGCAGATGCGGTGGTGGTATACAAGAAGTTGATCACGGCGCCGATGGCGACCATGGACTTGCAGCCAGTCAAGACGCAGGTCAGTGCCCAGCCACATGCAGGCGCTGCCGCGGATATTTACAGCTATTTTGCCACCTACTGGGGCAAGCTCGCGCCACCGGTGCTGGGGGTGCACGTGATGCAACGCAGCAACAATGATGCCGGACCAGGACTGACTGTTTTGGCAGTGATCACGCACTCTCCCGCAGCCAAGGCGGGAGTGGCGGTGGGGGATGTCTTGCTCAGCCTGGGGGGAGAGGCACTTTCGTCGCCGCAAGTGCTGCAACAAGCAGCACATCGCCATGCCGGGCAGGAGGTGGAGCTGGTATTGCGCCGGGTCAATGCCGAGAAGAGGGTGCATGTGGCATTGGGAACGGCATTATAGTGCTGAAATAACAGTCACCATGCTTTACGATGAAGCGAAATAAGCTCATCCTTGAACAGATTATGTAAACATGACCGATCGAAATATGCTGATGGAAGATATCCTGCGAGATTACGCACAACACCACACCAATGCCGCGCGCCTGATTGCCGACCTAGTGGCGGAGATCCGCCCACGTCATCAAAGTGATGCCGGGCACGCTGCTCATGCAGTGCAGGCGCTGTGCCATGTATTGAATAGCGATCCTGGCAAGGCCGCCTTGTTGCGGGATGCGATCGTCAGTCTGCTGGTCGGGCGCAAACCCATATCGCTGTATGTGGATTCAGGCATTCAGCCAAACAGCGGGTTTTTTACCGAGCTTTCACGCCGAATTGGGCACAAGATGTTGCCGGATGCCATCAACCCCGCCTACCTCAAGGATTTGTTCGGGCAGATATTCCCCAAGAAGGGTGATGAAATCTGGGTGGCTGCGGTACCCGACGAGGTCTGGGTACAGCTCGTGCATGCCCTGCGTTTTCACGAGTTGTCGGACGATAAAGTGGCAGAATGCCAGAAAAGCTTGCTGGATGCAGCGCAGGTGTTGTCCTATCGCCTGGCTGCTTCGGGGTTGGAGCCAGAGCTGATCCGCAACCATCCCGAGATCGAATATCACGACTCTCCCTTCATCACCCAGAGCGTCGAGCTCCAGGCGCTGCTCGCCATGCCGTTGGAGCAGCAGCATGATGTCGGACATATCCTGGTGATGCTGGACCAATGCAGGGAAGTGATCGCCAAGATACGGCGCAACAGTTCGCAGACCGGGACCAGCGTCCATCTCACTTTCCTATTGCAGCGAATGAGTCAGCAGGTGAGGCGCCTTGAGAGCTTGCTGGTAATCCTCAAGCTGGTGCGCAGCGATGCGGATGCCGGGGTGGCGATTGTGCAGTTGTTCAAGACGCTGGTTTCCGCCGAGCGGCATAAGAATGACGTGCGGCAGCATTTCCGCGAGAATGTCGAGCTGATGGCCTTGCGTGTCACGGAAAATGCCAGCCGCACCGGAGAGCACTACATCACCGAAACGCGCAGCGAGTACTTTGGCCTGATGCGGTCCGCCATGGGGGCAGGGGTAATCATCGCGCTCATGACCATGCTCAAGATCATTGCGGCCAAGCACCATTATGCGCCGCTGACCGAAGCGATCCTGTTCAGCCTTAATTACGGCCTTGGGTTTGCGCTTATCCATATTCTGCATTTCACTGTGGCAACCAAGCAGCCGGCAATGACGGCTGCCGCGATTGCGGCCAGTATTGATGCGAGTGACCGCAAGAACAAGAATCTGGACAAGCTGGTGACGATCATTGCGCAGACGTTCCGCAGCCAGACCATTGCCATCTTGGGCAACGTCATGATGGCAGTTCCCGTGGCGATGCTGGTGGGCTGCCTGATCCTGTTGGTGACGGGACAGCATTTCATCACGCCGGAAAAAGCCCATGACTTGCTGGATGCTAACGATCCCTTCCACAGCGGTGCGGTATTCTATGCCGCCGTCGCCGGGGTTTGCCTGTTCCTTTCGGGCCTGATCGCGGGCTACCACGACAACCTCGCGGTTTATAACAAGATCCCGCAGCGCTTGCGGGCCCTGGGCTGGTTGGAGAGGCTGCTGGGCCCGTCGCGCCTGGACCGTGTGGCGCGCTATGTCGAAAACAATCTAGGCGCCTTGGCGGGCAATTTCTATTTTGGCTGTCTGTTGGGTGGGATGTCCGGACTTGGCGTGCTGCTCGGATTGCCTATCGATATCCGCCACATTGCGTTTGCATCGGCTTTCACCGGGTATTCCTTTGTTGCACTGGATTTCCTGTTTTCATGGCAGGTATTGGTCACCGCGATTCTGGGCATCTGGTTGATCGGCACGACCAATCTTGTAGTGAGCTTCAGCCTCGCGCTGTATGTGGCAATGAAGTCGCGCAAGGTGACATTTGCCCAGTGGCGTCTGTTGCTGAAGACCCTGGTCAAGCGCTTTTTCCAGAATCCGGGCTTGTTTCTCCTGCCTCCCAAGCGCGATAGCACGTTGGAGGCAGAGGATCTGCAACTGGCTGCGAGTGGACAGGCCAACGCAAACAAGCCGCCGTCGGCGCATTGATGCCCTCGCTAGTCCAGGGTCTGGTAGGGCTTGTGCTGGCTGTTCTTGCGTGCAATAGCCTCATCCGGCAAGGGGACCAGTGATTCCACCTTGAGGTGCAGTGCTGCTTTTGCCAGCAAGTGTGCGCTGATCGGTGCAGTGATGAACAGGAATAGCGTGATCAGGATTTCATGCAGGCTGACGCCGTCGCCCTGGACGCTGAAGAAAATGGAGGAGGCAATCAATAGGCTGCCGACACCCAGCGTCGTGCCCTTGGTCGGGCCGTGTAGGCGGGTGTAAAAATCGCGCAGGCGCGCCAACCCGAGCGAGCCGATAAAGGTGAGCAAAGCACCGGTGACGATCAGTAGCGAGAGGAGGATTTCTAGCACGATGTTCATTCGATGATGTCTCCCCGCAATAGATACTTGCACATGGCGATGGTGCCGATGAACCCCATGAGGGCGATCAGCAATGCGGCTTCGAAGTAGACCATGCTTTTGATGTAAATGCCGAATACCACCAGCAGGGCAATGGTGTTGATATAGAGCGTATCCAGGGCCAGGATGCGGTCAGGCGCACTGGGGCCGATCAGCAGGCGCCAGGCATTCAGCGCAAGTGCTGCCGAGACCAGCACGAATGCAATATGGATGGCGATTTCTATCATTCTTCGAAAATCTCCTTTAGTGGCAGTTCGTAACGTGTTTTGATGGTGTGGATGAAGGCGTCGACATCCCCCACGTCTATCGTATGCACCAGGATGCTTTTGCGATCAGGGGCAAGCAGAGCCGAGAGCGAGCCTGGCGTCAGGCAAGTCGTGTTTGCCAGTATGCTCATCGCAAAGTCGGAGTTGAGGTCTATGGGGACCACGATAAATGCCGGGCGCAGCTTTTCGGGCTTGCCCAGAATGCGCATGGCAACGATGAGGTTGGCCTCAATGATGTCATATAGCAGGATGAAGCTGAACCTCAGCAGGGTAAGCGGCTTGTGCACCTTGAGCTTGTCGGGCCAGAATTGCAGGGCAAAGAACGGGATGGCCCAGCCCAGCAGCAATCCAAGGACAATCTGTCCGGGCGCTATGCTGTTGGTGAGCAGCAGCCAGATGATGCCCAGGGCGACGGTCAACAGCGGGTGTGGCAGGAAGCGTTGCATCATGGTTCTCCTCTTCCGAGCACGGCATGAATGTAGGATTGCGTATCCAGCAACTGGTTGGCTGTGTCCAGACAATAACGATTGATGGGACCTGCCCAGAAGGTCATGAGTACGCATAGTGACAATAGTGACAGGATGGGCAGCAATTCGCGCACCCGCAGCCGCTCGGGTGCGCCCTGCTTGATGTAGGTGTTGGTGGATGTGTCCACGGCATGGGCTTCGAAGAAGAACAAGGTGCCGGTGCGCGCCATGGCAATCACAGTCAGCAGGCCATTGGTCAGGATAATCGCCATGATGTAGGGCAGGGCTGGATGTTCCAGCGCTGCGCGCAGCAGCATGAACTTGCCGAGGAAGCCCGAGAGTGGTGGCAGCCCGGAGGCGATGATGGCCAGAATGAAGAAAGTGGCGCCGAGAAATTTCTGTCTGGTAATCACCAGCCCGGCTTCCAGCCGGTCTTCAATCTGGTCTCGCCGCTGGACGATCAGGTCGGCAAGCAGGAACAACGCGGCAGTGGCAAACGTAGTGTGCGGCAGATAGTACAGTCCGGCGGCAATCCCGGCTTGGGATTCCAGGCTGAAGCCCGTCAGCAGGGTGCCTGCAGAAATCACGACCAGGTAGGCAATTTGCTGACGCAGGCGCTTGCTGCCGAGCAAGCCGAAGCTGCCGATGACGATGGTGGCGAGTGCCATCCCCAGCAGCCATCCATCCAGCAAGTTGGCGAGGGGACCTGCCTCGTTGCCGAAAATCAGGGTATAGACGCGGAGGATGCTGTAAGCGCCTACTTTTGTCATGATGGCAAATAACGCAGCGGCAGGGGCGCTGGTTTGTGAATATGCCGAAGGCAGCCAGAGGTAGAGGGGCAACAGTGCTGCTTTCAAGGCAAAGACCACGAAAAGGAGCAGGGCGGCCGCCTTAATCAGGCCGACATTGTCTGGACTGACCTGGGTGACCTTGACGGCAAGGTCGGCCATGTTGAGTGTGCCGAGAATGCCGTAAAGCACGCCAGCGGCAATCAGGAACAGCGAGGATCCAACCACGTTGATCACGACGAAGTGCAGGCCGGAACGGATGCGCTTGCGTCCGCCGCCGTGCAACAAGAGGCTGTACGAGGCGAGCAGCAGTACTTCGAAGAACACGAACAGGTTGAACAGGTCTCCCGTGAGGAACGCGCCGTTGAGCCCGAACAGTTGCAGCTGGAACAGGATGTGGAACTGGCGCCCCTGCCTGTCCGTACCGCCCATGGCATATACCAAGGCAAACAGCGAGAGCAAGGAGGTGGTGAGTACCAGCAGCGCGGCAAGACGGTCCGCCATGAGGACGATGCCGAACGGGGCGGGCCAGTTGCTCAACGAATAGACCAGAATGTTGCCGTCGCTGACCGTGCACAGCAGGGTAGCGGCCACGGCGATCAAGGCAATGCTGCTGATGCCGGAAATGGCACGCTTGACGTAGATGCGTTGCTCACGCAGCAGCAGCAGGAAAATGCCGGTAAACAATGGCAGAAGCAAGGGGATGATGGCAAGGTGGCTCAACGGATTTCCTTTCCATCGACATGGTCGTTGCCCATTTCGGTGCGTGCCTTGAGCGCGAGCACAATGATGTAGGCAGTCATCGCAAAGCTGATGACGATGGCCGTCAGTACCAGTGCCTGCGGCAGCGGGTCGGCATAACTGCCGGCTTCATCGCTGATGATGGGAGGCTTGCCAATGACTAAACGTCCCATCATGAAGAGGAACAGGTTCACAGCGTAGGAGAGCAGGGTCAGGCCGAGTACGACCGGAAAGGTATGGCTGCGCAGGCAGAGATAAACGCCTCCTGCGGTGAGTATGCCGATCAGGATGGAGATCAACGCTTCCATGACATGTCTTCCTGTTTTTTCATTGCGAGCTTTTCAGGCTTGTTGGCCATTGTGGCGGCGGAGGCCGGTTTCGCCTCTTTCCCTCCGGTGGGCTTGCTGGCGCGAGGCAAGTAGCTGACCTGATGGATCATGCCCAGGTTGATCAGGATCAGTAGTGAAGTGCCGACGACCACTAGGAATACACCGATGTCGAATGCCATGGCAGAAGCCAGTTCGAATTCTCCCAGCACCGGCAAATGCACGTGGTCAAACGTCGAGGTAAGGAAGGGGTAGCCGAAATACCAGCTGGCCACGCCGGTGCTGGCCGATGTCAGCAGGCCATAGCCGATGAGCGGATGGGTATTGGCAGGCAGTTTGGTGCGTGTCCACTCCACGCCATTGGCGAGATATTGCACGATGAGTGCCGCGGAGGTGATGAGCCCTGCAATGAAACCACCGCCTGGCAGGTTGTGCCCCCGCAACAGGATGAAGACCGCAACCAGCAGGGCAAGTGGCAGCAGGATGCGGCTAAAGGTCGCCAGGATTAGCGGGTGGGTATCAGGGTTCCATGGACGGCCTTCGGCATCCTGCTTGGGGCTGAGTAGCTGGAGCTGGTCCAGCATGGCGTAAATGCCCAGGCCGGCTAATGCCAGCACCGTGATCTCGCCCATGGTATCGAAGCCGCGGAAGTCCACGAGCAACACATTGACAACATTGGCTCCACCGCCGCCACTCACGCTGTTCTCAATGAAATAGTCGGCAATGGTTTCATATTCCCGGGTCAGCACGGCATAGCTCAGCGCGGCAACGCCAAGACCAGCCAAGACGGCAATCACGATATCACGTGTCTGGCGCAGGCGATCCTGCTCATCCGGCGTTGTCTGCGGCAGGAAGAACAGAGCTAACAGCAGCAACACGGAGGTGATGAATTCCACAGCAAGCTGCGTCAATGCGAGGTCGGGTGCGGAGAACTTGACAAAGGTCAATGCCACACCCAGGCCGACTGCACCGACCAGAATGAGCGAAGTAAAGCGTTGCTGGTGCATGACCACAGTGGCAATGGTCGCTGCTATCATGATGATGGCGACCATTATGCTCATGGGGTCAACCGGGAGCATGGCGCGGCTGCCCACAAGGCTGCCCTCGCCGCTGATAAAGCCGTATCCACCCAACACGATCGCCGTGACGAACAATATCCATAGCATGCGCTTCTGAGAAAGGTTGTCCGCATTCATGGTAATGGCGCCTGACCAAGCAAACAGCCTTCGCATGGCGCCGTTATACATGATCTTGGCATCTATCCTGCCGTCGACAAGGGTTTGCAGGGAGAAAAACGCTTCGCGCTGCCGATACACCAAGATACCCCCTGCCAGTGCAATGGCGCTCATCCACAAGGCAGGCGTCAGGCCGTGCCAGATCGCAAGATGAAAGGCTGGAGGTGCAGTTTGAAGGGTGCTGGCTGTGACCAATGTCACCAGTGGCTCTGCAATCGCAGGGAGCACGCCTACTGCAACGCAGGCGGCGACTAGGATGGCAACTGGAATTTGCATGCCGCTTGAGGGATCGTGGGGCGCCTTGGGTAGGTCATCAGGCTCGCTGCCGAAAAAGACGCTATGAGCAATGCGAATGGAATAGGCTGCCGAGAACACTGCGCCAGCTGTTACGATTGCTGGCAACAGCCATTGGTGAGGGAAGGTGTTGCCGTGGGCAACGATCTGGTCAAGGAACATTTCCTTGGAAATGAAGCCATTGAGGCCGGGAATACCCGCCATGGCTGCTGCAGCGATGACCATCAACACTGCGCTGTAAGGCATGTAGCGCCGCAGGCCGCCCAGGTGACGTATATCACGGGTGCCGGTCTCGTGATCTACGATACCGGCCAGCATGAATAGCGAGGCCTTGAAGGTTGCATGGTTGATGATATGAAAGATACCGGCGACCACTGCCAGCGGGGTGCCAATGCCAAACAGGGCGACGATCAGGCCCAGGTGGCTGATGGTGGAATAGGCCAGCAGCGCTTTCATGTCGTGCTTGAACAGGGCGATGTAGCTGCCTGTGACGAAGGTGGCAATACCGACGCCGGAAACGATCCAGGTCCATTCCGGTGTACCCGAAAGCGCAGGAAACAGGCGTGCAAGCAGGAATATGCCGGCTTTGACCATGGTGGCGGAGTGTAAATAGGCTGACACCGGAGTAGGCGCTGCCATGGCATTGGGCAGCCAGAAATGGAAAGGAAACTGTGCCGACTTGGTGAACACGCCAAGCAGGATCAGCAGCAACATGAGCGGATAATGCTCGTGGCTGCGGATGGCATCGCCTGCCAGCAGGATGTCGCTGAGGTCGTAGCTGCCCGCCATATTGCCCAGCAGCAGGAAACCGCCCAGCATGGCAAGTCCGCCGCCGCCAGTGATCGTGAGGGCCATGCGTGCACCACGGCTGGCTTCTTCGCGCTGTTGCCAATAGCTGATCAGCAGGAATGACGACAGGCTGGTGAGCTCCCAGAACATCAGGAGCTGGATGATGTTTTCCGAAAGCACGACACCCAGCATTGAGCCCATGAACAGCAGGAGGTAGGAATAAAAACGCCCCATGCTGTCGCGCGGGGACAGGTAATAGCGTGCATAAATCACCACGATCAGGCCAACCAGCAGAATCATCAGGCTGAACAGCAGGGACAGGCCATCCAGCCGGAACGCGAGGCTGATACCCAGCTCCGGCATCCAAGGCGTGATGCGCTGGATCACGGTATTGCCCTGCCATGCCTGCATTGCCAGCGGCCATAGCAGGAAGAGTGACAACATCGCGGAAAGAATGGCGACCCAGGCAGACGAGTAGCGGCCCAGTCTGGTGCTGAGTTTAGTGAAGATCGCCCCGATAAAAGGGATGAGTGTTAAATAAGCTAGGCCCATGTGGTTCAACAATATGTCATCAAAGTTTGTGTTTCCTGCACAATCATGTGGGTTCGGTATCGATTTGCGCCTGGGGGTGTCGGGCAGCCAGACATCACATCGGGGCCGGCCTTACCCACCTGTCATGGCACTGATCTGATCAGTCAGCGCTGAGTTCAGTGCCGGGAGGTGGCGCTTCCGTAATACTGCGCAATAACTTGAACAGCTCGCGGCTGCTCTTGGGCGGCTTGCCTGCAGCATGCTCGCGTCTTGCATTGCGGATGAGGTTGCGTACCTGTTGCGCTTCCGTATTGGGGAATTCACTGATGAATTCCGACAACGCAGACTCATCTTCAATCAGGCGGTTACGCCATTGCTCCAGTCGGTGAAAGCGTGCATTTTCTTCAGTGTGCGAGCCTTCCCAGCGTTGCAGCTGCTCGACAATGGGGTCGGTATCGATATCGCGCATCAGACGGCCAATATATTGCATCTGGCGGCGCAATGCACCGTTCGATGTGATGCGCTTGGCTTCGTTGACGGCATCCAATAGGGCTTCCGGTAGGTCCAGCTTGTTGAGCTTGTCCCTTGGTAGCTCGGTCAATGTCACGCCGATGGCTTGCAGGGCATCGGCCTCAGCCTTGCGCTTGGTTTTGCTGACAGGCTCAATGCCATGTTCGGTGTTTTCTGTCTTGTCGGGTTTCATGCTGATGTATGATAGCAGTTTTTTGCAAAGAGACTCCTGTGAACGACCAGACAGAGCATGGTTCTCGCTTTTCATACACGCTGGATGAGCTGCAAGGCATGAGTGAAGAAGTCTTGCGCCTGGCAAAGGTGGCGGGCGCAAGCTCGGCGGAGGCCGAAGTCAGCTTGGGGATAGGTCAGAATGTCTCGGTCCGTATGGGCGAGACCGAAACCATCGAATACAACCGCGATAAAGGCATGTCGGTGACGGTTTATTTCGGCCAGCAAAAGGGGCATGCCAGCACTTCGGACCTCAGCGCCAGCGCACTCAGGGATACCGTCGCCGCGGCTTGCAATATCGCGCGCTACACGGCCCAGGATGAGTTCTGCGGCCTGGCCGACCCTGCCTTGTTAGCGCGTGATATTCCCGATCTGGACTTGCACCATCCGTGGGATATTAGCGTAGACGAAGCCTTGGCATTGGCGCTGGAGTGTGAGCAGGCGGCCCGTTTTGCCGATCCGCGCATTACCAATTCTGAGGGGGCTTCGGTCTCGACTTACGAAGGCCTGTTTTCTTATGCCAACAGCCATGGATTCAATGCCGGCTACCCCAGCTCGCGCCATGGTCTCAGCTGTTCGGTGATCGCCGAGTCGGGCGACAGCATGCAGCGCGACTATTGGTACACCAGCGCACGCCATCCCGGCGACCTGGATTCGGCACGCGCTGTCGGCTTGCGCGCCGGCGAACGCGCAGCGCGCCGGCTGGGACCGGGCAAGATCAAGACCTGCCAGGTACCCGTTCTTTTCGAGGCCCCGTTGGCATCTGGGCTGATTTCGCACTTGGTTTCCGCCATCTCCGGCGGCAGCCTGTACCGTCAGTCTTCCTTCTTATTGGACAGTCTCGGTAAACAGGTCATGTCCTCCCTCATGAGCATAGAAGAGTTGCCTCATATTCCCAGAGGCCTTGCCAGCTCGCCATTTGACAACGAAGGCGTGGCAACCCGCGGCAGGCTACTAATCAATAACGGCATCCTGGAAGGCTACATGCTCGGGAGCTACTCTGCCCGCAAACTCGGCATGCAGACCACGGGCAATGCGGGAGGCAACCATAACCTGGTCGTCCGCCATGGCGATCTTGACCTAGCCGGCCTGCTCAACACTATGGGAACGGGATTGTTGGTGACTGAGTTGCTCGGGCATGGGATTAATATGGTCACGGGAGATTATTCCCGCGGTGCGGCAGGGTTCTGGGTGGAGAATGGCGTGATTGCCTACCCGGTCGAGGAAATCACGATTGCGGGCAATCTGGCTGAAATGTTCATGAATATCGTGGCGGTGGGTAATGATGTGCTGGTGCAGGGGTCGAAGCAGACAGGTTCCATCCTCATCGAGCGCATGACGGTGGCAAGCGGCGAATAGTTTTCCTGATTCATGTTGCCTTAAATGAAAAAGCCACGCGGTGCGTGGCTTTTTCATTGGGTGTCGCAATGATTTATTGGGGCTCTGGCGGCGTTACTTCCTCGTCATCGTCGTCGAAATCATCGAATGACGATGCCTCGCCGGTGACGAACTGATGCCTGCGCTCCAGGTAGGCCTCGCGCATAAAGATGTAAGGATCCAATGCGGCATCGTCGATCAGGTCGCTGGCTGGCAAATACTGTGAGCGCAAGTCAATGAAGCTCAACATGCGCAGCTGGTTGCGCTCGCGCACATGGTTGGTATATTGGATCGGATCGAAGTAAAGCGTATCGATTGTCAGGCCTGCCGTATCGCGCAATGTGCTCGGGCCGAGGAAAGGCAGCACCAGGTAGGCGCCGCTACCCACGCCCCATTTGCCCAGGGTCTGGCCGAAGTCAGCCCTGTGGTTGGGCACGCCATCCATGGAAGCAACATCCACCAAGCCGCCAATCCCGATAGTGGAATTGATGAGCAGGCGCCCGGTGTTGTCCATGGCCTTGCCCAGTTCCAGCTGCAGAATATTGTTGACTAGCGACGTGAATGTACCGAGGTTTGTGAAGAAGTTGTTGACGCCCGTGCGGATCGGGCTCGGCAGGACTGCCTTGTATGCGCCTGCGATTGGTTTGAGAACGGCTTTGTCGGCAGTATCATTGAACTTGTAAATGCCCCGGTTCATACTTTCCAGTGGGTCTTTATTGGCTTGGGTCGCACAGCCTGCCATGCTGAGCGCAACTGCGACACTGATCGCAATCCCTGAAAATTTAACGCGCATACATCTGTCCTAAATTATTATTGAGTGTCTCTAATTCGACACAAACGGAATTCACTTTAACCGAGCGATTTTTAGTTGTCTATTGAATTCAACATAAGTCGGGCGCTAGCCAGTGCGACAGTTGCAAAAATGAAACAACTTCCCGTCGATTGGCAACTCAGTGTCGTCGTTGGAGAGATTGTGTCGACCTTATGAAAAGGATGTAGGAAAACATGCTGAAGCTTTCGGAATTTCTGGTCCAGCAGGAAAGGCAACATGCCGTTGCCGATAATGTCCTGACGCTGATACAGGATATCGCAGCCACCTGCCAAGCGGTAGCCCGTGAAATCAGATATGGTGCATTGCGGGGCAATATGGGAAGTGCTGGTCGCGAGAATGTGCAGGGTGAGGAGCAAAAAGCGCTGGACGTGATCAGCAACGACATTTTCACTGCGATGGCGTCAAAGCAGCCTCATGTCGCGGCTGTCGCTTCCGAGGAAATGGCGCAGGCGCAGGTGTTTGCCGGAAAGCAGGGCAAATACCTGTTGGTATTCGACCCTCTGGATGGGTCGTCCAATGTCAACCTCAATCTCTCCGTCGGCAGCATTTTCTCCATCTTGCCCGCGCCAGAAGGCTCGGTAGACGAAGCCTCGTTCCTGCAGGCCGGCAGTCGGCAGCTGGCTGCCGGTTATGCGTTGTACGGCACCTCTACCATGCTGGTGTTGACGATGGGGCATGGCGTACATGGCTTTACCCTGGATCCTGACCAGGGCGAGTTCTATTTGACGCACCCCGGCCTGACCATCGCCGCCAGCACTGAGGAATTTGCGATTAACATGTCCAACCAGCGCTTCTGGCAGCCGCCGGTGCAGCGCTATATCGCAGAATGCATTGCGGGCAGCAGCGGTCCGCGCGGCAAGGATTTTAATATGCGTTGGGTCGCTACCATGGTCGCGGAGGTCCATCGCTTGTTGGTGCGGGGAGGTGTATTTCTCTATCCGCTGGACAGCCGCGCTGTAGGAAGGGGTGGTCGCCTGCGCCTTCTTTACGAGGCCAATCCCATGAGCTTGCTGGTAGAGCAGGCAGGAGGGCTTGCTACGACTGGGCACAGGCGCATCCTGGATGTGGAGCCTGCGGGTCTGCATCAACGTGTGGCGGTGATGATGGGAGCGCGCGAAGAAGTGGAGCGCCTGCAGGATTATCATTCGTTCACCGATCCGACGGCGTAGCGTAAGTCCCTGGTCCTTACGGGGGGCGATGACTCCAGCCCGGCACTTCGCTGGACTGTGCCCAAGCCCGCCACATCAGGTCTATCAAGAACTTGGGCGCGTCCATCATATTCTACGCAGCCTGCCGATCCTGAACAGCCTGCTCGGTTACTTTCTGGGCCTGGTTGCCTGGTTCGCCGTCCATCTGGAATCCTCCATGCAAAGCCTCGCGTAATTGTTAACTGAGGGCATGGTCGGCTCGGCCGCCGGCTGGATATCGCACATGATCTCGCTTCGCCTGTTCAAGCCGGCTCAGGGATCAGCATGAGCCGAAAGCTCGGTACGCGGCCCTTGCAAGCCCTTGTCTGCATCTCAGCGCTCTCAAACAACGCCCATCTACCCTCGCCATGCAACCGTATTAGCCATCAGTGGGTCGCTGCGGCCGCCTCAAGCTGAGCCGGCTCCATCAAGGCAAAGGCCGAACGCATTTCACGTGCTTCCTCGCCGGGGCTGCGGCCAAACAGCCGCTTGAACTCACGATTGAACTGCGAAGGGCTTTCGTAGCCGACGCGGGCTGCGGCGCCCGCCGCGGTCACATTGTCGCGAATCATCATCAGCCGTGCCTGGTGCAGCCGCACCGACTTGATGTACTGGATGGGGGAGGTGGCAGCCACGGCCTTGAAATGCGCATGGAAGGCCGGCACGCTCAGCCCCGCTTCGCGCGCCAGCGTGTCCACGTCCAGCGGCTGGGCGTAGTCGTTGTGGATGCGCCGCAGCACGCGCGCGATGCGACCGAAGTTGCCGTGGTTGGCCAGCGCGGCGCGGATGGCGCCGCCTTGCTCGCCAAGCAGCACGCGAAAGCATAGTTCCCGCACGATGGCCGGGCCCAGCACCCGCGCTTCCAGTGTTGAGCGCAAGGCCCGCAGCAGGCGCACCGTGGTATCTGCCAGTGTGGCATCCAATGGCGTTGAAACGATGCCCGCAGGGGCGGCAGGCACCGGGCTGGCCTGTTGATCGACCTCGATGACCAGATCGGCCACGGCCGTCATGTCCAGCCGCACGGATACCGCCAGCAGGGGCTCCTCGGGGCTGGCATCGGTTTCGCTGGAGAAGGGCAGCGGTACCGACAGCACCAGGTAGTGCTGAGGATCGTAGTGGTAGACCCGGTCGGCCAGGTAGCCACGCTTGTGGCCCTGGCAGACGATGACGATGCTCGGTTCGTACAGTACCGGCGTACGTCCCAGGGGTCGGTCGGCACGCATCAGGCGCACGCCGTCGAGCAGCGAGCGGGTATGGCCTTCGTGTGGGGCCAGTTGTTGGATCAATTCGGACATTTCTGCCTGCCGCGACAGGTCGGGTTGTGTATGGGGCATCTCAGCACTGCCATCTATTAATGAAACGACGATGATTTTGCAGGATAAGGCCTGTTTAAGATAGGTGATAAATAGGATTAGGCAATGATGCAAGAGATATCGACCTAGTCCATTCAGCCTCTCGTCTCTACGATTTCACCTTGTTCACAATCTCTTGGCCGGCCCCTGCGCTGGCCAGGAAGACACAAGGAGAAATCATGTCATCCACCCCATCGGGCACCGCCAAGGTCATCGTGCTTACCGGCGCCAGCAGCGGCATCGGCGAGGCCACGGCGCGCCATCTGGCTAGGTTGGGCCACCATCTTTTCATCGGCGCGCGTCGCCTGGACCGGCTCACCGCGCTGCAGGACGAACTGCGCGCCGAAGGCTGCCATGTCGAAGTGATGCAACTGGACGTCACGCGTCTCGAAGACCTGCAAGGCATCGCCTCCCAGACGCATGCCACGCATGGCCGCATCGACGTGCTCATCAACAATGCCGGCGTCATGCCGCTGTCGCCGCTGGCTGCGCTCAAGATCGACGAGTGGAACCGCATGCTGGACGTCAACGTGCGCGGTGTGCTGCACGGCATTGCCGCTGCGCTGCCGATCATGCAGGCGCAAGGCCACGGACACATCATCAATATCGCCTCGATTGGCGCGTACCAGGTCTGGCCGTCTTCGGCCGTGTATTGCGCAAGCAAGTTCGCGGTGCGCGCCATCTCCGATGGCCTGCGCCAGGAGACTGATGCCATCCGCGTCACGCTGGTCAGCCCCGGTGTGGTCGAGTCCGAGCTGGCCGATCACATCACCGACGAGACCGCGCGAGCAGCCATGCGCGAGTTCCGCCGTATCGCCTTGCCGCCGCAGGCGGTGGCGCAGGCGATTGCCTACGCGATCGCGCAACCCGATGGCGTGGACGTGAACGAGCTCATCGTGCGCCCGACGGCCAGCCCGTACTGATCGCTGTTCTTAACAACGCTCACAGGAGTTTTCATCCATGCAAGCACAAGTCCCTTCCTCCAAAATCTGGTTCATCACCGGTGCCGCTCGCGGCATCGGCCTGTCGCTGGCCCGCCAGGCCCTGGCGCGCGGCGACGCCGTGGCTGCCACTTCGCGCACGCTGGCCAGCCTGCAGCAGGCCTTCGGCGGCGACAACGAACGGCTGCTGCCGCTGCAGGTGGATCTGGTCAGTGAAGCCAGCGTCCAGGCCGCCATCGACAGGACCGTCGCCACCTTCGGCCGCATCGACTACGTGGTGAACAACGCGGGCTATGGCCAGCAAGGCACCATCGAGGCGCTGAGCGACGCCGAACTGCGCCGCAATTTCGACGTCAACGTATTCGCGCCGTTGCACGTGCTGCGCCATGCCCTGCCGCATCTGCGCGCCCAGCGCAGCGGGCATGTGTTCAACGTGGCGTCCATCGTCGGTTTCCAGGGCAGCTATGCAGGCTGGGGCAGCTATGTGGCGACCAAGTTCGCGCTGGCGGGCCTGACCGAAACGCTCGCAGCCGAACTTGCCGAACTGAACATCAAGGCGACCGTGGTGTACCCCGGCCCGGTGCGCACCGGCTTCCTGTCCAAGGACACGCTGGTCGTGGCCGAGCGCTCGATCGCCGATTACACCGAGGCCAAGGCCTCACTGGACTTGCATCTCAATGGCATGGACGGCAAGCAGGCGGGCGATCCGGAGAAAGTGGCAACGCTGATCCTGCAGGCGGCCAGCGTTGCTGAACCACCGGTGCACCTGTTCGCCGGCAAGATTGCCAACACGCTGGCCGAGCAGAAGATGCAGACCGTGCAGCAGGACCTTCAAGCCTGGCGCGGCGCATCCGATGCCACGGATTTTGCTGAGTAATTCTGTGAGAAGGCGCGCTACGCGGCCGGGTGCAGCGTAGCCACCGATCAAACCGCTTCAGGAGATCACACCATGCGCAATGAATTGCCTCCGGAAAATGCCTACCGCATCCTCGAATCTGGCCCCATCGTCCTGGTGTCCACGCGCGGCGCGGATGGTCGGGCCAATCTGATGACGATGGGCTTTCACATGATGATGCAGCATGAGCCGCCCTTGGTCGGTGCGATCATCGGGCCGTGGGACTACAGCCATCAGGCACTGTCGGAAACAGGCGAATGCGTGCTGGCAGTGCCGACGGTGGACCTGGCCGAGACTGTGGTGGACATCGGCAACTGCTCGGGCGATGCGCTGGACAAGTTCGGTCACTTTGGCCTGACACCCGTGCCTGCGCAGACGGTGGATGCGCCGCTGGTGCGCCAATGCTGGGCCAACCTGGAATGCCGGGTTGTGGATGACGGCTGGGCGCGCCGCTACAACCTGTGGGTACTGGAGGTCCAGCGCATCTGGATCGACACCGCACGCAAGGAAACGCGGCTGATCCATCACCAGGGCGATGGCCGCTTCAGCGTCGATGGCGATACGCTCGACCTGGGCGAGCGCATGACGAAGTGGCGCCACTTGATGGGCTGACGTCCCAGGCCGCTCGGGCGGCGACATGCCGGCATCGCAAGACGAGCTCAACATCCTCGCAGCCGGCGACGCGGTGGCATTGCTACACCTCCAGACGCTGCTGGACGTGCTCGGCAGGTACGCTTGCCTGCTCGGGGATCACGCGGCGGTGCGCATGCGGCCAAGACCGCCTGCTACATGATGATGGTGGACTACGCCCTTGCGAATAACACGTCCGCCAAGGTGAGGCTGAGGCCAACGTCGCACCGCCGGCCTTGAAGTCGGGCTGATGATGGTTTGCGCTGGGTGGTGATCCCCCCGAACGGACATAACTTTGTGCTCTTCACACTGCATAGCAGCTGCTACTCGGACCATGATGCTGTCATACGGCAGCGGTTTGTTGGCAATCGCGCCCAGACTTTCTACAACAATGCTCTTATGTAGCTCCTAGCCCACGACGCGACAGCCTTGCCAAGCAGGCTCTGAAGTAGAGCTTTACCCGCGTCCCATATGGACCACAGGCCGGCAGGCTGTTTTCACAAAACGCTTGATGCCGGCCATTTTTTTCGACTGCTTGCCTGTCTGTAAAGCGACAATACCTGCTCCCGGCGCATGGCGTGGTCGACGACGGGAGCAGGGTAGTCTTTGCCGATCACTAGTCCTAGCGCCTGCTGCCGCAGTGGCGGGATCAGCCACGGCGCGTGGATCTCCTTGTCGTCGCATGGCTGGAGCTCGGGCACGTATTTGCGGATGAATTTACCCTCGGGATCGAATTTTTCCGATTGCGTTACCGGATTGAAGATGCGGAACCATGGCTGCGCGTCGCAGCCGGTCGAGGCCGCCCATTGCCAGCCGCCGTTGTTCGCGGCGAGGTCAAAGTCAATCAGCTTTTCCGCGAAGTAGCGTTCGCCCCAGCGCCAGTCGATCAGCAGGTCCTTGACCAGGAAGCCGGCTGCAACCATGCGCAATCGGTTGTGCATGTAGCCGGTCTGGTTGATCTGGCGCATGGCGGCGTCGACCAGCGGATAGCCGGTACGACCTTCGCACCAGGCCTTGAACAGGCTTTCACCATTGGGGAACGGGATATGCTCGAACTCCGGCTTGAAGCTGTGCCCCTCGGCCACTTGCGGATGGTGGTACAGCACCTGGAAATAGAAATCGCGCCACAGTAGTTCGTTGAGCCAGGTTTCCGCACCCGCACCGCCTTGCTGCCACGCCGTCCGTGCCAAATGACGGATGGAGACGGTACCGAAGCGCAGATGTACCGAAAGGTAGGAGGGGCCTTTTAGTGCAGGGAAGTCGCGCGCATCGCGGTAGCGCGGCATACGCTCGCTGAAGTCCTCGAACAGGGCCATGCCGCCCGACATGCCAGTAGGTAGCCTGAGCTGCTTGAGGTTGCTGCGCGCAAAGGCTAATGACTCCAAGGAGGGCATCGGCTGGGGTGCGGACTGCGCCAAGTGGTGTATATAGCGGTCCACCGGGTAGGCCTTGAGGTGGAAATCGTCCAATTTTCTCAGGCAGGCGTTCTTGTAAGGCGTGAAGACGCTGAATGGGGTGCCTGACTTGGTCATGATTTCGTCACGCTCGAAAATCACCTGGTCCTTGAAGCTCTTGAACGCGATACCTTGCGTGCCCAGTTGCTGACTGACGGTGTCGTCCCTTTTTACGGCTGCCGGTTCATAATCGCGATTGCAGTAGACGCATTCCACGCCCAACACGCTTGCGAGCGCCGGGATTTCCTCAGTAGCCTTGCCGTGGCGCACCAGCAGGTCGCCGCCGCGTTCCTGCAGGGCAAGCTTGAGTTCACGCACGCTTTCCCAGATGAATTCCACCCGGCGGTCATCCCTGGGCAGGCCATCGAGGATATCCGTGTCGAAGACGAAGGCGCACACGACCTGTTCGGAATCCTTCAGGGCATGGTAGAGCGCGGCGTGGTCGTAGTCACGCAGGTCGCGGCGGAACCACACCAGGGATTTTGTCATGGGTTATTCGCGGTGGTAAGGATGGTTGTTGATGACGCTTAAGCCACGATAGAGCTGCTCGCTAAGCATCACGCGCACCATGCCGTGCGGCATGGTGAGTTTGGACAGGCTCCACAGCCAGTCTGCCTTATGCTTGAGGCTATCATGCAGTCCATCGGCGCCGCCGATCACCAGACTGACATCGCGGCCACTTTCCATCCATCCACGCATCTTGTCGGCCAGTTGCAATGTGGTGACTTCCTGGCCGTGTTCGTCCAGTGCGACCAGGTAATCGCGGCCTGCAGCTTCGAGGATGCGCTTGGCTTCGGCTTCCTGCACGGCTTCAGCATTCTTGCCCGAAGCGCGCTTGTCGGGCTTGATTTCGACGATTTCCACATTCATTTCGCGCGGCATGCGCTTGGTGTATTCGGTGCATGCGGATTGCACCCAGTCCGGCATTTTATGGCCGACAGAAATGATCCGCAGCTTCAAGAGGGCAGTTACTCTGTGGCTTTGATATGGCCGCGGCGGCTTTCGGCCTCGCCCCAGAGTTGCTCCAGGTTGTAGTAGGCGCGGGTTGCGGGCACCATGACGTGCACGACGATCTCGCCCAGGTCGACCAACACCCATTCACCTTCCTTCTCGCCTTCGGTCCCCTGGATGTTGGCGCCTTTTTCCTTGAGCTTCTCGCGGACATTATCCGCAATCGCCTTGGCCTGGCGCGTGGAATTCGCGCTGGCGACGATCATGTAGCTCGTCAGGGAGGTGAGCTTGCTCACGTCCATCACGGTGATGTCAAAGGCTTTGATGTCCTCCAGCGCGTCGACGACGGCCAGCTTCATTTGTTCTAGATCTAGCATTAGGCAGCTTGTACGGGGATGTGCTGGCGTTGGTTTTTGATGCGGTTATCGGCATCGACATACACCAGCTGGGGTTTGAATTGGGCCAGTTCTGCTTCAGTATAGCTGGCGTAAGTGGCAATGATCAGCAGGTCACCAGGGCTGGCTTTGCGCGCAGCAGCACCGTTTACCGAGATAATGCCGGAATTGCGCTCGGCGCGGATCGCATAGGTGGTGAAGCGCTCGCCGTTGTTGACATTGTAGATGTCGATCTGCTGATATTCCTTGATGTCGGCTGCTTCGAGCAACGCTTCATCGATGGCGCAGGAGCCCTCGTAGTCCAGCTCCGAGTGCGTTACATGCACGCGGTGCAGCTTGGATTTGAGCATAGTTCTTTGCATGGCCAACCAATGTGAAAAAACATGACCGACTATTATAGTGGAAACAACACGCTGAATAAATGAAGATTTATTGCCAAGGGGGATATCAAGGTCATGAGCAGGCAAGAACGTAGCTGGATTATCGCCTGGGCGACCCTGCAAGGGATAGGCCTGTGGCTGCTGCACGAGTGGTTGATCAGGCTGGTCGGTAAAGGCCAGTATTTGAGCGTGATCTGGCCTTGGTATGCATTGATCGTGACATTGCCGCTGAGCCAGATGATGCTTTCCCCATACCGCAACAAACCGGCGTTGTGGTGGATGTCCGCGGGCTTCTCCCTGGTGTTGGCGGCTTCTGCGGCCTACATGGGTGATCAGGCCTGGGTGGCCGATCTGCCGGTGCGCAGCGTCGAGCTGCGCGGCTTCTCGCTTGGTGCCATGGGGCTGGGTAGTTGGTTTGTCTTGCTGCCGTTTGCCGAGCACAAGTTGCTCACGCGTCGCTGGTTCGGCGATTATTCGCTGTTGTTTTCCGCCGCCTGGCGCAATCTGGTGAAGCTGGTACTGGCAGCATTGTTCACTGGGCTGCTGTGGATATTGCTGTTCTTGCTGGCCGGTCTGTTCAAGGTTCTCAACATCGGTTTCCTCATGGACCTCTTCACCAGCCGCATATTCGCCTATCCTGTCACGGCGATCGCCTTTGGCATCGGCATTTCCCTCTATACAGCGAAAGAGGAGGCGCTGGTGGGCATCTATCGCGCCAGCCTGAATATCCTGGGCTGGCTGCTGCCTGTAGTGAGCCTGATCCTGATTCTGTTCCTGGTGGCTTTGCCGTTCCAGGGCCTGGCCCTGCTCTGGAAGACTGGCTACGCTACCAGCCTGATGCTGTGCCTGCTGGCATGGACCGTGTTCCTGTTCAACGCCGCCTGGCAGGACGCCTCGGGCGAGCAGCGCTTTCCCCGTTGGCTGCTGCGTTTCATCAGCCTCGGCCTGCTGGTGATGCCGGTTTATATTGCCCTCTGCGCCTATTCGCTCGGCCTCCGCGTCGCGCAATATGGCTGGAGTGTGGACAGGATATGGGCGGTACTGGCCATCGTCACCATGGCGGTCTACGCCCTGGGCTATGCGTTCGCGGTGCTCAGGCGCAACGCTGTCTGGATGCTGGAAGCCAGGCAAGTGAATATCGCTGCGGCGCTGTTCACGGTAGCACTAATGGTATTGACCATGACGCCGGTACTCGACCCGGCCAGGGTGGCGGTGAGTAGCCAGGTGGCTAGGCTGCTGGATGGGCGTATACCCGTCAGCGATTTTGATTTCGAGTATTTGCGGCTGCAAGGCGGGCGTTACGGCAACCAGCGTCTCCAGGAGCTTGCCCACAATGCCACGCATGAACATGCGTCATTGATCCGGCAGAAGGCGGCAGGTGCATTGAAAGTGACGTATCGCACGTTCAAGCCCAAAGGCCCTGAACCGCTGACGCGCGAGCAATTGCACGGGCGCTTGACGCCTTATCCACACGATGCCGGACTTGATCCGTCATTTCTGGATTTCCTGCTCGGGCAACACAATGCTGGCGATATTTACTTTAACTGTAGCGACAACAAACCGTGTCCGGTATTGATGCTGGACCTGAACGGCGATGGCGAGCGGGAGCTGGTGCTGCTGGCCGGCTACGGTAGCCGCATCTTTTCCCAGGAGCAGGGGGTATGGAAGGTGGTTGGCCGGTTGGCAGGCAAGGATATGGATGCATTGGGTGCCGCCAGGATGCAGGGCGCGCTGGAAGCGCTGGATTTCTCCGCCAAGCCTAACGCCTGGCGTGAACTGTGGATAGGCGACATGAAATACCAGGTGGATGCGCAGTAAGCGCGCAATATGTCATGTTCGTGCTTCAGTGCCTTGATCGCGGGGCTGGGGCGCTCAGACGGAAAACTCGATATTGTCGATCAGCCGGGTGTTGCCTTGCCTCGCTGCAGCAAGCACTACCAGGTTGTGATCGTCCAGGCTGGCAGGCAGGAGTGTCGTGCTGGAGCGGATGGAGATGTAATCCACGATCCAGCCCAGCTGGGTGAGGTATTGACTGCTTTGCGCCTCGATTGCGGGGTAGTCGCGGTTACCTTGCTGCACGTTGTCCACGATCAGCTTCAATGTGCGGTAGAGCCTTTGCGCTTCCAGCTTCTGCCCTTCATTCAGATAGCCATTGCGCGAGCTCAGGGCCAAGCCGGTGTGTTCCCGCTGGGTCTCGCCCGCGATGATGTCGATGGGCAGGTTGAACTGGCGCACCAGCTCGCGGATGATGAACAGTTGCTGAAAATCCTTTTTGCCGAACACGGCAATATGGGGCTGCACAATATTGAACAATTTCATCACCACGGTGGCGACACCGTCGAAATGACCGGGCCGTGCTGCGCCGCATAATTCATTTGCGATTGGTGGTGGCGTGATGCGCATGGTTTGCGTAGTGGGATACATTTCCTGCACCGATGGCGTGAATACGATATCCGCGCCGGCTGCCTGCAGCTTTGCGCAATCTTCCGCCAGCGTACGTGGATAGTTGTCCAGGTCTTCGTTGGCACCGAATTGCAGCGGATTGACGAAAATGCTTGTTACCACGCATCCAGCACGCTGCCGTGCAAGCTCCACCAAATGAATGTGCCCGGCATGCAGGTTGCCCATGGTCGGGACCAGGGCAATGCTGTTTTCGCCCGCTAGGCGGGCACGCAGACTCGAGATCTCGGGAATGATTTGTAACGTCATGGTCTTACTCGAAAGTGTGTTCAATGCCGGGGAAGGTTTGTGCTTTCACTGCGGCAACATAATCGCAAATGGCCTGCTCTATGCTGCCGGCGCCTTGCATGAAGTTGCGAACGAAGCGCGGCGACTTGCCTGCGTAAATGCCCAGCATGTCCTGCAGCACCAATACTTGGCCGTCGCAGTATTTGCCCGCGCCGATGCCGATCACGGGGATATGCACGGCCTGGCTTACCGCGGCCGCGAGTGCTGCGGGCACCATTTCCAGTACCAACATGCCTGCCCCGGCGGCGGCCAGCGCCTTGGCATCGTCTAGCAGTTGACGTGCGGCGGCTTCATCCCGGGCTTGGACTCTGTAGCCGCCAAACTGGTGCACTGATTGCGGGGTCAACCCGAGGTGCCCACAGACAGGGATGCCGCGCTCTACCAAGAAGCGCACGGTTTCCAGCATGATGGCGCCACCTTCAACCTTGACCATCTGCGCACCTGCTGCCATGAGCAGGACGGCATTCTCGAATGCCTGCTCAGGGGTTTTCTGGAAGCTGCCGAACGGCATGTCGGTAACGATGAAGGCATGCTGTGTGCCGTTGGCAACGCACCGGGTATGGTATTCCATGTCGCGCAGCGATACCGCCAGGGTGTTGGCATGGCCTTGCATGGTCATGCCCAGCGAATCGCCGACCAGCAGTACGTCGACGCCTGCCTTGTCGCTGAGCGCTGCAAAGCTCGCATCGTAGCTGGTGAGTACAGCGATTTTTTCGCCGCGCTCCTTCATTTGCTGCAGTGTCAGGAGGTTCATGCGGAACAGGCTCCTTATTCCAGGTTGGGGTTGAAAAACTCGCGTCGGCTGCGCATTTGCATGATGCGGTCCAGAAGCATCTGAATGGCGCCTTGCTTTTCCGTGATGTCGAGTTTCTCATTATTGACGATGAGCACGGGGGCGCCATCGTATCGGTGGAAAAAATCGCTGTATGCATCCGACAGGCGGGCGAGGTATTCGCGTGGTATTTCCTGCTCGTAGGCATTGCCGCGCTGATTCACACGCTCATGCAAGGTTTCCACCGGCGATTGCAGGTAGATCACGAGGTCGGGCGTGGGCACTTGTACATGCAGGTGCTTGTACATCTGGCGGTAAAGCGCATATTCCTCGTCGTTGAGGTTCATTTGCGCAAACAACGGGTCCTTCTCCAGAAAGAAGTCTGCAATCGTTGCCTGGTTGAACATGTCGCGCTGGATGAGGTCACGAATCTGCTCTACGCGCTGGAACAGGAAGAACATTTGCGTGGGGAGGGCATAACGCGGCGCATCCTGGTAAAACTTGGGCAGGAATGGGTTGGCGCCTGCATTCTCCAGCAGTAGATTGACTGGGAACATATCCGCCAGCTTGTTTGCCAGCGTGGTCTTGCCGCTGCCGATCGGGCCTTCGACGACGATATAGTGGAAACGGTCGAAAATGCTCATGTACTCTGTTCCTGCAGCAACACCACGCCCTGATCCGCGCACTGCTTCGCCAGGTCGGCTACGCTGCCGTAGCCGGCAATATGCAGCTCTGGCGCAATTTCCGCCAGCGGCAGCAGGACAAAGCCGCGCTGGTGCATCCTGGGGTGCGGTAGCGTCAATGCCGGAGTGTTCATGACCACTTGTTCATAGAGCAACAGATCAAGGTCAAGCACACGAGGGGCATTGGGGAAGGGCCGCTCCCTGCCATGCCGGTTTTCCAGGTCGAGGATGGCCTGCAGTAACGCCATCGGCTCCAGGCCGGTGTCTATTGCCGCCACGGCATTGATGAAGTCGGGCTGGTTGTCATAGCCGACAGGCGCGGTGCAGTAAAGCGAGGATGCTTTTACCAGGCGGGTTTCTGGCAAGGTATCCAGCTCCGTCATGGCTTGGCCGACCTCGTGCATGGGGTCGCGAAGATTGCTGCCGAGAGCGATATAGGCAAGCGCCATCCTATTCCTCCGCTGCAGACGAGGACGGCTTCCTGGAGCGGCGGCGCCTGCGTTTGCGTGGCGCGGTGTCGGGCAGCAGCATGGCCTGGCGTTGCTCGCCGTCGGCATTGGCGAAATCCGTCCACCATTGGCCGATTTCGTTAGGCAGCTCACCGGATTCGCAGCGCAATAACAGGAAGTCGTAACCGGCACGGTAGCGCGGGTTTTCCAGCAGGCTGTAGGGGCGTCTGCCTGCCCGCTGCTCAAAGCGGGGCTGCAGGCTCCAGATTTCGCGCATCGTCACACTGTAGCGCTTGTGAATGGCCATTTTTTCGGCCTGGATGTCGCAGACCTCATCCATTGCCATATGCAATGCAGGGATGGGCTTGTTCCCTTGCTGTTCGAATTTCTTCCATGCCAGCAGCACCTCGTGCCATAACAATGCGGCGAACAGGAATCCGGGCGAAACAGGTTTGTCAGCCAGCACGCGCTCATCCGTGTTCTTTAATGCCAGCCGGACGAAACGCTCGCCCATCGGCTGCTCAAGCACAACATCCAGCAACGGCAGCAAGCCATGATGCAACCCATGCTGCCGCAAGGCGTTGGCGCTTTCGATGGCATGGCCGGAGAGGAACAACTTAAGCATTTCATCGAATAAACGCGAGGGAGGCACATCATGCAGCAACTCGGCCAATTCCAGGATTGGCCGTTCGGTTTCGGGGGCCAGCTTCAAGCCTAGCTTCGCCGAGAGGCGGACTGCACGCAACATGCGCACCGGATCTTCGCGGTAGCGCGTGACCGGGTCGCCAATCATGCGCAATACACCGGCCTGGAGGTCGGCCACGCCACGATGGAAGTCCAGAACCTCTTCGGTCGAAGGATCGTAGTAGAGCGCATTGGCAGTGAAGTCGCGCCGCGCGGCGTCTTCCTCCTGGCTGCCAAACACATTGTCACGAAGGATGCGACCGCTGTCCGTTACCTTGGCATCCCCTGCTTCCGCAAGATGACTGCCACGGAAAGTGGAAACCTCAATGGTTTCGTCGCCGAACATGACATGAACGAGGCGGAAGCGCCGCCCGATGATGCGCGAACGGCGAAAAATGCGGTGAACCTGCTCAGGCGTGGCATCGGTTGCGACATCAAAATCCTTGGGCCGTTTTTTAAGCAAAAGGTCGCGTACAGCCCCTCCAACGATAAAGGCCTCGAACCCTGCTTTTTGCAAAGCGTCAGTGGTCTTGATCGCAGCATTGCTGATGAGCCTGCGATCTATGCGGTGCACTGCGGCAGGAATACGCTCGATATTGGCCTGGGAATGGACCGGGGTGGTGGAGGCAGGTTTTTTAGGGGATTTAAAAACGCGTTGCAGCAGTTTTTTGATCATTATATTGAGCTAGCCAGTCTTTTGGTGTGCAATTCAAGCAACTTGATATTCCCCACATTATATCGCATACACAATCGTAGGGATCAGATGCAGAATTGGGCCGTGAGAAAGATATTATAAGTTTTGTGGTTGAGTCGGGAGTATCACCATCAAGGTTTAAGGGAGGGGTAATGGCGTATTTTGCACATTCTGGGATAGCAGAGGATTTGTCTGATGGACAACGACTTGCTGATCATTTGCATGCAGTAGCCAAATTGGCAAGAGAGTCGGCAACCTGGTTTGGATGGCAGGATTGGGCCTATATTGCTGGGTTATTGCATGATTTGGGCAAGTATTGCCCGGAGTTTCAGGCTAGACTGCATGGCAGTCTCAAACGGGTTGACCATGCCACAGCAGGTGCCAAGCAGTCGGTGGAGCGATGGGGGAAAAGCGGTAAGTTGCTGGCATATTGTATTGCAGGGCACCACACGGGTTTGGCGAATGGTCGGGAAGGGGGGCAGGATCGATATGCGTTGGACAAGAGATTAAGTACGGAATATGGCAAGCAGTTGCCAGTGCTTGACCCGGTGTGGCAAGAAGAGCTCAGTTTGCCGGAGCACTTGCCGATGGCTGAGTTCATATGGCATCAGTCTCCTGCGCAAGCGGGTCTGCAATTGGCTTTGCTGACGCGCATGATTTTTTCTTGCCTGATTGATGCAGACCGCACTGACACTCGTCGCCATTATGACAAGTTGGATGGCAAGCAAGTGACAACACATTCCTTGCCTACATTGGAGCAGCTGCGTGAAGCGCTAGATGCCACGTTGGATTGTTTCAAGGCTGTACCGGCGCCTGAAGGTTCAGTCAATCAACTGCGGCAGGAAATACTTGGCCATGCCAGGTCGCAGGCATTGCAAAAGCCGGGGCTGTTTTCTCTGACAGTACCGACCGGGGGAGGGAAGACCTACACCTCTATGGCGTTCGCACTGGATCATGCCATTGCCCACGGCATGAGGCGTGTGATTTATGTGATCCCTTTTACCAGCATCATTGAGCAGAATGCCAAGGTGTTGCGTGAAGCATTTGGCCCGCTGGGCGATGATGCAGTGTTGGAGCACCATAGCGCATTCGATGCAAGCAAACTACCGACTCAAACCGCACGGGATCACTTAAAGCAAGCAATGGAGAGCTGGAATAAGCCGGTTGTCGTGACGACGGCAGTGCAGTTCTTTGAATCCTTGTTTTCGGACCGGCCATCCCAATGCCGTAAATTGCATAACATTGCAGGCAGCGTAGTGATTTTGGATGAGGCACAGGTGCTGCCTCTCAAATTGTTGCGCCCCATCATGGCCGTGATCGACGAGTTGGCACGCAACTACAAATGCAGTGTGGTGTTATGCACGGCAACGCAGCCGGCGCTGAAGAAGGATCAAGGGTTTATCAACGGCTTTGATGGGGTGCGCGAAATTGTCCCTGTACCTGAGGCATTGTTCAAAAAATTCAAACGCACCGAGGTGAAGAGCATTGGCTTGCAGCAGGATGAGGACTTGGTGCGGCATTTGACGGAGCGAGAGCAAGTGCTGATGATCGTCAATAATCGTCGCCATGCGCGGGCACTATACGATGCGGTTGCGCATTTGCCTGAGGCAATGCACTTAACTACCTTAATGTGTGCCAGGCATCGATCGCAGGTATTGGCGCGGGTGCGGCTAAATTTGCGGGATGGGAAGCCTTGCCGGTTAATCTCTACCTCATTGATAGAAGCTGGAGTTGATGTTGATTTTCCATGTGTCATGCGCGCTGAGGCCGGGCTGGATTCGATTGCGCAAGCAGCAGGGCGATGTAACCGGGAAGGTAGGCGTTCCCCGGAGCAAAGTGAGGTGCTGGTTTTTCAAAGCCCGGAATGGAAGGCGCCGCCTGAGCTTGATCAACTGGCTGGCAATATGCGTGAAGTGATGCGTAACCATGCGGGTGACTTGTTGGCTCCTGAAGCTTTGACTATGTATTTCAAGGGTGTGTACTGGGCGCAAGGAGCAGAGCTTGATAGCAAGCGCTTGCTCGAGATACATCGTGAGCATGCCCGGGACTTTAGCTTTCCATTCCAGGATATCGCACGTGATTTCTGCATGATAGAGGCGCATATGAAACCGGTGATCGTGCCATTTGATGATGAAGCCAGAGAGTTGATCGATGCGTTACCGCATGCAGAACATATTGGTGGGATTGCACGAAAACTACAGCAGTATCTTGTACAGGTGCCGGAGAAAAGTTTTGCGGAGTTAGTGAAATCTGGCAGCGTGCAGGCGATTGCGCCGGAGGTGCTGGGGGATCAGTTTTGGCGACTAGTGAATGAGAGTTTGTATGATGCTGAAGCTGGATTAAGCTTTGACAATCCATTTTATATAAAGGCAGAAAACCTTGCTATTTAGTGAATTGTAACAGTGATTTTTAGTATAGATTTAGTATTCACTAATCAATAGTAAATGTTGGATGTTATCAAACTATTGGTGCTGAGAATGTAATTCGGGGAGGAGTATGGCATACGGTGTCAGATTGCATGTTTGGGGAGATTACGCGTGTTTTACACGCCCTGAAATGAAAGTGGAGCGGGTGTCATATGATGTGATGACGCCATCGGCGGCACGCGGCATATTGACTGCTATTCACTGGAAGCCCGCTATTCGCTGGGTTGTGGATAGCATCCATGTTTTGAAACCCATTCGGTTTGAGTCTATCCGTCGTAACGAAGTGGGGAGTAAGGCTTCGGCTAGTAAAGCCAGCGGAGGGATGGCGAGAGGTTCGGTGGAAGGTATTTACACGTTGATCGAAGAGGATCGCCAGCAGCGTGCCTCAACCGTACTGCGCGATGTGGCTTATGTCATTGAGGCGCATTTCGAGCTGACCGAGCTGGCTGGCGAAGGCGATAATCCCGGCAAGCATCTTGATATTTTCAATCGCCGCGCCCGTAGGGGGCAATGCCATCACCAGCCCTGCATGGGCGTGCGGGAATTTCCAGCATTTTTTTCCTTGATTGAGCCTGAAATGGCTTTGCCGGCCTCGATTCTAAGCGATGAGCAGAAAAGCCGTGATCTTGGCTGGATGCTGCATGATATTGATTTCGATCATGGTGCGACTCCGCGGTTTTTCAGGGCAGCATTAGTAAATGGGGTGATGAGCGTGCCGCCGTTCCATAGCGAGGAGGCCAAGTCATGATCTTGAGCGCACTGGTGGGGTATTATCAACGCTTGCTTAATCATCCCGACCCCAATACTGGTCAGCCCAAGGTACCTGCCTATGGGTATAGCGCTGAGAAAATTGCTTACGTAATTTTGTTATCACGGGATGGGGAGGTTGTTGATGTGCAAAGTAATTTAGATACCACTGGGAAAAAGCCGGTACCTCGACTTATATCTGTTCCCAGGCCAGAGAAGCGCACGTCAGGGATCAAGCCTAATTTTATGTGGGACAAAACCGCCTATGTGCTTGGCGTGGAAAGTAATAAAGACAAGAGTGCTGCCAAGGAGCAACCCTGGGTAGTCGCGGATAAAACCTTCCAGGCATTCAAGCAACTACATCTTGAGAAATTGCAGAGTGTTGAAGATGTAGGATTGCAAGCATTATGTAAGTTTCTCCAATCCTGGCAGCCCACAGAATTTGCGCAAGCGCCATTTTCAGCAGAGATGGTGGATGCCAATGTGGTGTTCCGACTTGATGGCGACTATGAGTTTCTGCATGAAAAGCCTGAGACTAGGCAGATATGGGGCGCCATGCTGGTTCCAGATGATGATGCGCTCATCGCCCCTTGCCTGGTGACTGGTGAAGCATCAGCCGTTGCACGCTTGCACCCTCCCATCAAAGGTGTTTACGGTGGACAAAGCTCCGGCGGTTCCATTGTTTCCTTCAATGCTGATGCTTATGCATCTTATGGCAAGGTGCAAGGGGAAAATGCTCCAGTATCCGAGGCAGCTGCGTTTGCTTACACCACGGCGTTAAACTATTTATTGCGCCGCGATAATCGTCAATGCGTATCCATTGGCGATGCCAGCACTGTGTTTTGGGCTGTGGCCAGCGATGAGACTTCGGCGCAGGAGGCCGAGCAGTTTTTTGCGGCATGTTTTGATCGTCCAGTCGATGATGCTGAGGAGCAAGCCAGGATCAGGCCTTTTTTAGAGAAAATTTCGCACGGGCGGCCATTGGCCGAGTGCAACCCGGGTGTTGATCTTCAAACCAGGTTCTATATTCTCGGGTTGGCACCAAATGCCGCGCGGATTTCTATTAGATATTGGATGGATACGACCTTTGGCGAGCTAGCGGAACATGTTGCCCAGCATTTCCGGGATATGCAGTTGGAGCCTTGTGCGTGGCGCGAGCCGCCTTCGATATGGCGTTTGTTGATTCAGACTGCAGCCCAAGGTAAAAGCGAAAATATTCCTCCTCAGTTGGCTGGAGAGTTAATGCGATCCATTGTGACAGGGCAACGATATCCGAGGATGTTGCTGTCGCAATTGACACAAAGAGTTCGAGTTGATGGTGATGTCACTGGGCTGCGGGCAGCATTGATAAAAGCAGTGTTGCAGCGAGATTATCGTAAACGGCTAATTCAAGAGGAGGTGCCTGTGGGACTGGATAGAGACAATAAAAACGTAGCATATTTGCTGGGGCGTTTGTTCGCAGTGATTGAGCGGATCCAGGAAGCGACCTTAGGGGATGTAAATAGTAGTGTCGTCGATAAGTATTACGGCTCGGCTTCCTCGATACCGTTCTCGGTATTTCCACGATTACTGGCTGGCAGCCAGAATCACCTGGCCAAGCTGCGGCGTGACAAACATGGTTACGCGGTGTTGTTGGGCAGGGATATGGGCGAGATTGTGGATGGGCTGGGCGGCACTTTCCCTAAACATTTTTCCATGGAGGATCAAGGGCGATTTGCCATCGGGTATTACCAGCAGAAACAGCATTATTTCACTACTAGAGGTAGTAAAAATGAAAAAGTTCTAGAAGCTGATGCTGTACCGGAAGATTAATTAATTGGGAGGATAAAAATGGCGATTACTAACCGATATGAGTTTGTATATTTTTTTGATGTAACCAATGGTAACCCCAATGGGGACCCTGATGCTGGCAATATGCCGCGGCTTGATCCTGATTCTAGTAAAGGCTTGGTCACTGATGTTTGCTTGAAACGAAAAATCCGGAATTTTGTGGAGCTGACAGAGGAAGGCCATCCTGGTTTTGAGATATATGTCAAAGAAAAAGGCATTCTGAATTTACAGAATAAAAAAGCGTATGAAGCATTGTCCATTACGCCTGAACCCAAGAAGCTGCCTAAAGATGAGGCAAAAGCAAGGGAGGTGACGGCATGGATGTGTGCGAATTTCTTTGATGTGCGTACTTTTGGCGCTGTGATGACTACCGAAGTCAACAGTGGGCAGGTGCGTGGCCCTGTTCAACTTGCATTTGCGAAATCAATCGACCCGATTATTCCATTGGAGCTTTCAATTACCAGAATGGCTGTTACCACTGAGAAAGAGGCAGAGGCTCAATCGGGTGGTAACCGGACAATGGGACGCAAGCATATTGTGCCTTATGGTTTGTATCGGGTGCATGGCTTTGTTTCCGCTAAGCTTTCGGAGAAGACAGGATTTTCTGACGATGATCTTGCCAAGCTATGGCAGGCGTTGACCTTGATGTTTGAACATGACCGATCTGCTGCACGTGGGGAAATGGCTGCGCGTAAGCTCGTGGTGTTCAAGCACGCTGATGCGCTGGGCAGTGCACCTGCGCACTTATTGTTTGACCGGGTAAAGGTAGAGCGGGTGAGTGGAGAGCGAGATACACCTGCTACTACTTTTTCAGATTACCGGATTGTTCTCGATACCAATGGTTTAGATGCCTTAGGCGTGACTGTCGAGGAAAAGTTTTAGCCTTTCCTTTGGCACGATAGTGATAGAGGGGGACGATATGATGGTTGCTGAGGCTAAGGAAATGGAGGTGCTGACTATCTCTGCATTACAGCACGTGGCTTATTGTCCTCGCCAGTTTGCATTGATTCATGTTGAGCAAGTTTGGGAAGAAAACTTTTTCACTGCACATGGACAGGTTCTGCATCAGCGCGTGGATGCAGGGGCGGCAGAACAACGTGGAAATGTACGTTCTGAGCGTGCTGTGTCAGTCTACTCTACAAAGTTAGGATTAAGTGGCAAGCTGGATTTGCTTGAGGTGGATGTATCTGGGGAAAATACGCGTTACTTTCCAGTGGAATATAAACGCGGAAAACCCAAGGTCGAAGATTGGGATCGTATCCAGTTATGTGCTCAGGCGATGTGTCTTGAGGAGATGAGAGGGATCCGTATCACGGAAGGAGCAATGTGGTATTGGCAGGAGAGGAAGAGGCAATCCGTGCAAATTGACCAGACATTACGGGATGCCACTGTCAGCGCCATCAAGCTGGCGCGTGAAATTCTGCTTTCCGGCAGAACACCATCTCCGGTCAAGGAAAAATCAAGGTGTAAGGCTTGTTCTTTGAATGAGTTGTGTGTGCCTGATGCGATTCGGAAGGATAATTCAGCAAATTATGTTGAGCAGATGTTTCATCAAGGTGTGCATGCATGAAGAAATTGCTGAATACGCTCTATGTAACGAGGCAGGAAACCTACGTACATAAGGAGCGCGATACCATTGTCATCAACAGCGCAGGGGAGAAGCTGGCTCAATTTCCCGCCCTCACGATCAGTAATATTCTCTGCTTTGGTCAAGTATCTGTTTCTCCACCTATGATGGGATACTGTGGTGAAAATGGAATAGGACTGGTTTTCTATACTGAATATGGTCGGTTCCTAGCCAGGATGATAGGTAAGCAGACTGGCAACGTACTACTGCGGCGTACGCAATATCGGCTAGCGGATGATCCTGAAAAAGCCAATGCCATTGCCAGGGTAATGGTGGGCGCGAAGATTGCCAATGCACGTACTGTGCTGATGAGGGAAATTCGTAATCATGGCGAACATGCGAATATAAGTCGTGCGGTCGAGCAATTGGGATATAGCCTGAAAAGCTGCCAATTCAGTCAATCTGTACCACAGACGATGGGAATAGAAGGGGATGCTGCCGCAACCTATTTTTCAGTATTCAATGGATTGATACGAGGCAGCAGATTTCAGTTTAATGGCCGTATTCGTCGACCAGCCACAGATCCTGTCAATGCCTTGTTATCCTTCATCTATTCCCTGATTACTCAAGAGTGTGTTTCTGCCTTGATGGGGGTGGGCTTGGATCCATATGTTGGATTTTTACATCAGGATAGGCCTGGTAGACCTAGCCTTGCTTTGGATTTGTTGGAAGAGTTCCGGGCATCGTGGGCAGATCGATTTGTCTTGACATTGCTCAATCGAAGACAACTATCACCGCAAGCATTTGTTACAGAAGCCAGTGGTGCTGTACGGCTGACGGATGATACGAGAAAACAAGTATTAGTTGCTTTTCAAGAGCGCAAACAGGAAGAGGTTGTACATCCCTACCTTCAGGAAAAGGTGCCTTATGGGTTATTGCCTCATTGCCAAGCATTGTTATTGGCCAGACATCTGCGTGGAGATATGGAGTTTTATACTCCATATCTGATTAAGTGAGTGCGCTATGTTGATTCTGATTACTTACGATGTGAGTGTATTGACGAAATCTGGCCAGCGTCGATTAAGAGCTATAGCAAGAACATGTCTGGATTATGGAATGCGAGTACAGAACTCGGTATTTGAGTGTGAAGTAACTCCAGATCAATATGTACGCCTGAAAAACGAATTGCTGAATATCTATGACCCTCATCAAGATAGTTTGCGATTCTATATGTTAGGCAGTAAAGGTCGACAAAAAATAGAGCACTGGGGTGCCAAAGTTATACCCGACCCTATCAAAGATGCTTTGATCATCTGATCCGCTAATCTCCTGTTCTCATCAAATCCCTAAGGGGTTATCGCTTTTTAACAATTTGAATTGATAAGCATAGTAAGTAAATGGCGCATAGTTTTGGTAAACTTGCGCTATTCCGTAAGTAGTTAGCGGGATGAAGGTTCGCAACCCAGACCCCATGCAGACTTACAGCAATACGGTCGCACCCTGCGCGGGTGCGTGAATTGAAACATGTTTGGCACAAGACCAGCGGTTGAACGCACCGTCGCACCCTGCGCGGGTGCGTGAATTGAAACATGAGGTCGCGGAAATCATCCAGGGCGCCGGTGGTCGCACCCTGCGCGGGTGCGTGAATTGAAACGAGTCAAAGACAAGCACCGTCCGCTGCTCAATCAAAGTCGCACCCTGCGCGGGTGCGTGAATTGAAACAACCAGAAGGGCTGTAAGGGATTCCAGACTGAAGTCGCACCCTGCGCGGGTGCGTGAATTGAAACCGATTCAACGTGAATGGCGCAGTGGCCGGGCAGGTCGCACCCTGCGCGGGTGCGTGAATTGAAACACCATCATGGCAGACGGTGAGGATGACAAAGAAGGGCGTCGCACCCTGCGCGGGTGCGTGAATTGAAACGCTTCAGCGCTAGGTGCCGTTAGGCGTTGGGGAGGTCGCACCCTGCGCGGGTGCGTGAATTGAAACTTTGCGTAATAGGTTCTGCTGGAATAGTGACTCGGTCGCACCCTGCGCGGGTGCGTGAATTGAAACCGCCTTCGGCCCACGTTTTATAGTCGTCGTACAGGTCGCACCCTGCGCGGGTGCGTGAATTGAAACGTGCGACACCCATCCGCCAGACTGCTTGCCGTCAGTCGCACCCTGCGCGGGTGCGTGAATTGAAACCATCCGGGTACGTCTTGCCGCCCATAATGCCAACGTCGCACCCTGCGCGGGTGCGTGAATTGAAACATATCTGACACCCGTTGATTTCCGTCCGTCCGACGTCGCACCCTGCGCGGGTGCGTGAATTGAAACATCTCGAAACTAGCCACCGCAACGGGTTCACCTTGTCGCACCCTGCGCGGGTGCGTGAATTGAAACTTGTCTTTGTTGCTCCATACCACCAGGGAGTTATGGTCGCACCCTGCGCGGGTGCGTGAATTGAAACTTCTCAACCCGGTTTCTCATTTCTCCAAGCTGACGCGTCGCACCCTGCGCGGGTGCGTGAATTGAAACGCACTGTCATGCGCTCAACCAGGTAATATGGCTGAGGGCGTCGCACCCTGCGCGGGTGCGTGAATTGAAACGCACAGGACAGAATGACCCCGGATCTGTTCGGTAGTCGCACCCTGCGCGGGTGCGTGAATTGAAACCTGCGCGTTGTGCAACAGCCAGCTTCGACTCCAGAGTCGCACCCTGCGCGGGTGCGTGAATTGAAACACCATCATGGCAGACGGTGAGGATGACAAAGAAGGGGTCGCACCCTGCGCGGGTGCGTGAATTGAAACATAAGTGTTCAATCTGTGGTCACTGCGGTGAGTGGGTCGCACCCTGCGCGGGTGCGTGAATTGAAACTAAGGTTGTGTGCTCTAACGGTTAGAGTGTGCCTGGTCGCACCCTGCGCGGGTGCGTGAATTGAAACCTGTGCTGCCAGCTTGTAGTTTTCAAAGCTAAGTGGTCGCACCCTGCGCGGGTGCGTGAATTGAAACCTGACGGCGCTCCCGCATGAAGTCCTCCAGGTCGCGTCGCACCCTGCGCGGGTGCGTGAATTGAAACCTGCGGCAACTATTCAGCTTGCTGATGGCGAGCGCGTCGCACCCTGCGCGGGTGCGTGAATTGAAACCAGACTGAATCCATCGGTTAAGTAGAGTAGATAGCGTCGCACCCTGCGCGGGTGCGTGAATTGAAACTACGATCTTACGCACCCTTGCCCGACGGGTTTATGTCGCACCCTGCGCGGGTGCGTGAATTGAAACCGAATGCCATTGATATGGTCAACCTGATGGGGCCGTCGCACCCTGCGCGGGTGCGTGAATTGAAACGTTTTAGCTGGTCGTTTGCAATTTCATAAACAGTCGTCGCACCCTGCGCGGGTGCGTGAATTGAAACTCCAAGCTGACGCTTGTATGAGCGTTCCATGGCGGGTCGCACCCTGCGCGGGTGCGTGAATTGAAACAACGACAAAGCAGAGAGTGTCGCTAAGTTTATCCGTCGCACCCTGCGCGGGTGCGTGAATTGAAACAAATTGATTTAATTCAAACTCGAAAACATACCGGCCGTCGCACCCTGCGCGGGTGCGTGAATTGAAACGTGAAGCCTGTTTGCTGGATCCAGAAAATTGCATGTCGCACCCTGCGCGGGTGCGTGAATTGAAACGTTAAGAGGTGTTTCGATGGTGGTGATTGACATGCGTCGCACCCTGCGCGGGTGCGTGAATTGAAACCGCGCGTTGCTGGCATGGGTGCCCGATGAGGATCGTCGCACCCTGCGCGGGTGCGTGAATTGAAACGAGTACATGATCTTGATGTTTTGCCGCTCGCACTCGTCGCACCCTGCGCGGGTGCGTGAATTGAAACGCGCCGCCACGCTCGCCATTGCGCCCACACCTCGGGTCGCACCCTGCGCGGGTGCGTGAATTGAAACCAGGCCTGGGGCGGGGCCTCAAAATTAGAGAGCGAGTCGCACCCTGCGCGGGTGCGTGAATTGAAACTGCCCTTATGGTGTCGGTTCGCGGGAAGTGTATTCGTCGCACCCTGCGCGGGTGCGTGAATTGAAACTGGGACAAGACCAACTGGCAGAGCCTGTGCGATGAGTCGCACCCTGCGCGGGTGCGTGAATTGAAACAGGCGAATCAATTAATTCCCTCGGTTTAAAATATCGTCGCACCCTGCGCGGGTGCGTGAATTGAAACAGTAGTGGATCGCGGCAGGGCCATTCCCCGGGCCTGTCGCACCCTGCGCGGGTGCGTGAATTGAAACTGGGATAAGGACAACTGGCAGAGTCTGTGCGATGAGTCGCACCCTGCGCGGGTGCGTGAATTGAAACCTGCTTGTCGTTGCTATCTATATCAATGGCTGGCTCGTCGCACCCTGCGCGGGTGCGTGAATTGAAACAAACTAATCAATGAATGTCGCCCGCGCTGCCAGGGTCGCACCCTGCGCGGGTGCGTGAATTGAAACAGTCAACCCGCAAGGTGATCTGTTTGGCAACTCCGGTCGCACCCTGCGCGGGTGCGTGAATTGAAACCGACAATCAATAACATCACGGGATTAGTTAGAAGGTCGCACCCTGCGCGGGTGCGTGAATTGAAACGTGACAATTGGGAGTTGTTCGATACTCTCGGAAGTCGCACCCTGCGCGGGTGCGTGAATTGAAACTTCATACAAACAGCAAGGATTTTACTTTGTATTTGTCGCACCCTGCGCGGGTGCGTGAATTGAAACCTTCACTGAGCATGGTATGATTATTGGCCTTGCTTCGTCGCACCCTGCGCGGGTGCGTGAATTGAAACCTGAGTTGAACGCCAGTCCCAATGTCTCGCAAAAAGTCGCACCCTGCGCGGGTGCGTGAATTGAAACCGGCCAATATCAAGTGCTGGAACCCCAACCAAGCGAGTCGCACCCTGCGCGGGTGCGTGAATTGAAACTGGAAATCATGGGCCTGCCTCCGTTTACACATGAAGTCGCACCCTGCGCGGGTGCGTGAATTGAAACGTCGGTACGGCTTACAAGCACCGGCACGTTGGCAACAGGTCGCACCCTGCGCGGGTGCGTGAATTGAAACCGGTGTCGATGTCTGGGGCGATGCGAACTACAGCAGTCGCACCCTGCGCGGGTGCGTGAATTGAAACTGCCCGCCGTGGCCCAAACCGATCAACCCAGAAGGTCGCACCCTGCGCGGGTGCGTGAATTGAAACGTGTGACCGTCATCAGCATGTCCAGAATTGGTGTGTCGCACCCTGCGCGGGTGCGTGAATTGAAACTCGACATCATGGGCCTCCCTCCGTTCACACATGAACGTCGCACCCTGCGCGGGTGCGTGAATTGAAACACCATATCTGCGATGGCCTCAACATGCTTCGACCGTCGCACCCTGCGCGGGTGCGTGAATTGAAACAATCAGAGGCGGGGTGACTTCGATGGTGGTGCCGGTGGTCGCACCCTGCGCGGGTGCGTGAATTGAAACGTCGTCATCACGCAGTTTCCGCACCTGGTGCATGTCGCACCCTGCGCGGGTGCGTGAATTGAAACGTGTCGCCCCATACATCAATGCCTTGACGCCAAGTCGCACCCTGCGCGGGTGCGTGAATTGAAACTTGTTGCTCCTGGTCGTGGTGCCGATGATGGGCTAGTCGCACCCTGCGCGGGTGCGTGAATTGAAACACACATGAACGGGACATCCCGTCGAGCGGCGATTGTCGCACCCTGCGCGGGTGCGTGAATTGAAACGTGAGATACGGGACAACAAACGGGTTGCGCAGGACGTCGCACCCTGCGCGGGTGCGTGAATTGAAACACGGAACACTACCCACCCAAGTAAACCAATGAGAGGTCGCACCCTGCGCGGGTGCGTGAATTGAAACTGCCTCAACAGGCCCGGATGTTTTGAACTGCGAATGTCGCACCCTGCGCGGGTGCGTGAATTGAAACTCAATAATTTCACCTGTACTGGAATCAATCAAATGTCGCACCCTGCGCGGGTGCGTGAATTGAAACCTGTGATGAGGGAGAGCATGCCTTGCCAGATCAATGTCGCACCCTGCGCGGGTGCGTGAATTGAAACCTGCATGGCCGCTTGGACATGGCCGACTTGCCGGTCGCACCCTGCGCGGGTGCGTGAATTGAAACATGAATCATGCCATTGCCGAAGATGTCTTAATGACGTCGCACCCTGCGCGGGTGCGTGAATTGAAACTTGCAGTGAGCGTAATTCTTGACCGGCGGCTTCAGTCGCACCCTGCGCGGGTGCGTGAATTGAAACACCCATAAAACGGGGCCAGTTGTCCCATACTAAGTCGCACCCTGCGCGGGTGCGTGAATTGAAACTGGATTTGAGAATCATTCATTTGAGCGACATAAGGGTCGCACCCTGCGCGGGTGCGTGAATTGAAACGGTTTTCATCCCTTACAGCTACCGCGACCAGGCTGTCGCACCCTGCGCGGGTGCGTGAATTGAAACCAGTACTACCACCAGAACAGAAACGCCGGCGACAGGTCGCACCCTGCGCGGGTGCGTGAATTGAAACACGCCGATGGAAACCAATGGCGTCGACCGTGACCTGTCGCACCCTGCGCGGGTGCGTGAATTGAAACAGACTCAGGAACAGACAATTTGTCAAGAAGTAATGTCGCACCCTGCGCGGGTGCGTGAATTGAAACGCAGACTCTCGCCATTGGCTATCCGTACGCAGATGGTCGCACCCTGCGCGGGTGCGTGAATTGAAACCGCACAATCAGATCAGGAGCTACATTCCCCACTGGTCGCACCCTGCGCGGGTGCGTGAATTGAAACAAATCAGCAACTTGACGTTGATGAGCAGTATTGGGTCGCACCCTGCGCGGGTGCGTGAATTGAAACCCTTGCTGCGGCAGCAGCCGAACAAACGCCGCCTGTCGCACCCTGCGCGGGTGCGTGAATTGAAACGAGCCGACCAGCTTGAGGAAACCACCCGGAAACTGTCGCACCCTGCGCGGGTGCGTGAATTGAAACTCATAGCTGAGGGCTATCAGATCGCCAGTATAGAGTCGCACCCTGCGCGGGTGCGTGAATTGAAACTCTGGATGGCCTCGAATCCGTTGTAATCAGTCTCGTCGCACCCTGCGCGGGTGCGTGAATTGAAACCAGGCTGGATCCCGGATATTACTCGCCAACAACAGTCGCACCCTGCGCGGGTGCGTGAATTGAAACGTGAACAGGTCACGACTTTAAATCTTAATCGTTTTGTCGCACCCTGCGCGGGTGCGTGAATTGAAACCGCCCGGGCGCACCTCCCAAGGTCGCGCGAGCACGTCGCACCCTGCGCGGGTGCGTGAATTGAAACCACCGCGATGATGAGCGTTTCCTGCGCTGGTTGCGTCGCACCCTGCGCGGGTGCGTGAATTGAAACTTTTGTGTAGGCAAGATTCTAGTATCGTGCTTGCTGGTCGCACCCTGCGCGGGTGCGTGAATTGAAACCGCACAGGGGAGATGATGAGCGGCGTTACGGGCTGTCGCACCCTGCGCGGGTGCGTGAATTGAAACGCCATCCGCGGCACGGGCAATGTCGACAATATTGAGTCGCACCCTGCGCGGGTGCGTGAATTGAAACCCAGTCAATGTTCGACCACGGGTCAAATACCCAGGTCGCACCCTGCGCGGGTGCGTGAATTGAAACGGTTGCCTGGCTGAATGGATAGAAAGGGGACATTGTCGCACCCTGCGAGTGAGTGGCTGGTGAGCATGCCTACGAGTCAAAGCGCTTCAATTAAAAAGAAAATATTGTCTATTGATTGACAAATAAATTGCCTACTACACAATCACCTTGTTGGCTTGAGATGCTACAGTAAGCGCTTACAGGGAGAGTGCTTTGTATTATTGTCCTAGAAATGGGCTTTTAATAAGCAATCAAGTTTCTAATTCAACATGACTGGCATGGAGAGGAATGGAAGAGCTCATGCTATTCGCGTTGATATCTAAAGATGATAGGCAGAGGTTGGGTGGGTACATTCAAGCAATGGCTGGAGTTTTCTCTCGTTGCATTTGCTGTGTTGTTTTTCGCAATGGCATTCCTTTTTTTGGGCAATGTCGTGATGCTTCAGGGTGATCGCCAGGATTTGCAAAGCTATTCCAACGATTTATTCGCCCGCGCTGTGGCCGTTGCTGCAGAGACTGAAAAAATTCTGGACTCTGATTGGGGCACTGAGGCGCCTTGCAGTGAGGATGATCTGGATCGCATGCGGTATGTCATTTTCTATTCGCGCATGCTTCGTGATGTCGGGCGGCTGGAGGTGAACCGGTTATTATGCTCTGCCGGGTGGGGGGCGTTGCCGGATGAGCTCCAGGCGTTACCGCCTTCTCAGTATCACATAGGAGCCGTCAGGTTCTGGTCGAAGATCATTAATCCTGCCCACCCACAAGTGATCAGTGATATCGCTGCCAAAGGCGATATTTTTGTGGCGACATCGCCAGCGGCATTCGACCGTTTTAGCTCTCCTCCTTCTGGCATTGGTGCCAAGGTGGTCACTTCGGATGGGCAATATGTATTTGAGAAGTTTGGTGAGGCAGACGCAATCAATTATGTTCCGGCAGAACAGTGGCGCGACCAAGGGAGTACGCTGCGTTTTGTGCGTTGTGACGAGAAGTACGCGTTATGTGTTGTTTCCCAGAAGACTGATGGCGGGCTCTTTTCAAGAGAAATCGTCCTGCCGGTGGTGTTGGCCTTGGCTGGGACGTTGTTTGGACTCTTCGCCGGACTGGTGGGCGTGATCCAGCTCCGTCACCAGCAATCGCTGCCGGTAAGGCTGCGTAAAATGCTGAGGGAAAAGAGCCTGGTGTTGCACTACCAGCCACTGCGGGTGTTGAGTTCCGGGAAGCTAGTCGGGGCGGAGGCGTTGGCGCGTTGGCCGCTGCACAATGGATCGTCGGTTTCACCTGATAAATTCATTCCCCTGGCTGAAGAGTTGGGCTTGATGAGTGAGTTGACCCGGCTAGTCGTTGAAAAAGCATTGGCGGAGATGGGCGCACGCCTGAGGGAGGATCCAGGTTTTTATATCAGCATCAATATTACTGCGGCGGATCTTCTGGATCATGATTTCGGCAAAGTGCTGGATGCCTCGGTTAAGCATCATGGGGTGTCGCCTGCGCAGGTAGTGCTCGAAATTACCGAGCGAACCACTTCCGATTATAGCCAGCTCGACGGAGCGATGCGATCACTGAGCCAGAAAGGGTTTAGATTCTATATGGATGACTTCGGGACGGGGTATTCGAATCTCGGCAGCCTTGCGCAGCTACCATTGGATGCCATCAAAGTGGACAAGGTGTTTGTGAAGGCCATTGGCACGGACTCGCCAGTGGCGGAGATGTTCGGACCGATCAGCAAAATTGCGCAGGATCTCCGCGTGAATATCGTTGCCGAAGGGATCGAGACTGCTGAGCAGTCCAGTGGGGTCTTGCAATGGGTGCCTGATGCCATTGGCCAGGGGTGGCTATTGGGGAGGCCGGTTCCTGCCGCCATGTTCCCCGCCAATTAGCATCGTGTTGAATATGGATGCTGGCGGTGCCAGGTTGCCATTCTTCTAGGCCGCGTTGCTGGTATTACCTTCCAGAAACACTTGTACGCTGCGCGGTCTGAGGTAGACATGGCTGCCTTGGTCGATGCCAAGTTCGCGGAAGCGCTCGCGTGTGATCTCGGCCTCGATGATGTCGGCCTCGTTCACGGGTTGCAGTTCCAGTCTTACCAGCGGGCCAGCGGCATGAATATAACTGACAACTGCCTGCAAGGCAGGGTGACCATTTTGCTCGGTATAAATGTCAATGTCGTGTGGGCGTACATAAGCGAGTGCATCGCTGTTTTGAACGGTGTGGTGCTCATTCAGGTTCAGTGCGATGTTGCCGATATGCGCTTGGCCTTGGTCAACCCGGCTGTAGAACTGGTTGACGTTGCCGAGGAATTTGTAGACAAATGGTGAAGCTGGGTTATCGTATACCTCTTGAGGGGAGCCGATTTGTTCGATCTTGCCTTGATTCATGACAACGATCCGATCCGCGACTTCGAGGGCTTCTTCCTGGTCGTGCGTGACGAATACACTGGTGATATGTAATTCGTCATGCAGGCGTCGTAGCCAGCGACGCAAGTCCTTGCGTACCTTGGCATCCAATGCGCCAAACGGCTCGTCCAGCAGCAATACCTTAGGTTCTACAGCGAGCGCGCGGGCGAGTGCAATGCGCTGGCGCTGGCCCCCGGAAAGCTGTGGCGGGTAGCGGTCAGCGAGCCAATCGAGTTGCACCAGGCTCAATAGCTGGTGTACCCGTCGATGGATTTCGGCGTCGCTGGGGCGCGTTTTCTTGGGCCTGACCCGCAGGCCGAACGCGACGTTCTCGAACACGGTCATATGGCGGAACAGCGCGTAATGCTGGAAAACGAAGCCGACCTGGCGTTCACGCACATCGCGATTGGTTGCTTCCTCGCCGTGGAAGTGGATGCTGCCGGAATCAGGCGTCTCCAGGCCGGCGATAATGCGGAGCAGCGTGGTTTTGCCGCATCCTGAAGGGCCGAGCAGGGCAACCAGTTCGCCGCTTGGCACATCCAGACTGACATTCCCCAGTGCTGTAAAGCTGCCGAATTCTTTTTTGATGTTGCGGATTTCAATACTCATGAAGTCATCCTTATGGCAGGTGTGCTGCCAATGCGTTATTGGTCAGAGGCTTTTTCACGCGCAATCGCGCTGCGGCTGCTTTGCCATTCGATATACGACTTGAGCGCCAGTGTGATGAGCGCAAGAAAAGCCAGCAGCGACGCCACGGCAAAAGCCGCCGCATAGTTGTATTCGTTGTAGAGGATTTCCACATGCAGCGGCATGGTGTTGGTGAGTCCTCGAATATGCCCCGACACCACCGACACAGCGCCAAACTCGCCCATTGCGCGGGCATTGGTGAGAATCACTCCATACAGTAGGCCCCATTTGATGTTGGGCAGGGTGATGTGCCAGAGTATCTGCCAGCCTGACGCGCCCAGCACCAAGCCTGCCTCCTCCTCTTCCTTGCCCTGTGCCTGCATGAGGGGGATCAGTTCGCGCGCGATGAACGGGAAGGTAACGAAGATGGTGGCCAGCACTATGCCCGGGAGGGCAAAAATCACCTTGAGGTCATGGTCGATCAGCCATTCGCCGAACCAGCCTTGCAGGCCGAAGATCAGTACATAGATCAAGCCGGCAATGACCGGGGAAACGGCAAACGGCAAGTCGATCAGCGTGATGAGGATGCTTTTTCCCTTGAACTCGAACTTGGCAATCGCCCAGGCTGCTGCAATGCCGAACACCAGGTTGAGCGGTAGCGAAATGGCGGCCGCGATCAGGGTAAGCTTGATCGCGGAGACGGCATCGGGCTCCACCAGAGCGGCAACATAGGTATCAAAGCCCTTGCGCAGTGCCTCGGTGAATACGGCAGCCAGGGGAATAAAGAGGAACAGGCTGAGGAACAGCAGGGACGAGATGATGAGCGCCCAACGGACCCAGGTGGGTTCCGAGGTCGCGCGGCTACGTGCTACCTTGGCATTGTAGTGAGCGAGTTGGGAAACGGTGGTCGACATTATTATGGTGTTCCTATCTCGAGGTGCTGTTGCGGCGGCTGCTCCACCATTGCAGGCCGTTGATGGTGAGCAATAGCAGGAATGAGATAACCAGCATGACCACGGCGACTGCGGTAGCGCCGGTGTAGTCATACTGCTCCAGTTTGGTGATGATGATCAGCGGGGTGATCTCGGAAATCATCGGCATATTGCCTGCAATGAAGATGACGGAGCCATATTCGCCAATCGCGCGGGCAAAGGCGAGTGCGAAGCCGGTGAGCAGGGCAGGCCAGAGCGCAGGAAGGATGATGCGGTGGAAGGTCTGCCAGCGGTTGGCGCCCAGGCTAGCAGCAGCTTCTTCGGCTTCAGCCTCCATATCTTCGAGCACGGGCTGCACGGTGCGTACAACGAATGGCAGTCCGATGAATGTCAGGGCCACCACGACGCCGAGCGGGGTAAATGCCACTTTCAGGCCATAGGGTTCGAGCAGGCTGCCGATCCAGCCATTGGTCGAGTAAACCGCCGTGAATGCGATGCCTGCCACTGCAGTTGGCAAGGCGAACGGCAGGTCAACCAGCGCGTCGACCAATTTTTTTCCGGGAAAAGTGTAACGGGTCAGCACCCAGGCAGTCAGCAGGCCAAAAATGGCATTGATGATGGCAGCGAGCAGGGATGCCCCGAAAGTCAGCTTGTAGGAAGCGACGACCCTGGGTGTCGTGACGGTATGCCAGAATTCACTGAAACTCAGTTCGGTGGTCTTGATGAAGGCGGCAGACAAGGGGATCAAGACGATCAGGCTCAGGTATAGCAGGGTATAGCCAAGAGAAAGATTGAAACCGGGCAGCACGCGGTGCGGTTTATGTTTTTTTGCCATGTTTTAAAGTTAGTGTGTTTGGCGGGAGTAGGGCCGGTGCAATGTAGCAGAAGCCACTGCTAGGCAAAAATAATATGTTTTCATAACGATATACCCCGATGTTATTTCCCCGAGGCTGTGCGATTATGCTACAGCTTGTTTGTTCAGGCGCAGGGGCTTCAATGCTTCGGCAGGCTGTAACTCCTTGGCGGTGACAGGCTTGCCGAGGAAGTGGCCTTGCAGCAATGTGCTGCCCGACTCGATGGCGATTTCCAGGCCGGCCTGCGATTCGATGCCGGTGATGACCGGTTGCGCGCCGATGTCATGTACAAGCTGAATCAGGCGGGGCAGTATCTTGCGTACGCGCGGGTTGCGCTCGGCCTCCTTGATCAAGCTGGTATCCAGCTTCACGAACTCGGGCGAGAGCTTCCACAGCCGCTCCAGATGGGAGTGCTTGCTGCCGAAGTTGTCGATGGCAATACGATAGCCACGCTCCGCGTAGTTCTCAATGGCATCCACCAGCTGGTTTTCGTGCTCGACGACACTTTCCTGTATCTCGATGACCACGCGATTGGTTGGCACGGAGTTCGCATGCAGGATACGCTCGAATACCTTGCCGTGGGCATTGACGCTGATCAGCAGGCTGGGGTGCACATTGAGGAACAGCAAGCCGTTTTCTGCATAGATCTGACGGAAATTGAGCACGTGAAGCGTACGCACGACACGATCGAACTTCACCAGCTTGCCCACTTGCCCAGCAAAGCTGAAGGCGAATTCAGGGCTGATGCCCTGTTGGCCGCCAAGCGATGGCCGGATAAGGCCTCATGCCCGAACAGGTCACCAGCCTCGCTATCGTAGATAGGCTGGAAGGCACTGTTGAGTTGCAAGCCTAGGAAGGTACTGTCGAACTCTCCCGAGGACTGTTCTTCCAGTCCATACTCGTCGAGGTCCAGATAGAGGGATTCCCGCAATTGGGACTTGAGCTGCTCAATGGCAGAAACACTAGGAGCTGTATTCTTTGTCGTCATGGCTGGCTACTTATTTGTTTACGTAGATCTGGTCAAAGGTGCCACCATCGGAAAAATGCGTTTTTTGCGCTTTCTGCCATCCCCCGAATAGTTCATCAACGGTGAATAGCTGCAGTGGCTTGAAGTCTGCCTGGTGGGCTGCCAATACTTCTGCGGAACGAGGGCGCAGGTAATGGCGGGCAGCGATTTCCTGCCCTTCCTGTGAATAGTGGAACTCAAGGTACGCTTGCGCCACCTGGCGCGTCTTGCGCTTGTCCACCACTTTGTCGACCAGGGCAATCGGGTTTTCCGCCAGGATGCTGGAGGATGGGTAGACCACGTCGAAGTTATGGTTGCCCAGTTCCTTCTTGATCAGGAAGACCTCATTTTCGAATGTCAGCAATACGTCGCCAATGCCGCGTTGAACAAACGTCGTGGTGGCGCCGCGGCCACCGGCGTCCAGTACCGGCACATTCTTGAACAGTTTCGTGACGAAATCGCGCGCCTTGGCTTCGTCGCCGCCTTTCTTGATCACGGCGCCCCACGCGGCAAGATAGCTGTAGCGACCATTACCGGAAGTCTTGGGATTGGGGATGACCACCCCGATCCCGGGCTGGACCAGGTCCTCCCAGTCCTTGATGTTCTTGGGGTTGCCCTTGCGCACCAGGAAGACGGTGGTCGACGTGGTAGGCGAGCTGGCATGGGGCAGGCGTTTTTGCCAATCGGCAGGGATGAGTTTGCCGCGCTCGAAGAGGATGTCGATATCGTTGCTCTGGTTCATGGAAATGACGTCTGCCTGCAAGCCGTCCGCCACTGACCTGGCCTGCTTGCTCGAGCCGCCATGAGACTGGTTGATCGTGACGGATTCCCCGGTCTTCTGCTTCCAGTACTGGCTGAAGGCAGGATTGAAGTCTTTGTAGAACTCGCGCGTCACGTCGTAGGAAACGTTCAGCAGCGTGGTGCCGGCATGCGCTAGGCTCGCTGCGACCAACAGGCTGACCGCCAATATTTTGTTCAGCATTAAGACCTCGAGAGGGATTGAGAGATGATGAGGCGCACTATAAAAGACTTATAAAATAATGTAAAAGAATATAGGGGAATATAATTAGGCTTGTCCATTATTTATGAGTGGATTCATTTATATATTTTTTGATTCTATTCATAGAAGTATTTTGAATATGTGATACTCTTCCATTATTGCTGTGTTTGTTGCACCATGATCAACATGGACAGCAAGCCTGCTATGTTGGGATCTGCGTAGGGACATCCTTTCAACACATGTTAGCGTAAGCTGACCGGACAACCGGAAGCCAGCACCTCATGAAAGAGGGGCTGGCTTTTTTATTTTTTACAAGACCAATGTGGGTGGCACCTGAATGAGTCAACTTCGAAACAATGCTGAGCTCGGTGATGAACTGGGGATCAGCCAGATCGTCACTAGCTTGCGCGAAGTCAGGTTAACTGCGTTGGAGCACCGCAACCGGCTGAACCGCCCTCCCAAGCTTCCTGCGCGCAAGGCGCTTGCGGGAGTCGTAGAGGGGTTGGGAGCCGCCTTATTTCCCAACCGCCTTGGTTTGCCGGACCTGCGGGAGGAGGGCATTGATTATTTCGTGGGGCATACGCTGGATGTGGCACTACGGGAACTGGTCGCTCAGGTGCGGCTGGAGTTGAGCTTCATCGCAGAGCTCGATCAGGTCGAGGACCTGAAAGTGCGCGCAACGGCCTTGGTGCGTGAGTTCGCTTCCCAGCTGCCCGCCATCCGGCATTTGCTCGACAGCGACATCCGCGCGGCTTATGAAGGTGATCCGGCAGCGCGCAGCGTAGACGAAGTGCTGGTGTGCTACCCAGGTATCAACGCTATCACCCACTACCGTATTGCTCATGTGCTTCACCAGTTGGGTGTGCCGTTGATTGCTCGCATGATCACTGAAATTGCCCATTCCGCCACAGGCATCGACATTCATCCCGGTGCCCAGATCGGTGAGGGGTTTTTTATTGACCACGGTACGGGCGTTGTCATCGGAGAGACCAGCATTATTGGCCGCCATGTACGCCTCTACCAGGCAGTCACGCTGGGCGCCAAGCGCTTTCCTGTAGATGCCGATGGCACCCTGGTGAAGGGGAATGCGCGCCACCCGATTGTCGAGGATGACGTCGTCATCTACGCCGGAGCCACGATCCTGGGCCGCATTACGATAGGTCGCGGCTCGGTGATCGGCGGCAATGTCTGGCTCACTTACAGTGTTCCACCCAATAGCAATATCACCCAGGCGCAGATGGGGGAAGGCGCGCCTGCAGGCCCGCGCAACGGCACTGTGACTCATCAGTAAAGCAATAGGCGGCATCTGGTCCGCCGCATCAATCGGTAATTTTAAAGGAGAGATTTTCATGTCAGACATTCATCAAGGGCAAACTGCCCTCGGCGACGTCGCGGCCCGCACGCTGGCGAATGCCACGAAAACCGTGCCCATGCTGGGTTCCATCACGCCGCGCTGGCTGGTGCACCTGTTGCAATGGGTACCGGTGGAGGCGGGTATCTACCGCGTCAACAAGGTCAAGGATAACCACCATGTCGAGGTGGATTGCTCCAACAAGGACGAACGCGAATTGCCCGCTACTTTCGTGGATTACGAAGAATGGGGCCGCGAGTATGTGCTGAATGCCGTGAATACCGTGGTGGATGTGCATACTCGCATTTCAGATCTCTACAGCAGTCCGCACAACCAGATCCGCGAGCAGTTGCGTTTGACCATCGAGACAGTGAAGGAGCGCCAGGAAAGCGAGCTGATCAACAACAAGGAATACGGCTTGCTGCACAACATTGCAGACGGGCAGAAAGTGAAGTCCCGCAGCGGCTCGCCCACGCCGGACGATTTCGATGAATTGATTTCCCGCGTGTGGAAGGAGCCAGCGTTCTTCCTCGCGCATCCGCAGGCGATTGCAGCCTTCGGCCGCGAGTGCACACGCCGCGGCGTGCCGCCGCCGACTGTCAGCCTGTTCGGTTCCCAGTTCATCACCTGGCGCGGCATCCCCATCATTCCGTGCGACAAGCTGCGGGTGACCAAGGGCAAGACCAACATCCTGCTGTTGCGTACCGGCGAAAGCCGCCAGGGCGTAGTGGGCCTGTACCAGCCCAACCTGCCAGGCCAGCAAAGCATGGGGTTGTCCGTCCGTTTCATGGGCATCAATCACAAGGCGATTGCTTCCTACCTGGTTTCCCTTTATTGCTCGCTGGCGGTATTGACCGAAGATGCGATTGCCGTGCTCGAGAATGTCGACGTAGGCAACTACTATGACTACAAGTAACATTCACGACCTGTCATCGTTTGAGCCCGAAGCCATCCTGGCAGCATTCCCGGGCGAGCATCCGCGCATGGCCGCGGCCATTGTGGTGGGGCGGGAGGCGCAGGCAAGCGGGCATCTGGATATTGACGAGCTGACCCGTATTGCCAATGAAATCTATGCCGAAGGTTTTCCGCATGGTGCGCCAGAACTTCCTTCCACGGCATCATTGACGGATTCCGCTGTGCCATATGCTGCCGGTAGCCCGGGAATAGGGGCACCCGTGCCGCCCGTCCCTTCCGCAGTGTCTGCATTGCCGGCGGGCGCGCCCGCTGCGGCCAATGTCGTTCCCGGTATTGAGCTTGCGCAGGTCACGCCCCCCAGCCTCGGGGTGTCGCCGTCCCGGCTACCGCCGGAATTCAGCCAGGAGCGGGTTGAGGCCGTTGGGCCTGCGCCTGCCTTCCCAGGGCTGGATATCAGCAGTTTGCTTGGCGGCGTGGATATCCCGTATCCAGTCGATCTGCAAGGTTTGCTGACTTTACCTGTCAATAGCCTGTACCCGCATGGCTCGGGAAATCCAGGCGCTGGCAATGCATCGCCTTACTATTTTGTCGCGGAGCGTCCCGGCATACCGGATGTAGCAGCTTCGGCCCATCCGCCGTTCGACGTCAGTCTGGTGCGCAAGGATTTTCCTATCCTGAGTGAGTTGGTGAACGGCAGGCCGTTGATCTGGCTGGATAACGCTGCGACGACACAGAAGCCGCAGGCGGTGATCGACCGCCTGTCCTATTTCTATCAGCACGAGAATTCCAATATCCATCGTGCAGCGCATGAGCTAGCGGCGCGTGCGACTGATGCCTATGAAGGCGCGCGTGAAACGGTACGCCGTTTCATCAATGCGCCTGCGGTGGAAAACATCGTGTTTGTGCGCGGCACGACCGAGGCCATCAACCTGGTGGCCAAGACCTGGGGCAGGAAGCATCTGGGCGAGGGCGACGAGGTGGTGGTGACCCACCTGGAGCACCATGCCAATATCGTGCCTTGGCAGCAGTTGTGCCAGGAGACCGGGGCCAAGCTCAAAGTGGTGCCGGTGGACGATACTGGACAGGTGCTGCTCGACGAATATCAGAAATTACTGACTTCGCGCACCAAGCTGGTTTCCTTCACCCAGGTTTCCAATGCTCTCGGCACCGTGACGCCGGCAAGGGAGATGATCGCCATGGCGCATGCCGTGGGTGCCAAGGTGCTGTTAGATGGCGCGCAATCAGTCTCGCACATGCGTACGGACGTGCAATCCCTGGATTGCGATTTCCTGGTATTCTCGGGCCACAAGATATTTGGCCCGACAGGCATCGGGGCGTTGTACGGCAAGGCTGAGGTGCTGGACGACATGCCCGCCTGGCAAGGTGGCGGCAATATGATCCAGGACGTCACTTTCGAGAAGACGGTATATCATGGCGCGCCTGCCAAGTTCGAGGCGGGAACCGGCAATATCGCCGATGCGGTGGGCATGGGAGCTGCGCTCGAGTACGTGGAGCGATTGGGTATAGAGAACATTGCGCGTTATGAGCACGAGCTGTTGGTCTATGCGACCGCCGCGCTGAACAAGGTGCCGGGGCTGCGCTTGATCGGCACCGCCCAGCACAAGGCCAGCGTGCTCTCGTTCAATCTGCAGGGCTACAAGAGTGAAGAGGTCGGGGCTGCATTGAATCAGGAAGGTATTGCGGTACGCTCTGGCCACCATTGCGCGCAACCGATACTGCGACGCTTCGGTGTGGAAGCCACGGTCAGGCCCTCCCTGGCTTTCTACAATACTTATGCCGAGGTGGATGTCTTGCAGGGGGTGCTGTCCAAACTGGCTTCCGCGAAACGCTGAACGTATCTCTGGGCGAGCTAACAAGGCCAGGAGCACTCCTGGCCTTGTCGTTTAACCAGCGGTTAAATCAGTTGGTCGCTATACTTTGGCGAGGGAAACCTCGGTCGCCTTGATCAGTGCCAGCACTTCCGTGCCGACCTGCAAATTCAATTCATTGACCGAGCGCGTGGTGATGACGGAGGTGACAATGCCGACTGGTGTCTCGACGTCAATTTCCGAGACGACGGGGCCTAGTACGATTTCCTTGACCCTGCCCCGGAACTGGTTGCGAACGTTAATTGCGTGAATGGCCATGGTAAAACTCCTTTGGCAGTATCAATAAATATGAAGCGCAGATTAATTTAGGAAGAGACGGTCTTGCCTGCGGGCATTGGCGTGAATGCCCTCGCTACACTCTCCCTCCGCGACATAGTCTGGATTCAGTTGCTTCAAGCGAGTACGCAATGCTGTTGGACCATTCGGCGTGTAGACAATCCGCACGCCGCGCTTGGCCGCGGTCTGCTTGATCTTGTGGGTGAAGGTGTGGCTGATCCAGTCGGTGACCAACACGATCAGGTCGGTATCGTGCGGAATGACTTTCTTGCCGTCGCCGACCTTGCGGCCCGACCAGTGGTTGATATGCGTGACACCGAAGTTGGATAGTTCTTGCTTGATGCCTTCAATCTGGTCGCCGCCTACAATTAACGCAGTACTCATGATGAGAGTCTCCTTTAGCTGCTGCCAGCGCCAAATTGTGCTCGGCGCTGACTGTTAATCAATGAATCGTCAATTTATTGCTGATAGATCTGGTCGAAGGTGCCGCCATCGGCAAAGTGCGTTTTCTGCGCCTTCTGCCAGCCGCCAAACGCCTGGTCTATGGTGACCAGGCTGAGCTTGGGAAAGAACTTTTCATACTTCTTGGCGACACTCTCAAGACGCGGGCGGTAGTAGTTCTTTGCGGCGATTTCTTGACCCTCCTCGCTGTACAGATGCTGCAGATAGGCTTCCGCCACCTTGCGGGTGCCGCGCTTGTCGACCACCTTGTCCACTACCGAGACGGATGGTTCGGCCAGGATGGACAGCGACGGTGCGACGATCTCGAACTTGTCTGGGCCTAGTTCCTTTTGTGCCAGGAAGGCTTCGTTTTCCCACGCCAGCAGGACATCACCAATTCCACGTTCCACGAAGGTGGTTGTTGAGCCACGGGCGCCGGAATCCAGCACCGGGACATTCTTGAGAATCTTGCCGATGAATTCGCGGGTCTTGGATTCATCATTGTTGAACTTCTTCTGGCCGTAAGCCCATGCCGCCAGGTAGTTCCAGCGCGCGCCGCCGGAAGTTTTGGGGTTGGGGGTAATCACCTTGATGCCAGGCTTGGCGAGGTCGTCCCAATCCTTGATGTTCTTGGGGTTGCCCTTGCGTACCAGGAACACGATGGTGGAGGTATAAGGGGAGCTGTTGTCAGGCAGGCGCTTGATCCAGTCCTTGGGAATCAGCTTGGCTTTTTCTTGCAGCGCATCGACATCATAGGCAAGCGCGAGCGTGACCACATCGGCCTGCAGGCCGTCGATGACGGCGCGGGCTTGCTTGCCTGATCCGCCGTGAGAGGTCTTGATGGTTACCTTGTCGCCTGTTTTTTCTTTCCAGTATTTTGCGAATACGTTGTTGTATTCTTGGTAAAGCTCGCGTGTCGGGTCATAGGATACATTCAGCAGGGTGATATCGGCCGCCAACGCAGAGAGTGAGCTGCCCAATGCCGTGATGGTAATCAGGCCGGCAAGGCGGGGAAGAAAACGTTTCATGCAAAATCCTTTGGTTATTGGCTTTATTTAGTGGTTAACAGCATTTTGCAAGGCTGGCTTGGGTTTTGTGGCCTCATTGTTGAAGCGGATTTTTTCACGACGCTCGATCTGGGTGACGCGGCTATCGTGAACGGTGATTTCGATGGAGCCAAAGCGCAACAGGTCGATGGAACGCAGGATTTCCTGGATCACCTCGTCGCTGGCTTTCAATTTTGGTGCTTGTGACATACGCTTGCCTTTGGCAGTGTTCAATGAATGGAGGAACTGTAGCAAGGTTATTAAATAGTTAAAAATAATTTGTTTTTATAATTTTATCGTTTTTTTGAATATGTGTTTGGGGTGTAAAAAAAACCGAGAAGCTTATGGCATCTCGGTTGACACGGAGCTATACAGAGCAAGGCGGCTAGAAGGCGCTGACCGTCAGCTCGACATAGAAGAAGTTGGAAGTGTCCTTGCGGTCGCCAATATTGCCTTTCACATACTCGCCGCCCTTGAAATATGCATAACCGATATTGGCCGCTACATGCTTGTGCAAGGGGAATCGCACACGGATATCATATTCTTCGCCTAAGTCGCGCCCATAGCGGCCTAAACGGTCTCTGCTGATGCTGCTGGCACCCCAGCGGTCCGTCGCACTGTCCAGTTTGTACCAGCTATAGCCGGTATCAATATTCACGCCGGTGAAGGGACTGAATTCGGCGCGTATCTTGGTGGCATTGACATTTTCCATCTGGATGTAATCGTTGCTGGACCAGGGGCGCGCAAACCCGAACAGGCGGTCGAACCTTTCCATGGTCCCCGTGCTGGAGCTTTTGTCGCCGCTGGCAACACCGTAATTGATACTGAAGCGCGGTTTCCAGGCAAGGTCGGCGGTGTAGCCGAATTCTGTAATGTGGGAATATGCCTTGTGGTCGCTTGCTCCATCCTCACCCCATTGGCGGTAATAGCTGATGTCGTAATCAAGGCCGGTCTTGCCGATGAGGCCATAGCCGCGCAGGCCTGCCGTGTGGATCTCGCGGTCATTGGCATTGTTGACTCTGGTGCCGGAGGAATTGTATTTCACCTCATCTCCATTTTGCTTCAGGTAAAAATACGATGGCGATAGCGTCACAACGTCCGACCATTTGCGCCAGTCGAATACCGCGCCATAGAACCATTGACCCTTGTCCCTTTGATTGAGTTGCTCGGTGAAGCGCACGATAGGCTGCAGTGCGAACAGGTCCAGCTCCCAGTCGTTCTTATGTTGACCGAAAGTGGCGCGTACGCCCTGGAATGTGTTCGTGGTGTTGCGCCACTCGTTACGGGCGATCAGACGGCGGTCCAGCTGCTCGAAGGCCATGCGACCGGCCTTGATGCTGATGGGGCGGTCATTGCCCAGGTCATCCTGGCCCAGGCCGTCCTTGAAAAACAGCTCGCCATAGAACTGAATCGGTTCTGCCAAGTCGACATCGCGGTTATCGCGGGTGAAATGGCTATGGTTCCTTCTCGCATCCTCAATTTCCATGGTGAATCGGAAGGGATCGAACTTGTTGCGTACGGCTAGGTAAACGCGCGAGCGCAGCAGGAATGGCTCGTCTCTCACATTGATGCTGCGGCGGAAATCGTTTTCCCGATTTTCATAGCGGAAGCGGTAATCGGCACCTATGTCCAGCCAGTCTATATCCGTATAATCCTTGAGCCAGGTTTGGTTAATCGGCTTGGTAAACTTGGGAGGCTCGGATTCGCGTGTCGTGCCATAAGCGCGTGGTGCTACCCAGTAGCCTTTTTCCGCTTTTTTCGCACGTGCAGCTTCTGCGGCAATTTCCGCTTGGCGCGCCTTGATGCGTGCGCCTTGATCGAGATCCTGGGCGGATTCTTCGGTGGCATGAGCCAGCCCTGCTGCCGTTAGCGTGATGCTTCCAGCAATGAGTAGCCGGATAAGCCTGTTGTTCTTGATCAAAATACTTCTCCCTGATTGTGCTGCTTCCGGTTGACTGGCAAGCCAACCTGGTTAACCGATGAGGATGATTGCGACCGCTGGAATACAGCGGGCGTTAAGCGCGTTTACGTATTACGGCAAAGCGCTGGGGCACAGTCTTGCTTCTACACTAAAGCGACTGCCTGTTCACGGAAAGGCATGGTGCGAGTGTCTGGGCTGATATCAACATGAGACAGAAAACCTTCAGATTGCATTCATAAAGCAAGGCTGTAATGTAGCAATGCGTTTTAATAATTAAAAATACTTTTTTAGTCTATTGTTATATTTATTTTTAATATTCGAGCTTGGTTTTGCCACAATATATCTGCTCGCCCTGCGGTATGATTGAGATGGCGTGCCATGACGAACAGCAAGTCTGACAGGCGGTTCAGGTATGGCAAGGCGGCATCGCTGGTCACTTGCTCGCGATGCAGGGATAGCAGCACCCGTTCCGCACGTCGGCATATGGTGCGAGCTTGGTGGCATAATGCAGCAGCGCGCGTGCCGCCGGGAAGAATGAACTCCTTGAGCGGCTCAAGGTCGGCGTTCAGCTTGTCCAGTGTTTGTTCCAGTGCTGCGACGCGGCTTGTTTGCAACCGCTGGTACCCGGGGATGGAAATTTCGCTGCCCAGGTCGAACAGGTCATGCTGAATCTGCGTCAATGATTGGGTGATTTGTTCAGGCAATGTTTCCGCCAATAAAACGCCGAGTGCGGCATTGAGCTCATCCACGCAGCCCATGGCCTCCACACGCGGGCTGTCCTTCTCAATGCGCGAGCCGTCACCGAGGCCGGTAGTCCCATTGTCGCCCGTGCGTGTGTATATTTTGCTTAAGCGGTTGCCCATGCCCTATTCTCCTGATGATGATATCAGCCAAATTGTAAGACAATCTGCATGCTGGCTTGTGGCTGTATGCTTGGGTAAACTCCCGGGGTTCATTTCTTTTGTCGATTGCGGCTTATACATCCATGCATTCTCTTGAAAGCACCAGCATGACTCCTGCCATTGGTGTGTTCGACTCTGGCGTGGGAGGCTTGTCTGTGCTGCGGCATATCCAGCAGCAGCTTCCCCACGAGCACCTGCTTTATGTTGCCGACTCCCTGAATGCGCCATATGGTCCCAAGCCGCAAGCCTTCATTATTGAGCGCTCGCGGAACATTGCCCAATTCCTGATCGAATCCGGAGCCAAGGCCATTGTCGTTGCGTGCAATACGGCGACAGCGGCAGCAATCCGCATTCTCAGGAATGAGCTCGATATTCCTGTCATCGGAATGGAGCCCGCAGTCAAGCCTGCGGCGGCGGCAACCCGCAGCGGCGTGGTCGGTGTGCTTGCGACGACCGGAACATTGAAAAGCGCCCAGTTTGCTGCCTTGCTTGAGCATTACGGCAAACATATCAAGGTGGTGGCCCAGGCGTGCGTGGGACTTGTAGAGTGCATAGAGCGAGGTGAGTTGGATACTCCATCAACCCGGGCTTTGGTTGCTGGATATGTGGCGCCACTGATGGAGGAGGGAGCCGATACAATAGTGCTGGGCTGCACCCATTATCCTTTTATCAAGCCACTGATCGCGGATATTGCCGGGCCGGATGTCGTGCTCATCGATACGGGGGCGGCAGTGGCGAGACAAGTTGGCCATCGATTGGAGGAAGCCGGGCTGCTGACCGCTTCTCGGGCGCCGGGTAGCGTCAAGGCCTGGACCAACAGCGCCGCAGGTAATGCGCAACAGCTGATCCGCTTGCTGCATGCTGGACATATTGATGTCGAGGTATTCAATGGATAGTCAGCTGACTTGCAGGAAGCGTTGCAGACAGGGTTGACCCTGTCGTGGAAACAATCAAGCCGGACTTGTCCGGCTTGATTGTTCAATGGTGTGCGACGGTTTCGCCAGCTTTCAGTCTGTACTTGGTGCCGCAGTAGGGACAAGCAACATGACCCGTTGCAGCTACATCGAGAAAAATGCGTGGGTGCGAACACCACAGTGCCACGTCATCGGTGGGACAATGCAGAGGAAGCTCTTTCGCCGTGACTTCGATTTCCTTGCGATCAGTTGCCATATGTAGTGTCCTCCTGCTCTCGTACTGTGTTATACCAGTGTCAGCCAGTCGATATGCTCGGGAGAGCGGCCATGCACCACGTCGAAATACTTGGATTGCAGCTTTTCCGTGATGGGGCCGCGTGTCCCGGTGCCAATGGCGCGATTGTCCAGTTCGCGGATCGGGGTGACTTCGGCGGCGGTGCCTGTGAAGAATGCCTCGTCTGCGGAATAGACCTCATCACGGGTAATGCGTTTTTCGATGATCTGGTAGCCGAATTCCGTAGCAAGCTGGACGACGGTGTCGCGGGTAATGCCTTCGAGCGCACTGGTAAGGTCTGGCGTGTAGATCTTGTTGTTGCGGATGATGAAGATGTTTTCACCCGAGCCTTCGGCGACGAAACCATCGACATCCAGCAGCAGGGCTTCGTCATAGCCATCCTGAACGGCTTCCTGGTGGGCCAGGATAGAGTTCATGTAGTTGCCGTTGGCTTTTGCCTTGCACATATGGATATTGACATGGTGCCGGGCAAAGGAGGAGGTCTTGACACGGATACCATGCTTGATCGCATCATCTCCCATATAGGCACCCCATTTCCATGCCGCCACGATCACATGGGTGGAAAGCGTCTTGGCGGAAATGCCCATGGCTTCGGCGCCATAGAACGCCATGGGGCGCATATAGCCCGACTCGAGATTGTTCTCGCGGATGGCAGCTTTCTGCGCTTCCAGTAGAGTGGCTTTGTCATATGGCAGTTTCATGCCCAGGATATGAGCTGATCGGAATAGACGGTCGGTGTGATCCTGCAGGCGGAAAATCGCAGTGCCCTTGTCCGTTTTATAGGCGCGAACACCTTCGAAAACACCCATGCCGTAGTGCAGTGTATGGGTCAATACATGTGTAGTGGCATCACGCCACGGCACCATTTTTCCGTCATACCAAATCAGACCATCGCGGTCGGCCATCGACATCTTTGCTTCTCCGTTACCAAGTGCTGTCAAAAGCTGCCATTGTACGCGCAAGGCCTTGTATTTGAATAGCTGGTTTTCTCAAATTGTTCATCGGCAATGTCGCGGCCAGTGGTGTTCATATCTGGTAATGAAACCAATAATATGGAGCCTAAATAACTTGAGTAAAATGCTCGGATATTAACCACTTTCATATTATGGTTAATAGGATTAGAATGGTTCACGTGGTATCCGTTTTATAGTGAATAATAAAAGTGAGAGATATGATGAAACTGAAGCGAAGTGTGCTGTTGGCTTGTGCGTTGATGGTTCCGGCTACTGCAATGGCTGAGGCCGGGGACTGGGTGATCCGTGCGCGCGCGGTAAATATTAGCCCGAATGAAAGTAGCCGTTTGGGAGATCATACCAATGCCTTATTGGGCGTTGGCGCTGGCTCCAAGCTGGAAGTCAACGATCAGGTGATCCCGGAATTGGATATTTCTTACTATGTGACCAAGAACATTGCGCTGGAGTTGATCCTCGCCTTGGGTACTCGTCATGATGTGAGCATCAAGGGTGCCAATGGGGTTGCGAGCGAAAATCTTGGTTCAGTGAACCTGCTGCCGCCGACATTGACAGTGCAATGGCATTTCCGTCCCGACCAGACAGTTGATCCATATGTCGGTGCAGGTATCAACTATACGCGTTTTATGGATAACGGCCTCCATTCCAGTCAGGTGGGAGATATCCGTGTAGAGCGCAACAGCTGGGCTCCTGCGTTTCAAGCCGGTTTCGATATCAATCTCAAGGATGGCTGGTTGCTCAACGCTGACGTCAAGTATCTTTGGATCGATACCGACGTCAAGCTCAAGGACGGCCCCAAGATCGATAGCTTGGACATCAACCCCTGGGTCATCGGCTTTGGTTTTGGTAAGCGCTTCTAATTGCTCATCAACCGCAATCTGCGGTTTGGCATAAATCGCCTGGTGGCCGATAATCTTGGTTTGGATTGTCGGCTGCAGGTGAGCATATGTTGAGATGGCTGTGGATGTTCCTGGTTTTTTCCTTGGTTGCATGCGGTCCGGGGAAGCAGGAGCTGGAACTGTACGGTACTGATATCAGCGACAGGGAGCTGGAAGGAGCTTTCACCCTGACTGACCACCTGGGGCAGGTGAGGCACCTGGAAGATTTCAAGGGCAAGGTAGTGGTGGTGTTTTTCGGTTATACGCATTGCCCGGACGTTTGCCCTACAACCATGCTTTCCATGGCGAATGCCATGAAGCTGATGGGAGACAAGGCGCAAGAAGTCCAGGTGTTATTTATCAGTGTGGATCCTGAACGTGATACGCCGGAGGTGCTGGCGCAGTATGTTCCATTTTTTGATGCGCGGTTCATTGGATTGAATGGGACGCCAGAGCAGTTGAAGCAGGCTGCAAGAAATTACAAGGTGGTATACGCCAAGCGGTCGGTGGAAGGTGGTGATGCCTATACGGTCGATCACAGCGCCGGGATATATGTGGTTGATCGCAAGGGTCGGGTTCGTGCTTATTTGCGGCATGACGCAACGCCGGAACAACTGGTACATGATATTACCCAATTTTTTTAGGGTTTTTCTTGTCCATGAGCTTGGATAAAGAATATAATTTTGGGATTTTTAAAATTCGACTTTTTTGAGGAGTGCGACCATGGCAACGGCAAGCATTGCGTCTGCTGGTGTTGGTGCTAGCGAACAATATAACTACGATATTATTCGCAAGTTCGCCATCATGACCTTGATCTGGGGAGCGATTGGGATGTTCGTCGGCGTATATATCGCCTCTGAGCTGGCCTTTCCGTTCCTTAATTTCGATAGCCCGTACATTACATTCGGGCGTTTGCGCCCGGTGCATACCAGTGGCGTGATCTTCGGTTTCGGTGGCAGTGCCCTGTTTGCAACTTCTTACTATGTTGTACAGCGTACCTGTCAGGCTCGCTTGTTCGGCGGAGAGGGGTTGGCCAATTTCACCTTCTGGGGCTGGCAGGCAGCAGTTGCACTCTCTGCATTGGGTTATATGTTTGGCTATACCCAGGCACGTGAGTATGCCGAGATGACGTGGCCGGTTGACTTGCTGATCCTCTTCGTCTGGGTGGCTTATCTGAGCATTTATGTGGGGACTTTGCTCAAACGCAAGCAGCCACATATCTACGTCGCCAATTGGTTCTACCTTGCCTTCATTCTGGCAACCGCATTGCTGCATATCTTCAATAATCTGCAAGTGCCAGTGAAGCTGTTCTCCCTGGAATCCTACAGTCTGTTCGCCGGCACCCAGGATGCGATGACGCAATGGTGGTACGGCCACAATGCAGTGGGCTTCTTCCTGACCGCGGCCTTCCTCGGCATGATGTACTACTTCGTACCTAAGCAAGCCGGCCGTCCTGTCTACTCCTACCGACTGTCCATCCTGCACTTCTGGGCGATTATCTTCCTGTACATGTGGGCCGGTGCGCACCACTTGCACTGGACTGCATTGCCTGACTGGACCGGCACGCTGGCCGCCACCTTCTCCATCATGCTGTTGCTGCCATCCTGGGGCGGCATGATCAACGGCATCATGACCTTGTCTGGTGCCTGGGACAAACTGCGTACCGATCCGGTGATTCGCTTCCTGATCGTCGCATTGTCCTTCTACGGTATGTCCACTTTTGAAGGCCCAATGATGTCCCTGAAGGATGTGAATGCGCTGTCGCACTATACGGACTGGACCGTAGGTCATGTTCACTCCGGTGCGCTGGGCTGGGTTGCCATGATTACCTTCGGCAGTATGTATCACCTGGTGCCACGCATCTGGAACACGCAGATGTACAGCCTGCGCCTGATCAATGTCCACTTCTGGTTGGCGACGATCGGGGTGTTGCTCTACATCACCGCCATGTGGATCTCGGGCATCATGCAAGGCTTGATGTGGCGTGCGTTCGATGATTTCGGCAACCTTCAGTATTCCTTCGTCGAGTCTGTTGCTGCTGCGCATCCGTTCTATGTCATGCGCGCCGCTGGCGGGGCATTCTTCCTCGCGGGCATGATTCTCATGTGCTACAACATGTACAAGACCATTCGCCAAGGCAGTACAGAGGCCCATGCCGGTCTCAATGTGGCAACGGCCTGAACGGGCGCTTGATTGTTAGACGAGTTACTGTACTGGAGTTATTCATGAAGCATGACAAAATTGAGCGCAACCTGGGCATATTGCTGGTGTTCACCATGCTGGCCATCAGCGCGGGCGGCATGGTTGAAATTATTCCCCTGTTTTTCATTGAAGAAACAGTGGAGAAGGTGGATGGCGTCCGGCCTTACACGCCACTTGAGCAACGTGGGCGGGATATTTATGTCAGAGAAGGTTGCTATCTCTGTCATTCGCAGATGATTCGTCCATTCCGCGATGAGGCATTGCGCTATGGCCATTACTCGCTGGCTGCAGAATCCAAGTACGATCACCCGTTCCAATGGGGTTCCAAGCGTACAGGTCCTGATTTGGCACGTGTGGGCGGCAAGTATTCCAATAGTTGGCATACTCAGCACTTGATTGCTCCCCGTTCCTTGGTGCCTGAATCAGTGATGCCGAATTATCCTTGGCTGGCGACGACTGAACTTCAATATGATGATATTCAGGATCGGATGCGCGCCCTGCGTCGTGTCGGCGTGCCGTACTCAAACAGTCAGGCCGAGTATGAGCGCAATGTAGAGGAGTTCGGTGAAGAGATAGCCGATCAATTACATATTCCCAATGCAAAAGAGAGTTTAGTGGAGCAGGCTAAATCTGGTAATTACGATACGGATCCAAGCAATATCACTGAAATGGATGCATTGGTGGCCTATTTGCAGGTGCTGGGCACCATGGTGGATTTCAAGAAATATGATGACGATTATTTTGTCAAATTCCGCTAAGGAGTAAAGATGATGGAATGGTTGCTTTGGTTCACCCGTTTTGAAAACACTAAGCCTTTATCTTTGTTGATTTTCTTTCTCGTGTTCTGCGGCATCCTGTTCTATGTCTTCGGAAGCAAAAAGCGCGGCGAAAGGCTGGAAAGCCACAAGCATATTCCGTTGCAAGATGACGAAATCTAGTTAGGAAAGCATTATATGAGTCAGGATAAGGCTACGACGACACCAAAAACTACGGGCCATAGCTGGGATGGTATCGAGGAATATACCAACCCGTTACCCACCTGGTGGATATGGGGGTTTTACATTACATTCATCTTTACAGTGGTCTACTGGCTGCTGTATCCCGCCTGGCCGATTGGCGACAAGTTCACCAAAGGTGTTCCTGGTTTGCACACCATTACCTATACCGCGACGACGGCGGATGGCAAAGAGGTGGAAAAAACAACCCATTGGAACATGCGTGCCAAATACATGCGGGAAATGAATGAACACCAGGCCGCGCAGAAACAGTGGTTCGACAAAGTGGCTGCGATGCCGTTCGAGGATGTGGCCAAGGACGCGGAGTTGATGCAATTCGTGAATTCCGCTGGCAAGACCCTGTTTTCTGACAACTGCGCTGCTTGTCACCAAGCCGGCGGTCAAGGCAAGATCGGTATGGCGCCGAACCTGACTGATGACCATTGGCAGTTCGGCGGTACTTATGAGCAGATCCACGCAAGCATCGAAGGAGGGCGCAATGGCATCATGCCGCCCTTCAAGAATTCTTTGCAAGATGACCAGATCACCCAGCTTGCGCATTATGTGCTGAGTTTGTCTGGGGAGCCGCATGATTCATCATTGGCTGAGCAAGGTAAAACCCTATTCAATGGCGCGGGCATCTGCTTTACCTGTCACGGACCTGATGCCAAGGGTAATACGGCCATGGGCTCTGCTGATCTGACCGATAAGATATGGCTTTGGGCAGATGTTGTCGGCAAGACAGGGCAGGAGGCCAAGGTTGCGGAAGTCAAGCGCATCATTGCAAACGGTATGAATACTGGTGTGATGCCAGCTTGGGAAGGTCGCTTAAAGCCAGAACAAATCAAGCTCCTGACGGTCTATGTACATGACACACTGGGCGGCGGTCATTAAATCGCATGATGCTGAATAAAGGCTCACGGTGACGTGGGCCTTTATTGCTAGCGTAGCTCATTTTTAGAGGGGTGGTGTATTACCAGCGTTATGGAAGCAACTAGTTCGGCCAGCACTACTAAGAAATCCCCGCTTCTAAACCGGCAAATCCCGATTGTTACCCGTTCGGTAAAAGGCAAATTCCGCAATTTCAAGACTGCGGTGATGGTGATTGCCTATTCCGTCTATTTTCTATTGCCATGGCTTCCATGGGAACGCAATAGCGCTGCGAGCCAGGCGATACTCTTTGACTTGGAGTCGCGCCGCTTTTTCATCTTCAATCTGATCGTCTATCCTCAGGATATTTTCTGGCTGGCCATGTTGCTGTTCATAGCAGCTGCCCTGCTGTTTTTCACTACGGGCCTGATTGGCCGTGCCTGGTGCGGCTATTTCTGTTTCCAGACCCTGTGGACTGACCTTTTTATCATGATTGAGCGCCTGATCCAGGGGGAGCGGCCGGCACGCCTGAGGTTGCTCAAGCAGCCCTGGAATGCTGAGAAGATCATCAAGGTTGGAGGGTCACATGCCCTGATGGTGCTGGTCTCATTCTGGACTGCAGTGACGTTTGCCTGCTATTTTACCTATGCGCCGGATTTCGTACCCCGGCTGTTCAGCGGTACAGCAGCAGAGGCAGGATATATCACGGTCGTCGTGCTGACCATCACGACGTATGTGGCCGCGGGTTTGTCTCGCGAGCACATTTGCACGCTTGCTTGCCCATATGCCAGGTTCCAGGGAGTCATGTACGAGCCGGATACCTTGACTGTTGCCTATGATGTGAGGCGAGGCGAGGGCACGGCTGGCCGCAAGGCGCCAGTCAAGGGATTGCGTACGCGTGAGGAGCGCCAGGCGGCAGGGCATGGAGATTGTATCGATTGCGGTTACTGTGTCCAGGTTTGCCCGACGGGGATCGATATCCGGGACGGCCTGCAGTACCAGTGTATTTCCTGTGGGCTGTGCATCGATGCGTGCAATACGATCATGGACTCGATCGGTTCTCCCCGTGGCTTGATCCGCTATGATTCAGAACAGAACATTGCAAGTCCCTCTCCTCATCAGCCGCGTCTGGAGTGGAAACGTCCCAAGGTGTTGGGTTATGCCTCAGCGCTGATGGTGGCGACCGTGATATTGTGCTACAACATCGGTACTCGCAATGACACCGAGGCCAGTGTACAGCAGATCAGGCAGCCCCTGTTTGTCATGCTGTCTGATGGCAGTGTACGCAACCGCTATCAGATCAGTATCGCTAATAAGACAGAACATGAGCAGCGCTATGAGTTGAAAGTGCAGGGAATACCAACCGACGCTCTGGATCTCGGCAATATTCCAGAAATCAGGGTGCGCGCTGGCAAGAGCCTGAGCCTGAATGCCAAGGTCGATCTTTCCAGTGATCTCGCGCGCAATACCAAGGAATTCTCATTTGTCATCATCCCTACCATCGCAGATGCCGAGCCTGTCGTGGTGAAAGCCAATTTCAACAGTCATTGACACATGCTTAAGCTGATTCCTGCGTTATCTATTGCTGAAACCTTGTTTGGCGGCCTCCTTTTCGCCGTTGGGTTGTATTTCTTACTGCGTGCCGTCAGGATCGCTAATTTCTGGGCCGCTGTCCTGAGCGGTGCCATACCTTTCATTCTGTATATCATCTACAGTACGCAGCATTGGGCCGGCGGCGATGTGCTTGCCATTCACTTCGTGGTATTCCTTGCCAATGCGGGTCTGCTCGGCGTGTTCGGCAGCATGAGGCGGAAGAAGCAATCCATGCACTGGGGACCCAAGGTCATCATCGGGTTTTTCATCTTCCTGGCGATTTCCAACGCGATCCTGCTTTCTATTGCCGGACGCGGCCTGCCACATGGCCTGGCATCTTTTTTCCTCCCCGTTCCTGAGAATGGGCGCGTGCATACGGCTTTTCCCGGTGTCATGCCGCATGACCGCAACAAGAGCTATCAACCGCACCTGGAGCAGTTGCAACAGCAACAAGCCTTGGGGTGGCAGCTCAAGCTGCTGGGTATCGATGAGCTGAGCCCCGGCGTTTCGCAGCGCATTGCAGCCCGTATCCTGGACGGCCAAGGCCAGGCCATCACCCAGGCCGAGGTGACGCTCAATTTCTGGCGTATGGCAAACAGCCGCGATGACAAGGTTTATTCCCTGAAGGAGCAGGCTGTAGGGGAGTATGCTGCCGATGTCATTCTGCCTGACTCGGGGCGATGGGTTGCCGAGGTTCTGGTGAAGCAGGGCGACAAGCGTTATCGCAAGCAGGAGTCGCTGTTTATCGGTGATGACTAATCTGCAGGCAATCGGGGTGTCCTGCTACCACTGTGGGCTGCCGGTGCCCTCCGGCAGCGAGTTTTATGCTGCTATCCTCGGGCAGCGCCGCCGCATGTGCTGTCACGGCTGTCAGGCCGTGGCGGAGTCGATCGTCGATAATGGGCTGGAGGATTATTACCAGCACCGTACCGAACTACCCCAGACCGCCGAAGAACTGGTGCCGGAAGAGCTGCGTCAGCTTGAGTTGTATGACCATCCTGAAGTGCAGAAAAGCTTTGTGCACGATGAATCGGGAGATCTGCTGGAAGCTTCCCTGATTCTTGAAGGCATCACCTGTGCAGCCTGCATCTGGCTCAATGAGCGTCACTTGCAGCAGCTCAATGGCGTGGTGTCCGCTTCCATCAATTACTCTTCTCACCGTGCACGCGTCAGGTGGGACGACAGTAAGATCCGTCTGAGCCAGATACTGGCGGAGATCCGCAGATTGGGCTATCACGCTCATCCCTTCAGCGCTCAGCAACAGGAAGCCGTACGTGAGCAGCGTCGGCGGCAGGATTTCAGGGGGCTGGCGATTGCAGGGCTTTCGGCCGCCCAGGTGATGATGGTGGCTGTGGCGTTTTATGCCGGCCCGGAGCAGGGGCTTGAGCCGGCTACCGAGCAACTGCTGCGCTGGTTCAGCCTGGTCATCACTGTCCCTGCCATGATCTACTCGGCCTGGCCTTTCTATCAGGCCGCCTGGCGCAGCATTGTCAATCGCAGGGTCGGCATGGATGTGCCTATCAGCCTGGGCTTGATTACCGGATTCATCGGCAGTGTCTGGGTGACATTCCAGGGCCAGGGCACCGTGTATTACGACACGCTGACCATGCTCATTTTCTTTCTGCTTGCCACACGTTATCTGGAGCGCCATGCGCGCGAGAAGTCAGTAGAAGCGGCAGAAAATCTACACCGCCTGATTCCCCCGATGGCGACCAGGCTGGATGCCAATCAGCAACCGCAGATAGTGCCGCTGCATGCATTACAGGCAGGCGATACCTTGCTGGTGAAGCCTGGAGAGGCAATTGCAGGGGATGGTGTCGTGATTCAAGGACAAAGCCAAGTGGACGAAGCGCTGCTGACGGGTGAAAGTCGACCAGTCGCCAAGCTGCCAGGCGCATATGTCTATGCCGGCAGCGTCAATTATGAAAGTCCTTTGCAAGTCAGGGTGACCGGACTCGGAGAGCAGACTGTCATTGCGGGAATCGCGCGCCTGTTGGACCGGGCTCAGGCAGAGAAACCTCGTCTGGCCAGGATCGCCGACCATGTGGCCATGTATTTCACTTCCATTCTGCTGGTTGCCGTGGTGCTGATCGGTGCCGCCTGGTGGTGGATTGCGCCAGAACGTTGCTTTGAAATCGTGCTGTCGGTGCTGGTGGTGAGCTGCCCGTGCGCATTGTCGCTGGCAGCGCCAGCGGCATTTGCAGCTGCGGGCTCGCACTTGGTCGGCCGGGGCGTATTGCTGACGCGCGGTCATGCCCTGGAAACCCTTGCCAGGGTCACACATGTGGTATTCGACAAGACTGGTACACTGACCATGGGACGCCCGCGAATAACAGCGACCATCCCTTATCATGGGTACCAGGCAGGCACAGTGCTGCGTATTGCCGCAAGCCTGGAGCAAGCCTCAGAACATCCGCTGGCGCGCAGTTTCATGGATATGGTCCCAGCAGGCGAGCGAGCCGGTGGGGTGGATATCCGCAATCATCCAGGCAAGGGTATCAGTGGCGAAGTGGACGGCGAGCGTTATTTTATCGGCAATATGGCGCTCAACCCCCAGCTCGCCTATCCCGAGGTGGCAGGCGTGGAACCCGGGAGCAGCGTCGTATGGCTCAGTAATGCGCAGCAGGTGGTGGCAGCTTTTGTATTGGCTGACACAATGCGCCCCGGTGTGATTGAACTGATTGACCAGCTCAAGAGCCGCAATATAACAGTTTCGATATTGAGCGGGGATACGGCTTCCAGCGTGCAGCATTTTGCCTCGATAGCCGGGATAGGTGACTGGCGGGCAGCGCTGACTCCAGAAGGTAAGTTGACTGCGTTACGTGAAATGCAGCAGCGCGGAGAGGTGGTTGCCATGGTAGGGGACGGCATTAATGATGCTCCTGTGCTGGCCGGGGCACAGGTTTCGTTTGCGATGGGGAGCGGCACGCAAATGGCCCGGGCATCAGGGGACATCGTGCTGCTGGGCGAGAACTTGCTGGAAATTGATCATGCCATTACGACAGGGCGTTTCACTGTCAGCATCGTGCGTCAGAATTTCACCTGGGCCTTGGTCTACAATGCATTGGCACTGCCATTTGCCGCTGCCGGGCTGATTGCGCCGTGGATGGCAGCGATCGGTATGTCAGTAAGCTCCTTGATCGTCATCCTCAATGCCTTGCGGCTGCGATAACGCAAGACTTGTCTTTTTATATCCCCAATCGATTTCTGCGCGAAAGTGATGTGTTCTCTTGTAATACGAAGAATGCTTCTTGTTGGTATTTTTCTTTATAAAATCATTAAAAATCAATTATTTACAAATAAATTTTCTGTTCATTTCGAAATGGATCAGGTATGATGCATGCAACTGGATACATCCTGTTGGAGGGACTATGAAAGGCGATAAAAACATCATTGATATTTTGAACGGGCTGCTGGCAGGGGAACTGACAGCCGTTGATCAATACCTGCTGCATGGCGAAATGTATGCAGATTTTGGCTTGGGTCAATTGGCGCAGAAAACCTTGCACGAATCTGACCATGAACGCCAGCATGCACGCGCCATCATTCAGCGCATCCTTTTCCTGGAAGGAGAGCCTGACCTCGAAAAGCGGCATCCCTTGACGACCGGGAAAACTGTGCCTGAAATGCTGAAATCGGATCTGGCGCTGGAGTACAAGGTGGTTCGAGACCTCAAGGCAGCGATGGCGCAATGTGAAAAGGCTGGTGATTATGTGACCCGGGACATGCTGCTGCTGCAACTCGACGATACCGAAATGGATCATGCCTATTGGCTAGAGAAGCAATTGCGCCTGATTGACATGGTGGGTCTGGAAAATTACCTGCAAAGCCAGATGAGTTCTGAGCCTGCCGTTTGATGAGGAGTCTGTGATGAAAGGTGATAAACGAGTTATCGATATCCTGAACAAGGTGTTGAAGAATGAGCTGACTTCGATCAATCAATATTTCTTGCATGCCCGCATGTTTCGCAACTGGGGACTGGAGAAGCTCAATGACTACCAATACAAGCAATCCATCCGCGTCATGAAGGAGGCGGATAAGCTAATCGAGCGTATCCTGTTCTTGGACGGCCTGCCCAACCTGCAGAATCTGGGTAAGCTGCTGATCGGTGAAAATGTGGTGGAATGTCTCCAGGGCGACCTCAAGTACGAAAGGGAAATACACCGCCCATTGCTGGTGGAGGCGATCGCATTGTGCGAAGAGTTACAGGATTATGTCAGCCGCGATCTGCTGGAAGAACTGCTGGAAAACAGTGAGGCCGCGATTGATTGGCTGGAAACACAGCACAGCCTGATTGCGGATGTGACTCTGCCCAACTATCTGCAAGCCCATATGGAGGCAGCAGACTAAGCTGGCTTTTACCCAGGAAAAACCGCAGCTTTGCCTGCGGTTTTTTGTTGCATTTATTCGGCAAATTTTCTTGACAAGACAGTGAGTTAAAACGATAATAATTATCGTTTGTTAACGCATGTTGATTCAGCAAGAGAAAGCTGCCGATAGATTTATGTACGTATGTGTGTGTCGAGCTATTACTGATCGCCAAATTCTCCAGGCGGCGCGCGCAGGAGCCAGTAGTCTCAAGGATTTGAGGCGTGACCTGGGCGTGGCTACAGAATGTGGCCAATGCGCCAGTTGCGCGAAGCAGTGTTTGCGTGAAGCGCATCAGGATAGCGATATTGCCATGCCGATCAGTTTCGCCTGATCAAGTCAGCATGCTATGTGACCGGCAGGCTGGCACATTGGCCAGCCTGTGCCGGATTCCTTGTTGATGGAATCTTCCTACAGCAGGTGGTCCAGAAGATCTGGCCCGAATACTTCCCGCTTGATATGGCTTGCCGCCACCCCTGCTTGCAATAACTGCTCGCGTTGTGCTTGCATAAAGCCTAGTGGGCCACACAGGTAGATATCGGCATGATGCAGGACCGCCGGCCATAAGTCAGTGATATCCATGCGTCCTTGATACACTCCCCCTATGCTGCCATGTGCACCTTCCAGGCTTTCATAGAATAAAGCCGTTTGCAGATTGGTCATACGATACCTGGCCTCTTGCAGATCCAGGCTATGGCTTTGCCATGCAGGGCTGCGAGCCGCATGCGCGAAGAAGACTGGGCGCTGCGGGGCGAGGTCGCGCACTGAATTCAACATGGACAGCATGGGGGTGATGCCGATTCCAGCTGAGATAAGCAGCAATGGCTGGTCGCTGATGACGGGATCCAGAACAAAGTCGCCAAATGCCGGTGTGGCGTGAATTAAGTCGCCGACCTTGACCTCGTCATGCAGCCAGTTGGAAAGCAGGCCCTCCGGTTTTTCTGCTTCCTGCTCGCGCTTCACCGAGATACGCCACCACGGAGCCGTGCTTGAGTCCGAGAGGCTGTATTGCCTGAGCTGGCGCCTTTTGTTTTGCTCGAATTGCATCTCTACGCTGATGTATTGGCCTGGCAGAAAATCTCCGGGTTTACGCCCGTCTGGGTGCTGCAGGTAAAACGAGACTATGTGTTCCGACTCAAATACCTTGCGCGCGACCTTGAGCGTCATCAGGGCGCCAGCCGTGCTGGCTGTGCTGGCATATAACGACTTTTCCTCCTCGATCAGGAGATTGGCCAATGACCAATAGGCCTCGCCCCATGCAGCCAGCAGCTCATCGGTGGCGGCCTCTCCCAATACTTGCTTGATGGCGCCGATCAGGTATTGGCCTACGATGGGGTAGTGTTCTGGTTTGATGCCGACGGCAGCATGCTTGTGGACGATGCGTTTGACGACGGGCGCCAGCGCTGCGGGATTGTCGATGTTGGCGGCATACGCGAATACGGCTGCAGCCAAGGACTGCTGCTGGATGCCGTTGGCCTGGTTGCCCATATTGAACAGGTTCTTGAGCTCAGGATGGGCGCTGAGCATATTGTGATAGAAGGTTTGTGTGATTTTCAGGCCGTGCTCTCTCAGTACGGGAACACTAGCTTCAATATAGGGACGGGCTGTGGCAGAAAGCATATCGGCTCCTTATGTTGTATTTAATAGGAAACAATTAATCCAGAAAAACAGAGGGGCAGTTCCATACGGGCATATATCAATGCACTCCTGTCAAATGACTTTGATGGAGCTTGAGGATGATATGGGCTGTGCGATTGCGGATTACATCCTGCAACGTATAAGTATCCATGTAGTCGTAGAATGCATTCAGCCCCAGGTCCAGTGCATGCTTGAGTCCGCACTGTCCTGCCAGAGGGCAGGGCGGTTCCTGGCAGTTCACTAGAGAAGCGCTGCCTTCCAGCACCCGGATGACATGGCCGAGATGCAATGAGGCAGGATCGGTGCCCAGCCGCAGGCCGCCGTTAGGGCCGCGCGTGGTCTGGATCCAGCCCGTCTTGTTGAGGAAAGTGACGACCTTGATCAGGTGGTTGCGCGGTATATTGAACTGTGTGGCGATTTCGCTGATGGTGATGGGTTTGTTGCGCTCATGCTGGGACACATACATCAGTACCCGTAAGCCAAGATCGGTAAATTTGGTGAGCTGCATATTGGGCACAGTATAATATTGTTTATTTTTAGATGCAACAATTGTAGCCAAGGAACGAGGGCTCAGCCAAGGCGGTAGAGTTGCTGTGAGCTGACCTTGAGGGCTTGCTCGGCGGATCTGTAGCCGGGATAAAGCTTGGCTACGATTGCCCAAAACCGGGCAGAATGGTTCATTTCGCGCAGGTGCGCGAGCTCATGAGCAATGACATAGTCAATGAGAGCCGGCGGAGCCTGGATCAGGCGCCAGTTGAGCCGGACTTCACGCTTGGAATTGCAGCTGCCCCAGCGGGTCTTGGCATTCGACAGAAACAGGGCGGGTGTGGGCTCTCCAAGCTGGGCCGCGAGTAAGATTAACCGGGCCGCGAAATCCTTCCGGGCTTCTTTCTGTAGCCATTGGATGACTTTGCGGGCAATCATGGCATGGTCGTGGCTATTGGTAACAGCCAATTTCAAGACATCGCCTTCGCGTCGGGGGCCACTGTTGCGCGAGGATGGCATGATGCTCAAACTCAATGGCTGACCCAATAGCTGCAGCTCGGCACCATCGCACCACTCGAACTCAGGAACGACAGCCGCTTGCCTCGCCTTGAGCTTGGTCGTGATCCAGCGTGCCTTGCTACGCAATAATGCTTCGAGATCGGCGTGGCGAATGCGTAACGGCGCATGCACGATCAGGCCATCAATGGTGATTTTCATGCCGATGGTGCGCCTGGCGCGCCGTTCAAGCTGATAAGGGATCAGGTCACCATTGGGTAGTGCCAGGACATACTGCATTATTTGCGATCCAGCAACAGCATTTCCTGCTCAATCCACTCTTCGACTCGTTGGTTGAGTTCATCAGCCTTCATGCCCGCTGTTTCAATGGGTTTGCCGATGCTCAATGTGATTGTACCTGGACGTTTCAGGAAGGAGTTCTTGCCCCAGTATTCGCCTGCGTTGTGCGCGACCGGAACGACAGTCGTCTTGGTGTGGGTGGCAAGCCATGCTCCGCCAATATGGTATTTGCCGCGGGTGCCCGGAGCGACGCGAGTACCCTCGGGGAAGATTACGACAAAGAAGCCCTGCTCGAGCCGCTCCTTGCCCTTGGCGACCAATTGCTTCAGGGCCTCGCGGCCTGATGCGCGGTTGATGGCGATAGGGGATGTCAGCGCTAGTCCCCAACCGAAGAATGGGATCCATAGCAGCTCTCGCTTCAGCACCCATACTTGCGGCGGAAAAATCTGTTGCAAGGCCAGGGTTTCCCAGGCGGACTGATGTTTGCAGAGGATGATGCTGGGATGATCGGGAATGTTCTCTCTGCCGATGACGCGATAGCGCAAGCCGCAGGTTACCTTCAGCCACCAGAGCATGCTCCTGGCCCAGCCGGAGATCAGGATGTAGCGCGTTCTGCGTGGCAATGGGAAGGTGAGGAGCGAAAGCGTGGTGAATATGGGGGTGAAAATCCACATGCCCAGCATGTAGAGGGATGAACGTATATAGATCATAGGTTAAGCCAATTCGATCTGCGAGGTTGTTAAGCAAGTTCCGTGATGATGCGTTGCGCAGCCTCGGCCAGGTTGTCGCATACCCAGGTATTTTCCGGCAGGCCGCCGACTTCCAGGGTTTTCTCCCCCTTGCCAGTGAGCACCAGGATGGGCTGGGCGCCGAATGCAGCGCTGGCCTGCAAGTCACGTAATGAGTCTCCCACGCTGGGCACACCCTTGAGATCCATGCCAAAGCGCTTGCTGATTTCTTCTATCATCCCTGGTCTGGGTTTGCGGCAACTGCAGTTTGCATCGGCTGCATGCGGACAATAGAACAATGCATCGATGCGCCCGCCGAACTGCGCGAGCGCCTTGTGCATCTTGTCGTGGATCGCGTTCAGGGTGGCCATGTCGAACAGGCCGCGGCCAATGCCCGACTGGTTGGTCGCCAATGCCACCCGGTAACCGTTCTGGTTGAGCAGGGCGATGGCTTCCAGGCTGCCCTCGATCGGTTTCCATTCATCAGGGCTCTTGATGAATTGGGGGCTGTCGTAGTTGATTACTCCATCACGGTCCAGAATGACAAGTTTCATGGCTGTTTTCGCTCAGGCTGGCCTGTGTATTATGCCGCGAGTCTGGATAAGTCGGCTACCTGGTTCATGGCTTGATGCAACGTTGCCAGCAGGGCCAGGCGGTTGGTTTTCAATGCCGGGTCTTCGGCGTTCACCATGACATGGTCAAAGAAAGCGTCCACGGGAGCCTTGAGCGCAGCTAGTGCCTTGAGTGAGCCCGTATAGTCGCCTGCGGCAAAGGCTTGCTGTGCTTGTGGTTGTACTTGAGCCAATGCCTGCGCCAGTGTTTTTTCGGCATCTTCCTGCAATAGAGCTGGGTTGATTGCCGCCTCAATGGCACTGTCGGATTTTTTGAGGATATTGCCTACGCGCTTGTTGGCGGCGGCCAGGCTGGCTGCTTCAGGCAGGCTGGCAAAGGCGCGCACGGCTTCCAGCCGCTTCGTGATATCGCCGAGTAGCTGAGGTTTCATTGCCAGCACCGCGTCAACCTCCTGCACGCTGTAGCCTTGATCGCGAAGGCTGCCGGAGAGCCGGTCGAAAATGAACTCTTCCACCGCCTGCAATGCTGTGTCATGGTCGAACTCATGCTGGAATACCGACAATGTCTGTTCAAGCAGGGTATTGAGCGGCAAGGATAAGCCGCCCTCGGTGAGGATGCGCAGGATGCCGATTGCATGGCGGCGCAGGGCAAAGGGGTCTTTCTCGCCGGTAGGCTTCTCGCCAATGCTGAAAAGCCCGGCCAGGGTTTCCAGCTTGTCAGCGAGGGCGACGATCATGCCAACTTTGTTACGAGGCAGTGCGTCACCTGAAAAGCGCGGACGGTAGTGGTCTTCGATGGCATAGGCGATGTCGTCGCTGAGACCCTCGTGCTGCGCATAATAGCGCCCCATGATGCCTTGCAGTTCTGGAAATTCGCCTACCATGTCGGTGACGAGGTCGGCCTTGGCCAGTTGCGCTGCCTGCGAGGCTTGTGCGGCCAGCGTCTGGTCGCCCAGTGCCGTGCCCACCAGGTTGGCAATCTCACTTACGCGGGCGATGCGTTCGCCCTGCGAGCCCAGCTTGTTGTGGTATACGACCTTGGATAGGCCGGGAATGCGTGATTCCAGGGTTTTCTTGCGATCCTGCTCGAAGAAGAACTTGGCGTCGGCCAGGCGCGGGCGCACTACGCGTTCGTTGCCGCCGACTACGGCGCTCGGGTCTGCCGGGCTGATGTTGGATACGATGAGGAACTTGTTGGTAAGCCTGCCTTGCGCATCCAGCAGCGGGAAGTATTTCTGGTTGGCCTTCATCGTCAGGATCAGGCACTCCTGCGGCACCGCCAGGAATGCTTGCTCAAATTGTCCGACCAGCACGTTGGGACGCTCGACCAGCGCAGTGACTTCTTCCAGCAGCGCTTCATCCTCGATCGGGCGCAGCTTGAGCTTGCCGGCGGCCGCTTCCAGTTGACGTGCGATCTCGTCGCGGCGTTCCTTGAAGCCGGGAATCACGGCGCCGTCCTGCTGCAATTGCTCAGCATAGCTGTCGGCATTTCGCAGCACGATGGGACTTTGCGTGGCTTCGAAGCGATGACCTTGTGTTCGGTTGCCCGCGGTCAGGCCCAATGCGCGGATTGGAACGACTTCATTGCCGTGTAGGGCGACCAGGCCGTGCGCCGGACGTACGAAGTTGACATTGCTCCAGCCGTCCTCCAGCTGATAGGTCATGACCTTGGGGATCGGCAGCTTGGCAATCGCTTCATCCAGTGCTTTCTGCAGGCCTTCCGCCAAGGTGGCACCTCTGACGGTGCGATCGAGGAGTAGCACTTCTGCCTTGCCGTCATGCTCGCGCTTGAGTTGACTCACGGCACTTTCATCGGCGCCCAGCGCCGCCAGTTTCTTCAATAACGCGGGCGTAGCGTTGCCGTCGGCATCCAGGCCCACGCTGGCTGGCATGAGTTTTTGCGCTAGTTGTTTGTCAGGTGCTTTTTGAGTGACATTTCTTATCCATACAGCAATTCTGCGTGGACTGGCAAACCATTTCCAAGGGGATGGGTTTGCTGCATCTAACTCAGAGGGTGGCTCTATTAAGTCTTGTGTGACAAGGGAGTGGTATATCTGATCGGCGAAAGAAATGCCTATGTTCTGCAAAGCCTTGGGTGGCAATTCTTCGACGAATAATTCTACGAGGAGGTTGCTCATGCTGCTGCCTTCTTTGCCAATTCTGCCAATACTTCATCTGCCCAGGCCTTGGGTGCCATCGGGAAGCCGAGGCGGGCGCGGCTGTCGAGGTAGCTTGCGGCCACGGCGCGTGCCAGATTGCGGATGCGTCCGATATACGTAGCACGCTCGGTGACGGAAATGGCGCCGCGTGCATCCAGCAGGTTGAAGGTATGCGCTGCCTTGAGCACTTGTTCGTAGGCGGGCAGGGCGAGTTTATGTTCCATAAGTTCCTGTGCCTTCTTTTCATGGGCGTTGAAGGCGGTGAAGAGGAAGTCGGCGTCGCTGTGCTCAAAATTGTAGGCGGACTGTTCAACTTCGTTCTGGTGGAATACATCGCCGTACTTGAGGTCGGGGGCGCCGTTGACTCCCTTGGAGTACACGAGGTCATAGACGTTTTCCACACCTTGCAGGTACATGGCCAGGCGCTCAAGGCCATAAGTGATTTCGCCGGTGATCGGGCGGCAGTTGATACCTCCGACTTGCTGGAAGTAGGTGAACTGTGTGACTTCCATGCCATTGAGCCAGACCTCCCAGCCCAGGCCCCAGGCTCCCAGCGTCGGGTTTTCCCAATCGTCCTCAACGAAGCGGATGTCGTTTTGCTGCAGATCGAAACCCAGGGCTTCCAGTGAGCCCAGGTAGAGCTCCAGGATATTGCCAGGGGCCGGCTTGAGCACGACCTGGAATTGATAGTAATGCTGCAGACGGTTGGGGTTGTCGCCATATCGGCCATCCTTGGGGCGGCGACTAGGTTGCACATAGGCGGCCTTCCAGGGCTCGGGGCCGAGTGCGCGCAGGAAGGTGGCGGTATGCGAAGTGCCGGCGCCAACTTCCATGTCGTAAGGCTGCAGCAGGGCGCAGCCTTGCTTGTCCCAATATTGCTGCAGGGTCAGGATGATCTGTTGAAAAGTCAGCATGGTATGGTTAGCTATTTGTATTGATCGGGGTTTGCGCCTGCTGATGCCGAATGATGCCCATCGGTATAGTCAGTGCAAAAGCGCTTGATTCTACTTCTTTTTACTGCGCGGCAAAAGGCCGGGCGCGGTGGCGCAGCAAAACACCAACGCTGGTGAACAGCAGGATCAGGATCGGCCAGTTGCCCCAGCGCACGTAAGGTGTTGCCCCCTGGTATCCCTGGACCTCGCCTTCGAGGATCATGGTCTGGAAATGGGGTGCATGGGCGGCTAGCGTGCCGTCGGTCCGGATAATCGCAGTGGCGCCGGTGTTGGTCGAGCGCAGCATCATGCGGGCGGTTTCCATTGATCGTGCCTGGGCGATCTGCAAATGCTGGTAGGCGGCGAACGAGTCGCCATACCAGGCATCATTGCTGGTATTCACCAGTATATTCGCTTCAGGCAACTGCAAGATGATCTCCTCGCCGAATACATCTTCGTAGCAGATATTGATGGCGACGGCTTGACCGGCGATCTGCATCGGCCGTTGCTGGAAGCCCCCGCGCGACATGTCGGTGAGCGGGATGTCCAGCCAGTTCTCGTAGATCCAGCCAAATACCTGTTTAAGCGGAATGAATTCCCCGAAAGGCACCAAGTGCGTCTTGCGATAGGATTGCGCTGGCGAGGTGCCGAGGCTCAGCATGCTGTTGTAGTACTGGCCGTTTTCATATTCGATGGTGCCGATCAGGATGTCGCCGCCATTTTGCCGCGCATGATCGGCAAGGCGTTGCAGGTAGTCGGCAGGTAATTGGCTAGAAATCAGCGGGAATGCGGTTTCAGGCAGGATGATGAGCTGGGCCCTGGTCTGCAGTGTCATGTCCAAGTAGCGCTGGAATGTTTCATGTAGCGTCTGGTGTTCCCATTTCAGGTCTTGCGTGATATTGCCTTGCAGCAAGGCGACGGACACCGGCTCGCCAGAAGGCGTGCTCCAATGGGGAAGCTTCAGCAGCACGCCAGCAATCCACAGCAGGGCCAGTAACGCGATATTGCGACGCAGCACGGTGTGTTGGCGCCAATGCAACGCCATGGCTGCCAGCAGGCTGGCACTGACGACAGTGGCGAGTGAGACCCCGTGGATGCCGAGCACTGGGGCAAACCCGGCCAGCGGACTGCCTGGGATTTGTGAATAGCCTGATAGCAGCCAGGGAAAGCCGGTGAATATCCAGCCGCGCACCCATTCGCTCAATACCCATAGCACCGGGATGCTCAGCCAGGGGTTGCCGACTTTGCGTGCCCCCCAGCCGGTGATGGCCGGGAACAGAGCCATGAAAAGGCTGAGCATGAAGGTGGCGAAGGCGGCCATGGCAGTGGGCATACCGCCAAAATCATGCAGGCTGATGTAGATCCAGTAGATGCCGACGCCAAATAGGCCGAGCCCGAAGGCTAGACCCAGCCACCATGCCTGGCCGGGCGTTTCTGCCTTGTGCCACAGGGCAATCAGGACAGCTAGCCCCAGGATTGTTGCCGGAAACCAATAAAAAGGGGCAAAACCGGTGACGCAGAATGCTCCGGCAAGCAGGGCGGCAACATGGCGCAGACCTAGACGTGGAAGTTTCAAGTGGGCCTCGGGGTATTAAGCTGGACGGGTATCGCGAGTTTATTGCATTATAGCGGCTTGGGCTGGTCCAGGCATGCAGCATGCATGTGCGATTCGACAATCTGGCTGTTTTTGATGGGAGAATATATGTTTAAAGAATTCAAAGCGTTTGCGATGCGCGGCAATGTCGTCGATATGGCGGTGGGTATCATCATCGGGGCTGCCTTCGGCGCCATCGTGAAATCCCTGGTGGATGATGTGATCATGCCGCCGATTGGGTTGCTGCTGGGGAATGTCGATTTCAGCAATCTCTTCATTGTGCTCAAGGATGGCGCAGAGGTCGCTCCCCCTTACGCATCAGTGGCTGCGGCTCAGGCTGCAGGCGCCGTCACGCTGAACTATGGGCTGTTCATCAATGCCGTCGTTAGTTTCACCATCGTGGCATTTGCCGTGTTCCTCTTGATCCGTGCCATCAACAAATTGAAAGCGGAAGAGCCTGCCGCGCCAGAAGTCACGCCTGAGGATATCGTGCTGTTGCGTGAAATTCGCGATGCCTTGAAGAAATAACTGTATTTTCCTGGGTTGAATAAGCGATGTGCCGATGCACATCGCTTTTTTTATCGCGCCGGGCAGAACACATGCTTGAGGGCTGCGAAAAGGAGAGCCTGGCTTCATGACGAGGGGCACCACTTTGAATCTGGGAGCAGGGGGTAGCTATTTCATGTTGACGAACGTGCTGCCAGAGCATTGATGGCGATCATGTCCTGCGCAGGAGGCTTGGGACACTCCATGTCGCAGCTCAGTCTTCTGGAAGGTCTCCGGCAGGAGGGAGCACTTCTACCAGCAGGGAATGCACTCGGCGGCTGTCGGCTCGCAGAACCGTGACTTTGAGATTGTCAAAGCTGACTTCTTCGCCACGCTTGGGCATATGCTGGAATTTGCTGACAACCAGGCCGCCGATAGTGGAGAACTCCTCGTCGCTGAGTTGGGTGCCTAGGATTTCGTTCACATCCGAAATTTCGGTCAGTGCCTTGACACGGTATCGACCATGCGAATCCTGGATAATGTTGTCCTCGTTCTCATCCTCATCAAATTCATCCTCAATATCCCCAACGATCTGCTCTAGCACATCCTCGATGGTCACCATGCCGGCAACGCCACCGTACTCGTCGACGACGATCGCGATGTGATTGCGGTTGCTGCGGAACTCCTTGAGCAGGACGTTCAGTCGCTTGGACTCAGGAATGAATACAGCGGGACGCAGCATTTCGCGTACGTTGAAGTCCTTGCCACTATAGAACTTCAATAAATCCTTGGCCAGCAGGATGCCGATGACGTCGTCCTTGTTTTCATCAATGACGGGAAAGCGGGAGTGTGCGGCTTCGATGACAAATGGGATGAATTTCTCTGGCGGGTCGGTAATGTCGATGACGTCCATTTGCGAGCGCGGGATCATGATGTCGCGTACCTGCATTTCCGAAACCTGCAATACTCCCTCGATCATGGCCAGCGCATCGGCATCGAGCACGCTGTTTTCATAAGCAGTATGGAGTTGCTCTATGAGTTGCTCGCGGTCTTCGGGTTCGCGCAAGAGAAAGTGGGTCAGGCGTTCCAGCCAGTGGGGCTTGTCGTTGGCGTTACGTTTGTCGGGTTCTGCCATGATGGTAGATTAGCGCTTCCGTTTTTCTGATGAATAAGGGTCTGGGTAACCAAGCTGGATCATGGTGAAGGATTCTATCGACTCCATCAGCTCAGCCTGGTGTTCGTCCTCGTGATCGTAGCCATGCATGTGCAAGATGCCATGCACAGTAAGGTGGGCATAATGCGATTCTAGTGTAATGTTTTGTTCAGCTGCTTCCCTGGCCACAACCGGGGCACATAGGATAATGTCGCCGACCAGCCACGGCTCTTCTTCCAGCGGGAAGGTCAGCACGTTGGTGGCGTAATCCTTTCCACGGTAGTCGCGGTTGAGCATGCGGCCTTCCTCTTCATCCACGATGCGTAACGTTGCTTCGGTATCCACCCGCAGGGCGGCGCGTGCCCACTTGCGGAACTGTTTTTCGTTGGGAAGGCTGTCCCATTCGCTGGCATATTGCACATTCATGGCAAGCCTGGGCATGGTGGTTAATCCTTGTCTGCTCCGGGGTTGCCTGCATTGGGTTGTGCGTGACGGTCACTATCGTAGCGCTCATAGGCGTTGATGATCTTCTGCACCAGCGGATGGCGTACCACATCTTCGGAAAGGAACTGGGTAAAGGCAATGCCACGCACATCATTGAGCACCTTCTGCGCCTCCACCAGCCCGCTTTTCTGGCCACGGCCGAGGTCAATCTGGGTGACATCGCCGGTAATGACCGCCTTGGTGCCGAAGCCAATACGGGTGAGGAACATCTTCATTTGTTCCGGCGTAGTATTCTGCGCCTCGTCGAGAATGATGAAGCTCTGGTTCAGGGTGCGGCCGCGCATATAGGCTAGCGGCGCCACTTCGATGGCGCCGCGCTCGAACATCTTGTTGACACTGTCGTAGCCCGCGAGGTCGTACAGCGCATCATAGAGCGGACGTAAGTAAGGGTCCACTTTCTGTGCGAGATCTCCAGGCAGAAAACCCAGGCGTTCTCCCGCTTCTACTGCAGGGCGTATTAGCACGATGCGCTTGACACGGTCGCGTGTCATGGCGTCAATGGCGCTGGCAACCGCGAGATAGGTCTTGCCTGTGCCTGCAGGGCCTATGCCGAAGGTAATGTCGAAGTCCTGGATCTGCTGCAAATAGCTGACCTGCCTGGGCGTTCGTCCATGCAGATCCTGCCGCCTGGTCATCAGGGACGGCATGGGTGTGGTGACTTGATCGGGCGCCAGGCGGTCAAGCTCGACCAGTCCAAGCTGGATTTCTTCTAGGCTGATGGGTTTTCCCGCCCGCTCATAATAGTTTTCGACCAGTTGCGCCGCTAGCCGAGTATTGCCTTGTTCTCCGGAAAAGCGAAAATTCGCACCGCGGCGGGCAATGCCGACATCCAGTGCATCCTCGATCTGCTTGAGATTCTCGTCCAGTGCGCCGCACAGGTTGGCAAGGCGTATATTGTCTTCAGGTTGTAGGGTAATTTCCACCGGCATATGTTTAAACTAGCTCTCCTCGCAGGGTATGGGAAAGGGCTTCCGTAATTCTGACATTGACGAATTGGTTGATCAGCGCAGTATCGCCAGGGAAGTTGACGATGCGGTTATTATCGGTGCGCCCGGCCAGCTCGTCGGCGCGCTTGGCAGAGACGCTTTCGATCAGCACCCGCTGGATGCTGCCGACCATGGAAGCGCTAATGGCTTTGCCCTGGGCCTCGTTCAGTGCCTGCAGGCGGGATAGGCGCGATTGTTTTTCTTCTGGGCTGCAATCATCTGGCAAGTAAGAGGCGGGTGTGCCTGGACGCGGGCTGTAAATAAAGCTGAAGCTAAAATCAAACCCGACATCGCGCATGAGCTTCATCGTTGCTTCGAAATCCTGCTCGGTTTCGCCCGGGAAGCCGACGATAAAGTCGGAACTGATGCAGATATCGGGCCGGGCCGCACGGAGCTTGCGGATGATGGACTTGTACTGCAAGACGGTGTAGTTGCGCTTCATATTCATGAGCACCCGGTCAGAACCTGCCTGCACCGGCAGGTGCAAATGGGATACCAGCTTGGGGATGCGGGCATAGCAGTCTATCAATGCCGGGGTCATTTCGTTCGGGTGCGAGGTGGTATAGCGGATACGCTCGATCTCGGGAATTTCCGCCAGATATTCGATGAGTAGCGCGAGGTCGGCCATTTCGCCGTCCGCCGTCTCACTGCGATAGCCATTGACATTCTGTCCAAGCAGCGTGATTTCCTTGACACCTTGCTCAGCCAGCTGGATCGCCTCGGTCAGGATATCGTCGAAGGGGCGCGAGACTTCGTCGCCTCGTGTATATGGCACGACGCAGAACGTGCAATATTTGCTGCAACCCTCCATGATGGAAAGGAATGCCGCGGCTCCTTCCACTCGTGGCGGCGGAAGATGGTCGAATTTTTCTACCTCGGGGAAACTGATGTCGACTTGGGAAATACCGGTCCTGCGCTTGGATTCGATCATGTCCGGCAGGCGGTGCAGCGTCTGCGGGCCAAACACGACATCGACGTAGGGTGCGCGTGCCACGATGCTTTCGCCTTCCTGGCTTGCAACACAGCCGCCAACACCGATCACGAGGTCAGGATTTTTTTCCTTGAGCGGTGCAAAGCGCCCTAAATGGCTGAATACTTTCTCTTGGGCCTTTTCACGAACTGAACAGGTGTTGAGCAGGATGACATCGGCTTCTTCGGGATTGTCGGTTGTCTGCATTCCTTCAGCAGCTTGCAGCATGTCCAGCATGCGCGACGAATCATACTCATTCATCTGGCAACCAAAGGTTTTTATAAAGATTCTTTTTGGCAGGTTCATACAGCAGATCAGGCTGCCAACACGGCAGTAGATATGTGAAAGGTGGACGTTGCAGGCTGCAAAATAGCGTAAGAAAAACAGTAGGGTAAGGACCCATTTTAGCTTAGCTATTGTCGAAAGCCAATCTTAGTGTCATGCCATGTTCAATTTATCTTGAAATGCGTTGTTCTTCATGTCCGCTTGTAACAGCATTGCCTGTGTCGTTATGCCTGATCCCGTATTCAGATGGAAATGGAATAGAATGTCGCGGATGGAAACCCTGCCTATCTTCATGAAACTGCGTGATCGCCCTTGCCTAGTGGTCGGAGGTGGTGAAATTGCGAGTCGCAAAGTTAGCCTACTGGAAAAAGCCGGTGCCAGCGTTACAGTGGTGTCGCCTGAGTTGCACCCGACGTTGGCAAAGTCGCTGGCGGAGGGGCGGATCCGGCATCTTGCCTCTGTATTCGAGCCTGCGCAGCTGGATGGTGCGGTACTGGTGATCGCCGCGACCGATGATGCCGAGGTGAACCGTGCGGTGTCACGGGAGGCACAGGCCCGCAATATTCCTGTGAATGTGGTGGATGCACCTGAGCTGTGTACATTCATCGTGCCTTCGATCGTGGACCGATCCCCATTGCTGGTGGCCGTATCCAGCGGCGGGACGGCGCCGGTGCTGGCGCGCATGCTGCGTACCAGGATTGAAACGCTGATCCCCGCGACTTATGGCCGCTTGGCTGCCTTTGCCGCCGAGTTCCGTGAGGCAGTGAAGCAGCGCTTCAGTACCGGACAGCAACGGCGAATTTTCTGGGAGGATGTATTCCAGGGGGTGATAGGCGAGCAAGTGTTGTCCGGCCAGGAAGAGGCGGCAAGGCATGCCATGCAGCAAGTGCTGTCGGGGCGTGGCGAGTTGCACCATGGCGAAGTGTACCTTGTCGGTGGTGGTCCGGGTGACCCGGACTTGCTGACTTTCCGCGCATTGCGCCTGATGCAGCAGGCTGATGTATGCGTCTATGACAAGCTCGTGAGCAAAGAGGTGATGGCGCTGGTGCGGCGGGATGCCGAGCTGATTTATGTGGGCAAGTCGCGAGATCAGCATACCTTGCCGCAGGAAGACATCAATCAATTGCTGGTGCGCCTTGCCAAGGAAGGCAAGCGAGTACTACGCCTGAAGGGCGGAGATCCGTTTATTTTCGGGCGCGGCGGCGAAGAGATCGAGACCTTGATGGAAAATGGCATCCCATTCCAGGTGGTGCCTGGCATTACTGCTGCAAACGGGGTGTCCAGCTATGCCGGTATTCCGCTCACGCATCGGGATTACGCTCAGTCGTGCCTGTTCACGACCGGACATTTGAAAGACGGCTCGGTCAATCTGGACTGGGATGCGCTGGTGCGTCCTAACCAGACGGTTGTGATTTATATGGGGTTGGTGGGCTTGCCCGAGATATGCAGGCAGATGGTGGCTCATGGTGCCCCCGAAAATCTGCCGATTGCCATTGTCCAGCAAGGAACCACGCAGCGGCAGAGAGTCGTGGAGGGTACATTGGCAACATTGCCAGGGCTGGTGGAGCGTGCGGGTCTGCGCGCTCCCTGCCTGATTATTGTCGGCCAGGTTGTGCGTTTACGCGAAAAGCTTGCTTGGTTTGCGCCGTCACCTGAGGTTGTATCGGCAGGGTAAGCCTGGCTTCCAACCCTCCCTGCGGGCGGTTAAGCAGGGTAAGCTGTCCCTTGTGCAGCTTGGCGATACGGTCTGCGATCGCCAGGCCCAGCCCGCTGCCACTCTTGTTGCCCCGAGCCGTGTCGAGACGCTCGAACGGGCGTAGCAACCTTTCCATCTGCGCAGCGGGAATGCCGGGACCATTGTCCAGCACGCTGAGGATGATATTGCCGGCAGTGATGCGTGTCGTGACCGTGACTTCCCCGCCTCCATAGGCAAATGCGTTGTCGATTAGGTTGGTGAGCAATCGCTGCATCGCAAGCGGCCGTAGGGGAATCAGGTGGGTGGGGGCCAATGACATGGTCAGCTTGCGGCCAGCGCGAGTATGGCGGTCTGCCACCGAGGTGAGCAAGGCATTGAGGTCCATCATTTGCGTCGGTTCGCCCTCTATTCCGCGCACAAAGTCCAGAAATTGGTGAATGATGCTATCCATGTCGCCTATATCTTGGATCATGCCAGCCTTGAGGCTGGCACAATATTCGTCGGGCAGCATTTCCACTGACAGCCGAAGGCGTGCAAGGGGCGTCCGCAGGTCATGCGAGATACCAGCCAGTAACAAGGTTCGTTCATTGTCTAGTCTGACCAGTGCCTCGGTCATTTCGTTGAAGGTGCGGCTGACTTCACGTAACTCATGGGCACCTTCTTCGGGTAGTGGCGGAGGGTATTCGCCACTACTCAGTCGTCCTGCGGCCTTGACTAGCAGGCGTAGGGGGTGATGAATGTTCGATGCAATCAGGTAGGCGCCTAGCAGCGATAGCATGATGACGAGGGCCCCCCATCCTAGCCATTGCCAAGGGAATGGACGGTCTACTTGGATACGTGGAATGACCACCCAGTAATCGTCCTGGCCTATGCTGAAACTGACCCATAGGCCAGGTATGCCGAAATGGTTCAATACGACGAGCGTGTCCTCCCCCAGGCGCTCGCGAATTTTCTCCGCAATCAGGCGGATCAGATGATCATTAGGAAGAGGTTCGATCTCCTCGAGCATGTCTGCGGCGTAAATCCTCACCCCTTCTCGGCCAGATAGCTCTGAGAGTAGGGCTAGCCTGCGATTCTCGTGGGCCGCAAGCAGGGATGCGCGAGTGTAGTTGACGACAGTGATGGCCTGGAGCGCTGCTGCCATGGCGCGCGGCTCGCTTTCGAAATAGTCGAACAGCTTCAAGGCCGCAAACTGACCTGCTGCGAGCAGCAGGGCGATCAGCAGCATGACACGTGCGAGAAGGGTACGAGGCAGCAGGCTCACTGGAGCGCGGCACTAGTTTTTCTGGGTTTCGCCATCTGGCACGAATACGTAACCAAATCCCCACATGGTCTGCAGATAACGCGGATGCGATGGGTCAGGCTCAATCAGGCGCCGTAACCGTGATACCTGCACGTCGATACTGCGGTCAAACACATCCAGCTCCCGTCCGCGTGCCAGCTGCATCAAACGGTCGCGCGACAATGGCTGCCTCGGATGGTCGACAAATACCTTGAGAAGTGCAAATTCACCACTGGTAATCGTCACTGGTTCGCCATTCTTGGTCAGCGTGCGAGTCGATGGGTCGAAGATGAATTCACCGAAACTGATGTGATCTGCCTCTGCAACTGGTGTCCCTGGGGGAAGTCGACTATGGCGACGGAGAACGGCGTTGATGCGGGCAAGCAGCTCGCGCGGGTTGAACGGTTTCGGAAGGTAGTCGTCAGCTCCCATTTCCAGCCCGATGATACGGTCTATCTCATCCCCGCGCGCGGTTAGCATGATGACGGGAATGGTGCTGCCGTTTGCGCGCAGGCGGCGGCAAATCGCCAGCCCGTCCTCGCCTGGCAGCATAAGATCCAGCACAAGCAAGTCCACATGCTCGTGGGCAAGCACTTGATCCATTTCTCCGGCATCGGAGACGGCTTTTACCGAAAAGCCCTGTTCGCCTAGGTAACGTTGCAACAACTCGCGCATGCGCAGGTCGTCGTCCACCATTAATATTTTTTTCGAAGGTGTCTGCATAGCCATATTTTCTGCGGAAATAGGGTTGGATGAAAAGTATTATTTACATGATTCCATTCTTTTGATGATGAATTCCTTCTGTGCTGCCCATGGTTGCCATGGCGGGAAAATCCCGCAAAACCATTGTTACAATTTTTTACAATGGTGAGTTGATATGAAACACTCAGTTTACATCAATGAGGGATGATGTCGCCTCATTCAACTGCTCGGCAGTAGAATTCTGTATCCGCTGGGGCGAGTGTGAGTGATTCCTGGGTCAGATAAGGTTGTCAGCCAGGGCAGGTAAGCTTAAAACAGGGGCGAGCGAATCATATGATCTTGCAAGTGGACGGTTTGGCTTTATGTTAATGGTCTCCAATCAGTTTTGGCGTCGCCAACTGATGCTGGCAGCAGTAGTGTTGGTTGCTGCTGCTCATGTCCAGGCAGGAAATGATGATGTCGCGGCAGATGCGCAGGAAGTTTCGACTGCACACATTCACCAGACCCTGGATGCAAAGATTTCCGGTGAGGATCGCCAGCGCTTGCGGCGCGATCTTTACGAATATTCCCGTAGCCTTGATGCCGCCCATGCCCAGATAGAAGAACGCAGGCGCATCATGCGCCAGCGTGTTCTCGAGCGTTTCCAAGAGGCAGATAAAGATGGCAATGGTGTGATTTCACGAGAGGAAGCTATGGAGTTGCTTCCTCAGGTTGCCCGCCATTTCATGCAGTTCGACCTCAACGGCGATGGAGTTATTGCCATCAATGAGCTTGAGACTATGCAGGCTCAGATTGCAGAGCGGCAGCACAAGGCCCTTGAAAAGAGGGATAAAGCACTTCAGGATGCGGCTGAGCCTGCACCACTGCGGGATGAAATAAAAGATGTCAGTGTCTCCGTTCCAAAGCGAGCGCTATAACCAGATTCCTATAATAAACTTCCTTGTGAAACCCTTAAGCACTGCCTTGCCGGGACAGTGCTTTTCTTTTGTCTGCAATTAGCGACAGCTTCTTTATTTTTTTCTTGTGACATCCTATCTGTTCTTATCTAACTAATTGATTTTATTTTGATAGTGTTTCGTGGCCTAGTTTTTGCTCTGTGAGATGAAACGGGTAATGCCCGAGCGTCGAAAGGAAATGAAATGAAGAAAACGATGATATGGATATTGTTGGTCATCATGATGAGTGGCTGTTCCGGATTGTCCACACGGCAAAAGAATGCGGCTACCGGTGCCGCGGTCGGCGGGGTGGCGGGAGCGGTGCTCACAGGCGGAAGCTCGTTCGGTACTGTGGGCGGTGCTGCAATTGGTGGCGTCATTGGGCATGGCGTCGATTCCGCAGTCAAGCGTAAATAATATCCTGCACAAGCGCGTCGTGGTTTTGCGACGCTTTATTGTCACTGTATTTCGCTTCTCCTCCATCTCACCACGATGACGCCAACTGGCGCATCGTGGTATTTTTTCGACGGCGTATTCGTCATTATCCTGCTACTCTATAGATTAGATTCCCAGTATCCGAGAGGTGGGCTGCCTTGTCTCAATCCAGCAAAAACATCGAGTATTGCGTTACATCCAGGCGGTATCACCGTTGCCCACCGGGATGAAGTAGGCAATGGAGATCGGGATTGCAGCGTCTGTCAGCGAGTTGGATGGCGTGCAATGGGATGCCTTGTCAGATGGCTCTCCCTTGCTCAGCCACGCTTTCCTCAGTGCACTGGAGCATAGTGGCTCGGTTGGCGAAGGTACTGGCTGGCAGCCGATGCCGCTGACAGTGAGGCGCGATGGAAAGCTGATTGGGGCTGTACCCCTTTATCTCAAGCATCACTCATACGGCGAGTATGTGTTTGACTGGTCGTGGGCCGGTGCCTATACCCAGCACGGCGGGGAATATTATCCCAAGCTGGTGGCGGCAGTGCCGTTCACGCCGATCACAGGGTCACGCCTGCTATCTCACGATCCCATGCTGCAAGCGCATATGGCAGAGGTTTTGCGCGATACAGTGCAGCGCTTGCAGCTATCCTCTGCCCATGTCCTCTTCCCCGACGAGCAAAGTGCAGAGGTGTTGTCGGGCCAGGGCTGGCTCAGACGCCAGGGGGTGCAGTTTCGCTGGCACAACCAGGGATTTGCCAGTTTTGATGAATTTCTCATGACGCTGACCCACGACAAGCGCAAGAAAATTCGCCAGGAGCGAAGAAAGGTTGACGCGGCTGGAGTGATTTGCCGACGATTGTTGGGAGCGGAAATTGGGGAGCGCGAATGGGATTTCTTCTACAAGTGCTATGTTAATACTTATCTGGAGCACCGCTCCAGCCCTTACCTGACCCAGGCATTTTTCCATGAACTGGGCGAGCGCTTACCGGGCAACGTCATGCTGGTACTGGCAGAGCGCGATGGCCGGCGCATTGGCGCCGCGCTGAACCTCTATGACACGGATTGCCTGTATGGGCGTTATTGGGGAGCATTAGCCTATGTGCCCAACCTGCATTTCGAGCTTTGTTATTACCAAGCACAGCTATTCTGTATTGAACGAGGCATCCGGTTTTTCGAAGGAGGCGCACAGGGGGAGCATAAGCTAGCGCGAGGTTTCGTTGCACGGGAGACATGTTCGTTTCATCATATTGCCCATCCCGATTTCGAGGCTGCGATCAGGCATTTTGTCTCACGGGAGGCTGTGGGGGTCAGTCACTACCAGCAAGAGCTGGATGAGCGCGCGCCGTATCGAAAGCCGGGCTAGTTCAGAGTCACCATTCCACGCCAGCGCGTACCCAGTTCGCCATGCCTTTGGCAATCTCTCTTTCACCCATGATGGTGTAGGATGCTCCGTGCTTTTCCAGATGCTCGATCTGCGCATCGGAGTGGGCGCGTGCAACGACTTCGATCTGCGGGTTGATTTTTCTGGCATGCTGAATGATGTGTCCTGCTTCCAGCGCATCGGGGATGGCGACCAATAGCCAGCGTGCAGACTTGATGTTGGCGGCTTCCATCATGCCGGGTGCTGCGGCGTTGCCGCACAAGGCGGGAATGCCCTGTTCTCGCAAGGATTGGACCACTTCTGGCTGGTCCTCCAGCACGATGAAAGGTTGGTCTTGCTGACGCAGCGCAGCGCCAACCAGTTTGCCCACCCGGCCATAGCCTACTAGAACGGCATGGGCATGAAGATGGGGGTAGGAGATGGTGCGTGCGCCGCTCTCGCCTTTGAGCGGCTTTTTCTCTTCACGGTTGAGCAGCCACGGTTTCAGACGGTCGAGCCAGGCAAATAGCATCGGGTTGATCAGGATGGACAGGATGGCGCCGCTCAGGATGAGGTCGCGGCCTGTGTCCGAAAGCAGGCCCAGCGATGCTCCGAGAGAGGCAAGGATGAACGAGAATTCTCCGATTTGTGCGAGGCTGGCAGAAATCGTCAATGCAGTGCCCAGAGGGTGACGGAAGGCGAGCACAATGCCAAAGGCGGCCAATGATTTCCCGATCACGATAATAAACAGCGTAGCCAGAATGAGCCACGGCTCGCGAACCAGGATGGAGGGGTCGAACAGCATGCCCACTGATACGAAGAATAGTACGGCAAATGCGTCGCGCAGCGGCAGGGACTCTTCGGCGGCACGATGGCTGAGTTCAGACTCGCTTAGGATCATGCCGGCAAAAAATGCACCCAGTGCAAACGATACGCCAAAAATGTAAGTTGCCCCCAGCGCAAATCCGAGGGCGATTGCGAGTACGGCAAGGCGGAACAACTCCCGGGAGCCAGTGGCTGCCGTGCGCGCGAGCAGCCAGGGAATGACGCGGCGGCCCACGAGTAGCATGACGGCGACAAAGGCAATAATCTTGCCCATGGTCAAAGCCATGGTATTGAAGAGTGCGCTGCCTTCAAGCGTGTTGCCATCTCCGCCCAGCATGCCACTCAGGACAGGCACCAGCACCAGGGTGAGCACCATGGCAATATCTTCCACGATGAGCCAGCCGATGGCGATTTGTCCACGCTTGGTTTCCAGTATGCGCCGCTCCTGCAATGCCGTGAGCAGTACGACGGTGCTGGCTGTCGATAGCGCCAAGCCGAATATCAGCCCTTCACCCAGTGGCCAACCGATTGCCAGGGCCATGGATAGCCCGAGTAGGGTGGCAATGGCGATCTGCACGATGGCACCGGGAATGGCAATTGACTTCACCGATAGCAGGTCGCGCAATGAAAAATGCAGACCAACGCCGAACATGAGCAGGATGACGCCGATTTCCGATAATTCGTGAGCAAGGTCGGCGTCGGCAACAAACCCTGGCGTATGCGGACCTACGACAACGCCTGCGATCAGGTAGCCGACGAGTGGTGGCATCCTGAGACGGTTGGCCAGCATGCCGAAAATAAAAGCCAGTACCAGGCCTCCAACTATGGTGGCAATCAGTGGGGTGTGCTCCATCCGAGGGGGACCTTTCAAGCTTGGCGAGGTATTTGGAATGCAGGCCGTGCTGCCTGGCGTGTCGCACAAGCAGTATGGGTATCCCGAAATTACCCCAAGATGATGCCAGAGTGCAACTTTTTACATGAAATTCTTGCCCTTTTATACGCATGCCTACCAGTGTGCGAGGAGCTAACCGTCTGTTTTTCTGACACGATTTTAGGAGTAGGCCAGTTTTTGCAAGCGTAGGGTGCTATTACACTGGGCCTTCCCCTTTTGAAGTGCAGGTGAGGTTTTTATGCCGAGGCTAGAAAACACCATAGATATCAAGGTTCCCGTCAATATTGCCTATAACCAGTGGACTCAGTTCGAAACTTTTCCGAATTTCATGAGCAGTGTCCTTCAGGTCAAGCAGCTGGATGACAGCCATGTGTGGTGGCAGGTTGAGATCGGCGGACATGCGATTGAATGGGAGACTGAGATTATTGAGCAGGTGCCTGATGATCATATCGCCTGGCGTAGCGTGTCCGGTCCACGCCATCTAGGACTTGTTTCCTTCAAGCATGTGGATATTCATGCTACGCGCGTCCATGTTGAGATTGAGTATGAAGCCGACATGAAGGCTGAAGTGAGTGCGACCATGACGGGATTATTGGAACAGAAAATCTCTGAAGCGCTGACGTGCTATCGTCAGTTGCTTGAGTCACGCAAGCGTCCGGCAGGCGGTTGGCGTGGCCGTATTGCTGTCGGTACCGATAACGCGGTACGGCATTGACGCAAGAGAAATGCGATATGGCGTTGTTTATTGTGACCGTAGGATATAAAGGGCAGCTGGCTAGCGAGTCCCCGTTATGGCGTCATGAGATCCATGCGGGAAGTGTGGAGGAGGCGTACCGTATCGGCAAGGCCCAGTTCGAAGCGGAGCGTCCCGACCTTGCAAATGAGCCTGTGAGCATTGAAGCGGCATCAGGGTATGTGGAGAAATGAGGGTAAACATGGAGAGCTTGGTTGCAAAACTCAAGATCCCGTCACCGCATCATGAGGTGGAGATAGAAGCTGACGGCTTCATCATTCGCCCGCTGGATGACAGCGTAAGCGCGTTTGAGGATTTCCAGACCGTGGCGCAGGAAGCGATGCGTTATGCTGGAGAAGACTATGAAATAGTGGCCCATCCAGCAGATGGTGCGCCAGGAAAATTCAACAAGGTGTATTTCAACAGGGTACGGTGTACCTGAGCGCTGGTGCCATGGCTAGCTTATTACTCGCAAAGTGCCAGCCACTTTTCCAAATACTCATTGAGATACTCGCGGTCTCCTTCCACGATATTACCAATGATCCCTTGTTCGACAAGCCGGTTTTTCTGTTCCTGAATGCAGAAGGATAAGGCCCTCTTGTCAGGATGCGCCGCGACGACAGCTTTCATGAGGATGCGATATTCCAGGCTTTCCAGGGTGCGTTGGTTTAGTTGCCTGGCCATGGCTTCGAGCTGTGCTTGCAGTATTGGAATTCTTTCCATATGCGATCTTTCCAGAATAATGTCCCCGATGACCTATTTCCGCAGCTTGCGACTGGCGCGGTAATATTTTCAACTTTTTCCACTATTGTCACAAAATAGCGTCAGTCTGCCAACTGGGGGCCCGCAAGTTGAGAGGGAAGGCCTCTGGCGTCTCCTTTCATACCGGAGATTCGAGTGAAATTGGGGCTGGGTGCTGATCATGGTCGCCCCTCTGACTCCCTATCATTCTCTTCCACTTGATGAAAGTGGGAGCATGCATGATGGCGCAATCGATGGGGTATGACAATGCCAACAATGCCTTTGTCCTGGGCTGGATGAAGTAAAAAAATCAATTGATGGGAATGACCGTATTTTGTCTGGGAAGGGGAAGACGACTCGGCATGCATATTTCACGGTCTAGGGTATTGCTGCCATTGGCTTTATGCACTTGCACGATGTAGATGGATAGCGTTGAGAAAAGGCTGCCTGTTTTCAATCAAGGATCCTGACGGTATTTCAGGATGAATTCATTTTCCATGAATTCGCATGCTTCGGCGACATATTTCAGCTCGGTGGGGGATAAGGCGGATTGGGCGTGACGCTTCCAGCAATCTTTTATGGCGGCACGGTCGTTGCGCTGTTCCATGCTTTCAGGGATTACTGGTGTGCCGAAAAGATAGTAAAGCAGCACTGCGCTGATGAAGACGACAATAAAAAGCCAAAGCCAAGGTTGCGACCTCCATTGCTGAGTGCGGCTGGTCATGGTGTGATGCTCCTTTTTGCCATCGTGATGGAATTGCTGGTGATCGTATCATGCATTGATTATAGTCCGGTATGGCTGTTTTCAAGCTTTACGCAGAGCTTATTTTCTCCTGGTGTATAAAGAACCCGCAGGGCATTGATATGTCAGATATCGAAGTCGTTCCAGCATGCTTTCAGAAGAGGTTTATAAGATGAAGAAAATGCCAACATGATGGCTTTATTTATCAGGTGGGTGCACAGGAGGGGCTCTCTACCTATTGGAGTCCGCTGGTTACATCGCACGCTGATGTTGATGCTGGTTGCGCCTCTGTTTGCATGTGGGCTGCCGCATGTTCGGGACAGCGACAAGCCTTCTTCTGCAGCATTTCCGATCGATGAGGTTGCGGAGACTAAGTTGGGCCAGACCATGCAGCCGCTCAAGGCTGCCCATCCTGGCGAGTCTGGCATTATGCCGTTACTGGATGCGTATAGCGCTTTTGCAGCTCGGATGTTGTTGACGCATTCCGCAGAAAAAAGCCTGGATGTCCAATATTACATCTGGCGCAATGACAATACCGGCATCCTGTTCCTCGAAGCATTACGCAAAGCGGCGGAGCGTGGTGTCAGGGTACGCCTGCTGCTGGACGATAATGGCATCAGGGGGCGCGAAATGGACGCCAGATTGGCCGCGCTCAACAAGCATCCCAATATCGAAATCCGCCTGTTCAACCCTTTTCCTTTACGTACATTCAAGTCATTGGGTTTTCTGACAGACTTTTCACGTCTCAACCGGCGCATGCACAACAAATCATTCACGGCCGATAACATGGTGACCATCATTGGCGGGCGCAATGTCGGGGATGAGTATTTCGGAGCGGCGGATGGTGTGCTGTTCGCAGACCTGGATGTCATGGCAATTGGTACGGTGGTGGATGATACGTCACGAGATTTTGACCGCTATTGGGCCAGTCCGGCTGCCTATCCATTGCGTCTGCTGATCCCTGACCCTAGCGACCGGGAATTGCAGGCGCTGAGCATGGCGGCGGAGAAAGCGGAAAAAACCGTCACTGGCCAAGGTTATCTCAAAGCGCTGAAGGAAAGCCAATTCATCCACGATTTCATCAAGGGGTTGCGCGCATTCGACTGGGCCAAGGTGGAGTTGATCAGTGATAGCCCGGGCAAGATTACTGGTCATGCGGAAAAAGATGAGCTGATGGTCTTCAGTTTGGCTAAGATCCTGCGCAACCCCAGGGAGAGCGTGGATTTGGTGTCTCCTTATTTCGTGCCTACCCAGACAGGCGTGGATGGTTTTTCCGCGCTGGCTAGACGCGGTATCCATATCCGCATCCTGACCAATGCACTCGAGTCCACCGACGTGGCCGCTGTGCATGCGGGCTATGCAAAGTGGCGAAAACCCCTGTTGCAGGCCGGTATCCAATTATATGAAATGCGCCGCCAGGTAGCTGAAAACGGCATGGCAAAGTACCTGGGTCCTCTGGGCAGCTCGGGGTCCAGTTTGCATGCCAAGACATTTACCATTGATCGTTCACGCGTATTTATCGGGTCATTCAATTTTGACCCGCGCTCAGCCCAGCTGAATACGGAACTGGGATTTATCATCGAAAGTCAAAAATTAGCCCAACAGGTAGAGGAGGCATTCAAGGCGGATGTGCCCCAAAGTGCTTATGAAGTCAGGCTGGATGAACATGACCGTTTGTATTGGCTTTTCTACCAAGACGGTGTCGAGCAGCGATTCGATGTGGATCCGGGTACCAACATGCTGCAACGATTTTTTGTGAAAATATTGTCGGTGTTACCGATCGACTGGTTGTTATAGGAAACGGGATACGGGCCAAATAAAAAGGCGGAACGATGTCCGCCCTTGGGAACACTGCTCAGCTTATGTCTTCTTGACCAGCGTCATCCCGGTCCTTTTGGCTTTCAGCAATACTTCAAAAACCTCCAGGGCAGACACCTTATGTGTCTTCACCACTGCGTCAAATGCAGCAATCAGTTCTGGCATGCCTTCACTTTGACGATTCAGTTCCACCGATTGCTTTTCCAGCGCTTCCAGTTGCTCTGTCAAAGCGGAAATCTTCTGCTTCAATTTTTCTCTTTTTGTATCAATAGATGCCATGAGTTGATCCTATTTGTAATCACGTAAAAAAATAAATCATCGGGATTGATACGTGAAAAAATCAATGTATTAATTATTCTGATTAATTCACTTCAATGCGGCATTATATTCAAATTTTCATTAAAAATAAAACATTGAATCTCTCACTGATTGAACGAACATGAGTGTATTTATCTGCATACAATACCTGTCAGTATTGGCAATAGACTGGTCAATGATGGGAGCATCGCATGGGTTAATTCCTCGGAAAAAACGAAAAAATGACAGGGAAGAGCACGAGTCATGTTTTCAATTTTTCATGCCAGGGAGCAGCTGGGAATTTTTAATTCCATCTACCAAGATCAAGATGGATGGAGGCTGAGATAGCGGTTGATGCCAGATTGATATTGCTGGAAATCCGGCATGTGTGATTATCACGAATGACAGAAAATCAATGGCAGGCATTGGTGTTTGTACTGTGCGCATGCAAGACGAAATAACGTTCTACAAGGCTCTGTTAATGCCCTGAGAAAAATGGTGTCGGCCGGGAACTGCTGAGGCTGATCCTTGCTGGCGTGAGACAAGACCATTCACGGAGAAAAGATATATTTCCTGTGTGTCGAAAGCTCAATCACGCTCTTCTTGACAGCGGTTGTCCCAAACCGAATGCATCCGTAAATTGAATGGCAGATAACGGTTTGGAAAAAAAGTATCCTTGCCCTTCCGAGCAGCCCATCTCGAACAGGGCCGTTTGTTGTGCTGCGGTTTCAATCCCTTCTGCAATGGTGTCCAGGGAGAACGCCCTGGCCATGTCGATGACGGCATTGATGACGGCCCGGTCCTGCGGTGAATCGAGTATGCCTTGCACAAACGACCGGTCTATCTTGATGCGGCTCAAGGGGTAATGTTTGAGCAAGCTTAGCGATGCGTAGCCTGTACCAAAATCATCGAAGGCGACACCAACGCCAGCTTCACGCAAGCTTCGTAGTGATTCGAGGGCAATTTCATCCTGTTCGAGGACAATATTTTCCGTGATTTCCAGCTCGAGCGCCGAGGGTGGCAGTCCATGGCGCTCAAGAGTCGAGATGACGGTTGCGGCAAGGTCATCAACCCGGAACTGTGCCCCAAACAGGTTGACTCCCATGCGGAAGTCCGTCATGCCTTGTCGCCTCCAGTGCGCGGCTTGGGCGCAAGCTTCATCCAGTACCCAGTTTCCTATTGTTGCAGCCAGGGGGCCATTTTCCAATGCAGGCAGGAAAGCCGCGGGCGACAGCAGGCCGCGTTCAGGATGTCGCCAGCGGATCAGCGCTTCTGCGCCAACCAGTGCGCCGTCGGATAGCCTGATTTGCGGTTGATAGAAGAGGACAAATTCGCCATTGTGGACTGCCCGGTGCAGCTCCAGGCCGTAAAGATGGCGCGCTACTGCTTCCATTCTCAGCGCAGGTGTGAATACGTGGGATTGCGCGCCGCCCAGCCGCTTGGCATGAAACAACGCCAAATCTGCATTGCCGATCAATGTCAGCGCTTCCTGGGCATGCTGGGGCGAAATTGCTACGCCACAGCTTGCCGTGATGCGAATTTCGTGATGGTCGATCAAAATGGCGTGGGCCAATCCTTTAACCAAGGATTGCGCTATTGACTGCGCTTTCTCGGGCTGATCGATCTGGTGTAGCACGACGGCGAACTCATCGCCGCCAATCCGGGCTGCCAACCCGGAAGCCCCGATTCCATCCTCGAGCCTGCGGCCTATTTCACAGAGAATGCTGTCCCCGACTGCGTGTCCCAATGTGTCATTCACATCCTTGAATCCGTCGAGATCAAGCATCAAGACGGCCATGGGCTCGGCTGAGACCAAGGCGCGTTCGACCTCGCGATAAAAACGGCCCCGATTGGCCATGCCGGTCAGCAGGTCGGTGGTGGCGAGGCGGTGCAGCTCTTTTTCTTCACGTTTTTTTGCGGTGATGTCTTGCAGGTGAGCATTGAAAATGAGCTGACCATGCTCATGCCAGCAAAACAGGGAAAGTCCCAGCTCAAACTCGCTCCCGTCCTTGCGGATGCCGTATGCAGCTTCCGGCATGCATATGCCGTCGAAAGTACCGGCTTCCACTGCCTGTTCGACCAACCGGTGAAATGTCGGTCGTTCCCGCTCCGGGATCAATTGGTCGACCAGCAGGCCTTCGCCTTCCTCTACTGCATAACCATGCAATGCGGCTGCAGCCTGGTTCCAGGAGACAATCCTGCGATGGATGTCAAACCAGACCATAGCGGTAGGAGAGTTGCGCGCAACCTCTTCAAACGGCCGACGCGACTGCTCAGTTGAGATTTCCAGCCGGCGCAACTCGAGTCGGTCGACCGCCATCTTGGCAAGCTCCCGCAGGCGTTCGCAATCTTCCTCGGAAAACTCCCTGGGCTGACTGTCTATCACACACAATGCCCCTAGGGCATGACCATCAGGTGATATCAATGGAATGCCTGCATAGAAACTCAGATTGGCTGGCCCCATGACCAATGGGTTGTCGTGAAATCGCTCATCAAGATGGGAGTCGGGGACTACCATGACATTGGTCTGGTTGATGGCATGGGCGCAGAAAGACACGTCCCGCCGCATATCCACATCGCCGGCTCCTATGCTGGCGGCAAAAAACACGTGATCACTACCGATCATATTGATGGCTGCCACAGGCATGTCAAACATACGGGCGGCGATCTTCACGACCGGCTCAAGGGCAGGAAGCGGCCGGGTCGGATCTAGCCCATATGCGGCCAATGCCTGCAAGCGTTCAGTTTCGTCTGGAGGAATCGAAGGGCATTTCATCAGGAGTTTCCTATCAGCAGAATACAGTGTTGGGACTGTGGGTGACAGATTGAATTGTGAAGCGATATCCCATCATATTGAAACTTAACATAGGTTTGCATGCTGAGTGACTGACATCCTTGGATGCCATCCATCCGGCCCACAGTATGTCTCGACTGGCCTCGGCTGTACTTATGGTACGCAGCAGGCAAGGTAGGCGCTATGTGATTTCTCATTCGCAACGCCTATCCGGTCAAGGGGGAATGTCCTAAAGATCTTGCAATGACCGCTTCAAATAGCTCGAGTTCTCGATTTGGTCGATGGCGCGATGAAGCTCAAGCATTAGTGCCATTGCCTGATCTATAGTGAATGCATAGTGTGGGCCCGTGGCAGCGTTTTCTGGATGTTGTCCCAATGCGTTCAGATAAACCGGAGAAAACAGAATGAGCTTGTTTTCAGGGACAGGGGTAGTGGTGAATGTGACAATGGGAAATAAAGGCACTGGATTTTCCTGGGTCATACATTTTCCTTTTCGTATCCCGTTTGAGCTCAGGTTGAAGGTTCGAGCTGGTTATTGGGGAGAGGTTCCAGAATGCTTGGCCAGCAGAAAATACTGCTCGTGGGCAAACCATAGGAAAGCCATTCCCGGCTTGACTGCGCCGGGATATGGCCTTCAGCCGCTGTGCCGGTGCAGTTGCTTTCTCAGTGCGGCATGGATGGCGGCCACGGAGACAGGCTTGGATACGACATCATCGAAGCCGGCAGAATACAGTTTCTCGCAGTTTCCCTGGAGGTTGATGCCAGTCACGGCAATGAGCGGCGTTGTCACTGTCTTTTCATTTGCTCGCAACCTCCTTGCCAATTGGAAGCCATCCAGATCGGGCATGTCGATATCCGAGAGGATAAGGTCGTAACTATATTCGGCTGTATCGATCATCTCTAGACCGCTCTTCCCGCCTAGTGCCACGTCTACCTGATAACCCTCCAACGTGAGTAGATGCGATAGCAAGTCGGCAGAGTCCTGATTGTCCTCAATCAGCAGCAAGCGAACGGAGTGATTCAGTGTAGACGGATCTTGACTGGCCTCTGCGGGGACTGTACGGCTCAGCGGCAAAAAGACGCGAAAATTTGCGCCTGTGCCTTTGCCGCGGGAACAGGCTTCCACTTTGCCTTGATGCAACTCCACAATCTGCTTGACCAGGGCCAACCCGATGCCCAGGCCGCCCTTGATGCGCGACGAGGAGGAGTCTTCCTGCACGAACATGTCGAATACATGTGGCAAGACTTCGGCAGCAATGCCTTGTCCAGTATCCGACACTTCGAGTATCGCCCAGTCATCCCGCGATGATAGGGAAACATGGATGGCGCCGCCTGAAGGAGTGAATTTCAGTGCATTGGAAAGCAGGTTCCATATGACCTGTTCAATGCGTGCCGCATCGGCGTGGATGAGGAGGTTGGGCTGCAACGCATGGCTGAGCGCAATGCCATTGTGCTGCGCTTCGTCCTGGAAAGAGGTGATCAATCTCCTGACCAGGGGTTCAAAGTGCAGGCTATGACATTGCAGCGCGAGTTTGCCGGTATTGATGCGGGAAAGATCCAGCAGGTCATCAACCACGATTGCCAGATTTTTCACTGTCCGGCTCAAGGTTTCCGCCGTGCGTTGGATGATGGGCTGGGTTTGGGCCTCGGGGATACGTGCCAGCAATTCAGCGTTGAGCAGAATCAGGTTCAACGGGTTGCGCAGCTCGTGCGAAACCACGGCGAGAAAATCATCTTTTGCCTTGTTGGCCTTGAGCAGGGCCTGCTCAGCGGCGATGCGCGAGGAAATGTCCTTGAATAATACGCAGACGGTATGTTCTTCTGGATCGTCAATGCGAAATCCATAGACTTCATAAAAGCGCTTCAATGCTTCCGCCTTGTGCTCAAAACGCTCAGGTATACTAGTCCTGTCGATGCGGGCATAGGTATCAAACCAGAATTGCTCATGATGTGGTGCCAGCTCGCGCATGCCTTTCCCAATGACATTGGCGAGCCCGGTCTGGCTGGCAAAGGCAGCGTTGGCATGCAGGAAGATGTAGTCGATCGGCTTGCCGTCGCGATCATAGACCATCCGGATGATGCACATGCCCTGGTCTATGGAATCAAAAATTTGCTGCGAGCGCATCTCGGTAAGGCAAAGCGCATGTTCTGCACGTGCCCGCTCCACTGTTTCCCAGGTGCGCTCAGCGACCTTCTGCAGCAGAAGCGCATCCCGTCGGGACCAGCGCCGAGGCGTGGTGGCATTCACCGAGAGCACGGCCATGAGCGTGGACTGCTTGATCAATGGCACGGCAATATAGCTCTGAACACCCACCGAAGCATAAGCCTGCCGCTCTTCCGCGTTGAGCGATGCTTCCTGCTGGATATTCTGCATGATGAGTGTTTCGCCCATGTGCAGGCGGCCCATCAGATCTTTGCCAAATTGATCCAATTCGAACTTGCCATGGATTTCCGCAATGCCGGGGGTCTGGTATGACACATTGATCATTGCGTCGCCGACGGCGCTGATTTCGGAGTAAATGGCCCGCTCGGCCGACATCGCCTCACAAAGCATCTTGCAGACGCAGCGCTTGATTTCTTCAGTGTTGACGAGGGGGCGAATGGTGCTGCTGAGCTTAAGCAAGAACTGATACTCATCCTCTCCCATGGAACTGGGGGTGGCGTCATGCATGGTCGGCGCTTTCAAGGGCAAGCTTTCCTCTCTGCATCTGGGGGGGGCTGGATACGAGTCAAGATTGACCGACATCAATCGTGTGCATTATGCCATGGCTGGACAAAAAGAGAGTCAGCGTTTCTGCCAGTCGTATTGTTTGAGCTGCCGCTGGAAATTGTCGTCGGAGTCGGGTGGGTCGCTGGAAATTGAACGCTGGCGGGCATTCCCCGGATGCTCATACTGGCCGCCAAAAGTTTCACGGTGCCCACTGCGTTCATATTGCCGGAGTGCTTCGACCTGCTGGCGTTGCCGGGTTTCTTCTTCTGCCGCCTCATATTTGCCCTCTGCATGAACAAGCGTTGCCATCAGTAGAAGAAAACCTTCGAGAAAAAATTTCATGCAAGTCGCGCCTCCTGTAAGACAGACTCGGCAATCCCGTGAAAGTTGCCCCAGGACGGTACGCGCTTCGGGATCACTTTCTCAGCCTGAACTTTGTCCTTTGTAAGTTTCTGAAGATTTGCTCACTATTTCGAAAATGGCCTGGCAATGCTGAGGCAATGATCTGTTAATCCGCCGATACCAGGAAGATTTCAATCATCGCTCGGGATGCTCCAGAAGGCATTGCGCAGCATGACCATCTGGCAGGGTTGAATTTGATTGTCGCCAAACTGGATTGCTTTGTGTTGCATCATCAGCTGCTGATGATCAGCCTCATGTAGGGGAGGCTTCCAGCTCCGTCACCCATTGATCCCATACTGCTGGTTCTGGTGTGATGAGTTCAGGCGTGACATGGATTGCACCACTACCCCATGATGTAGGGCGAAGTCCCACTCAGCTTGATGCGTGATATTGATAATCGGGCAAGTCGACCTTATCGGCGGCAGGCATCGCCACCTTCGTCAGCACCTTCTGGATCCCGGGTTTCGACACGAACCTGAGCGCGGATCTCTGAAATGAGACACCCAGACGACTGTGCGGATGCATTAGCCGCGGTCCGAACTTCGGGACATTCTGCCCCTTCTCGACGAAGGGGCGCATGATGTTTTCATAGCACTTAAATGCCTGTGCAATGTCGTGTGTCTTCGATAGTTCGCCAGCGAGCACATAGGCCCCGACGATCGCGAGGGTGGTGCCGATGCCGCTGAGCGGCGTTGCGCACCATGCCGCATCGCCTGTCAGCGCGATCCGGCCCTTGTGCCATCGTTTCATTCTCACCTGCCGCAGCAGGTCGAAATAGAGGTCTGTCGCGTCTTCGAGCCCATCAAGCACCCGCGGCGCCTCCCAGCCTGCATCGGCGAATCGTTCTTTGAGCCACCTTTTCTGTTCCTGTGCTGACTCCGGCGCTTCGCGAATGGGGGCTTGCAGCGTCAGGACGGCGCGCGTCGTGCCTTTGTTGTCTGGGCGCAGGAAGATGCTCCTGCCTCCGGGTGCGTTGTACCAGCGGGCGTCGGTGCTGTCCCCCGGCCCCTTGGGGATCGTGAAATAACCCATCGTGACGTCCATCCAACGCGGCTAGTTCTCGCCCTTGAAGATCAATTCGCGTGTCAACGATCCTACCCCTTCGGCAACCAGTACGAGATCATATTCCTCGCTCCTGCCGCTCTCGAAGCGCACGTGCGCAGCATGAACATCATCTTCAATCGCAGCGATGGCGTCGCCGAAACGATAGTCAACGCGTTCGTGAACGCTCTCGTACAGCACCCTGGCCAGCTCGCCACGCAGGACTTCCAGCTCGGCCGTAGGGCCGTCTGCCCCCAGTTTACTCAGTTCGAACTTGGCGATGACCTTGCCGTGCTCATCGACGAAGGTCCAGGCGGTTTCTCCGGTTCCATGGGCAGCGACCTTCTCTTCCAGCTCCATGCGTCGTAATACGCTTCGCGCCACACCGCGCACGTCAATGCTCTGACCACCGTCGCGGAACTCCGCTGCCTTTTCGACGACCGTAACGTCGAATCCACCCCTGAGCAGCCACCATGCAAGCGTGTTCGCTGCGACGCTACCACCGGTAACAAGAACTCGTTTCGCCATCACGTGCCTCCTTGATCCTGACTGTCGACAGCAGATACTTGCAGCATCATTCGCGTTTGCTGATCGCTCCGTTTTTCACACTTTAACCAGGGTTCCTGCAGGTGCCTTACCGAAAGAGTCGCAAACCCGCTGGGTGAAAGCGTCGAATGACTTTGTTCCGATGTGGTCTGCGCTTTGTTCGCTATCTACGGGCCATCCATTCCTTGGCTACCACCTTAGCACTGTTTGCCACACTACCGGCTTGTGCTGATTGATGCGCCTTGCGTTTTGCACTGGGGTCAATCAGCGGGACTCTAGCCAACAAGCTCTTGGCTGTATCACGGCGTTCACGGGCGTTTGCATGACTGACGTCAGCAAAGGTGTCCTGCGAGAGCAGTTTTTCCTTGCCGTTAAAGCAGTATTAGAAACGCTACTATTACTCCCGGCTGGGGGTATCTTGAATGAACCATCCCGCTTCATCATCAAGCGGGGTGTGTTATCACATGGCTTGGCATTTAAGATGGCGTCTGAAAGTGCCATGTTTGGATAACCGCTCCCCGGAAATTACGCTTCTAAAACATGAGATGTCAAGCAACGGGATTGGATGGAATAATACAAAAAAAGCCGCAGATTCAGTGATCATGCGGCTTTTTTGATACTTGGTGAAACTCTGTGAGACGGGTAAATGGTGGTGATGGGGGGACTTGAACCCTCGACCCCAGGATTATGAATCCTGTGCTCTAACCAGCTGAGCTACATCACCAGAATCCAATGGATTCAACCAAGCCCGCTATTCTATTTTCTTGTGGGCAGAAAGTCAAAGCCAATGTGATTTTCTATGTTGAGCGTGACTTGGATAAGTCAGAAGAAAGGATCCTGGAAAAATCGGGATTTTTTCATGGAATGATTCAACCGATTGAAATGGAATGGAAATCTCCAGATTCTTGTTGATCGGAATGGTTTTCCTACGGAAGTTGATGGTGCTGTCTGACGGTATCCAGATACACGTTCATGAATAATCTCTTCTATCCTAATCTTACTGGCATTGTTTTATGGAGGTGCATCATGAAAGAAGTGACGCTGGGTCGGGGCATGATACCGGGAGTCGTTCCAAGCTTGGCATTCAGGCGTGATGTTTCCTCCATTGTGGCCAAGCGCAACCCTTCGCCCTCCATCCGGGCTTCCTTTCCTGTGCGTGACTTGTTTCATGCCTTGGCGCGCAGCGCTGGTGACAGCGATACCCATCATGCTGCACGGAAATTCCTTGATGAGAGGCTGGTGGAGGTGGCGCACCTGGAGAGCGATCTTCCGCACGATATAGCCGCGTTGCCACAATGGCTGGAGCAGCGCTGCGCTCGGGTGAGAAGCGACTACCGGGCCTATTTAGCCGACAGGCATGCCGGCCAACAGGCGCGGTATTTCTCCTGCAGGGCCCATGCCTTGCATTTTTTGCAATCGATGGCGCCCAGCAGGATGGTGGAAGGCGCCTGGCTCTACGGCTTTTTAAAACACTGGCGCGAGGCTAGGTTCGCTCCCATGTGCAGGGTCTATCTCCGCAATCTGGGCGATGGCGATCCGGGCTGCAACCAGGTCAGTTTATACCAGAAGTTGCTCGATCGAAACGGATGCGCAGACTGGCACGGCCTGGATGATCAGTATTATGTCCAAGGCGCCATCAGGCTGGCACTGGGACATCATGTCGATCATTACCTGCCGGAAATCATCGGCTTCAACCTGGGTTACGATCAGGTCTCGCTTCCGATGCTGATTGCTGCTTATGAACTGAGTGAGCAAGGGGTGCTGCCGCATTATTTTACTTTACATGTCACCGAGGACGACGCTGGTGCCTCCAGCGCCATGAAATTGCTAGGATCCCTGCTGGACACGGCGGACAGCGCGAAGGCAAGGGAGATGTTGCTTCATCGTGTCAACAACGGCTACAAACTGCATCGATTGGGCCTGGATATCCCCGGTATCGTTGCGTCATTCGATTTGCAAAAGGCATTTCTCGCTGTCATGCAGCCTTGCGCGGCGTATCTTGAGCGCGTTTATCGGATTGATTGCATGGAGAGGGGCATTCGTGGGCGCTGGACGGATAGCTTGCCGTTGCCCTTGCTATTGCAGCAGCTTTGCAATGAGGGGTGGATGCATCCAGATGAGAAAGGCAAGACGAGGTTGTGGCAGGTGCTGGAACGAGGGAACTTACTGCCTGCACCGGGGTATCCGCAGCAAGTGGTGGTGGACTGGTCCGCCCGTAGCGATGAATACGGTAAGCGTCTGCCACATACCGATGTTGCAGATCTGGTGCCAGTTTCGCCCCCACCTGCCCGCAGGCCGGAAGAGGCAGAGGAGCACTGGGCTGATTTCAATGAGTCCGGCAGCCAGGCGGATCTCATGGAGCACATGATCCGGCTCCTGTCGCCACTGGCACATCATACGCAGGAAGGGCTCAAGGCAGCGCGGATATACAAATCCATCCTGGAAAAAGGCAGTGAGCTTTATTCGCAACATTCTGCTTTGTTCCTGTGGCATGGCAGGGTGTAAACCGCTGCGCAATTGTCTCGGCATCAATGAAAAAGCCAGGCAAAATGCCTGGCTTTTTCATGCTGGGTACCAAGTCAATAGAGACGGCCATCAGCTGACGACCGCCTTTGATGAATGACTAGGAGCTGCGCCGACCGCCTTTGCGGCCTGCAGCACGTGCCTCTTTGGAGGTAAATTGGTGTGCAGTGCCTTTTGCATGTGCGGCGCGACCACCCTTGCGTCCTGCCTCCCGGGCAGAGGCAGAGTCGAATTCATGCGCTGTGCCCTTGGCATGTGCGGCTTTGCCACCCATGCTGGCAATCTGGCGTTGTTTTTCGGGACTCATTGCGGCAAAGCCGCGCGGGCTTGCAGTTTGTACCATGGTAGACCTCCATAATGATGTTGATAGAGTGAGGCAATGGGGTTGTTGCAACTCTCTCCGTTAAAAGAAAGTGTGATCATTATTGGTCGGCCCGGCGCTGCTCGTTATAAGCCGCCGTCTTATAACCGTGTCAGAAAACTCGACAGGAAGGACACGCTGGAAATGCATGCTGGATATGCAAGCGAAGGAGCCTAGTTTCAGTCATCTTCCACCTTGAGGACGGCGAGCAGGGCTTTGGCGGTTTCGAGGTTGGATGTGGCTGGAGATAAGTGTTGCAGGGCAAATGCCTTGATCTCCGGATCTTCCGCACGATTGGCGATTTTGCCGAGCAAGTTCACCATTTCTTCCTGAGACTTGACGCCGACCGTCTTGGCATAGCCGAGGTCAAATTCAGCGCCATCCTTGGCGGACAGGCTCCTGAGCTTGGCTTTTTGCCATAAGGAGGGTTCTTTGGGGAGTGAAGCACGCTTCTGGTTGGCGATCTGCTTGAGCGCCTCACCCAGCTGGGCCTGAATCTTGATTATTTCCTGCGCATGATGGCGTACCGCCTCGTTGCTGGACTTGACGACGGCCAACTCGCTGGCTTCAATCTGTAATATCCCCAAGCGAGCGATATCTTTCAGGTATCCCTGATCTTTTGCAGACAGGGCCTCTGCCGCAGCGGCATTACTCAACATCAGGATGGGGGAGGCAAGCAGTGATATGGCAAGTAGGTTGAGCCACTGCTTGCGTAGCCATAATACAGACATCATGTCAGGCTCCGTTTTTATGCGTGAATAGGCATGATGACGGCAGGCTGCGGCTGATGTAAACCAGAGAACCCTGATTCGCGTGTAGGAGCGATGAGGACAAGCTGCATCGGGGATACAGGCATATTTTCCTGTTTTTTCCTACAATGCTTTGCGGATTCCACCTACATGCGGCCACGTAAGACATGCTTAATATAGCGGCAATTCATAGAAGCGAGAGCCAGCGATGGAGTTATTCACTTTCAGTGTTGCGCCATGGGAAATTATAGTGCGTGGCTCTCTGGTATTCTGGTTCCTCTTCATCATCTTCCGGTTCATTCTGCGTCGGGATGTAGGAAGCCTGGGCATCGGCGACTTCCTGTTCGTCGTGATTGTTGCGGATGCCTCTCAAAATGCGATGAGCGGCGACTCCGAAACCTTTTTGGATGGCGCGCTGCTGGTCATGACCTTGCTGGGCTGGAACCTGCTGTTCGACTACCTGGGCTACCGCTTCCCATTGGTCCGGCAATTTACCGAGTCCTCCAGCATGATGCTGGTGCGCAATGGTGAAATCCAATGGAAGAATCTGCGGCGGGAATGGATTACCAAGGAAGAACTTATGTCGAAAATGCGCGAGGAGGGCCTGGAGAAGCTGGAGCAGGTCAAGGAAATGCGCTTGGAGCCTGACGGCAGGATCAGCGTGATCCGGCTGTCGGCTTGAGTAGGTTGGATGAGGAGAATCCGTGCCGTAGCACAGATTTCCCCCTCCACTGGATGGCGGGTCAGACGTTGAAGCGGAAGTGCATGATGTCGCCATCCTGCACAATGTAGTCTTTGCCTTCCAGGCGCATCTTGCCTGCTTCTTGGGCGCCTTTTTCCCCTTTGTGCTTGACGTACTCATCGTACGCAATTACTTCGGCGCGGATGAAGCCGCGTTCGAAATCCGTATGGATGACGCCGGCGGCTTGTGGTGCGGTCGAACCTTTGCGTATGGTCCAGGCGCGTACTTCCTTTACGCCGGCGGTGAAGTAGGTCTGCAGGCCGAGCAGGTCGTAGGCGGCGCGGATCACGCGGTCCAGCCCTGGCTCTTCCAGCCCTAGCTCGGCGAGGAACATGGCCTTGTCTTCATCTTCCAGGTCGGCGATTTCACTCTCGATCTTGGCGCAAATTGCGACCACCGGTGCGCTTTCTTTCTTGCCGAGTTCCAGTACTTTTTCCAGCAAGGGGTTATTGTCGAAACCCTCTTCGTCGACATTGGCGAGGTACATCACCGGCTTGACCGTGATCAGGCACAGCGGCTTGATCAATTTGAGCTGGTCTTCGTCCAGGCCCAGGGTGCGGACCGGATGGCCCTGGTCCAGATGTTGCTGCACCTTTTCCAGCACGGCGCAGAGGGCAATGGCCTCCTTGTCGCCGGATTTGGCTTTCTTGCTTTCACGCTGCAGGGTTTTCTCCACGGTTTCCATGTCGGCAAGCGCCAGCTCGGTATTGATGGTCTCGACATCGGCCAGCGGGTCGACCTTGCCTGCGACGTGCACGATGTTGCCGTCGTCGAAGCAGCGTACGACATGCGCAATCGCATCGGTTTCGCGGATGTTGGCGAGGAACTTGTTGCCCAAGCCTTCGCCCTTGGATGCACCTGCGACCAGTCCGGCGATGTCGACAAATTCGACAATGGCTGGCTGGACTTTCTGCGGGTTGACGATCTCGATCAGTGGTTTGAGGCGCGGATCGGGCACTTCAACGATGCCGACATTGGGTTCTATGGTGCAGAACGGGTAATTGGCCGCTTCGATGCCTGCACGGGTAATCGCGTTGAAGAGGGTGGATTTTCCTACGTTGGGTAGGCCAACAATTCCGCATTTCATGGTGATCTGCCTGTTCTTGGTTAAGGGTTAATTCTACTTGGTCTTGGTGTGCAGCTTGAGCATGGCTTCCTCGAACTTGCCTTCGAGCAGTTGCGGCAATACGAGCATGCTGTCGTCCATGGCATATGCTATCTGCTGCATTTCATCGCGCAGTGGGGCATTGAGCACATAATTGACCACCGCGCTGCGGTCGCCAGGATGGCCGATGCCCAGGCGCAGGCGCCAGAAATCATTGGTACCCAGTTGCGCGGCGATGTCCTTGAGGCCGTTATGGCCGCTATGGCCGCCGCCCTTCTTCAGGCGCGCAGCGCCGGGAGGCAAGTCCAGTTCGTCATGGACGACGAGGATTTGCTCTGCCGGAATTTTGTAAAAACGCGCGAGTGCTGCCACAGCACGGCCGCTGGCATTCATGAAGGTGGTAGGCTTGAGCAGCCAGGTGTCGGCATGGCCGTTGAGGCGGCCACTCAGGCCAAAGAACTTGGCTTCCAGGGTAGTTTTGCTGGCAGTCTGCGCGCAGAGCTGGTCTATCCACCAGAAGCCTGCATTGTGGCGGGTGTCTTCATATTGGGCGCCGGGATTACCGAGGCCAACAAACAGGCGGATACCATTCATGATGATCTGAGTCTTTAAAATGAATACGCGCGCGCCGGTTGCCCGGCGCGCGCGTTCAAGCATTGACGCTGGTATTACTCGGCTGCAGCTTCGCCTTCAGCATCGGCTTCGCCTTCAGCGCCAGCACCGCCGCGCGGCTTGGAGATGGATGCCACAGCTGCATCGTTGTCGTGTGCCAGTTGTACGAACTCAACGCCGTTGGGCAGCTTGATTTGCGACAAGTGGATGGAGTGACCGGCTTCAAGGTTGCTCAAGTCCACTTCGATGAACTCTGGCAGGTCCTTGGGCAGGCAGCTCACATCGGCTTCAGTCAGGATATGGGTCACGATGCCGCCGGCCAGTTTCACGCCTGGGGCGATGTCGGCATTGATGAAGTGCAGAGGCACTTTCACGTGCACTTTCTCGCTTGCACTGACGCGCTGGAAGTCGATGTGCTGAATGGTGTTGCGGACTGGGTGCAGCTGGTAGTCACGCAGAACGACTTGCTCTTTTTGGCCGTCCACTTCCAGGTTCAGGATGGAAGCGTGGAATGTTTCATGACGGAACTCGAGGAACAGTTCCTTGTGATTGAACTCGAGGCTGACTGCTTCCTTGTCCCCACCGTAAACCACGCCTGGAACATTACCAGCGCGACGGAGGCGGCGGCTCGCACTCGTACCCTTGCCCTCGCGCTTGGTTGCTTTGATTGTAATTGCCATGTTAACTACTCCTAATAAAAGGCCTGTCGGCCTTGGGTTTGCCTGTTATCCGCGACCAGATAACAGAAAAGGCGGACGGGTATGCCCATCCGCCGGAACCATGCTCCCGCTATTCTACGAACAGGGAGCTGACTGAGTCTTCATTGCTGATACGGCGTATCGTTTCCGCGAACAGCTCGCCCGCGCTGACCACACGTATCTTTGGTGATTGTTGCGCATTCGGGCGCAGCGGGATCGTGTTGGTGACCACCAGTTCATCCAATTCGGAGTTGGTGATACGCGATACCGCCTCGCCGGAGAGCACGGGATGAGTACAGTAGGCCACGACTTTCTTGGCGCCTTGCTGCTTCAGTGCAATGGCGGCTTCGCACAAGGTGTTGGCGGTATCTACCATGTCGTCCATCAATACGCAGGTGCGACCAGAAACATCGCCGATGATATTCATGACCTTGGCCACATTGGGCTTGGGCCTGCGCTTGTCGATAATGGCCAGGTCGACGTTGAGATGTTTGGCCGCGGCACGGGCACGCACCACGCCGCCAACGTCGGGGGACACCACGACAAGGTCATCATGGTTTTGCTGGGTCAAGTCCTGGAGCAGGATGGGGGTGGCGTAGATGTTGTCCACCGGAATATCGAAAAAGCCCTGAATCTGGTCGGAGTGCAAGTCCATGGTCAGCAGGCGATTGACGCCAACCGTGGTCAGCATGTTGGCGATCACCTTGGCGGTAATCGCGACCCGTGCGGAACGCGGGCGCCTGTCCTGGCGCGCATAGCCAAAATAAGGAATGGCTGCGGTGATGCGTGCGGCAGAGGAGCGGCGCAGGGCATCGACCATGACCATGACTTCCATCAGATGGTCGTTGGTCGGCATGCAGGTGGATTGCAGGATGAAGACATCCTTGCCACGGACATTGTCCAGCAGCTCGATCATGACTTCGCCATCGCTGAAGCGGTCTACGGTGGCCCGGCCAAGCGCTATGCCCAGGTGGCTGACCACCTCTTCGGCAAGCGCACGGTTGGCGTTGCCGGTAAATACCATCATGTCGCCCTTGGCCACAGTTGGAATCCTTATCTCTAAAAAAACAAGCCGCGAGAAATCGTGGTGTCAATCGCGTGCAAAAAACAAAAGCGTGTAATTTTTAAGTTACACGCTTTTATTCTGGCTGGGGAGGAAGGATTCGAACCTTCGCATGCCGGAATCAAAATCCGGTGCCTTAACCAGCTTGGCGACTCCCCATTTGATCGTTGTCTCCATCAGGTTGCAAAACTGCGCAGGGGATGTTGATCCAACCCTTTTGCGCAGAAGCCTGAAACTTCACAACCTACGAATTGTGGCAACTCGCGTGCCTCATTCACTCTTGCAAGTACAGCTTCTGCAGATTCCTGGCTATCGAATGCTGCGAATACCGAAGCGCCAGAACCACTCATGCGCGCCTTGGAGAATCGAGAAAGCCATTGCAGGCATTTTTCAACTTCCGGGTGCTGTTGTCTGACCACGGTTTCGAGATCGTTGTGAACCAAGTCCCTCAGAAAGGCCGCTATTGTCGTGGGATTCGTGTCTCTTGTCAATTGCTTCGATGCAAAAATTTCCGCGGTCGAGATATGGATGCGCGGCGTGATGACGACATAATAGGCTTGGGGTAATTGAATTGATTGCAGTTTTTCCCCAATGCCCTCTACCCAGGCGCTTTCTCCGAAAATGAAGAAGGGAACGTCTGCTCCCAGACTGAGGCCCAGCGTGATCAATTCCTCGCGACGCAAGTGAAGATGCCATAACTGGTTGAGGGCGAGCAAAACGCTTGCAGCGTCTGAACTGCCTCCGCCCAGTCCGCCGCCCATCGGCGTGCGCTTGGTCACGTAGATATCGGCCCCTAGTTTGCAGCCGGAATGGCGTTGCAGCAGTGTTGCCGCGCGGATGCACAAATCGCTTTCCTCTGGTACGCCGGGTGTGTTTTCCGTGCGCCGGATGAGATGGTCGGCTCGCGGCCTGATATGCACGGTATCACCAAAGTCCAGTAGGCGGAATACGCTTTGCAGCAGGTGGTAGCCATCAGGGCGGCGGCCCGTGATATGCAGGAACAGGTTGATTTTTGCTGGCGCGGGGTAAGCGTGGAAGTCTTGCATCATCAGGACAGATAATATTGCTGAATGCGATGGAGTTGGTGATCGGTTAGGGCAGTTGCCATTGCTGCACGATCAGCTTGAGCGTGAGCTTGCTGGCATGACGCAGGGTGAGGCGGGTAGGGAGCTGGTAATGGCCAATGGCGGTATATTGGCCGTATTCGATATCCCATCCATCCTGCCTGAGCTTGACGAGCCGTCCGGCATCATCCCACTGCACGGTTTCTATCGGCGCCTTGCCTGGCCGTCCAAGCACCCAGTCTGCCAGCCCGTTCATGGGCAGGCGCCAGCCCAGGTTCTGCTCCGTCAGGGTTTCGGCATCCGCCGCTTCAAAATGCTTGTTGTCGCTAGTCACCAGACTGAGACTGCCGCTGGTGCGATGGATTGCGGCAACTTGGCTTCCCAGCGGCGAAAACAGGGCGATCTCGTCCTGCAGCGGAGTGTGCTGCCATTGCGTCGAGCCAGAGAATCCCTTGGTTTCGGTCTGCACGCCAATGCGCCCCTTCAGGCCGAACTGGTCTATCTTGGCCAGGGTGGCCAGGTGTTGTCGGTGAGTTTCGGGCGTGCTGGGCGCCGTGGCAGGTGGGATGCTGGCGCAGCCGGGGACGGCCAGGATGGTGCCCAGGAGCAACCAGCGTGCTAAGGCTTGCATTTAGCGGTTGAATTTTCTGTTGGTGCTGATCAGGACTTCGTTTTCCGGGAAAGCGGAAAGCGCAGCTTCCCAGGTCTTGACCGCCTCGTCGCGCTTACCCTGCTTCCAGAGCACTTCCCCTAGGTGGGCGGCAATTTCAGGGTCTGGCTGCTGGGCATAGGCGCGTCGTAAATATTCCAGGGCCTTGTCCAGGTCGCCCAGGCGGTAATATACCCAGCCCAGGCTGTCGAGAATATAGTGATCGTCCGGGCTGAGTTCATGTGCCTTTTCAATCATCGCCTTGGCTTCATCCAGGCGAATATTGCGGTCCGCCAGGGAATAGCCCAATGCATTGTAGGCCTGTGCGAAGTCGGGTTGCATCTTGATCAGTTTGCGCAGCTCGCGCTCCATCACATCCAGTTTGTTGATGCGTTCTGCCGCCATGGCAAAGTCATAGACCAGCTCTGGGGAGTTGGGCAGGGTGTTGATGGCATTCTCCAGGCGAGCATAGGCTTCCTGGTAACGCTTGGCCTGGGTCAGAACATTGGCTTGCGCGTGGACGATGGCCGCACGCTGGGCATCGGTCAGATCTTTCAGGTTTTCCAGCGACTGGATGGCGGCATCGATGCCATCGCGGCGCGAAATGACATTGGCTACCCCGAGCTGGGCATCAACATAGCGCACCTCGCCAGGCGCAACCTTGCTGTACCATTGCAGCGCTTCTTCATCGTTACGCTTCCTCTCGGCGATCTGGCCGAGGTAGATGTAGAGCTGGTCCTTATCCTTGAAACCCTTGCCCAGGGCCTCCTTGAAATACTTTTCCGCATCTGGCAGCTCATTGGCTTGTAGGGAGAGCAGACCCACCACGACCAGGATTTCGGGGTTGCCATTCGCCGCTTCTATCAACTTGATGAATTCGGCCTTGGCTTCGTCGAATTTCTTTTGTCCGGCGAGTATCCGCGCGAGCGCTAGGCGCACTTCATTGGCACCTGTATTCGTCGACAGGAAGCTGCGGTAAAACGCCACGGCTTCTGCCGGCGATTTGCCAAGCAGCACCTGCCCACGCATCAATGCTGCCATTTCCCAGCCCGGGCGCAATTTGTCCGCTTGGCTGAGTTCGTTGAGGGAAAGGTCGATATTGCCTGCATTCCAGGCAGCATGCGCAATTGCGAAATGGGCTTCGGGAAGGTCAGGGTAGTCGCGCGCAAGCTCCTGCACGAGGCTCAACACCGCTGCCTTGTTTTGCTGGCGCGAAAGTAAGTTGTTGAGGAACATGAAGCCGCCAGCACGGCCTTCTTCGTTGGCAAGCAGGGCCCTGAGGTGTGGTTTGGCCTCATTCAGCTTACCAGTGTTGATCAGCATCTGGGTCAAGGCCTGGTGTGCCTCTGCGGAGCTAGGGTCGAGCTGCGACCATAGGCTGGCTGCGTCGATGGCCGTGCGTCCGTCGTTGCCCATCACGGCGGTCTTGGCTGCGCGTTCGGCTAGACGTGAGTCCTGGCTGGTCTTGGCCAGGTCGAGAAACAATGCGCTTGCCAGGTCAAACTGGCCACGTTGTCCGGCAATTTCCCCAATCAGGTATTTATATACGAACTCGCCAGTGAGCGCGGGAGAGGGGTTTTCTGTCTTGGTTGCTGCGCCAGCAGCAGTTCCCATACCCAACGATACCGCTGCATAGGCAACTACAATTGCAATCTTTTTGCTAATAGGCATTTTCAAGGAAATCTCGTAGCGGGTTGATAATTAGCATATTGAAGCCTGCCTGGGGCATTTTCAATGGGGTGAGGCAAGTTTTCCAAGAATTTTCACAGTTATTCTTAGTCCGTGACAGTGCGCACAAGTTCACCCATAATGCGCGATGCCATCAGCTGGACTGTTTGGTGTTTACTTGTCTGTATGTTTTAGAGATCACTCTGTCATCCGGAGATGGTGGTTTTACACGCGAATTTTTCAACATTGTCAGGCTTGTTGTGACGTTCCTGTAGCGCTGCGCAGGTGAGACAAACTTGACAGGCGAGTGATGTTTTTCTAACTTAGCACCCCTTAAAAACCGGATAATTCACTCAATATATGACGACTATTACCGTAGAGGCTTCAGAGTTAACCCGTCAATATGGCAGCCGCGCGGCCGTCAATGATGTCAGCTTCACCTTGAGCAAGGGTGAGGTGCTGGGTTTTCTGGGGCCGAATGGCGCAGGCAAGTCCACCACCATGAAGATGCTGACAGGCAATCTGGCTCCTAGCAACGGTTCGGTGAAGATCTGTGGTATCGATATGATGGAGCGTCCCAAGGATGCCAAGGCATTGATCGGCTACCTTCCTGAGCAGCCTCCCTTGTACCGCGAATTGACCGTCGACGAGTTTCTCACGATTGCGGCCCGTTTGCACCGTGTCAGCCCCCAGCATATCAAGAAAGCGGTCGATGTTGCCAAGCAGCGTTGTGGGCTGACCGAAATGGGCAAGCGCCTGATCGAGAACTTATCCAAGGGTTACCAGCAGCGCGTGGGAATTGCCCAGGCCATCATTCACAACCCGATGGTGGTCATCCTGGATGAGCCTACGGTGGGACTGGATCCGATCCAGATCCGCGATATCCGTGCCTTGATCAAGGAGCTTGGAGGCGAACACAGCGTGATTCTTTCCACACATATCCTGCCAGAGGTGGAAATGGTCTGTGACCGCGTTCAGATTATTCACAAGGGCAGCCTGGTCTTCAATGGCGGAATTGATGTCCTCAAGCAGCAGCGCCATGGTAACCGCCTGCTGGTGGGACTCCGGAACCCGCCTGCACACGAGGCATTGCTGAGCATTCCCGGCGTGGAGGCGGTAGAGGCGGTGGAGGGTAGCCTGCTGCGTATCCGCCATACCCCAGGCGAAGCGCCATCCGAGGCGCTGGTTCAGGCTGCCGTCAGCCAGGGATGGGGGCTATTCCAGATCAATCCCGACCAGACTTCGTTGGAGGAGGTCTTTGTCCAACTCACATTCCAGGAAGCTGCTGCCTGAAGGCAGCAGCCTGCGTTTTAAGGATTTCTCCATGATCGTCAATATTGCCAGAAAAGAATTGAAGAGCCTGTTCTCTTCGCCCATGGGCTGGGTGATCCTTGCCCTGCTGCAGTTTGTGTTTGCCACGTTCTACCTAATGAGTGTGGACCAGTATTTCTTGACCATGTCGGGTGCGATGCGTCCCGACCAGCGCATCGGCGTCACTGAGTTCGTCGGTGGCAGCGTATTCGGCATTGCGCCTTTTATCATGCTATTTGCCGTGCCCTTGCTCTCGATGCGGCTGATTAGTGAGGAACGCCGCCAGCAGACGCTGCCTTTCCTGTTCAGCGCTCCCTTGTCGCTGACCGAGATCGTCCTGGGCAAGTTTGTCGGCTTGCTATCATTCCTGTCGGTGAGCGTGTTGCTGATCGGGGCCATGGTATTCTCGCTTAATCTGTGGGCAGATATCGATTTCGGTTTTCTGTTTGCCAACCTGCTGGGCCTGTTCCTGCTGCTGGCCAGCTATTGTGCACTGGGGACGTATGTTTCCAGTACCACGCAGCAGCCGGTGGTTGCTGCGATCATTACCTTCGTCGCACTGCTGGCCCTGCAGTTGATCGAGTATTTTCTCGCAGGGGATCCGAGCAATACTGTCGCAAACCTGTCCCTGATGCGCCATTTTGAGCCTCTTTCTCGCGGCATGCTGGATACCCGCGACATTGCCTATTTCTTGTTGTTTATCATTACTTTTCTGACCCTGACTATTCGTAGGCTGGATGCAGATCGCTTGCGTGGCTGATCGAGAGACTTTATGAAAACCAATCGCAAACTACGCTTTCAATTGTTCGTACAGAACAGCTTCTTCGTGGTGCTGTTTCTGGTGCTGGTGTTCCTGCTCGGATTCCTGACATATCAATATCATTTCAGCCGCGACGTGACGCAGGGCGGCCGCAATACCTTGAGCGAGGGAAGTATCAATATCCTCAAGGAGATGGACGGGCCGATCAATATCACTGCCTACGTCGTCAAGGACAACGACACACGCAAGTACATCAGCAAGTTCGTCGATCGCTATCAGCGTGCCAAGCCGGATATCCACCTGAGCTTCATCAGCCCGACCGAAGAGCCCAAGGCAACGCAGGAAGCCGGGGTAAAGGCGGAAGTCGAGCTGGTGGTTGAATACAACCAGCGGACCGAACATATCGTACCGCCGCAGGCATTCACGGAGCAGGAAATGACTAACCTGCTGGTTCGGCTGTCGCGCACCAACCAGAATGCCATCATGTTCCTGGACGGGCATGGAGAGCGCAGCCTGATCGGCGTCAAGAACCACGATCTCGGGGATTTTGGGCGCCATCTGGAGAAAAGAGGCTTCAAGCTGTCGAATCCTGACCTGCTGCTTGCCCAGGAGGTGCCGAGCAATGGCTCCATGCTGGTGATCGCCAGTCCGCAGGTGGATCTCACGGATGTGGAGGTCCAGAAGATCAAGCGCTATCTTGAGCAGGGAGGCAATCTGCTGTGGCTGATCGATGACGAAATCAACCTGCGTGGTTTGCAGCCGATTGCCGAATATCTGGGGCTACAGCTGACGCCGGGCATGGTGGTGGATCTTTCTGCGACCCGCTACGGCGCGGATGCCAAGGTGGCCTTCGCCAACCAGTACGGCGTGCATGCCATCACCAAGAACTTCATGCTGCGCACCTTGTTCCCTGAGGCACGCATGGTGCATGCCGAAGATTCGTTTGAGAATGGTTGGCGGGTTTCCAACCTGGTGGAAGTGGCACCTAATGGCTGGCTAGAAACCGACAGCGTGGACGGTAATGTCAGCTTCGACAGCAAGAAGGATCTGCCAGGCCCGATCAACATCGCGGTGGCGCTGGAGCGTCAATATGGTGACAAGGGCCAGCGCGTAGTCGTGGTGGGCAATGGCAACTTCCTTGCCAATACTTTCCTCTCCAATGGCGGTAATCTCGACCTGGGCCTGAATATGGTCAACTGGCTGGCTGGAGACGACAGGCTCATCACTATCCAGCCCAAGCCGCGCCGGGATGTGAATATCGTGATTCCATCCGAGGGCTGGGCCAACTTGCTTGCGCAATTTGTATTCATCGGGTTCAGCCGTATTTTGCCGCTGGCCTTGATCGTGATCGGTATTGTCATCTGGTGGAGGCGTCGCAAGGCATGAGGGCGAGGTGGATAGTTAACCTGGTGCTACTGGTGCTGGTGGCGGGAATCGTAGCGTTCCTTTATCTCAAGCCGCAGGAGCAGGAGGAGCAGGAGGCTACTTATGAGGTGTCCAGTCTCAAGTTGTCGGATTTCGACAAGCTCAGCATCGAGTTTCCCGCCAAGGCACCAGTGGTGTTCGAAAAGAAGGATGGCTTCTGGTACTTGGCCCAGCCATATGCTGCAAGGGCCGACCAGCCGACTGTGCTGCAGATTGTCTCCATTGTGGCCGCGACCAGTCGCGAGAAGTTTTCTGCCGAGGATCCGGCCCGCTTTGGCCTGGACAATCCCAGGCTAAAAATCAGGCTCAATGACGAGGAGTTCATTTTCGGGCTGTATAACCCGGTGACTTCCGAGCAATATGTGGCTTATCAGGATGCTGTCTATCTGTTGTCCGGCATCTACTCTGAAACGGCCGCGATCCAGCTGCTGGAAATGCTGGACAAGAGCCCGTTGAAGCCCAAGGAAGACATTGCAGGCTTTGATTTCTCGCGCCTGGAGCAGTGGCAGGAGGTTCGCCTGCAACTGGATCGCGACCCCGGCGGCAAGTGGCAGGTATCAGTACCAGGCGCCAAGCCCAAGCAGGAAGAAATTGAGGGATGGTTCGACGAATTCTGGGAAAAAGTCCGAGCTGCTTCTGTCGAGCCATACACCCCGGGTCGCCAAGCCCAATACCCATCGTTCACGGTCAAGCTCAAGGACGGTGGAAAAGTGCATTTCGACAAGATGCAGGAGTCTCCGCAGTTGATACTGGGCCGCCCTGATGAGGGAATGCGCTACCATTTCCCTGCTGATGTTGGTTTTACGCTGCTCAACCCACCCATTGGGCTGGACAAGTAAGCTGCTGGACTGATGCCGGAGTTACCCGAGGTCGAGGTCACGCGTCGCGGCTTGGAGCCATTAATCGGCGCCACCGTGACGCAGGCCGTGATTCGCCAGCCCGCCATGCGTTGGCCCATCCCTTCCCACTTGCCGCAAGTGCTGCATGGCGCCAGGCTGCTGGAACTGAGGCGCCGCGGCAAATACATCATTGCCCGCTTTGAAAGCGGCTGTTTGATCCTGCACCTGGGCATGTCAGGGCGGCTTTGCCTGCTGGAAAGCGATACGTTTCCTGAAAAGCATGACCATTTCGACCTGCATTTTGCCGATGGGCGTGTGATGCGTATGCGCGATCCGCGCAGGTTCGGCGCGGTATTGTGGGCGGGAGATCAGCCGGACGAGCACAGCTTGCTCAAGGTGTTAGGTCAGGAGCCGCTGGATGAGGCGTTCAATGGGGAGTTCCTGCAGCAGGCCATTCGCACCCGGTCATCCCCGATCAAGACCGTGATCATGGATAGCCACCTGGTGGTGGGGGTTGGGAATATTTATGCCAGCGAGTCCCTGTTCCGTGCGGGCATCCACCCGGAAACGCCGGCAAGGGCGCTGACACTGGCGCAATGCCGGCGCTTGGTGGAGGAGGTCAAGCTGACCTTGCAAGATGCCTTGCAGGCCGGGGGAAGCAGCCTGCGTGATTTTTTCGGTGCGGACGGCAATCCCGGCTATTTCCAGCAAACCTATTTTGTCTATGGCCGCACCGGCCAGCCTTGCCGGGTATGCCAAACGCCTATTGCAGTCCTGCGCCTGGGGCAGCGCTCGACTTTTTACTGCCCTGCCTGCCAACAAGGCCAGCCACCATCCAATGCCATGCCTTGATTGGCAATGGGGACTGTTTTGTCCTGAGAAGTTTCAGTGCACGATCGTTAGCCCATGATGGTATGCAAGCTGTCGGCGTGCCATACTTTGTTGTCCATTTTTGTTGCTTAATTCTCCTGTTATCCAGTTGTTTTGATGGCGAATGCCCATGTCACCTGGCTGAAATTTGGCGCTGTTACTTGGTTCTTGATTTAGGGGCTTGTTAAAAAAAGCATTGCCAAATATGAATTTCGCCATCAAAATATACAGATCTGTATATAAATTGGCGATTGAGGATGAATATGGCAAGTGCAGCAACGGAAGGTCAGCTGGCGGACTGGAGAACGCGCGCCCTGAAGCTGGAAGACGAGGTTAAAAAGGTCATCGTTGGCCAGGATGCGGCAATACGCCTGATCAATATCGCCATCTTCGCACGTGGGCATGTCATGCTGGAGGGCGGGGTGGGTGTCGGCAAGACGACGTTGCTGCAATCGGTGGCACGTGGCATTGGCGGTGCTTATGAGCGAATCGAAGGCACGGTGGACTTGATGCCGAACGACCTTGTCTACCATACTTTCCTCGGCCCGGAGGGCCGCCCGCAGATCGACGAGGGTCCATTGCTGCGTGCAGGCGAGAACCTCTCGGTGTTCTTCTTCAACGAAATCAACCGCGCCCGGCCACAAGTCCATGCGCTGATGCTGCGTGTGATGGCGGAGCGCCACCTGCATGCGTTCAAGCGCGAATATCGTCTGCCGCACATGGTGGTGTTCGCCGACCGCAACCAGGTGGAGAAGAATGAAACCTTTGAAATCCCGTCCGCAGCACGTGACCGCTTCATGATGGAAATTCCCATCCATGTGCCGGAGGACAAGGCGCTGCGGAAATCGCTGGTGTTCGATACGCGCTTCCAGCATGCCGAGCAATTGACACACACTGTCGAGAGCGGCCTGCTGCCGTTTAATATGCTCAACGATTTCTCCGACGTGGTGCAGAACCATGTGCAGTCTTCCCAGGCCCTGGAAGATTATGTGATCGACCTCTGGGATGCCACGCAAAAGCCGCAGGATTTCGGTATCACGCTCGAAGGCATCGACATGCAGCGCCTGATCCAGGCCGGTGCGAGCCCGCGCGGCATGGGGATGCTGCTCAAGGCTGCTCGCGTGCATGCCTGGCTTATGGAGCGGGAATATGTCTATCCCGAGGATATCCATGCGGTGTTTCACGAGGTGATTGCGCACCGCCTCGTGTTCAATTCCATGTACGAAAGCCGCCGCACGGTGCTGGCCCGCGAGTTGACTGCCAAGATACTGCAAACCGTGGCAGTACCTTCCTGAGCCATGTTGCCGTCATATATCAAGCCGTTTTCCTACCAGATTCCCTGGAAGTCATCCAGCGTTCATGCCGGCGACCATCTGGGGATACAGCGCGGACTGGGGTTAGAGTACAAGGGCAACGCCTCGCTAGTCGATTATCCCGACTTGCGCCGCATGGATGTGCGCCAGAGCTTGCGCGACCCTTACGAGCAGGTGCAGGTGCGCTTGTTTTACCACGACTCGATCACGCCAGTGTATGCGGTGTGCGACCTGTCCAGCTCCATGCAGTACAAGGGCAGCCGCCGCAAGATCGAGCTGGTGCAGGAGGTCGCGGCATCGATTGCGTATTCTGTTTCGGCCGAGAACGACGTATTCAGCCTGATCGGCTACGACCAGCATTTGCTCGATGATTACGTGCTGCCGCTCGGCTACCAGGTGCATGAAGCGCTGGAGCGTATCGATGCCTTTACCGGCATAGATGCGCTTGGGCGGGGCTCGACCGGCATTCTGGAGGTAGGCCCCCTGTTGAGCCAGAACAAGGGGCTGGTGTTCTGGATATCGGATTTTCACATGCCGCTCGACACTATCATCCAGGCCATGAACATGTTTTCCCGTCACCAGGTAGTGCCTGTCGTACTGTGGGAGGAAGAGGAGTATCGGCGCCTGCCGCGCTTTGGCCTGGGGACGATGCTGGATCCCGAGACCGGGCGCGACCGCACGATTTTCTTTCGCGAGTCGGTCCGTGCCAAATTCATTACCGCATTCGAACAGCGCCGGGCAGCGCTGGAAGACCTGTTCCTGGCGTTCGAAAGCCCGCCGCATTTCGTCAGCGGCGTATTCGAGGCCGAGGCTATGACGCATTATTTTGAGAAATACCTGACAGCATGAAAAAACTGACGACCTTGTTTTACCTCTGCCTGCTTCCTATCGGCCTGTGCGTGGGGGCGATGGCATATGCAGCGGAAGCTACCCTGGTCAGCCTGGACAACCCACGCATCGCGACAGGCATCATGATAGGCGACGTACTCGAGCGCAGACTGATAATCGAGGCCAGTCCTCCCTATGAGTTGCCAAAGTCGGCCCTGCCCCTCAAGGGCGAGCGCGTCGACGGAATAGAGCTGGTGGGCGTCGCGTTGCAGGACACGAAGAGGGCTGGCAACCAACGCTATGAAGTCAAGCTCAGCTACCAGGTGTTCGCTGCGGCAACTAAGCCCAGCGTCATGCGTCTGCCGGCTTTGACACTGGCGCTCGGTGGCGGCGATGCGCCAGCGGAGGTGAATGTGCCCGCCTGGCATTTCTGGAGCTCGCCGTTGGCGGCAGGCAACATCCATACCGCGCGTAGCAATGCGCAACCGCAGCGCAAGCCGGCCTTGCTCGATACGGGGCCGGAGCGCCTGGCGATTGCATTGGCCATATTCCTGGTCGGTGTTGCCGGTTTGGTCTATGTCAACGCTGACCGTCGCTGGCTGCCCTGGATGGGCGGCAGCTTCGCCCAGGCTTATCGCAAGCTGCGCAAGATGCCTGCGCAATCCGGGCGTGAGGCGCAGGCCCTGGGTTACATGCACCAGGCATTCAACCAGGTGCATGGAAGCACCTTGTTCCGGCGGCAATTGGGCGAGTTTCTTGCGCGGCATTCGCAGTACCGGCCGCTTGCACAAGATATCGACAGTTTTTTCCAGCGCTCGGAAACCTTGCTGTTCACCGGCGAAAACGCGAATGGCCCGGCATTGGTTAGTGAGCTGCAGCAGCTTTGCCGACGCCTGAGGGATTGTGAACGGGGAGTCGCATGAGCTTGCTCAATCCCTGGGCCTTGCTGCTATTGCCGCTTGCGCTGGTGCCTTTCTGGCTCAGGAGCCTGCAGGGGCAGCGCTACTCTTGGCTGGACATGGTGCCGGAAGACCCGTTCTCGGACAACATCGTGTTGCTGTTCAAGGTGGTGACGGCCGTCATCATCGCTAGCCTCGTGCTTGCCCTCGCCGCCCCGCAAGGCAGCGACAAGGTTGTGAACCGTGTCGGCAAGGGTGCGCAGACCGTGATGGTGATCGACCGCAGTGTGAGCATGGACCATCCTTTTGCCGGGGACGCCACCAGCGGCCGGGCCGGGGAAATCAAGTCCGGCGCCGCACGCCGGCTGATCACGCAGTTCATCGATTCTCGTCCCGATGACATGATGGGCGTGGTGGCGTTTACCAATTCCGCCTTGTACGGCGTGAAGATCACGGCCAACCGCGATGCCATCCATGCCGCGATCAACGCCGCGACCAGCGCCGGCATCAACCAGACCAATATCGGCGCCGGCATCACCCAGGCGGCCAGCCTGTTCGACAGCATCCAGAGCTCGGGCTCGCGCGCCATCATTCTGCTATCCGACGGCGCGGGCAAACTGAGCCCCCGCGTCAAGGCGAGGATCAGGGAAGAGCTCAGGGACAAGGATATCAAGCTCTACTGGATCGTCTTGCGCGAACCGGACGACGTGAGCATATTTGGCGACCGGGTGTTCGAGGAGGACAGGGGGCCTGCGGCAATCCAGCTCGACCGCTTCTTCAAGTCGCTCAATATTACCTACAAGGCTTACGAAGCGGATAATCCCGTGGCGCTGCAAATGGCGATCCAGGATATCGACAGCCGTGAAAAACATACGATCCAGTATGCCATTACCGTGCCGGGGCGCGATTACGCGCGCGACTTGATTGTAGTGGCCCTGGTGCTGAGCCTGGGCATGTTCGTCATTAAAAATTTCAGGGTAAAAGCATGGGAATCCGCATAAAAGGCCTCAACCTGCTGTTTGGACTGCTGGCGGTTGCCGGCTTGGCGGGCAGCATCTATGAAGGCAATGCGCTGGTGCAGCGTCATGATGTCAACCGGCAGATCCAGGCCGGGGCATTGGTCGCTCACGACGGCTTTGGTTTCGAACAGAAGTTCATGGCGGCTTACAAGCTGGGAGAGTCCGGGGATTACAAGCACGCGGTGCAAAGCTACAGCCAGCTGCTCGAAACCGGCTTGAGCCAGCCGCAGCAGGCGCTGGTGCAGTACAACATCGGCAACAACCTCCTGCAGTCCGGTTTGAAGCGCCGCCTCAATGACGACGGCAGCCTCAAGGACGAGGCGAAATACGACTTGTCCCAGGCACAGATCGCCTATGAGCAAGCCTTGCGGCTAGACCCCGCATTCAGGCAGGCAAAGTTCAACCTCAGCCTGATGCTGCTGGTGCAGCCTAATGGCATCGATGGGTTGAAAAAGGAACAGGAAGGCATGGAGCTCAGCAACATTCCGGTGGGCCTGCCATGAAGTGGCAGTTGAGGCTGCGCCATGGCTGGCGCTGGGCCAGGGATCATTACGAGTCCGGGTTGTACCTGTTGGTGGTCGTGTTGCTGCTGCTGGCGATCTTTAAGCCGGAAATACAGCTCAAGCAGCGCGTGCATAACTATCTCTTGCTCGCCGATGTTTCGCAAAGCATGAACGCAGAGGACGTCAGCCTCAACGGCAAGCCGGTGAGCCGCATGGCCTATATGCGACACCTCATGCGCAAGCTGGTGGAGAATTCGCCCTGCGGCACTTACTTCAGCCTAGGCGTGTTTGCCGCGGAAGACGTCGCGCTGTTGTTCACACCGCTGGAAACCTGCGCCAACTACGACATCATCGTCGATGCGATCGAGCACCTGGAGTGGCGCATGTCCTGGCGCGGCAACAGCCGCATCAGTTTTGGCGTCAAGGGAGCGGCCAAGGCCTTCGACTCGCTCAATGCGCCTGCGCGCCTGCTGTTCTTCACCGACGGCGACGAGGCGCCCAAGGTGAACGCGATCAACAAGCTCAAGCTCGATGACGTGCAGATCGGCGAGAATATCGTCTTCGTCGGCGTCGGCGGCAACGAGGACGTGCCGATTCCGCGTTACAACTCCAGCAACAAATGGGTGGGCTATTGGTCCTCCGATGCCAAGGAGAACTCCGCCGGCGCGGTCGGCGTCACCTACAACGATACCAGCCGCGACGATCCGGATCCGGTGGTAGCTTCTGCCGACTACGACCGCTATCTTTCCAAGCTGGACGAGGCATATCTGAAGGAACTGGCCGAGGAGATCAATGCCCAGTACGTGCTGGCCCAGGACAAGCCCGATTTCTACACATTCGTGCAAAAGCAGAAGCCGGTCGCCAGCTTTGTCACCGCCTATTCATTGCGCTGGGTCTATCTTTCGCTCGCCCTGGTGCTGATATTGGCCACCTACTGGCCGCATTTCCGTCAAAGGCTGAATGCTGCTTGATCCTGTATTGTTAGCTTTTCTGATGTGGGTGGAGATGCGCTGAGTAGTTGTGTAGATAACATCGCTGCTCGTGACGGCGGTCGCCAAAAGAAGCTTATTGATTTGATTGCTTGGTGGAGGATGTGCTACCCAATCGGGTAGTCGTGGTCAATGCGCCAGTCGTTGCGGTTCTACGAAGCGATTTGAGCGCTCCGCATTTATCAATGCACACGCCGCCAGCACAGGTCTCGCGAATGGCGCGTAGCTGCACACGCAAGGCGTTTAGTTCTGCCAGACGCTGATTGACCATTCGCAGGTGTTCGTCAAGCAGGGTATTGACATCGTCGCAAGGTTGCTCAGGGTCGCTTTGGAGGCGTAGTAGCGCGCGTATCTCGACATGCGACATACCCAGTGAACGGCACCGAAGCACGAATAACAGTTGCGTTACATGTTCATCTCCATAGTCCCGGTAGTTGTTGTTTCCGCGAGAGGCCGCTTGCAACAACCCCTCCGCCTCGAAAAAGCGGATAGTGGGCACTTGGCAACCTGTCAGAGCGCTGAGTTGACCAATTTTCATTTCTAATATCTCCAAACTTGACCCTCTAGTAACTTGATGGTTTTTAATTCAGACATGAGCACTTGTCAAAACAAATCCTGCCTTGGAAATTGCAGTACCCCGTTAGTAACCGAACCGTCGGTACAGATGCCTGCAACGCTGAGCGTCTTTTCCATTCCCAAGATGGATTGCCCATCTGAAGAAAATCTTATCCGTATGGTGTTAGGCAGTGCGCCCGAAGTTGGCGACCTAACATTCGATTTGCAAGCGAGGGAGCTTAAAGTCTTACACTATGGAGCCTCGGCTGCGGTGTTAGATAAGCTCACTCCTTTGAACCTGGGCGCACGGCTGCTGATGTCTGAGCAAACCACTGCTCACGATATGATTGAAACCGATAACGATGGTAATACTGGAGAAGCGCGCACGCTCAAGATATTACTTGCCATCAATGGTGCAATGTTTCTTTTTGAAATGGCGGTGGGCATTATTGGAGAGTCGACTGGCATCATTGCAGACTCTCTGGATATGTTTGCCGATGCAGCGGTCTATGGTCTTGCCCTTTATGCGGTAGGTCGTGCTGAGGACATGAAGTTACGTGCTGCTTATTGCGCAGGCTGGCTCCAGATGATGCTGGCGATGGGGACATTACTCGAAGTTGTCAGACGGTTTTTCTTTGGTAGCGAGCCGCAGTCGATTCTCATGATGGGCATCGGCTTAATTGCATTGGTTGCAAATGTTGTCTGCCTCTATCTTATCGCTAAGAAGCGGGATCGCGGTGCCCATATGACCGCGAGCTATATTTTTTCTGCTAATGACGTCATTGCCAACGCTGGTGTCATCGTTGCTGGTATGCTCGTCGCATGGACGAATTCTCCTTATCCCGATCTTGTCATTGGCACTATCATCGCCATGTTCATCCTCAATGGCGCTAGACGTATACTGGCTTTATAGGCAGAGGTGTGTTCGCATTTCCCGACCATGGTCTAGGTATTTGGTGTGAAAGTGCACGGAGAAGGGATCCGGAGTGGGTGATTTTCGGTATAAGCCGTTTGGAATCAGTTAACAAAACTCTACAGGCGAACACACTTTGCTGAGTTTTGTGAGTAAAAGGCCAAGGTGTTGGTTGATACTGCAGAAATGACCAGCATCACTATAAATGCTCCTTGGTTAAAGAAATGCTCCTTGGTTAAAGTGTTATTTATGCGGGCCATGCGGATGTGCCGCGTGGCTATGCAGGTAGCTCGTCGGTTGCTCATGTTGACGATGAGGGGCGATCTTCTGCGGCAATAGCGAGCCTACCACCATGCCGATGATGCTAACGCCAAGCCCCAGCAGTTGTGGTGGTACCAAGCCTTCCTCACCCACCAATACTTCCACCAATACCCAGGTGCTGATGCCGCCGATGATGGCGGCCAATGCGCCCTGGTTGGTTGCGCGTTTCCAGAACACACCGAAGAACAATGGCACAAAAGCGCCTGCCAAGGTGATCTTGTAGGCGGATTCCACCATATGGAAGATGGACAGCTCAGTGTTCAATGCATAGAGCAGCACGCAGCTAGCGAAGCCCACCAGGCAGATGCGCATGATGTTGAGGAAGCCTTGGTCGTTCAGGTGTGGAAAATAGCCGCGTACGATGTTCTCGGCGAACGAGATGGAGGGGGCGAGCAAGGTGGCAGACGAGCAGCTCATGATTGCCGATAGCACGGCACCGAAGAAGATCACCTGGGCTGCAATCGGCATATGCTGCAGCACCAGGGTGGGCAGCACGCGCTGCGAATCCTGGTCGATCAGGGTATTGAAGAAGCCTGGGTCGATCAGGGTGGCGGAATAGGCGATGAACATCGGAACGAAGGTGAAGCAGAAATAGACCGATGCGCCCAGGACGGAACCCCAGATGGCGACCTTGGCGCTCTTGGCCGATGTGATGCGCTGGAACACGTCCTGTTGAGGGATGGAGCCCAGCATCATGGTCATCCAGGCGCCGATGAAGGTGACCCAGAGCCAGGGGTCGGCTGGCGGAAAGAAGTCCAGCTTGCCAGCTAGCCGGGCATGCTCAATGACGGGTGCGACGCCACCGGTCATGCCTGAGACCATGTAAGCGATATAGAGCATGCCACCAATGATGACACTCATCTGCACGAAATCCAGGATGGCGACCGAGAGCATGCCGCCCAGCGTGGTGTAGGTCAGCACAATGGCCGTGCCGAGGATCATGCCGACTTCCTCACTCACCATGCCGTCGGTGATGATATGGAAGATCAGGCCTAGCGCCTTGATCTGTGCGGCAACCCAGCCCAGGTAGGAAATGACGATGGCAATCGTGGTAAGCACTTCCACGGTGCGGTTATAGCGCATACGGTAGAAGTCGCCCAGGGTAATGATGTTGAGCTTGTATAGCTTGGTTGCGAAAAAGAAGCCTGCGATGACCAGGCACATGCTGGAGCCGAACGGGTCAGCGACGATACCATTGAGCCCGTCCTTGACGAAGGTGGCGGAGATGCCGAATACGGCTTCCGCGCCGAACCAGGTGGCAAACACGGTCGCCATGACTACCGGCAGGGGCAGGTGGCGTCCGGCTACGGCATAGTCCTTGGTGGTTTTGACTCGGGTCGCGGCAAACAGGCCGATGCTGATGGACACCAGGACGTAAAGAATGACAAACCAGATCAGCACTGAACCAGCCCTTTGCTATGAGGTTGATAATGGGGTAAATGTGGTGCCTTTTCAAAGGAAGGCAGATTTTAGCAAAAACTTGTCCTGAAAGTAGGCTTTATCTCTGAAAATCAATGGCTTTGCAGAAATCGTCCGGCTTCGTATCAATGCCGGGCCAGCCACCATAGCAGGAGGGCCGTACTTTGCAGCAATACCAGCAAGATCAATGCCACAGTGATGAGGCGCAGCCAGCGGGTCTGGCGTTGGTGCTCCTCGCGCATGCGTTCCAGCTCGGCATTGGTGGGAGAGTATTGCAGGCCGCGCTCCAGCTGCTGGTGGATCAGGCGCGGCATTTGGGGAAGAATTTTGCTCCAATAGGGCAGCTCTGCTCTCAGGTTGTCCAGTGCGCTGCGCCAGCCGACCTGCTCGGACATCCAGCGCTCCAGATAGGGGCGCGCGGTTTTCCATAGGTCGAGATTGGGGTCGAGATCGCGTCCCAGGCCTTCGACGTTGAGCAGGGTTTTCTGCAGCATGGCGAGCTGGGGCTGGATTTCGACGCCGAAGCGGCGCGAAGTCTGGAACAGGCGTAGCAATACCTTGCCGAACGAGATTTCCTTGAGCGGCTTGTCGAAAATGGGCTCGCATACGGCGCGGATCGCGGTTTCGAATTCGTCGATCGGCGTGTCCTTGGGCGCCCAGCCAGATTCGATATGTGCGCGCGCGACTTCGCGGTAGTCGCGGCGGAAGAAGGCGAGGAAATTGCGCGCCAGGTATTGCTTATCCTCGTCGTTCAGGGTGCCCATGATGCCAAAATCCAGTGCGACATAACGACCGTCGTCAGCTACTTGCACATTGCCTGGGTGCATGTCGGCATGGAAAAAGCCGTCGCGGAACACCTGGGTAAAGAAGATTTCCACACCGTCGCGTGCGAGCTTGGGAATATCGACACCGATTTCGCGCAGGTGATCCACCTGGCTGACCGGGGTGCCATTCATGCGCTCCATCACCATCACTTGCTCGTGGCACCAGTCCCAATAGACGTCGGGCACCAGTAGCAGGCGTTTGTCGGCAAAGTTGCGGCCTAACAGGCTGCAGTTGGCCGCCTCCAGCATGAGGTCGAGCTCGCTGTGGATATGGCGCGCGAATTCGGCCACCACTTCCCGTGGTTTCAGGCGCTTGCCGTCCGAGGAGAGCGTCTGTAGCAGCCATGCCGCGCTATCCAGCAGCTTGAGGTCTTTTTCTATGACCTTGCTGATGCCGGGCCGCAGGATCTTGACCGCCACTGGCCTGCCGTCAGGCAGTTGGGCGAAATGCACCTGGGCGACCGAGGCGCTGGCAATCGGTTCGACGTCGAAGCTTTGGAATACTTCCAGTACCGGTTTGCCATAAGCCTGCTTGAGAATGGTCTCAACGTCATCGTAGCCAAAGGCCGGCACCCGGTCCTGCAGCTTCGCCAGTTCGTCTGCGAGATCCAGCGGAATGAGGTCGCGCCGCGTGGAAAGCATCTGGCCGAACTTGACGAAGATGGGGCCCAGCGACTCAAGCGCCAGGCGCAGCCGTTCGCCGCGCGGGCGGGAAGTGTCGCGCCAGAACAGGAGGACTTGCACCGGGCGCTGTAATGGGCGCAAGCTGGTATGCCCGAGGATAAACTCGTCCAGGCCGAAGCGTAGTGTGACTAGGATGATGTGGAACAGGCGCAGCCAACGCATGGGAATTCTTTCTATTGATCCGCCTGCAGGCGGGATTTCAGCTTGTCGATGCGCTTTTGCAGGCGCTCTGCATCCTCACGCAGCGTATCCACGTCACGCACGAATTGCTCGATATGGCGCTTTTTGGCAATCAGCGGTTGTTCCTCCTGCCAGTATTCCGCCAGCATGCCAGCCACATTTTCAGCTTGGCGTCTTGCTTGTGAGACTGCGGCTCGGCCCAGTTTGACGGCTTCGTGGGCGGGGGCGTCGCCGATGATGCGGCTCAGATCCTCTTCATATTCCCATGACATGTCTTGCAATACGCTGGCCAAACCTGCAGCGAACTCGGTATCGCCCGAGACGGATGCGGCAGTGCCGGCCGATTCGTCGCCAGCCAGCATGCGCAATGCCACGGAAGGCGGCACCGTGATGGTGGCGTCGGTATCGGCGGTTTCTCCGGCGATAGCCAGGCCGCCATCCTCAAGCACGGCCAGCGTGACGCTGAACGGGGGCAGGAGCAGGCGGGCATGCTTGCCGCCGAAAGGCTGCAGTTGTTGCATGGCCCAGCTGTTCTGGGTCAGTAGGTGATGGAGCAGGCGGGTGAGGAGTGGCTTCAGCATCATGACTTCAATTCCAGCGGGTTGGGGCAAGGGCTCAGGTTTTCCAGCCTTTGTGCAGGGCGACCACGCCAGCGGCCAGATTATAGTAATCGACCTTGCTGAGGCCGGCATCCAGCATCATCTGCTTCAGGGTTTCCTGGTCTGGGTGCATGCGGATGGACTCGGCCAGGTAACGATAGCTGTCGGCATCGTTGGCAAGCAGTTTACCCATGAGGGGCAGCAGCTTGAATGAGTAAGCGTCGTAAATTGGCGCCAGCGGCTTCCATACCTGAGAGAACTCCAGCACCAGCAGTCGGCCCCCCGGCTTGAGCACGCGCTGCATCTCGGTCAGCGCCTTATCCTTGTGCGTCATGTTGCGCAGGCCGAAGGCGACGATGACACAGTCGAAATGCTCGTCGGGAAATGGGAGTTGTTCGGCGTCGCATTGCAGCGCGGGAACAGCCTTACCGTCGTCGATCAGGCGATCGCGTCCTACTGCAAGCATCGAGGCGTTGATATCGGTCAGGATGACCTGGCCTGATTGGCCGACCTTGTTGGAGAACAATCGGGACAGATCGCCGCTGCCGCCGGCGACATCCAGTACGCGGTCACCGGGCCTGACACCGCTGACTTCAACAGTAAAGCGTTTCCAGGCGCGGTGCAGGCCCGCGGACATGACGTCGTTCATGAGGTCATATTTGCGCGCCACCGAGTGGAATACTTCACCGACCTTGCGGGCTTTCTCGCGTTCATCCACAGTCTGGAAGCCGAAGTGCGTCTTGGTGTTGTCGCTCATGGTGTTTGCCTCAAATTAATTGTCAGGGTCGCGGCTGGCGCCTGCCTGCGCGAGCCGGTCTAGATATTGCTGCCACAGCGCTTCATGCTGTAGCAGCAATTCATAAAGATAGTCCCAGGAGTAAAGTCCGGTGTCATGACCATCGCTGAACACCAGCTTCACGGCATAATGGCCGACTGGCTCGATGCTAGTGATATTGACGTCCCGCTTTCCGGTCTGAAGCACAGGGTTCCCATGCCCCTGCACTTCTGCCGATGGAGAGTATACCCGAAGGAATTCGCACGGCAGCTTGCCGCTGACACCATTGTCAAAGGTGATTTCCAATAAGCGCGAAGCCTGGTGCAAGCGGATATCAGTCGGGCGTGGAATGTCTGGGCTCAAGCCGCTCATCTGCCAAATGCCGGGATTTACTCAAAAGGCGATGATAGCAGAATGTATTCACGCGCTTCAAAATACCATGACAATGGCGGCGTATGATGGTAGCTGCACATGCTTCGTGGAGGGTGATTAGGCGGCTGATTCATTTGATGATTTACATAAGCATGCTAAAGTAGCGCCTAAATAATAAGCATCGGGGGGTGCTATGGCCGACAACAAGCTTGAGCGTCACTTCCAGGCCTATTCCGAGTGGCGGAAGGGCTTGGTGGAAGCGATCTGTGATTATCGCAACTGGTTGAATGAACAGGAACTCAACGATGCACAGATAGAGTTGCGGCTGCAGCAGTTGCTGGAGCGTCTGCGCGAGGACAAGCTCAATGTGGCCTTCGTGGCGGAGTTTTCCCGCGGCAAGTCCGAGCTGATCAATGCGATCTTCTTCTCGGCTTATGGCCAGCGCCTGCTGCCTTCGAGCGCCGGCCGCACCACCATGTGCCCTACCGAACTGCTGTACGACCCCTCCAAGCCTACCTCCCTACAGCTCCTGCCGGTGGAAACCCGGACTTCGGATGCTACCACCACCGAATACAAGCGCTACCCCGAAGAGTGGACTGTGTTGCCGTTCGATGTCGCCGACAGCGACAACATGGTGGAGGTCTTCAAGGAGGTCAGCCGCACCAAGCAGGTGTCCGTGGAAGAGGCCGAGCGCTACGGCCTGTTCGATACCAATAGCGCCGATGATGCCTTGGCAGTCAACGCGGACGGTACCGTGGACATTCCCTGCTGGCGTTATGCCGTCATCAATTTCCCCCACCCCTTGCTGGAGCAGGGGCTGGTGATTCTCGATACCCCAGGGCTCAATGCCATCGGTACTGAGCCTGAGCTGACCCTCAACATGCTGCCAAATGCGCATGCCGTGTTATTTATCCTTTCTGCCGACACCGGCGTCACCAAATCTGAAGTGGATGTCTGGCGCCAATACATCAGCGGTACACGCTGGAAGCAGAATGGCAGGCTGGCGGTACTGAACAAGATTGACGGTCTGTGGGACGAATTACGCAATGAAGCCGAAATCAGCCGTGAAATTGCCAAGCAGCTTGCATCCAGCGCCGAGTTGTTGGGGCTTGAGCAAGATCAGATTTTCCCGATTTCTGCCCAGAAAGGGTTGTTGGCCAAGATCGCGGGGGACCAAGCCCTACTGGAGCGCAGCGGGCTGCCTCTCCTGGAAAAGGCATTATCCGGAGAGCTGATCCCATCCAAGCGTGAGATCGTACGCGACAATACCATCAGCGAAGTCGACGATTTGGTCAAGAACACCAATATGCTGCTGGATGCCCGACTGGCCAGCCTCAATGAGCAGCTGGAGGAGCTACGCGGTTTGCGCGGCAAGAATGAAGATGTCATCGAACACATGATGAACAAGGTCAAGGTGGACAAGGAAATCTTCGAGAAGGGCTTGCAGCGTTTTCAGGCGCTGCGCAGCGTATTTTCGCAGCAAACCAACAAGCTGTTCACTTTGCTCGGCATGGAAGCCCTGCGTGTGCAGGTGGCCAATACCCGAAGCACCATGATCAATGCAAACTTTACCAAGAATATACGCAGTGCAATGGATGGGTTTTTTGCTGACCTGCGTGACCGCTTGCTGAAATCCGAGGCGCAAATCGACGAAATCAAGCGCATGATGGACGCCATGTATGAGAAATTCGCGCAGGATCATGGCTTACGCAAGGCTGAGCCTCCAGCGTTTTCCACCTTGCGTTATCAGAAGGAGCTGGGCAAGCTGGAACGCGCATATCGCGAACAATTCAATACGACATTGAATATGCTGACGAACGAAAAGATGACTTTGACATCTAAGTTCTTTGAGACGTTGGCTAGTCGCGTCATCCATGTATATGAGGTGGCCAACCATGATGTCGAGAATTGGCTGAAGGCGGTCATTGCCCCGATGGAATCCCAGGTGCGTGAACACCAGCTGCAACTGCGGCGGCGCCTGGAAAGCATCAAACGCATCTACAAGGCGACGGATACATTGGAAGACCGTATTGGCGAATTGGAGGCCATCGAAAGGCATATTCTGGCCCAGATGGCCGATCTCAAGGTCTTGCGCCAGCACATGCATAATGCGCTGGTCTTTGAAAACAGGATAGAGGAAGAAGCGGCATGAATCTTACCAGCCTGCTGCTGCAACTGGGCTTGACATTTGTGTTCATCGGCCTTGCTGCTGCGGGGATTCTATGGGCAATTAAAAGTGGTCAGTATGATGACCTGGAAGGCCCTGCACAGCGCATCCTGATGGACGACGATGACCCCATGATCCCGTTTAACCACTTGAAGACTGGGGCTAATCAGCATAAAATCAAGAAATAATTTGCAAGGGAATTCATCATGGCTACTGGCACTAACAACAAGGACGACGACGACGGTTTGAAGTCCTACTTCACGTTTGAGAACCTGCCGCTTACGATCACCATCGCCCTCATTATCTTGGCATGGCTAAGCGCACTGTCGGTCATACTTTTTGGGTAAGAGGAAATAGTTTTACATCCCGCATGAAGCGACACCATGAAAAAAGGCTGCAACTGCAGCCTTTTTTCATGGTGTCGTATCCAAGGTCCCGCCATTAAGCCAGAGTCAAGAAGCCTCTCATCTGCTTCATGGCTTTTTGCTCGATTTGGCGGATACGCTCTGCAGATACGCCGAATTCTTCAGCCAGATCATGCAGAGTAGCGTTATGACCCTCCTGCAGCCATCGAGCTTCCACGATACGGCGGCTGCGGTCATCCAGCTTTGCGAGTGCGGTGGAGAGCCCTGTCGTGTGCAGCTGGTCAGCTTCCTGCGCTTCCAGAATTTCAGAAGGCTCGGCATGGCTTGCCTGCAAGTAGGAAATAGGGCTGAACATGTCCTCGTTGTCATCGTCTGCATTGCCTTCGAGGGAAATCTCGTGCCCGGACATGCGAGCCTCCATTTCCAGCACCTCTTCTGGCTTCACGTTGAGCTCACGCGCGATATGGGCGACCTCGTCCGAATGCAGGCTGGCGGTTTGCCCTTTCTTCATGCTGCGCAGATTGAAGAATAGCTTGCGTTGTGCCTTCGTCGTCGCAACTTTGACCAGCCGCCAGTTCCGCACGATATATTCATGGATCTCGGCCTTGATCCAGTGCATGGCAAAGGAAACCAAGCGCACGCCACGATCTGGGTCAAAGCGACGCACCGCCTTCATCAGGCCGATATTGCCTTCCTGGATCAAGTCGGCTTGGGGAAGGCCGTACCCCGCGTAATTGCGGGCAATGCTTGCTACCAGTCGCAGATGAGACACTACCAGGGTTTTGGCGGCCTCAAGGTCATTATACTTTTTGAGGCGTGTTGCCAGCTTCAATTCCTCTTCTGCGCTAAGCACAGGAAAGCTCTTGATGGCACGCAAGTACTGATCAAGGCTGTCGAAAGATGAAATTGCAGGTAATGTCATGCTGTTGGTCATATTTGAAACCTCCGTCATGGAAACGATTCTAGCACTCACTGTTTGAGTGTGCTAGTGGTGAAAAGTTTCAAGGCAAACAGAATACTTCTGAATGACGAGTATTTGTCGACATGCCAGTGCTCAATAGGTATTGATGCTCAGGTGCTAATTTTCCTTGAGCTTGTACGGCATGAGGCGCTCGGCCTTGATGCGGTATCCGGCGAAGCCCATCGAAGTATTGCTGGCAACGGTCTCCATCAAACCGCTCACAGAGATTGGACCATATTGCCGCGCCGCCAGGTCCAGTGTTTTCTGCTGATCCTTGGGCAGCGTTTTGGGCAGGATGATATGGATGACCTGATTGCTGGGCGGCGGAGGCACATGGATGCATGCGCCGAAATAAGGCACCAACAGGAACTCGCGCACCTGCGTCCCATTCATGTCAAGGGGAACGACGAATCCTGGAATCTGCACGCGCTGCTTATCCAGCTTTTGCACAATAGGAGCATCGTTCCAAGCGCTGCGCATCTGTTCCAATGCTTCGATCGCGCGCGGATCGGCGTCATCCAGCTTGTCCAGGTCCAGTTCCTTCAGTGATTTCATAGGATCCCAGTCCACGGGCATCATGTCATCCCAGTCCAGCGTTTTATAGGTCGGATTCGCTTGCGAGATTGCCTTGACCTCGCCGATGCGCTCGCCGACCTTGTAGTCGGCCGCCAGCGCAGACACATGGCCGCCGATGGCGACGATCATGCCCAGCATGCAAAAAATCTTGTCCATTCTCTCACTCCGATTGATTGATCCGTCCATGCGTTACAGTCTGGGTGTGAGGCCGTCCGCCAACGAGAGCCTGTAGGCCATCCAGGCCGGGAACAGGCTCGCTAGTATGCTGATCAGTACCATGGCGGCAAGCAGGCGAAGCTCTTCCAGGCTGGGCCAACCGACTGTCATGTTGATGCCGAAATGGGTCTGCATGATAGGCGCCGCGCATAGGGTGGCGATGGTCAGGGCGAGCAGGCCGATCACGATGCTGGCCAGGGTGACGAATATTCCTTCATATATCAACAGCAGCAGGATTTCCTTCGGTTGCGCGCCCACTGCCCGCAGGATGGCGAGCTCCCGGCGTCGCTCGTTCAGGCCGGCCATGATGACGGCGACCAGACCGCTCAGGCTTACCACGACCACGATGGCGGATACCGCCATCAGGCTTTTTTCTGCCACGCCGACTACCTGCCACAGTTGCTCCAGCGCCAGACCGGGCATGACGGCGAGCAAGGGCTCGTCCTTGCTTTCATTCACCATCCGTTGGGTGCGGAACACCGCCGCCCGGCTTTTCAGGCCGATCAGCACGGCGGTGACATCCTTGGGCTGCAGGTCGAATTTCTGTACGTGTTGTGGCGGAATCTGGAAGCCGGGGGCTGGTGAACCACCCACCCAATCCAGATGGATGGCGCTGATGGCTTCCAGACTGACATGCACGGTGCGGTCGACCGGCGTCCCCGTGGGCTTGAGGATGCCGACGACCGTAAATGGCTTGTCTCCGTGCTGCGCCAGAGCGTTCGCGCCGCCCATGCCGTGGCTCAGGGTGATGCGGCTGCCTATGTTGTAGCCGAGCTGCTTGGCGACACTGGCCCCCAGCACCGCGTCGAAAGTAGCGACGAATGGCTGGCCAGAGGCGAGCTCCAGGGGCAGGTGGTCGCCGTAACGGAAATGCCTGAAGTAGTCCTGGGTGGTGCCCAGCACGGCGAAACCATGATGCGAATCCCCCAGTGAGATTGGCACGCTCCAGGCCACCGTGGGATGCTGTTTCAGCTTTTCGTAGCTGGCCCAACTGATGTTGTTGGTGGCTTCGCCGATGTGGAATATGGCATACAACATGAGCTGAACCGGGCTGGTGCGTGCGCCTACCACCAGGTCGGTCCCTGAGACGGATAGGCTGAATCCCTGGCGCACCTGCTCACGCAGGCGCTCGACCCCGAGCAGCAGCATGACACTCAGGGCGATCGCCACCACGGTCATGCCCAGGGTCAGCTTACGGTTCCAGGCGCTGTGCATTGCCAGCTTCAGCAGGTATTTCGTATTCATTCCGGTACCTTTACGCTAACCCGGTTGAGCTCGGCAAGGGCAATGCTGCGGTCAAAGCTGGTCGCAAGTCGGTGATCATGGCTGACGAAGATCAGGGCGCTGGCCGAAGCGAGGCATTCTTGCATCAGCAGGTCGATAAATGCCTGTTGGTGGCTTGCATCGAGCGCGGAGGTGGGCTCGTCTGCGATGATGATTTCTGGCCTGCCGATCAATGCCCTGGCTGCGGCAACCCGTTGTTGCTGGCCTATGCTCAAGGTCGTGACCTTGCGGTGCCCAAGGGTGGCATCGATGCGGAGCGCCGCAAGCAGGCGCTGTGCTTCCTGCTCCACGTTGCCGGCAATATTGTTGCGCCGGTATGCCGAAAAGCGGCACGGCAGCAAGACGTTGTCCAGTACAGAGAGATAGGGGATCAGGTTGAATTGCTGGAACAAGAAGCCGATATGGTCGGCGCGGAAACGGTCGCGGGCCGCGCCGTTCAGCGTGTCCAGTCTCTGGCTCAGGATGTCGATGATGCCTGTTTGGGGAAGGTGCATGCCGCCGAGCAATCCCAGCAGCGTACTTTTGCCGCTGCCGCTCGGCCCATGCAGGAAAATACGCTCGCCCGGCATCACGTCCAGAGACGCGATATCCAGGCAGGGGCGCCCGGATGTCCATTCAAACTGCAGGTTCTCCAGGTGGATAGCAGGTGACGCCATGCCTACCATGTGACCCGGTTTTGTCCAGGGACGAGCCTGATGATTTTTCTGGTTTGCCCGGCCACGATCTGGACATCGATCTTGCGCAGGTGGGGGAACTGTTCAAACAACCGCACGTTCAATCCTTTCAATCGGCTCGATTGGCTCGATTGGCTACACTCATAGACAAACTCGGCGTCAAGGTCAGCGTGATGGCCGTTGTGCGTATGGAACTTATCTTCGAACAACGGTGATGCCAGGGTGATGGCCGTGCTTTTGCAACCAGCCTTGCCCGGTAGATCAAACAGCTGGTCGGGTGTGGAGAGCTGTTGTTTCAGTGCATTCACCACTGCCTGCTCTTGCGGGTTATGGGGAGCATGTTCGAAGCCCAGCAAGCTTTCCATAGGGCTTTCCAGCGCGAGGATCAGTGTCTTGCCTTCCATGGCGATATTCAGTTTGGCTGTACCGTGCACATGCGCACGCTGTTCATGCGCGAGTGCAGGCATCGCGGCGAGTGCCAGGCTGCTGAGGCCGATGGATAATCCGTGGATGAATAACCTGCAGTATAAATGCATACGTCTTTTTGTCCTGCCTACGCTAATACCGTGGTCAATGGTGATGAAGATGCTGGGCAGCCAACGACACGGCAACCCCGCCGAGTATCAATGCAACCTGGATTGCACCATCCCGCAATGAGCGTTTACGTTGCAATTCCGGCACCAGGTCCGCGACGGCGATATAAATGAAGCTGGATGCCGCGACGATCAGGATCACGGGGATCGCGGTTTGCATCGTATCCAGCGACAGCCAGCCGAGAAAACCGCCCAGCACCATGGCCGCGCCCGACAAGGCGTTGAGCAGCAAGGCACGGCTTTTCGACAGGCCGGCGTTCAATAACACCATGAAATCCGACACTTCCTGGGGGATCTCATGCAGCATCACCGTGACGGCCATCGTCCAGCCTAACGCCGGGTCAGTCAAGAAGGCGGCGGCGATCAACATGCCGTCGACGAAGTTGTGCAACCCGTCCCCGATCACGATCATGGACACTTTCTGATCAATAGCGGTTTCATGATCAGCGCCATGCGCCTGCCGGTGATCGTGTCGCCATAATGCCATTTTCTCCAGCAGGAAGAACGCCAGGATGCCAGCCAGCAATATCCAGCCGGTATCATCGGGCGATAAGCCCGACTCGATCGCTTCCGGCAGGATATCCGTCAACGTAAAGGTCAGCAAAATCCCGACGGCGAATGCGACCATCTTGTCGGCAACCCGTGCCAGGACGGTGAGCGAGACGATGGACGAGATCAGGACTGAAGCGACGCCGCCCAACAGGGTGGCAATGCAGATGGAGAGTAGGAGCATTGAGCAGGGGGAACTTAATCAGACATGTACAAATGAGGTCGAGAGTGCATTGTCATGGTTAGTGACATGAGGCGCAGCCCATTAAAGATCGATTCGCATGCCGATCTCGATATTATGGCCCAGCTCTGGCGTGTAATAGCGCAGGAATGACGTGCTGTTGCGGATTTCCGCATTGGTGATGTTGCGCATGTTGATGAAAAGGTCGCCGGTGAACCAGTTCGGCACTTCGATGCTGCGTCGTAGCGCGATATCGACCTTGTGATAGCTGTCGGTCCCTGGTTCCAGCACTATTTCGTCATTCATTGGCATTGTGCCGGTGCGTTTCTGCGCTCGCATGTGCGTGAGCCTGATTTCACCATCCCATTTGCCCATGCCTGCCTGTATCAGCAGCCCGTGCCGGGCTGGGGTAAGGCGCGGCACATGGGTATCATCATCCAGCATGCCGCGTACCTGGTCGGCAAATACACTGGCGCGAAACTTTCGTAACCCGGGAATGTGCAGTGGCAAGCCCATTTCCGCTTCATAACCATGAAACCTGGCGTCTTGTTGGGAATGGCGGGTGGTTATCAGGCAGGTGGCCGGGTTCGCGCAGCGCATGACGGGGTGGGGAATGGCCGCATCGGTTTCGTACAGGCCTTCATTCTGTTGGTAGATGTAGTTTTTTGCAGAATACTTGAACAGGTTCAGATTACCTTCCAGTTTGCCGAGACGTTGCTGAAAGCGGATGTCCCAGCCGTTCAGCGTTTCGATATCCAAGTCTTGATTGCCGAAATCGTAAGTTCTGGTGGCCAGGTGTGGTCCCAGTGCATATAGCTCTTGTACGTCAGGTGCGCGTTTTGCGATCCATCTATTGACCGTGATGCTGCCGGTACTGTGCATACGTTTTACAGCCAGTGTATAGCTTTCCGGAGCCAGCTTTCTTGCCGGAAAGACTTCAGTGTGCGAGATCGGGCCGAAGTAAACAGTCTGCGGGCTGGGGTCAAGTTTGACCTGTTCCTTTCTTAGGCCTAATTCCACTTGCCATGGATTGAGGTCAATCGTCTCGATGAGGTAGACGCCCTTTGTGTCAATCGATGTGGACGGGACAAAGGCCTCAATGCCTAGCGCGGAGAATTCACGGTCAATGCCATGAAGCCCCAATGTTCCTGAAACGCGGGCATGTAGTGCATGCGTGAATTCCAGACGGGACTCAGTAACATCATTCTGAAAGCGGGTCTGCTGGATACCGTTGCTTAGCTCGTCATGGTGATATCGGGATTTACCAATTCTAAAGCTGATGCTTTCCAACCACTCCCAAGGCAGGAATAGTTCGCCTTTGAGGTCTAGGCGTTCTTGATGGAGGTCAATGCGCACATTGTCCGCTTCTGCCGCATTCCCTGTGCATGGTCCATGACAATGCGCAGGACCAAGCGGTATGCCGTAATTGTTGCTGTAGCGGCTGATTGACATGCCGACGTATCCCATCTCGCCGAACAAACTTATACCCATGCTGCCCCCGTCGCTGTGTGCATTGGTATTGCCCGTATAACCATGGGTGTTATTGGGTGATGGCACATAAAAAAGCTGGGTAAAGGCATCCTGGTCAATAGCCATGCCGGGGATGTGAATATTGTTGCTTTCCCGACCATGCACATCGGCATGAAAGGCGACCTGGCCTGCCTTGGTCAGCAGTTCCGTCGCCATGATGCGCTCGTCATGGTTGGTGTTGAAGCGCAATTGCGTCGTGACCTTGGTCTTGGTGGGTAGGTGCTCGGGGATGCGGCCGTCGGTGATCTCCACTGCGCCGCCGATGGCGCCGCCACCGTTGCGGATGGTCGCCGGGCCACGCAACACCTTGATTTCCTTGGCCAGCAAGGATTCCACCGTGGTGCCATGGTCTGGGCTCATGGCGGATGCATCATGCGTGCCTAAGCCGTTGACCATGACCCGGGTGCGCGGGCCATGCTGCCCTCGAATCAACGGCAGTCCCACGTTCGGGCCGAATGTCGCATTGGCCACCCCCAGCTCATTCTGCAACGTGGCACCTAAAGTGGCAGCACTCTTGAGCATCAACTCTTTGCCTGAAAGCGTACTGGATGGATCCAGGGAGTTGGTTGGGCTATCGGGTGCAGCCTGGACTTCTATGGCATCCAACACAATAGAGGAGCCGGGTGAGGAAGACCTCTCCGTCTCTGCAGAGTATGCCTCGGGGAATATGGCAGAGGCGGCCAAGGCCAATGGTAACGCACGGCGGGTGAATTTGAAGGGAAAGCGCACATCCAAACCAGGTTCAAGTGATGGGGAAGTTTCAGGGACTTGGCAACTGTAATGCAACATTGTGGCATATTATAAATTGAAGTTCAGATATTGGATCTGAATGGGAGCTTATATCTTCTTGTTTATAAAGGGAGTAGTACCATGCGTCATTTGATCGCAACCATGTTTGTCAGTGCCAGTTTATTTAGCGTTTCCGCCTATGCAGCCGATGACCATCATCATGACCATGGTCATGATCATCTGCATTCGGGTGATATTGAAATTGAAGTGGAGGGTGGCAAGCTTGGCACTCATGGTGCAGGCCATTCCCAAGAGGGATCCGGATATGCCATTTTCGAAGGAGATTTCCGTGATCTTGCGGGTGGGCCGTATCGCACGAATGCGCCTGGGTTTGACAGTCATGCAGGGACTTTTGACCAAGGCGACATCATTGGATACCAGGCAATTGGCAATTTGTGGTCCTGGAATGGAAGCAGCTGGACAAATACTGTACTCAATGGCGAAACTCTCAGCCTGACTGGCAATTGGGGAGAAAACACTGTCTGGAGTACGACAGGCGTCAGCGGTGATGCTATTGGCTTACTGGGCCAAGCCGGTAGCAGCGGCAATATTCATGAGCACCTGAACTTTGAGATTTCTTCCTCCAGTGGCCTGCCGACTGATGGTGCTTATTTCGTCACACTGCAGTTGTTGTCTGTGGATCTCAACAGCACGGGCGACGGATTTGTGGCTGGCAGCAAGTATGCAAGCTCCGATCCTTTCTACTTGATTTTCAACAATGGCTTGAGCGCGGACGAGTTTCATACCGCTCTGCATGGTCTTGAAGACAATCTGATTGCTGCTGTTCCTGAGCCAAGTACCTATGCCATGTTCCTGGCTGGTCTGGGCTTGATGGGTTGGCAGTTACGTCGTCGCCAACAGGCCTAAAATTCTTGGAAACAGCCCCTTTAATGGGGCTGTCATTTTGGAGAGCATGCAATGATCAAATCTTCGATATTGGCATTTGCCATGTTAGGGTACGCCACTTTTGCCCAGGCTGTACATTACGATGTACGTGTGGGGACCAGTAACGGCCCGGTCGCCGGCAGTAAAATCGATATTGATTTTTATGGTGACTTTGATCTGGCCGGCAAATTGCCCATTGACCCACATACTGGATACAAGATTTTCCCCGGCTACTTTGATGACTTGGCGGGTGGGCCGCGGCTGACGGATGACCCTGGGTTTCAATCTTTTTCCAATACATTGCTATATGGGGAAGAGGTTCATTTTCGTGCGCTGGGAACGCTAGAATACTGGAATCCCGCTACCGGGGCATGGGGCGGGGCCGATGCTGGGAGCGTGACGCTTTACGGCGGAATACCCACCAATGTATGGATCAACTACATGCTCAACCCCCGAAATCCTGCCAATGTAGCAGAGTACAATTATTATGCAGGGGGACTGTCTATTCCGGACAGGGCATTTCCGGGCCGCAAACCGCGTTGGTAGATGGTGGAGATAGGAACGGGACTTTTCATTCCCATCTCAACTGGGAGTTGTCTGAAGATGCACCGGCTGGTGCATATCTTGTCACCCTGCAGCTGTGGTCACCGGCCATGGGAAATGGTGAACAGAAATACATTGACTCCGATCCCTTCCATGTCTTGTTCAAGTCGGCCGGCATTACTCAGGCGCAGTATGATGAAGCTTTCAACTTACGCATTGCGGCGGCAGTGCCTGAAGCCAATACATGGGCGATGCTGGTGGTCGGCCTAATGCTGATGATCGGCTGGAGGTTGAAGGCAAAACGATAATGTCATGATTCGTTCAGTTCCCCCTCTGCATTGAAAGCAGCATGGGGGAGCCGGATAGATGCGCTGTTCTCTTCCCTGTTGATTCAATTGAAACAATCTCCTAGTTTCCATTTCCCATTGCATTGATGTCACCAAACACGGCATAAGCATGGTGTGGTGAGCGCAGGACTAGTTCTTGTGACACATGATTGTCATGGAAATGACATCAAGGTGGGTTACCTTCCCTGCTGAAGGCTCAAGGATGAGCTTTGTGCTTTTCAACGGGAGATTGATCATGAGAGTGTATACATGCAAGCCAGAATATTTGACCAAGGCATTGGAGTTGAGTGACAAGAAGGCTGAGCGCCTGCTGTCCAGAATGAGCGTGCATTTGCATTCCCAGCTTGTGCGGGAGGGCTATTCGCCGCAGGAGATCATGGCAATCCAGCTGCAGATCGAAGATGAGCAATTGCAGGATTGGCGAGCGCGCGTTGCACAAATGCGCAAGCAAGATCGGTTGTGGGTGGAGCAAAATACACATTTGGCCAATAGGTCATCTCTCAACTGAGTCCGGCCACTTCATCAATAAGCGCATTCCACGACGTTTCAGTTCAGCGATCAACCCCCGTCTCCTTTTGGAGACGGGGGTTTTTGTTTTAAAAACATGGGGTTGTGTTTTTTGTGCCTAGGTGTTGACGTGAGGGGCGTCTCTTTTTGGAGACATGTAGAGGGAGAGTTTTTGGCTGAACGTATTTATTTTTTAATAGAATCAATGAGTTGTTTTTTTGGCATAAAAGGTGCTTTGCTATAGCCGAAGTACTAGCCTGCTCTTAGGGCTATCTTTAGAGTCCAAGCCATTCCCCCCCTGGCGGAAGACTCAACATCCGACGCCGGGCTTTTTGCCCGGCGTTTTTATGTTGCAAGCCAGGTATGATGATCGGGATGAGCTGGAGAGGCCTGATACGGCTCAAGCTGAGAGGCTGGAAAAGTCAGTTATATGGAGCGCAAAGGCGTCAGCAGACTCGTTAGTCCGTTATGATCCAACTCCTGCATCAAGGCCAATAATCGTCCTATTTCGCCCGGAGGGAAGCCTTCCCGGGCAAACCAGTTGAGGTAGTGCCCTGGCAGATCGGCAATCAGCCGCCCCTTATATTTGCCGAAAGGCATGGTGCGAGTGACGAGCAGTTCCAGGTCGCGTGCGTCCATCGTCTACCCTTTCACGATGCTGGAGAGTATGGTCAGGGCCGTAGGAATGTCAGGCGCGCCAAGTTTTGGCGTGCAGCAGATACCCTCCAGTATGGCGTGGGCGCGGATCAATGCCAGGATTTCTTCCAGTGAAGCCAGGCCTTTCATGATCAAGCGTTTGTCCCTGTCGATAACATACGTTTTCCCTTCCTTATCGATCAGTGTTGCCGGCGTGGATGTGAGCTGCCATGTGTCGAATGCGGCTGCGTCGGGAATGAACTCAAGCTCGGCATCGCCAGGATGTTGGATCAATGCCGGCCATGTGGGAAGAGGTGAAGTCATTGGCGTTGTTTCAAACTCGATCACTTGATGAAAATAAAAGCCGGGCTCGTTATTGCTGGTATTGCGCAGGCATGGGCGTTACCATAACGCCTTTTATTCCTGTTATCCAGAAGCAGGATTCTAAAACGCCCCTCGGCAATGGGGACAATACCGAAAGCATATCAATGAGTCAGATTGTAATTGAAAGCAAACCCTCTGCCACGCGCCTGGAGCAACTGGGTGTCAGCAAATGGCCGACTTGGTCCAAGGAAGTCTCGACGTTTCCATGGGTGTTCCCAGAGCAGGAAATTGCCTACGTGCTTGAGGGGGAAGTCGTGATTACCCCAGACGGTGGCGGCGCGCCCGTGACGTTCCGCAAGGGCGACCTGGTTACTTTCCCTGCAGGCCTGCGCTGCACATGGGAGGTCAAGCAGCCCCTGCGTAAGCATTACCAGCTGGACGGTACGCTCGTCGGCCGCATTTATCGTCGTATCAAGCTGTTCTTCACACGTTGATATCCCCGGGCCAGCCTGAGGAGCCGGGCGGCTGGCTTCTCTCGCGAGTCCCTTCTGTTTTCTGCGGATGCTTGCGCGATCGTGCGTGTTGACAGGGCCAACTCCTAAAGCCCCATCATTCCCGCGATTTCGATAATCAAGACGATGCGTATGCCACTCTCCGGCCACATCTTCAACCTGTGTGCGCAGGCACATCTGCGGCATGGCCTATCAGTATTTTCCTACATCAACTTCAGGTGCCTCTGACTGCGGATGGCGTGCTGATCGCGCAAGATAGCGCCTTCTCAAATCGCAGCAAGAATAAATCGGAAAACTTGTATGGAACTGTTCAAGGTATGCGTTGCCTTTGATGACGGCGGAGATATTTGCCTGAGTGATGCTTTCGAGCATGAAGATGCCATTTGCCTGATGCTTAACGGACATGATGCCGGGCCTACATGGAAAAGAGCGCATCCGAAGCGCGTGCTGCGCCTACCCAAGGAGCAACTCAAGGCAACTGCTGATTCATTGTATTATGCGTTTCTATTGCCGAGACCGCTGCCGGCGCAGTTGCGGACGGCCAGGCAAGCGGCAGATGTCCCCGAAGGGTTCACAATGGAATTCTATCCTGACGATATCTTTGATCTGCAGGTTCAGGCAGGAGCGGCGGTGAGCGGAAAAGTGCACCGTACGCACAGGCCGCCATCATCGCAATTACTGAGCGAAATGTTGCCCTGATGATGCTCGATGGCGCGCTTGGCGATGGCAAGTCCCAGGCCGTATCCGACATGTCCTGCCTTTTCCGTACCGCGGACGCGATAGAATGGCTGGAACACTGACTCAATCTCTGTTTCCGGCAAGCCTGGGCCATGGTCCCGCACTTCGACGATCACCGCACTCTGCGTCTTGAGAATTGAGACTGTTACTGCTTGACCAGCTTGATTATATTTGAGCGCATTACGGATAATGTTCTCGAATGCGCGGCGCAGCAATTCATAATGTCCCTGTAGTATTACTTCATCTGCAGCATGAAACGTGATGCTGCTGCCCACGGCTTGCGCCTCGAAATTGGCGTCCTGAATAATGGTGGCAAGCAAATCATTGAGGTTGAGTGTCTCGCTGTTTTCACTGCTGATGCCTGACTCCAACCGCGAAAGCGTCAGCATCTGGCCAAGCAGTTCGTCCAGCCTCTCGGTTTCACGCTCGATACGGCTCAGCGCCGAGGCCAGTTTGTCCGGTTGCTGCTGGGCGAGCCCCACGGCAAGCCGCATGCGGGCGACCGGGGAACGCAGCTCATGAGAAACATCGTGCAGCAATAATCGCTGGGCATCCAGCAAGGTCTGAAGGCGTGTTGCCATATAGTCAAAGTCCGCGCCGAGTTCTATGAGTTCATCGTTGCGATTGCCGAGCTCTGGGCTTACACGCGTGCTCAAGTCGCCTTCTGCGAGCCTGCGGCTGGCCCGCCGCAACAGCTTGATTGGACGGCTCAGGTAGAGTGCAAATCCGGCGCTGAACAGCAGGCTTGCAAGCAGGGCGATGAAAATCTGCAGTTGCAGGTTGTAGCGGGGTGGTCCTGCAGAGTCTGCCCCTTCTGCAGGAATGAAGAGAATGTATTGGTTGCCATTGCTTGCCTGGACGCGCCGCACGCTGGGAATCGGCGGGGATTGGTCCAGCGCATGGATGGCTTGTTGCAAGGTTTCCGACCTGACGGTGCGGTTGAGGATATCCTGATGATGCTGGTTGATGACCAGTACGGTTGGCACCTTGTGCCCGGGCCAGTGTTCGAGTAGTGCCTTGGCACCCGCCTCTCCGCCATACTGCAGGGCATTGGCGGTGACACCGACGACAAAATCAGCCCTGCGGTCACGCAGGAAGCCTTCCTCGCCGGAAGCAGTCTTTTCATTTAAATAGATGGCACCGCCGACACCAGCGACCGTCACCAGTAATGTCAGCGAGAACCCAAGAAATATTTTCCAGAACAGTTTGCCCATAGGGATGGTCGACCGGCTACCCTGCAATGAATTGGTAGCCGACGCCGCGCACGGTCTGGATCGGCGAGCGTCCGTCTTCCAGCAGCCCCAGCTTCTGGCGCAAATTGCTGACGTGCACATCCACGCTGCGGTCGTAGCGGGATTCGGCACGCCCCAGTGCCTGGGTAAAGAGCTCAGCCTTGCTCACCACGTGTCCTGCATGACGGGCAAGGACTTCCAGGAGTGCATATTCGCTGGTGGTGATATCCAGCGGTTCGCCCTTCCATTCGATGATACGCTCGGAAGGGTAGATGGCAATTTTGCCCACGCGGGTGATGCTGGGCTTGTTGTGATGGTTTTGCAACGCCTCATCCCGCACGACGACACGGCGCTGTATGGCGCGCAGGCGTGCAACGAGCTCGCGGGGGTTGAACGGCTTGGACAGGTAATCGTCTGCTCCCAGCTCAAGGCCGACGATGCGATCTATCTCGTCTCCCTTGGCAGTGAGCATGATCACCGGGATCTGGCTGCTGGCGCGAATCAGGCGCAAGGTATCGAAGCCGTTGAAGCGGGGCATCATCACATCCAGCACTACGAGGTCATGTTCACCGGACAGGGCGAGACGTGCGCCCTCTTCGCCGTCATGGGCGATCGTCAATGAGAAGTCTTCCGCTCCAAGGTATTCCTCCATCATTTGGCAGAGTTCGACGTCGTCATCGATCAGCAGGATACGTAGCACTGTGTTCACCTTTCACTACTTTCTAAATTGCAAACCGCATTCTGCCGCAGGCTTTGCGGCAGCAATCAGCATCTTACAAATTTTTACGCACAATTACACCGATTTCACCAAAGGCAACAAACATTTAGCCAAGGTTGAGATCATAGTGGGACAAGCGTGATTTATCGTGATTCACAACCAAAGGAGCTATCAAATGACCAAGCCACGCAAACTCCTGGTCCCCTCTCTTATCCTGGCATCATCCTTACTCGCACTGAATATCGCAGTGACCCATGCCGGGACGGAACATGGTGACAAGAGGTGCGACAAGGAAAAAAAGCATGCCGCGCATGGTGAGCATCGCGGTTTTTCAGAAGGACATTTCCTGGAGCGCAAGCTCGGCAAGCTGGGCCTGAGCAGTGAGCAGCAAGCCCAAGTGAAGCAGATCGTGGATAAGCAGAAGCCGGCACTGGCTGAAAAGCGCCAGGCCCTGCATGCCTCGTTCAAGGCCTTGGCTTCAGCCTCGGCAACCGATCAATACGATCAAAAGAAAGTGCAGGAGATCGCCAGCGAACAAGCCAAGCTGCAAGCAGATTTATTGGTGTTGCGCAGCAATACGCTGCACGAGGTCTATCAGGTGCTGACGCCTGAACAAAAGCAGAAATGGACCGAGTTTCAATCCAAAGTGCGCCCACGGCACGGCGAAAAAGCCTCGTCTATCGGGTAGGGAGTGAAACGCCGCTATCCTGTCATCAATATGCCCTGGTTTTACCAGGCATATTGAGCTAGAGGAGGGGTGCTGCTGCCTAATGCAGATATTCCTTGATCGCGCTTGATACCAGTGGCGCAAGACCGTTATCACTTGGGTGTGTGTTGATGTGCTGCATGATCTGCTGGCGCATCTGTGGTGCCCAGAAGCGTTGCAGATGGCTTGCTATATCCTTTTTAGCCTGTTCATGATCGGGATAGGACTGGAAGAAGTCCCCGATCTGGTTGGCCATCTTCACCAGCTGCTCGATGTTCATGCTCACGCCAGCTCCTTGTGTAACACACGTTCTGCACCGCTATAGACGACATGTTGTTCCTTGCGGGCGAATCCCACCAGCGTCAGGCCGCAACCCCGGGCCATGCGAATCGCCAGTCCAGTAGGTGCCGAGATGGCCACCAGCATGGGAATATCTGCGCTAGCGGCCTTCTGTACCATTTCGTAGCTCGCCCGGCTGGAAGTCAGCACAAACCCCTCGCGGGGCAACTGCCGCTTCGCGATGGCACCAATCAATTTATCGAGGGCGTTGTGTCGTCCGACGTCCTCCCTCACTAGCAGCACTTGGCCTTCCCGGTCCGCCCATGCCGAGGCATGGGTCGCCCCGGTCCTACTCTGTAATGCTTGTTGCGTCTGCAATTCGCGCTGGGCGCGGTAGATGGCCTCGGCATCGAAAGTGATATTCGCGGCTTGTATCCTGCGGGGCACCCTGATGGCCTGGTCCAGGCTTTGTGAGCCGCAAAGGCCGCAGCCTGTGCGGCCGGCCATGCTGCGCCTGTGTTCCTTCAGATGGGCGAAATTCTCGCTGGCGATTTCCATCTGCAGCTCAATGCCATTGACGCGCTCGACGATGTCGATGCCGTAAAGCTCTTTCGGGTCGGACAGTATGCCCTCACTCAGCGAGAAGCCGAGCGCGAAATCGGCAAGGTCATCTGGTGTGGCCAGCATGACGGCATGGGATATGCCGTTGTAGATCATGGCGATTGGGACTTCTTCGGCGACCTGGTCCTGTACCTCCCGCAGTTCGCCATGCTCGTACTTGTGCACGGTGATGCGACTGTCGGTCGCCTCGGCTTCAATCAAGAACTCTAATGTATTCATCCTTATCCCATGCGGGCCATATCCCGTTGTTTGACCAGGGCGATCTGGCTGTTGCTGAATTCCTGGTAGCGGCGCTGCCAGTCTGACAGTTGCGACACGCGAGTAACCTGTACCGCAGTGACCTTGAATTCAGGGCAGTTGGTTGCCCAGTCCGAGTTATCGGTAGTAATGACGTTGGCGCCGGATTCCGGATGGTGAAAAGTGGTGTAGATCACGCCGGGCTGCACACGCTCGGTAATCTTGGCGCGTAGCACGGTGTTGCCAGCTCGGCTGGTGATTCCTACCCAGTCACCATCCTTGATGCCGCGGTCTTCTGCATCATGGGGATGGATTTCCACCATATCCTCGGGATGCCAGGTGACATTGTCGGTACGACGTGTCTGGGCGCCTACGTTGTATTGCGAAAGTATACGCCCGGTCGTGAGGATCAGGGGGTACTTCTCGTTGACCCTTTCCGAGGTCGGCACGTATTCTGTGATCATGAAGCGCCCCTTGCCGCGCACGAACTCGTCCACGTGCATGATGGGCGTGCCGTTCGGATGTTCTTCGTTGCATGGCCATTGTATGCTGCCCATTTCCTCCAGCTTCTTGAAGCTGACCCCATGGAATGTTGGTGTCAGGCGTGCGATTTCGTCCAGGATTTCCGAGGCATGACGATAGGGCATCGGGTAGCCCAGCGCCTCGGAAAGCATAGCGGTGATCTGCCAGTCCTCATAGCCGTTCTTGGGTGTCATCACGCGGCGCACGGGTGAGATGCGGCGTTCGGCGTTGGTGAAGGTGCCGTTTTTCTCCAGGAAGGAGCAGCCGGGCAGGAACACGTGCGCATACATCGCGGTCTCGTTGAGGAACAGGTCCTGCACGATCACACACTCCATGGATGAGAGTGCCTGGGTGACATGCTGGGTATTGGGATCGGACTGGGCAATGTCTTCGCCTTCGCAATAGAGGGCCTTGAAGCTGCCATGGATGGCGAAGTCGAGCATGTTGGGGATGCGCAGCCCGGGTTCCTTGTCCAGTGGCCTGCCCCAGGCAGCCTCGAATAGTGCGCGCGTCGTATCATCGGAGACATGACGGTAGCCGGGAAACTCGTGCGGGAAAGAGCCCATGTCGCAAGCGCCCTGCACGTTGTTCTGGCCGCGCAATGGATTGACGCCCACGCCTTCGCGCCCGATGTTGCCGGTTGCCATCGCGAGGTTGGCGATCCCCATGACCATGGTCGAGCCCTGGCTGTGCTCGGTGACGCCCAGACCGTAGTAGATGGCGGCATTGCCCCCGGTGGCGTACAGTCGTGCGGCCGCACGGAGGTCTTGGGCTGGAACCCCGATGACGTCCTGCATGGCTTCGGGGGAGTGTTCAGGCTGCGCGACGAACTCACTCCAGTATTGGTAGGAGTCCCACTCGCAGCGTTCTCTGACGAAGGCTTCATCGACCAGGCCTTCGGTGACGACCACATGCGCCAGTGCAGTGATCAGGGCGACGTTGGTACCGGGGCGCAGTTTCAGGTGGTAGTCCGCCTTGACGTGAGGGCCGGAGACCAGATCGATCGCGCGCGGATCGGCAATGATGAGTTTCGCCCCTTCACGCAATCTGCGCTTCATCTGGGAGCCGAATACCGGGTGGCCATCGGTTGGGTTGGCGCCGATCACCATGATCACGTCGGATTTCATGATGGAGTCGAAAGTCTGCGTGCCAGCCGATTCGCCTAAAGTCTGCTTGAGGCCGTAGCCGGTGGGCGAGTGGCAGACGCGGGCGCAGGTGTCGACGTTATTGTTGCCGAATGCAGCGCGTACCAGCTTCTGCACCAGGTAGGTTTCCTCATTGGTGCAACGTGAGGATGTGATTGCGCCGATGGAGTTCCGGCCGTGCTTGGCCTGGATACGTTTGAGCTCGCTGGCAGCGTAGGTAATCGCTTCTTCCCAGCTCACTTCCTGCCATGGATCGTGGATGCTCTTGCGTATCATGGGTGTGGTAATGCGGTCGCGATGGGTAGCGTAGCCCCAGGCGAAGCGGCCCTTTACGCAGGAGTGGCCATGATTGGCGCCGCCATTCTTGTCCGGCACCATGCGCACCACCTGCTCGCCCTTCATCTCGGCGCGGAACGAGCAGCCGACGCCGCAATAGGCGCAGGTAGTGATGACACTGTGCTCGGGCTGGCCGTGCTCGATGACGGTTTTTTCCATCAATGTCGCGGTAGGGCAGGCCGTGACACAGGCGCCGCAGGAAACGCATTCTGACTCCAGGAAGTTGTCGAAGTTGCCAGCAGCCACCTTGGAATCGAACCCGCGGCCCTGGATGGTAAGTGCGAATGTGCCCTGCGTTTCCTCACAGGCACGCACGCAACGAGAGCAGACAATGCATTTTGAGGGATCGAATTGGAAATAAGGATTGGAGAGATCTTTTTCTGCATGCAGGTGGTTGCTGCCGTCGTAGCCATAGCGTACTTCACGCAGGCCAACTGCTCCCGCCATATCCTGCAGCTCACAGTCGCCGTTGGCCGAGCAGGTAAGGCAGTCCAATGGATGGTCGGAAATGTAGAGTTCCATCACGCCGCGGCGGATGTCTGCCAGTTTTGGGGTCTGGGTGTGAACCTTGAGGCCTTCGTCCACCGGCGTGGTACAGGAGGCTGGATAGCCGCGCCTGCCTTCGATTTCCACCAGGCAGAGCCTGCATGAGCCGAACGGCTCCAGGGTATCCGTGGCGCAAAGCTTGGGGATGCTGACCCCTGCCTCCATCGCGGCGCGCATGATCGAGGTGCCTTTGGCGACGGTGACTTGCATGCCATCAATTTCCAGCGTGACTTGCTGCTCAGTTGTCCGGCTCGCTGGGGTGCCGTAATCCGCTTGCTTGTCCATCACTTTCTCCTCTTCACCTTTTGTGGCAGGCCCCGATTGTTATAGTAGGTGTCCTGTCGATAATCATGTCTTGGTGCGAGCAACAAAACGCAGCGAAGCAATCCTGGCTAGGCGTGCTGGCGAAATAGTAAGATCGGGCAGTGCCAACAACGCCAGGAAAGGTTTGTTTGTTGCGCTTAACTCATGCTGCCTGCTCCTTTTTGCTGATGCCAAAATCCTCCGGAAAATGGTTGAGCGCGCTCAGAACCGGATAAGGCGTCATGCCCCCAAGTGCGCAGAGTGAGCCATTCAGCATGGTGTCACCGAGGTCACGCACCAGCGCGATGTGCTTGGCGGGGTCCGTACCTGCGATAATCTTGTCCATGACTTCCACGCCACGGGTGGAGCCGATGCGGCAGGGCGTGCATTTGCCGCAGGATTCCACGGCGCAGAATTCAAAGGCATAACGCGCCATGTGCGCCATATCCACGGTATCGTCGAAGGCGACAATACCGCCGTGGCCCAGCACAGCCCACAATTTGCCGAATTCCTCGTAGTCCAGCGGGGTGTCGAATTGGGATTCCGGCAGGTAGGCGCCCAGCGGGCCGCCGACCTGGACGGCCTTGATCGGCCTGCCGCTGGCGGAGCCGCCGCCGTAGTCGTACAACAATTCGCGCAGGGTGACGCCAAAGGCTTTTTCCACCAGGCCGCCATGCTTGATATTGCCTGCGAGCTGGATCGGCAAGGTGCCGCGGGAACGGCCCATGCCGTAGTCGCGGTAATAGACGCTGCCCTTGTCGAGGATGATGGGCACGCTGGCGAGGGAGATAACGTTGTTGATGACGGTCGGCTTGCCAAACAGGCCGGAAATGGCGGGCAACGGCGGCTTGAAACGCACCAGTCCGCGCTTGCCTTCCAGGCTTTCCAGCAGGGCGGTTTCCTCGCCGCAGACATAGGCGCCTGCGGCACGGCGCACTTCCAGGTAGAAATCATGCCGGCTACCGAGAATGCCCCGCCCGAGATAACCTGCTTCATAGGCGCTCTTGATCGCGAGATTGAGCGCGGCGATCGAGTGTGGGTATTCAGAGCGCACATAGATATAACCTTGCGTGGCGCCGACGGCGATGCCTGCGATCGTCATGCCCTCGATCAGGACGAATGGGTCGCCTTCCATGATCATGCGGTCAGAGAATGTCCCCGAGTCGCCTTCGTCTGCGTTGCAGACGACGTATTTCTGCTCGGCTGGCGCTTCCAGCACCGTCTTCCACTTGATGCCGGTGGGGAACGCGGCGCCACCGCGACCGCGCAGGCCGGAATCGGTGACCTGCTGCACGATGTCTTGCGGCGCCATGTCGATCGCATTGCGCAGGCCCTTGTAGCCGTCATGGGCAAGGTAGTCCTGCAGCGATACCGGGTCGGTGATGCCGACGCGCGCAAAGGTCAGGCGCTCCTGGTGCTTCATCCAGGGTAGCTCCTCCGTCGGACCCAGGCTTAGCGCATGCTGTCCGCCATCTAGAAAACCTGCGTCAAACAGGGATGCCACCTGGTCAGTCGTGACGGGGCCATAGGCGATGCGTCCCACACTCGTGGCGACTTCGACCAATGGCTCAAGCCAGAACATGCCGCGTGAGCCATTACGGATGATATTCAGGGGAATGTTGCGCGATTCGGCTTCCTTGGCGATGGCGGCGGCCACCAGGTTGGCGCCCAGCGAAATGGCGCTGGAATCGCGGGGAATGTAAACGGTATTCATGGATTGTCCCTCCGTGCGCTGGCGAGAAGGGATTCGACTTGCTGGGGGCTGACGCGGCCATAGATTTCGTCATCGAGCATGATGGCGGGAGAGCAGGCGCAGTTGCCTAGGCAGTAAACAGGTTCCAGCGTGATGCTGCCGTCGCTGGTAGTTTCATGGTAGTCAATGCCCAGCGAGGACTTCACATGGGATTCCAACGCACCGCAACCCATGGCCTGGCACGACTCGGCGCGGCATACCTGCAGGACATGCCTGCCTGGCGGGCGGGTGCGGAAATGGTGATAAAACGTCACCACGCCATGGACTTCTGCGACAGAGAGGTTGAGCGCTTTGGCAATCAAGCCATAGCATTCTTCCGGGATATAGCTCAAATCGTCTTGAATCGCATGCAACAAGGGCATTAACGCACCAGCCATGTGTTGATGTGATTCGATGTGCGATTGAATGCGTGCCATCTGGTCATGCATGACTTTCTCCTCGAATCCATTCTCACTACAGACTACGTTATGATTCTTATGGCTCCATGGTACGACTGATATACAGATTTGTACATACCTATCTCTGATTGGATGGGCGTTCTAACTCGATGTATTAAAAACGAACATTTACCTTGTCGTTAATCGAGTGGAAGAAAACCATTTATTCTATTGGTCTCAAATGGAAGTTAGCGATAAGTGTTGCTTCAGATAGCTAATAGAGTGGCGCTTATTGCAAGGCCGATGAGGGATAGGTTGCGGTCACGGCTTTTCTGTAGAACTTCTGCACAAAGAATGCGCTCCTTTGCTGTCAGCCATGATTCCAAGTCTCAATGAGACAAGGCTAAGCAGTCGAATGCAGGAAACCCATATGATCGGTTGTTTGAATGGGCTGGGAAATCCTATAATTAGTTAGGATGAAGTTGCTATCTGCTAAATGTGGTGTGTGTGTGGGGCGGCACGGAATGGTATGAAAGTGTCTGGTCGACAAATGTTTCAGCCAAGGCTTGCGGCGCTATTGATGTTCCAGTGTACAAGGAGCAGAAGTCGTCACCCGACTTCTGCTCAGTACTATGAAAGGTCGAAGATCTTGCCCGGATTCATAATGCCGTTTGGATCGAACACTTTCTTGAGTTCGCGCATGTATTCGATTTCGATGGGGTCCCGGGTGTAGGTGAGATAGTCTTTCTTGGTCATGCCCACGCCGTGTTCTGCGGAGATCGAGCCATTGTATTTCTGCACGGTCTCGAAGACGAACTGGTTGACCACCTTGCATTTCTCGAAGAATTCATCCTTGGTCAGGTCGGCCGGCTTGAGAATGTTGAGGTGCAGGTTGCCGTCGCCGATATGGCCAAACCAGCAGACTTCGAAGTCCGGATAATTGGCAGCCACAACCGCATCGATATCGGCGATGAAGGCGGGCACATGGGTGATCAGCACCGAGATGTCGTTCTTGTACGGTGTGAATGGGGCAATCGTTTCCGAAATGCCTTCGCGCAAATGCCATAACGCTTCGGCCTGTGCCTGGGATTGGCTCATGACGCCGTCGAGTATCCAGCCTTGTTCCATGCAATGCTCGAATATCTGCATGGCGTCGTCGACCACGGCCTCGAAACGGCCCTCGAATTCGAGCAGCACATACAACGGGGATTCGGTGTCAAAAGGGCGCACCGCATGGCCGTGAGCGAGGACTTTTTCCAGCGCCACGTGATTGAAGAACTCGAAGGCGGTGAGGTCGATGCGCTGCTGGAACGCATGCAGGATAGGCATGACAGCGGCGAAGTCGGGCACGCTCAATACCAGCACCTTGAGGTCCTGTGGCTGTCGCGTAAGCTTGATTTCCGCCTCAGTGACGATGCCCAGCGTGCCTTCGGAGCCGATGAACAATTGGTGCAGTGCGTAGCCGGTGGCGTTCTTGATCATGCCCTTGTTGAGGTGCAGGATGTCGCCCTTGCCGGTGACAACGGTGAGGCCCAGCACCCATTCGCGCGTCATGCCGTAATGGATGACCTTGATGCCGCCCGCATTGGTGCCGATGTTGCCGCCCATCTGGCTGGAGCCGGCGGCGGCGAAATCCACAGGGTAATAGAGGCCTTGCTGCTCGGCATATTGCTGTAATTGCTCGGTGACCACGCCGGCCTGGATGCGCACCAGTCGGTCGGCATGCAGGAAGGACAAGACCTTGTTCATGCGGTCCAGGCTGATGACGATCTCGCCATTGGCGGCGACCGCCCCGGCAGAAAGTCCAGTGCGGCCGCCGCTAGGAGTGATGGCGATGTTGAATTGGTTGGCCAGTTTGACGATGGCCTGCACTTCCTCGGTGCTCCCGGGAAAGACAATGGCGGATGGACGCGGTTCGAAATGTTTGGTCCAGTCCACGCCCCAGCTTTTCAGGCTGTCTTCATCGGTCTTGACGCGTTGTTCGCCTACGATGGTTTGGAGTTGTTCCAAAAGAGAGGAGGGAAGGCTGGCGGCTGCATTCATCAAACATCTACCTGTGAAAATGACATTGAATCTTCAAATGGGAATTAAAGCGCGGTCAATCGACTTAATCGCTTATTTTATCAGTTTTATAATGGGTATTGATTCCCGATCTCAGTTTTATCTGGCCTTATCGCGTTTATGATGAGGAATGGTCGTATCCCTGATCTTCGAGGGGTTTAATAAGTGTGGCGGTGTGCTACGATCACTGATTTTTGGCCTTTTACCGGAGCCGTCATGACCCAACAACTTTCCCTGCCAAAGGACAAGATCCGTTTTTTACTGCTGGAAGGCGTGCACCAAAACGCCGTGGAGGTGCTCAATGCCGCCGGTTACCGTAATATCGACTATCGCAAGACTGCACTGGACGAAGATGCGCTGATCGAGGCAATCAAGGATGTACATTTCCTTGGCATTCGCTCCCGCACCCAGGTAACGGCCAAGGTGCTGGACGCTGCCAATAAACTCACTGCCATCGGCTGCTTCTGCATCGGCACCAACCAGGTGGACCTGGATGGCGCGCTGGAGCGGGGCATCCCAGTATTCAATGCCCCTTACTCGAACACTCGCTCCGTCGCCGAACTGGTACTGGCGCAGACTATTCTGCTGCTGCGCGGTATTCCGGAGAAGAACGCGTTGGTGCACAGGGGCGGCTGGACCAAGTCCGCTGAAGGATCCTTCGAGGCGCGAGGCAAGACCTTGGGTATCGTCGGTTATGGTTCCATTGGTTCGCAGCTGTCCGTGTTGGCCGAAAGCCTGGGCATGAAAGTGATCTACTTTGATGTCATTGCCAAGCTGCCTTTGGGCAATGCACGCCAGGTTGGCACGATGGAGGAATTGTTGTCGCAGGCGGATGTGGTGTCTCTGCACGTGCCGGAATTGCCCTCCACCAAGAACATGATGCGCGCCGAGCAGTTCGCGCAAATGAAGAAGGGGAGCATCTTCATCAATGCGGCCCGCGGCACCTGCGTGGATATCGACGCATTGGCACGGGCGATCGAGTCCAAGCACCTGGCCGGTGCGGCGATCGATGTATTCCCCGTTGAGCCCAAGAGCAATGATGAGGAGTTCCAGTCACCTTTGCGCGCTTTTGACAATGTCATCCTCACTCCGCATATCGGCGGCTCAACCCAAGAAGCGCAAGCCAATATCGGCATCGAGGTCGGCGAGAAGTTCGTGCGCTATTCCGACGCGGGATCGACAATCACTGCCGTGAATTTCCCTGAAGTCTCTATTCCGAAGCAGCCAGGCACGCATCGCTTGTTGCATATCCATCGGAATGTGCCGGGTGTATTGTCCGCTGTCAATAGCCTGTTCGCGCGCAACAACATCAACATTGCGGCCCAGAGCATGATGACCAAGGGCGATATCGGTTACATGATCATGGATGTGGAAGCCTCGGCATCTAGCGCCGCGATCGAAGCGTTGCAGACGGTTGAGGGAACATTGCGCACTCGAGTGCTTTATTAATCTTTGAAGCAGCGTGCTTGAAGCATGTAAGTACTTTGCAAACCCTTGGCTTTTGCCAGGGGTTTATTTTTTATGGGATTTCAGTTTGGGTTGTTCTCCGTAGTATGTCCCTTACTTAAGGCCAAGGGCGAGCGCAACGTAAGCCAAGTCACCATTGACTTTTCTCCCGTCTAGTTGCGCAGGGGCAAGCTACCGGCCCTGCATGCTCATCTGCTGTGCTTGCCCTTGGTTTTGTTGGATTTTTTACATGCTGACGTAGTTTGGTCCACCGCCGCCTTCCGGCGTGCGCCAGTTGATGTTCTGCAATGGATCCTTGATGTCACAGGTCTTGCAGTGAATGCAATTGGATGCATTGATCTGCAATCTCGGGTTGCCCTCATTGGTGACGATTTCATAGACCCCTGCAGGGCAATAGCGTTGTTCTGGCGCGTCGTACTGCGGCAGGTTGATGTCGACCGGAATGCTCTGGTCGCGCAATACCAGGTGGCAAGGCTGGTCTTCCTCGTGGAAGACATTGGTGAGATACACCGATGACAATTTGTCGAAGCTAACCACGCCATCCGGTTTGGGATAGGTAATTTTCGGGCAGGCTGCTGCCGGTTTGAGGCACTCGTGATCGGCTTTGCCATGTGACAGTGTCCAGGGCGTGGTGATGCCGAACGAGGCCAGCCACATTTCCATGCCGCCATACATGCTGCCAAGGATATTGCCGAAGCGCGAAAGGGCGGGCTTGACGTTGCGCACTGCGTGCAGGTCTTTCCATATCCACGAGTTGCGGATTTTGTCCGGGTAGCTTTCCAGCGTGGCGCCAAATGATTCCTGCGCCAGGGCTTCCACCACGGCTTCAGCCGCGAGCATGCCCGACTTCATGGCATTGTGGGAGCCCTTGATGCGTGGCACGTTCATGAAGCCGGCAGTGCAGCCGATCAGCAAGCCGCCTGGGAAAGCCAGGCGCGGGATGGATTGCAGGCCGCCTTCTGTCAGCGCGCGTGCACCGTAGCTAAGGCGTTTGCCGCCCTCCAACAGCGGGCGAATGGCAGGGTGTGTCTTGAAACGCTGGAACTCATCGAATGGGCTCAGGTGCGGGTTGCTGTAGTTGAGGTGCACTACGAAGCCGATGGCCACGGTGTTTTCCTTCAGATGATAGATGAATGATCCACCGCCTGTGCTGTTGTCCAATGGCCAGCCTTGCGAATGCATGACCGAGCCGGGCTTGGATTTTTCCGGCTCGATCTGCCAGATTTCCTTGAAGCCGATACCGAATTTCTGTGGCTCTGATAATGCGCGAAGCTGGAAATGCTCGGTGAGGTCCTTGGTCAGCGATCCGCGCGCGCCTTCCGCAAACAGGGTGTAGTGCGCGCGCAGTTCCATGCCCAGTGCAAATCCCGGTTTTTCGTGACCTTCCTTGTCGCGGCCCATGTCACCGGTGATGACCCCTTGGACAACGCCAGCTTCATCATAAATGACCTCGGCAGCACTGAAACCGGGGTAGATTTCCACGCCCAGGGCTTCCGCTTGTTCGCCCAGCCAGCGGCAAACGTCGCCCAAACTGACGATGTAATTACCATGGTTGTTCATGAGGGGTGGGATCAGCTTGGCTGGGATGTCGAAACTTTTTTCCTCGCTCAAGACGAGGAAGTGGTCGTCAGTGACGGGGGTATGAAGCGGAGCGCCTTTTTCCTTCCAGTCGGGAATCAGTTCATTGAGGGCAATCGGGTCGATCACGGCGCCTGAAAGAATATGTGCGCCTACCTCGGCGCCTTTTTCCAGTACGCAGACGTTGATTTCACGCCCCTGTTCCAGCGCCAGCTGCTTGATGCGGATCGCGGCGGACAGTCCAGATGGGCCAGCGCCGACGATCAATACGTCATAATTCATTACATCGCGTTGCATGCTAAGACTTTCATGGAAGATACGGTATGTTGATTTCGTCGCTGCGCCGCACATCGCGGGTCAGCAGCCGGCAATGATTGAGGAATTCGCGCACGGCGGCAGTCTGGTATTTCTTCTTGTGCCAGACGAACATGAACTGGCGTTTCAGATCGAGCTCGGGCGTTGCCAGCGCCACCAGGTTACCACGCGTGATATCGTCCTTGAGCGCGAGGCGGGAAATGCAGCCCAGGCCGATGCCGGATTCCACGGCACGCTTGATGGCTTCGGTATGCTCGAGCACCATGCGTACCTGCAGGCGGCTGTGATGGTGGCGCAAGGCATGATCGAACGTCTCGCGCGTGCCCGAGCCATGTTCACGCAAGACCCAGCTTTCCTGAAGAATGGTCTCCAGGCTGGCACTGCCCTGTTTGGCGAGCGGATGCTGGGGCGAGCAGAATACGGTCAGTTCATCTTCGATCCAGGGCTCAACCTGCAGATCGGGGTGGTGACAATTGCCTTCGATCAGGCCGAGGTCCAGGTCGTACATTGCCACCTGCTGCATGATGGCGTTCGTATTTTGCACATGCAATTGCACTTGGCAAGCTTGATGCTGCTTCATGAAGGAGCCGATCAGCAGGGTGGCGAGATAGTTACCTATCGTCAGTGTGGCACCCACTTTTAGCAAGCCAAAGGCGGATTTTCCCTGTAAAATGCTCTCTATTTCAGCAGCGCGGTCTAGCACAGCTGCCGCCATCGGCAGCAGGCTGCGGCCCAGCTCGTTGAGTTTCAGCACTTTACCCATGCGGTCAAACAGTTTGCAATCAAACTGTCGTTCCAGTTCGGCAAGTGCAGTACTGGCGGCGGATTGCGACAATGACAAATCCTCGGCCGCTCGTGACACATTCTCCAGGCGTGCAATGGCAACGAATACTTCGAGTTGTCGTAGGGTATGCTTCACCTGAGAATGATTCTCATATCGATGTGGTAGATATGTGATATAGTGATAATTGATTTAACAGATATTTTACCGCTGATTAAAATATGCGGCAAATGATGGAGTGGGATCACAATATGAAAGTCTTAGTTGCTGTAAAGCATGTGGTGGATTACAACATCAAGCCCCGCGTGAAGCAGGACGGCTCTGATGTCGATATCGCCGGCGTCAAGATGGGTATCAACCCATTTGACGAAATTGCCGTGGAAGAAGCAGTGCGCATGAAGGAACGTGGCATTGTGACTGAAGTCGTTGCCGTGACCATCGGCAAGACCAACAGCCAGGATACCTTGCGCCATGCATTGGCCATGGGCGCCGACAGGGTCATCTTGGTCGAGACCGAGGCCGAATTGCAGCCTTTGGGTGTTGCCAAGCTGCTCAAGGCTGTGGTGGAGCGCGAGCAGCCTCGCCTCATCATTCTCGGCAAGCAGGCCATTGACGACGACCTTGGACAGACCGGCCAGATGCTGGCTGCCTTGATCAATGCAGGGCAGGGCACTTTTGCCTCCGTGCTCGAGGTCAAGGGCGATGAAATCGAGGTCACGCGCGAAATCGATGGTGGTACTGACGTGGTGGCGCTCAAGCTGCCTGCGGTCGTCACGACTGATCTTCGTCTGAACGAACCTCGCTTCATCAAGCTGCCCGCGATGATGATGGCGAAGAAAAAGCCGATCGAAAATATCAAGGCAGCCGATCTCGGTATCGATATTGCGCCCCGCCTCAAGCAACTCAAAGTTGCAGATCCCGAGCCACGCAAGCCTGGCATCAAGGTGGCGAACGTGGCCGAACTCGTTGAAAAACTACGTCTTGCGGAAGTCCTGTAATGAGTATCCTGATTCTGGCCGAACACGACGGCAACCACATCAAGCAATCTACCCGTCAGGCAGTCAGCGCCGCCGCTGCCTGGCAACTTCCCATCCATCTCCTGGTGGCTGGCTCCAGTAGCGAATCACTTGCCAAGGAAGCTAGCGGGATCGCTGGTGTCGCCAAGGTGCTGCATGCAGAGGCAGCGCATTTCGAGCACCCCCTGGCAGAGGATGTGGCTGCATTGCTGGTGCAGCTCGGGGCAGACTACAAGGTGATTCTTTCTGCGCATACTTCTTTCAGCAAAAGTGTATTGCCGCGCGTTGCTGCCTTGCTTGATGTGGCAATGGTCTCCGACGTGGTGAGCATTACCGCGCCGGCAACGTATGTACGCCCGATCTATGCAGGTAACGTGCTTTCTACCGTTGAAAGCAGTGATGCCATTCAGGTGCTGACGATTCGTGCTACCTCTTTTGCCGCCGCTACCGATGGTGCCAATGCCGAAGTGGCTAAAGTCAATGTGCCTCCCAGTACTGGTCTCAGCCGCTGGGTGAAGGAAGACAAGACCGTGTCAGACCGGCCCGAGCTTTCTTCCGCGCGTGTTGTGGTGTCAGGTGGACGAAGCCTGGGTGAGCGCTTCAACGAGTTGCTCGAACCCTTGGCACATCGCTTTGGTGGCGCGCTGGGCGCAACCCGGGCTGCTGTGGATGCGGGCTTTGCACCGAATGACATCCAGGTCGGGCAGACCGGTACCATCGTCGCGCCCGAGCTGTATTTCGCCATTGGCATTTCCGGTGCGATGCAGCATCTGGCAGGCATGAAAGACAGCAAGATTATCGTTGCGATCAACCACGATCCTGATGCACCTATTTTCCAATATGCGGACTACGGCCTGGTGGCCAACCTGTTTGAGGCAGTGCCCGAACTAACGGCAGCCTTGAGCAAGTAAACCCAAAAAATTCAAAGAGAATCTACAATCAATGAGTGCATTTAATTCCGAGAAAGTACTGAGCGTTAAGCACTGGAACGACAGCCTGTTCAGTTTTACTACCACACGCAATGAGTCCCTGCGGTTCGAGAATGGGCAGTTCGTCATGATCGGCCTGCAGGTGGATGGCAAGCCGCTGATGCGCGCCTACAGCATTGCCAGCCCCAATTATGCGGAGCACCTCGAGTTCTTCAGCATCAAGGTTCCGAATGGTCCACTGACTTCACGCTTGCAGCACCTCAAGGTGGGGGATGAGCTGTTGGTCAGCCGTAAGCCTACCGGTACATTACTGCTGTCCGACCTGCGGCCTGGCAAGCATCTTTACTTGCTTTCAACCGGTACTGGTCTGGCGCCATTCATATGCTTGATCCAAGATCCTGAAATCTACGAGCGTTTCGAGAAAGTGATCTTGGTGCATGGAGTACGCCGTGTCAATGACCTGGCTTACGAAGAGTTCATTACCAAGGAATTGCCGGAAAACGAATTTTTCGGCGAGCAGGTGAAGAACCAGCTGATCTACTACCCCACCGTGACCCGCGAGGAATTCCGCAATCAGGGCCGCCTGACCGACCTCATGGAAAGCGGCAAGCTGTTCCAGGATATCGGCCTGCCGCCGCTCAATCCTGAAACGGATCGCGCCATGCTGTGCGGCAGCCCGCAAATGCTGGTTGATACCTGCAAGATTCTCGATGCTGCAGGGCTCAAGGTGTCGGAGCGGATAGGTGATGTCGGGGATTACGTGATCGAACGGGCGTTTGCCGAGAAGTAATCGATACGCTTTTCCTGATATATGAATAAAAAAGCTTGATGCATGCAGCATCAAGCTTTTTTGCTTTTAAGGGCTTTTACAAGAGTGAACACAGCGGCACCAACGTCAACAGTAACTTGGCAGCTGTGCTCGCCCTACGTCAAGCACTAGGGCACCGGATACCTAGGTGGTCCAGGCGGTGGTCTCTGGCGCTGCATATCCAGGTAACGTATGTCGCCATCGCCGAAGAATTCCTTGATGAGGAAATCCTCCAGACCGGCGCTGTCTTCCATGCGCGCGGACAATACCACCACGCGGCCCAGTTGCCTTGATTCCCAGTTGAAGTCGCCAGAGTAGTGGCGGCGAATCAGTTCTATCATCTTGCGCACGGTGGCGCGCTGGATGTCTTCGCCCGCCTTGGCCTCGATCTGGAATACCTCGCGTTTGGCAGTACTGAAATCGTTGATCCAGCCACGGAACTCGAAAGTGGAGGTGTAGTTGCTCATGCTGAGGATGCGGAAGACGCCGCTGGCCCCCGAGGACAGGTTTTTCTTGATGGTTTCATCGCGTTTTTCTTCGTCGGACAACGAGCGGTTGCCGGATTCGCGTTGGGCGCGCTGGTTTTCCATCATCGCTGCATAGTTGTTGTCGGTGGCGCGGCGGTATTCACGCATGGCGGCCATATAGGATGACATATCCGAATATTGCGAGGGGTCGGGCTCCTGCGGGCGCGGCGGCGCTGGCGTCGGTGCAGGCTGCGGCTCAGGGCGGGGGGCCGGTTTTTGCTCGGGCTGGGGCAAAGGCTTGCTCTTGCCAGTGACGACGGGGGGCGCAGGCTTGCTTTGCCTGCGTGGCTGTTGGGGCGTGGGCTTGCTGGCAGGAGGCGGTGGTGGCGTAGCCGCTGGCGGTGGTGCCATTTCAGGTTGCGGCTTCTTATCCGGTTGGGCCAGGCTCACGACCAACTCTTTCTGCCCGCCATCCTTCTCGGATTCCTCTCCCTGATCCATCGTCGGCATGATGAAGCCGAAGAACAGGATCAAGTGCAGGATCAGGGAAAAGATCAATGCATACAGTGTGCGTCGGCTGATACGGAATTCGAAGTAGTCCTCCCCATCGACAGGGGCCTCCCAGGGAAGGGCGGCTTGATCCGTGTGAGCGCGTGTCTGACCGAGACGACTTGCGATCAATGCGTAGAGGTGGCGAAACAGGCGTAGGGCAGCCACGGTGAATTCAGTCCGGGGTTCTCGATCGATTAGTGGGGGTTCAAGCTTGCCAGTGAGCGGCTGACGGCAATATAGGAGCCCAGCCAGCCGAGCACGACAGCGCATGCGACTATCCCCAGGCTGATTTCCCAGCCGGGTAATACTAGGATGAAGCTGCTGCCATAAAGTTCTGCCAGCTCTGCGACCGAAAAGTTGAAGATGGTCAATATGCCATTGACGAATCCTAATGCAAGCAGGCTGCCGCCCAGGCCGTACAAGCTGCCTGCATAGAGAAATGGGCGACGGATGAATCCATCGGTGGCGCCTATCAATTTACTGACTTCAATTTCCTCGCGCTGGGTGGCAATCTGCAGACGTATGGTATTGCCGATAATGGCCACCAATGCAAATCCGAGCAGGCCGGAAAGCACCCACACTGCCTTTCTGCCAAGCTGCAGCAGCGCATAGAGGCGCTTGGCCCAGTCTGCGTCAGCCAGCACATGTTCTACGCCTGGATACCCCTGGAGTTCATGGTGCAGGCGGGAAATGGCGTCGGGGGAATGGTCCTTGGGCTCGATAAAGAATGCATCGGGCAAGGGGTTCTCCTCCAGCTGGCTGGCAATATTCTGGCTTTCCTGCATTTCCTGCCATGCGGCTTCCTTGCTGACAAACTGGTATTTTGCGATGCCCGGGTGCTGTTGCAGTGTTTGGTTGAATTCCTTCACCAAGGCTGCCTCGGCATCCAGCTTCATGAAAACACTGATTTGCGGCTCATTCCTGATGTTGCCTGCCAGTTGGTTGAGGTTGTCGATGACAATATACAGGATAGCGGGCAAGCTCAGCGCGATGCCAATGACGCCCCAGATCATGAGGGTGGAGAGCTTGTTACGCATGATGCGGGACAGGACGAGGCGCCAGACCTGTGTGTGCTGGTTGATCCAGTGTTTCATGATACCGAAAGCTTTCCGTGGTCGAGGTGCAGGACTTTAGCGGGAATGCTCTGGATACTGTGTGCGTCATGCGTGGCGATGATGACGGTGGCACCTACTTGCTGGAATGCGAGGAACAGCGTCATGATGTCCGAGGCGTACGCTTCATCCAGGTTGCCCGTTGGCTCGTCCGCAATGAGGATGGCAGGGCGACTGACCACTGCGCGCGCGATGGCGAGGCGTTGCTGTTCTCCGCCCGACAAGGTGATGGGGATCGCTTTCTCCTTGCCAAGCAGGCCTACCTTGTCGAGTGCTGCACGGATGCGTCTGGCAGCTTCCTGCCCGGTGATGCCATTGATGTAGAGCGGAAGGGCGACATTTTCGAAACAGCTGCGGTCATATAGTAGCTTGTGATCCTGGAATACCAGGCCGAACTTGCGGCGCAGGTAGGGGAGCATGCGCGGTCGCAATTTGCTGATGTTCTGGTTGCCGATCAATACGGTCCCACTGGAAGGGCGTTCTATACCTGCCATCAGCTTGAGGAGGGTGCTTTTACCCGCACCAGAGTGCCCGGTGATGAACACCAGTTCGCCCGCTTCGATCTCGAAGCTGACATTGCGCAATATCTCGTCGCTGCCGCGGTAACGCTTGTTGACCTGGTCGAAACGTATCATGCGCGAAAGATTTCCTTATTCAAGCAAGGCATGTTATGCCATCAGCAGCGCGTCATTCAAATAATGCATCGATGAACTCGCTGGCCTTGAATGGACGAAGATCGTCGATGGATTCGCCGATGCCGATGTAGCGGATGGGAACGGGGCGCGATTGTGCGATCGCCGCGATTACGCCGCCCTTGGCGGTACCATCCAGCTTGCTCAGCACAAGGCCGGTAACGCCCAGGGCATCGTCAAATGCTTTGACCTGCGTAACCGCGTTCTGCCCGGTGTTGGAATCCAGTACCAGCAGGACCTCATGTGGGGCGCCAGGCAGTGCCTTGTCAATGACGCGCTGCACTTTGCGGATCTCCTCCATGAGGTTGAGCTGTGTGGGTAGCCGGCCTGCGGTGTCTGCCAGCACGATATCGATGCCGCGCGCCTTGGCCGAATTGACGGCGTCGAAAATCACGGCAGCGGGGTCGCCGCTCTCCTGAGCAACCACGTGCACGTTGTTGCGCTCGCCCCAGGCCTGCAGCTGCTCGCGTGCCGCAGCGCGGAAAGTATCACCCGCTGCGATCAGGACGGACTTGCCCTGGGCCTGGAACAAGTTGGCGAGTTTGCCTATGGTCGTCGTCTTGCCTGCACCATTGACACCGGCCAGCATGATGACGAAAGGTTGCGCGGTGGTGGTATCCAGCGGCTTCTCCAGCGGGGTGAGCAGCTCCAGCAGGGATTGCTTGAGTGCTTCCTTGAGCTGGGTGGTGTCGCTGAGGTTCTGACGTTTCACGCGCGTGCGGATCTGCTCCAGCAGCGCCTGGGTGGCGGCGATGCCCACGTCAGAGGTCAGCAGGATGGTTTCGAGCTCCTCGTAAACGTTTTCGTCAATCTTACCGCCACCGAACAGGCGTGCCAGTTGCTGGCCCCATTGGCTGCGTGTCTTGGCCAGGCTGCGCTTGAGCCGCTCCGCCCAGCTCAAGGAAGGCTTTTCCTGGGTTAGCGGCTGCGGCGCAGGGACAGGGTCTTGCGCCGCTGGCGTAGGTGGATCCTCAGGCTTGTTTTTCTTGAAAAAGTCGAACATGGGTATTGAAATGACAATGGATTGGATATTCTAAAGCAAAATAGGTGCTCAATAACGGTATGTGCGCGTCTTTTACTTCACATGCGGGAGATAGAACTTAGTCATTGCTGCCGGGTCAGAGCAAAGTTGTCATTCATGATCCCTGAGCCACCAAGCGCCTGGGGGTTTGCCATATGCATGCATCAAGTGCCGTTATAATGCCGCATTCTTGATGCGCCAAAAGGAGAAGAACAAGGTGGTTGAAGCAATCAAAAATCGCCCCATGCTGGCTGACAGAAGCCGGTGGGGAGGGGCAGCATCAGCACTGCTATATATTGCGCTGGCATGCATGCCGCAGGCGCAGGCTGCAGAAACGCATGAATTCAAGCTCGACAACGGCATGCGCGTCATTGTACAGGAGGATCACCGTGCGCCCGTCGTGGTGTCACAAGTGTGGTACCGCGCTGGCAGCGTGGACGAGGTCAATGGCAAGACTGGCGTAGCCCATGTGCTGGAACACATGATGTTCAAGGGCACCAAGACTGTGCCGCCAGGGCAGTTCTCGCGGCTGATTGCGGCTGCCGGCGGGCGTGAGAATGCGTTTACTGGCACTGACTATACCGCTTATTACCAACAGCTGGAGAAGTCGAAGTTGCCATTGGCGATCAGGCTCGAGGCTGATCGCATGGCCAACCTGGAACTGACCGAGGAAGAGTTTTCGAAAGAAATCAAGGTGGTGATGGAGGAGCGCCGCTGGCGCACGGATGACAAGCCGCAGGGCATGCTCAACGAGCAGTTCAATGCGGTCGCATACCATGCCCATCCTTATGGTCGCCCCATTGTTGGCTGGATGAACGACTTGGAGAACATGACGGTCGCAGATGCGCGCGAGTGGTATCAGACCTGGTATACGCCGAGCAATGCGATTCTTGTCGTGGTGGGTGATGTCGATCCCCAGGCGGTGTACAAGCTTGCCAAGCAGCATTTCGGCAAGATCAAGCCACATGCCTTGCCCCCGCGCAAGCCCCAGGTGGAGCCGAAGCAGATTGGCGAGCGCCGCATCGTGGTGAAAGTGCCTGCCGAGCTGCCTTACGTGCGCCTGGGTTTTCATGTGCCGGTATTGCAGGATGCAGACAAGGATTGGGAGCCATATGCGCTTGAAATCCTTGCCGGCGTACTGGATGGCCACGCCTCAGCACGCCTCAATCAGAACCTGGTCCGGCAGAAGCAGCTGGCCGTGGAGGTGGGGGCTGGTTATGACCTGATCCAGCGAGGACAGGTCGGCTTGTTCGAGCTGGAAGGTACGCCAAGTGAAGGCAGGACAGTGGCAGAGTTGGAAGAAGCCTTGCTCAATGAAGTGGAGCGCATCAAGCAGGAAGGTGTGACGGAAGAAGAGTTGCAGCGCGTCAAGGCCCAGGTCATCGCGGCCGATGTATACCAGCGCGACTCCATGTTCTACCAAGCCATGCAGATCGGCCGCCTGGAGACTACCGGTTTCTCGTGGCGCACACTGAAGCACTACCCCGCAAGGCTGCAGGCAGTGACGCCGCAGCAGGTGCAGGATGTCGCCCGCAAATACCTCGTCAAGGACGGCATGACAGTGGCCATCCTGGATCCGCAACCGATTGACCCCAATGCAAAACCAAAAGGCAAGCCATATGCGCACTAATCTTTCTTTTGTCAGGCGCGTGCAACAGGTACTCATCATTGCCGCAGGACTGTTGCCGGCCCTTTATGCACAGGCCGCTCTCAATATCCAGCACTGGGAGACCAGTAATGGAAGCGCGGTCTATTTCGTCGAGAATCACGATCTGCCCATCATCGACATCAGTACAAACTTTGCTGCGGGTAGTGCGCGCGATGGCGACAAGCCCGGGCTGGCCGGGCTGACCCGCTACCTCATGACTTTGGGTGCAGGCGGCATGTCAGACGAGCAGATTTCCAGCGGCATGGCCGATGTCGGCGCCATTCTCGGCGGCGATCTCGATGCTGACCGGGCGGCACTCAAGTTGCGCACCCTGAGCAGCGAGCGCGAGCAGAAGGTGGCGCTGGATATCTATACAAAGATTCTGCACCAGCCTGATTTTCCCGAAACCACCTTGGCGCGGGAAAAGGCCCGTATCGTTGCTGGCCTCAAGGAGGCGGCTACCCAGCCCGCGAGCATCGCCAACCGGGCTTTCCTCAAGGCACTGTATGGCAGCCATCCCTATGCCGTGGAAGAGGAAGGGGAGCCAGAGGCGGTGAGTGCGCTCAGCCAGGCAGACCTGCAACAGTTCTACCGTCGTTACTACGGTGCAAGAAATGCCGTGATTGCCCTGATGGGCGACCTGACGCCGGAACAGGCGCGCGCGATTGCCGAGCGTATTTCCGCGGGCTTGCCAGACAGCCCTGCTGCTGCTGCCCTGCCCGAGGTGGCATACCCGCAAGCTGCGGTAGAGCGCCGCATCCCGCATCCGGCAAGCCAATCTCACATCATGCTGGGTTACCCGGGAGTGAAACGAGGTGACCCGGATTATTTCGCGCTTTACGTCGGTAATTACATTCTTGGCGGGGGCGGCTTCGTTTCTCGCCTGACAGAAGAAGTGCGCGAAAAGCGCGGGCTGGTATATAGCGTGTACAGCTATTTCTTGCCGATGCAGCAACTGGGTCAGTTCCAGATTGGCCTGCAGACCAAGCGCGACCAGGCCGACGATGCACTCAGGCTGGTACGCGAAACCCTGGCCAACTTCATCAGCAAGGGCGTGACCGAGGCAGAACTCAAGGCGGCCAAGCAAAACATTGTCGGCGGATTTCCGCTGCGGATCGACAGCAACAGCAAAATCCTCGACTATTTGGCCGTGATCGGTTTCTATCGACTGCCGCTCAATTACCTCGATGAGTTCAACGGCAAGGTGGAAGCGGTGACGGCGGCCCAGATTAAGGATGCGTTCAGCCGCCGCATCGACCCTGAGAAAATGGTGACGGTGGTGGTGGGCGGCACCGAGAGTGGCGGCAAATAACCGGGTACGTATCAGCGGCGGGGAGTGGCGCAGCCGCCTGCTGAGCTTCCCGGATGTGCCGGGCTTACGGCCTACCCCTGACCGTGTGCGCCAGACCGTGTTCAATTGGCTGGGCCAGGATATGCATGGGAGGCGCTGCCTCGACTTGTTTGCCGGTACTGGCGCGATGGGCTTCGAGGCGTTGTCTCGTGGCGCGAGCGCCGTTGTGCTGGTAGAGAAATCCGCACCTGCCGCCAAATCTCTGCAGCAGAACCAGTCCCTGCTCAAGGCGGGCGCTGCGCGCATATTGCAGCAGGATGCCGTGCAATTCCTCGCACAGAATCGAGAACGCTTCGACGTGATCTTCCTTGATCCTCCCTATCAGCAGGGGTGGTTGCCCAAGCTCCTGCCCTGTCTGCCAAACCACCTGGCAGAGGGCGGTGTGGTGTATGTGGAGGCCGAGTTTGCGCTCTGTGACGATGCGTTGTGGCAGGTCATCAAGCAAGGCAAGGCGGGCAATGTCTTCTATCACCTGTTAAAATTGGCAGATAGATCAACCGATTGACAGGCAGTTCTGCCTGCTTCGCATTGCAAGGATATTGATTTGAGTCAGCTGAAAGTCGTCTACCCAGGCACCTTTGATCCGATCACCCGCGGTCACGAAGATATTGTGCGGCGTGCCGCCGGCTTGTTTGATCATGTTGTCGTGGCGGTTGCCAAAAGCCCGGGGAAACATCCCATGTTTACACTGGATGAACGCGTGGACCTGGCTTCCAGCATCCTGTCCGATTGCCCGAATGTCGAGGTGCTGGGGTTTTCTGGCCTGTTGATGCATTTTGTGCGTGAGCAGGGTGCACGCGCCGTAGTGCGCGGGCTGAGGGCGGTGTCTGATTTCGAGTATGAATTTCAGCTGGCAGGCATGAACCGCCAGCTATTCCCCGAGATGGAAACCATTTTCCTCACCCCAGCTGAGCAGCACATGTTCGTCTCGGCCAGCCTGGTACGTGAGATTGCCCAGCTCAAGGGCGACATCAGCCAGTTCGTCTCGCCCCTGGTGCAGGAACGCATTACGCTCAAGCTGGCTTGAGCGGGGCAAGGAGTACGCCATGGCGCTAATGATCACGGATGAATGCATCAACTGCGATGTTTGCGAGCCCGAGTGCCCCAACGGCGCGATCTATCAGGGCGAGGAAATCTATGAGATCAACCCCAACCTCTGCACCGAGTGCGTCGGTCATTTCAGCAATCCGCAGTGCCAGGATGTTTGTCCGGTAGGCTGTATACCGCATGACCCGGACCATGCAGAGACGCATGAGCAATTGCACCAGAAATACCTGCGGATCATGCTGGTAAAGCAGTCTTGAGTCTTGACTGCTGAAGCTGACGACGCGCCCCGCGTCGGGGTTTGATGTGGTGTCCATCGGTCAGCTCGCGAATCGTGGTTGCTTCGAGAAAAGTGCAATTCCAAGTCCCATCGGCCGTCTCAGGCGGCCGGGAGTCTTCATCAAATCCAGTTAGCACTATCGACAATGGTGGCGAGACCATCGTCCATCTTTAATCTCGTTGATTGCCGGCATCTCCATGGAGACTAAAACTGATGCAGTTATAATGCGACTTTAGTCATTCATCATAGGGAGAAAGTCTCGTGCGCATATTGCATACCATGTTACGGGTCGGCGACCTGGAGAAGTCGCTGGCGTTCTATACCCAGGTGCTCGGCATGAAGCTATTGCGCCGCCATGAGTATCCTGATGGCAAGTTCACATTGGCATTTGTCGGATATGGCAGCGAACGTGACCAGGCGGTGATCGAGCTGACCTACAATTGGTATACCAGCAGTTATGACAAGGGCAATGCCTACGGCCACATCGCCATCGAAGTGGACGACGCCTATGCCGCGTGCGAAGCGGTCAGGCAGGCTGGTGGCAAGGTAGTGCGCGAGGCTGGGCCGATGATGCATGGTACGACGGTGATCGCCTTTATCGAGGATCCGGACGGCTATAAGGTGGAGTTCATCCAGAAGGGTACCTGGACGCCGGCCTGATGCCTGTTTGAACGAATCTTGGGCCAGCGCTCAACGGATTTTCTTCACCGGGCCGACAGCAATTTCTGCACTGCGCTCGCAAGCGGCTGATAGTCGAAATTTGGCGAGGCACATGCACCGAGAATAAGGAGCCGCGAATGTCACCAGCTTTACCCTTGGCCACGCCAGGCCAGTCACTGGATTTGTTGCAGGACTTGATCCGTTATGCACAGGCGTTGCCTGCTGTCAGGACGGGCGTGGTGCATCCGTGCGATGCTGTCAGCCTGGCAGCGGCACTGGAGGCGAAAACCTTGGGGTTGGTAGATCCCGTGCTGATTGCTCCGCGTGGCAAGCTGGAGGCTGTTGCCCGGCAGGAGAGGCTAACCCTGGAAGGCATCGAGATTGCGGATGTGCCACATAGTCATGCGGCTGCGGCAAAAGGAGCGGAGCTGGCTGCCGCAGGTGAGGTGCAGGCGCTCATGAAAGGCAGTCTGCATACCGACGAGCTGATGTCCGCGATCTTGCCGTCCAGCGCGGGGTTGCGCACCAAGCGCCGGGTTTCGCATTGTTTCCTCATGCAGGTGCCGACTTATCCTCGCGCCTTCATCATCACGGATGCGGCGATCAATATCGCGCCTGACTTGTCGGCGAAAGCGGATATCGTACGCAATGCCATCGACCTGGCCGTGATTCTTGGTGCGAAGTCTCCCAAGGTGGCCTTGCTGGCGGCAGTGGAAACGGTCTCCCCACACATGCAGGCGACGATGGATGCGGCCATCCTCTGCAAGATGGCGGATCGCGGGCAGATTACCGGCGGTGTGCTCGACGGGCCGCTGGCATTCGATAATGCCATTTCCAGCGAAGCGGCGAAGATAAAAGGGATCAGTTCGGCAGTGGCGGGACAGGCCGATATCCTCGTGGCGCCGGACCTGGAAAGCGCGAACATGCTGGCGAAGCAGCTTGAGTACCTTGGCAATGCGCATAGCGCCGGCATCGTGGTTGGCGCTAAAGTACCGGTTGTCCTCACCAGCAGGGCAGACCCCAAGCAGAGCCGGTTGGCATCCTGTGCAATCGCTTCCATCCTCGCCCGGCATTACCGGGAGTGCCCGCCATGAGCAAACTGGTACTGGTCCTGAACTGCGGTTCCTCCAGCATCAAGTTCGGCTTGTTCGACATCGGCCAGGCCGAGATTCCACGCAGGCCGCGCTGGAACGGCAAAGTGGATGGCATTCTCGGCCCCCATCCCAGCTACGGAGATAGCCTGACCAGGCCGTACCAGGTGGAGCTCGGTTGCGAGCATCCATATTCCGAGGCGTTGCGCTACATTATCGACCGTACACAGGCGCAATTGCATGGCGATCGGTTGGTAGCGATTGCGCACCGCGTCGTGCATGGTGGCAGCAAGTATTTCAAGCCGGTGCGCGTGGATGATGAGGTCTTGCGCGACCTGCGCAGCTACATCCCCCTGGCGCCGCTGCACCAGCCTTTTGCCCTGGAGGCGATTGAACGCTTGCTGGAAATAGACCCTGGCCTGCCTCAGGTGGCTTGTTTCGATACCGCTTTCCACCATACCCTGCCCGAGGTCGAACAGGTCTTGCCACTGCCTTATGCGGCCTACGAGCGCGGCATCAGGCGTTATGGGTTTCATGGATTGTCCTATGAGTACATGGCCATGCACCTGCCGGAGTTGGCCGGAGACCGGGCCAGGGGGCGCACCATCGTTGCGCACCTGGGCAGCGGTGCCAGCTTGTGCGGCATGCAGGATTTGCGCAGCATGGCAACCACCATGAGCTTTTCCGCGCTGGACGGCCTGATGATGGGCACACGCTGCGGTGCGCTCGACCCCGGCGTGCTACTGCACATGATGGAAGTTGAGCATCTTACGCCGGCCAGGGTAGGGGAAATGCTGTATCACGAATCCGGCCTGCTGGGCGTGTCCGGCATCGCATCCGATCCGCGCGTATTGCTGCAATGCGAAGCAGCGGAGCCACGCGCGCGGCTGGCGCTGGCATTGTACGTGCGGCGCATCGTGCGGGAGATCGGTGCCATGGCAGCGGCACTTGGTGGGCTGGACATGCTGGTGTTCACGGCCGGCATCGGGGAGCATAACGCAGAGATACGCAAGCGAGTGGTGGATGGACTGGACTTTCTTGGTTTGGAACTGGATGAAGCAGCCAACCAGGCGCATGCACAGGTGATTTCTGCGCCAGGTAGCCGGCCCCTGGCACTCGTGGCCTTGACGAACGAGGAGTGGATGGCTGCACGCCATGCACAGGCATTGCTGCGCTTCGATTTGTAAAGCTTTGTAAGCGCCAGCTAAACTGCCATGGTTCTATGTAGAGTTGTGTAAATTAGTTTGCCGCGATAGGTTGTGAGCAAATAATATTGTTTTCAGGGCAGTGCATTGGCAGACAGCTGCGGCAAGCAAGGCGTCATAGCCGTTTAAACTATTCCATTCAGATGTATAACATCCTATGTCCACTCCATTATTGAAAACCCTGCGTCCTTGGCTCATCTTGTCCATTGTACTGGCAGCCGCCGCTTATGCGTTATGGAAGTATGTGCCTCTGTCGTCGTCGCCGGAGCACGGTCCCCCAGGGATGAGGCAAGGGATGCCGCCGGGTGCTGCCGGCGGTCCTGGAGCTGGCGGCCCGAGGCCTGGAGGCGGCTTCCCCGGCGGAGGCCGTTTTGGCATGTTCGGAGAGAGCATGCTGGTCAGTGTAGGCGAAGTAGTTCAGATGCCGCTTTCCGTGAAGCTGGATGCGGTAGGCACGGTGACTTCGCTCAATACAGTGAACGTTACGGCCCGGGTGGAAGGTCAGCTGAGCAGGATATTATTCACGGAAGGCCAAGAGGTGAAGCAGGGCGACGTGCTGGCCGAGATCGATCCGCGTCCTTATGAAGCGGCGCTCAGGCAGGCAGAGGGTATTGTGAGCCAGTACCGTGCCCAGCTCAGAAACGCCGAGATTGATCTTGCGCGCTATCAGGAATTGAAGGAAGAGGATTCGATCGCGATCCAGACACTGGATACCCAGGCAGCCCTGGTGCGCCAGTATCAGGGCAACCTGGACAATGCACTGGGCCAGCTCGAGGCAGCGAGGCTGAATCTGGACTTTACCAAGGTGCGGGCGCCGATCAGCGGACGCATCGGCCTGCGACAGGTCGATGTCGGCAACCAGGTGTCGGTCAATGCCACTACGCCAATCACCGTACTGACGCAGACGCGTCCGATCAGCGTGGTATTCAGCCTGCCGGAGCAACAGCTTGCAACGGTAAGGCGGCAGTTGAGTCAGAATCCTGACAAGCTGGTGGTCGAGGCACTGGATCGCCAGCGTCAGGTACGCATTGCCAAAGGCAAAGTGGTGAGCATTGATAACCAGATCGACATTGCAACGGGCACATTCAAGCTGCGTGCGCGTTTCGACAATGCAGACGACAGCCTTTATCCCAACCAGTTTGTCAATGTGCGTCTGCAGGCCGCGGAAGTGCCCAATGCACTGTTGATTCCGGCTGGCGCCTTGCAGCGCGACGACCAGGGCACCTACGTCTATACGATAGATGCAGAGAAAAAGGTGTCGAAGCAGCGTATTACTGTCGGCATCAGCCAGGCTGAGCAGGTGGAGGTGCGCCAGGGGCTGGCCGCCGGGCAACGCATCGTGGTGGATGGTGTGGACAGGTTGTCGGATGGGATGGTGGTACGGGTTGCGGGCGAGGATGATGTTCTGCCTGCTGCAGGCAAGCAGGGAGAGCGCAGGCAAGGTGGCGCGGAGGGCAGGCGCGGAGCCGGTTCACCAGGCCGAGGCCCCGGCGCATGAATCCCTCCCGGGTTTTTATCGAAAGGCCGGTAGCGACTACGCTGCTGATGCTGGCCTTGCTTATATCAGGCCTGCTGGCCTATACCTTGTTGCCTGTCGCCTCCTTGCCGGAAGTGGAATATCCCACTATCCAGGTGAAGACCTTGTATCCCGGGGCCAGCCCCGAGGTGGTCAATTCCATGATCACAGCACCGTTGGAAAGCCAGCTCGGCAGGATTGCAGGCCTGGACGAAATGTCTTCCAGCAGTTCAGGCGGCGCTTCGGTGATCACACTGCGCTTCAACCTCAATACGAGCCTGGGCATTGCCGAGCAAGGCGTGCAAGCCGCGATCAATACCGCATCCAACCTGCTGCCCAATGATTTGCCGACTCAGCCGGTCTACAGCAAGGTCAATCCTGCTGATGTCCCTGTGTTGACCCTGGCCGTCACTTCCGACGCCTTGCCCCTGCCCAAGGTGCAGGACCTGGTCGATACGCGGCTCGCACAGAAGATCGCGCAGATTTCAGGTGTCGGCATGGTCAGCATCAGTGGTGGGCAGCGGCCGGCAGTACGCGTCAGCGCCAATCCCACCGCGCTGGCGGCTTATGGCCTCAGCCTGGAGTCCATCCGGACGGCGATTGCCAGCAATAACCTGAACGGATCCAAGGGCAGCTTCAACGGTGCCACGCGCTCTACCATCATCGATGCCAATGATCAGATGCGCAGCGTCGAGGAGTATCGCAACCTGGTGCTGAGCTACCAGAATGGCGCGCCGATAAGGCTCAAGGACGTGGCTGAGGCCTATGACGGTGCCGAAAACGAATACCTCGCCGCGTGGGCAAATGACAAGCCGGCCGTCATCGTCAATATCCAGCGCCAGCCCGGGGCGAATGTGATCGAGGTGGTCGAGCGTGTGCGGGACATGTTGCCCAGCCTCAAGGAAAGCCTGCCAGAGAATGTGCATGTCTCCATCCTGAGCGACCGCAGTCACACCATCCAGGCTTCGGTGAGGGATACGCAGTTCGAACTGCTGCTTGCGATCGGGCTGGTAGTCCTGGTGACTTTCCTTTTCCTGCAGGATGCCCGTGCAACCCTGATACCGTCCATTGCCGTGCCACTGTCGTTGATCGGCACCTTTGGCGTCATGTACCTGGCTGGGTTTTCCCTCAATAACCTTACCTTGATGGCATTGACGATTGCCACCGGCTTCGTCATCGACGATGCCATCGTCATGCTGGAAAATATCGAGCGCTACATTGAGCAGGGAGACAGTCCGCTGCAGGCGGCATTGAAGGGTTCGAAGCAGATCAGCTTCACCATCATTTCATTGACGGTTTCACTGGTTGCCGTATTGATTCCGCTCCTTTTCATGAGCGATATTGCCGGACGCTTGTTCCGCGAGTTTGCGTTGACCCTCGCCATCGCCATTCTCGTATCGATGCTGATTTCTCTGACCTTGACCCCCATGTTGTGCTCGTTATGGCTCAAACATGTGCCACACACCGAAAAGGGGCGGTTTTCTCAGGCCGGCGCCCGGATGATGCAGGGGCTCATCACGCATTATGGCCGCGCATTGAAATGGGTGTTGTCGCATCAGTGGTCGACACTGTTTGCAGCATTGGTGACGCTGCTCATTACGGTGCTGCTCTATCTCTATTTGCCCAAGGGTTTCTTCCCGACCCAGGACACCGGGTTGATCCAGGGGATCAGCGAGGCACCACAGTCGGCGTCATTTAACGCCATGGCAAGAAAGCAAGCGCATCTGGCCCGCGTGATCCAGCGCGACCCGGCCGTGGAAAGCGTGTCATCCTACATCGGGGTAGACGGTACCAACGAAGCGCTTAATACCGGACGTTTGCTGATCAACCTCAAGCCCCATGCGGATCGCGACGTGACCGCCAGTCAGGTGATCGCCCGTCTCAAGCAGGCGACGGCGGATATCCCGGATTTCAAGCTCTACCTGCAGCCGGTGCAGGATCTCACCATAGAGGACAAGAGCAGCCGCACACAGTACCGCTTCTTGCTCACGGACCCCGATATCAGCGTGCTGCAGTCTGCCATGCCGCGCGTGCTGGAACGCCTGGGCCAGTTGCCGCAGATCACCGATGTCGCCAGTGACCTTCAGGGCAAGGGCCTGCAGGCTTTCCTGGTGATAGACCGTGACAATGCGGCCCGGCTCGGGGTGACCGTTGCCAATATCAATGCGGTGTTGTACAACGCTTTCGGCCAACGGCTGATTTCCACCATCTACACCCAGGCCAACCAATACCGTGTGGTCATGGAAGTGCCGCCCAACTTCCGCAGCGGCCCTGTGGCGCTCGCCAATCTCTATGTGCCCGGGAGCAGCACCGATAGCGCAGGCAATGTAGTGACGACGCAGGTGCCACTCAATACACTGGTACACGTTGAGGAGCGCAACACCTTGCTCACCATTAACCATATCGGCCAATTCCCTGCCGCCACCGTGTCTTTCAATCTGGCTGAAAATGTCGCGCTGGGTGATGCTGTGGCGGCTATTCGAGAGGCCGTGGCCGGGCTGCAGTTGCCGGGCAGTGTACAGACCCGGTTCCAGGGAGCGGCGCTGGCATTCGAGGCTTCGCTTTCCAATACCTTGTTCCTGATCCTGGCGGCGCTGGTATGCATGTATATCGTACTCGGCATCCTGTATGAGAGCTTTATCCATCCAGTGACCATTCTTTCCACGCTGCCTTCAGCAACCGTGGGGGCGATGCTGGCATTGTGGGTGTACGGACATGAAATCGGCATGGTGGCCATCATCGGCATCATCTTACTGATCGGCATCGTGAAGAAGAACGCCATCATGATGATCGATTTTGCACTGGCTGCGGAGCGCGAGCAGGGGCTCAAGCCGGTAGATGCGATCTACCAGGCCTGCCTGCTGCGTTTCCGCCCCATCCTGATGACGACCATGGCAGCCTTGTTCGGCGCCTTACCGCTGATGTTTTCCACCGGGGCGGGCGCGGAATTGCGGCAGCCCCTAGGTATTACCATGGTGGGTGGGCTGTTGCTGTCGCAATTGCTGACCATCTTCACTACGCCTGTGATTTACCTGATGTTCGATCGTCTGGTGCGGCGCCGACGTGCCAGTGCGGAACGCCGTAGCGGCAACACGGGTGAGGAGCTGGCCTGATGCAGGCGGAAGGCCTCGCATGAAGCGCATCATTTCCTGGTCCAGGCTCAGGCCCGATGAGCGCGGACCTGCCTCCCTGTTCATCCTGCGGCCAGTGATGACCCTGCTGGTGTCGCTGGGCATGATGCTTGCGGGCTGGCTGGCTTTTGGCCTGTTGCCGGTTGCGCCGTTGCCGCAGGTGGATTTCCCGACGATCAATGTTACCGCCTCGCTGGCCGGTGCGAACCCGGAGACCATGGCCTCTTCGGTGGCGACACCGCTAGAGCGTAGCCTGGGCCGGATATCGGGCATCAGCGAAATTACGTCATCCAGTTCCCAGGGGAGCACGTCGATTACCTTGCAGTTCAACCTGGACAAGGATATCGATGTCGCTGCACGGGAAGTGCAGGCCGCAATCAATGCGGCTGCGAGCATGTTGCCCAGCGGCATGCCGAATCGACCCAGCTATCGCAAGATCAATCCGGCGGATATGCCGAGCATGGTGCTTACCATGACTTCCAGAACCAAGAGCATGGGTGAGCTGTACGACCTGGCTACCAACATGGTGTCGCGCAAGATTTCGCAAGTACAGGGGGTGAGCCAGGTCAATGTCGCAGGCAGCTCCCTGCCGGCAGTACGCGTGGATATCAATCCCGATGCCTTGGTTCAGCAAGGACTGTCGCTGGATGCAGTACGCAATGCCATCAGCGCTGCTAATGGCAACGGCCCCAAGGGATATCTGCAGAATGACGAATACCGTTGGCAGCTGGATGCGGATGACCGCCTGCTGCGTGCCAAGGATTACCGCTCACTCATCATCGCCACCAATCAAGGTGCGGTGACGCGCCTGAGCGACGTGGCCAGGGTGTATGACTCGGTGGAGGATATCCGCAACGTGGGCTTCCACAATAACCAGCGTGCCATCCTGCTGATGGTCAGCCGCGAGCCGGGCGCCAACATCATCGAGATGATTGAGCGTATCCATGCAGAGCTGCCCAGCATCCAGAGTAGCCTGGGCGAGGATATCAAGCTCACCGTTGTGGAAGACCGCAGCCCGAATATCCGTGCTTCCCTGCACGAAGCCGAGCTGACACTGGTGATTGCGGTGGCGCTTGTGATCCTGGTAGTGTTTCTTTTCCTGCGAAATAGTCGCGCGACGCTGATTCCTGCGTTGGCCGTGCCGGTGTCGCTGATATCAACCTTTGCCGTCATGTATCTTTGTGGGTATTCACTGAATAACCTGACCTTGATGGCGCTGATCATCGCCACGGGTTTTGTCGTGGATGATGCCATCGTGGTGGTTGAGCATATCAGCAAGCGCATCGAGCAGGGTGAAGCGCCGCTCCGGGCTTCGTTGCGCGGTGCCCGTGAAGTCGGCTTTACCGTGGTGTCCATGAGCTTTTCGCTGGTGGCGGTGTTCATCCCGCTGCTGTTCATGGGAGATATCACTGGCCGCCTGTTCCGGGAGTTTGCAGTGACGCTGTCTGTCGCGATCCTGGTCTCGCTGTTCGTCTCGCTGACGCTGACGCCCATGCTGTGCGCCTATCTGCTCAGGCGTCAAGATGCTGCGACCATTGAGGGAGAAAGCGCCCCGGAGAGACGCAGAGCAGGCTTGTTCATCCGCATACAGCGCCGCTACCGCCAGAGCCTGGCCTGGGCTTTGGATCATGCTGCGGGGATGATGGTGATCCTGCTGTTCGCAGTTGCGGTCAATGTCTACCTCTATATTGCCATCCCCAAGGGGATGTTTCCGGAGCAGGATACTGGCCGGCTGTTTGGCAATGCCCGCGCGGACCAAGGCGTGTCGTTCAATGAGCTACAGAGAAAGCTGGAAGCATTCCGCAGCATCCTGCTGGCAGATCCCGCAGTAGACCAGGTCATGGGGATGTCGGGTAGTGGACGCGGGCCGGGTGCCTCCACCAATTCCGGCAACTTTATCATTATCCTCAAGAACATTCGCGAGCGTGAGTCGGCACAAGCCGTCATTGCACGCTTGCGGCCCAAGCTGGCGCAAGTGCCGGGGGCCTCCATGTTCCTGGTCAATATGCAGGATTTGCGCATCGGCGGCCGATCTACCGATTCCAGCTACCAGATGACACTGAAGAGCGATGATGTCAAAGACCTACGCAAATGGGAGAACAAGGTATTGGAGACTCTGCAATCCTTGCCCGATATCACGGATGTTGGCGGCGGCGGCCGCAGCCGTTCAATACAGGTTTTCCTCGATATAGACCGCGAGGCGGCCAAACGCCTGGGTATCGACGTTGAGATGGTGATTGCGCTGCTGAACAACTCCTACGCCCAGCGCCAGATTTCCACGATTTACGAAGACCAGAACCAGTACCGCGTGGTCATGGGTGTGGACGAAAAATACATGCAGGGCCCCGATATCTTGTCTAGCCTTTATGTGCTGACTGCCAGCGGCAACCGTGTACCGCTGTCCAACCTCGTGAGCCTGAGTTACAACAATGCACCGCCAAGGATAGAGCACGAGGGGCAGTTCGCCTCCGTGACCTATTCCTTCAATCTGCCAGAGGGCGGTAATCTCGAATATGCGAAGCAGAAGATCAGGAGTGCCCTTGCCGATCTCAAAATGCCGCTCAACGTGCAGGCGACCTTTTCCGGTACGGCCAGCGCCCAAAGCAAAGTGCTCAAGCAAATGCCATGGCTGATCCTGGCTGCGCTGGTTTCGGTCTATATTGTCCTGGGCATGCTGTACGAGAGTTACGTCCATCCACTCACCATCCTCTCGACACTGCCTTCTGCAGGTGTGGGTGCGTTGCTCGCCTTGATCCTGTTCGATACGCCGCTCACCCTCATCGCCTTGATCGGCATCATCCTCCTGATTGGCATCGTCAAGAAAAACGCCATTCTCATGATCGATTTCGCACTGGTGGCGGAGCGCGAACGTGGCTTGTCTTCCAGGGATGCCATCATGGATGCCTGCCAGCAGCGTCTGCGCCCCATTCTCATGACGACCATGGCGGCGTTGCTGGGCGCATTGCCATTGATATTCGGCACCGACGGCGATGCGCCATTGCGTCGGCCTCTGGGTATCGCGATCGTCGGCGGCCTGCTGCTGAGTCAGTTGCTTACCTTATACACCACACCCGTGGTCTATCTTTACCTTGATCGTTTACGCCTGTGGGTCTTGCGTCGCAAGCCGCAGGCCGCAATGATGGAGAAAACGGAATGAATTCTTTCTCTGCCAAGCTAGGCGTTATCGGCTTGTCCCTGTTGTTGCCGGCATGCATGGTCGGTCCGGATTACCGCAGGCCGCAAACCGTGGCGCCTGCCGCATTCAAGCATCAGGAAGGGTGGAGCATCGCTGCCCCAGCCGATGACATTCCCAAGGGGGAATGGTGGAAGCGCTATGGCGATGCAGAACTCAACCAGCTGGTCGCCCGCCTCAACAACAGCAATCTGACCCTGGCCCAGTATGAAGCACAATACCGGCAGGCCTTCGCCCTGGCGCAAAGCGCCCGCGGCGCCTTGTGGCCTCAGCTGAATGCAACGCTGGGCAAGACCAGGGCGGGACAGGGAGCGGGCAGTTCGACCTCCAGCCAGGCCGTGCAGGTCAGTGGCATACGCACCACTTACAATGCTGCTCTGAATGCAAGCTGGGAAATCGATATCTGGGGCCGTTTGCGGCGTACCCTGGAAGCAAACAGGGCCAGTGCGGAGGCTAGCCTCGCCACCCTGGCGGCCATGCGGCTCAGCATGCAGTCCGAGCTGGTGCAGAACTATCTGCAGCTCCGGGTCATGGACCAGCAAAAGCGGCTTTTGACAGAAACCGCGGACACCTACCGCCGTGTAGTGCAGTTGACCGAGAGCCAGTACAAGCGTGGCGTAGTGGCAAGCGCCGATGTCGCTGCGGCCACCACCCAGCTCAAGAATACGGAAGCGGAATTGGTTGATTTGGTCTGGCAGCGGGCGCAGCTGGAAAACGCGATTGCCGTGCTGATCGGGGAGGCGCCTGCGAATTTCAGCCTGGCTGAAGCCGATACAATGCCGCAATTGCCTGCCGTGCCGGCAGCCGTGCCAAGCCAACTACTTGAGCGCAGGCCGGATGTGGCGGCAGCAGAGCGCTCAGTCATGGCGGCCAATGCCAATATCGGGGTGGCCAAGTCCGCCTATTACCCGAGCTTGACCTTGTCGGCGACGGGCGGATACCGTAGCAGAACATTTGATGACTGGATGACCATGCCCAACCGCTATTGGTCGGTCGGGCCACAACTTGCCATGACCTTATTCAACGGCCTGCAGAACAAGTATAACGTTGTGCAAGCCGAGGCCAGTTACGATGCCGCAGTGGCTGGCTATCGACAGACAGTCCTGACCGCATTTCAGGAAGTCGAGGATTACCTAGTGGCATTGCACACCTTGGGTGAGGAGGCCACGCTGCGGGAAGAGTCTGTGGCGGCAGCGCGCAAGGCGCTCAGGCAATATACCAATCAATACCGTGTCGGCCTGATTGGTTTTCTGGACGTAGTGACCGCCCAGACCACGGCGCTCAATAGTGAGCGTACGCTGCTGACCTTGCAGCAAAGCCGCCTGATCAGCAGCGTGCAATTGATTGCTGCGCTGGGTGGCGGCTGGGATGGTTTGCCTATACAGAATAAATGACGGATGCCTGATACTTGCCGCCGCCGGTGACCTGCCATCAAGGCTGGAGTGCGCGGCAGCATGGCGAGGCAGGCTGTTGCAACATCTGCTCATTTGCAACTGACACTGGTCATCTGACAATATTCCCAGGGCCTACCACTTGCCCCATGCCGGGAGAGCCTGTCACCGACATCGTAGGCCTTTGGCGGCAATATTGGCCTGACATCGCTCTCCTGCCGCATCCCAGCCCTTGCACATGTATGGCTCGTCATCCGTGGTCTGGCGCGAAATGCATTGTGCTGTGAGACAGCGCCATGCTGCGTCAGGATGAGATGCTTCTGACAAGATTGTCAGTGACTGACTGACAGATTCGAACAGCCCGGGCTGCTAGAGTCAACATTCACTACAATCTGAGCCGGAGATCTATCGTGAATATCCTTGACCCGATCATGCATACCCTGATGCCCGAGACAGATCAATACAGTGGCATGGAGCCGAAAACCCGGGCATTTCTCGAGGAGTTGGCGGCATCCGATAGCAAGCCAGTGGAAGCGTTGAGTCCAGAAGAGGCGAGGAAGGTGCTGAGCGACTTACAAGCCGGGGTGGATGTCGAGCTGGGCGGCGTGACCGTCGAGGAGCGGGAAATCGCGATCGAGGGACACTCCATTCACCTATTCATCGTCAAGCCAGCCGATATCGCCATCAGCCCACCCGTGGTCATGTTTTTCCATGGCGGCGGCTGGGTGCTGGGCGACTTCCCTACCCATCAGCGACTAGTGCATGACCTGTGTGTCGCTTCAAACTGTGCTGTGGTTTTCGTCGACTATTCCCGCTCGCCGGAGGTGAAGTATCCTACTGCGATTATCGAATGCTACCTTGCCACCAAATGGGTTGCGCAAAACGGCGCGGAAATCGGTGTGGACCCAGCCCGCCTCGCAGTTGCTGGCAACAGTGCCGGAGGCAACATGGCGGCTGTCGTCTGTATGATGGCCAAGGAAAAGCGCGAGCCCTTCATCAAGCACCAGACCCTGTTCTGGCCCGTGACCGACGCCAGGTTCAACACCGACTCCTACCAGCAATTCGATGAGGGTTATTTCCTGACCCGCAACATGATGAAATGGTTCTGGGACAATTATCTTGAAAACAAGGACGCACGCAAGGAGATCTATGCGTCGCCACTCAATGCCAGCCTGGAACATTTGGCAGACCTGCCGCCCGCCTTGATCCAGACAGCGGAATTCGACGTGCTGCGGGATGAGGGCGAAGCCTATGCCCACTTGTTGATGGATGCGGGCGTGAGCGTGACCTGCACCCGCTATCTGGGGGCGATCCATGATTTCGGCCTGCTCAACCCGCTGGCCAAGACGCCGCAGGCATACGCCTCCATCATGCAGGCGGCGGGCGAAATCAGGAAACATATCTAGGCTGCATCATCCTCGACGGCAGACATCGGCTGCCGGCTGGTGCTAGAGCGGCTAACAGAACTCAACAGCAATCCTGGCTGGACGCTCTGCGCAGGAAATACAGATCACTACGGCAAGTCAGGTCAACGACGCCAGGCGCATGTTGTTGACCGCGCTGCCCGCAAGTTTGACAGGGGCGGCGCCTTCTGTTTATGATTGCCCTCATGATGCAAATCCAGCAGTCCACATCATTCGTGTTTTCCTCCCTGGCTTTCCTTAGCCAAGGGCTGCTGCTGCGCTTCGCGCGCATCTAATCCACCTCTTCCTGCCAGTGAGTTTGTTTTATCCTCGTTGTTAGAGGGCAGGACAATATTGTTTGTATTTCCGGTTTTATTCCAGAAAGTATTTTCATCATGTGTGACACGCCATATCATTTTTGGCAGTTTCGACTGCCCCGCGGTTGTCAGGCCTTGCGTGAGCGGTAGCCAGCCAGCCCCGGATATTGTCATGCCGCTGACTAGACTGATATATCGAGCCGATATCTTGAGAGAATAATGATGTTAAAGAATCCAAGCAGCAAATACCGCCCGTTTACCCCGATTGACTTGCCCAACCGGCAATGGCCGGCCCGCACCATCACCCAGGCGCCGATCTGGATGAGCACCGACCTGCGAGACGGCAACCAAGCCCTGTTCGAGCCCATGAACGCTGAACGCAAGATGCGCATGTTCAAGATGCTGGTTGAAATCGGCTTCAAGGAAATCGAGGTGGCATTTCCTTCCGCCTCGCAGACCGATTTCGATTTTGTGCGTACCTTGATTGAGGAAGAACATATTCCTGGTGACGTGACCATCGAGGTGTTGACCCAGGCGCGCGAAGACCTGATCCGCCGCACGTTCGAATCCTTGCGCGGTGCAAGGCGGGCGATTGTCCATGTCTATAATGCGACTTCCCCTGTGTTCCGCGAGACAGTGTTTCGCACCGACAAGGCCGGGGCCAAGAAGATTGCCACCGATGCCGCCCGCCTCATCAAGCAGCTTGCGGATGAGCGCCCGGAAACCGAATGGGTGTTCCAATATAGTCCGGAAACCTTTACCGCGACCGAGCTCGATTTCGCCAAGGAAGTCTGCGATGCTGTCACGGACATCTGGCAGGCCACGCCCGAGCGCAAGGTCATCCTCAACCTGCCTGCGACGGTGGAAATTGGCACACCCAATTACTACGCTGACCAGATTGAGTGGATGCACACCAACCTAGCGCGCCGCGACAGTGTGATCATCAGCGTGCATCCGCACAATGACCGCGGTACCGCAGTGGCGGCGGCGGAGTTGGCGGTAATGGCTGGCGCGGATCGTATCGAAGGCTGCCTCTTCGGGCATGGCGAGCGCACCGGCAATGTCGATTTGGTAACCTTGGCGCTCAATCTCTATACGCAGGGTATCGACCCCCGTCTGGATTTCTCCCAGATCAACAGCATCGCTCGCACCGTAGAGGATTGCACCCAGTTGCCGGTGCATGCCCGCCATCCCTATGCGGGCGACCTTGTGTTCACGGCATTTTCCGGTTCGCACCAGGACGCAATCAAGAAGGGCTTTGCCGTGCAGCAGCCAGGCGATCTTTGGCAAGTGCCTTATCTGCCGATAGACCCACATGATGTGGGCCGCACCTACGACTCCATCATCCGCGTCAACAGCCAATCGGGTAAAGGCGGCATCGCCTATTTGCTGGAATCTGGCTATGGCCTCGCCATGCCGCGCCGCATGCAGGTGGAGTTCAGCGGCGCTGTGCAGCGTCTCACCGATAGCAGCGGGCAGGAAGTCAGTGCCGAGGGCATCTGGCAATTGTTCAACGAAGAATATATCGCGGCGGATGAGCCCGTGCGCTATATCGACCATGTGCTCGACGAGCAGGATGATGTCCAGCACATCAAGCTCATCGCGCGCATCCATGGCGTGGAAACCGTGCTCGAAGGCCGCGGCAACGGCCCGATCGATGCCCTGGTGCACGCGTTCGGCAGCAAATTCCGCATCCATGACTACGAGGAGCGCGCGCTTGGCGCGGGCGCTGCCGCCAGGGCCGTGGCGTTTGCCGAGCTGGAGAAGGATGGCCAGCCCGGTACCGTGTATGGTGCGGGAATCCACGACAACCTGGTCACGGCATCCATTCTGGCCGTGATCAGCGGTATCAACCGCTTGTACCAGCGCCTTGATGCGGCTGCACAGCAGGCGCTTCTACCGCGGTGAGTTGCGCCAACTGACTGATGCCAATGGCGAAACAAAAAGCCCGCATACTCGCGGGCTTTTTGTTGTCTGCTGTACCGCCGGATGTAGCGCACGATGATCAGGCGGTGCGCCAGCCAAGCTCCTATGCCACATCCCGCCATGACCGTCACCATCGGGAAAGTCGTGCCGTCGTGCAATAGATTGACCAGGCCACCTGCAATGGTGGCCAGGCCGAACTGCAGCGATCCCATCAAGGCGGATGCCGTGCCTGCCTGCTGGCCGTGGGTGGCCAGTGTCGCTGCGCCAGCATCGGGGCCGATATAGCCGATGCTGGCGACAAAGAGGAAAATGCCGATTAGCAGCAGGGGCAGGGTGACATGCCCCGTCAGTGACAGGCCCAGCAATAACACGCCGATGCCGCCAGGCAGCCACAGGGCACGTGAGAGCAGCACGGTGGCCCGATGCTTTTTCAGCCGCCATACATTGATCTGGCTCACCAGAATCAACCCTGCGGCGTTCATCCCGAATATCCAGCCGTAATGCTGCGCTGGGATGTGGTAATACTCGATGAAGACAAAAGGCGAGCCGGCAATATAGGCAAACATCCCGGCGCGCGCCAGGCCGCCACTCAGTGTGTAACCGATGAACCTGCGATCCATGAACAGTCTGCCGTAGTTCCGTAGGATGCGGCCCAGTACCAGCGGCGGTTCGTGGCGCGTATCATGCGTTTCCTCCAGCCAGAAATACACTGCGATCAATCCTAGTATGCCGGCTACCCCCAAGGTGATGAACAGGACACGCCAATCGAATGAGGTGACAATCCAGCCGCCAATGAGCGGCGCGAGAATGGGTGCCAGCCCCATCACCAATATCAGCATGGAGAATGCGCGTGCCGCATCATTCGCGCTGCAGCGGTCGCGGATGACCGCCATCGTGATCACCATGCCTGCGCAGCCGCCCAATGCCTGCAGGAAGCGCCAGAAAATCAGCTCGGGGATACTACTGGTAAACGCACAACCGAACGACGCCAAAATATAAATCACCAGCCCAATAAGCAAGGGCAGGCGCCGCCCGAAGCGGTCGCTGAGCGGACCGTAGAACAACTGACCGATCGCCAACCCGATGAAATAACTGGCCAGCGTCAGCTGTGCGCTGCCTGCCTGCGCGAGCAGGCTTTTCTCGATGGCTGGAAAGCCCGGCAGGTACATGTCGATCGACAGCGGTGCCAGGCCAGTGAGCGCTCCCAGTAGCAGTAGCCAGCCACTCGTGAGGGAGGGAGGAGATGTGGAAGCGTTGTTATTATTCGACATGAAAAGTAGAGGTAGATTTTGTCTGGGATAGTATAGGAGTAACTTCTTCACACAATAGTTGCTTGCCTAGTGGGTAAGCAACATGCACGGATGTTGTTTTCGATTGCCCATTCAGAAGTCTTTCATTGCGCTAAACGATCACGATAAAGAACCCCGGAAGAGAAAATAAGACATAGTTCCCATCATTGTAGAGTAAACCATGCTATTGCCCGGGAGTGGGGAGCGTCGGTTTTGAAAAGAAAACAAAATGGATGCTGCCTGTGCTGCGGAAAATATTGGCAGGAGAAAAGCCGTGAGTGAAAAGGTCTCCAATCTCAGGGCTTCAGATTGCGTATCCCCATCTTGAAGCCCATGGAGATGGTGTTCAAGAGGTTTTATCATCAAGAAGGTCAATAGGGCTTTTGCCACAAGAAGTTCAAGTTGAATGGTGAAGCTTTGATCTATTCCGGGTAGAAAATAAAAAGACATGGTAGAAACCATGTCTTTTCTGCACTTCAAGTATTACTGAAAGAAATCTTTCACCTTGGTCATCCAGGATTTCTCTCTGGGGCTGTGTTTCCCGGAGTCCTGCTGGTTGATATCCTCCAGTTCCCGTAACAACTCTTTCTGGCGTTCCGTCAGCTTGACCGGTGTTTCTACGATGACATGGCAAAACAAGTCGCCATGCTCGTTGCTGCGCAATGGCTTGATGCCCTTGCCACGCAGGCGGAACACAGCACCGGTCTGGGTCTCCGGCGGCACCTTCATCTTGGCGTGACCGTCCAGGGTCGGGATTTCAATTTCGCCGCCCAGGGCTGCTGTCGTGAAGCTGATCGGCATTTCGCAATGCAGGTTGGCACCGTCGCGCTCAAAGATTGGATGCTTCTTCAGGTGCACCACAACATAGAGATCCCCAGGTGGTCCGCCATTGACACCAGCTTCGCCTTCGCCAGAGAGGCGGATGCGGTCGCCCTCGTCCACGCCAGCCGGAATCTTGACCGACAGCGTCTTGTGCTGCTTGACGCGTCCACCACCATGGCAGGTGGGGCAGGGGTCCTTGACCATCTTGCCGGACCCATGGCACTTGGGGCAGGTCTGTTGCACGGAGAAGAAGCCTTGCTGCATGCGCACCTGGCCATGGCCGCCGCAAGTGGAGCAGGTAACGGGCTGGGTGCCAGGGCGTGCGCCTGAGCCGTGGCAAGTTTCACACTCTGCCATGACGGGGATACGGATCTTGGTTTCTGTACCCCGTGCGGCTTCTTCCAGGGAGATTTCCATGTTGTAGCGCAGATCTGCACCACGGTAGACATTGGAGCGTCGGCCGCCTCCGCCCCCACCGAAAATATCGCCAAAGATGTCGCCGAAGGCATCGGCGAAATTGCCGAAACCACCTGCTCCCGCGCCAGCAGCAGCGCTCGGGTCTACGCCCGCATGACCGTATTGATCGTATGCCGCGCGCTTCTGGTCGTCAGAAAGCACTTCATAGGCCTCCTTGGCTTCCTTGAAGTGTTCTTCGGCTTTTGGGTTGTCCGGGTTCCGGTCCGGATGATATTTCATCGCCAGCTTGCGGTAAGCCTTCTTGATTTCTTCATCCGTAGCGTCCCGGTTGACACCGAGTACCTCGTAATAATCTCTTTTTGCCATTTTCTTCTGCTAAAAAGTTAAGGATGCCCTGAATTCGGCCCTTGCTGCATACATTCATAAAAGCGGGCTGGGCGCCTGGTTGCAAACGAGTGACCCTCACTGGTCGCTGGTTTGCGCCTTGCATTCCATCCCGCTCCGCAGCGAATGTCCGCTGCCTGGCTGATTCAGGGCTTCCAGATGAGGCACATCGGGAAACTCCCTGTGCGCCTCATGAGGTTACATGGTAAAGGAATTACTTCTTGTCATCCTTGACTTCCTCGAACTCAGCATCCACCACTTCGGCATCCACTGTCTTTTCCTGTGGCTCGCCTGGTTCTGCGGCGCTGCTTTCGGTTTCGCCGGCAGCGTAGACTTTTTCACCAAGTTTCTGCGAGGCCTCGATCAAGGCATTAGTCTTGCTCTCGATCGCTGCCTTGTCGTCACCCTTGATGACGTCTTCCAGCTCTTGTACCGCCTTTTCAATGGCTCCCTTTTCAGCCGCATCCAGTTTGTCACCATGCTCGGCCAGGGATTTCTTCACGCTGTGGATAGCACTGTCGGCGCTATTGCGTGCGTCAACCAGTTCACGCAGCTTCTTGTCCTCGTCTGCATATTTGGCAGCCTCTTCCTCCATGCGCTTGATCTCTTCATCGGATAAGCCAGAGTTCGCCTTGATGGTAATCTTGTTTTCCTTGCCTGTCGCCTTATCCTTGGCCGATACATGCAAGATACCATTGGCGTCGATGTCGAAGGTGACTTCGATCTGTGGCATGCCACGCGGTGCGGGCGGGATATCAGTCAGGTTGAACTGACCCAGGCTCTTGTTGCCGGATGCCATTTCACGCTCACCTTGCAGGACGTGGATCGTTACGGCAGACTGGTTGTCCTCGGCTGTCGAGAACACTTGCGATGCCTTGGTCGGGATCGTGGTGTTCTTCTGGATCAGTTTGGTCATCACGCCACCCAGGGTTTCGATTCCCAAGGAAAGCGGAGTGACGTCGAGCAAGAGAACATCCTTCACGTCGCCTTGCAGTACGCCACCCTGGATAGCGGCACCTACAGCGACAGCTTCGTCAGGGTTCACATCCTTGCGAGGTTCCTTACCGAAGAATTCCTTGACCTTTTCCTGCACCTTGGGCATGCGGGTCTGACCGCCAACCAAGATCACGTCCTGGATATCGGATACCTTGACTCCTGCATCCTTCAATGCAACTTCGCATGGCTTGATGGAGCGCTCGATCAAGTCTTCCACCAGGCTCTCGAACTTGGCGCGTGTGATCTTCACCACCAAGTGTTTTGGTCCGCTGGCATCCGCGGTAATGTAAGGCAGGTTGACTTCGGTCTGCGTGCTGGAAGAAAGCTCGATCTTGGCCTTTTCTGCGGCCTCCTTCAAGCGCTGCTTGGCCAGCAAGTCGTTGCGCAGGTCGATACCGTTTTCCTTCTTGAATTCGTCCGCCAGGAAATCGATCAGGCGGTTATCGAAGTCTTCGCCGCCCAGGAAGGTGTCACCGTTGGTGGACAATACCTCGAACTGGTGCTCACCATCAATTTCGGAAATCTCGATGATGGAAATATCGAAAGTACCGCCGCCCAAGTCGTAGACTGCAATCTTACGATCACCTTCCTGTTTGTCCAGACCAAAAGCCAGTGCAGCCGCAGTCGGTTCATTAATGATACGCTTGACTTCCAGGCCAGCGATACGGCCTGCATCTTTGGTGGCCTGGCGTTGGCTGTCGTTGAAGTAGGCAGGTACCGTGATGACGGCCTCGGTGACCTCTTCACCCAGGTAGTCCTCTGCGGTTTTCTTCATCTTGCGCAACACTTCTGCGGAGATTTGCGGTGGCGCCAGCTTCTGGCCGCGGACTTCTACCCATGCATCACCGTTGTCAGCCTTGGTGATGGTGTAAGGCATGAGGCCGATGTCTTTCTGAACTTCCTTTTCGTCAAAGCGGCGACCAATCAGGCGCTTGACGGCAAATAGAGTATTTTTCGGATTGGTCACCGCCTGGCGCTTGGCAGGAGCGCCTACCAGAATTTCACCGTCTTCCTGATAGGCAATGACGGAAGGTGTGGTGCGTGCGCCTTCGGCGTTCTCGATCACGCGAGGCTTTCCACCCTCCATCACGGCTACGCAGGAGTTGGTGGTGCCTAAGTCAATACCGATAATTTTTCCCATTGTCTTGGTTCCTTGTGTTCTTTATAACTCTGAAAGTGGATAACTATGCCGTCAACATGGGGATAGGCGATGCGATTTCAAGCCTAGTTTGCAAAAATGACGTGCAAAATCCCCCCATGGCAGCGTAAAGGTGGTTATTTTGCAACCATGACCAGCGCCGGACGCAGCACCCGGTCATTGAGGGTGTAACCCTTCTGCAGCACATTGACCACGGTATTGCTTTCCGCCTCGCTTTCCACAGTGCCGATCGCTTGGTGCTTGTTCGGGTCGAATTTCTCGCCGACCGGATTGATTTCGACAATGCTGAATTTCTCGAATACGGCAGTCAGCTGTTTGGCCGTAAGCTCAACACCATCGCGATAGCTTTCCAGCGTAGCGGAGCCGACATTCAAGGCTGCATCCAGGCTATCCTTGACGGCGAGAAGTTCGCTGGAAAATTTTTCCAGCGCAAACTTGCGTGCCTTTTCGATATCCTCCGCTGCGCGGCGACGGATGTTTTCGCCTTCCGCCTTGGCGTACAGCACGGCAGCCTGCTGTTCGGCCAGCTTTGCTTCCAGTTCGGCAATCCTGTCATCAATCGAGCCGGCAGCCCCCGCTTCTTGCGGAGTGGCAGGGGCATTTTCCTGCTGCAGTTCAGTTTCCGGCGTCTTGTTTTCCTGTTGCTCGGGCGTCTTGTCTTCGTGTTGCATAATAGTCCCTGTTGGTGATGATGTGACAACGGGACACATGGGGGTGTATGCCCGGATTACAAGAGGGCATGAAGATTTTTATTCGCCCGGAACAGTCTGCAAGCCTTTGCTGCTACCTTGCCGTGACCTGGGCCAGGGCTTCGAGCACGGCATCGACTGGCGGAACCTGGCCTTGTCCCCCCAGGTTGCGGATCTTGTGCTGGTCGTGGGCCAGCACTCCCGTCAGTTCCGGGTCGGTGTCGGTATAGATCGCCACAGTGGGCAGGTCGAGGGCTGCGGCCAGGTGCACCAGACCGGTATCGACGCCGATCGCGGCATAGCTGTTGCTTAGCACGGCAGCGAGCTGGCTAAGAGGTAGCCGCGGCAATACCACGCAACCGGGTACGGTGTCGGCAATGCGCCGCGCCCGGGATTCTTCGCCAGCGCTGCCCCAAGGTAGTAACAGTTTCAAATCTTGCTCGAGCAAGGCGTTGCCCAGTCGGCTCCAGTGGTTTTCCGGCCAGAGCTTGGCATCCCGGCTGGTGGCGTGCAGCCCGGCAATATAACGGCTGGGCAATCCTAGTGTGGCGGGAGCCGTAGCATGAATGCCGTAGTCCGGCGGGCTGGACGGAATAGCGTATCCTAGCGCACGCGCGGCCAGTTCGCGGTTGCGCGCGACCGCATGCTGACCGCGTGCCACAGGGTGGCGTTGCTGGTAGAACAGTGCAGCCCAGGGCTCCCGCGCGGAGGCGCCATCCTGTCCGTGAAAGATGCCCCGTGCTTGACTGCCGATCAATGCGCTTTTCAGCAGGCCCTGGGTGTCGATGACATGGTCGTAATTGTGTGAGCGCAGCTGGCGGCGTATGTCTCGAATTTCCTGCCAGGTGCTGGCCTGCAACAAGTGTCTGCGCCAACGCCGGACTGCGACGGTAAAGACCCTGTTGACTCCCGGATGCAACCGTGGAATGTCGGCAAAGCTTTCTTCCACCACCCAGTCTATCTGCATGTCTGGAAATGCAGCCTTGACGTCCGTGATGACCGGCAGGTTGTGGATGACATCCCCCAGGGAAGTGGTTTTGATCATGAGCAAGCGAGGCATGGGCGGCATTTTCGCATACAATTCAGCTTCTTTAACCCTGATTGAAGGCTGTAGCCATTGAAGTTTGCTTTCCTGATCTTCAAGTATTTCCCTTATGGCGGCATGCAGCGCGACATGCTGCGCACTGCTACCCGGCTTGCTGAGGCGGGGCATTCCGTGGATATCTTTACCATGTCATGGGATGGCGAGATGCCGCAGGTTGGCGCTGCCCATGGCAGGATATCTGTGCACATCATGCCGGCAAAAGGCTGGTTCAATTTCCGGAAATACCAGGACTTCATTCGTCAGGCACAAGCCCGCATTGCCTGTGAATTCAATGTCGACTTGATCGTAGGATACAATCGCATGGGCGGTCTGGACGTGTATTTTGCCGCCGACCCCTGTTTTATCGAGCGGGCCCATACCCAGCGTAATTGGCTGTATCGCTTGACGCCGCGCTACCGCTGGTTCCAGCGTACAGAACAGGTCATTTTCTCACCGCAAGGCAAGACGCAGGTATTGATGGTGGATATGGCGGAAAAAGCTGTATTCCAGCGCTGGTATCACACTCAGGACGACCGCTTTCACTACATCCCGCCCTATCTTTCTGGCGAGCGACTGCAATTGCATGACCGCGCGGAAATGCGTGCCTATTTGCGGAATGCGTTCAACCTGCCACCGGAGACGAAGATCGCCCTGCTGGTCGGTTCAGGGTTCTATATGAAGGGATTGGATCGCGCGGTGCATGCATTGGCGAGCCTACCCGCGGACATGCGCCAGGACTTCAAGCTGATTGCCATCGGGCAGGATAAGCCAGCGCCCTTCATCAGGATGGCAAGCAAGCTCAAGGTGGCGGACAACCTGATCATTTCACGCGGCAGGCCCGACATCCCGCAATTGATGCAAGGTGCAGATTTCTACCTGCATCCGGCCTACCGGGAGAATACCGGTCTGGTCATCCTGGAGGCGATGGCGAGTGGCGTGCCGGTACTGGCGACGGCCAGCTGCGGTTATGCGGTGCATGTCCAGAAGGCCGATGCCGGGCAAGTGGTACCGTTGCCGTTTGAGCAGGCGGTGTTGAACCGGATGCTGGAGGAAATGGTATCGCTTGTGCATGCAAGGGATGCTCGGCTGGAGAAGTGGCGCGACAACGGCTTGCGGCATGCACACAGGTTGATGACGGAGAACGATGGTAGTGCCGAGGCTGCGATCATGCTCCGGATTGCCGGGAAAAAGCAGGAGGACGCGATATGAATTGCAAGGAATTGCAGTTGTCGCCGGAGCTGACGCAAGCACTGGGAGAGGGCGATGTGTTTTCGCGTGTCATGGCGCTGGGGGGAGAGGTGTTCCGCGATGTGCCGGGACGCAAGACCGTCCGTGTTCAACTTGCCGGCCAGCCCTATTTCATCAAGCAACACTTTGGCGTGGGATGGGGGGAGATTTTCAAGAATCTCTTGGCGTTCAAGGTGCCCATCGTCAGTGCAAACACCGAGAAGCAGGCGATAGAAAAGCTCGGCGAGATTGGCATCGCCACTACGCCGCTGGCAGGTTTCGGCAGCCGCGGGTGCAGCCCGGCAAGCCGCCAGTCATTCCTGATCACGCATGACCTGGGCGATATATTGTCGCTGGAGACCCTGGCGGACCAGTGGATGCAATCCCCGCCCGAGCCGCGCTTCAAGCGCCGCTTGTTGATGGAAGTTGCCACCTTGGCGGCACGCCTGCATGACAGCGGCCTCAATCACCGCGATTTCTATATCTGCCATATCTGCCTTGACCTGCCCCGGCTCAGGCATGGCGATATCCATTTATATCTCATAGACCTGCATCGCGTCGGAATTCGTGAGACAATCCGCCCCCAAGATCGCATGAAGGATATAGCAGCATTGTATTTTTCTGCGATGAATGCGGGACTAGTAACCAGGGATTATCTGCGTTTCCTGCGTCGTTATCGTGGCAAGCCAATCAGGCAGGTCATGCGCGAAGAGCGGGATTTCTGGCAGCAGGTGCAGGCCCGCGCAATCAAACTTTATATCAAACTTCACAAGGTTGAGCCCGGCCTACACCAGATTGGCGGAATGATCGGCTGATATGTAGCGGCCCGGCGTAAAGAGGAAGTCTATAATATATGCCATTCACATTCGCCTGGAAGCGTTCAGACTGGAGCGCTTGGTTCAATTACTACCTGTTTTTCTTCTATTTCTCCGGCATTACCCATTTCTTGCTGCAAATCAGTGGCACGACCATTTTTGTCGGTATGCGCCAAGCAATTGTGATGAGCTTGCTGTGGCTGATACCGGTGATGCTGGTGCGGCGCCACGCTCGCAAGATAGCCGCTGTGATCGGGCTGGTGCTGTGGGCATCTTCGCTGGTCAGTCTCGGGTATTTCTGTATTTACGGGCAGGAGTTTTCGCAAAGCGTGATGTTCACGATCTTCGAGTCCAACCCGGCCGAATCCAGCGAGTTCATTGCCCAGTACTTCGTCTGGTGGATGATTCCGGTATTGCTATTGCATAGCGGTGTAGCCTATTGGCTCTGGCGCAGGCTGGGGCCGCTCCAGATCAGCGCGCGCGCCGCCTGGACAGTGTCCGCGGGCATCCTGGTCTTGCTGTTCGTGCAGCCGATGTTCAAGCAGTTGGTGCTCAACAAGGCAAGCCTCGACGATGCCGTGGAAAAATTGCAAATACGCATGGAGCCCGCCGTGCCCTGGCAGATGGTGATAGGCTACATCCACTACCGCAAGCAGCTTGCCAATATGGAAACCTTGCTCGAGCAGAACAGCAGGATTCCGCCGCTATCCAACCTGCAAGACGCCAATGCCGGCCAGCCTGCGACTTTGGTGCTGGTGCTGGGCGAGTCGACCAATCGCCAGCGCATGAGCCTGTATGGCTACCACCGCAAGACGACGCCCAGACTGGACGCCCTGCGACAAGAGTTGAGCGTGTTCGTCAATGTAGTAACACCGCGACCCTATACGATAGAGGCACTGACCCAGGCGCTGACTTTTGCAGACCAAGAACATCCTGAGCTGCACCTCACTAAGCCTTCGCTCATGAACATGATGCGCCAGGCGGGTTACAAGTCGTACTGGATTACCAACCATCAGACAATGACCAAACGCAACACGATGTTGACCAATTTTTCCAAACAGACGGACGAGCAGTTCTACATGAACAACAGCCGTGCGCAGAACTCCCGCGAGTATGATGCCAATGTATTTGCCCCGTTCGAGGAAGTGCTGCGTGATCCTGCGCCCAGGAAGTTCATCATTGTGCATTTGCTTGGCACGCATATGAAATATGAGTACCGTTACCCTGCAGAGTTTGACGTATTCAAAGGGCGCGAGGGTGTGCCTGCCATATTGAACGACAGGCAGGCCAAGGTCTACAACCATTATGATAATGCCGTGCTCTATAATGATTATGTGATATCCACCCTGATTGAAACCTTGCGCACGCAGGCCCCGAACAGCCTGCTGGTCTATTTCTCTGACCATGGCGAAGACGTCTACGATGCGCCGGGGCATGACATGCTGGGACGCAACGAGGCCAAGCCCACCCTGCCTATGTATACGGTGCCTTTCATCATATGGGCGTCCGAGCAGTGGAGGGCCGGGCATGACATGCGCTTCGACGGCATGCTCGAGCGCCCCTACAGTAACGCGCATTTCATCCATACCTGGGCGGATCTGGCTGGCTTGAGCTTCGACGGCTTCGAGCCGTCGCTCAGTCTCGTGAATTTGCAATTCAAGGAGCATCCATTGCTGATTGGCGACCCGTACCAGCCTGACACCATCCGTCCGCTGGATATTCATGCCCATGACTAACCTTGCCGCGCTCTCCATCCCTGATTTGCAGCAATATGCGCAAGGAGCTGTTGCTGCACCATTCGGCCTGGTGCTGGATGATGGCAGTGTATTGCAGTCGCTGGAGGTCGTGCGCCGTGTCCCGGGCAAGCGTCTGGTTTGCCGTGGCTTGCTGAATGGGCAGGCCATTTATGCCAAGCTTTTCATTGGCGGTCAGGCGGGCAAGTATGCGGCGCGTGACAAGCGCGGCGCTCGCTGGCTAGCGCAAGCCAGGCTTGCAACGCCGACATTGCTGCTAGAGTCTGGCGTGGCGAGTCAAGGATGTGAAGCCTTGCTCTATGGAGCCATTCCCGCCCGCAACGCCGAACAGGTATGGCAGGACCTCGATGAGGAAGGGCGTCATGCGCTGGCCCTGCGGCTTGTGGAGGAAGTTGCCCGGCATCATCGCGCAGGGTTGCTGCAAACGGATTTGTACTTGAAAAATTTCCTGGTGGATGCACAGGCTGTCTATACCCTGGACGGTGACGGCATCCGGCAGTTGCGCGTTTTTGGCAGGCAGCGGCAACAATGGGACAACCTGGCGCGCCTGATTTCGAAGTTCGATGTCGATGCGGTGGCAGCGTGGTTACCCAGCCTGCTGCGGCAGTATGTTGCGGTGATAGGGGGGGGGGCGTCTGATATTGATATCATGCAGCAGCTGATCGCGCGCCACTGGCGGCGCGATATGCGTCAGTACGCCAGCAAAGTGCAGCGCTCCTGCACGGACGTAGCGGTGGAGGAGAAACCCTGGCATTACCTGGCCATCAATCGCGCACAAGACAGCCCGGGAGTGCGGCAGGCCTTGGCAACACCCGATGGCTTGCTCGACGCAACAAGCGCGGTCAGGCTCAAGAGTGGGAATACCTGCACCGTGGCTGCCGTTGAAATTGATCAGCGCAAGATGGTGATCAAAAGGTACAATATCAAGAATTTCTGGCATGGCCTGGGCCGTGCTTGGCGGCCTTCCCGGGCTGTGGTGTCATGGTCCAATGCCTTCCGTTTGCAGTTGAAGGGTATTGCCACTCCGGCGGCTGTGGCCGTACTGGAACGCCGGTGGCTGGGGCTGCGCCGAGAGGCCTACCTGCTGACCGAATTCATGATTGCCCGGGATGCGGCGGAATTCTATGCCGACCTCACGATTGATCGCGAGGTGAAGGAGCGGGTCGCGCAACGCATCGCCAGGCTTTTCTTCCAGTTGTTTTGCCTGCAGCTGGAACACGGCGATTTCAAGGCAACCAACATATTGATTCGCGACCAGTACCCATTGTTAATCGACTTGGACAGTATGCGGCAGCATGCATGCAAAAAACGCTTCGAGCGCAGGCATGCACGCGACCTGCAGCGGTTCTTCAAGAATTGGCAAGGCGATGCTGCGACTTCTCAATTACTGGCGGCGGCCTTCAGGGCAGTTTATGCGGATGGCCGTGTGCTGGACCAGGCGGGCATCGTATTTAATCAAAGCGAAAAAGACGAATGATCATTCTAGGTTTATCAGGTGCGCTGGGGCATGATGCCTCGGCTGCCATTATTGTGGATGGAAACATTGTAGCGGCCGCGGAAGAAGAGCGTTTCATCCGCGACAAGCATGCCAAGAACAAGTTTCCGCTTGAGGCGGCAAAATACTGTTTGCGCGAGGCCGGGGTGCGGCCCGAGCAAGTGGATATCGTCGCGTTTCCCTATGGCGAGATTCCATTGAGCAGCGGAGCTCGCTGGCATTATGCCAAGCGTTACTGGTATGCGCCCGACCGCGCGCTCGATGCCATTTTCAACGGAAACCGCCGTTTTCGCCGCAACCGCGACAAGTCCCTGGATCTGATGCGCGAGCTTGGCCTGACCAAGGCGCGTTTTGTGCCGGTCGAGCACCACCTGGCGCATGCCAGTAGCGCGTATCACTTGAGTGGTTTCAAGGAAAAGACCGCGATCGTCGGCATCGATGGCAAGGGCGAGTATGCCACGACCTTCTTTGGCTATGGCGAGAATGGCAAGATCCATAAGATCAAGGAGTTTTACGACCCGGATTCCCTGGGCGGCATGTACGGCGCGATCACGGAGTATCTTGGCTTCGAGATGCTGGACGGCGAGTTCAAGGTCATGGGCATGGCGCCTTACGGCGATCCCAAGCGCTACGACTTGTCGCGCCTGGCCAAGTTCGAGCACGGCGAGCTCAAGATCAATACCGACTACGTCAATGTGGTTGGTTTGCGCCGCTACAAGGAAAACGGCAGGGGTTTCTATTTCACGCCCAAATTGATCGAGTGGTTGGGGCCCAAGCGCCAGGGCGACGAGATCGACGATCCCTACATTCATTATGCTGCTTCTGTGCAGCAGCTGCTGGAAGACATTGCGCTGGAGATGATCGAATATTATCTCGGCGATATCATCCGCGAAACTGGCCGTATTGCGATGGCAGGCGGTGTGGCGCTCAATGTCAAGCTCAACCAGCGCATCATTGCCTTGCCACATGTCAAAGAGCTGTTCGTGCAACCTGCCTCCGGCGACAACGGCACCTCGCTCGGCGCGGCCAGTTTCGTGGCCGCAGAGATGGGGGAGCCGCTGGAGCCAATGCGTCATGCCTACCTCGGTCCGTCGTTCACAACAGAGGAGTGCCTGGCAGCCTGCGAGGCACATCCTGCCAAACCCAGGTTCCAGCGTGTTGAAAACGCACCGCAGAAAGGCGCCGAGATTCTGGCTGCGGGCAACCCCTTGGCCTGGTTCCAGGGTCGCATGGAGTTTGGCCCGCGCGCGCTGGGTTGTCGCAGCATCCTCGGCGACCCCAGCCATCCCGGCGTGGCGGACCGTATCAATGCGCAAATCAAGTATCGCGAGCGCTGGCGGCCATTCTGTCCTAGCATGTTGGACCGGGTTGCCGCTGACATACTACAGACAGATCATCCTGCGCCCTACATGACCTTCACTTTCGATGTGGCCGAGCATTGGAAGCCACGCATTCCCGAGGTCGTCCATGAAGATGGCACGGCACGTGCGCAGATCGTGACCAAGGAAACCAATCCGCGCTATTACGCCTTGATCGAGGAGCTGGAGCGCCTGCGCAATGTGCCCGTAGTCCTCAACACCTCATTGAACCGTCGCGGCGAACCAATGGTTTGCAGTCCGACTGATGCGCTCAATATGTTCTACGGGTGCGATCTCGAATATCTGCTGATGGAAGACGTTCTTGTGACCAAGAATTAGGCCGGGGCGGGCTTGCAGCAGAGACTCAGCAGTTGCAAGCCCATGGTTTTTTTACCTTATCCCAGTCGTGGTTAATTTGACGATGTCCAACGCTTTCAGCGATAATTCCCGGCTAAATTCAACTTTCAGCAGCACACCATTAATGACACAAACCCTGATAGAAGTCACCGAGCGCATTCGGGAACGTAGTGCACCTACCCGCAAAGCCTATTTGCAACGTATCGACCAGATCATCAACCGCACGCGCGGCCCTGACCGTCTGGGCTGTGCGAATGTGGCGCATGCCTTTGCTGCCCTGCCGAGCAACGACAAATTTCGTGTCGTAGCGGAAAAGGCCCCGCATATCGGGATTGTGACGGCTTACAACGATATGTTGTCGGCGCACCAGCCATATGAGACTTACCCCAGCATCATCCGGGACGAAGCGCGCAAACATGGCGCTACCGTACAGGTAGCAGGCGGCGTGCCTGCGATGTGCGACGGCATCACCCAGGGCGAGCCTGGCATGGAGTTAAGCCTGTTCTCGCGCGATACCATCGCAATGAGCACAGCGATTTCCCTGTCTCATGACGTATTCGATGCAGCCCTGATGCTTGGCGTGTGTGACAAGATCGTACCGGGACTGTTGATCGGTGCCTTGCATTTTGGTCACTTGCCTACCCTATTCGTGCCCGCCGGCCCGATGGCGACAGGCATAGACAACACCACCAAATCCAAGGTGCGCGAGAAATATGCCCAGGGCCTGGTGGGCCGGGACGAACTGTTGGCTTCCGAATCCGCTGCCTATCACGGTGCTGGCACCTGTACTTTCTTTGGCACCGCCAATAGTAACCAGATGCTGATCGAGGCAATGGGCTTGCACGTGCCGGGTGCTGCTTTTGTGCATCCGCATGATGATATGCGCGAATTGTTGACCCGCGAGGCGGTGAAGACTGTGCTTTCCATTACGAAGGGCCAGCGCTTTACGCCCATCGGCAAGATGGTGGATGAGCGTGTCATCGTCAATGCGATCGTGGCGCTGCTGGCTACCGGCGGCAGCACCAATCACCTGATTCATTGGGTGGCCGTGGCCAGGGCTGCTGGCATCATCATCGACTGGTCCGACTTTTCCAAGCTCTCGCAGAATACCCCTTTGCTGGCGCGTGTCTATCCTAACGGTACGGCCGATGTGAACCAGTTCCAGGCGGCCGGAGGACCGAGCTTTGTCATTCGCGAGCTGATCGAAGGCGGCTATATGCATGGGGATGTTACCTCTGTCGTGCTGGGCGGCTTGCGGGATTTCTGCAAGAAGCCGGTCAAGTCCGATGATGGTCTGATCTGGGTTGACTTGCCCAAGGAAAGCCCTGACGAGACTATCGTGCGCAATGTCTCCAAGCCGTTCAGCGCGACTGGCGGCCTGCGCCTGTTGACGGGCAATCTCGGGCGTTCCGTGATTAAAAGCTCCGCCGTACCGGAAGACCGTCAGATCATCGAGGCGCCCGCCATCGTATTCAATGGCCAGGAAGAGCTGCTGGCAGCGTTTGAGCGTGGTGAGCTGGAGAAGGATTTTATCGCCGTTGTGCGCTTCCAGGGTCCGCGTGCCAATGGCATGCCTGAGCTGCACAAGCTGACACCGCCTTTGTCCGTGTTGCAAGGTAAGGGATTCCGGGTTGCAATCGTGACTGATGGTCGCATGAGCGGCGCCTCTGGCAAGGTGCCGGCTGCGATCCACTTGAGCCCTGAAGCGGTGGCTGGCGGCGCGATCGGCAAAATCCGTACAGGTGACATGATCCGTCTCAATGCGATCGTCGGTACCTTGAACGCCTTGGTCGATGATGAAGAATGGCAGGCCCGACCCGTGGCTGTCATGACCGAAGCGCAGCGCAACAACAACAGTCATGGCATTGGCCGTGAATTGTTCGGCGGCATGCGCAAGAATGTGCATAGTGCCGAAGAAGGTGCTGTTACCTGGCTTTAAGCCATTTGAAAAACCAGGCCATGCGTCGTTTGCTCTCGCTTGCCGTACTACCGTACTGTCTGCGCTCAAACGCCTTGGCCTCCGCGATTTTGAAATGGCAATATAGTTTGCCTTTCTGCTTGCAGATTTTTAATAATCAATCCATAGGTATATAGAACATGAGCACACTCGATTTAGCCAACCATGGCCCAGTCATCCCGGTCATTGTCATCAACAAAGTGGAAGACGCGGTGCCGATGGCAGAAGCTTTGCTCGAAGGTGGTATCAAGGTACTGGAAGTGACCTTGCGCACGCCAGTGGCCTTGCAGGCCATGGAGGCCATCGCCAAGGCCGTGCCTGATGCCATCGTGGGTGCCGGGACTGTGCGCAACATCAAGGATGCGCAAAACTGCAAGGATGTTGGCTGTCAATTCGCCGTTAGCCCAGGCTATACCAGTGAACTGGGCCGTGCTGCGCGTGAAATGGGGTTGCCATTGCTGCCTGGCGTATCGACCGGTAGCGAGATCATGCAAGCAAATGCCGATGATTACTATTTCCTCAAGCTGTTCCCGGCTGTTGCTGTGGGTGGCATTAACCTACTCAAGGGCTTTGCCGGCCCGTTCGGCGATGTCAAGTTCTGCCCTACGGGCGGGCTAACGGTAGAATCGGCTCCCCAGTTTCTGGCGTTGCCTAACGTCGTGGTTTGCGGCGGCACCTGGCTCACGCCTGGCGATGCCGTGGCGCGCAAGGATTGGGCGCATATCACCAAGCTGGCGCGCGAGGCCAGTGCGATCAAGGCTGCAGCCTAACAAGCAATACCAGGCCCCTCTCGGGGCCTGTAGTCTTCATATCCCCAGGCTGTGCACATGCCAATTGCCTATGGCACCAACCTTCAGGTCGCGCTATGCTGAATCTCGAGCAATACCACACATGGGTGTTTGATTGCGATGGCGTCATCCTCAACTCCAACCATCTCAAGATCGAGGCGTATTACGCCACGGCCAAGAACTTCGGCGCGAACGACCAGCAAGCGCAGGCACTGGTGGATTACCACATCAAGCTGGGCGGTATTTCCCGCTTCGTCAAATTCGAGTATTTCCTCAAGCAGATCCTGAAGCAGCCCTTTACGCAGGATGACGTGGATTTCTTGCTGCAGGATTTCGGTCGCGAGGTGCGCAAGCGTTTGGCGAGCTGTGAAATTGCTTCCGGGCTGCAAGCACTGCGTGAAAAAACCGCAGCCAGCAATTGGCTGGTGATTTCAGGCGGGGACCAGGAGGAGTTGCGTGCCATTTTTGCCGAGCGTAAGCTGTCCTCATTGTTTGATGGCGGCATTTTCGGCAGCCCGGATAACAAGGACGAGATCATGGCCCGCGAAACCGGCCGCGAGAATATCCGCCGACCCGCGATATTTATCGGCGATAGCCGCTACGATCATGAATCGTCGAGCCGTGCCGGCCTGGATTTCGTCTTTCTGCACAAATGGACCGATTTCCCCGGTTGGCAGGCTTATTGCGCTAGCCAGGATATTGCCACATTGCCCGATATCAACGCCTTATTAACGCATACATGCTGATTCCCCGCCTGAATATTCGCAGCAGCCACCTGCTTGCCCCGGAAGACTTTGCGCAATTAAGCCGGAATGCCAAGGTGCTCGAGCAGGATGAGCGCGGCATCAAAGTGCTGCAGATGGACAATGGCAATATCCTCAAGGTGTTCCGCGTGCGCCATACCTTTACCTTGGCCCGCGTGTACTCCTACGCGCGCCATTTCTGCCGCAATGCGGACAGGCTCAAGCGGCTCGGCGTTCCTACGGTCGAGATCGTGCAATTGTTCCATTTCGAGGAAAGTACCGATACTGCCGTACTCTACCGGCCGTTGCAGGGGCATACCTTGCGGCAACTGCATATCTCCGGTCTGGCGGAGCATGGACTCATGGAAAGTTTTGGACGTTTTGTCGCGCAACTGCATCAGCATGGCGTTTATTTCCGCTCGCTGCATTTTGGCAATGTCGTCAGGACGCCGGATGGACGGCTTGGCTTGATTGATATTGCCGATCTCAAGGTGTATCGGCATGGCCTGACCAACTGGCATCGCGCGCGTAATTTCCGCCATCTGCAGCGTTACCAGGCTGATTGGGAGTCATTGCCTATGGCCGAACGCAAAGTGTTTGCGGATGGCTATTTCTCCACGGCGCAATTGCCGCCCAAAGCCGCGTCTGCGCTTAGGTCGAGGCTGAAGTTTTTATCCGGTGCTTAAACCATGTACGTACTGCATATCTGCCATAGCTATTATCCTCCCTTCCTCGATTGCGCCCGCCAATATGCTGCCTTGTTCAAGGATAGTCCCTACAAGGTGGTGACGGTCTACCTGACTGGGAAACCTGATCCCGAGGTGGAGCGAGGCAGCGCATCCGATGAGGTGGTTTTTCTTGGTTACAGCAGCAAGCAGGTAAAAGGGCTCAAGCTGGGGGCGATTGCGAAAATCCGGCAATTGGTGAAAAGCCGGAACTTCGCATTTTGCATTGCCCATCGCGCCAAGCCTACCTATGTGGCATTGCTCGCTACCGGTCTGCCAGTGGTGAGCGTACACCATAACTACAATGACTACGGGCGGTTCACCCGGCGCATCCTCGTCAACTTCTACCGCAAGCGTATATTGATGCTATGCGTGTCGAATTCCGTGCGGGACGAAATGCGCCAGCACCTCAAACACTGGCCCGCCGAGCAGATCCAGACCTTGTATAACCGCATTGACGTGGACGCGGTCAGGCAATCCCTGTTGCCCAGGCAGGAAGCCCGCCGCCTGCTTGAATTGGAAGACGATACTTACGTAATCGCCAATGTCGGCCGCTTGCACCGGGACAAGGACCAAGCGACTCTGTTGCGTGGATTTGCCCAGGCACTGCCTGAGCTGCCTGCGAACACCTTATTGTTGATCCTGGGTAAAGGCCCGCTGGAACAGGAGCTGAAGGCATTGGCGAGCGAGCTGGGTATTGCCGGAAACGTCCGCTTTGCAGGCCAGGTGCCGGAAGCAAGACGATATTTCCGGGCGTTTGATTTGTTTGTCTTGACCTCGGATCACGAGCCTTTCGGCATGGTATTGCTGGAGGCGATGGCGGCGGAGTTGCCGATTATTTGCAGTGATAGCGGGGGCGGGGCAGAAGTGGTGAATGGGTACGGAGATTTGTTCTCACTAGGAAACCCTCATCACTTGTCGAGTCTGCTGATTGCACGCAGTAGATTACCTCAGGCTGCCAATTCTTCCGCTGACATTCTGCATGAAAAATTTAGTGATGCTGCTGCGAGAAAACATTTCTTTATGTTGACATTCATCAAAGACTTATTATTCATTTAATTATTCAGAATTGGAGAGTGGGATGCATCGCTCCCTGGTAAAGCTAACGACTAAAAGAGGGAAAGTATTGAGCGCGTTTGAGGGTGACGCGATCACACAGGAAATTCAGAAAAAAGGGGAGTATGACAGCAATATTTTAAATTCATTGGCAGATGTTTTGGGAGACATTAAGCCTGAAACCAGCCTTGATATTGGTGCTAATATTGGCAATCATGCGCTAGTGATTGCTGATTATTCCCGCCATCTGATTGCATTTGAGCCTGTTGACTTTATCTTTCAGGTCCTTAAGGTCAATGTTGAGCAAAATAATGTCAAGAATGCAGAGGTCGTGAATGTAGGCTTGTCTGATGTTGACCAAGAAATGGAAATATTCATCCCAGATAACGCCAATCTTGGGTCTTCTAGCCTTGAAGTCATGGAGGGAGATGGACAAAGATTGAAAGTCAGAACGCTGATAGGAGATGAATACTTGGCTCAACGACAAGTAAATCAGGTTGATTTTATAAAAATGGATGTCGAAGGGCATGAGGTGCCGGCTCTTAAAGGCTTGAAACATACCATTCAACAACACCAGCCATTATTGCTGTTAGAATATAAAAATAAAAAAACCCTCGATGAATTTATTGAGTATGATTTATTGAATAATTTGTTTTCTGGGTATACTATTTTTTCTATTACTATCACCAATAGTAGAAAGATTCATGGCAGAGGTGTTTGCGGGTTTTTAAGAAGATTTTATTACAAATACTTTGATCGACGTTGGGTATTGTCCAGTTTCTTTCCTGAGAAAAAATACTCTAATATCTATCTTGTTCCTGAAAGATACTTAGGGATTTTCAGGAAATATCGTTTTATTCCGTCCTCTGCTCAATAAAATTAGAATATGCAAAAAGAGCGATCTAGTATTTGTATATTAATACCTTATTTTGGTAACTGGCCATTTTGGATATCCTTATTCTTACATGGGTGTCGCGCCAATCCAACAGTAAATTGGATAATTTATACTGATTGCGATTTGCCTGAAAATTGCCCTAAGAATGTTCAAATAAGGCATGTGACATATCAAAATTACTGTTGTTGTATATCGGAAAGTCTTGGGATAGAGTTTGCGCCAAAGAGCCCATATAAGCTATGTGATATAAAGCCTGCTCTTGGATATATTCATAGCGAGGAAATTAAGAGTTATGACTTTTGGGGATTTGGTGATCTAGACTTAATCTATGGTGATTTACGAGCGTATTTTAGTTGCCATCGATTACAGTCAAAAGATTTGTTTTCTACTACTGGTAGACGTGTGTCAGGCCATCTTTGTTTAATGCGAAATATTGAAGAAATGCGCACAGCATTTATGCGAGTCGAAGGATGGAAGCAGATATTTAGCAGCAATCAGCATGTTGCATTCGATGAAAAACATTTTAGTAAAATATTTCTTCGTCATAAAAACTCTCCATTTTTTGTTCGGTGGATAGCAGCTAAATTTGACTCATGGTTGACCCGGGGGGAGTTTAATGAAGCTTATGTAACTCCTAATGCTGGAATACCGTGGATTGATGGCACATATGATTTTCCAACTGAATGGTATTGGAAAGATGGGGTGGTTACTAATAATTTGACTGGAGACAGAGAGTTTCCTTATTTTCATTTCATGATTTGGAAGAATAAATGGTCAAAATCTAATACATTATCAATGCTTGATCTAAACAATATGCAGGATAGAGTGATTGTGACTGAAAGCGGAATTACTGTGGTGTGATCTTCTGGTAAATAACAGTGTACTTTTTATTATAGGGGCCATTAAACCGTGCTATTTCTTTATAGTGTGGATACTCAGCCGCAAATGCCTCTTGTTGTTCTGGATGTCTCTTATTAATTCCACCAATCACGACAAATGGTTTAGTAATATTTTTGCCTTTATGAATGGAATCCAACACAAATCTTCCTCCTGATCCTATAAAAGGCGCTCCCGCATAATAGCGTAATCTAGCGCTATCAAAAAATACATCTTGGTTATCAATATGATGTTCTTTCAACCATCGAATGGCATCTTGCTCATGATTGAAGCCAGTAGGCTTGGGCCATAGGTTGGTCAATAAGCCAATTAATATGGATGCTGGAATTACCCATAGAATGGCACGCCCGGCTCGGCTTTTTGGAAACCCAGCTTTATAACGATCAAACAAATATGCCATGTAAAAAGTAGCATAGATCATAAGTATCAGCGCGAGAGCAATGACATATCGCCCTGACAGGACAAATACTTTTGTGATAATCAAGAATATATTGATCAGTGAAATCAATATGCCAGCGTTCAATATTGTTTTTACCGGGGGCGTGACTAACAGTGGTTTAGCAGTAATGGCAAAGACGCTGAGAATCGTATTGACCAAGCCTGTTGCATAAAACACTTTGAAAATGATGATGAAAGCAAAGGTAATTAGCAGGCTAGGCACAGCGAACTCATCTAGGTATTTTCCCAATACGAGCTCTGCCATGATGTTTGCTTGGGTGAACAGTTTCTGGGTGAGTTGTTGATAAATATCCAGAGTGAGAATTTCCTGTAATCGGCCTAATTCCGTTGCTTTCAAGCCTAGAATTAATATGGAGGCTAGCAAACCGACAGCTGCAAATATGTTCAAACTATGTGCTTGCAGAAATGCTTTGAGTTTCATTGGTCCCGGGGCGGTGAAAAGCACGGCCAGTGGTAGTAGTGCCAGATAGCTGATACCCTCTATCCTGAATAGGGCGGCGGAGCATCATGCAAATCTGCCATAGCAGAGCATCCCTGATACGGTAGTGCTTGGCGTAGCGGACGAGAAACACCAAGCTGGTCAGGAAGAAAGCCCAGAAGCCTTGATCACGAAGTAGCATGGTTAGAATGTCGCCCACAATATATTGGGAGCTGAACAGAATCAGTCCTCCCGAGATCAGTGCAGTTTTGTGCCCTCCAGATTCTCGAATGAGTTGAAGAAAACTTGCTGTAGCAAGTCCAAATAACAGGGTATTCAACACTTGGGCGGAGCAGTGGATATCCAGTCCGCTTAATTTGTGTACTCCTGCAATGAGAAATGGAAAGAATGGCCATCCCCAGACTTCCATGCCCGCTTTCCACTCCCCGAGGCTGAATAGTCTCGCAGCTTCAAAATACAGGACAGAATCTCCATTGATCCAGCCATGTTGAATATAGTTAATCCACGATGCAAACAACAGCGCCAGGGCAATGAAAATGAAATGCAGTTGGCGAATGCTGTATGAGAATAGGCTCATGCGTAATGCCTGTTAATTGAGTGTTAGCGTATGAATAATGTGTTTGGGTGAAATTTGTTTCAAGCAGTTCAAATGCCCCAGTGGACATTCCCGCTGAAAACACGGGCTGCATTCCAGGCCTAGGTACTCAATCACCGCTTTGCTGCTCATTGGTGGCGTGTGATGCGGATCGGAAGAGCCGTAGATGGCGATGAGTTTTTTATCGAGCGCGGCGGCGACATGCATGAGGCCTGAGTCGTTGCTGACCACTGCGGTGCATAGCGACATCAGGTCGATCGCATCTCCTAGTTTGGTTCTGCCACCCAAATCCAGGCATACCATGTTGCTCAGCTGGTTGATTTCTGCGGTGAATGGGACATCTTTCTCTGAGCCGAACAACCAGACTTGCCATCCGTGGGCATATGCTGCGCGTGCGACCTCGGCATAGTATGCTATCGGCCAACGCTTGGCTTCCCCATACTCTGCCCCTGGGCACAGGCCTAGCACTGGGGCTTGCGGAACATCAATGTCCATCTTTGTCAGGCAGGCTAGGGCATTTTCCTTACTGGCCACCAGGGTGGGGTTGGGGATTGCGGATGGAATTGCGGCATCTGGGTTGACGCCGAGGGCGACAAAACGGTCCACAGTCCTTGGCAGTCTGGTTTTGTCGAGAGGGCGGATGTCGTTGAGGAGGCCATAGCGCATTTCTCCGAGGAAGCCGGTACGCCGCTTGATGCCGCTGGCAGCGGGGAGGATGGCCGATTTAAGGGAGTTGGTGAGCATGATGGATTGTGTGTAATGCCTATCCTTCAAGCGGCGGCCAAAGCGGATACGTTCCCTCAATGCCAGCTGGCCATGCTTGAATGGCAGGGGAATGGCGGCATCGACTTCCGGCATGCGCTCCAGCAGCGGTAGTGTCCACCCAGGCGCCGCAACTTCGATGATGCAGTCAGGTTTTTGCTGTTTGAGTATCTTGAACAGGCTTTGTGCCAGTACCATGTCGCCCACCCAGGAAGGGCCCATGATGAGGATTTTGTCTTGCTGGGTATTGGTCACCTGGCGAACCTCAGCCATCAGGATGCAAGTTTGCGGATGATATTGCTAGTGCTGCGCCCGGGTACGACGTCAATCAATGCGACTTTTCCGCCCCAGGATTTGACTTCTGCACCACCCACTACTTGGTCTTCTGTGTAGTCACTGCCCTTGGCGATGACGTCGGGACGGATGGCGTTGATCAAATCAATTGGCGTGTCTTCGTCAAACAGGATGACGGCGTCCACGGACTCGAGCGCGGCAAGCACGCGAGCCCGATCCTGTTCATGGATCACCGGGCGGCTTGGGCCTTTCAATGCGCTCACCGAGCGGTCCGTGTTGAGGCCTAACACTAGTCGGTCTCCGGTATTCCGGGCTGCCTCCAGATAGGTCACATGCCCGGCATGCAGCAGGTCGAAGCAGCCGTTGGTAAAGACGATGCGCTCGCCTTGATGTCGCCAGTTTTGCACGCGAGCCAGCAGGCTGTCCAGATTGCATACCTTGTCTGCCTGTGCGGCGGATTGCTGGGATTGCAGCTCCTGTTCAAGCTCTGCCTTGTTGATCGGCACCGTGCCGACCTTGCCCACCACAATGCCTGCCGCGATGTTGGCAAGCTCGATCGCATCGTGCAAGGGGAGGCCATGTGCCAAGCCTGCGGTAAGTGTAGCAATCACGGTGTCGCCAGCACCTGAAACGTCATAGACCTGGCGCGCAGTGGCTGCCAGATGTGCGCTGCCCTGACGGTCCAGGACCGTGATGCCTTCCTCGCCGCGGGTAACGGCGAGAAAGTCGAGTTTCAGCGTATGGCGCAATTGTTCTGCAGCAGCAAGCAATGCCTGGTCGTCATGCGGGGCAACATGGCAGGCTTCGGCGGTTTCGCGTTTATTCGGGGTCAGGCCGGTTGCACCGTGGTATTTGCTGTAGTCGCGCCCCTTGGGGTCAACCAGCACCGGGATGCCGGAGGCCGTGGCTTGTGCGATGATGGACTGGCACAGGGTTTCACTCAGCACCCCCTTGGCATAGTCGGAGAGAATGATGGCCGCAGGCCTATCAGTCAGTGCTGCGGCGATGGCGGTTTGCAGGGCCAGTTGTTCTTCTGCTGACAATGCTGCGGCATCCTCCTGGTCCAGGCGCATCATTTGCTGGTGTCCACCCAAGATGCGGGTCTTGGTAATGGTGGGCCTGCATGCGCTGCAGTGAATGTGCTGCGTATCTGCGCCGATATCATGCATTAATCCGAGCAGCGTCTCTGCTTCGGCATCCTGACCGATGACTCCCGCGATCCTGGTTTTGATTCCGAGTCCTGCCAGGTTAGCCGCTACATTGGCTGCGCCACCGGCACGCTCATCCTGGGACTTGAGTAATACAACGGGCACCGGCGCTTCCGGCGATATACGTTGTACATCGCCAAATAGGTAGCGGTCCAGCATGAGGTCGCCGACGACCAGTATCCACACTGGGTCGTGTCCGAAATGGTGCTGAATGGTATCGAGGAAGGACTCGCGCATATGAATTGAGGATAATGAAATGTCAGTCGGCTTCGACCAGATCGCACAGGCTGTGCCCGATCAGAATGTGGGCTTCTTGGATGCGTGGGGTGTCACTGGTTGGCATGGTCAGCACATGATCGCAAAGACTCGCCAGCTTGCCGCCGCTCCCGCCTGTCATGGCGACGGTAACGGCGCCGATTTCACGTGCTTTTTCGATGCCAAGCACCACATTGCGGCTATTGCCCGAGGTGGAAAAGCCAATCACGAGGTCTATTGGCAAGCACAGCGCTTCCACTTGGCGGGAAAATATGAAGTCAAAACCGTAGTCGTTGCCAACCGAAGTGAGGATGGAAGTGTCAGTGGTCAAGGCGATGGCGGGTAAACCCCGGCGCTCCTTCTTGTAGCGTCCGACAATCTCAGCGGCGATATGCTGGCTGTCCGCGGCACTGCCGCCGTTGCCGAACAGCAGTATCTTGCCACCTTTGGCCAGGCAGGCGCGCATTGCCTGCGCGACGTCGGCAATGCTCGGGAGCAGTGGCTCCAGCGCCGCTATGACGGCTTGGTGTTCAGCGAAAGCCTGTTTCAGGGTTGCGACAGCGTTCAAGGTATTCTCCTGGCCCATTTCAGCAATAAGGGTCTGTTTGCATCAGGTATTGCTGGACATAGTCCTGCACGCCTTGCTCCAAGGTTTGGAAGGGAGCGGTATAGCCTGTATTGCGTAGCTTGCTGATATTGGCCTGTGTGAAGTATTGGTACTTGCCCATGAGGTCCTGTGGCATGTCGATGTATTCAATACTGGGTTCGCGCCCCATACTGATCATGACTGCGCTGGCTAGGTCTCTGAAGGCGCGCGCTTCACCCGTACCGATATTGAACAGGCCGGAATGCTGGGGTTGTTCGAGGAAGTGCGCCATCACGGCAACCGCATCCTTCACATAGATAAAGTCACGCAATTGCATGCCATCCTCGAAGCCGGGCTTGTGGCTCTTGAACAGCTTGACATTGCCTTGCTCGCGGACTTGATTGAACGTGTGAAAGGCGACACTGGCCATGCGTTCCTTGTGATATTCATTCGGGCCGTATACATTGAAGAACTTGAACCCGCACCACTGGGGCGGCGTTGCCAGCCCTTCGCTGGATTGGCGCAATACCCACTGGTCGAAAAACTGTTTTGAATAGCCATATCCATTCAGGGGACGCAACTGGTCTATGGCCGACTCTTCGTCATCGTAGCCGAACTCACCCCCGCCATAGGTTGCAGCGGAACTTGCGTAGAGGAATGGCACCTCATTCTCAGCACACCACGTCCACAGCAATTGGCTATAGCGGATATTGTCCTGTACCAGCTTGTTGAAATCGCGTTCCGTGGTGGCGCTGATGGCACCCATATGGATGATGGCATCTATCTTGCCGATCTTGGGCAGCCAGGTAAGCAGCTCGTCCTTGTCCAGGTAATTGGCATAACGGCGATGGCAAAGGTTTTGCCATTGCTCAGGGTGGGCAATGCGGTCTACGATCACGATATCGTCGCGTTGCAGCACGGTATTGAGATGCCAGGCCATCATGCTGCCTATCATGCCTGCGCCGCCAGTGATGACTATCATTATTTGAATCCGTTTCTAGCTAATCTGAGAGTATAACAAAAGCCAGTTCCTTCTTGGGCAGGCAGCGATACATCACCGGGAAGAAAGAAATGCGTGGGGCTTCCGAAACTCAACGCCGGGTTACCCAACCTTGCAGATTGTCCAGGGCGATTTCACGCATGGCTTTTATCCAGGTGTCGTTGTCATTCAGGGCTGGAATGTAATGGTACTCTCCACCTCCACCTTCGAGAAATAGGCTTTTCCCCTCCATGGCAATCTCCTCTAGGGTCTCCAGGCAATCGCTGGAAAAGCCCGGGCATACGACATCCACGCGGCGTAGTTTCTGTTTGCCCAGTGCCTGGATGGAAGGTGCAAAATAAGGCTGCAGCCATTCTGCTGTGCCAAACCGGGATTGGAATGCAATCATGTATTGGTCTTCCTCGAGGCCCAATGCCTGGGCGACCAATTTTCCACTTGTCTGGCACTGGTCGTAATAAGGGTCACCCAAGTCGTAGGTGCGGCGGGGGACACCATGGAAGCTCATGACCAGCTTTTCCGGTTTGCCATGTTGCTGCCAATAGAGCCGGATGCTTTTGGCGACTGCATGGATATAGGCCGGATGGTCGTGATAGTCACGTATGGTACGGATTTCCGGCATGTTGCGTGTGCGGATCAGCGTGCGCATTGCTTCATCAAGTGCAGAGGCGCTGCTACTTGCCGCATATTGCGGATAAAGTGGGAACAGCAAAATACGGTTGCAATTCTTTGCTTTGAGCTTGCCGAGCGCCGATGCTATCGACGGGGAGCCGTAACGCATGCCCAGCTCAACAGCATATGGCGAGGATATTGCCTCGTGGAGATAGCCTTCCAGCAGTCTGGCTTGCTTCTGGCTGTTCACCATCAGGGGGGGGCCTTCCTTATCCCAGATTGTGGCATATTTATGTGCCGATTGCCGTGGACGCAGTACCAGGATGACGCCGTTGAGGATGAACCACCAGAGGGGGCGGGGCAGCTCAATGACGCGGCGGTCGCTGAGGAATTGCCTTAAATAAGGTCGCAAGGCTTTGGCGGTGGGGGCTTCGGGCGTGCCCAGGTTCATGACTAGGATGCCGGTACGCTCAGGCTCCTGGGTGGGAATGCTCGGTTCTTTCAGGTAATAAGCCATGCCATTTCCTTTGGTTGGGCAGAGGATTGCTGTCGTTGATTGTCCGCGGTCATGCTGCGGGCTGGGCTGGCATACTCAATGGTTGTTGGACAAAGCATTAGATAGCAGTTTTGCCGTAATGTCCACAATGGGGATCACGCGCTCGTAAGCCATGCGCGTCGGGCCGATCACGCCCAGCGTGCCGATGGTCTGCCCGTTGGTTTCGTAGGGTGCTGTCACCATGCTGCACTCATCCAGCGGCAGATAGCCTGATTCCCCCCCGATGAAAATCTGGACCCCACTGGCTTTCTGGCTTTGATCCAGCAGCTGCATGAGCGAAGTGCGGTGCTCGAACATCTCGAACAGTTTGCGTAGGGAGCTGACGTTGGTGGAGAGGTCCTGCACATCCAGAAGATTGCGCTTACCGGCAATGACGACGCCATCCTTGTTGTCCGCTGTTTTGCTGCTGGCCTCCAGGGCGGCTGCCATCAGGCGGGTCATATCGGATTGCATTTGCTTCAGCTCTTCATGCAGCTTCTGTTTCACCTCGTCCAGCGTATTGCCTGCGTAGTGCTGATTGAAGAAGTTGCTCGCCTGTGTCAGGTCTGAAGCGCTATAAGGCTTCTCGGCAAGAATGATGCGGTTTTGCACTGCGCCGTCCGTCGTGACGATGATGACCAGGATGCGTTTTTCAGAAAGGGGCAGGAATTCCAAATGGCGGAAAGCAGCGCCCTGACGCTTGGGGATCATGACCAGGCCGGCAAAGTGCGTCAGACTGGAGAGGAGTTCCGCAGCCTTGTTGATGAGTTCCTGGGGGTCTGGTGAAGACAGTACATTTTCCAGTTTGCGGATTTCCTGGTTCTGCAGCGGCTGCACAGTGAGCAATGTATCGACGAACAGACGGTAACCCCGCTGGGTGGGAATCCGGCCGGCAGAGGTGTGTGGGCTGGCGATAAAGCCATGATCCTCCAGTTCTGACATGATATTGCGGATCGATGCGGGACTGAGGTCCAGCCCGGAGGCTACTGACAGTTTGCGTGAGCCAACGGGCTGACCGTCACTGATGTAGTGCTCTATCAGGGTCTTCAGCAATATCTGGGCGCGTTTGTCTAGCATATGCGTAATAAATGAGGGTGTGTCATTGTGAATTCAATGCATGCCGACAGGCTATATTTAATAGAAAATTATCCGATACAGCTGAACCTCGCGCAATGTATTATTGATTGTGACGAGCGGCAAGGGTTTTAAGCGCCAACCTTCTATGATTTAATGCCAGCCATGAAAAGCGCCTTCCAAACAGTGGCATTGATCGGCAAGTACATGAACCCGGAAACCCGGGAGCAGATTCTTTCCTTGGCGCGTTTCCTTGGCGAGCGCCATATCGGTGTGTTCATCGAGGAGAAGACGGCGCAGCACTCCAGCATCAAGGGTTATACCACGCTGCAGATGAACGCCATAGGCGCTTATGCCGACCTGGCGATCGTGCTGGGAGGTGATGGCACGATGCTGACAGTGGCGCGGGCCCTGGTGGATTACAAAATTCCGCTGGTTGGTGTCAATCGCGGCCGTTTTGGCTTCCTGACCGATATCAATTCGGATCATATGCTGGAAAGCGTGGCCGCGATATTGGATGGTATGTTTGATACCGAGCAGCGCATCTTGCTCGAGGCATGCATCGTTCGGGAAGGCAGGACGGTGGCGCAAGGGTATGCCTTGAATGATGTGGTCGTGAACAAGAACGGGCTGGCGCGCCTGATCGAGCTGGAAATTCATATTGACGGGCATTTCGTGCAAAGGCAGCGCTCGGACGGCTTGATCGTTGCGACGCCGACCGGCACGACCGCTTATTCACTTTCCGCGGGGGGCCCCATACTGTACCCCACGCTGGATGCGATTGCCCTGGTTCCCATTTGTCCCCATACACTAAGTAACCGTCCAATTGCCATCAGCAGTGCCAGCCAGGTATCGATTCAGGTGGTACATGCCGAGGATGCCAGCGTGCATCTGGACGGGCAAATGAAAATGGCATTGCAGCCCGGCGACCATGTGCAGGTCAAGCGTGCGAAAAACACCATCACCTTGCTGCATCCGCCGGGGCATAACCATTATGATGTCCTGCGTGAAAAGCTGCATTGGGGCTAGGCATGATCATGGCAACTATGCGGCCGCAATGCCTGGGTGACGTGCCAGCCCGTCCTTCGCCATTTTACTGTGAACATACCTGACCTATGCTGCAAACACTCTCCATACGTGATTTCGTCATTGTCGATAAGCTGGAGCTCGAGTTCAGCCCTGGCTTTACGGTATTGACCGGTGAAACCGGCGCGGGCAAGTCCATCCTGATCGATGCGTTGTCATTGGTGCTGGGCGCGCGCGGCGAGGGCGGCATTACCCGTGCAGGCGCGGAAAAAGCCGAAATCAATGCGGTGTTCGATATTGCGGCATTGCCGGGATTGCAGGCCTGGCTGCTGGAAAACGAAATTGACCTGGATGATGCGCAGCTGCTGCTACGCCGGGTCATTTATGCCGATGGGCGTTCTCGCGCTTTTATCAACGGTTCGTCTGCTACCATTCAGCAGTTGAGGGATATTGGCGAGTTCTTGGTTGATATCTATAGCCAGCATGCCCATCATGCCTTGCTCAAATCCAGCACGCAGCGACAGGTGCTGGATGCCTATGGCGGTGTGCAGGCTCTGGTGGGAGAGGTTGCCAATGCCTACCATGTATGGCAGGCCCTGTATCGCAAGCGGGTGGATGCAGAGAGGAATGCTGAGGCTCATGCGATTGAGCTGGCGGGGTTGCGTGACCAGGTGCGCGAACTGGCCGCGTTGGCGCCTTCTGCCGAAGAGTGGGAGCCGTTGCAGCAGGAGCATGCGCGGTTATCCCACGGCGCAAGCATATTGGCAGGTGGTGAAGCCTGCCGGGAGTTGATGAGCGAGGGGGAGTTGGCTGCTCTCACGCAGCTAAGCAGTGTGCAGCACAAACTGCAGGAGCTGGTGGAATATGACTGCGGATTGCAGGAGGCGCTGGATATATTGGACGGCGCTATCATTCAGTTGGAGGAGGCCGATCGCTTCCTCAACCGCTACTTGCAGCGCGCGGACCTGGATCCCGAGCGGTTGCATGAGGTCGAGGGCCGCATCCAGGCCCTGCATGCGGCCGCACGCAAATACAGGTCGCGGCCGGAAGAGCTACCGGAATTGCTCGCGTCATGGCAATTGCGCATGGCGGAGCTTGAATCTGCACATGACAACAGCCAGCTGCAACAGGAGGAAGCCCAGGCACGCGCCACTTACGATGCCTTGGCGCAGCGCTTGAGCGACGCGCGCCAGCAAGCGGCGCTCAGTCTTGGTGACAAGATTAGCCATGAAATGCAGCGTCTTGCATTGAGTGGCGGACGGTTTGAAGTGGCACTCAATGCTCAGGCGCCCGCCGCGACTGGAAACGAGCAGGTCGAGTTCCTTGTGGCCGGCCATGCTGGCGTGGCGCCCAGGCCTTTATCCAAAGTGGCCTCGGGTGGCGAGCTTTCGCGCATCAGTTTGGCGATTCGCGTTGTCACAGCGCAGCAGGGCGATATGCCGACCATGATTTTCGATGAAGTGGACGTCGGTATTGGCGGTGGGGTGGCTGAGGTGGTCGGCAAGTTGCTCAAGACCTTGGGCAACCAACGCCAGGTGCTGGTGATTACCCATCTGCCACAAGTGGCGGCGCAGGGTAGTCAGCATTTGCGGGTAAGCAAGCAACTGCAGGATGGACAGACCTTGAGCAGAATCGAAGTGCTCACTCCTGCGCAGCGCGTTGACGAGGTCGCCCGCATGCTGGGCGGGATGGAGATCACCGAGACTACATTGCAGCATGCCAGCGAGATGCTGGCCGGCGGCGCTTGAGCCGAGTTGGCGCGCGAAAATCCTGAACGGAGATCAATGCGCCTGAAACCCGACTATCATGTCGTGGTATATTACGCCATTTCTTGCCAAAGTCGTCGTGTGATGCGCCATATTATTCTTTTAACAGCGCTGCTGTGTGCTGCCTGCAGCTCTACATTGCCTTCCTTCAAGCCTTACAAGATGGATATTCAGCAGGGCAATGTCGTCACCTCCAAGATGATGCTGCAGTTGCGGCCTGGTATGACCAAGTCCCAGGTGCGCTTCATCATGGGCTCTCCATTGATCCAGGATAGCTTTCACCGTGACCGCTGGGATTATTTCTACCAGATGCGCAAGGGCGGCAAAGTCATCGAGCAGCGCCGCATCATCATGGAGTTCGAGAATGATGCCTTGAAGCGTGTGCGTGGCGATATCATTCCCGCTTCTCCGGAAGATCTGGCGGTGACGGCACCTACGCCCGCCACGCCTGTCGTGGTCGAACCCAAGCCACCGCAAAAGAAAAGCCTGCTGGATCGCCTGAAGTTCTGGAAAGGTGATGAAGAGCTGCCTGTTGGTGCAGAGTATTACGACATGAGGCCGGCGACACCCGTGGTACAGGAAGATCCAGCCGCACCGAGGAAGGTGGTGCCGGAGCTTGCAGCGCCTGGTGTGGCACCCGCAGCCTCTCCGGTTCAGGCACCAACTCAATCGCCGCCACCACAGCCTGCTACCCAGCAGGCCCCAGCAACACCTGCGGCCAAGCCTGCGGCACAACCTGCCGCTGGTGCCGCCACGACAATCCAGCCAGCCGCTGATTCGGATGATGAAGATGACGAAGACGATTTGCCGCCTGAAGATGAGCCTGGCTATTTCGAACGCATGCTGGAAAAGATCGGTTTCTAGTGAACTGTCAAGTGGTGGCTATCGCGCAGATTTGCGCGTGCAAGTGACTGGTGGGACAGTACGCTAAAGCTTGAGTGGCCGTTTAATCAATCAATGAATATGGTTAGAAAATGCAGAAAATCGTCATTGCCGGTTGTTCCGGTCGCATGGGGCATGCCCTGCTCGAGGGCGTATTTGAAGATGATGGGCTGGAGTTGCATGGCGCACTTGATCGCGCCGATAGTCCACAGATAGGGCGCGATGCGGGGGAGCAGCTTGGCCGCAAAACCGGCGTTAAGGTGACGGCCGATGTGGCTGCTGCCATCAGGGGAGCGGATGTACTTGTTGATTTCACACGCCCGGAGCCCAGTCTGGAATACCTGGAAGCCTGCCGTAGGGCAGGTGTGAAGCTGGTGATAGGCACCACGGGCTTCAGTGCGGGTCAGAAGCAGCAGATCGAACGTGCAGCGCAGGATGTGGCCATTGTATTTGCACCTAACATGAGCGTGGGCGTGACCCTGTTGATCAGCTTGGTGCAGGCTGCCGCCAAGGTGCTGAATCAAGGGTATGATGTGGAAATCATCGAGGCGCACCATCGGTTCAAGGTGGATGCCCCCTCCGGCACGGCTTTGCGCCTGGGTGAGGCAGCCGCGGAAGCATTAGGCCGCAACCTGGAAGAGGCCGCAATTTATGGTCGCCAGGGTGTCACGGGAGAACGCGACCCGAACACCATCGGCTTTGCCACGGTGCGCGGTGGCGATGTGGTGGGGGATCATACCGTGCTGTTCGCGGGCATTGGCGAACGTATGGAGCTGACGCACAAGGCGTCCAGTCGTGCCACTTTTGCGCTCGGGGCCCTGAGGGCGGCAAAGTTTCTCGCTGATCGCCGGGTTGGCTTGTATGACATGCAGGATGTGCTTGGGCTGAAAAAATAACGTGCCGGCTTGGCTGCCTAGCGGTCATGGCTGCAATGTGAAAATTGTTTAAGCTGTGCGTTGAAGGCAATAACGCATTGAGCTATAATTCTACAAATATTAAAGCGGGATGGGCGGAAGCCCGTCCCGCTTTGCACATCCGCTCTCCGTGCTTGCTTTTGTGCGGAATATCAAATAGTTACAAGGAGTTAGAATTGCCGCAAACCCCAGCCGTACTTGTGCTCGCAGACGGGACAGTGTTCAGGGGCATTTCAATCGGTGCCTTGGGTGAGACTGTGGGGGAGGTGGTATTCAACACCTCCATTACCGGGTATCAGGAGATTCTCACCGACCCATCCTATACCAAACAGATTGTGACATTGACTTACCCGCATATCGGCAATGTCGGCGTGAATGCCGAGGATGTCGAATCTGGGCGTGTCTATGCAAGCGGGCTTGTCATTCGCGACCTGCCATTGCTGAGCAGTAGCTGGCGCAGTGAGAAATCCTTATCTGAATACTTGGTCGAAAATAACGTAGTGGCCATCGCTGACATTGACACGCGCAAGTTGACCCGGATCTTGCGCGAAAAGGGTGCTCAAGCAGGCTGCATCATCGCAGGCGAAGTTGATGAGGCGCGCGCGCTGGAGTTGGCGCGCAGCTTTCCTGGGCTGGCCGGCATGGACTTGGCAAAAGTGGTCAGCAGGAAGGATGCCGGCACGTTCGCGCTGGGCGAATGGAAACTGGGCTCGGGCTATGCCGCTCAGGATCAGGCCAGGTTTCATGTGGTGGCGTTCGACTATGGGGTCAAGCATAACATCCTGCGCATGCTGGTGGAGCGCGGTTGCAAAGTCACCATCCTGCCTGCCCAGGCGACAGCCGAAGAGGCACTGGCACTGCGTCCAGACGGCGTTTTTCTTTCCAACGGCCCGGGAGATCCCGAGCCTTGTGATTATGCCATCAAGGCCATCAGCAATGTGGTGGACTCCGGCATCCCAGTATTCGGTATTTGCCTGGGACACCAGCTGCTGGCTCTTGCGAGCGGTGCTAAAACCGTCAAGATGAAGTTTGGTCATCATGGCGCCAACCACCCGGTGCAGGACCTGGACGACAAGCGTGTATTCATCACCAGCCAGAACCATGGCTTTGCAGTCGATCCAGAAAGTCTGCCCGCTAATCTCAAGCCTACCCATGTTTCCTTGTTCGATGGCAGTCTGCAAGGGATCGCCCGTACCGACAAGCCTGCGTTCAGCTTCCAGGGTCACCCCGAAGCCAGCCCGGGCCCGAATGAGATGAGCTATCTTTTTGACCGCTTCATCAACCTGATGGGACAGCAAAAGCAATAAACACCATGGCAAAACGAACCGATATCAAATCCATCCTTATCATAGGCGCAGGCCCGATCGTGATCGGCCAGGCCTGTGAATTCGATTATTCCGGCGCGCAGGCATGCAAGGCTCTGCGCGAGGAAGGCTACCGGGTGATCCTGGTCAATTCCAACCCGGCGACCATCATGACCGACCCGGACATGGCGGATGCCACCTACATCGAGCCTGTCACCTGGCAGATGGTCGAGAAGATCATCGCCATTGAGCGCCCGGATGCCTTGTTGCCTACCATGGGGGGGCAGACCGCCCTGAATTGTGCATTGGACCTTGCCAAGCATGGCGTGCTGGAAAAATACCATGTGGAACTGATTGGTGCCTCCAAAGAGGCGATCGACAAGGCGGAAGACCGCGAGAAGTTCAAAGCGGCGATGACCAAGATCGGCTTGGGGTCAGCCCGTTCGGCAGTGGCGCACAGTATGGAAGAGGCGTTGCAGGTACAAGCCTCGATTGGCTATCCCGCCATCATCCGTCCCTCGTTTACCATGGGTGGTAGTGGCGGCGGCATAGCCTATAACCGTGAAGAGTTCATGACAATCTGTGAGCGTGGCCTCGAGGCTTCGCCCACCAGTGAGCTGCTGATCGAGGAGTCCCTGCTTGGGTGGAAAGAGTATGAGATGGAAGTGGTCCGCGACAGCCAGGACAACTGCATCATCATCTGTTCGATCGAAAACCTTGACCCCATGGGCGTGCATACCGGCGACTCGATCACCGTCGCGCCGGCGCAGACCCTGACCGACAAGGAGTACCAGATCATGCGCAACGCCTCTCTCGCGGTGTTGCGAGAGATTGGTGTTGATACCGGCGGATCCAACGTACAGTTTGCGATCAATCCCGACGATGGCCGCATGATCGTGATCGAGATGAATCCGCGTGTATCGCGCTCATCCGCCTTGGCCTCCAAGGCCACTGGTTTCCCGATTGCCAAGGTGGCAGCAAAGCTCGCGGTTGGTTTTACCCTGGATGAGCTGCGTAACGAGATTACGGGCGGTGCGACACCGGCTTCGTTCGAGCCTTCCATTGATTATGTCGTGACCAAGATTCCTCGTTTTGCGTTCGAGAAGTTCCCGCAGGCTGATTCCCGGTTGACGACACAGATGAAGTCTGTTGGCGAAGTGATGGCGATTGGCCGCACTTTCCAGGAGTCCTTCCAGAAGGCTTTGCGCGGCCTGGAAGTGGGTGCGGACGGCCTGGACGAAAAGACGACCGACCTCGACGAAATCCAGAAGGAGTTGGGCGAACCAGGTCCTGAGCGCATCTGGTTCGTAGGCGATGCTTTCCGTGCCGGCCTGTCGGTGGACCAGGTGTTCGACCTTTCCAAGATAGACCGCTGGTTCCTTGTACAGATTGAAGACATCATCAAACGCGAGCAGGCACTCAAGGGTCGCCATCTCGCCGACCTGGATCGCGATGCACTGTTCCAGCTCAAGCGTCGCGGCTTCTCCGACAAGCGCTTGGCCAAGTTGCTGGGTACGGATCAGCACGCTGTGCGTGCCTATCGCCAGGCATTGAATGTGCGCCCGGTATACAAGCGTGTGGATACCTGCGCTGCCGAGTTTGCAACGGATACCGCTTATATGTATTCCACTTATGAGGAGGAGTGCGAGGCGAACCCGACCAGCAAACGGAAGATCATGGTGCTGGGAGGCGGGCCGAACCGTATCGGCCAGGGCATTGAATTCGACTATTGCTGTGTGCATGCCGCTTTTGCACTGCGCGAGGATGGTTACGAGACCATCATGGTCAACTGCAATCCGGAAACGGTATCGACCGATTACGATACTTCTGATCGTCTCTACTTCGAGCCTTTGACGTTGGAAGATGTGCTGGAGATCGTGGCACTGGAAAAGCCGGAAGGCGTCATCGTGCAATATGGCGGACAGACTCCGCTTAAACTCGCGCGCGACCTGGAGAAGGCCGGCGTGCCCATCATCGGTACCAGCCCGGACGCGATCGACCGTGCTGAAGATCGCGAGCGTTTCCAGCAGATGCTGCAGGAGCTCGACCTGAAGCAGCCGCCCAACCGCACCGCGCGTACGCCTGAAGAGGCGATCCGCCTGGCGCAGGAAATCGGCTACCCATTGGTGGTGCGTCCCTCTTACGTACTGGGCGGTCGCGCCATGGAAATTGTGCATGAGCAGGCACAGCTCGAGCGTTATATGCGCGAGGCAGTCAAGGTGTCCAATGAGTCCCCGGTATTGCTCGACCGCTTCCTCAACGATGCGCTAGAAGTGGATGTCGATGCCCTTTCCGATGGCGAGGACGTCATCATTGGTGGCATCATGGAACACGTGGAGCAGGCCGGCGTACATTCGGGCGACTCTGCATGTTCGTTACCGCCATATAGCTTATCTCCAGCCATGCAGGACGAGTTGCGCGAGCAGACTGTCAAGATGGCCAAGGCGCTGGGCGTGGTCGGCCTCATGAACGTGCAGTTCGCTATCCAGGGCGAAACGGTCTATGTACTGGAAGTGAATCCGCGTGCCTCACGTACCGTGCCGTTCGTGTCCAAGGCCTGCGGTTTGCAGTTGGCCAAGATCGCAGCACGTTGCATGACGGGGCGTAAGCTCAAGGCGCAGGGCGTGACCCGCGAAGTCGTACCGCCTTACTATTCCGTGAAGGAAGCGGTATTCCCGTTCATAAAGTTCCCCGGCGTAGATACTATTCTTGGCCCGGAAATGAAGTCGACCGGCGAAGTCATGGGGGTAGGCAAGACCTTTGCCGAAGCCTTCGTTAAATCCCAGCTCGGCTCCGGCACCAAGCTGCCCAAGGGCGGCAAGGCATTCATCAGTGTACGGCGTGAGGACCGCGAGCGCGTGGTCGAGATTGCCCAGGCTTTGGCCGGGCTTGGGTTCAAACTGGTGGCGACGCGCGGTACTGCCGGGGCGCTGACTGAAGCTGGCTTGAGCGTGACACCGGTGAATAAGGTCGCCGAGGGCCGCCCGCATATCGTCGACATGATCAAGAATGGCGAGATCAGTTTCATCGTCAATGTCACCGAGGATAAGCGTGCCGTAGCGGACTCTTATGAAATCCGCCGAAGCGCGTTGCAACAGAAAGTGACCTACTACACAACACTGGCTGGTGCAAAGGCAGCATGTATCGGTATGGCACATATGCAGGAGCTAGAGGTACAGTCCCTGCAAAGCTTGCATAAGCAGCTCGCTCAGTAATACCATAGTGAACGATCAAACCACGCCTGCATCATGCGGGTGTGGTTTTTATTTTTGTCTGCATGCCTGTAGAGGTTGCTTCATCAGGTATTGCATTGTGTTCAAGCAAATCGTGGATTCCAAGGAATAGCAAATGAATCAAATCCCAATTACAGTCAAAGGCGCCGAACTTCTCAAAGCCGAATTGCAGCGCCTGCGCAGCGTGGACCGGCCGGCAGTGATCCAGGCGATTGCAGAGGCGCGCGCGCAGGGTGACCTTTCCGAAAATGCAGAATATGATGCGGCCAAGGAGCGTCAGAGCTTTATCGAGGGCCGCATTGCTGAAATCGAGGCCAAACTCTCCAATGCCATGATTATCGATCCGGCTACGCTGAATGCCGAAGGCCGCTGTGTTTTCGGTGCTACGGTCGAGGTCGAGGACTTGGACAGCGGGGAAGTCTCTACCTACCAAATCGTGGGCGATGACGAAGCAGACATCAAGAGCGGCAAGATTTCGATCGGCTCGCCGATAGCGCGCGCGTTGATCGGCAAGGTCGAAGGAGACGTGGCAGAAGTGGTGGCTCCCGGCGGTCTTCGCTCCTACGAAATACTGAGTGTGAAGTATATCTAGCGAGATCAAGATATGAATGCGTGGTCGGACAAGTTAGCATTAGTAATCGTCACCCTGTGGGTGGGGGCTTTGTGGACGGTTGGCTATGTCGTGGCACCCAGCCTGTTCCATCAGCTCTCCGAAAACAAGCCCCTGGCAGGCAATCTAGCCGGGCAGCTTTTCGAGCTGGTAGCATATATCGGCATGGTCAGCGCCGTTTACCTGTTATTGCACCGTGTGCTGCGCTTTGGTGCACCTGCATTGAAACAAGGCTTTTTCTGGGCTGTGGTCGTCATGCTGCTGCTGACATTGGCGGGGCAGTTCGGTATCCAGCCGCTCATGGCTTCGCTGAAAGCCCAAGCGTTACCAGCTGATGTGATGCACAGTGCGTTTGCCGACCGTTTTAGGACTTGGCACGGCATTGCCAGCATTGGCTACCTGGTCGAGAGCTTGCTGGGCCTTGTGCTGATATTCAAAGTGAGGCCGTAAACAAGCTAAAGCCGCAATCACGATGAGTTGCGGCTCTTGGATGGATCAATGTCTCTGGCTACTTCGGAATGACGATCTTGGGTTGCTCTGCCTGGCGGTAGATAATGAGTTGTTTGCCGATATGGTGCACGGGAATGGCACCGGTTTTCTCGCAGATTTCCTGCAGCATGGCGACCCGGGCAGCACGATCGTCGCCGGAAACCTTGATCTTGATCAACTCATGTGACTTCAGGCTGACATCGATTTCTTTCAGCACCTGCTCGGACAGGCCGTTATTGCCTATCATCACGACAGCATGCAAACTGTGGCCCAAGCCACGCAAAAAACTGATTTGTTTGGAATTCAATTGAATTATCTTGTTGATTCGAAAAGGCTCGCAGTTTAGCAGATGAAACGCCGACCTACTAGTAAAGCTTGGTTGCAGGAACATGTGAATGACGAATTCGTCAAGCGCGCTCAGCGGGATGGTTATCGCGCCCGCGCAGCCTATAAACTGCTCGAGATTGACGATAAGGATCAGTTGATCAAGCCGGGCATGACGATTGTCGATCTTGGGTCCGCGCCAGGCAGTTGGTCGCAGGTAGCAGTTCAGCGCCTGGCCGGGCAGGGCCGAGTGATTGCCCTTGATATCCTGGAAATGCCGCCCATTCCCGGCGTCGAGTTTATTCAAGGGGATTTTCGCGAAGAGGAAATTCTGCTCGTACTGGAGAAAAGCTTGAATGGCAAGCCTGTGGACCTTGTAATTGCCGACATGGCCCCCAATATCAGTGGCATCAGTGATGTGGACCAAGCAAGGGCCGCTTATCTTGTCGAGCTTGCCCTTGAATTTAGCCGGGAGTGGCTGAAACCGGGGGGCAATTTCCTGGTCAAAGTATTCGTCGGTTCTGGTTTCGACGAGATTGTGATGGCCATGCGAGACAGTTTTGAGAAAGTGGTGACGCGCAAACCCAAAGCATCCCGGGACCGCAGCAGTGAAGTTTATCTTCTGGGCCTCAAGCGCAGGAACGCCTGAATAGTAGGGCAGAATGGTGCAAATAGGTTTAGAATAAAGAAGTAAGTGTCCATATGAATAAGGATCAGGACTTTGAATAACATCGTAAAGAACATTGCTATCTGGCTGATAGTGGCGCTGGTGCTCATGACGGTTTTCAACCAGTTCGGCCCCAAGAGTTCTTCCGAAAGCCAGGTGGTTTATTCCCAGTTCATCAATGAGGTGAAGGAGGGCCGGATCGCCAAGGTCACTATTGATGGCCGTGTACTGCGCGGCGTGACTAACGAAGGCCGCAAGTTCAACACATATGCGCCTTCGGACCCATGGCTGGTCTCCGATTTGCTCAAGCATAACGTGACCGTGGAAGCCAAGCCGGACGAAGAGCCATCTCTCCTCATGAGTATCTTTGTGTCATGGTTCCCCATGCTGCTCCTGATCGGCGTCTGGATTTTCTTCATGCGCCAGATGCAAGGCGGTGGCAAAGGAGGGGCATTCTCGTTCGGAAAGAGCAAGGCGCGCCAGCTGGATGAAAACTCTAACCATACTACCTTTGCGGATGTGGCCGGGTGTGACGAAGCCAAGGAAGAAGTGTCTGAGCTTGTCGAGTTCTTGCGCGATCCGACCAAGTTCCAGAAGCTTGGCGGACGCATTCCGCGTGGCGTATTGATGGTGGGGCCTCCGGGAACTGGCAAGACCTTGCTTGCCAAGGCTATCGCGGGTGAGGCCAAAGTACCGTTCTTCACGATTTCCGGTTCCGACTTTGTCGAAATGTTTGTCGGCGTGGGTGCTGCCCGTGTGCGTGACATGTTCGAGCAGGCCAAGAAGAATGCGCCATGCATCGTCTTCATTGACGAAATTGATGCCGTTGGCCGCCATCGCGGTGCAGGCACTGGCGGCGGCAATGATGAGCGCGAACAGACCTTAAATCAGTTGTTGGTCGAGATGGACGGTTTCGAAGCCAATTCTGGCGTGATCGTGATCGCCGCGACCAACCGCGCTGACGTGCTGGACAAGGCCTTGCTGCGCCCCGGGCGTTTTGACCGCCAGGTCATGGTCGGCTTGCCTGATATCCGTGGGCGTGAGCAGATCCTCAAGGTGCATATGCGCAAAGTACCTATTGCTGCAGACGTCAAGGCAGATATTCTGGCGCGCGGTACTCCGGGCTTCTCCGGGGCCGACTTGGCTAATCTGGTCAATGAAGCAGCATTGTTTGCCGCTCGCCGGAATAAGCGCACTGTCGATATGCAGGATTTCGAGGACGCCAAAGACAAAATATTCATGGGGCCAGAGCGCAAATCTATGATTATGCGCGAGGAAGAGCGCCGCAATACCGCTTACCATGAATCTGGTCATGCCGTGGTGGCAGCATTGTTACCGCATGCCGATCCTGTGCATAAGGTCACCATCATGCCGCGAGGCTGGGCGCTGGGCTTGACCTGGCAATTGCCCGAGCATGATCGCATCAGCAACTACAAGGACAAGATGCTGGAAGAAATTTCCATCCTGTTCGGTGGTCGCATTGCGGAAGAAATCTTCATGAACCAGATGTCGACCGGGGCTTCCAATGACTTCGAGAGGGCCACCAAGATCGCGCGCGACATGGTGACCAAATATGGGATGTCGGATGTACTCGGGACCATGGTTTACGTTGGCAACGAGCAGGATTCCTTCTTCGGCAGCATGTCAGCCAAGACGGTATCCGAAGCGACCCAGCAAAAGGTGGATGCAGAAATCCGCCGTATCCTGGATGAGCAATATGCGGTGGCAAGGAAGTTACTAGAAGAAAACCGCGATAAAGTAGAGGCAATGACAGCTGCATTGCTGGAATGGGAAACCATTGATGCCGAGCAAATCAAGGATATCATGGAGGGCAGGCCGCCGCGTCCGCCCAAACCAGCGCAATCGAGCAGCAAGCCAGCGGCAGATAATGACAATGGCGGTGGTACAACAACCACTGAGCCAGCGCCACAGCCTGCTGCCAAAGCCTGATTAGTTTCCGCTCGCAGGCCACATGACTCGAAAATGATGATTTCGAGACTTGTGGCCTTTATCGTTTCTATCTGTTGATTGAATATGCATATCCCTCACCAATTCATTTGTGGCAAATACCAGCTTGACCTCACACGGCCCCATGTCATGGGCATCGTCAATGTCACCCCAGATTCCTTTTCAGATGGTGGACGTTATGCCTCGACGGAACTGGCGGTTTCTCATGCTTTGCAACTGGCCGCCGAGGGGGCTGATATCCTCGACATCGGTGGCGAGTCGACCCGGCCCAATGCGACGCCTGTGGGGTTGGAGGAGGAGCTGAGCCGGGTTATTCCCGTCATAGAGCGCCTGGCAAAAGAGGTGGAGGTACCATTGTCCATAGACACTTATAAGCCAGAAGTAATGCGCGAGGCGGTAAAAGCCGGCGCGGCCATCATTAACGATATCCGTGGCCTGCAGGAGCCAGGAGCTGTAGCGGTGGCTGCAGAAACAAATGCTGGCATATGCATCATGCATATGCAGGGAACGCCGCAGACCATGCAGCAGAATCCGGTCTACGAAGATGTCGTCGCGGAGGTGAGGGCGTTTCTGCTAGAACGCTTGCAGGCATGCGAGGCGGCCGGTATTCCTGCTGAACGTATCGTGCTTGACCCCGGTTTTGGTTTCGGTAAGCGCACTGTGCATAACATTGCCTTGCTCAACGGCTTGCCAGACATCCTCGAGTTGGGCCGTCCCTTGCTGGTGGGTCTGTCGCGCAAGTCGGTGCTTGGGCAGATCGTCGGCAGTGATGTCGATCAAAGGCTGCACGCCAGCCTGGCAGCATCGGTGATTGCGGCAATGAAGGGCGGTCGTATTATCCGGGTGCACGACGTGAAGGCAACAGTAGACGCGCTGAAAGTCGTGAACGCCGTCGTCACTGCATAAGTAACACTGATAAAGTCTAATGAGTCATCAACAATGAGTAGAAAATATTTTGGGACAGATGGTGTACGCGGCAAGGTGGGTACATTTCCCATCACCCCGGATTTTGTCATGCGCCTGGGCTATGCAGCTGGTCGCGTATTGACGCGCATGGATCATCACCTGGTGCCCGGCACAAAGCCATTGGTGATCATTGGCAAGGACACCCGTATTTCGGGTTATATGTTCGAGACGGCTTTGGTTTCCGGCCTTTGCGCAGGCGGCGTCAATGTCCGTATCACTGGGCCGTTGCCGACCCCTGCCATCGCGCATGTGACCCGTGCACAGCGTGCGCAGGCCGGCATCGTGATTTCGGCTTCGCATAATCCGTTTGACGACAACGGGATCAAGTTTTTTTCTGCGCAGGGTACCAAGCTGCCTGACGAGGTGGAGCTCGCGATTGAGGCTGAATTGGATCAGCCCATGGAGCTTGTGCCGACGGAACAGATTGGACGTGTGAAGCGGATCGATGATGCCGCAGGTCGGTATATTGAGTTCTGCAAGAGCACCTTCCCGAATGCGTTGGATTTGCGCGGCCTGAAAATCGTGCTCGATTGCGCGAACGGTGCAACCTACCATGTGGCCCCGCCGGTATTCCATGAACTGGGCGCTGAGGTCATCAGCATCGGAACCCAGCCGAATGGCTTGAACATCAACCTGAATGTCGGCTCCACACATCCAGAGTCCTTGCAGCAGGCCGTGGTTGAGCACCAGGCTGACTTAGGCATTGCTTTCGATGGCGACGGTGACCGCGTCGTCATGGCAGACAATCAAGGCCAACTGCTGGATGGCGATCAATTGCTCTACATCATTGCCAGTCATCGCCACCAACGTGGCCGGTTGGGCGGCGGTGTGGTCGGCACTCTCATGACCAACCTGGCACTCGAGCATGCCTTGGGCAAGGAGGGCATTCCGTTCCAGCGTGCCAAGGTCGGGGATCGCTACGTCCTGGAATTGCTCAATGCCAATGAATGGCAATTGGGCGGGGAAAACTCCGGGCATATTCTCTGCCTGGACAAGCACAGCAGTGGCGATGGGATCATTGCCGCCTTGCAGGTGCTGCACGCCTTGCGTGCCTCTGGCCTGAGTCTGGCAGACTGGGCCAAGCGCTTGCCGCTCTACCCGCAGGTGCTCATCAACGTCAAGGTCGCACAGCGGATTGACCTGGATAGCAACACTGCATTGCAGGCTGCTGTGACATCTGCCGAGGGTGCCTTGAAGGGCACTGGTCGCGTGTTGTTGCGCGCCTCCGGCACGGAACCCAAAATCCGGGTGATGGTCGAGGGGCAGGATCGTCCCCTGGTGCAACGCTTGGCCGAGGAGATTGCGGCCGTGGTGCAGCAAGAGGCAGCTAGCTAAAAAAACCTGTCATCGTAAATTCAGGGGAGTGACACGTTTTTGTCACGAGGGCATGCGAATCTGCGCCCATGCATAACCGATCCCTGACACATTATCTTGAACGTATCTGTGCGCTGGACAGTGCCTTGTGCATCAAGGTCAACCGCAGCAGCCATTACCGTCTGGTACGTTGGAGCTTCCGCCTGGTGAGCCGACTGGGCGATGGCATGTTTTGGTACGCTATCATGCTGGGCATTGTCCTGACCCAAGGTGAGGACGGTATTGCGGCTTGCCTGCACATGATGAGTGTCGGCTTGAGTGGGACATTGATCTACAAATGGCTCAAAGGCAAGACCTTGCGTCCGAGACCATATGAGGTGCATCAGGATGTATGGTTGGCAGGAAAGCCGCTCGACAAGTTCAGCTTTCCCTCTGGCCATACCCTGCATGCCGTGGCGTTCAGCGTGGTGGCCTTGACCTATTATCCGCAGCTTGGCATGCTGATCATGCCGTTTGCCATACTCGTGGCGATGTCGCGCGTGGTGTTGGGTTTGCACTACCCGAGTGATGTGCTGGCGGGAGCCTTGCTTGGTGCCTTGATTGCAATGGTATCTTTCATATTCATCTAGCTGTTTTTATTTTCCTCACGCCATTGTTGCGCCCGCCCTTGTGGAATATCAGTGGCGTCAGTAAAAGTATTCAATTGGGCTATTGAGCCTGCGCTTGAGGTCAGCCAGGCAACGCTTGCGCCAGCGTTGCATTTGCTCGCTGGGCACGTGGTTGAGTTCCGGTTCCCAGTGCGGCCTGCCGCCTTGCAGCAAGGTGCCGATATGGCTGAGTGCCGTCTGGGTCCTGGCGATGTAGAAGGCAAAGTTGCGGAACAGGCGTTTATCGAGCAGCCGCATGCCGTGGTAGATCACACCTGGCAGGCGTGATAATCGTAACAGGCGATCGGCCTGACCCAATCTGAAGATGGTGCGGGTGGCTTCTGCGGCACTGCAGTTGAAGTGAGTGGCAATGAAACGTCCCAGTGTATGCCTGTGCTTCGTCAATAGCTGTGCGGGCGTATGCTCCAGCAAGGGCGCCAGGTAGGCATCCATCGCCCATTCTGCGCCAATGTGCGTGATCATGCTGCCCTCCATCCACATGGCTTCATGGGCAGGAACGAAGTGGTTGTGCGCGATGACGTCTATGTAGAGGTGGCTGGCGTAGCCGATGGCAATCGCGGTTTCCTCATCGCCGCTGGCATTGGCCAGCATTTGGTGAGCGTTTTCCCAATAATGGCTGTGGCTGAAGCGCGGCGATACGATGGCGAGGTCCGGCAGGCAGGCCCCCGCCATTACCAGTTGCGGGAAGCGGCTGATGGCGCGTTTCAGGCGCGGGTCGAGCAACGGCATTGCCCAGAGCAGCGAGTGGGCGAAGTAGACATGGGTGACCAGGCCCCAGGCCTGGGCGTCCGCACTGTAGCCCACGATTGGTGTGAACCACAGCAATGAAGTCAATATTTTGCCGGTATTCATGCCGTTAATGTGCTGGCTGGCAATGAATGGATTGTGGCAATTCCGTGATGTTATCGTGACAATGACAGGGGCTGCCGGCAATTTGCTATACTGCCGCGCTCAATCTCCCACATTCTGTTCCGAGGAATTCATGGAAAGTCCGTACAAGGGCAAGACCGGTTTGCGTCGTCTGATCAATGCGTTTGGCTACTCTGTCGACGGGCTTGCGGCTGCTTACCGCAATGAGGACGCGTTCCGCCAGGAAGTGCTCATGGCGGTGATCATGATTCCTTTGGCCATTTATCTTGGCAACGATGCGATTGCCAAAACGTTGATGATAGGCAGCGTGCTGCTCGTGATTATCGTCGAATTGCTCAATTCTGCCATCGAGGCGACGGTAGACCGGATTTCGCTGGAAAACCACCAGCTTGCCAAGCGCGCCAAGGATATCGGCAGTGCCGCCGTATTGATTTCCCTGATCAACCTGGTGGTGGTCTGGGGTCTGTTGATCTTCGGCTAGCGTATTTTCTGGCCGCGCCTCACCAAAGCGGGGCAGAGAGCAGGCGCAAGCCGATGCTGAGCCAGCGTTCGTCGCTATTGTTGTGCATGCGGTTGCCGTAGGTGGTGTCGATCTGTACCCGGTCCTGTACCAGCCAATAGCGCAGGCCTGCCTGGTAATAGGGACGCGAGCGATGGTCTCCATAAGTTTCCGTAATCAGGTCCAATTTGCCTGCGAGCGGGATTTCCGAACCAAATCCCCAAGTCATGTCAGTCCGGCTTTTTTCCTTGTCGTGCAATGCGCCCAGGTTGGCGTGCAGGATCAACTTGTCGCTGAAGAGCGAGGCGCTGACCGGGACGTAGGCATAGGCGTTGCCCACCATGCTGGAATTGTTGTCCAGCCTGGGATGCTGTGCATAGCCTACGACCAGGCCATAGCCGTAGCTATTGGTTTCCAGCGGCTTGAACAATGCTTTCGCCTGCATCATCAGGTCTGTGTTCTGCGAGGCGCCGTCTTCGCGGGTAATAGCTCCGCCGAGCGTCAGCTCCAGGTTCTCCGCCGGGCTGCATCCGGGCAACGCCCAATATTCCGTGCTGTTACGGTTGCGTTTTGCCCATGATTCGAGCTGGCAGCTTTGCGGATCGACAACGCGGGCATCGTCGGTAATCATCGGGCGTGCTGCCATGGCAGGCGAGGGCATCAATAGCGCGCACAATACAAATGAACAGGCAAAATTCCTCATGCTGCCAGTCTAAATGAAAAATAATGACGCGTGCATGGCAGTTCATTGAAGCGTCACAATTTGCAGGTATCTTCATCGTTATGTGTTCGTTGATCATGGAGCGGATCGCGTGAAGATATTGTTCATCTCTGATGTCTATTTCCCCCGTGTGAACGGGGTTTCCACCTCGATCCGTACTTTTGTGAGTCAGATGCAGGCGCTGGGTCATGAGGTGCACTTGATTGCGCCGGATTACGGCGTCGTGACGGAAGATGAGGCCTGGATCAAGCGCATTCCCGCACGCAGGATTTATTTCGATCCCGAGGACAGGTTGATGCGCTATAGGGCCGTGCTCAAGCTATTGCCGTCGCTACGGGAGGAGAATTACGATATTGTGCATATCCATACGCCGTTCGTGGCGCATTATCTCGGGCTCAAGCTTGCGCGCTTGCTGGATATTCCCTGCCTGGAAACCTATCACACTTTCTTTGAAGACTATATGCACCACTATTTGCCATGGATCCCCCAGTCCATGGCGCGCAAAATTGCGATCAATACCTCGCGGCGGCAGTGCAATGCAGTGAGTGCAGTGATTGCACCCTCACAGCCCATGCTCGATGCATTGCGCCATTATGGGATTAAGACTAGTGCAGAAGTGATTCCTACGGGGTTACTGGAAACAAGCTTCGAGGAGGCAGACGGCGGGACCTTCCGAGACCGCTATGGCATCTCGCGCCAGCGTCCTGTGGCCTTGTTCGTGGGCCGTGTTGCTCATGAGAAGAACATCGACTTCCTGCTGCGCATGGCGAATGAGCTGCGACGGCAACAGCCCGATGTGTTGCTTGTCATTGCGGGGGAGGGGCCGGCACAAAAACATCTGGAGGCGTTGAGTGCAGAGCTAGTGCTGGGCGACAACATCAAGTTCATCGGTTACCTCGACCGTAAAACAGAGTTGAATGCCTGCTACAAGGCGGCGGATGTCTTCGTATTCGCTTCCAAGACCGAGACGCAAGGCCTGGTATTGTTGGAGGCCATGGCGCAAGGTGTGCCTGTCGTGGCGCTGGCGGAGCTGGGGACCAAGTCCATCCTGAGAGAGGGCGAGGGGGCGATGATCTCCCCTGAGGATGAACGTATTTTCGCGTCCAAGGTATTCAGCCTGCTTGCCAATCCGGGCAAGCGCGCCAAGCTGGGAGAGGCTGCCAGGCAATGCATGATGAAGCGATGGACCGCGCGCCTGCAGGCAGAACGCATGCTGCAGTTTTACCAGCGTGTGCAAAGCCGTAGCGCATTTCATGCCATGAACATGGATAACTTCAAAACCAGAGGAAGTTAGGAGGGCAAACTCCGCCTCGCCCGGGGTGCCTGCTTGGTGTAAGCTAGCCTTGTCTGGCATGGTGAGGAAGCGGTGTGAAAGTGATCGTCTTGGGCAGTGGCGTCATCGGCGTGACGGCTGCCTGGTATCTTGCCGAGGCAGGACATGAAGTCATCGTACTGGACCGGCAACCTGGCCCAGCGCTTGAAACCAGCTACGCCAATGCCGGACAGGTGTCTCCCGGTTATGCCAGTCCATGGGCAGCGCCGGGCATTCCGCTCAAGGCAATCAAATGGATGCTGCGCCGCCATGCGCCTTTGTTCATCAAACCTGACGGCACCTGGCAGCAACTGCGATGGATGTGGCAACTGCTGCAGAATTGCACAGGGACGCGTTATGAGCAGAACAAGGCGCGCATGGTGCGCCTCGCTGAATACAGTCGAGATTGCCTGGATCAATTGCGCGCTGATACCGGCATCGAATACGAAGGCAGGCAGCGGGGCACCTTGCAGCTGTTCCGCACCCGTGAACAACTTGATGCCGCGTTGCGGGACATCGAAGTCCTGCGCTTTGCCCATGTGCCTTTTGAGTTGTTGCCGCCATCACTGTTGACCAAGGCTGAGCCTGCCCTAGAACATGTCAAGCATAAACTGACAGGCGGCCTGTGGCTGCCACGCGATGAAACCGGGGATTGCCGATTGTTCACGGTTCGCCTGGCAGACATGGCGGCGGCCAGGGGCGTGCAGTTTCGCTATGGACAGGAAATCTCTCATCTCGCTATTGAATCGGGCAATGTCAACGGCGTGGTCGTGAGTGGTGTGCGGGTGCAGGCGGATGCCTATGTCGTCGCCTTGGCCGCCTATTCGGTTGATGTTCTCAAGGGTGTGCTCGACTTGCCCGTTTATCCAGTCAAGGGATACTCCATTACCGTGCCCATCATTGATGAGGCCTTGGCTCCCGTGTCGACCGTGCTGGATGAAACTTACAAGACCGCTGTCACGCGCTTCGACAATCGTATCCGTGTCGGCGGCATGGCAGAATTGGTCGGCTTCGACCGCCGTCTCAGCCCCAGGCGGGAAGGTACGTTGAAACTGATCGTCCACGACTTGTTCCCTGGCGCAGCCGACCTCAGCCAGACTAGCTTCTGGACTGGCTTGCGCCCCATGACGCCTGATGGGCCCCCCATCATCGGTGCGACGCCCATTCCCAACCTTTACCTGAACACCGGGCATGGCACGCTGGGCTGGACCATGGCATGCGGCTCAGGAAAACTACTTGCCGATATCATCTCGGGCAAGAAAACCGACATCCAGCATGATGACTTGGGAATAGGGCGATACGCAAAATAAAAGCCGGAAGGATCCGGCTTTTATTAGGGCATATTTCCTGAGGGGCTGATTAGCCGAACTTGCCGGTAATATAGTCTTCGGTTTCCTTACGGCTGGGGTTGGTGAAGATCTTGTCGGTATCGTCGTATTCGATCAATTCGCCCAGGTACATGTAGGCTGTGTAGTCGGAAACGCGCGCGGCTTGCTGCATATTATGCGTCACGACCAGAATGGTAAGCTTGTTGCGCAGCTCGGACATGAGCTCTTCGATATTGGCGGTCGCGATCGGGTCCAGCGCGGAAGTCGGCTCGTCGAACAGCATGATCTCCGGATCGGTCGCCAAGGCCCGTGCGATGCATAGTCGCTGCTGTTGGCCGCCGGAGAGATTGAAGGCCAAGTCGTGCAGGCGGTCCTTGACTTCATCCCACAACGCCGCGCCCTTGAGCGCTTCTTCAACCTTGTCGTCCACCACGCGCTTATTGCGTTCACCGCGCACGCGCAGGCCGTAAGCGACATTCTCGTAAATGGATTTGGGGAAGGGGTTGGGCTTCTGGAACACCATGCTGATGCGCATGCGCACTTCAATCGGATCGACGCCGTTGTCGAGGATGTTGGTGTTGTCCGGGTACATCACGATCTGGCCATCGTACTTGTTGCCTGGGTAGAGATCATGCATGCGGTTGAAGCAGCGCAGGAATGTGGACTTGCCACAGCCGGATGGGCCGATCAATGCCGTGATGCGTTTCTCGTACAGCGGCATGGTGATGCCCTTGAGTGCCTTGTGGCCACTGCTGTAATAGAAACTCAGATTGCGTGATTCGGCTTTGACCGGACTAGTTGTTGTCACCATGATGTCGATATCCTGATTCTGATTCGTTTTGTTCTATATGTTGTGCGTTGGGCTTACCACTTGATGTTCTTGCGGATGCGGTAGCGCAACCAGATCGCCGTACCGTTCATGAGCAAGGTGACGACGATGATCAAGGCACCGGTGGCGGCGGCATTGATGTGGAAAGCGTGGTCGGGGCGGGACAGCCAGTTGAACATCTGGATAGGCAGCACGGTGAAGCCGGATTGCAGCCATTCGAAGTTGATGAAGGGCGCGACGTCACTGACCGGGGATGGTGGCAGGAAGGCGATGAAGGTCAGTGCCCCGATGGTAATGATGGGGGCGGTTTCGCCCAGCGCGCGCGCCATGCCGATAATGATGCCGGTCAGGATGCCGCCGGAGGAGTAATGCAGCACGTGGTGGAACACCACTTGCCACTTGGTTGCCCCGACAGCATACGCTGCTTCGCGGATGGACACCGGGATGCCTCGGATGGACTCACGCGTGGTGACAATGACGATAGGCAGGATGAGCAAGCCCAGCGTCAAACCTGCAGTCAGGATACTTTCACCCAGGTTCAGACCGTATACGAACAGACCGAGTGCCAGCAAGCCATACACGATGGAGGGAACACCGGCGAGGTTGGTGACATTGATCTCAATCAGGTCGGAGAACCAGTTCTTCGGGGCGTACTCTTCCAGATAAATGCCGGCAGCCACTCCCAGGGGAACGGCGGAGAAGAATGTCACCAGCATGACCAGTAGGGAGCCGACCCATGCCGAGAGCAAACCTGCGCTGGCTGCGCGGCGGGAGGGATAGCTGGTCAGGAAGTCCAGAGTGAAGCGAGGATAACCGTCTACCACTAGGTCAACGAACAATGTGAGCAGGGTGAGCAGGCCTATCATCAATGCCACCAAGCCAATGATGGAGAAAATGTAGTCGTTGCGCTTGTGCTTGCGGATCATGGCCCGCACTTCGGCTAGGTTTTCCAGAACGGATGCTTGTGTCGTCATGATCAATATACCTCGCGGAATCTCTTGCGGGTGATGTGGCCGATGACGTTGAAAGTGAGTGTCATTAGCATCAGCACCAGCCCTGCGGCAAAAATGCTTTGGTAGCCGATACTGCCATGCGGCAGGTCACCCATCGCAACTTGCACAATGTAGGCTGTAATCGTGGCGGCGCTTTCCATGGGGTTGAAGGTCAGGTTGGGTTGCTGACCGGCAGCAAGCGCTACTACCATGGTTTCACCCACGGCACGAGAAATGCCGAGAATATAAGCTGCGATGATGCCGGAAATGGCGGCAGGCGTCACTACGCGGAGCGCTGTCTGGAAGCGGGTGGCACCCATGGCATATGAACCCTCGCGCATGCTCATGGGTACGGCGCGCATGGCATCTTCAGCCATGGAGCTGATATAGGGGATGATCATGATCCCCATCACGATGCCTGGCCCCAGCATATTGAAGCCGGGCAGTTCGGGAAAGATTTTCTGCAGTAGCGGTGTAACGAACAGCAAGGCGAAGTAGCCGAATACCACAGTCGGGACGCCGACCAGCAATTCCAGGATGGGCTTGATGATTTCGCGGGTACGGTGCGAAGCGAATTCCGAAAGATAAATTGCGCCTATGGTGCCTAACGGAATCGCCACGGCGAGGGCGATGGCCGAGGTGGTCAAGGTGCCGGACACCAGCGGCAGGATGCCATAGTGGGCATTCTCGAACAGCGGGGTCCACTCCGTATCGGTCAGGAAGTCCCACAAGGAAACATGTTCGAAGAAGCTGAAGGATTCGTACAGCAGAATCACGACGATAGAGATCGTGGTGGCAACGGCAGAAAGCGCCGCCAGCATCAGGATGAATTCAATGACCCGTTCCATGATGTGGCGGCGCACATTCTTGGCCAGGCGGGCACTGATGGGGAGTTCTGCAGGGTTTTGTAACACTTGAGATACCATGATCACATTGATAATCCGCATATTGTAACGGAATGCAGTTATGCGGGCGATGACGGAAAGCCGAGGATTCCTTGGCTTCCCGTCAATAGGGGCTTACTTGATGCGTTTCAGCAAGTCGGTGATTTTGACGCCTACTTCAGGCTCGCCGCCAAAGCCAGTGCCGACCTTCATTGCTTTCCAATGCTCCATGACAGCCGCATATTCATGTTCAGGCAGAGCAATGTATTTCACTTCTTCGACCAACTCCTTGGCATTGGCCAGGTAGAAGTCGATGAAAGCCTTGACGTTGGGGTTGCTCTTTGCAGCATTTGCACTGATATAGATGAACAGCGGGCGGGACAGTGGCTGATAGGTTCCATTCATCACGGTCTCACGCGACGGCAGAACGGCGGGAGCGCCAGGCTTTGCCACGATAGGCACCGCCTTCACGCGCTTGCTGTTTTCCTCGTAGTAGGCAAAGCCGAAATAACCCGTGGCCGCGATATCGCTCGCAACACCTTGCACTAGCACATTGTCGTCTTCGGAAGCCGTGAAATCGCCACGGCTGGACTTGGCCTTGCCGACAATGGCCTCGGTGAAGTAATCGAACGTCCCGGAGTCAGAGCCGGCACCAAACAGCTTCACGGGCGTATCAGGCCAGCTTGGGTTGACTTGTTTCCAGGTCTTGATCTTGCCTTGCGCTTCAGGTTCCCACAGCTTCTTCAGCTCTTCGACAGTGAAGTGCTTGACGAAGGTATTTTTCGGGTTCACTACCACAGTCAGGGCATCATAAGCCACGGGCAACTCAATGAATTCAATGCCGGCTGCCTTGCAAGCTTCCATTTCCTTGGCGAGGATGGGACGTGAAGCCTCGGAGATATCGGTTTCTCCGCGGCAGAATTTCTTGAAGCCGCCGCCAGTGCCGGAAATGCCAACGGTCACCTTGATACGCTTGGCCTTCTGAAACTCCTCGGCAACAGCTTCTGTGATTGGATATACGGTACTGGAGCCGTCGATACGGATGATGTCGTTTTTTGCTGGGGCCGCGTCCGCATGGGGCATGGAGAATACAGCGGCAACGAGGGCAGCCACACTGGCTGCCTTCAATAACTGGCTTGGAACAAATGGGGATTGCATATAGGCTCCGTCGATTGGTCAATTGTTGTCTGGGGATTCAGTCAATGATGCCCCGATGACAACCCGGCAAATATAAAGCGTAAATATTTCATATTTGTGACAAATTGGCAAAAGGCCATTTAGCGCGCCATCTCCTGACGGAGGCACTTGGGGGGACGAGCGGCGAGGACGAACACTGCGATATGCAGGCCAATGGGGCAGGAAACCGGTGGCTGGGCGTGGCAGGATAGCGGATTTGGCAGATTGCATCCGTATGGTGCAGAAGAAATGCATGGAGTTGTCGATCAGATCCTGAGTGGCGCTATTGCGGGGGGTGCGTGTTCCGCATTGTAGACAGCGGCTGTTGGGTCATTAATGTATAATTACGCGCTTTGAATTCAGTCAGTTCGGATATTGTATGGAAGCGGAACAACTCAATCTTATCGCCCACCGCCTGGATGATCTTGCGGAGCGCCACCAGGCCTTACGGGGGTATCTTTGACTTCGATACCAAGCAGCAACGTCTGGAAGAGGTTTCTCAGCTTTTAGAAGACCCCAACATCTGGAACGATAACGAACGCTCTCAGAAGCTTGGCAAGGAAAGACGGGAGCTGGAGTTCGTTGTCAATTCGCTGACGGAAGTGGAGAACGGCGTGCGCGACAGCCGCGAGCTGTTTGAGATGGCGCGCGAGGAAAACGATGACGACACCCTGCGCAGCATTGATGCCGATACGCAGGCGCTGGAAAAAATCGTTGCGGAAATGGAGTTCCGCCGCATGTTTTCCCATCCGATGGATCAGAACAATTGCTTCCTGGATATCCAGGCTGGCTCGGGCGGTACCGAAGCGCAGGATTGGGCGTCCATGCTGCTGCGCATGTATTTGCGTTATTGCGAGAACAAGGGCTTCAAGGTCGAAGTGTTGGAGGAGTCGGAAGGAGACGTGGCCGGGATCAAGAGTGCGTCCCTGAAAATCTCCGGTGACTATGCCTATGGGTTCCTGCGTACCGAGAGCGGCGTGCATCGCCTGGTGCGCAAATCGCCATTCGATTCCGGCAACCGCCGGCATACCTCGTTCGCGAGCGTGTTCGTCTACCCCGAGGTGGACGATTCCATCGTGGTGGAAATCAATCCTGCTGACTTGCGTATTGACACTTATCGCGCCTCGGGAGCGGGTGGTCAGCATATCAACAAGACCGATTCCGCTGTCCGTATTACTCACTTGCCGACCAATACTGTCGTGCAGTGCCAGAATGACCGCTCTCAGCATCGCAACAAGGATGAGGCGATGAATATGCTGAAGGCGCAGTTGTATGCATTGGAACTCCGCAAGCGCAACGAGGAAAAGCAAGCGATGGAAGATGCCAAGACCGACATTGGTTGGGGGCACCAGATTCGTTCCTATGTGCTCGACCAATCCCGCATCAAGGATTTGCGCACCAATGTTGAGGTCGGCAACACCCAGGGGGTACTCGATGGCGACCTGGATCCATTTATTTCTGAAAGTTTGAAGCAGGGAGTGTAAGGGTGAGTGACGCGCAAAATGCCAAGACGGTAAATGAAGCAGCCAGTGTGCAGCCGGACGAAAACCATGTGATCGCCGAGCGCCGCGAGAAGCTCAAGGCGATTCGCGAACAGGGCGTGGCCTTTCCCAACGATTTCAGGCCTGAGCATATCGCACAAAGCCTGCATGATAGTTACGATGCCGTTGAAGCCGAGGCGCTGGAGTCTCAGGCACTAGGCGTGGCGATCGCTGGTCGCATGATGCTCAAGCGCGTCATGGGCAAGGCCAGCTTTGCCACTGTGCAGGATAGAAGCGGCCGCATCCAGATATTTATTACCAGAGAAAATGTCGGCGAAGCAACCTACGACGCTTTCAAGAAATGGGACCTGGGCGATATCATCGCGGCCCGGGGAACTTTGTTCAAGACCAAGACGGGGGAGCTTTCGGTCAAGGTAAGCGAGCTACGCCTGCTGACCAAGTCCCTACGCCCCTTGCCGGAAAAGTTTCATGGTTTGGCAGATCAGGAAACCAAATATCGCCAGCGCTATGTCGACCTGATTGTCTCCGAGGAAACCCGCAAGACTTTCGTGGCGCGCAGCAAGATCGTGGCGGCGATTCGTGCGTTCATGCTCAGCCACGAGTTTCTGGAAGTGGAGACGCCTATGTTGCATCCCATCCCCGGGGGCGCCGCAGCCAAGCCCTTCATCACCCACCATAATGCGCTGGACCTGCAAATGTACATGCGGATTGCGCCCGAGCTTTATCTCAAGCGCCTCGTGGTTGGCGGTTTCGAACGGGTGTTCGAGATCAACCGTAATTTCCGCAACGAAGGCTTGAGCGTAAGACACAATCCCGAGTTCACCATGATGGAGTTTTATGCGGCCTATACGGACTACAAGTGGCTGATGGATTTCACCGAGAGTTGCATTCGTGCTGCAGCGATTGCGGCCTGCGGGTCAGCCGTGGTCGAATATCAGGGGCGGGAGCTGGACTTGGGCAAGCCATTTGAACGACTGACCATTATCGGCGCAATCCAGAAATACGCGCCGCAGTACACGCTGGAGCAATTGAGCGACCAGGCATTTCTACGCCAGGAGCTCAAAAAGTTCGGAGTGGAGGCCTTACCCCACTTGGGCCTGGGTGCCTTGCAACTGGCCTTGTTCGAGGAAACGGCGGAAAGCCAGCTCTGGAACCCGACCTATATCATCGATTATCCGGTCGAGGTATCCCCGCTGGCGCGTGCATCCGATAGCGATCCCTCAATCACTGAGCGGTATGAGTTATTTATTACGGGGCGTGAAATTGCGAATGGCTTCTCGGAGTTGAACGATGCCGAAGACCAGGCCGCCCGCTTCCATGCGCAGGTGGCCGCCAAGGAGGCTGGCGATGACGAGGCCATGTATTACGATGGGGACTTCATTCGTGCACTCGAGTACGGCATGCCGCCGACAGGGGGGTGCGGTATCGGCATCGATCGCTTGGTAATGCTGCTGACCGATAGCCCCAGTATACGTGACGTGATCCTGTTTCCGCATATGCGGCCAGAACATTAAGTCGACAAGGCCGGTCTTCCCGGCCTTTTTATTGCTTGTATTGCTGGTCGGTTGTTGTCTGTCAGCGACAGACGCTTTGTTTGTAGTATTCAACGACGTTTGCCTGCTATCGGGGACGCACGACTGATATAGCGTTGTTTGGTGACGGCATATCATACAGCTTTGATGGCATCATGCCGGATATTGGGTACGCTAGGAGCCTGCAACGTCGTACATCAGCGACATTTTAGGCGGAAATCTCTTGTTGAATATGAATTTATTTTCATAACAGTTTGATTGTTAATCATTAATGCTGTGTGGCATATACCTTGCTGACTGTCGATGGTCTTGGCCTATTAATCAAATAGGCCCGTCCGTCATCCATTGAGAGGTTTTATCCATGTTAAACAAGCAAGGTCTATTCAGCCGCACTTCTACCTCCCACAACAGCACCAGTGTCAATCCTGCTCCAGCTGCTCCCCTGAACAGCAAACCGGACGCTGTGTCTGTACCTTACCAGTCTGCTCCAGTCAGCCATACATCCTCCTCCAAGCCAGAAACCCCAGCAGCGTCAGCCGCGCGTGCAGACGCCCAGACCGGTAGCCGGTTGATTGTCGGGCCTGACGTCAAACTGAAAGGGGCCGAGATCCAGGATTGCGACATTCTTGTAGTGGAGGGGCGTGTTGAAGCCACCATGGATAGTCGGGTGATCCAGATTGCGGAGCATGGCGCTTTTTCGGGCAAGGTGGGCATTGATGTTGCCGAGGTCCATGGCCACTTCGAAGGTGAATTGACTGCACGCAGTCAGCTGATCATTCATTCCACGGGTCGTGTAAGCGGGAAAATCCGCTATGGCAAGATCCTGATTGAAGAGGGGGGCGAGCTCTCCGGGGATATTGCCTCGCTGACCGCGGATGAAGGGAACAGTAATAAAGTCAAGCGCATCCAGTCTGCCTGAGGTTCGGCGGAACATAATAGAAAAGCCCCTGACGGGGCTTTATCTATTATGGGCGAAGGAGGTGATCAATTGCCTTCGGCAATGGCGGTCTCTCTGGCATGGTATTTGCCAATCAGGCTGTCCCATTCGATGATGACTTTGCCGCCTGTCATCTGGTATTGCTTTTGCCAGCCATCCAGCAATTGGATGCAGGCATGGTCAATATATTCCAGGTCATCAAACAGCACATGGATTTCGCGTCCCGGTTCCAGATGATCCAATACGGAAACCAGCTTGGGAATACCCAGTTGCGTGGCGGAGCCTTTCAGGTGCAGCGTGGTTTGCTTGCTGTCGGGTTGATGCTCCGCCTTGATGGAAACATGGGAGAACACGTACAACAGCTTTGCAATCGACAATACCAGGCCGGTGACGACGCCTGCCAACAGGTTGAAGCTGACGATCGTCACAATGGTGATGATGTAGATGGCAAGCTCGGCCTTGCCGTAAGAGAGCAATTCCTTGGCTACCTTGGGATAAGCCAGCTTGTAACCGGTGTAGACCAGCACACCTGCCAGGGTGGCAACGGGAATGTATTCCAGCGTGAACAGGAAAACACTGATGAACAGCAGTAGCCACAAGCCGTGCAGGATGGTGGATACACGACTGGTCGCGCCTGCTTCCACATTGGCGCTGGAGCGCACGATTACCCCTGTCATCGGTAGGGCACTCAGGAAACCGCAAATGGCATTGCCTACGCCCTGCGCCATGAGCTCGCGGTCGTACTTGGTGCGGACTCCCTGGTGCATCTGGTCAACCGCCGCACAAGACAACAAAGACTCCGCGCTGGCGATGAATGCCAACGAAACGACCGCGAGCAATACGCCAGTGGTCATGGATGCCTCGATCGTGCTCATGGTCGGGGTGATGATCGTGCCCAAGATGTTTTGCAGGTCAGTAGGGCCATCAAACAGGTCGGTGAGGTATTTGATATCGAAATTGAACAGGTTGGCTACGATGACCGCCAAGACAACGCCGATCAATGCCCCTGGGATCAGCTTCAGTTTTGCGGGAGCAAAGCGGGTCCAGAGGACAATGGCCACAATGGTGATGATGCCGGTAATGGCAGCATATATGTTGCCGCCATGCGACTCGAACGTTTCCAACAGGCCGTTGGGAATGTCGATCAAGTTTGCGATACCGCTTGACAGGGGATCACGGTCTAACATGATGTGGAACTGGGAACCGATAATCAATATACCAATACCGCCCAGCATGCCATGGATGACTGCAGGCGAAATGGCGCGGAACCAAACCCCCAGCTTGAATACGCCAGCAAGAATCTGTACCAGGCCTGCAGCCAATACGATCACACCGTAAATGGCCAGGCCGAACTCGGCGACGATGTCTGCAACGATGACGACCAGGCCAGCGGCCGGACCGCTGACGGTCAGCGGCGATCCGGAAATCGAGCCAACAACCAATCCACCGATGATCCCTGTAATAATCCCGGCGGTTGGCGGCAGGCCGGATGCAATGGCAATGCCAAGACACAATGGCACTGCCACCAGAAATACCACAATGGAAGCAAAGAAATCTCTGCTGAAACTACCTGCTTTTACTTCAACCGTATTGGTTTGAGTTGTCATGCTAATTTAATCCTGAGTTAAAGGTGTGATCCCGGTTGGCCTAGTTCTGCACCAAGGGATGGTCAGCGCTGAATATCTGGTAGGCCTCTGGAAAGCTCACCTTGGCAGTGGCCAGGTCATAGATGCCGCCTACAATGCCGATTTTTCCTTGATTCAATAAATCCCGCAGGATTTCGCTGGAATTCCAGATATTGTCGATCTGGGTCTTGACGTTGAGTTTGCATACATGGCTCACAAAAGCCTTGTTGGACGAGGAGCGGTTCTCTTTTGTCTCCTTTTCAGCTTCTACCGCAGGGAAAATCATTTTAGTGATTTCCCCAATATGGCCACCCGAGAAACCGTCGCAGGCTGCACTCACTGCGCCGCAATTGGTATGGCCAAGCACCACGATGAGCTTGCTGCCAAGGTATTTGCACGAATACTCCAAGCTGCCAATCGCTTTGCGCGAGGCGATGTTGCCTGCCAGCCTGACACTGAAGAGATCGCCGAGACTTTGATCGAAGATGAGTTCGGTGGATGTGCGTGAGTCGCTGCAACTGAGGATGGCGGCAAAAGGATGCTGCTTGTCCTTGATAATGTTCACTACATTCAACAAGTCACGATGGGCTGAAATATTCTGAGTGAAGCGTTCATTGCCTTCCAGCAGGATGGCCAAGGCTTCTTGTGGCGACATTCTATCGCGGTCTTGTAGTGGATGTTTATACATGTTTTTACTTTCCCTGCTAAGTTAAGAATATAGGGTGTTAAAGGGTGTTCTGCACATAAACACGTTTTGAAACAGACATGCGGATGGATAATTCGTTCCGTATAAATATGATTATTATAGATAAATATTGATATTTCTATAAATGTCTTAATGTAAAGAAATGTAAGTTTCTGAAAGTATTTGGCAAAAATTCATCGCATCATGCAGTTAAATCATGACGGTTTAATGAAAGTAATGGAAAGGAGCCAGGTTTCATAGTCCTTTTCTGATGCCGGAATTTACGCTTGTGTCATAAATATGTCATTTTTTGGACATTATTCAGTCATATTTCATCCACATACTTCACGCCACATCGTTGACGAAGTTTAGGCTCCCTCAATGATTGGCAGCCTCGCTGCCATACGCGGTATCAGTCCTGATACATATCCTTGAATCAATAATAAGTGTAGATAGTAAAAGTGATTGCGATGACAACTGGGAAGATGGCCCGCAAAACCTTGGCGACAGCGCTCATGCTGGCATCTGCCATGGCAATGGCTGATGCGCAGGTGCTGGAGCTGTATGTGGATTCCAATACCAAACAGATTTTCTCCGAGCCCGGGCCTAACCGGGTAAAAATAGGAACCTTTAGGTCAGTCGACAATCCGGCTGACACCAAGCAGGAGAATACCGCTAGTATCGATCTGGTCGAAATGAGACAGGAGCTCGAGCTAAGGCAAAGGGAGCTGGAGGAAAAACTCGACAAGATTGCCATGGCGCCTGCGCCCAAGCCAGCCAAGAAAAACTGGGCCGAGACCATGAAGGTGCGTGGCTATATGCAGATACGCAGCAATCCTATCATTGGTGGCGACAAGGATATTAGTCACCAGGCGGACCGTTCGATAGGTGACAACAACAATTTCCTTATCCGCCGTATGCGGCTGATTTTTTTTGGGGATATTGGCGAGCGGCTGTCCTATTATATCCAGCCGGATTTCGCGAGCCGGACTGGCGACGGAACAGGGAATATTGCCCAATTGCGCGATGCTTATGGAGATATTTACCTGACCAAGGACAGGGTGCATCGCCTGCGGGTTGGTCAGTCCAAGATTCCATACAGCTTCGAGAACCTGCAGTCCAGCCAGAACCGTATCGCGCTGGACCGGAACGACGCCTTGAACAGTTGCTGTAAGGATGAGCGTGACCTAGGTGTGTTTTATTATTATACGCCAGAGGACAAGCAGGAAATGTTCAAGTACCTGGTGGACAGTGGCTTGAAGGGCTCAGGCAACTATGGTGTGTTTGCTTTCGGCGCATACAATGGCACCGGTGCCAACCGAGCCGAGAACAACGACAACCTGCACCTGGTTTCGCGCTTTACTTACCCTGTCAAGTTCGAGAACGGGCAGATTTTCGAGGCAGGTATCCAGGGGATTTATGGTACCTTCAAGCCGAGTAGAAGCGGCACGGTGGTGGCTGATTCCAAGACAGACGGATTCAAGGACCAGCGCGTAGGTGTGCATGCTGTGTTGTATCCGCAGCCATTCGGCCTGCAGGCGGAGTGGAACTGGGGTAAGGGGCCGTCATTGAATGATGCTGGCACGATGATTGAAGAAACGTCCCTCAATGGTGGCTACATCCAGGCCATGTACCGTATCACGGATTTCTTCGGTTATGGCGTGATGTTGCCGTTCGTGAAGTGGCAATATTATGATGGTGCGCAGAAATTTGAGTCCAACGCGCCGCAGAACCATGTCAATGACTGGGAGGCTGGCTTCGAGTGGCAGCCAGTACCGGAGATCGAGTTTACGGCTTACTATTCCAAGCTGGATCGCAACAATCTGGCGACCGCGCCGTATTCTAAGTACAACACCGATATATTGCGTTTCCAGCTGCAATACAATTTCTAAAGCTGGTCTATGCAGAAGTCTCAGCCCGCCATGTGCGGGCTTTTTATTTATGGCAGGCTTTTTAAGCCGCCGTTGTAGGAATTTGCTACTACAATGCATAAATTATGTATATATCAAGTCATCAGCCTGGGCAGAAAGCCAGGCCACTGCGATATTTGCTGATTTCGTCGGCGATGGCCCTCGGGTATTTCCTGCTTGGCCATAGCGCGATTCAACTCGGGACGCCCACCACCTTTTCCACTTTCATCTGGCCCCCTGCGGGTTTTGCGTTGGCGGTATTGATACTGGCAGGTGCGCGAATGCTGCCAGGCCTGTTGCTTGGCGCGGTGGCGACGCAATATACCGCTGGATTGGTATTTCCCGCATCTTTCTTGATTGGTTGTGGCAATGTTGCCAGCGCAGCCTTGGGATATTACCTTCTTAAGCGGTTCATCCGGTTCGAACCCGAAATGACGCGGTTGCGTGATCTCATGGGGATGGTGCTGGTAGGAGCCGTCATCAGCCCATTGCTCAGTGCCACTTCAGGCGCGCTGGGGCTGAGGTTGTTCGGTGTCGTGCCTGATTCGGATCTGCACGTGACTTGGTTGCAATGGTGGATGGGCGACGCCCTCGGCATCATTCTGCTAACGCCTGCTATCCTGGCCTGCTTCCATTACGAACCCATCCGCTGGACCCGGGCCAAGCTGCTCGAAGCCGTCTCCCTGGCCAGCATGTTGCTGGGTTTGTGCTTCCTGGCGTTCAACGATCTCTTGTCCCAGGCTGGTGAGCTGGAAGCCAAGGCATTCCTGGTCTTTCCATTGGTCATCTGGGCAGTATTGAGTTTTCATCAGCGAGGGGCCGCAGCAGCTTCTTTACTGATCGTGATGACGGCTTTGTGGGGCGGTGGCGGATATCATGGTTTCTTCAGCATGGAAATCAGCAATGCCGCGCTGTTCAATTATTGGATGTTTGCCCTGGTGACGGTATCCATAGGAGTAGGGCTATCGGGACTCCATGTAGGGCGCTTGCAGGCGGATGAGCGGCTACGACAGCAACTGGGGCTTTATAACGCGCTGAGCAACGCCCAGTCCGATGCTGGCGAAGGGGTGATGGTGATTGAGGACGGCAAGATCATCTATGCCAATGAGGCGGTGCGGAAAATAGGCGGATATGATGCCAGGGATATTTCCATGGGCTCAAGCTTTCTCAGCCTGATCCATCCTAGCGACCGCGAGCGGGTAGCGCAGCATTACAAGCAGCGCATCCGGGGGGAATATACGCCAAGCCGGTACGAAGCGCTTGCCATCAGCAAGCTAGGCAAACCTATCCCGATTGAGGTGGCTGCAGCCAATTACCGTGACGGCAGTGAGCGTATCGTGGTGCTGATCATCGATATCAGCAGCCGCAAGCAAGCAGAAGAGGCCTTGCTGCAAAGCCGTGCGGAGTACCGCAAGCTGGTGGAGTCCGTGAAAGCCGTAGTATGGCGGGCGACGCCCGAGGCGGCATTTACTTTTGTCAGCCAGGAGGCTGAAAGTCTGCTTGGGTATCCAGTCCGAGAGTGGACTAGCAATACCAGTTTCTGGGTGGATAAGCTGCATCCGGATGACCGCCCATGGGTCGTGGATTTCTGCGCTCGGGAAACTCGGCAGCTCAAGGATCATGTGCTCGAATACAGGATGCGGGCCGCGGATGGTCGTACGGTTTGGCTTCAGGACATTGTGCGCGTCATCCCGGACAGATTCGGCAAGCCGCAGGAGTTGTTTGGTGTGATGCTGGATATTACGGATCGCAAGGCGGCAGAGGAAAGCCTGAACCTCTCCAAACAGGTGTTTGACAATACGAGCGAAGCGATTTTGATAGCAGATCGTGACCGCAACATTCTCGAAGTCAACCAAGCCTATCTCGATATGACGGGCTATGGACGGGAGGACTGTGTCGGTACGTATTTGGCGTTGCTGGATGAGCCTGCGGGTGGCGGGCAACTGATAGGGAATCTGGTGCAGCAGCATGGAAAATGGATGGGTGAGCTACTCGCCCAAAAGAGGAGTGGTGAATACTATCCGGCATGGGTGTCCATCAGTACCGTGCATGATAATCATGGTAGCTTGCAGAATTATGTCGTGGTCTTGACCGATATCAGCCAGCGCAAGCAGGCCGAGGAGAGACTGCAGTTTCTCGCCACTCATGACGGTCTGACTGGCCTGCCCAATCGTACGCTGTTGCAAGAGCGCATGGAGTTGGCCGTATTGCGGGCACAACGCTATCAACAATGCGTTGGTGTGTTATTCATCGACCTTGACCGATTCAAGATCATCAACGATACCTTGGGTCACCAGGCCGGTGATGTGCTGCTGCAGGAAGTGGCTGGCAGGCTGGGGGAATGTTTGCGGCAAACGGATACCATCGCCCGCCAGGGCGGGGACGAGTTCGTGGTGCTGGTCGAGGATTTCATTGAGCAGCAATACCTGGTGAACGTGGCGCGCAAGATCATGCATGCGTTAGCACAGCCTTTCATTCTCATGCAACAGGAGTTGTATATTAGTGCGAGCATCGGCATTAGCGTCTATCCCGATGACGGTGTAGATATCTCTTCTTTGCTCAAGAATGCGGATATGGCCATGTATCGTGCCAAGGATGATGGCAAGAATACCTTCCATTTTTATTCGGCGGATGGCAATGCCAACAGTGTCAGCCGGCTGACACTGGAAAATAGCTTGCGGCGCGCGCTGGAGCGGAATGAATTCAGTTTGCTTTACCAGGCCAAGCTGGATCTGGCTGAGCAGAACATCATTGGCGCAGAGGCCTTGATCCGGTGGCACAGTGCCGAGCTTGGCATGGTGTCGCCTCAGGATTTCATTCCGGTGGCTGAGGAAACAGGTATGATTATCGAGATTGGCGAATGGGTTCTGCAGCAAGCATGTCGCGACGCCTGTCATTGGCAGGAAGTCGCAGGCCGACCAATCAGAGTGGGGGTGAACATATCTGCCCGGCAGTTCCGCGAAGACAGCTTATACCAGGCGATCAGCAATGCATTGGAAGAAAGTGGCCTGACGCCGAATTGCCTGGAACTGGAGATCACGGAGAGCATGATTATGCAGAATGCAGAGCGTGCCAGCCAGATGCTGCAGCATTTCCGTAATCTGGGCAGTTACGTATTAATTGATGATTTCGGTACCGGATATTCCTCACTCGGTTACCTCAAGCATTTCCCGATAGACTCCTTGAAGATTGACCGATCCTTTGTGCGAGACATTCCGCAGGATAGCGACGATATGGCCATCACGCAGGCAATTATCGCCATGGCGCACAGTCTCAAGATCAATGTAGTGGCCGAGGGTGTAGAAACCCAGGCTCAGCTTGAGTTCCTGCGAGGGCAAGGCTGCGACCAGCTGCAGGGGTATATCTTCAGTCGACCGCTTGTCGTGGAGGACTTTGTCGGCTTGCTGCGTTTTGATACAGCCCGACGCGCAGGGCGGACCTATGCGGCTGGGCTTCAGCTGAGGGAATCTCAGCTGGCGGCAGAAACCGGCTAGTGAGGGGGTTCCTTGGCCAGGTTGAGAGAGTAGATTGGTATTTCCACGACGATATCCTCAACCCCGACAATGGCTTGGCATGAAAGACGGGAATTAGGCCGCAATCCCCACGCCTGATCCAACATATCCTCCTCTATTTCTTCAGGCTCGGATAGCGAGTCATAGCCTTTCTGGATATAGACGTGACAGGTGGTGCATGCACAGACGCCGCCACATGCGCTGTCGATGTCTACACCCTGCTTGTGCAGGTTGTGGCAGATCGATCTGTCAGGCTGCGCTTCGAATGTCTTGCCCTCGGGACAATATTCTGGATGAGGGAGAACCGTGATTTTTGCCATGCTAGATATCCAGAGTGTTCAGTGATTGCCCTGCAAGCGCCTGCTTTACGGAAGCATCCATACGGCGCGCCGCAAAGGTCTCCGTCGCATGATTGAGCGCGTCGACGGCCTTGTTGATTGCATCGCTGTCTTCGTGTTGGGCGATGTTGCGCAGGTGTTCCATCTGCCTGGTAATCTCGGTTCTTTCCTCGTCATTCAGCAGTTTGTCGCCGTCCTGCCGCAATGCGGCTTCAAGCGCTTCCAGCAGCCTGGCGGCATCGACCCTGGCTTCCTGCAATGCGCGGGCATGTTTGTCTGCTTCTGCAGCGGTAAAGGAGGCCTGCAGCATGTTGGTAATTTGCTCCTCGCTCAAGCCATAGGAGGGTTTGACCACGATATTGGCATGAGCGCCGCTGGTCTGTTCCTGTGCCGATACGGAAAGTAGGCCGTCTGCATCAACCTGGAACGTGACACGAATGCGGGCAGCGCCCGCAGCCATTGGGGGAATGCCGCGCAATTCAAAACGACCTAGTGAGCGGCAGTCTGCCACCATTTCGCGTTCTCCCTGCAACACATGAATGCTCATGGCAGTCTGTCCATCCTTGAAGGTTGTAAAGTCTTGGGCGCGTGCAATTGGCAAGGTGGAGTTCCGCGGAATGATTTTTTCCACCAATCCTCCCATGGTTTCCAGCCCGAGAGAGAGCGGGATGACATCCAGGAGCAGCAGCTCATCGTCGTGACGGTTACCAGCAAGAATATTGGCCTGGATAGCAGCGCCAAGGGCGACGACTTGGTCCGGATCCAGATTGGTCAAGGGCGCTTGGCCGAAGAAATCGGCAACGGCCTGTTGTACTTGAGGCATGCGGGTTGCCCCGCCGACCAGCACAATGCCCTTGACCTCTTTCACCGTCAGCGAGGCGTCGCGTAATGCCTTCCGTATTGGTACCAACGTGCGGTTGAGTAGTGGTTGCGTGAGGGAGTGGAACTCCGTCCGGCTCAGCGACAGATCGACTGTTTTTCCGTTACTGAGGGTTACTGCGATGTTGGCGCTTGTATGCTCCGTGAGCCATTCCTTCGCTTCCTTGGATGCGGTCATCAGCAGGCGTGTATCTGCTGGGTTAGGGGCTTGCAGGTGGGTCTGCTCCAGAATCCAGTGGAAAATGCGGCGGTCGAAGTCATCTCCGCCGAGCGCAGAATCACCATTGGTCGACAGTACCTCGAACACCCCCTTGGTCAGGCGCAGGATGGAGACGTCAAAAGTACCCCCGCCTAGGTCGTAGACAACGTAAATGCCTTCGGAAGCATTGTCCAGGCCGTAGGCGATGGCGGCGGCTGTTGGCTCGTTCAGCAGGCGCAGCACGTTGATGCCGGCGATGCGTGCTGCATCTTTGGTCGCTTGGCGCTGGGCATCGTCGAAATAGGCTGGCACTGTGATGACGGCACCTGTCAGCTCTCCACCTAGCGCCTGCTCGGCACGCGCTTTGAGCGATTTGAGGATTTCAGCAGAGATTTCAACAGGGCTCTTGATGCCAGCACGGGTCTCAATCTGCACCATGCCTGGTACGTCAACAAACTGGTAGGGTAGATGTGAGGTGTCACCAATATCGTTCAATCCGCGACCAAGGAAACGCTTGGCTGATGCGATGGTATTTTGTGGATCATGGCTTTGCTGTCTCTGGGCTGCATAGCCTACTTCGACTTGTCCGTTGGCCGCGTAATGCACGACCGAAGGAAGCAATGCCTTGCCCGCTTCATCAAGCAACACGGTACTCAAGCCGCTGCGCACCGTCGCCACGAGGGAATTCGTGGTGCCCAGGTCTATACCCACTGCCAGACGATGCTGGTGAGGCGCCGTGCTCTGGCCGGGTTCTGATATCTGTAATAAAGCCATAATTTGCCGCTATTCGTCTTCCAGTTTGCTTATCTTATGCTCCACATCGTTGGAGATTTTGTCGATGAAACTCAGTTTCCGCACAATTTCTGTCGATGCCTGCCATGCGCGCTGCCGATCCAGTGTGTCTTCTAGTGATTGCTCCAAAGTTCTGGCCTGTTCGCGCATCTCCTTGAGCAAACTTTCCAGAGTAGTGACGTCACCGTTGTCAAAAGCTTCCTCGACCGCTTCCCGCCATTCCATTTGCAGCATGAGGAAATCGGCAGGCATCACCGTATTGCTTTCCTCTTCCGTATCCACTCCATGCAGCTGCAGCAGGTAACGAGCGCGTGAGGTTGGGTGCTTGAGGATGCGGTAAGCTTCGTTGGCCTGGGTTGCCCATTGCATGGACTGCATGCGCTCGTTGGCCGAGGCTGCCACGAAACGGTCGGGATGCACTTCTGCCTGCAATGTACGATAACGCTGGTCAAGCAAGGCCGTATCCAGGGCAAACTGGACGGGCAAGCCAAACAGCTCAAAGTAATTCTGCTGTATTGTGGACATAGAGGGCGGAGATTGGGTGGGATGAAGCGGGCTACGGGGCCATCGGCAAGGGGAAACAACTACACCGTGAAACTTTCACCGCAGCCGCATTCATCTTTGACATTCGGGTTGTTGAACTTGAAGCCTTCATTCAAGCCTTCCTTGGCAAAATCCAGTTCCGTGCCGTCGATGTAAACCAGGCTTTTCGGATCGACAATCACTTTGACGCCGTGACTTTCGAATACCAGATCTTCCACCTGGATCTCGTCAACGAATTCCAGGGTGTAAGCCATGCCGGAGCACCCGGTCGTTTTGACGCCCAGACGCAGGCCTACACCTTTGCCGCGGTTGGCAAGAAATTTCTGCACTCGCTTGGCAGCGGTCTCTGTCAGGGAAATTGCCATGAACCAGCTCCTTTATGCCACCTGTTGATCCTTGGCGCCCTGCTTGGCTTTGAGATCGGCCACCGCTGCACGGATGGCGTCTTCAGCCAGTACCGAGCAGTGGATTTTGACTGGAGGCAGCGCCAGTTCCTGGGCAATATCGGAATTCTTGATTTCCATGGCCTGGTCAAGGGACTTGCCCTTAATCAGTTCAGTCACCAGTGAGCTGGATGCAATGGCAGAGCCGCAACCGTAAGTCTTGAACTTGGCGTCTTCAATAATGCCCTGGTCATTGACCTTGATTTGCAGCTTCATCACGTCCCCACAGGCAGGAGCACCCACCATGCCGGTACCGACAGAGGGATCGTTCTTGTCCAGTGAGCCTACGTTACGTGGGTTTTCATAATGGTCGAGTACTTTGTCCGAATAAGCCATTTTTCTACTCCTCAATATTGTCAATATGCCGCTTTATCAAACGGGTGATCCGACACTTTGACAGGTGCATGTATCTAAATGTTGTCTCTTCGAGCGGCTAGGCTGCTGCTCAGGATATTCCTGTATGCGTTAATGCGTTGCCCAAGCCACGGCATTGAGATCCACACCTTCCAGGTGCATTTCCCAAAGCGGAGACAATTCGCGCAACTTGCCTATCTTGCTTTTCATCAGCTGTATGGTGTAGTCAATTTCTTCTTCCGTTGTAAAACGTCCGATCGAGAAGCGGATTGAGCTATGCGCCAACTCGTCGGAGCGTCCCAGCGCCCTCAATACATAAGACGGTTCCAAGCTTGCCGAAGTGCAAGCAGAACCACTGGAAACGGCAATATCTTTGACCGCCATGATCAGTGATTCGCCCTCGACAAAGTTGAAGCTGATGTTCAAGTTATGGGCAACACGGTGTTCAAGGTCGCCATTGACGTACACCTCTTCAATCTCTTGTAGACCCTTTAGCAGCCGGTCGCGCAACTGGCGGATGCGTACGTTCTCGCTATCCATTTCTTCACGTGCGATGCGGAACGCCTCACCCATGCCGACAATCTGGTGTGTGGCCAGTGTGCCTGAACGCATACCGCGCTCATGACCGCCGCCGTGCATCTGTGCCTCGATGCGTACACGTGGTTTGCGGCGTACATAGAGGGCACCGATGCCCTTGGGACCGTAGGTCTTGTGCGCGGAAAAGCTCATCAGGTCCACAGGCAGTTTTTGTAGGTCGATATGCACTTTCCCGGTGGCCTGTGCAGCATCCACATGGAAAATCACGCCTTGCTCACGGCAGATATTGCCGATTGCCTCGATATCCTGAATGACACCGATTTCGTTATTGACCAGCATGACCGATGCCAGCACGGTATCCGGACGCAACGCAGCCTTGAATTTATCCAGATCAATCAGACCGTTCGGCTCGGGTATTAGGTAAGTCGCCTCGTACCCCAGACGTTCCAGTTCGCGCACGGTGTCGATGACAGCTTTGTGCTCGGTTTGCACCGTGACGATATGCTTGCCCTTGGATGGGCTGTAGAAGTTGGCAGCACCCTTGATCGCCAAGTTGTTCGATTCCGTAGCGCCCGAAGTCCAGACGATTTCACGCGGGTCTGCATTTACTAGCCTAGCTACTTCTTCGCGCGCATTTTCCACAGCCTTTTCTGCTGTCCAGCCGAAAGCATGGCTGCGCGAGGCAGGGTTGCCGAAGTGTTCCGTCAGGTAAGGGATCATTTTCTCCGCTACCCGCGGATCAATCGGGGTAGTGGCTGAATAATCCAGGTAAATTGGCGTACGTACTGTCATTTTTCGGTTTCCTAAACTGCGACTGCAGTTAACTTTCTCAATCTTGTGAGTTCGCTTTCCAGCGCTTGCAGGAAGGCATTGATCTCATCTATGTCGTTATTAGCGCCCAAACTGACGCGAATTGCACCCCGGGCAGTATCCGGCTGGATACCCATGGCCAACAGGACATGGCTGGGCTCTGTATTGTCGCTCGAGCAGGCTGAGCCGCTGGTAACGGCGAACCCTTGCTTGTCCAACGCCATCACCAGGGTCTCACCTTCAATACCGGCGAAAGCAAAAAAGCTGGTGTTGGGCAGACGCTCGGCTTCAGCACCAAAAATAACCGCATCCAGCCTGCGGAGACCCTGCTCAAGATGCTCGCGCAGGCGAGCCAGCTCGGTGCGGCCTTGCCGCGCTTCCGCGACAGCCAGGCTGCAGGCTGCTCCGAAGCCCACGATCGCGGCGATATTTTCGCTACCGCTTCTCAAGCCTCTTTCTTGACCGCCGCCGTAAAGGAGAGGCTGAATATCGATCCGTTTGTCCAGAATCAATGCGCCAGCGCCCTGAGGACCATTGATCTTGTGCGAGGACAAGCTCATGGCATGGACATTCAGGCTGGCGAAATCCACATCCATCTTGCCTAATGCCTGTACTGCATCAGTGTGCATATAGGCCTTGTGCTTGCGTGCAAGCTCGCCCAGGCCAGCAACATCTTGGATGACGCCAGTCTCGTTATTCGCCAGCATGACCGAGACCATATCGGTCTTATTTTGTAATATGGCTTCCAGTGCGTTTTTTTCAACCTGTCCATGCCGGTTACTGGCAATACGGTCAAGTATCCAGCCATGCCACCTCAGGGCTTCTGCTGGCCGGGATACTGCAGGGTGCTCCAGGCAGCTGACAGCAATCCTGCCGTTGCCCAGTGCGTTTGCTACTCCCGTGATGGCAAGATTGTCAGCTTCGGTGCCGCTACTGGTGAAAATCACTTGCGAGGGATGCGCGCCCACGGCGTCCGCGACCTGTTCGCGTGCCTGGTCAATGGCATTGCGGGCAGAACGGCCATACATATGGCGGCTGGTGGCATTGCCTTGCTGTTCGGACAAGTAAGGCAGCATTGCCTGCAACACCTTGGGGTGGAGGGCAGTGGTGCCATTGTTGTCGAAGTAGGCAGCGCGAGGCATTCCGCAATCCTTAAGCTGCGACCTGGACGGCTGGACGCGAGGTTTCCCGGCGGACGGTGAATCGGATTTCCTTACCTTCGCGTTGCGAAGCCACAAGGTCTGAGAGTGCCACACCTGAAAGGTATTCCAGAATCTTGGCGTTAAGGCTGGACCAGAGGTCATGGGTCATGCATGGCTTGCCTTCATGGCAATTTTCTTTGCCGCCGCACTGAGTCGCGTCAATCAATTCATCCACGGCAGTAATGATGTCAGAGACGGAAATCTCGTGATGGTTCTTGGTAAGGCGGTAGCCTCCGCCAGGACCTCGTACGCTCTTGACCAAGCCGTTGCGACGTAGACGGCTGAAAAGTTGCTCCAGATAGGAAAGTGAGATGCCTTGCCGCTCGCTGATACCGGCCAGGGTGACCGGCTTTTCCTCTTCGTTCAGCGCCAGGTCCAGCATCGCAGTGACTGCAAAACGGCCTTTTGTAGTTAATCGCATGTTTCGTTCCTAAAGTTGTTCGGATCATGCGCCATTGCTGGGTGGTGCAGCAATTTAATGGCGTATTTCTAGAGTGAAATTCTAGAATACCTGAATACTTTAGTCAACTATTTTGTTGATGGAGTTCACATCGAAAGCATGTCCGATTTCGACATCGGTTTCGATATCAGCGCCGAGTTTTGCCAGCTGTTGCCTGACCTCTTGCAGTTGATTGTCCTGATTGGCAATATGATCGATGAGGGTTTGAATGGCCTTGTTCAATGGGTCATTCATCTTTTCGCTGACAGCATAGGCGGCAAAGCCGATTTTCTCTGCCATATTGTCCTGCGGGCGCGGTTGTTCCTGGTCGACGATTCTTGCAGGAATACCCACTGCGGTGGCATTGTCCGGCACATCCTTGACGACGACGGCATTGGATCCGATCTTGGCCTTTGCGCCGATGGTGATTGGGCCCAGCACTTTGGCGCCAGCGCCAATCACGACGCCATTTAGCAATGTTGGATGGCGCTTGCCCTTGTTCCAGGATGTACCGCCCAGGGTGACGCCGTGATATAGAGTGCAGTCATCTCCTATCACGGCCGTTTCACCGATGACCACGCCCATGCCGTGGTCGATAAACACACGGCGCCCAATGACGGCGCCTGGGTGGATTTCGATCCCCGTAAACCAGCGTGCGATATAAGAGCTGAGCCGTGCCAACCAGTAAAGGCGCATCCGCCAAAGCCGGTGCGAGAAACGGTGAATGAGCAAAGCATGGACGCCAGGGTAGGTGGTGAGGATTTCCCAACGTGTACGCGCTGCGGGATCTCGCTCAAACACAACGCCGATATCTTCTTTTATTTTGCTGAACATCCGACTATTTTACTCTGAAATGAGAAGTCGGCGTCATGCTTCAGGGGAAGGGCGCGGCGGGCGAGGCGTCTGTGTCGCGCTGAGTATGCCCCGCAGGATATTGACTTCTTCCTTTTCCAGCCTAGCGCGTCCGTACATGCGGCGCAGGCGCTGCATCAGGCGTTTAGGCTGCGCAGGATTCAGGAAGCCAATCTCAATCAACACTTGTTCCAGATGCGCATATAAGCGCTCGATTTCTTCGCTGGTTGCCAATGGGGCGGACTCAGTGCGCGTAGGACCGGGATGATCCAACACTGCCATACGCAGCTCATAGCTGATCACCTGCACAGCAGCAGCGAGGTTGAGCGAAGAGTATTCAGGGTTGGCTGGGATCATGGCCAGCAATTGGCAGTGATCGAGCTCTGCATTGGAAAGCCCGCTCATCTCCGTGCCGAATACGATGGCGACAGGGGCGTCGTGGGCTGCTTCGATTGCACGTTGCACACCAGTACGCGCGGAAACCAGCTCATGTGAAAGTTCACGCCTGCGTGCGCTCATGCCGATGGCAAGTGTCGTACCGTGTAATGCTTCTGCCAAAGTGGCGCATACCTGGGTGTTATCGAGGATGTCCGTAGCGCCCGATGCCATGGCGGTCGCCTCGGCATGAGGGAACGATTTCGGCTTTACCAGCACGAGCTGTGACAATCCCATGGTCTTCATGGCGCGTGCGGCGGCTCCTATGTTGCCCGGGTGGCTTGTCTGGCAAAGGACGATACGGATTTGTTGCAGCAGGTTGAGTTTGGATGTCATGGCAATAAGGCTTAAAATGCTATTTTACCAGTTTAGGGTGTGTGCCCTAACAAGCGCAATTTGTCCCTGTTCTTTAAAATCAGCCCGGCGTGCCGGGATACCGTAACGGAAAGAATCTATGCATTTGTTGAATAATGCGGTCAAGGCCGCCCGCCGTGCAGGCGATATCATTAACCGTGGCTCTTTGGATATCGGCGCCCTGACGGTGCGCAGCAAGGATTACAATGATTTCGTCAGTGAAGTCGACCAGGCCGCCGAGGCTGCCATTATTGATATATTGAGAAATGCCTATCCTGACCATGGTTTTTTTGGGGAGGAGAGTGGCAAGCAGGATGAGGATGCGGATAATGTCTGGATCATAGATCCATTGGATGGTACCACCAACTTTCTGCACGGTTTTCAGCAATATTCCGTGTCGATCGCCCTGAGGCAGAAAGGGCAGATCACGCGTGCGGTCATCTATGACCCTAGTCGGAACGATCTGTTTACTGCCATTCGCGGCGGTGGCGCTTTCCTGAACAATAAGCGCATCCGCGTCACCAACCGTCCCAAGTTGCAGGATTCCCTGATCGGTACCGGCTTCCCGTTCCGGGATTTCACGCATTTCGAGACTTATATTGGCATGTTCAAGGACATGGTCAAGAAGACCGCTGGCTTGCGTCGCCCCGGCTCTGCCGCGCTTGATTTGGCTTATGTCGCAGCCGGCTGGTTTGACGGCTTCTGGGAAATTGGTCTGTCTACTTGGGATATCGCAGCCGGCGCTTTGCTTGTGCATGAAGCTGGCGGCTTGGTCGGCGATTTCGAAGGCAACGAGGGTTACCTTGAAAGCGGCAATATCGTCGCAGCCAATCCTAAAGTATTCGCTCAGATGTTGCAGGTGTTGGCTCCCCATTTGACGGAAGAACTGAAAACCAAGAAAAAATAGTCCTGGGGCGGCGGATGTCGCCTTTCGATATCCATCATGCCAACACGAAAAAAAGCCAGCGTGAGCTTTCACGCTGGCATTACACTATGGAGAAGTTGCAAAGAACATGGAGTGAACTCTTAACTTCTGAGGTCCATTCTAGACATCCGTCAGGAAGCTGGCTGTAGGAATGTGTCACTCGGGTAGGGGGAAATATTCATTCAATTTTCGTGGTGAAGGAATAAGTATCGGGACTTTTTCCCGTTTCTGTTTTCGGAGAACTGATTTAAATTGCGCAATCACACGCAGCAGGCTGCTTTATCAAGTTCACCGATGAACCTAAAATTACGTCTCAATCTGATCATTACCCTATTGTTGGCATTGGTGTTGTTGCTTGCTGCTGTGATGATGATCCACAATGCCCGGGACGATGTCCGTGCGGAAGTGCAATCTACTGCTACCCTGGCCATGCATCTGCTGGATGCTGAAATACTGCATTACACTTCTGATTTCGCTTGGCTGAATGAAGCGGATGGGCAAAATCCCAATTCCATATTCCGATTGCATAACCTGGGCAACGTTCGCCATCTGCGCATTGAGTTCTTTGACGCTAATGGCCGCCTGCGTGACAGCAATATCGAAAGTCATAAACAGGAACCCACATCTTGGCTGGTGAGCGCGATGGGGTTCATTTCTCCAGCCCTGCCTGAAATCCGCCGCAAGATTTTTGTCAGCGGCCGCATGATTGGAGAGCTGGTTGTTACACCAGACCCCAGTTATGAAATCCAGGAAGTCCTTGGCGATGTCATGGGGTTGCTATTGCTAGTGGCCATCTTCTTCGTGGCCGTCAATGCATTGGTGTACTGGGCGGTTGGCCGTGCTATGCGGCCGGTTGATAGCGTCATGACCGCATTGAATGAGCTGGAGCGAGGCAATCTGAAAGCGCGGCTGCCTGATTTTGAATTGCCAGAACTGGCCGGCATTAGCCGGAAGTTCAATGCCATGGCCGAAACGCTTGAAACCAGCATACAAAACAATCATAAGCTCACGCAGCAGTTGATTCGACTGCAGGAAGACGAGCGCAAGAACCTGGCGCGGGATCTGCATGATGAAATCGGTCAATACTTGACCGCGGTGCACGTGGATGCTTCTGCCATCCTCAATGCCAAGAGTATCGAGAATGCTAAGGAAAGTGCGAAAGCGATCAGCGCCGTGGCGCGGCAGATGATGGATATCGTGCATGACATGCTGCAGAGGTTGCGACCTTCAGGGTTGGATGCGTTCGGCTTAAGTACTGCGTTGAAAGATCTGGTGAGCACTTGGAAACAACGCAATCAGCAAGTTGACGTGCATGTCGATATTCCCGGGCGGCTCGATGACATCCGGGATGAGACGACTGCCATTGCGGTGTATCGCATAGTGCAGGAGTGCCTGACGAATGTGACCCGGCATTCCAATGCAAGCCGGGTCGATATACGGATTACTATTGAGAAGACGATGCTCAACATTACTGTTGAAGACAACGGGCGTGGATTCAATACTGCCCAGCTGCCATCTGGTTTTGGGCTTGCCGGCATGCGTGAGCGCGTAGAAGGCTTGGGAGGACGCTTCTCATTAGACAGCGCGTTGGCGGCGGGGACACGGGTCAATGTTGAGTTGCCATTACAAGCGTCAGCAGGGGAAAAGCAATGAGTGTCAATATTCGCATCATGTTGGTGGATGATCATGAGGTGGTCCGCTCAGGCCTGCGGCGATTGCTTGAGCAGAATGACGGTGTTGAAGTTATTGCCGAAGCAGACAGTGGGGAGCAGGCATATCAGTTTTATGGCGAGCATATGCCTGACGTCATCGTCATGGACATGTCCATGCCAGGTATGGGCGGGCTAGAGGCTTTGCGCCGCATCATTGCGCGCTATCCTCAGGCTCGTGTCATTATTTTTTCCATGCATGAGAATGCTGCGTTTGCATCGCAGGCATTGGGCGCGGGGGCCAGGGCGTATGTGGCCAAATCTGGTGCGGCGGATGATCTCGTCCAGGCAGTGCGTGAAGTGGCGCAGGGAAAAGGTTATTTAAGCCCGGGTATTGCCCAGCAGATTGCCTTGCAGACCCTCTCTGGCAGCGACGACCCTACGCGTCTGTTATCAGCGCGTGAGTTTGAAGTATTCCGCTTGTTGGCCGCGGGCAAGGGAGTAGAGGAGATTTCCACTATATTGAAGATCAGTCAGAAAACCGTGGCAAATTACCAGACACTGCTGAAGCAGAAATTAGGTATCACCAGCCCCATTGAGCTGGTGCGGCTGGCGATCAAGCATGGCGTAATTGAGGGGTGACAGGCAAACCCTTGCGGCCAATGTTCCCGTTGATATGGGCGAATATTTCATTTTCGGGAATAATTCCCTGTAATTTTGAGGAATGAATGCGATAGGTGATTGCTTGGTTTGGGATTACGCTGTCATTCAGCAGCTTGGATTTCTTAGCAAGATAATTTTCCATCAAGCCTGTTGTTCAACTCCATACCACTAAGGATTTACCAAAACCAGGATGACACCTGGTTTTTTTTTGCTGTTTAATCCCGCTGCTGGGTAATGCCAAAGCGTATTGCAATATGCACCAGTTGTCCTGTTGTCTGCACATTGAGCTTTTGCCGTACCTGGGTCTGGATATTGGCAGCAGTCTTGTAGCCAATATGCAACTCCTCAGCGATACCGCTTAAAGAAATACCTTCAGCGATACGGCGAAACACCTCGAATTCCCTGGGGGATAGTTTTTCCAATGGATTTTCGCTAGGAGAGAAGCGGTCCATGGCGAGGTGCTGTGCCAGTTCATGTCCAATATAGCGTCCACCACGCAATACTTGTTTCACTGCTTCAAGCAATATTTCTGGCGCATCGGTCTTGACGACATATCCCCTCGCGCCGGCCTGCATGGAGCGCGCCGCATAGATATTGTCGTTATGCATACTGAAAATAATCAGGCGGGCATTCCTATCTCGTGCAATGATGCGGTGCAAGGTTTCCAATCCGCCAATTCCCGGCATGTCCAGGTCGAGAATTCCCAAGTCGGGGTGATGCTCTTGCCAAAGCGTACAGGCGCGCTCGCCGCTCTCTGCTTCTGCTATTACTTGGTAACCTGCGTTCTCAAGCAAGATGCGCAATCCACTGCGCACTACTGCGTGGTCGTCTGCCAGTAGTATTCGTTGAACCATACTTAATTTTCCTGAATGACCTTCGGTGTGGCATTGAAGGGAAGCGTTGCTGAAATAACAACCCCTTTTCGTTCGCTGCGGATGTTAAATGTGCCGCCCTCTGCCTCAACACGCTCTCGCATGCCGGATAAACCGAAACCCGCCCGGGGCAGATGTGGATTGAAGCCTACACCATCATCTTGCACCTCTACCGTCAATATGTCTGAAAGTATTCCATGGGTGCGGATTAGCCTGATCGCGACACGATTGGCATACGCATGGCGCGCGATATTGGTGAGCGACTCCTGCACGATACGATATGCCACGATACTGGTTTTTTCCGGCAGGCTCGGATAATGTTTATCCAGCATCAGTTGACACTCGATTGCCGGATGTTGTCTTTTCCATTCATTGACCAGTTGCTCAATCGCTTCTGCAAGACCATGAGCGTCCAATGCCGTAGGACGAAGGCGGTGAATCAAGCCGCGTACTGCTTGCTGAATATGTTCGACATGTGAATTGATACGTGCGGAAAACTCCCCGATGAAAGAATGGCCCTCCTTGGGTAGGCTCGCCAATTCCAGACGAATTGCAGTCAGGTACTGCCCCATTTCATCGTGGATCTCACGCGCGATATTGCGGCGCTCTTCCTCTTGCACTTGCATGGCATGACGGGCGAGTGCTTGGTTTTCCTTGAGCAGAACAGCCAGTTCACGTTCTGCCAAATGCTGCTCCGTAATATCGGCAAAAAAACCGTAGATATTCTGTTGTGAAGAGTGTGGGTTATCCAAGGCACGTGTCAGTCTAGCCGTTACGACCCAAGGCGCATTGTCCGGACGGGTAAGCGTAAGCTCCGGGATGTCGACTTTGTCTGAAGTTTGCAACTGGAGACAAATATCCCCCCAGCGCCGCCCCATTGCCTTCTTCAGGTTGAGGGTAGATGCGCTGTTGCCGGACATGGCATTAAATGCCGGATTACACAGCAAGATATTACCATTGAGATCAGCAATGAAATTGCCGGACAAGCCTTGTTCAAAAAGTGTTTTGAACAAGCGCTGACTTTCTTGCGATGCCTGTTCTGCGACACTGCGACGGTTAACCTCTGCGATCATTTCGCGCATGCGGCGGCGTGAGAACCACACCGCAACAAAAGCCGCTGTGAAAAGGACCAGTGGAAACTCGTCCAGCTGGAGTGATTCGTGGGCCAGCGCCCACGCGATGAACTTTTCTGACAGATCCAACTTTGCCGATAGCAGAAACACGCTTGCGATGACAAGCAGGGAAATGATGATATCGCGGGTGGGCTGGGAAATGCGCGTCCAGAATGTGAGAGTGGGGTTGGGCGTGGTACTCATTGTTGCGCAATTCTGATAGAGAACCTTCATTCCTTGGAAGTGATTTTTTCCTGAAATCGCTGACGGCATGCGGGGTTGGGAGTTTTTCCTGGTGTCGTGGGCAATTAATTTTCATTGGTATTGAAATATTTCAAAACATATTCGGGATTTTTTCCCAATGTAATTTGTGATTAATTCCTCTTCTTGAATTGAACCAATCCTTGGAAACTCTCAGCTATCTCTGGTTACAAATTTTTACAATTAAATAAAATCGGTGATATTTATGGAGAGGTGCTGGAAAGCCGTGCTGTTCCAGTGTTCAATGAAACTAAGAGGGAATTCAAAAGTGATTAAAAAACCAATGATGGGGATGGCAGTCTTGATCTTGACCATGCCGGCATTCGCGGCTGAGCAGGCAAATCAAAAAAATGCTGCTTCCAATGCCAATGAGGAGAGCATTGTTGCAGATAAGGTCAAAGTGACCAGTATCCTGCCAGACCGTCTGGAAGCAGTGCCTGGCTCTTTCAATGTAGTCGACGAAAAGGAATTGAAGGCCCGTCAACCATTCAGCGTACGCGAAGCATTGAACCAAACGCCTGGCATCAATATTGTGGGTGAGGATGCCTTTGTGCTGGCGCCTAATATCGGCATTCGCGGCTTGAATCCCCGTCGCACATCCCGTACCTTGCTGATGGAGGACGGGGTTCCCTTGTTCTTGGCGCCTTATGGAGATCCTTCTGCTCACTATACTACGCCTCTTGATCGAGTGAACCGGATTGAAGTTGTGAAAGGTTCCGGGCAGACACTGTATGGTCCGCAAACCGTTGGTGGCATGATCAACTTCGTGACCAAGCCTGTACCAAAAGAGTTTCAGGCGAGCGTGATGGCGATTATTGGTAACAATAATTTCAGCGGCGGCCATGTCAATATCGGTACAGGTGGTGACTGGGGTGGCATCATGCTGGATGCGGTCAATCGCAAAGGCGATGGCATTCGCGACAACCATGACTTTGAAGTCAATGAGTTGACCTTGAAGGGACAGTTGAATTTAGACGAGCGGAATACGCTGATTACTAAGCTGGGCTGGTATGAGGAAAACTCGAGTATTTCAGAAACTGGTTTGGGTCTTGTTGAATATAATGAGGATAAATATCAGGCCCCAACTGGAAAGCAGGATTATTTCAATCATGAACGTAAGTCAATGCAATTAAAGCATATTTTTCAAGTTTCTGATAAGGCAAAACTTAGTACACAGTTTTATTATGTTAAATCAGAAGCCCAGCTAAAAACCGGTTATACCGGCTCTTTTTCAACAATTCTAATCTGCAACACCCGGCTAGCCTACGTTCCAAGCCCTCGCTACATGGGCCGAACAATAAACAATAAAAAAGGAGCCGTCAATATGTCATTCAAACATTTCAATAATTTTTCATTGAGCAATGAGAATACGCCCGAGGCCATTGATTGGCTGTTGGAAGTCGGATGGCATTACACCACCATGCAGGAAAATGAAGCGATGCAGATTGCCAGAGTTAACCGTACGACCTGGGGACGCTGGCGCAAAGGCCAAATCAAGATTCCACCGGCAACACTGGAATTGCTACGGCTTCATGCCTTCGGCCATACGATGTGCAATTTGCACAGGCAATGGGATGATTTCCGCTTCAGGCGCGATGCTCTCATCACGCCAGATGGACGGGAAATGCGACCCGCAGACCTCAAGGCCGTTTTTGTATGGAAGCAGATGTGCCTATACAACAGGACTAGCGCCGAGCGGCAAGATATTTATAATAGGCTGCGCTTGGTTTATGGCGACAATTACCAACACGCGATAGCTTAAGGGGAAAGAATGAATAAATACGAAATTGAACACCTTGAGAAAGACAGCGGAAAGACATTCCCTGTCATTATTGAGGCTGAAACGGCCGAGGATGCTTGGTTTATTGCCAACATCAACGCAGAGCGCGACATCAGCATTCAAGGCCACGGAGAACCCGTTCTTGTGCCTATTGGCATCAAAGCATTCAAAGAATAAGAAAGGTAAAAAAAATGAAAACAATCACCCTATCGCTTATCACCGCCCTGACCCTGGCTGGCTGCGCGTCAACTCAGACTTACAAGGCACCCACACAGAACTACAGACTAAAAGGCCAAGATAACGCCATCACAATTAATGGCGCTATTTTTTCCCAAAAGAAACATGAACTTGACACGCCCAAGCTAACAGCTGGAATTTATATCAATGGAAGCCTTTATATAGAAGTTCCGCTAGATAGACAAGGTAACGGCCAAGCAACAGGCGGCACTTTTGAAGATAAAAGCACCGAGGCATCTTGCCATAGCAAACCCGTTGCAAAAGGCATCGCCAATATAGATTGCATGGTTTTCATCGACAATGAAAAGACCGTCACCCTTACGTTTTAACGCTTGATAAAACGGCCTGTACGCTTCGAACGTGCAGGCTTTTTTGTTGCCTTACGCTTTTTTCTGGTAGCCATATCTAACAACCCTTTCCAGTGAATCTATACGACGATGTGCTGTATCAACATCCCTGCGCAGGTATTTGATATGCACTCCGATGGCGGCATAACTGCCCACGAATGAGCAGAGCGCCGCCAGCCCTGGCATCAGCCAATCCATTACAGAATAGCCATTACCACAGCGCCTACCGCATTCACGGTATTTGCTGCCTGCTCACCAAAGATCGCACCAGCAGCAACGCCGATTGCGGCCCATGTACTACGCGCATCAAAGAGCGCTTTCAATTTCTCACGCATATTCCCCCCGAGTTACCAAGAACCGGTAGCACCATGCCCACCGAATGAGCCGCCACCGCCTATAAAATCAACCTGCCCACTGGTGAACAAGTCATTAAATTGCCATGCGATAAAATCGCCCGCATCGCAATATCTTGAAGCGTCCCAAGAATTACCTAGACGCTTTGCCATTTCGCATTTGCTCTCATTGGTGCGAGGCACCCCCAGCAGGTCGCCAACACCCACCACCACCCCGCCCCCAACGCTCCCAGCGAGACTACCAACACCGCTAATTGCACCCGCAACCGCATCTTGTGCCGCTGCCGCCACACTGCCTTTTTTTATGATGTACAGAGCGACCCCCGCCGCGCCCAACATCCAGAACCAAGGCGGGATTGCATCCAGTGCTTTCAGCGCCTTATACATTGATGACCCCGTTGTTATTTGTCGCATTGTTGCCCGTTATATTGTCCGACCATGACGGCGCGTATTGCGTGGGCCAGAACAAAGCCTGTTCCGTCTTTTTCTGGTAGCGCGTCAGCAGCAGGAATGCACCAACGCCAAGGCCAACCACGGCCAGAATCTGAATTGTTTTCATACGTTCACCTTATGCAAGAAACAGCGCCCGCTCATTGGCACGGCGCTTGACCAAACCGGCCATGACAACGCCGCCAGACATGCGCCACGCCGGGAATTGATTCGCGGCCCCCTGATAGTCCCCGGCATTCAGCAGCTTGAGCAGTGTTGAGCGGCTGAAAGCGCCTGAACCTACGTTGAACACGAATGACACCAGGGCGTCATATTGATTTTGCGTCAGCGGCACCTTTACCAAGCGATTGACGGCGGATTCTGCATCAACCAGATCAGATACCAGCAAGCGCGTTGCTTCCGCTTCCGTGATCGTCCATAAATCCTCAAACGTCCCGAGCTTATGGCCGTACCCGATTGTTGGATAACCTTTCGCCTTTTGCCCCCTGGCAAGCGGCTGGCCTGTTGCATCGTCATATCTGACAAGCTTTAAGCCCTCTTCTTGTTTGATTTTTGCCAGCCCGTTAAGGCTTATGCGCATTCCAGATGCTGGCATTACTGTATTGCTCATTTGAAGAAAATCCCCCGTAATTCCATCAAGCCAGCCCGTACCCTCGCCGTCCGGCGTTGTTACAGTGTCGCTATTGTTGAGATAGCGCCAGATCATATAACCGCCGAACCCCAAGGCAAGGCCGGTAATGATGTTTTTAAGCACCGGCCAGCCCCTTGATGATGGTTTGCGCCTGGAGTAAGTCATCTGGCGACATATCGACAACGAGCATTGGCAGATGGACGGCCAATTGCGCGGCGCTGATGCTGCGCGATGTTTCTTGCTCTACTTCTTGCGATTCGCCGCCACCCTCCACAACTACGGTAACAACTTCACTCACTGTTAAATTGCCGTATTCATCGAAAGTAAAAGTTTTCATTTTTTTCCTCATAAAAGCGAGTAAATAACCTGCATCATTCCACCATCCCGATTTTTGTTACTGATGAAATACACCCCCAAACCAGCTGGCACAAAAAATTCCCTATCCAGCTTCAAAATATCGGCATCGCTGTTTGTGAAAGCAGAATATCCAGATGTAATTGCCAGCGCCTGACCATCAAAAATATTTGCCGGCGCACTAGTCTTTACAATCAATGACGAAAGAACCGCCGGCCCCCGCACCATGGATGCAGCTGCATGAATGATGCAGCCCCTTGCATTTGCGGCAGGTGAGATGACTTCTTGAGCCACATTTACCCCAGCAACTATGCCAGCCAACCAGCATGCGCCGTATCGAATTGGCCTCATCAGTAGCTACCCTCCCACACCATGACATTCGGATTGCTGGCAGCATTACCTATGGCGATCAAGACGCCAGTGAACACGGCACCGCCTATAAATTCGATGCTTTCACCCGGCCCCAATTCCCAACCATTGCCCACGGATACCGAGCCAGAGGAAACCCAAATAGTGCCGACCTCATCCTGATTTTTTATAGATATAAATGCCCGGTTCGGATTGACCGCGGCCAGCTCCCCGGCTGATGTTGTAATCGTCCGGCGCACAAGGTTACTATTGCCAACTTGCACCGCACTACGCAGATTGTTGACATTCACCCCACCCGGCACCGAGACTCCCCCGGATACTTTGGCAGAGCCGACACGCGCCCCGCCGGTGCCGACAAACAGGCGTATTTCCTCTTCCCCTACCCCACCATGCCCCAATATCAGTCGCTTGAATTCGCCGATATTGGCCTCTTCCCCTTCATCTAAGGTGAAGTCATCGCCGTTTTCCGTGCGGACGCGCACCGGGACAAGGGCTTTTTCAATGCGGATATAGTCGCCAGTCAAAGCCGGTATTTCTTCCCCGCCCGCCTGGACTTTAAACGTATAAAGTTTGAGACTCATTTCAGCGCTTCCGATTGAAGTAGAAATAGAGCGCGGCCAGCCCGGCCACTACCCACAGTGTTTTGTTTGTCAGCTTTTCTTGCGTCAGCTCGGGATTGGTGGAATCAGAGACGTATTGCATGGCCTGATTGCCTGCCTTTTCTGCAAAGCCGAGTGCCTGAATATTGGCCTGCTGTACCGCATCCAGAAACTTGACCGTCAACCCGGCCACGGTATCGACGGATTTACCAGCAAGATCAATCGCGCCACCGTCCAGAAAGCTGATTACAGAATTTGCCCCCGCCGAAAAATTTCCGCCAAAGAAGGTTCCATCCCCGATATTGACGCCCTTGCTACCCGCGACATTGTTCACAGCCAGAGGCGTATCAATATCTTGAAGGGTTAGAGGCGCCTGGATATTTTCGTTAAATGTGGCACTGGCTGACCCCTTGTAACCCGTTAAACTCACCGATTCAGGCATTGCCATTTACAGCCACCCTCTCTTTTTTGCATATACAAACCCCAGCCCGATCGCCGCCAGCACGGCGATATGAATCGGGTTTTCGAGATCAATCAGCGGCTTGTTATAGACTGGTGCACTGGTGTTTGTCGGTGCAAACGCGCCCAGCCCCGAATATGCCGCGCTGGAATTGGTTTCCGTATCAGAACCGAACAAACCGCCACCCCCACCTAATAAAGCCAGCCCGGCAAGCCAGGGATTGCCAGAGGCGAGCGCACCCGCTCCGGCTGCACCTGTTGCGCCTGCCGCCCCGCTGGCATAACCGCCCCCGACCGACCCCCACGAACCCGGAGCCACAAGGCCAGCAATTCCCGCCATTACTTACCACGCAGCAGCATGAAGCCCACAAGGCCAGCACCGGCAATCACGGCCACCCATAACAGGCGGTTATTGCTGGCGCTGGTGTTTGCTTGCAGGGCTTGTGCCTGCATTTGCGCTTGCAGTGTGAGCAACGAGGCTTGGTTCTGCCATTCGGCCTGCTGCTGCGTGGTTTTTGCCACGCCTTTGGCGATTTCTTGCTGGTTCCAGAAGGCGGCAATATCCAGCGCATCCTTAATGCTGAACGCTTTTAAATCGTCCCATAGCTGTAGCGCCATGATGCCCCCTTAAGCCCAAACGGCCAGTGTCTCAGCGACGATATTTGCCAAACCGGCAGTATCAAATGTCATTTTGAGTCGCAGATCGGACACGCCGCGCGTATTCAGCAGGTCGCCCGCATCGCCTTCAAGCAGGAAGTCAATATGTGTTGCCTTGCCTGTTTGCGGTACGCGTGGCACCGGATAGACGTTTTTCTGAGCACGCTCAAGAATCGGCTTGGTAGCATCGATCACCTGGACGCCATCAACCAGCAATTCCACATTGCTAATATCAGACTTGAAGATATGGATAGCCTTGTACACGTCACCAGACTTCGGCAATTTGTCGTTTTCGACTACGCCAGATACAGCGCTTGAAATGCCGTAATCGCGGATTTGGGTATATACGCCCAGCTTTTGCGGCACGGTATCAATGAACGCTTGTGCCTTCATGGTGATGTCCGCAGGCGCACCGGCTGCGAGTTCCAATTCCACAGTGAAGGTTTGCAGATCATCAGTACCGAACGCTGGCGCTCGCTTGTAGGCAAGCTGATCGTAGGCGTTATCCGTGAAATGAATCATGAACTGATTCACGGTATCAGGGCTGCGGCCATAGTAGGCATTCAGATCAAACAGGCGTTGCAGGCTGGCAAAAGTTTGTACTTCCTTGCCATTGGCGAGAACGCGAATTTTGCCGATGTCGGTTACGTCCAATCCTGTACCTGTCACAGAAAACAGGATGTTGTGATATGTGGGCTTGATTGGAATCTCAAGCACGGCAGTGCTACCAGCAACAACACGGCTGATAGAGGGCAGTTTGATATGCTTTTTAGCCATGATGCCCCCTTATGCAGCCAATGCGGTGTTGACGTATGGAATTTGACGGGCAACGATCATGCCCAGAACGCCAAGCGCAGCGCCCTTTACATGATTACCCGGCGCGAACTTGTAAACAGCAAAAGCGATGCCCGCACCGATGGCGATAGTAACCCACTTGCTATTTGCTGTTGTGGTTGTGGAATCCATTTAAAACCCCTGTTAGTTAGAAATAAGTTATGACAGGGCGAAGATTGCGACGAAAGCCGCGCCGCGTATATAGGCGGTAACGGTTACGGTTACAGGAAAAAGGGCCATTTTTGGCCCTTTTCTTTACAAACTTTTACACTTTTTTCATCGAAAAGTGAGTTTTGACCCTGTTACCTGGCCCGTCAATGCGTCCTTATGCAGGTATTCCAGCGGCTGCAAGTGAGCAATGCGCTCCCTAGGCAGGCCGGTTTTCTTTGCCATGTAATCGACATCCGACCCGGTAGCAGCGCGGAACACGTAGAAATCTGTGGCGTTGCCTATGGCAGTCTTATCTGCCTCTGCCCAGCGCTGGGATATGGGGAACAGACTGATACCCCGCTTCAGGCCGCGCCGCACCAGGATGCCCCAGCCCTCGGGTGCCTTGCTCATGGTTGTCACGTCTGCCAGTTCTTCCAGCACAGCGGCACACTCGCCGAAGTACGAGCCGTAATGAAACACAGCCCGGCAGAATCTATCGAAGTCTGCCTTCATGTCGCCCTGGCTGACGTAGGCATATTTGCCCGGCTTGCCTTTCTTGACCACTTCCAACAGATCGGCAAATGCAGTAATGCGCTTATAGCCCTGCAACTTGCTCCACTGGTCCTCAATGTCCCACACGAACACGGCCTTGAATTTGCCCTGGCGCACGAGGCGCACCGTCATGGCCGTTTTACCCGACCGGCTGGCCCCGGACATGATGCATAGCCGTCCGTCCCTTGTCGCCAACGTCATGACGCGTACCTATCCACGTCTGCCGCGCATTCATCCGCCGGGACTGGCTCGTATTGCGGCGCTGGCTCTGCTGGCTTTTCTGGCTCTTTTTCCGGTTCCGGCTTTTTCAAATCCTGCTGCACGGCGTTGACTGTTGCCATGGTGAGCGGCATTGCCACGGCGAACAGCGCCATTTCCTCGACACCGGCGCCGGATTCCAGAAAGGCCAGCACCCTGCCGCCCCATGGGTATTTGCGCAGCACAGGCACGGCGGCACCGGCAAAGGCGTTGCATGAATCTTGATTCCAGACGGCGGCGGTATTGCGCATGCCGCCAGCCAGCAAGGCCAAATGTCCGATTTGCAGCAACCCGGCAAGGCTTTGTTCGGCGCTGATTTGTGGCACCGGCCCGGCTTCCTGCCCCGGCTCCGCTGTTTCTTGTACAGGCTCATCCGCCAGCATTTCAAGCTGGGTTTCCGATGCGATTTGTTCAGGTGTTTTTTCCATGACTAGAACTCCAATGAGAAACCGGCTTTTTTCTGCGCTGGCTTCGTTTCAGGTATCGGCGCGGGCTTGTTTTCCGGCACCGGCGTTGCTGTTACGGTAACAGGCGGTTTTTCCTGTTTCGGCTGCATGGCCTGGGCAATGTGCGGATACTGTTTCAGGAACGCATCCACGCGTCGGGCTTTTCCGCCTACCCGCAATTGGCCGTCACATGACGCTTCACAGAAGCCGAACGGCGCACCGTTTTTGTCGGACGTGATACGCATGCCATTGGCCGTGCCGCAATATGGGCAATTGATATGCCCTAGAATGGATTTTTCAGACATGCAGCACCTCAAGATCATCGGGGTTCACCCAGCGAATTGAGCCGTTGACCATGATGCCCACGTTGCCTTTGCCGCTGACCTGGCGCACCTGGCCGACTATTTCCGGCCTACTCACCACGCGCACCAATTGGCCGCGCACTATCTCTTCAAGCGTCATTTTTCCCTCTCATTTCCAACTTTGTGACAATCTCAGCCAGCAACTGCACCTGAAAATCATGCAGCACCATGACAGCCGCCCCCAATTCCTCTACTGCTGGCACCTTTTGAAACATCGGCGCGTGCTTCGCTTTCTCTGAAAGCACTTCGACCACCCGCATTTGGCGCTGCAAACGCGCCATTTTCTCTACCATCGCCATTCCCCCGGTTACAGTTATTTACAGAACTCCAAGCGGGCCTAACGGCCCTCTTTAAAACCCACTCGCGCAAGCGAGTTTTGACGTAATCGCCCCAGCGCGTTTCCAATCCTTCAACCCTCTCCATCCCCGCCCCGTCATAGCGCGTCATGGCCTCATCAAACCAGACCCGGCGCACCTTCACGGCGTGAAACCTGCGCTTTGCAAATGCCCCACCCATCAGCGCCGTATAGCCTGCCCAATCGCCCGCATCAGCCGCCGCCACAAGATCAGGCAGAATTCCGCCCATCTGATCGTCGCCAGCATCGCCAAGGCGACGAAGCTCACGCCATACGCCCACCCCTGCACCGCCGATTTGCTGGAACTGCCGAATTCCCCAGCAAGCAGCCCAAGCGTCAACCCGGACAGCATTGCCAGTAACAGAACCACCCTCAAAGTCATCAGCATCCTCAAGCCCTTTTCCATTGATATTTTTTGATATGTACTTAGCCAGATAGCCCACCGCAGACCCCTTTTTGCGATCAATAGGCTCAAACTTGAAACGGTGTTCAGACGCGCCGAATTCGTCGCCATCCTCACGCAGGGCATAATGACGCAACACCTCGCGCACTCGCTCGACGTGCGCAGGCTGCATAAACAGCACCATATGCCAGTGCGGCGTTCCATCATGGTGCGGTTCGACCACGCGGAACCCGTAGACCTTAATACCCTCTTTTGCCAGCGCGGCGCGTGACAATGCCCAGCCCTTGCACAGGTGCGCTTGCGCCTCGCGTGGTGTTTCCGCCTTGTATTTGGGATTTGGTTTGCCATCAGACCGGACGGCGTGAAAACGGCTAGGGGCCGTGATGGTGTAGAACTCTGCTGCATGACCGTGAGTGCGTGAGTAGGAATCAAACCCGGCCATGCGCGCCATCAATTCCATGCGCCTAATTTCAGGATTGGAGACGCCCAGCGCGGAAAGCTGGGCAAGTGTGTATTCCTGGCCCTCATCATTGACGGCGAGGATTGTTTCCAGCAAGGCCGCATTGCGCCGCCGCTGGCCCTTGCGCCGCGCTACGGTTTCATCGCTGGAATAGATACCGGCCCGTTTGCTGACCATGCCAAGGTTGATTGCCGCAGCTTCGACCTGACGCCCCACCACCTTGCGCAACTGCCGCCGCCACCACAATTCGCAGCACAACCGCGCCCGCTGGCCGGACTTCTCGACACCCTTGAATTGCGGCTTGATGCCGTACTTTTCTGCAAGCCCAATCATGGCCCTGAGCGCTAAATCGGCATCTTTCCAGTACCCGGCCAGCCTAAAGCACTCATCCGCCCGCGCCTTGGCATAAGCGCATATCTCATCATCGCTTGCAGCCAGCAGCGCTTTGTTTCCGCCGATGGCTTCCGTGATGTCAAGCAAGGCAAGGTTTGCCGCCGCCCTGCCCTCTCGCTGGTAAAGCTCTACATACCGCCTATTGATCGCAGGCTTGAACCGCTTGGGATATTTGGCGAAATGGGCGCGGATATGCTTGTGATCCAACCACTCGCCGGTTACTTCAATTGCCAGCATCAGGCCGCAACCCTCGCACCTTTTGGCGGCTCAATGCCCCAAAAAAGAGGATCATTCAACAGTTCGGAAAACGCGATTAATTCCGCCTCGTTATACCGCCTGCCCTTCAATTGTGTAGGCTCAAACAGATGCAACTGCCCCGAACCGTCCCGCACGTCCCACAGCTCGACAAAGACCAGAACAACATGCGTTTGATCGCATATTCTGACGTCCCGCACCCTGCCGAACCGGCCAGCCTTGGAACCTTCGCAGACGTTTACCAGCGTCCCGGCCTTAATGAACATCGGCCATCACCATGCGCACAGGTGCCAGCTTTTTAGCTGCCTTGCAGCACTGTTCCTCGTTGCGAATTGCGCCGTTCAGAATGTCGGCAAGGTATTCAGAGAAGGAGATTTCAGCGCCGGTAAAGGCTACGTATTGCAGGCGGCATGCCTCAATACGTTTGCGCTGCATTGCGGATAGTGGAAATTCATAGACCATTTCAAGCCCTCGCAGTTGGTTGTCAACCAGCGAGAAATTGAAACGTTATAGACAGTGTGCAGATTGCACACCGGGTAAAAGGTTAGATTGTTGTAAATTAAGAGATTAGTTAGCTAAGTCACTGATTCAGTGTATATTATGTAAAATCTGATCGGGCCTCTTTCCGACAAATTAATGAGCCAGGAGGCTTGGGAGGACGATCAGAAATGGATCGATGCCCAGGTGTTGTAGCGACAGAAGCAAATTCTGCTCAATGTGGCGGTCGCTGGCGTCCTCGAGAGTTCGAGTATTGGGGAATTGAGCCAAGGTTAGATATTAGTCACAACTTATTTGGAGTAGAAAGTGATGCAGTCCTTGGCTTGCGCTACCATAGGGAGACCCAAGATCGAAATCAATTTAGAGGAGCGGATCCTCGATTTCAAAGTTTAAGTTATGCAGAAAGTTTTTATGGAGTAAATGGGGGAACTGGACACAGAGAACAAGTAGATATTGATGTTGAAGCTAAGTCTTACTATGCACAAAATACCTTTTATCTCGGTAATTGGTCATTAACACCAGGCATTCGTGTAGAAGATATTAGAATTTCTACAAATGTGAAACGTGCCGAAGGTCAGCCACAAAATAATCCTGAGTCTGACCTTACTAACAATCAGACTAAGGTGTTACCAGGTTTTGGTGTGGCATGGAGTGGTATCGAAAACACGACTGTATTTGCAGGTGTTCACCGAGGGTTTGCACCTCCACGGCCTGATCGTGATATATCTGCTGGTGGCGCTAATACTGCAGTTGTTGCTAAAACAAAACCTGAGGAGAGTACCAATTGGGAGTTAGGTATTCGGTCTAATTATTTAAAAGGGATTAGCTATGAAACCACCCTTTTTCATACTCAATTTGATGAAATCGTAATCAGCGATGGTTTTGGCTCATTCAGAAATGGAGGGGAGTCTCAGCATTCTGGTATCGAGGTGGGCGGACGTATTGACTTTGGTACCATCTACAATACTTCTCATAACTTCTATATCAGTGGAGCATATACGAATCTCTTTACTGCTAAGTTCAAGAAGACTAGCCTTGATGATGACATTCGCAGTGGTGATCGTCTTGCCTATGCACCCAAGCATATTGCTTCCCTGAGCTTTGGTTACGAGCACCCGATTGGTTTTAATGCACGTATAGGTGTGGATTACGTGAGTGAACAGTATGAAGATGTGCCCTTCCGTGAGGGACGTAGTGAGTATGATCCACTCAGTGGACAGAGTGGCAAGATTCCATCTTACACACTGGTTAACGCTTCTCTCAGCTACCGTCCAATAGGCAGCAAGGCAACCTTCTTCGTCAGCGGGCATAACCTGGGTGACAAGGAGTATCTGGCAACCCGTGTCGATGGCATGCATGCTGGTCGTCAACGCCAGGTGTTCGGCGGTGTCCGTTACGATTTCTAATCCTTAACCGCATCCTTCCTCTGGCTTTTTGCTGGAGTAGTTGTACTTGCGCCCCGTTATCGGGGCGTTTTTTTGCATGGAGAGCATGATCGTGGCGGCGTTATAATCAAGGTTTGTGATGATGTGCTGGCGCTGGCCGGCAAGCATGAACGGGCAATCAATTTGACTAAGTTAGACAATACCTTGGAACAACATACCCCGATGATGCGCCAGTATCTTGGTATCAAGGCGCAATATCCCGATATGCTGGTGTTTTATCGCATGGGGGATTTCTACGAGTTATTCCATGATGATGCGGAAAAAGCATCGCGCCTGCTCGGCATCACGCTGACCAAGCGTGGCAGTTCCAACGGCGAGCCTATCCGCATGGCAGGTGTGCCTTATCATGCGGCGGAGCAGTATTTAGCCAAGCTTGCCAAGCTGGGGGAGGCGGTTGCCATCTGCGAGCAGGTGGGCGACCCTGCCAAGAGCAAGGGGCCCGTGGAGCGCCAGGTCACACGTATTCTGACCCCGGGGACGTTGACCGACGCGGCCTTGCTGGACGATACGCGTGACAACCTGCTGCTTGCCATTGCACATGGCGAAGGTGTATTAGGGTTGGCACGCATCAATCTTGCTTCAGGCCGGTTCATTCTGAGTGAAATAACGCCCGGACTATTGGCGCAGGAGTTGGAGCGCATCAGTCCGGCTGAAATTCTTTATCCCGATGATTTTTACCATATGGCGCTGGAGCAGGTGAAATGCCCAAAGAAGCGTCTGGCGCCTTGGCAGTTCGACCTGGATTCATCCATCCAGACCTTGACCAAGCAGTTCAGCACCTACGATCTGGATGGCTTCGGCTGTGCTCATATGCTGGCCGCCATCATGGCGGCTGGCGCCTTGCTTGATTATGTCAAGCATACGCAGCGTACGAGCCTGCCACATATCCAGTCCCTGATGGTTGAGCAGGGAAGCCAGTTCATCCAGCTGGATGCTGCGACACGCCGCAACCTGGAAATCGACCAGACCTTGCGTGGTGAATCTTCGCCCACGTTGTACTCTTTATTGAATACCACCGTCACTGCCATGGGTGCGCGTTTGCTGCGCTCTTGGCTGCATCATCCTTTGCAGCATCAAGCAGATATTCAGGCACGCCTGCAGGCGGTGAAGGTTTTGCAGGCGCAATATGATGGATTGCGCCCCTTATTGCGCAATGTCGGGGACATCGAGCGCATGGCAGCAAGGGTGGCTTTGAAAACGGCGCGACCCCGGGATTTGTCCGGTTTGCGCGACAGTCTGCAACAGCTTCCCGCACTGCAACGAGTGTTGCGGCCTGAAGATTCCGCACTGTTGCACTCCTTGCAACAACAACTGGATGTGCCACAAGCAGCGCTTGATATGCTGATTGCTGCGATCAAGGATGAGCCGGCTGCTGTGCTGCGCGAAGGCGGCGTGATCGCCGATGGTTTTGATGCCGAGCTGGATGAGTTACGCGCCATACAGAGCAATTGCGGGGAGTTTCTCCTTCAGTTTGAAGCGCAGGAGCGCGAGCGCAGTGGTATCAGCAACCTCAAGGTAGAGTACAACAGCGTGCATGGCTTTTACATCGAAATCAGCCGTGCGCAATCTGAGAATGTACCGGCCGAATACCGCCGTCGCCAGACGTTGAAGAATGTCGAGCGCTATATCACCCCTGAGCTGAAAACCTTCGAGGATAAAGTACTGTCCGCCAATGAGCGTGCCTTGGCGCGTGAAAAGTTCTTGTTCGATGAATTGTTAGGGAATTTGCAACCCGCATTGGCTGCCTGGCAACGCAATGCAGAGGCTGTGGCGCAGCTGGATGTGCTGGCAACGTTTGCCGAGCGCGCAGATGTTCTGAAGTATGTTGCGCCTCAGTTCAGCAGCGAAGCCGGATTGGATATCGTGGATGGTCGCCATCCCGTGGTGGAGCAGCTTGCCCAACCTTTCATTGCCAATAGTGTTTCATTATCGCCTTACCGTCAGCTTTTGCTGATTACTGGTCCGAATATGGGCGGTAAGTCAACCTATATGCGGCAGACGGCTTTGATCGTGCTGCTTGCACACTGTGGATGCTTTGTTCCGGCGAAATCGGCGAGGATAGGACCTATAGACCGTATTTTCACTCGCATCGGCGCATCAGACGATTTGGCCGGGGGGCGCTCTACTTTTATGGTGGAAATGACCGAGACAGCGAACATCCTGCACAATGCCACTGAGCGCAGCCTGGTGCTGCTGGATGAGATTGGACGCGGTACCTCGACATTTGACGGGTTATCCCTGGCATGGGCAGTGGCCCGACAGTTGCTGGAGAAGAACCGTAGCTATACCTTGTTTGCCACCCATTACTTCGAGCTAACCAGAATCAGCGAAGAGTTCAAGCATGCAGCCAATGTGCATCTGGATGCGGTTGAGCACGGTGATGGGATTGTGTTCCTGCATAATGTGGAGGAAGGGCCAGCAAGTCAGAGCTATGGTTTGCAGGTGGCCCAGTTGGCAGGCATTCCACGCACTGTGGTGAATGCCGCCAAGCGCAAACTGGTGCAGCTTGAGCAAAGCCAGGTCATGCAACAATCATTGGCGGGGCAGGGCGATATGTTTGTTGCTGCCAATGTCGAGCCAGAGCCCGCCACACATCCGGTGGTATCCGAGTTGGAAAGCATCGATCCTGACAGCCTCACCCCCAGGCAGGCACTGGATGTTTTATACAAATTGAAAAAATTAATATAAGAATCAGACATATTTTTGAAACAACTGCCTGCCAGAATACACAACATAGTCCTTACCGGGACTCCCGTTTTGTTACTTTAGAAAATCCCAAAAGGAAGATATGGTTGTCGAGTATTTCATCAAAATAGTGATTCCAGTAGTATTTGCGTCCTTTGTGGCCATGATAGGCTGGTTTGTCGGCGAGAAGCCGGGCGCAATGATCGCTGGGGGCGCTTCTCTTGCCCTTTCATTCGGCTGGACCAGTTATAGCTGGGCATTGTCTGTGCGGCAATCGCGCATCAATGCGCGATTGGCCAAACGCAAGCAGGCCAGGGCCAAGAAGACAGTGCGCCGAGTGTCTTGCGCATAATGCATGCATGAGCGGCTCTCTTGAGTTGGCAGCCGCACTGAATACAAAAAGGCAGCCTAGGCTGCCTTTTTCATTGATCACAAGATGGCTGAGTTGAGCTCATCAACTCGCAATGGGCCTAATGATGGTGACCACCTGCACCATGTACATGCCCGTGATCGATTTCTTCCTGGCCTGCTGGACGCACGGCGGTCACAGATGCCTTGAACAATACGCGCTCTCCGGCCCAGGGGTGATTACCGTCGACAATGACCTTGCCATCTTCAATATTGGTAACGGTATACAGTACGATGTCGCCAGTTTCGTCTTCGCCCTCAAATTGCATCCCGACCTTCAACTCTTCCGTCGGGAAGGCGGAAACAGGTTCTATCTGCACGAGTTCCTCATCATATTCGCCGAAGGCATCAGCTGGTTCCAGCGTCAGTTCGATAGAGTCGCCCACAGACTTGCCATGTAATTCCTCTTCTACTCGCGGGAAAATATTGTCATATCCGCCGTGCAGGTAGCTGACGGGATCCTTGCTGGCCTCCAGAATATTTCCATCGCTATCGCGTAATTCATAGGTGATGGTGACAACAGTGTTCATGGCGATCTGCATGAAAGATCCTTCTTTAAAGTGATTTGATAAATTTGAGTATTTCTGCGGCATGGCCTTTGGCCGTTACCCCATATTGTGCCAAGCGTACCACTCCAGTCCGGTCAATGACAAATGTGGAGCGGACTATGCCCATTTTTCTGATCCCGTCCTTCTCTTTTTCCTGCCACACACCATATTGCCTACATACCTCTCCATCCTCGTCGGATAGCAGGCAGACTGCCAAGCCGTGCTTGTCTCGAAAGGTGGCGTGGCTGATGCAGTCATCCCGGCTGATGCCGATCACGATCGTATCGTGGCGCTTGAATTCGTCTTCCAAGTCGCTGAACTCTATTGCCTGCAACGTGCAGCTGGGGGTGTTATCTTTGGGATAAAAGTAAAGTACTACATTGTGACCGCGTAGCGCGGAAAGGGTAATGGGCTCAATATCTGCATCTAGCAGGGAGAAGTCAGGAGCTGGTGAATTGGGTTGCAACATGGCTTGAATATACTTTAGAAAAGAGATTGCTCATGTTTTTATCCTACTACGGTGTTTTGCCAAGTAGGGGCAAGGCGAGAATTGTCAGCATGATGAGCATTGCCTGCGGATCACATCTTGAACGAGCATGTGTTGCGGCCATGCGTATGCGATGAAATGACATTGGACTGACTTCAAGAAAGGATGGGGAAGATTCTAACCTAATTTCTTGGCAGCGTAAGCAATGCGCTATCATGCACGCATGAAAAATAAACAAAATTCACTAGATGGCCGGCTTGCTCTGCTCGGCGGGCTGAGTGCAGCACAATTTCTTGCTGAATACTGGCAGAAAAAGCCTTTATTGATTCGTCAGGCGATCCCAGGATTCAATGGATTGCTAAGCCCAGATGAGCTGGCAGGGCTGGCTTGCGAAGAAGATGTACAGTCGCGCTTGGTTTCATTAAAACGCGGACGCTGGCATGTTGAAAACGGGCCGTTCGACGAAAAGCGCTTTGCCAAACTGCCTGAGCGTGACTGGACCTTGTTGGTGCAGGGGGTTAATCACCACTTGCCGGAAGCCGCAGAGTTATTACAGCAGTTTGCTTTTATCCCGTACGCCAGGCTGGATGACCTCATGGTGAGCTTTGCGCCCGACCAGGGTGGGGTGGGGCCACATTTCGACTCATATGATGTATTTTTGCTGCAAGGGGAAGGCCAGCGCTTGTGGCGGATCAGTGAGCAGGACGATCTTGCCTTGGTCGAGGGTGCACCACTGCGCATCCTGCAAAATTTCAATACTGAGCAGGAATGGGTCCTCGAGCCGGGAGACATGCTTTATTTGCCGCCACACGTTGCGCACTGGGGTATTGCAGTGGGCAATGCCATGACATATTCGATTGGCTTTCGGGCGCCTTCGGTGCAGGAGCTAGTCAGCGAGTTCCTCAATGATCTGCAGGACAGGCTGCAAATACCTGGAATGTATGCAGATCCGGATTTGCAACTGCAGCGACATCCGGCGGAAATTGGTACACAAATGCTGAACAAAGTGGGCGCCATGCTGGATCAGATCCGTTGGCAATCCGAGGATGTATCCAGTTTCCTGGGACGGTATCTTTCTGAGCCTAAGCCGCACATTATCTTTGATGAGAATACGCCGCTAGACCTGCCGCGATTTGTGCAACAATTGCCAAGATGCGGTATTGCCTTGGCTGCCAAGAGCCTGATGCTATTCCATGGCAATCGGTTTTTCATGAATGGGGAGCAATTCACGGCAACGGAGAAGCAGCAGCACCTGCTGACGGCCTTGGCAGATGATCGTCGGCTGGAGGGAGCTTGTTTTGATTCCGCCATATTGCAAGAGACAGTATTGATGCAGCAGCTCCATGACTGGTATCTGGCCGGTTATTTGCATTTCATGGAGTGATCGCGTAGCTTACACAAAAGCAATACGCCAGGTTGAGTGGTCTACCTGTCATGAGTGGCAGCACATTTGCCACCTTAATCAATTGGGAGCTTGCCTTGGCCAGGAGTGAAATCATGCGTACCTTGTTGATCACTTTGCCTCTGATCTGTTTGCCTGTCCAAGCGTCAGCGCTGGATTTCAAGATGATTACGCTGCAGCACCGCTTTCCGCAAGATATTCTGCCAGCGGTAGAGCAGCTCGTCCTTCCGGAAGGCTCGGTGACCGCAATAGATCATCACTTGGTCGTGCGTGCTACAGCCGACAAGATGAGTGAAGTTGAGGCCTTGGTTGAAAGACTAGATACCGCGCAGCGCAATGTACGGATTGCAGTTCGTCATGAAGATCATGCAATGCAGGACAATAGCGCCATAGGCATTGATGGAAGACTGCGACATGGCGCCCCCGAAATGAGGGGATGGTTCGAAGAAGGTGTGCGTTTTGGCATCGATGACAGCCAAGCCACGAGCCGTCGCAGCGGGGAGCAGTTTTTGACAGTCATGGATGGTGAGCGTGCTTTTATCCAAGTGGGGCAATCCGTGCCTTTTACCCAGCAATGGGTATTATTGACTTCGCAATATGCCAATATCCAGCAGACTATCGAGTTTCATGACGTTACGACTGGTTTTGCCGTCAGGCCACGTTATATCGGTGATCAAGTTGAGGTGGAAATCACGCCGCGCATCTCACGCATCAATGCAAGGGGCTTCATCGATTTCGAGCAGTTGTCGACCACGGTTCGTGCTCCGCGGGGCGAGTGGCTGGACATCGGTGGCATCATGCAGAATCACGATGAAGTCAGCCGTGCCATTCTCTTGCAAAGCCAATCTGCGACCGGAAAAAACACCCGTTTGCAAATCAAGGTTGATTGAAGAATTTGACCTCTGTGTTTTTGCACGATAATTGACAGAGTATTGTGTAAAACAAGGCTGGCAGCCAAAAAACAGTGGTATTTTTTATCGGAAATGGTAGAATTTTTGACACTCGGTTGGTTTTACCGTAACTGGTTTTCAAATTTATTGTCTACACACATCTTTAAGGGATAAAAAATGACACGTTCTGCTCTGCTTGCCGCTCTGCTCGCACTTGCTTTGACTGCTTGTGGTCAAAAAGAAGAGGCACCTGCTGAAGCTCCTGCTGTTGAAGAAGCCGCTCCTGCTGTTGAAGAGGCACCTGCTGAAGCTCCTGCTGTTGAAGAAGCCGCTCCTGCTGTTGAAGAAGCACCTGCTGAGGCTCCTGCAGAAGAAGCACCAGCTGAAGAAGCTAAGTAATTGATAAGCTGGCTTTGATGCCAGCCATCAATTATCTGTACCGAAAAGCCGGCATCGCCGGCTTTTTGTTTTTTGCTGTGTAGTGCGTTTAAAGTTTTCAGGATATTGGTTTTATTTTATTTGGCGCCAGTCGAAGCCTTCTTGCTGGCTGGCAATCCCGATCCAATGTTCTTCACAACCCAGAGTGCGACTTAATGCGGTATTGACCAGGGCCGGATGATTATTTTTCTCGCTCAGGTGTGCCGCGACGATATGCTGTAGCTTGCGATTATCGAGTTTGCCTAGCAGGGTGGCCGCGCTCTCATTGTCCAGATGTCCAAGGCGGCCGCCTACGCGTTGTTTCAGGGAGCGTACGTAGGGGCCGTTGTGCAACATGTCTACATCATGGTTACATTCCAGCACCAATGCGTCACAGGCGCTCAATGTGGCTTCGATGTGTGGCGTCGAGGTGCCTGCATCAGTGAGTACGCCGAGCTTGTGCTTGCCATCTTCGAAAGTGAACTGCACTGGCTCGCGTGCATCGTGGGGGACAGGATAAGGCTGGATTTGCAAGTTGCCGATGCTGAAAGGTTGATGGCTGTCGATGATGTGCAAGTCAAATTCGAGTTCCTTGGGCATGAGTTTCTGACTTGTGATATATGTGCCGTAGGTCAACCAGACCGGGATGCGGTAGCGGTTGGCTAGTTTGAAAACTCCGCCTGTATGGTCATCGTGTTCGTGGGTGACAAGAATGCCATTGATCTCTTCTGGTTGAAGGCCTAGCCTGGCGATGCGCCGGATCGCGTCGCGCAACCCGAATCCGCAGTCTAGCAACAGGCGGGTTGAGTCTTGCTCAATAACCAGTCCGTTGCCTGTGCTGCCGCTGCCGAGGGAGGCAAATCGCATATCAGCAAATATTGCTCAAGGGCGATTGCGATTTTAATGAAACCAAATCAACAAGCGCCCTGATGTTAATTATTTGAGCTGCTCGAAGAGCAGGTTGATGATGCGGTTTGCCGTGCTGGTGCGCTCGCGCTGCCCATCCTTGTCTGTGATGGTAATCAAGGAGCTGCTGGAGCCTGAACTTTCTACCCGGACCTGGTATTGAGTGTCCCCTGATTTGCGCTTTTGGTTGCCATCCTTGTCAGCCTTGTCTTTCCCCCAGAACTTCAGGGTTTCCAGTAGGCCCTTCTTTTCCTTTGGTAATTCATCAATGTCATTATCCGTGTAACGGACATAGAAGATACCGCTCGACCGGTCGCGATCCTCGACGACGAAGCCAATACGATCCAGCGCCAGCCCTACACGACGCCATGCTCGGTCAAAGGCATCATTGGTGCTGAGGCTGAGTGTGCCGTCGCTTTCCTTGTTGATGCTGGCACGCAATTCTGGGGAGGCATTGGCAATAATGCTGCGGGATCTCTTTTCTTCTACGCCAAGACGTACCATCAATCTACGTAATAGCTCCGCATCAATGTCCTCCGCAATGGCGCGGGATTCTTCCGAACCTGTGCGCTTTGTCTTGGTGGGAGCGTAACCCATTTCGACTTCCCCGGCGATGGTGCGTACCTTGATCTTGCCGTCGTCTGGCACATTGCTGACGGCACGATGGCTCATATAGATTTCAGTCGTACCAGGCTCTACCCCACGATCGATACGCGTGCGGAATTTTTGGCGGTTTTGCAGGCTGTTGAGCTTGTCAAGCCAGCCCTGGAATTTTTCTAGGTAAGTCTTATCATTAGGGTCCAGTGAGCTGGGGTCAACCCATTCAGTCTCCATGACACCGGTTTGCGGGTTTTCTATCTGGACGGCAAATCCAAGGTCAGTCCAGAATTCACGGATGACGGGCCAGACTTTTTCTGGTTCGGCATTCACTACCAGCCATCTTTGCGCGCCTGCACGCTCCATGCGGACGCCGTCTGGGTTTGGCAACACTTTATCCTGCTCGTTTTCTATTTGACCGCTTTCATTCAGCGACTGGCTGTAGTCCGAATAGTTGGTGGCGGCACCGGGAATGGCGTAAGCGTCACTGGCCGAAATGTTGGTCAGGTCGGGTGGCACTTCCAGAGGGCGCGCGCGTCCTGCGGCTTTGTAATCTGAGCTGGTGTCGAGGAATGGAATGGAGCACCCGCTGATGGTCAGCAATGTAGCCAATAAAACAGGTTGGAGTGTGAGTCGATTCATGGTTTCTCTATGACTGAATAACTGTGACATCAAATGGCAGCTTGCTTCATGGCGCTGCGCAATGTGTCATGAAATTGGGATGATAGTGGCACGAGTGGCAGGCGAATGCCACCTTGGATCAAGCCCATCTGTTGCAGTACCCACTTCACCGGGATTGGATTGGCTTCGATAAACAGTTTTTGATGCAATGCGAATAGCTTGGCATTGGTACTACGGGCAGTCTTGAGATCGCCTGTCAGTGCGGCAGCACACATCTCATGCATCAGCCTGGGAGCGGCGTTTGCCGTCACCGAGATGACGCCGCGTCCGCCGAGCAGCAATAATGCAAGGCTACTGGCATCATCACCACTGTAAACTGCAAATCCTTCAGGTGCGCGCAGGATCAGGTCAGTGCCACGTTCGATATTACCGGTGGCATCCTTGATGCCAATGATATTCTCTATTGCAGCAAGGCGCAGTACGGTTTCATTATGCAGGTCGCAACCTGTCCGACCCGGAACGTTATAAAGAATCTGTGGAATATCTACAGCTGCGGCAATGGCCTTGAAGTGCTGGTACAGGCCTTCCTGCGTTGGTTTGTTGTAATAGGGGGTAACAAGCAGGCATGCATCTGCCCCCAGCGCTTTTGCTTTACGGGTAAGCGCAATGGCTTCGCTGGTGGAGTTGGCCCCTGTGCCAGCGATGACCGGGATGCGTCCGGCACTGTGTTCAACTGCGGTTTTGATCAGCAGGGCATGTTCATCAAAGTCGACCGTGGGAGATTCCCCTGTTGTGCCCACGACGACGATACCATCGGATTTTTGCTCGATATGGTAGTCGATGAGTGAACGTAATGCCTGGATATCCAGGCTGCCATCATCGTGCATGGGGGTGACGATGGCAACGAGACTGCCTTGCAGCATGGTTATGCGACCTGATAATGATGAAACCCGCCTATTTTAACTGAAACCAAGGGGATAATAATATGATTTTATGCGCTTTCAGGGTGCTCACTCATTGCAGGAAAAGGTGGTTTCACAGCGGAAAAGCCTAATGGGGATATTATTTTCCTATAATATTCGCCAATATTTTCACAAGCGACAGATTGATGAAGCCTGATGCAATAACCATACCAACCATGGCTGCGGTGGCGAGCTTATTTTCTGTATTGTCCCATGCGAATGATGCAGCATTGAGCAGTGAGCAGCCTTCTATTCCAGAACCCATGCTATTTGACCTGGTGCGACCGCTGGGTTCTCCCAGGGGGGAGCTGGAGGTAAACAATCTGGCAGAGCATTCCCTACGTCATGGTGATATCCAGTGGGCTCCGGAAATCGAATATGCGTTTGCGGACGGATATGCCATCGAGGTTGAGCTGCCGTTCGAGAATTCATCATTGTCAACATATAAGCTGGCATTGCAAGGCACGATGGACTCTCATTCAAGTGATCGAATGGTTCATGGCTGGCAGGTAATTGCCCGTCGCCAGGCGGATGAGGATGTGTATTCTGCGGATGCATTGTATTTGCATGGATACCGTTTTAACTCCAGGTGGAGCACATTCAATATGTTGGGTATGCGGCGTACTGAATTTGGTGGTGATGGTATGAATACGGTACTTTCCAATAACAGCCTGTTCTATAGATTTTCCAGCAAGCTTGTGCTGGGGCTGGAAGTGAACAATGAAATTGACCATCACATGAAGTGGCGATATCGCATCACGCCACAGATGCATTATAACTTCGACAAACATCGTACTTTGCAATTTGGCCTCGGCCCTTCAAGGCTTGACGATGACATGAGGACAGAGTGGCTGGCTTCCTGGCGGCTGATCTATGCTTTCTGATGCCCAGCGTCTTCGGGCGGAAGCATATCCCGAATGCAGGCCGCAATGAGGTCGGTTCGGGCAAAGCGGTGATGGCCGCCACCGGGCAGTATCAGCTTGGCTTTGCCGGAGAAATTCACGACGCTTTCCATATATGGAATTAATTCATCGCCTTGCTCGTGGAGCACGGTAAGCCTGCTGGGCTGGCCGTTGACACGGTAAGCAGCATATTTTCCCAAGTGGGCCTCGGTCAACCAGCCTTGTTCGTGTGAGTAGAAATTCTCCACTTTGCCGATATAGCGCTGCAGGCTCAATTCAGGATGCATGCAGGGATTGATCAGCAAACAGGGTTGCCGATAGCGGCATGCAAACTGATAGGCCCAGAAGCCGCCGAGTGATGAGCCTGTGAGCAGGACACCCTGGTTCAGCAATGGCAGGATGGCTTGTTCGAGCTGTATATAGGCAATATCGGGATCCCAGCTGTTGTATTCGGGAATGGTGACCAGGGGGAAATGTTGTCGTAGTAGTGATGATTTTTCACTTGCCGGGCTGGAGTTGAAGCCTGGCATGTAAAGTATGTTCAAACGATATTCTCCTGCGTCGTATCAGTCACGCAATCCTAGCAGCGCAGGCAGGTCGGCGATAGAGTCTATTATCAGGTCTGGCGTGACTGATGAGGAGGCAAGATATTCTTCGCGAAACTTGCCGGTGCGCACCAGTACCCCGCGAATGCCTGCTTTTTGTGCGCCTCCGATGTCCGAGTCGACATCATCTCCAATCATTAGCACTTCAGATGCCGGGAGCTTGAGATCTGCGAGGGCGATCTGAAAGAACTCGGTGGCAGGCTTGCCGATGATCATGGCTTGTGTGCCTGCTGCATACTCAAGCCCGGTGATGAATCCACCGATATCTATCTGCAGTCCAGCCTCGGTTTGCCAGAATCGGTTCTTGTGGATGGCAATCAGCTTTGCGCCGTTCTTGAGACAGTTGAAGACCTCGTTCATGATGTCGTAGGTCCAGGCTTGGCCGATATCACCAACGACAATGTATTCAGCGGAAGTGTTGGACTGACGGAAATGCGAGAAGTCCTTCTTGACATCATCCGCCAGCAGAAAGCGGCAGATGGGATTGCCGAGTTGTTCGAGGTATTTCAATGCGGCTTCAGGGGCACTGATGATTTCCTCCGGCGCGATATAGAATCCCATGCCCAGGATTTTCTGATGCAAGGAATGGCGCGAAAGCGTGCTGGTGTTGGTGACAAAACGACAGCCCAGGCCTTGCCGGCGTAACAAATCTATTGTTTCTATCGCGCCTGGAATCGGGCTGTTGCCTATATGCAGGACGCCATCCAGGTCGAACAGGACGGCGTTGACAGATGAAGTGTCCATGATGTGTACCTCCTGGAAAGTCCACTATGGGACAAGCAAGCCTTGTGCCGAAAAAACAACGGAGGCAAATGCCTCCATCGCTTAACTTAAATATTCAGTCTTGTTTGCGTGGTGCAAACCTTCAATTCCTCAAATCTGCTTCCCAGGCATTGCCATAGGTTTTGCCGTTGCGAGAGAGGATCAGCATTTGATACATGCTGGTCACCCACATGAATGTGGACGCGATACTGTAGCCGATCCCGCCAATGATCGTCAGCCAGGCGAACCCAGGGTTGAGCTTGGTCAGCCACCACGAGAGCACGTCAAGGATCAAGAACGCGAATGGGAAGGCAATGGCCAGTATTTTCAGGATGCGAGGCACATTCACGGCAAAACTGAAAATGAAAGCCATGAGGAAGAAAATGAAGCAGATCCCGAACAAGTGGATATGGGAAACTCTTGTCAGGCTCTGAATCGTGGCGCCCTCATTGACGGCAGATACTTGTTTTACGCCTTCATAGGTTGTGTAGTCTGGGATGCCGGGAATCACGCTGTGGCACATGACACAGTGTTTGGCAAATACGCCCTTGAAGTGGTTTTCCCATTGATCTTCAGGTGCGCCATTGCGCACCCACTTGATGATGTCGAGGCGTACCTCAGGAGGTGCATGCGGTTTCATCGAGCCGTTAAGTTTGCTTTCCAGCTTGCTGCCGCTGCGGTCCCCGTAATAGCTGTAGACGATATCATCCTTGGACAGCCCCAACTTGCCATCAGCCATGCCGTGCGTCAGCATGATCTGTAGCCCTGCCATGCAAAGGCCGACGCCGATGACCAGCAGGTAGCCTATGAACAAGACCTTGATCGACATGGGAAGATTGGGGAGGTTTAGCCAGGGAAGGCTGGAGGGTGTTTCTTTCATGGTATTCTCGTCTAGCGTAAAAAAAATACAAGCAACGCAAGCATACCTCAATTTGAGATATAGCACCTAGTTTTAGTAGGGTTATTGCAAATGAAAAGTCTTACTGTCGTAGTAAGGCTTGCATCGGTGCAATAAGTCAGTGCGATGAGGCGTTTTTCCGCTCCTTGCGGGCGTTCAGTATGCAGAATCCAATCCAATAGCTGATGACGATAATGGTCAGGATGATGGTGCTGATCGATGCAATGCCCACCCACGAACCAAACAGTACTTTAAGCATAGTGGTCTCCTTATTATCGTTGTCGTGGTTAAAGATTAATAACCATGATAATTTTATGGATATGCTACGCTTTTGCTAGGAAGAGTAAAGACCTTTATCAAAAAATGGTTAAATTTTCTTCTGCCGCATCGGTGTTGTCTTGTCTCGCTATCTGACATCAGCAATAATCCGGCGGATAACATGAGCAGACAGACCATGGTTTTGCCCCGGACAATAAGCGCAATAAGAACAGGCCATCATGACAACCATTGAGAATCAACCCGAGGCGGGAAGCGGGGTGCAGGGAATGATCGGGTTTGAGGAACTCAACCTGCAACCGGGGACCAGACTGCAGTTAATGCGGCACCGGGGCCGTACTCCCGTACAATACCTTTCCACCTTTATCGGCATGGAGCGCAATGAATACCTGCTGTTGCGTTTGCCGAAGGCGCAGGGCACCTTCCTGACCTTTTACGACGGGGAGAAAGTCACGGTTCGCGTCTTTTCCGGGGTCATGATCAGTAGCTTTGACGCCAGCGTGATCCAGACGATCCATCATCCCTTGAATTGCTTGTGCATTTCCTTTCCCCATGCCATCCAGGTGAAGAAAATCCGTAGGGAAATGCGGATCAAGGTCGATATCGAAGGGCGGCTGGGGTTGCAGGATAGAACTATTTTGCCAGTAAAGTTGACCAATATCAGCGCCACCGGATGCCAGATTCTGGTTGATCGCGATATCGGCAAGGTTGACGGCCAGGTGGTCTTGAATTTCAACATTGCCCAATTGCACGACGATGAGACTTCCGCCATGACTCTGGAGGCCAAGGTGCGCAACGTGGTGCCAGCAGGTCTGTCAGGCGGTGCAAGCTTTCTTGCCGGCCTTGAGTTTGTGGCACTGGAAAGCAACGTGCAATTGCTCGTGCGCCATTATGTCTACGAATGCCTAGTCGATAGGCGGCAGAACTTGGTCTAGGCACTAACCAATGGAAAGGAAACGCATACCGATCTAAATCGCTATACGGAAATCTGTTTTTTTACATAGAATCGCGTTGGGATACAGCTAGAGGTTCGTAGTCACTTTAACAATGAAGTAACAACCTGCCGGGAGATCTCGTGAAGAAAATAGCATTTGCGTTACTAGCATGCTGTACTTTGAATAATACTGCCAATGCGGTGGACGGTATTGCGTTCACAGGCGGGCACGGCCCCGATGCCAATATGGTCGCTGTTTCGCTGACCTGGGATTGGGGGAAGCGTTGGTTCACAGAGGGGGATTGGCACCTTGGAGGATATTGGGAGTTGACTGGTGCTGCCTGGAAAGGCGACGGGCCATCTCCTGAAAAAGAACTGTATGCGATCGGCATAGCGCCGGTGTTCCGTTTGCAGCGCTTCACACCATCAGGGTGGCTCAATCCTTATGCGGAAGCTGGCATAGGCGCCTATCAGTTCTCTGGTCGGCGCGTGCATGGAAGCCTCAGCATGGGAACTCGCTTCGAGTTCGGCAGCCATGTCGGCTTGGGCGTCACGTTCGGCGACCAGCAGCAATATGATCTCAGCTATCGCTTTCAGCATTTCTCCAATGCGGGCATCACCAGCGAGAACCCGGGAGTCAATTTCAACGAAATCCGTTTCGGATATCATTTCTAACTTACCCGGATAAAGCAGATTCATCATATCGGGTGGCGGTTATAATTCTGTTATTCCTTCATAACGGACGACAGAATGATCGAACTTGCAGATCGCATAGACGCCATATTGCCCCAGACCCAATGTACGCAATGTGGATATGCTGGCTGCCGTCCATATGCCGATGCGATTGCCAAGGGAGAGGCAGCCATCAATCAGTGCCCGCCTGGCGGCGAGGCTGGGATTCGTGCATTGGCACAGCTGCTTGGTCAGCCATATGTGCCTTTGAATCCATTTCACGGCGCCACCCGACCCAAGATGCGTGCTGTCATCGATGAGGCCCGTTGCATCGGGTGTACTTTATGTATCAAGGCATGTCCTGTGGATGCCATCCTGGGGGCGCACAAGCAGATGCATACGGTGATTGCGGATGAATGTACCGGTTGCGAATTGTGTTTGGTGCCTTGTCCTATGGAGTGCATCGACATGGTGCCCCTGATAGAGCAGGATTGGGATTACACGCGTCCGGAAAGCCATGCGCGTCAGGTAGCCGATGCAGCCCGCACACGGCATCTAGCACGTTTGCATCGTCTCGAGCGGAATGCGTCAAAGCGATCAGGCGTAGCGACTCCGCAGGGCTCTGATCGTCAGGTGTCCAACCCTGTAGAGGCAAAGAAAGCGGCGTTGGCTGTTGCCATGGCCCGTGTTCGCGCCCAACGAAAAATCACAGACCCGGAAAAAGCATGAATCCAGAAAAATGTAGAGAGCTGTTCCGCCGGCTCAGTCTTGCCATTCCAGAACCGACAACCGAACTTGTGCATGCGAGCACGTTCGAATTACTGATTGCCGTCATTCTTTCCGCTCAAGCAACCGATAAGGGCGTGAACATCGCGACAGCGAAGCTGTTCCCTGTTGCCAATACGCCCCAAGCAATTCTTGATCTTGGTATCGAGGGCCTGGAAGGCTACATTAAGACGATAGGGCTCTATCGCAGCAAGGCCAAGAACATCATGGCAACCTGCCGCCTGCTGGTGGAGCGATATAATGGCGAGGTTCCTAATACGCGTGAAGCATTGGAAAGCTTGCCGGGCGTCGGGCGCAAGACGGCCAATGTGATATTGAACACAGCATTCGGTCACCCCACTATCGCGGTCGATACGCATATCTTTCGACTCGGCAACCGTATTGGGCTCGCACCAGGCAAGACACCGCTTGAGGTGGAAAACAAGCTGATGAAAGTAGTGCCCAAGGAGTACCTGCGTGATGCACACCATTTGCTGATCCTTCACGGGCGATATGTGTGCGTGGCGCGCAAGCCCAAGTGTGGCGAGTGTGTCATTTACGACCTGTGTGAGTTCAAGGCCAAATCGACGCCAGCGTCTGCTGCCGTGGAGGCCATTTGAAAGTTGGGACAGGACTCACACGCGGGCGTCAGCCGCTGCCAGGGCTTGCGGTACAAGCTGTTAGGCAAGCGATGGATCAAGCAGGTCTCGATATTGCCAATAGCGTGTTGCTGTTCTTGAGCGAGAATTTCGCGCAAAATCCGCAACCAGCCCTACGTGCTGCCGCGAAGGCGGCGAGCACCACTCAGGTTAGCGGTTGTTCCGCGCCTGGCATTTTTACCCAGGATGAATGGGTGCTGGACGGCTCTGCAGCAGCAGCGCTGGTGCTGGGCGATGATGCTGCCATCTCTCTGGCGAGAGGCCGAAAGGATGAAATACTGTTGACATTGGCCGCCCCAAACGCATTCAACTCGTCTTGGATGATGTCACCTGGCATATGCTTCGGCGGAGTGGCAGGAGATGCAACTGGGCAAGGCCGGTTCTCAGTCTGGAATAATGGTAAAGCCTCGTCGGCTGGACATTGTCAACTGATCTTGGAGGGAGCGGCAGGCGTGGTCGATGTCGCCCATGCTGTCAAGCCGATGAGTGTGCCGCAACGCATCGAACAGGCCAGCCGGCATGACTTGCTTGTATTGTCTAGTCAATCCGGCCCTCGCCAATCCGCATGGTCGAGCCTGACCAGCGCGCTTGGTGGTCAAGATATCGACGATCACGCGGGGATGCCGTGCCGTCGTGTGATGCTGATGCTGGCTGAGCATGAGGCAGAATTGTTGCGGAGGGAATGCCAGCTTATTCCTATCGTGGGGGCCGATGCCGTCGCGCAGTCAGTCACGCTGACTAAGAAAGCTGTGCCCGGCAATTGGTGTGCCTGGGGGGTGTTGGATCGTGATGCCGCGCAGCAGCATCTTGACGCCAAGATCGTCTCCATGGGCGCCCGCTTGCGCGATGAGCCCGCTTTTGGTTTGATGTTCTCCTGCCTGGCGCGCGGGCCACATTTTTATGATGGGGTAGATCAGGATATAGCGCTGTTGAAACGCTATTATCCCAGCATGCCGGTGATCGGGTTCTATGGCAATGGTGAAATCGCCCCGCTCAATGGCCGCAATGTGTTGTGGCAAAATTCCGTCGTGCTGGGATTATTTACTGCTGAAAGTTGAACGATGAATGCATCATTGTTGTTGAATGCCGCTAACCGTTATCCACGCGTGCTTTCCATCGCGGGCTCGGACAGCAGCGGGGGAGCAGGCATACAGGCCGACCTCAAGACATTTTCCGCCCTGGGCTGCTATGGCATGACTGCCATTACTGCCTTGACAGCGCAGAATACCCAGGGAGTGCGCGCCATTCATAGCGTTCCACCCGAGATGCTGCGTGACCAGATTGATGCCGTCGTGGAGGATATTGGCGTAGATGCCGTCAAGATCGGCATGTTGCATTCACCGGAAGTCGTGATGACTGTTGCGGAAGCGCTGGACACGCACGGCCTGGAGCACGTGGTGCTGGACCCGGTCATGGTGGCGGCCAACGGTGCCAAATTGATTTCGGACGAAGCCATCTCGGTGCTGGTAAAAGAACTTTTCCCCCGGGCGCTCGTGGTTACCCCCAATCTCGACGAAGCCGCATTGCTACTAGGCCGATCATTGACCGGAACCGATGAGCTGGAGCAGGCCGCGCAGGATCTACTCGGCCTGCGCGCTCAGGCCATCTTGCTCAAGGGCGGGCACCTGCCCGGGCATGACGTCCTGGATATCCTGGTACAAGCCAATGCGGCAGGTCAAGTAACCGAGCTGCACAAACTACATTCACTGCGCATTTCCACCCATAACCTGCATGGAACGGGATGCACCTTGTCCTCTGCGATTGCGGCATATCTGGCATTGGGTTTTAGTCTGCCAGATGCGGTGCAGGCCGCCAGAATTTATGTGCGTTCCGCCTTGTATGCGGGATCTAACGTCAGAACGGGCGCAGGCATCGGTCCGCTGAACCATGGCTTTGCTCCGCAAGCGATGAAAGTGTGGGAGGCCTGATGGCCTTGTTCCACCCCAGTCGCGATCAGGTGCGCCAGTTTTTCTTCGATGCCTGGGCCAAGTTCCAACAGCAGCAAGCCTTGACCGACCTCGAGACCATTGCTGTCGACATCATCCAGGCACATCCTGAATACCATCATGTCTTGGAGGCGCCTGAGCAATATCTGGAGCAGTCCTATTTCCCCGAAATGGGGGAAACCAATCCCTTTCTCCATATGAGCCTGCACCTTTCCGTACTTGAGCAAGTGTCCATTGACCAGCCTCCTGGTATCCATGCCGCTTACCATGCTTTGGCGCGCAAGTATGGCAGTGTGATTGAAGCGCAGCATGCGCTGATGGATTGCCTGGCTGAGGCGATCTGGCAAGCTCAGCGCAGTAGTACCGGTCTTGATGCACAGGCTTACGCCGCTTGTATCGAGGCCAAGGCAAGAGGCTAGCCGCGTAAGCGGATATCTTGCTGTACCGGATCAGTGGTGTTCGTGTCCATGCTGGCTGTCCAGCAAGCTGTAATAGTTTGAGGGCTCCAGCACGGTAGGTACGGCTTCCTCCGCCAGGAACGGGTAATCCTTGCTGTAGTGCAAGCCGCGGCTTTCCTTGCGCTCCATGGCGCTCTTCACGATAAGTTCCGCAACCTGCAACAGGTTGCGCAATTCGATCAGATTGTTGCTGATGCGGAAATTGCTATAAAACTCGTGCACTTCGTCGCGCAGCAAATGAATGCGGTGCAATGCGCGTGTCAGGCGCTTGTTGGTGCGGACGATGCCGACATAATTCCACATGGTGCGACGTAGCTCGCTCCAATTGTGGGTGATGATGATTTCCTCGTCCGCATCGGTGACGCGGCTCTCATCCCAGTAGGGCAGGATGATTTCCGGCATCTGAGGCTGCCTGAGGATGTCCTGCGCTGCTGCCTGGCCGAATACCAGGCACTCCAGCAGCGAATTGCTGGCAAGGCGGTTGGCGCCGTGCAGGCCGGTACAGGCTGTCTCCCCGATGGCATATAAGCGCGGAATGTCTGTGCGACCAATATGGTCGGTCATGATGCCGCCGCAGCTATAGTGTGCTGCAGGCACGACGGGAATGGGTTCGCGCGTGATGTCGATGCCCAGCTCGAAGCAGCGGCGGTAAATCGTGGGGAAGTGGGAAAGGATGAAGTCTGCTGGCTTGTGGGATATGTCGAGGTAGACGCACTCCAGGCCGCGTTTTTTCATTTCAAAATCAATTGCGCGCGCCACGATGTCGCGGGGCGCCAATTCGGCGCGCTCATCATGCCAAGGCATGAAACGTGTACCGTCCGGCAGCTTCAGTATGCCGCCCTCACCCCTGATAGCCTCTGAAATCAGGAACGATTTTGCTTCTGGGTGGTAAAGGCAGGTAGGATGGAACTGGATGAATTCCATATTGGCGATTCTGCAGCCTGCGCGCCAAGCCATGGCAACGCCGTCGCCAGAAGCGACATCCGGGTTGGTGGTATAGAGGTAGACCTTTCCTGTTCCGCCGGTGGCTAATACGGTATGCTGCGCACCAATCGTGAGCACCTTGCCAGTCGTATTGTCCAGTACATAGGCGCCCAGGCAGGCGCTGCCTTCCATGTTGACTTTGCCAGCAGTGATGAGGTCGACTGCAATATGCTCTTCCAAGACGGTGATGTTGGGGTGCTTGCGCACTTTTTCGGCAAGGGTTTTCTGGACGGCATGTCCAGTGGCATCGGCTGCATGAATGATGCGCCGATGGCTGTGACCGCCTTCGCGGGTAAGATGGAAACCACTATTGTCATCTTCACGTGTGAAAGGCACGCCTTCTGCAATCAGCCACTCGACTGTTTCCCGGCCATGTTCTGCAACCAGGCGGGTAACGGCAGCATCGCATAAACCCGCGCCAGCGATAAGGGTATCTTGAATATGCGCCTCTGTTGAGTCATCATCTGCAAGCACGGCAGCAATGCCGCCTTGCGCCCAGTTGCTTGAGCCATCGTTGATGCTGCGTTTGCTGATCAAGCAGACTTTTTTACTTGCCCCGACCTTGAGGGCGAGAGTGAGGCCTGCTAAGCCGCTGCCGATGATAAGGACGTCGTATTGCTGCATAAGAACCTAGAAATGGATGAACTTTAGCGAGTGTAGCGCTGTCTGTAGCACTAAGCTAGTCATGAAAATACAAAGGGAAGGTCATGATCAAGACAAATAATTTCGAGGAATTTTCGCGCATGAGCTTCGTCGACACGGGAGTGCGCGGGTATACTCCATCTGTCAAGAAAACACAGTCAGGGAGCGTGGCCGCAATGGCAGTAACCCCGCCAGCGGGTAATCGGGAGCTAGACCAGCAGTTAGTTGAGCGCGCACAAAGTGGTGATAAGCGTGCGTTCGGGTTGCTGGTGGATAAGTACCAGCGCAAGCTGGGACGATTGCTTTCGCGCTTGATCAGGGATCCCGCCGAAGTTGAGGATGTCGTCCAGGAATCCTTCATCAAGGCTTACCGGGCCTTGCCCAGCTTCCGTGGTGATAGTGCGTTTTATACCTGGTTGTACCGTATTGGCATCAACACTGCGAAGAATTACCTTGTCGCGATGGGACGCAGACCCCAGGCCACAGGGGATATCGAGATCGAAGACGCAGAAAATTTTGATGATGGCAATGAATTGCGCACCATGGATACCCCTGAGACGGAATTGATGGGCAAAGAGATTGCCCAAACTGTGAACGACACCGTCGCTATGTTGCCAGAGGAATTACGTACTGCGATTACCTTGCGCGAGATAGAAGGCCTTAGCTACGAGGAAATTGCCACCATGATGGACTGCCCCATAGGGACGGTACGTTCTCGTATTTTCCGTGCTCGTGAAACGATTGCCCAGAAGTTGCGTCCTTTATTGGACACCCCCGAAAACAGGAGATGGTAATGAAAAGTCAAATTTCAGCGCTGATGGATGGCGATATGGCGCTTGAGGATGCAGAGTATCTGTATACGACTTTGAAGTCTGGCGGTGAGTCTGCCCAGGCGTGGTCTGATTATCATTTGATTGGTGATGCCATGCGTGGCAACCCTGTTTTTAAGCCTGATTTTACCGAACGCCTGATGGCAGCGCTTGAGGAGGAGCCTGTGCTTTTGGTGCCTGCTGTCAAGCGTAAACAGGCCGTGCTAAAGAACAGCAGGTTTTGGTCTGTAGCCGCTTCGGTTTCTGCGGTTGCATTTGTTGGATGGGTTGTGTTGCAACAACAAGTGCAGAGCGATCTTGACGATGACGCAACGCCAATGGAGATTGCCCAAAGCTTGCCGGCTGACTATTGGCTTGCTCATCAATCCCAGGCCTCCAACAACTCTGCCTACTATATCCAGCCAGCCAATTACTCGGAGTAGTGGGTAGATGAAGCGTTTTCTGCTGGCTTGGTTGCTGGCAACTCCGTTTGTGGCTGCGCATGCTGAATCTGAAGACCCTTGGCTTGTCCTGCAAAAGGCTGCCCGCGCAGCGCATGAGCTTAGTTACAAAGGAGTATTCATCTACCAGGCGGGCGATAATATCAAATCCGTCCAAATTACCCATACGAATTCAGGCCAAGGCGAGTATGCGCGCATGGTGGTGCTGGATGGCGCACCGCGCGAAGTGCTCAGCCAGGGTGGGGATGTGGTCATCTTCAGCTCCAAGAATGAGAAAGTCATCATGGAAAAGCGTCGGGCGCATAACCTGTTCCCCGCTGTTCTGCCTGATGACATGGAGCTTCTCAAAGCCAATTATCAGGCTCGGATTGGCGGAACGGAGCGCATTGCCGGCCGCGCCGGTCGTGTAGTGTTCCTAGATCCGCGTGATGGCCTGCGCTATGCCTACAAGTTCTGGGCGGATTGCGAGTACGGCTTGCTGCTCAAGTCCCTGATGCTGAGCGAGCAAAAACAAATGCTGGAGCAAATGGCCTTCAGCCAGCTTAATATGATGGAAGAGCAGGGAATGGACTGGTTCCACCCTAGTGTCGATCATAGTAAGCATTATATTCTCGAAGAGGCTAATGCACAGCTGGTACAGGAGGCTTCGAACTGGACGGTTGGGGCCTTGCCGGTAGGCTACCGCAAGGTTGAGCAGGTGACCCGCTTGGTTCCTGGAAAAAGTGCGCCTGTTACACAAGTCATTTTCACGGATGGATTGGCTTCTGTCTCTCTCTTCATTGAACCTTTATCCAAGGGTGTTCGTCCTAGAATCGGCCAAACATCTAAAGGGGCTACCCACTTCTATGCCAATGTCAGCAAGGGGCATCAGATACTGGTGGTTGGCGAGGTTCCTGCTGCGACTGTAGCGCAGATAGGCAGCGCAGTCAGTTTCAAATAGCTCGTCAGTGCCTGAAGCACAGTGATTTTTAAAGTATGGATTGGCCTTGCAGCATGCAAGCTGTGAGGTGCGCATTTTCATGGTTCATGAATGATGGTGTGTGAGTTTGCTGCTACAAAGTTCTTGGCAGCGTATGAGTGTGACGTGTTAACGAGGTGACGCAATGTTTAAAAAGCTAATTGCCATGTCAGCAATTTGTTTATTTGTTGGTATGGCGGGGGCAACGCCGGTTTTAGCCAAGGAATTGCCCGATTTTACCGAGCTGGCGGAAAAGCAGGGAGCGGCAGTGGTCAATATCAGCGTGACCCAGGTCGTACAGTCTGGAATAGGTGGATCTCCTTTTCCCGGATTCCCCGAAGATGAGGCATTGAATGAATTCTTTCGCCGTTTTGGCATTCCAGGGTTTCCGGGTGTGCCGCGCGGACAAGGTGGTCCACAGCAACCTGAATTTAAATCCCAGTCCCTCGGGTCAGGATTCATCATTAGCAGCGATGGTTATATCCTGACGAATGCCCATGTAGTTCGCGAAGCCGATGAAGTGATCGTCAAGCTGAATGATAAACGTGAATTTCAGGCCAAGATTGTGGGGGTTGACCGCCGCACGGATGTCGCGCTGCTTAAAATTGATGCGACAGGGCTGCCGAAGGTCACCATTGGCAATCCTGAGCAACTGAAGGTAGGGGAGTGGGTGGTGGCAATTGGCTCCCCGTTTGGACTGGAAAGTACGTTGACCGCCGGTGTGGTCAGTGCAAAAGGCCGTGCCTTGCCACAGGAAAATTTTGTGCCTTTCATCCAGACCGATGTTGCCATTAACCCTGGCAATTCTGGCGGACCGTTATTCAACCTCAAGGGTGAGGTGGTAGGCATTAACTCCCAGATATACAGCCGAACTGGCGGTTATATGGGGTTATCGTTCGCCATTCCGATTGATGTGGCCATGGATGTTGCCAATCAGCTCAAGATTTCCGGTCGCGTAGCGCGTGGCTGGCTTGGGATCGGTATTCAGGAAATGACCAAGGAGCTGGCTGAGTCGTTTGGTATGAAGAATACCAAAGGGGCTTTGGTCGCCGGCGTGGAAAAAGGCAGTCCTGCTGAAAAGGGCGGCCTGGAGCCAGGTGATGTCGTAATCAAGTTCGATGGCAAGGATGTCAATGTTTCTTCCGATTTGCCGCGTATCGTTGGTTCCACCAAGCCTGGCAAGAAGGTGCAGGTCGAAGTCTTGCGCAGGGGGGCTAGCAAGACCTTGAATATTACACTGGGTGAAATGCCGGCCGACAAGGATGAGGTTGTGCCAACTGCGCAGCCCGATGCCAAGCCAGAGTCCAATCGCCTGGGGTTGACCCTACGCGAGTTGACGCCACAGCAGCGTCGTAGCCTCAATGGTCGCAATGCGCTGGTCGTGGTTGATGCGCAAGGTGCTGCTGCACAGGCAGGCATCCGCAGGGGAGATCTGATCCTAGCCCTGAACAATACGGAGGTGCAAAGCCTGGAGCAGTTCACCAAGCAGGTAAATGCGGTGCCTGCGGGTAAGACAGTGGCGTTGCTCGTGCAGCGGGAAAACAATACCCTGTACGTACCAGTCAAGGTTGGCAAGTAAGGCAGGCCAAGTAAAATATGTTGAGTGCCGGTATTTCCTGTAAAATCCGGCTCAATTAGAGTGTTGTAAAAGGGCGCTTCGGCGCCCTTCTTTACTTGGCTTAATCTAGAATAACTACATGAAGAATATTCGCAATTTTTCTATTATCGCTCATATCGACCACGGCAAGTCCACGCTGGCCGACCGTATCATCCAGTTGTGCGGTGGGCTGTCCGACCGTGAAATGGAGGCCCAGGTACTGGACTCCATGGATATTGAGCGTGAGCGCGGCATTACCATCAAGGCACAAACGGCGGCATTGGAATATAAGGCGCTGGATGGGCAGGTCTATAACCTGAATCTGATCGATACTCCCGGTCACGTCGATTTTTCCTACGAGGTCAGCCGCTCTCTCGCTGCCTGCGAGGGCGCATTGCTGGTCGTGGACGCTTCGCAAGGCGTAGAGGCGCAAAGCGTGGCGAACTGTTATACCGCGATTGACCAAGGTGTCGAGGTGGTTCCTGTTCTCAATAAGATCGATTTGCCTGCAGCAGATCCGGAACGCGTGATGCAGGAGATCGAGGATGTGATCGGCGTGGATGCTTCCGAGGCCGTGCGTTGTTCCGCCAAGACTGGTGTCGGGGTGCAGGATGTGTTGGAAACCATGATTGCCAAGATACCCCCGCCGGTAGGCGACCCGGAAAAACCCTTGAAGGCTTTGATTATCGACTCATGGTTCGACAATTATGTGGGCGTCATTATGCTGGTGCGGGTGGTGGACGGCGTGCTCAAGCCCAAAGACAAGATCCGCATGATGGCGACCAAGGCAACTTACCTTTGCGAGCAGGTCGGTGTCTTCACACCCAAGTCCCGCCCGCGTGCCTCGTTGTCGGCGGGTGAGGTGGGATTCATCATCGCGGGCATCAAGGAGCTGACCAGTGCCAAGGTCGGCGACACTGTCACCCTTGCAGACAGGCCAGCCAGTGAAGCCTTGCCAGGCTTCAAGGAAGTCAAGCCACAGGTATTTGCCGGCTTGTATCCAGTGGAATCGAACCAGTTCGAGGCCTTGCGCGAAGCGCTGGAAAAGTTGCGCCTCAACGATGCTTCGCTGCAATTCGAGCCAGAAAACTCCAGTGCGCTAGGCTTCGGCTTCCGGTGCGGGTTCCTTGGCCTGTTGCACATGGAAATCGTGCAGGAGCGCCTGGAGCGCGAGTACGACATGGATCTCATCACCACAGCGCCGACTGTGGTGTATGAGCTGTTACTCAAGAGCGGGGAGGTGGTGCAGATCGAGAACCCGTCGCGCCTGCCTGAGCCGTCGCGCATTACCGAAATCCGCGAACCCATCATTACCATCAACCTGTTGATGCCGCAGGATTACGTTGGCCCGGTGATGACCTTGTGCAATAACAAGCGCGGCGTGCAACGCAACATGCAATATATGGGGCGGCAGGTGATGCTGAGTTACGAGATGCCGCTCAATGAAGTGGTATTGGATTTCTTCGACAGGTTGAAATCGGTGTCACGTGGTTATGCTTCCATGGATTATGAGTTCCTTGAGTTCCGTGCCGCGGACCTGGTCAAGCTCGATATCATGGTCAATGGTGAACGCGTCGATGCATTGTCGTTGATTGTGCACCGTTCAAACAGCGTTTACCGTGGCCGGGAACTGGTATCCAAGATGCGCGAGCTGATTCCGCGCCAGATGTTTGATATTGCAGTGCAGGCTTCCATCGGCGCCAATATCATTGCCCGTGAGACGGTGAAAGCGATGCGCAAGAACGTCCTGGCCAAGTGTTATGGTGGCGACATCACCCGCAAGAAGAAACTTCTCGAAAAGCAGAAAGAAGGCAAGAAGCGTATGAAGCAAGTTGGTAATGTTGAAATTCCACAGGAAGCATTCCTGGCTATTTTGAGGGTTGAAGACAAATGATGTTTGCATTGTTTATGTTGGCGGTGCTGGTCATCACTGGGGCGATCTGGCTGCTGGACAGCTTGTTCTGGCGCAAGAAGCGTGCTGCAGATGCGGCAGACCCTGTGATCGTGGAGTACTCCAAAAGCTTCTTCCCCGTAATCCTGGCCGTATTCCTGATTCGTTCCTTCATTGTGGAACCATTCAAGATTCCTTCCGGCTCCATGATGCCGACCTTGCTGGCCGGGGATTTCATCTTGGTGAACAAGTTTTCCTACGGTCTGCGCGTACCTATCCTCAACAAGACTTTCTTTGAGATCGGGCATCCGCAACGCGGGGATGTGTTTGTGTTCCACTATCCGCCTGATCCCTCGATTGACTACATCAAGCGCGTGGTTGGCGTGCCAGGGGATCGCATTGCCTATCGCAACAAGCGCCTCTATGTGAATGGCCAGGCGGTGCAGACTGAATATGTCGATGATTACAAGTATGTCGGCTCCGGCCTTAACATGATTGTGACCAAACGCTATCAGGAGCAGCTGGGCGATACCAAGCACGATATCCTAATCGAGGAAAACGGCATGGCGTTCGATGGCGAGGTCGAGGTGCCTCCAGGTCACTACTTCGCCATGGGCGACAACCGGGACAATAGCAAGGACAGCCGTGTCTGGGGCTTCGTCCCCGAGGATAACCTGGTTGGCAAGGCATTCCTGATCTGGTGGAATTTTGACGACTTTGGCAGAATTGGCACCAAGATCAAATAATTGGAGGGAGCCAGCATGAAAAAGCAGCAAGGCATGTCATTCCTGAGCCTGGTGGTCGTCATCGCAGTGGGTATATTTTTTGCTGTATTGGCAATGAAGCTTGCGCCTTCCTATATCGAATATTTTGCTGTCAAGAAAGCGATTAGCCGCATTGCCCATGACCCAGGGTTCTCCAGCATGAGCAAAGCGGACATGATTGCTGCTTTCCAGAAGAGCGCCACCATCGACGATATCCGCAGCGTCGAAGCCCGGGACCTGACCTTCCTGCGTGATGAGAACGGCAAGACGGCGCTTTCGGTCGATTACCAGGTCGTGGTGCCCTTGTTTTCCAATATCAGTGTCTTGCTGGACTTCGAGGCATCTACCGACAATGCCCGTTGATCGTCAATCTTGCCCTGGCCGTGTGGCTTGCATGGCTTTTTCAATGCTGCATGTATCCCGTGGCGGGCTGCCGTTTTGAGCCAGAACAGCCTGGTACGCCAGCTTGCGTACGAATTCAAGGATAAAGGCCTGCTGACGCTGGCGCTCACCCATCGCAGCTATTCTGGAAGCAATAACGAGAGACTGGAGTTCCTTGGAGACGGCGTGCTGAATTTCCTGGTGGCACATCAGTTGTTCCTGCGTTTTCCAAAATTGCCCGAGGGCGATCTCAGCCGGTTGCGTGCTCAGCTGGTCAAGGAACAAACCTTGAGCGAGATTGCCACAGAACTGAGTGTGGGGGAATTCCTCCGTCTTGGCGAAGGCGAACTCAAGAGCGGCGGCTGGCGGCGCCCCTCGGTGCTGGCCGATGCTATGGAAGCCATCATCGGCGCGGTTTTCCTGGACGGGGGCTACCCGGCTGCCGAGGCGCTGGTGAAGCGCTTGTTCCTGCCGCGCATGGAGGGCATAGACCCGAAGGCAATCGGCAAGGATGCCAAGTCCCTGCTACAGGAATTCCTGCAAGGGCGCAAAATAGACCTGCCCGAATACAACGTCTTGGCAACCGAGGGCGAAGCGCATTGCCAGACATTCCGGGTGAGCTGCCATATCACCAAGTTCCAGATTACCACCGAGGGCAAAGGCTCCAGCCGACGTGCGGCTGAGCAGCAGGCCGCCCAGCTGGCTTACGAGCAATTGCTCGAAAAAGGAAAGAAATGACATCATCCAACGCTTTTCGTTGTGGCACCGTCGCCATCGTCGGCCGTCCCAACGTGGGCAAGTCCACCTTGCTCAACCATATCCTCGGCCTCAAGCTGAGCATTACGTCACGCAAGGCGCAAACCACGCGGCACCGCCTGCTGGGAATACATACCACGGAAGATACGCAATTCCTGTTCGTGGATACGCCAGGTTTCCAGCAAAAGCATATCAATGCGCTCAACCGCAACCTGAACCGCACCGTCACCCAGGTGCTGAGCGAGGTGGATGTGGTGTTGTTTGTGATCGAGCCCATGCACCTGGGAGATGCGGACCGCAAGGTGCTGCAGCTGCTGCCGAAGAATCAGCCAGTATTCCTGGTCGTCAACAAGGCTGACCTGATGGGCGACAAGGGGAACCTGTTGCCGTTGATTCAGGATTTCGACCTGGAGTTTCCATTCACCGGCATCATTCCCGTAAGCGCCAAGAAAAATCTGTATCTGGATGAGCTGCTGGCTGCCGTCCGTGAACACCTGCCTGAACAGCCGGCGATTTATGGCGAGGATGAGCTGACGGACCGTAACGAGCGCTTCCTGGCGGCAGAAATGCTGCGTGAAAAGATATTCCGTTTGCTGGGGGACGAAGTGCCGTATTCCGTAGCGGTGGAGATCGAGAAGTTCGAGCAGGAAGGCAATTTGCGCCGTATCCATGCCGCCATCATTGTCGACAAGGATAGCCAGAAGCCGATGCTGATCGGCAAGGGCGGCGAAAAGCTCAAGCGCATTTCCACCGAGGCGCGCCAAGATATGGAAAAGCTGTTCGGCGGCAAGATCTGGCTCGAGACCTGGGTGAAGGTCAAGAGTGGCTGGGCGGACGACGAACGCGCCTTGAAATCCCTGGGCTACTGAGAGCCTGTTCACAATTTTTTCATAGGGTACGCATGGCTCCAAAACGTGTCTGGTCAAGGCCCAGTGTGCAGGTAATGCTGCAACGCGGCGGACGTGTTTTAGGGGCATGCCCTCCGGGTTGCTCCGGCAGCGCAGCCGCTGCTGTGTTGCAAATCCTCGCCGGGCAATGAGCCCGTCTGTGGTTTGCGCCTTGCTTCGACTACACTGCCGGAGCAACGTACCTCATGAAAAAATTGTGAGCAGGCTCTAAAAGCCGACCCTGGACCAGAAGAACAGGATATTGCCGTTGCCCCGGCCGCCAGGCACATAACTGGTGTTCACCGAGTATTGCCTGTAGTTGAGCGACGCAATCGGCAGTACGCCAGGGATGGGGATGTTCTTGTAGATATCGGCACGCGAAGTGAGGAATGCCGTGTAGCCGACGCCGGCATGCAGTCCCGACCGAGGTCCCATCATCCATTGGTGTCCATAGCCCAGCATAGGTTGCACATTGCTGTGCGAGTCCGAGAATGCCATCAAGTAAACACCTTCCCAATTGCCTGCGGCATTGTAGCGGCTGCGTCCGTATCCCAGGCCCCAGGTGAATTCACGGAACGAGTCGATCTTGTCGTTATCGTAGGCAAAGCGCAAGTGGTGGGTCCAAAGCGGAATGTAGAGGTCATGATCGCCGTTTTTCCAGGTATCCGAGATGCGCTCGCATGACTTGTCTATCCATGAGTAGTCCGTGTTGCACGCGGCCTCTGCCGCCAGTGGGACGAGCATGGTGCTGCTCATCGCGATGATGCCGTGCCTGATATTCATAAGCCTATACCTTAACCATCTGCTAGACCTGACAGCAGAGCATGAGGAAAGGTTTCTCCACTGCGCTGATATGGGCGAGGAAACCTGAGATAAAATGCGTGCTGGTTCTTAATCTAACATAAAGTTTGCATGGCACTCAGTAACATCCACCGCCAAGACAATCAGCCTGTGTATGTGCTGCATACCTATCCGTTCAAGGAAACCAGCCTGGTGGTCGAGTTGTTCAGCCGCGAGTTCGGCCGGGTGGCGGCCGTCGCCAAGGGCGCGAGGCGTCCGCGTTCTGCCATGCGCGGCATGCTGCAGGCTTTTCAGCCACTGCAGGCGACATGGTCAGGCAAGGCCGAGCTCAAGAACCTGCACAGCATGGAGTGGGGAGCGGGTTTGCTCCTGCTGCGCGGCGAGGCGCTGATGTGCGGCTTCTACCTCAACGAGTTGCTGTTGCGCTTGCTGCCGCGCGAAGATGGGCATGACGCATTGTTCGACTACTATAGCCAAACCTTGCGCATACTTGCGCAGGACCAGGTGCCGGTGGCGACTACTTTGCGTCGCTTTGAGCTCAGGATGCTGCAGGAGCTGGGCTATGCCGTGCCGCTCGAGTATGACGAAGCAGGCAATGCCATCAAGCCTGAGCATATGTATTCCTACGTTGCCGAACAAGGCGCTGCCCCTACAAGCCAGCATGTAGCGCCGCCAAATGGCGTACAATTATCCGGCAAGACATTGCTTGCCATGGCGCAGGATGACTACAGCGATGCGCTGACCCAGCAGCAAAGCAAGCAATTGATGCGTGCCTTGCTCGCGCACTATCTGGGAGATAAACCTTTACATACCCGACAACTACTCATGGATCTGCAGGCATTATGAAACTAGGCGTCAATATCGATCACGTGGCCACCCTGCGCCAGGCGCGCGGCACTCAATACCCCAGTGTGGTGCAGGCCGCCCTGCGCGCCGAAGAGGCGGGGGCGGACAGCATCACCATTCATTTGCGCGAGGACCGGCGCCATATTCAGGATGCCGATGTTTTTGCGTTGCGTCCGTTGCTGCAGACGAAAATGAATCTGGAAATGGCGGTAACCGACGAAATGGTCGGCATCGCCCTTCAGGTGAGGCCGCAGGATGTCTGCCTGGTGCCTGAGCGCCGCGAAGAGCGCACGACCGAGGGCGGTCTGAACGTGATCGGCAACCTAGGCGCTATCAAGGGCGCCTGCAAGACGCTGGGAGATGCTGGAATTCGCGTTTCCTTGTTTATCGGGCCGGAGCTGGAACAAGTCGAAGCTGCCAAGGCGGCAGGCGCGCCGGTCATTGAAATTCACACAGGGGCATTTGCCGACGCCGGTACCGAGGCAGCAAAACATGCTGAATTGCAGCGCATTCGCATGGCAGTGGACCATGGGCTGGCACTGGGCCTGACTGTCAACGCCGGGCACGGCCTGAATATTCACAACGTGCATGAGATTGTCAGCATTCCCGGTATCGAGGAACTCAATATCGGCCATGCGATCGTGGCCCACGCCCTGTTTGTCGGCTGGGAGTACGCAGTGCGCGAAATGAAGGCGCTGATCGTGCAGAAGGCGACCTAAGCTTCGGTAACTCTCCAGCATGATTTATGGGATAGGTACCGATATCGTCGAAGTGGTGCGCATTGAGGAGTCACTCAGCCGCTTTGGTGACGCATTCGCCCGGCGTATTCTCAATGCTGCCGAGTGGCAGGAATACGAGGCGAGCCGGGTCAAGGCCAGGTTTCTTGCCAAGCGCTTCGCTGCCAAGGAGGCATTCGCCAAGGCGTTGGGCACAGGCATACGCGGCGCAGCCAGTTTCGAGAATATCGGTATCGGGCATGACGCCCTAGGCAAACCGGAGTTTCGGTTGGCGCCGTTGTTGCAGGCGTGGCTGGAGGAAAAGGGCGTAGGCAGCCTGCATCTTTCCCTCAGTGATGAGAAAGCCATCGCTGCCGCATTCGTGGTTTTGGAGCGCGCCTGAACCATGCATCGTAAGCTGTGGCTCGCCTGCCTGCTATTTGCAGGCGCTGTAATGAGCGCTGAGCAGTGGGAGCTGGCGGGGGAAAGCAGCGTCGGCAAGCATTATATCGACCAATCCAGCGTGGTGCGCAATACTGCAGATCAGAAAGTGACCGTGCAGACCAAGGTGGAACAACCTGATGCCAGTATCTGGGTGACGACCATGCAGGTGGATTGCCACACCAGGCGGTTCAGTTATCTCAAGGGGTTCCAGCTCAAGGACGGCAAGCAAGTGGTCAGGTTCGACGCTCCACGTGCGGAAGAGCCAATCAGCCCGGGTTCACTCCCGGATCAGCTGGAACAGCGCTACTGCGCCGCTCGCGTTGCGCCGATTTCCGCACCGGTACCCAGCTGGGAGATCGTCAGCAACAGCAACGCGGGCGAGGTGGCGATTGACCGTGCTTCCTTGCAGGCGCTGCCAGGTCAGGAGTTCAAGGTCAATACGCGAGTGAGGTTGTTCAACAAGAATGAGCAAACACTGAGTTCGCTGCAATTCAATTGTGGCAAAGGCACGTTCAGGATACTGCAGTCGCAGAGATTGCGTGACGGTCATGCCGAGTTTCTGTTTGACAAGCCGCAGCCCGATGTGCCGGTAAGCAAGTCGGCGACCACACAGGAGCTTGCCAAGACAATCTGCACTCCGGCCGCCAAGCCTGCACGCACACCATTTCAGGAAGATGCCTGCAAGGCGACATTGCATGATTTGCAGGGGCTGGAAACCCGCGTGCAGGCTGATGTCGATGCCCACGCCCTGTATTGCGACACCATGCAGAACTACTTGGACCACCTCGCAAAAATTGCCGACGAGGTGGAAAAAAACCACTGCGCTATCCACGGTCTGGACCAATACCAGCGCGAAATCCGTGCTGTTGGGTGCGAGGACCCGGTAAATGGACAATAGCATAGAGATGGATTGGGAGCGCAGGTTCGGCGGTGTGCGCAGGCTGTATGGCGAGTTGGCGCTACATAGGTTTCGTCATGCACATGTAGCCGTGATCGGCATGGGCGGCGTGGGTTCATGGGCGGTGGAGGCCTTGGCGCGTAGCGCGATAGGCAAGTTGACGCTGGTTGATCTCGACAATATCGCCGAATCCAATGTCAATCGCCAGTTGCACGCTGTCGAAGGGGCTTTCGGCCTTGCCAAGGTCACGGCCATGGCGCAGCGCGTGCGAGAGATCAATCCCTTGGCTGAGGTGCGGGAGGTTGAGGATTTCATTGCATCGGATAACCTTGATGTATTACTGGACAGCAGTGTTGACGCGGTGCTGGACGCGATAGACGATGCGCGGGCCAAGGTAGCCTTGGCCGCATGGTGCCGCAAGCTCGGGATTCCGCTGGTGATGGCAGGCGGAGCGGGGGGGCGCGTCGACCCGACACGCATCCGGGTGGCCGACTTGGCAGACGTGCATGGCGACAGGTTGCTGGCAAAAGTGCGCAATCAGTTGCGGCGCGACCACGGCTTCCCGAAAGGATTGGACGGAAACAAGCCAGGCAGTAAAAAGAAATTACCAACATTCGGTATCGCCTGTGTTTATTCTGACGAACCTGTACAGCAGCCGGAAACAAGTTGCAACGTAGAGGCCGGCAGCATCACGGGTTTGAATTGCGCAGGCTATGGCTCATCGGTTGCCGTGACTGCCTCATGCGGCATGATTGCCGCGGCGGCAGTGCTCAAGCGTTTGGCGGTGGGGTGAACGCTTGGGCGATGGTGCGCTCGTATTCCGGAAAATAGCGCGAGATCACGGAAAGGTCGAAGCTGCGCAGAATGCTGGTGTTGGGTTCGCGCTCCAGTAGAAACTCGAAAGAGCGCCGGATCAATACTTCATTGTCGAAGCGCCCTTGGCTGAGCGTGTTTGCATAGTCTGGCGCTATTGTCACCCGGTGCGTAGTCGCCGAATTTGCCTCGATGGCAACCTCGAACGTATGTTCATCTAGTTTGTTGACGGTGATTTTCGTCATCGCAATCCCCTTTGATGATTAGGGTATAGTGTAGCTCGAAATGTAGCCGTGTAACACTAAATTAGCCACATGTTAAGGCATTTGCCGATTAGAAATCGTAGCGCAGACTGGCGCCTATCGTACGCGGCTGGCCGGCCGAACCGACATAGAGGTTGCTGCCTGCGTTGGTGAGGCCGAGAAAGTAGCGCTTATCCAATACATTCTTAGCCCATAGCGAGAAGTCCCAGCGATGCTTGCCGCTGGTTACCCGCAAGCCGGTGCTGACATTGAGGATGCCGTATCCGGCAATCTTCGAGTATTCCGAGTTGTTGACGTCGCCATAGCTTTCGGAGCGCCAGCTGTATTGTGCATTGGCATAGTGTTCAAGGTTGTCGGCAGGGTTCCAGCGCAAGTGGGCGCCGCTACTGAATGCCCAGCGCGATGCGCCGTTCACCTGGTTGCCTGCAATGCTGCGCGTTCCTTTGCCATAGCCGCTGTCACTGGTACCGCCAGGACCATTGAATTCCTCGGCCGGGGTGGGAGCCGTGCCGCGGTCAAAGCTGGCATCGGTGTAGGCCCCGCTCAGGCTGAGGCTGAGATGCTGGCTGACCCTGGCACGCAAATCCAATTCCATCCCTTTGCTGCTCAGGTCGCCCACATTGGTAAGCAGTCCTGCATAGGTGCCGTTGATCGATGTCCCGGTGATGGCCTGGTAATCCTTGACCCTGGTCAGGAAGACGCTGGCGTTGGCGACCAAGCGCTGATCCAGCCAGCTCGACTTGATGCCGAATTCGAGATTGTTGGCTTTTTCCGGGTCAATGTTCAAGGCCTCGGTGCCCAGCACCGCGCCTGGTGAAGCCACGCCATTGGTGTTGAAGCCGCCGGATTTTTCGCTGGATGAGTAGGTGGCATAGCCAAGCACACGGTCATTCAGCCAGTAGCTTGCGGTCAGCAGGCTGGAAAGGCTTTCATCCTTCTGGTGTTGCACGCCGGTATCGTAATGATCAAGCAAGGGGGAGAGGATTGGTGGCAACGGGGTAATCTGGTCTTGCACCACTCGCGCTTCTTTTTTCTCCATGGTGGCGCGCAGGCCTGCGGTCAGGTCGAGTTTTTCCGACAGGTGCCAGGTGCCTTGTCCGAATAACGCATAGCTGTGGGTCTTGGCGTAGCCGGACCCGGAAAACGCCGAATTGTCGGGGTAGATGGTGGTCAGCGCGAAAGCATCCGGCCCGGTCATGTACTGCTCGCGGTTGGAAACGTCTTGATAGTAGTAGTAGACGCCCGCTACGTAGTCGAATACATCGCTCAGGGGTGAGGCCAGGCGGATTTCTTGCGAGTATTGCTTATGGCGGGCATCGACGCCGCCGTTGACCGCAAACAGATCGGTACGGTCGAGATCGTTGTCTGGCTTGAATTGCCATTGCCGCCAGGCGGTGATCGAGGTGAGGGTGTAGCCATTGAAATGCCAGTTGGCCTCAGCCGAGAGGGCATCCTGGCTGGTACGGGTACGTTGCCTTCCGTCCAATGTGACCTTGTAGTCCTTGGGGTCATAGGCGCGATTTGATGCACCCAGGCCGTTGGCGTGGGTGATGGCGTCGGTCGCGTTGGAACCTGGAGTGCCAGCAGGCAGGTTACTGGAATAATCAGGGCCGAAAACCGGCTGGCCTGTTACCGGATGTATCCCTAGAAACATGAATGCATTGGGTGTCCATGGCCCATACCGATAAGGCACCAGGGTGCCAGTGCTGGAATCTTCCTCGTTGTGCTCGGCAATCAGGCGCAGGTCAAACGATTCGCTGGGTTGCAGCAGCAGTTGCCCACGTGCGCCAGTACGGTTGATTTCGTTGAGGTTCTTGCCGTCGTAGGTGTTCTTTACCCAGCCGTCATCATGGGTTTTATAGGCGGCAATGCGCAATGCTGCCATCTCATTGATTGGCTGGTTGAGCATGACCTTGTATTGCTCAAAGTCGCGCGACCCGTAACTCGCTTCCGCCGAATATTCCGGTTTGAAAACCGGCTTGCGGGTGGTGATGTTAAGCACGCCGGCAGTGGTGTTCTTACCGAATAGTGTCCCTTGCGGGCCGCGCAGCAGTTCGGCCTGCTCGATATCCAGCAGGTCGAACACGGCCAGGCCGGGGCGGCCGAGGAATACGTTGTCGAGATAGATACCGGCGCTGCCTTCCAGCCCCTCGTTGGCCGGGTTGTTGCCTATGCCGCGGATGGCGATGCTGGACTGGCGCGGATGCAGGAATTGCGCCGTGAGGCTGGGCATGAGCTGCGGCAGGTCCTGCAATTGGTAAATCCTGCCGGCTTCCAACTGATTGCCTTTGACTACCGATACGGTGGCAGGGACGTCCTGCTCTTTCTCCAGGCGCCGTCTGGCAGTTACGCTGGTGGTCTCGAGTTTCTGGATTCGCTCTGTTGAGTGTAAAGGTAATTCATCATGGGCATGGCTGGGGCCGGATGTGGCGATGAGGGCGAGCATGCTGACGCCCATGGTACTGTACTTCAAGACTGGAGCTCCCGTACGAGGCTGGCAGAACCTCCGCCTCACTTATGGCAATGAATAACTTAATTTCTGATTATTTTTTGCGTATTTTATATCTAAATGACACCGGCTTACTGCCTGGTGCTTGAAATTCGTTTCGCTGCCCTTATATAGGCAACATTGTCGTTCAACTGCATAACGGGAGTGAGCAAGATGTCCACAGAGACACTACAGAAGGAAACCCTGGGTTTCCAGGCGGAAGTCAAACAGCTTCTGCAATTGATGATTCATTCGCTCTACAGCAATAAGGAAATCGTATTGCGCGAGTTGATTTCCAACGCCAGTGATGCCGCGGATAAGCTGCGATTCGAAGCACTGGCAGATAACAGCCTCTATGGCAATGACAGCGACCTCAAAATCCGTGTCAGCTTCGACAAGCAGGCGCGCACCATCACTATCTCCGATAACGGCATTGGCATGAGCCGCGAGGAGGTGATCAACAATATTGGCACTATTGCCAAGTCTGGCACCAAGGAATTCCTACAATCACTCACTGGCGACCAAGCCAAGGATGCCAACCTGATCGGCCAATTCGGCGTGGGCTTCTACTCTGCATTCATTATTGCCGACAAAGTGACCCTGACCACCCGCCGTGCAGGCAGCAATGAGGCTGTGCGCTGGGAGTCCACCGGCGAGGGCGATTACACCCTGGAGCCTGCCGAGAAGGAAAGCCGCGGTACAGATATCGTTCTGCATTTGCGCGAAGGCGAAGATGAGTTCCTCAACGATTGGAAACTCAAATCCATTATCCGCAAGTATTCCGACCATATCACCCTGCCCATCGTCATGAAGAAATCCGAGTGGAAGGATGGCGAGCAAGTGCCGACGGATGAGGATGAAACCGTGAACAAGGCTTCTGCCTTGTGGGCGCGCAACAAGAGTGATATTTCCGAACAAGAATACCAGGAATTCTACAAGCACGTCTCACACGATTTCGAGAACCCGTTGACTTGGAGCCATAACCGGGTGGAAGGCAAGCAGGAATACATTTCCCTGCTCTATATTCCTTCCAAGGCGCCGTTCGACCTCTATGACCGTGAGCGCCAGCACGGCATTAAGCTTTATGTGAAGCGCGTATTCATCATGGATGATGCCGAACAATTGATGCCGCAATATCTGCGCTTCGTGCGCGGCGTCATCGATAGCGCCGACCTGCCTCTGAACGTGTCGCGCGAGATCCTGCAACACTCCAAGGATATCGAGGCCATCAAGACCGCCTCCGTGAAACGCGTATTGAGCATGTTGGAAGACCTGGCCGAGAACAAGCCGGAAGAGTATGCCAAGTTCTGGAAAGAGTTTGGTCGCGTGCTCAAAGAGGGCCCAGGAGAAGATTTTGCCAACAAGGAACGCATTGCGGGTTTGTTGCGCTTCGCCAGCACGCATGCCGATACTGACGAACAGGTGGTTTCCTTCAAGGATTACATCGCCCGCATGAAGGAAGGGCAAGAGGCCATCTACTATATTACCGCTGATAGCTTTGCTGCGGCCAAGCATAGTCCGCACCTCGAAATCTTCCGCAAGAAAGGCATTGAGGTCCTGCTGCTGTCAGATCGCGTCGATGAGTGGCTGGTGAGCAGCCTGACCGAGTTCGATGGCAAGAAGCTGCAGTCTGTTGCCAAGGGCGACCTGGACTTGGGCAAGCTGGAAGATGAAGCCGAGAAGGAGCAGCAGAAAAAAACCGAGGACGAATACAAACCATTGGTCGAACGTATCCAGGCCGCACTGGGCGATAGCGTGAAAGAAGTACGCGTGACTCACCGCCTCACGGACTCCCCAGCTTGCCTGGTGGCGGGCGAACACGATCTATCCGGCAACCTGGAGCGCCTGCTCAAGGCTGCAGGCCAGAAAACGCCGGGCAGCAAGCCCATCCTCGAAATCAACCCCGATCACGGCATTGTGCAGCGCCTGAAGGATGTGACGGATGAGGCGAAATTTGCCGACTGGGCGCATCTTCTGTTTGATCAGGCATTGTTGGCAGAGGGCGGCCAGCTGGAAGACCCAGCTGCTTTCGTGCGCCGCGTGAACGCGATGCTTGCCTGAGCCCGCAACGTCAGGTCAGCATTGAAAAAACCGCCATTGGCCCTTGGTCAACGGCGGTTTTTTATTGTATAATCCGCCGCTTCGCATAAGCCGTTGAGCGTATGCGAAGGTTCGTAGTGTGCAGGTATGCTATGCCTTCGGGCGTGGTGATAGCGTCGAGCTATCCATTCCGTGCGTGATTGCCGGGGTGCAGGAAGCGAAGTGTCAGGTCAGCCTGATCAAACCAACTAATGAGGAGTTTTAAAGAATGTCTAGATTCACCGGCCCACGTCTTAAAGTAATGCGCGCACTTGGTATTGATCTGCCTGGCTTGTCCCGCAAGACCATAGAGGCACGCCCAACCCCTCCTGGCCAGCATGGTGCCAAGAATACACGCCGCAAGAAGTCCGACTTCGGTGTCAAGCTGCAGGAAAAGCAAAAGCTGCGTTTCAATTACGGCCTCTCAGAAAAGCAACTGCGTCGCCTGATGGTGGATGCGCGCAAGGGCAAATCCCCTACCGGCGAAACATTGCTGCAACTGTTGGAGCGTCGCTTGGATAATGTGGTCTTCCGCGCAGGTTTCGCACCAACGATTGCCGCTGCCCGCCAACTGGTTACCCATCGCCATGTAATGTTGAACGGCAAGTCCGTCAACATCCCCTCTATTCGCGTGCGTGTGGGTGATGAAATATCACTGAAAGCGAGCAGCACCAAACTGCCTATCGTAGTGGAAACATTGGCCAACCCACCTTTGACACGCCCTGAATGGATCTCCTGGGCTGAGCAAAGCCAGCAGGCCAAGGTTGCGCATCTGCCGGCAGCGGAAGATGTGCCGTTCCCAGTTGATGTTCAGCAGGTTGTCGAGTATTACGCTAACCGTCTGTAATTTTTGACAGGAATTTCAAAAGGCCGCAATTGCGGCCTTTTTTATTGCTGAAAGCCCGCAACATGATGCCATTCGACTTAGGGATAGCAAATAAGAATAATTAAGGAGTAGGCGTAATTAACTGATAGAATGCGTATTATTCTTGACTACATATATGAGAATAGTTATCATTTTTCGCTCGTGTTGCAGGGTGCTTGGCACCGTTGGTTGCAACCTAAACAACGAGCGGGATGATGATGAAGACAGCGAACAATTGTAGGCGTGTAGTGCTTGCTGGAGCTGAAGGATGCAGGGTGTTGTACTGTGAGGAGTGTAATGTCATGGAAATTGAAGTCGGCGCATTGAGTCTGCGCCTGGAAGATCATGCATTCAACTCGTTTGCTGAAATGATTCAGGAAGCGGCCACCCGCTTGGCAATATACACTGCCAACAAGTCCCATAGTCAATTTGCAACCAGCATCAAAAATGTCCACTGAATCTGCACTGGCACGTCTTTCAAAAGAGCAATATATTGAGGGGCAATTGAGTCAGACATCAACTCGCAATCTAGTTCCAAAGCGGACTCCCAGGACACCAGACGCACAGCACTTTTCTGTCAAGGCGTTGATTGTCACTATCTTGGTTCATGCCGCAGTGTTTACCGCATTGATCATTGCTTCCACCCGTGAGCCTCACCGGGAAGAGTCCGCGCCGCCTATCATGGTCAGTCTGGTACAGAGCCCAGAGCCTGTGCCTGAGGTAGCGATTACTGAACCGGAGCCTCAGCCTACACCTAAGCCGCCCCAGCCCAAGCCGAAACCAAAGCCCAAACCCAAGGTAGTGGATAAGCCTGTCCCCATTGAGGCTCCACAGCCTGTGGAGCAGGTGGAGGAGGTCAGGGAGGAGGTGTCGGAGCCACAACCGCAGGAAGCGCAGCAGGCCCCTTCGCAGGCGCCAGTCCAAGATGCGCCAGTGGTTGCTGAAAGGATAGAGCCGGTGCCGCCGCCAGAGCCAAAAGAACAGCCTATCCCGGAAGTGGCGATCAGCGGGGTCTCGTATTCGCACCAGGAAATTCCTGTTTATCCTGCCATGTCCAGGAGGCTGGGAGAACAAGGGGTCGTGATGTTGCGGATACTGATTTCTGAAACGGGCGTGCCTGAGTCCATTGAGATTGAAAGCAGCAGTGGTTCGGAGCGTCTCGACAAGGCTGCACTGGAGGCGACCAAGAAATCGAGGTTCAATCCATACAAGCGTAACAACAAGCCGATGAAGGTCTCCGTGATTGCGCCCGTCCGGTTCTCAATTGCGGATTAGCAAGTTCAACCAGGTTAGTCACACTTTAAATAAATAGGATTAATGCAATATGGAAAATGCATACGAATTTAACAGCTTGGATTTCATTTTGGACGGTGGCCCGGTTTCCATCCTGGTTGCAGTGGTGCTTGTCTTCATGTCGGTGGCAAGCTGGTATCTCATGGTGGTGAAGTTCTATCAGGCCTTGACCATTCGCAGCGCTAACCGGGAATACAGCAACAGTTTCTGGCAGGCATCCTCGATTGAGTCGGCATTGCGCCATGACAGCGGCGAGACCATTGTTTCCCGCGTCGCGAACCAGGCAGTGGATGCAGCCGAGCACCACCAGTCTCATGTCGGCAGCAACGTGGAAGATGCCTGCAACAAAGATGAATTCATTGCCCGTGCCATGCGCCGTCAGATTTCCGCTGAGAGCGAACGTCTTGATTATGGCTTGACCATGCTGGCATCGGTAGGCAGTGTCGCGCCTTTTGTCGGTTTGTTCGGTACGGTATGGGGTATTTACCATGCGTTGGCGAGTATTAGCCAAAGCGGGCAGGCGACTCTGGACAAGGTGGCCGGTCCGGTGGGTGAAGCCTTGATTATGACGGCTTTAGGCCTGGCGGTGGCGATTCCTGCCGTCTTGGCCTATAACGCGCTGGTGCGCCGCAATCGCCTGATTCTGAGCGAGGTCGAGGCTTTCGCTAATGACTTGCACATTTTGTTGACCACTGGCGCTCCATTGAATCCCAGCAGCAAGACCACGGCAGGCGTGGCCGCTGTCCGTACTGGAGCCAAGCTGAAAGAGGTGACAGCATGATGGCAGGCGGTGGAGTCGGTGGCGCGGAGGGCGGCAACCGTCCCATGTCGGAGATCAATACCACGCCGCTTGTAGATGTGATGCTGGTATTGCTGGTGATCTTCATCATCACCGCTCCCTTGTTGACTCATGCGGTCAAGATTGATTTGCCCCAGGCGACCAGTCAGCCTTCCCCGGAAAAGCCTGATATTATCGATATCGCGATTGATGGTGCTGGCACCATGTATTGGAATGACCAGGCCGTTACACTCGAAGAGCTGAATGCCAGGCTGCATGAGGTGGCTGACAAGGACCCTCAGCCGGAGCTGCATATCCGTGCAGACAAGGAGACAAGGTATCAAGTGCTTGCTGAAGTCATGGCGTATGCCCAGAATGCAGGTGTACAAAAGCTGGGTTTCGTGAGTGATCCCACTCCAAAGTAACTTTAGGTGTGTAAAGTAAAAAGCCGGCGATGACCGGCTTTTTACTTTTTTGTCACTCAGTTCCCCTGATAAGGTCTCATTTCAATCCGCTTCTTGCCATCACTGTTCAACTTTCTGCCACTATTGTAGTCTTGTAAAGAGTTCACCTGTTGTAAGCGCGTGGAGTTGGTCATGCGCGCAATACGACTCCCGGATGGCCTGATTTTTGCTCGCTGAACAATGAGAGTGCTAGGTTCGCGAGAATTTCATGTTGGTCATTCAATATGGGTTCCCACACTCAAGCCAACGGGTGGCATTTTGTAAACTCACATGGAAAGACGCCAATGACTGCTGCAAAAGAATCTAACAAGCCGAAAGCCTCCACGCTTGTGATTACCACCGAGAAGACCCCGATAGCACAAGCATTGCAGAATCACCTGATTTTTTCTGCGTTCAAGACCAGTGAAGCTTCCACGCCCCGTGACTGGTATGTGGCGACCGGATATACCATACGTGACCATGTCGTCGAACGCTGGGTCAAAACTGCTGAGGCATACAATGCCCAGGATCCTAAGCGAGTGTATTACCTTTCTCTGGAGTTCCTGCTTGGCCGCATGCTGCAAAATGCTGCACTGAATCTGGGCATCGAGGGTGAAGTGGCTGAGGGCTTGAAGACGCTGGGACACAAACTGGAGGATGTCGTCGAGCTGGAAAACGATGCTGCGCTGGGAAATGGCGGCTTAGGGCGCTTGGCTGCGTGCTTCTTGGACTCCATGGCGAGCATGGATATTCCTGGGACAGGCTATGGCATCCGCTATGAATATGGGATGTTCCGCCAGTCAATCAGCCAGGGGCAACAGGTGGAAAATCCAGACAATTGGCTGCGGTACGGCAATATCTGGGAGTTTCAACGACCAGAAAGCCAGTATCCAGTAAGGTTTTATGGCAGGGTGGTGGAGTTCCCGACTGCCAAGGGCATGGAATACCACTGGGTGGATGCGGAAAGCGTGCTCGCCATTGCCTATGACATGCCGGTACCAGGCTACGACACAGAGACCGTGAACACCCTCCGCTTATGGTCGGCCAAGGCGGCGCGTGAATTCGATCTTGCGCATTTCAACGAAGGCAACTATGAAAAGGCCGTCGAAGAGCGTAATGCCTACGAGAATATCTCCAAGGTGCTTTATCCTAACGATACCTCCGTATTGGGTAAGGAGCTGCGCCTGAAGCAACAGTATTTCTTCGTTTCGGCCTCGATCCAGGATATCTTGCGCCGCTTCTTGGCCAAGCACGACGATTGGAGCGTGTTGCCGGACAAGGTGGCGATCCAGCTCAACGATACGCATCCCGCGATTGCCGTGGCCGAGCTGATGTATCAGCTGGTGGATGTGCATCACCTGGACTGGGACAAGGCATGGAAAATCAGTGAAAAGGTATTTGCCTATACCAACCATACCTTGATGCCGGAAGCACTCGAGACCTGGTCGGTGGAGATGTTCGGCAGGCTACTGCCACGGCATTTGGGTATCATCTACCGTATCAATCATGAGTTCCTGCAGATGGTAAACCACAAATTCCCTGGCGATACCGATTTGCTCAGGCGCGTGTCTATTATTGATGAGGAGCATGGACGCCGCGTGCGCATGGCGCACCTAGCCGTAATTGGCAGCCATACCGTCAACGGGGTGGCTGCCTTGCACAGCGAGCTGTTGAAATCGACCTTGTTTGCCGATTTCAACCGCATTTTCCCCGGGCGCTTCATCAATATTACCAATGGCATTACCCCCCGTCGCTGGCTCAATCAATGCAATCCCGGATTGACCAAGCTGTTGGAAAGCGTCATCGGCAAGGATTTCCACCATGACCTCTATAAGCTGCGCGCATTGGAGCCATTGGCTGACGATGCCGATTTCCGTAAAGCGTTCCATGCGGTGAAATTGGCGAACAAGGAGCGGCTTGCCAAGCGGATTGAGCAAGTGACAGGCGTCAGGCTCAACCCTGCTGCCTTGTTCGATGTGCAGATCAAGCGCATACATGAATACAAGCGCCAGCTGCTGAATGTGCTTCACATCGTGACCTTGTACAACCGTATCCGTAGCGGGCATGTCAAGGACATCACGCCACGCGCCGTGATTTTTGGTGGCAAGGCAGCGCCGGGCTATTGGATGGCCAAGCTCATTATCCGCTTGATCAACGACGTGGCTTCTATTGTCAATGAGGATCCTGCCGTGGGGGATAAGCTCAAGGTCGTGTTCTACCCGAATTACGAGGTGTCGGCAGCGGAGCTTTTGTTTCCGGGTAGCGATCTTTCCGAACAAATATCCACCGCCGGCACCGAGGCGTCGGGCACCGGCAACATGAAAATGGCCCTGAATGGCGCCCTTACCATCGGAACGCTGGATGGTGCCAATGTGGAAATCCGCGAGGAGGTCGGGGAGGACAATATTTTCATTTTCGGCCTGACCACCCAACAAGTGGCGGAGCTGAAAGCCAATCATTACAACCCGTGGGACTACTACCATGGCAACCCCGAGTTGAAGCAGGCTCTGGACATGATCACCAACGGCTTTTTCTCCGTCGATGAACCAGATCGTTATCGTGCCATCGGGGAGGCTTTGCTGCAAAACGGGGATCAATACCTGCTGCTGGCCGATTATGCGAGTTATATCGACACCCAGGATGCGGTGGGCCAGCTATACAGGGACAAGGATGAGTGGAACCGTCGGGCGATCCTCAATGTCGCGCGTATCGGCAAGTTCTCGAGTGATCGCACCATTGGTGAGTACGTAGAGAAAGTCTGGCACGTCAAACCCGTGCAACATTAAGCGGCAATACTTGTGCGCATGGTTGTGTGTTGCGGAGTAAAATGCTGAGCTAACCTTGTGGACCATCTTCTGGGAGGAACCATGCGTCATCTTGTGACTGCATTATCATTTGCCATTTTTTCCACCCATGCGGCTGCGCTGGATCTGGGCAGCATCAGCAATGCCGATGCCAGCCAGGGACTCAAGCAGGCGCTGATGCAAGGGGCAGAGCGCGCGGTCACCCAGCTGGGACAGGCCGGGGGATTTCTCGATAACCCGGAGGTCAGGATTCCTCTGCCTGAATCTATGCAGAAGGCAGAAAAGGCCATGCGCATGTTCGGCATGGGCAAGCAGGCGGACGAGCTGGTACTGAAAATGAACCAGGCCGCGGAAGCCGCAGTCCCTGAAGCCAAGGCATTGCTCGTGAATTCAGTCAAACAGATGAGTGTGCAGGACGCCAAGGATATTCTGACTGGCGGGCAGGATTCTGCCACACAGTATTTTCGCAGAACCACGTCAGCCTCGATGGCGGAGAAATTCCTGCCTATCGTGAAAAACGCAACGCAAAATGTGGAGCTGGCACAGCAATACAATAAGTTTGCCGAAATGGGCAGCAAGTACGGATTGGTCGGCAAGGACCAGGCCAACATTGAGCAGTATGTCACCCAGAAGGCGCTAGACGGGGTTTATCGTATGATGGCCGAGGAGGAAAAGGCCATCCGCCAGGATCCGATGGGGCAGGCCAGCAATCTGCTCAAGAAAGTTTTCAGCGCCGTTAAGTAACCTTGCTTTTTTATCTCCCGGCGCCTGAGAGAGAACTAACGCCGGGAAAGTGTTCTAACCACATATTTGTGATGCGGGGAGGAACATGCAAGCAGGGACTGTCTATATCATTCACGGATACCAGGCTTCGCCGGAAAGCCATTGGTTCCCATGGATCAAGCAGGCGTTGGAAAGCCAGGGCTTCAGGGTCTTAGTGCCTGCGTTGCCGGCATCTGACCGTCCTGAAATGGAGGGCTGGCTTGACTGCCTGCATGCGCATGTTGTCCAGCCGGATCAGCATACCTATTTTGTCGGACACAGTCTGGGTTGCATCACCTTGCTGCGTTTCCTTGAGCAGCATGAGCAGCCGGTAGGCGGCATGGCGTTGGTATCGGGGTTTGCCGAGCCGTTGAGTTTTCTGCCGGCGCTGGATGCATTCACCGCAGCACCGCTTGATGTGGAAAAGCTGATCAGCCTGGTTCCCCGACGCCTGGTGTTGGCCGCTCAGGATGATTATATCGTGCCTTATCCCTATTCGTTGCGGCTCGCGGAGAAGCTTGATGCTGCATGGGAGTTGTTTGAACGCGGAGGCCATTTCATGGCACAAGATGGATTTACCGAGTTTCCAGCACTATATGACATGATTGTCGGCATGCGTGGTACATCAGATCAGTGACACTTTCCCCTGGCGCCATTGCTCTGCATTGACGCACCAAGGTCTATTTCCTGCGACAGGGCAACTGTGATGGACACCTTGCTGAGATGTGTTCGCTGTGCCAAGCCCTATTGCAAAAAGGAGGAAACATGAAGAAAGTTACCCAGCATGTCATTCCGGCGGTACGCGTCGCGTCATATGCATTAAGCAGGCCGTATTATGAAAAGCTCGGGTTTCGTGAATTGTGGACGCACCAGTTTGAACCTGGACATCCTGTTTTTGCCGCCATTGCCCGTGGTGATATGCAGATATTCCTGACCGAGCATGTCGGGGACTGTGCTTTCGGTGCGCTGGTGCATTTTTATGTGGACGATGTCGATGCAGTACATGCGGAGTTCGTGAGACAGGGCTTGCATGTCACAGAGCCGCCCGGCAACGACTTGGGGCCTAGTGTACGCAATATGCTGATGGTCGATCCGGATGGCAACCGCCTGAGTTTTATTACCGTGACCGAGCTGTGATATATGCAGCATTGGATATACTTGGGAATTGCCATCACGGCTGAAGTGGTGGCGACATCGGCGCTCAAGGCCAGCGACGGTTTCACGCAATTATTGCCCAGCACGCTGGTGATCGTTGGCTATGCGACGGCATTTTATTTTCTCGCTTTGACGTTGCGCAGCATTCCGGTTGGAGTAGCCTATGCGGTCTGGTCGGGACTGGGCATTGTGCTGGTTTCAGTGATTGCCTCGTTGCTGTATGGACAGAAACTTGACTTGCCTGCAGTGATCGGGATGGCGTTGATCATCGCGGGCGTGGTGGTCATGCAGTTGTTTTCCAGGACAACAGGGCATTAAGGTATATTTGTTGTTAGATTGATCAATGGGTATTGCCCTTTTGAATGAAAGGAATGGATTGTGGCCGCACCATGGCTGACTGTATTGAAAGTGGTTCCCTGGGTCGAGGTGATCCGCAAGGCGCCGGAGATTGCCGAGGGTGCCAGGAAGTTTTGGCATGCCGTCTCCGGCAAGCAGAATCATCATGAGCCCCCGGTATACGATGTGCCTTACAGTGAGTTGCCAAGCGATGATGACAAGGAAGCGCGCATCCAGTCGCTCGAAGTGCGCATTGCCCAATTGCAGACCCAGATGGTGGAATCCTCGAAGCTGCTCAAGACCTTGGCAGACCAGAATGAGCAGTTGGTTGCCAAGCTGGAGGATGGCCGACGCCGGGTGGCACGCCTATCCAGGATCGTCATGGTCCTGGTGATTGCCATGCTGGCGGTTTCAGCATGGATTTGGCACTTGCCACCGATGGCGGCATAGTACCTGACATCATGTTATTGGCGGGATACGCCCTTACTGCCCTGGTCGCGCTATTAACGGCGGGATCCCTGGTGCGCCGCAGCGAATGGTGGTTCCGGGGGCTTGATTTCCCGCGACTGCAGATCATGACGCTCGGGATGCTGGCATTGCTCGGGCTGGTGCTGCCCGATGCCGAGTGGTCACCGATGCGCTGGGTGGCGCTGGCGGTCCTGATGTTGGCATTGGCCCACCAACTGCGCATGGTCTTGCCTTATACCTTTCTGTTTCCGCAGGAAGTGAAATCGATCAGACCCAAGCATTACCGCCGCGACAGGCAAATTTCCTTGATCGTCGCCAATGTGCTGATGACCAATCACCAGCATTTCAAGTTGATTCAACAGGTCAGGTCACTTCGGCCTGACTTGCTGCTAACCCTGGAGACTGACCGGGTGTGGGAGCAGGCACTGACAGCAATCGAGCCTGAATACCCCTATGTGGTGCGTGCGCCGATGGATAATCTGTATGGCATGCATTTATATAGCCGCTTGCCATTACGTGATGCCGAGGTCAAATTCCTGCTCAGCCCGGAAATCCCTTCCATCCATGCCACGGTGATGCTGCCATGCGGTGCCCCGGTCAAGCTGTATTGCCTGCATCCAGAACCGCCCAGCCCGACCGAGGCACCGGATTCCGTCCTGCGGGATGCCGAGCTGTTGATTGTCGGGGATGCTGTGAGTGACACCGAGGAGAGCGTGATTGTCATGGGAGACCTCAATGACGTGGCCTGGTCGCGCACGACGCGGTTGTTCCAGCGCGTGAGCGGATTGCTGGACCCGCGCAAGGGGCGTCACCATATCAGTACCTACCATTCGGATTATCCGTTCATGCGCTGGGCGCTTGACCATATCTTTCACAGCCCGGACTTCGGCCTGATCAAGATGCAGCGCCTGCCACACATCGGTTCGGACCATTTTCCCGTGCTGACCCATTTGCAGCTTGAGCGCCATCTGGAGCACGTTCAGGCACTCGAAGAAACATCGGATGCAGAAGAACAGGAGGCTCAGGATAAAGTGGAGGAAGGCATGGAAAAATCGGAGCAATCCGGCTTCAAGCCGCTTGGGCCGATGTGATGCGGTTGCGGCCCTGATGCTTGGATTGATAGAGCGCCGAGTCGGCTCGCGCCATGAGCTGGTGCAGCGAGCCGCTTAGCTGGTCACTTTCGGTGACTGCAATGCCTATACTCAAGGTCACCGCCAGCCCATCGGGTTTCACTCTGTCAGTCTCCTGTGCAAACGCGTTTTGCAGCCGTCCAGCCACATCCCTGGCCTCCTTCTCGCCGCTCGAGGGGAGAATGATGACGAATTCGTCACCCCCCTGGCGTGCAAACAGGTCGGAGCTGCGCAATTGGTGGTGCACGATATCCGCAAAGCTTCGCAGCAGTTCGTCGCCGAATGCATGTCCCAGCTGGTCATTGACTTGCTTGAAGTGGTCGATGTCCACCAATAGCAAGGCAGTGAACGGATGGCTGTCGGAATGGCGGCGCATGGTGTTGTTTTCCAGGGCGCGCTTGAGTCCTTCGCGATTGAGGGCGCCGGTGAGCGGGTCTCGTAAGGCGCGGCCGATCCAGTTGCGGTTGATGCGTTCCATGATCATAAGCAGCATCGACATATTCCACAACGGACCGATGCTGGCCGCCAAGAGGATGACCCACATGCTCATGCCTCCGGACGAGAAAATCGAATCCCCTCCCAGGTGATAGGTGAGGCTGGCCAGTATGCGCATGCCCAACACGAGAGCTGCGAGTGTAAATATCCCGAAAACCAGGTAGGCCGACACGATGTCCTCTTCGCGTGCGATCTGTTTGGTGATCTTGGCCACCCGCAGGGCATAGTAACCACAGGCAACCGAGCTGAGCGCGGTTCTCTCATTGTAGTAACTATCTGCGTTCTGCATCATCAGGAACAAGCCCGCAATCAACCCCAGGAATAGCAAATGCGGCCACCACGTCATGTTTCGGTGATGCAGGCCCTGTGCCGTGGCCATCAAGAGAAAATAGCCGATGATGACCAGCATATTGGCGACTGCGATACTATAGAAGTCAGGCACAATGTCGCGAAAGGTGAGCAGCAGAATCCCTGCGCCTGTGCATAAATTGCTGATTCCCCAATATTTCAGCCAGCGGTCAAAACGCCCCGTCAGGGCGAGGATGGATAACACCGCACCTGTGGTCGTGGCGAATAGGCCGACTAGAAAGTAAATGGTTTTGACGTCAAGCTGCGGCATTGGTGAATGCAATAGGCCTATTGGAAACAAGTGATTATAGCGGTTTACCCTTGAGCTAAGCGCTGATCCACGATCTTTCTCGAAATCCGTGGCCGGGGGAAGGGAAGGTCAGGTTAGTACCGATGCGTTCAGCCTCTTTGCGCAGTGATAATTTTCCGTGCGGCAGCTCTCGACAGGCAGGGCCTGGAAGCTGCCACCTTGCCAGGCAGTCCTTGTCAAGGCCATCGGCATTATCTGTCTTCTGTGCTGGAAACATTCTGCCGCCCTATGGACATAGGTATTTCATGAAAAAAGAGTACATATAGGCACTCAATTTGCGCAAAGACGCGGTATCTTCCAGTCAACATTGCTGACGGGTTTGCTTTTCTTCATAGATGTCGAGCCCACTGCAGGTGTGGGGGGCTGACGGCGAACGCGCATGGATGGCCGGTTGGCAGTGATCAAGCTGATTGTGCATGGCATTGACGGTTCAGCCAAGCTTTGGCAAGCGGGGTACCTGTCCAGCAGTTTGAGCGGGTAGGCATGCTGTCGCGGGCGGCAGCGGAAAGCCGCTTATCCTTGGCCGTCAAAGCGCTAAGGGGGTGCATAATCTGGTAAAATCCCGCTTTTGCCATCACTTCGAATTTCTTCATGTCCAGCCCAATGATCAGTCTTCGTGGCAGTGCCGCTTTATCTCCGTTCCGTATCGAGAAAATCCTGGCTGCGCTGAAAGGTTCAGCGCCGCGCATCACGCATTTGTACGCAGAATTCTGGCATTTCGCCTGGTCTGACCAGCCACTGAGCGAGGCGCAGCAGGAGGTGTTGAAGCAGATCCTGACCTATGGACCGCGCATGAGCGAAGAGGCGCCGGCGGGCGAGCTGTTCCTGGTGATTCCGCGCCCCGGGACGATTTCTCCCTGGTCCTCACGCGCCACGGATATTGCGCGCCATTGCGGCATCGAGGCCATCCAGCGCCTGGAACGCGGCATTGCGTTTTACGCTGCCACTGCCGATGGCAGCCCGCTCACGGATGCGGAAAAAGCTGCATTGCGACCTTTGATTCATGACCGCATGACAGAGGCGGTGTTTGCCTCCCTGACAGATGCGCAAAAGCTGTATCACACGGCAGAGCCCGCGCCCTTATCCACTGTGGATATCCTCTCCGGCGGCAAGGCCGCGCTGGAGGCCGCGAATGCCGAGATGGGCCTGGCGCTTTCCCCGGATGAGGTGGATTACCTGATAGAGAATTTCCAACGCATGGGCCGCAACCCGACCGATGTGGAACTGATGATGTTTGCACAGGCCAATTCCGAGCACTGTAGGCATAAGATTTTCAATGCAGACTGGGTGATCGACGGTGTGGCACAGGCACAGTCTCTGTTCGGCATGATTCGCAATACACACAAGCTCAACCCTGGCAAGACGGTAGTGGCCTATGCCGACAATGCATCCATCGTCGAGGGTGGCAAGACCAAGCGCTTCTATCCGCTGGCGGATGGCCAATACGGCTTTGTGGAAGAGGATATGCATTTCCTCATGAAAGTGGAAACCCATAACCACCCGACCGCGATCTCGCCATTTGCGGGTGCCGCGACCGGTGCGGGCGGAGAAATACGCGACGAGGGTGCGACCGGATCCGGCTCCAAGCCCAAGGCCGGCCTGACCGGTTTCTCGGTGTCCAATCTGCATATCCCCGGCTTCAAGCAGCCCTGGGAGCATAACAATGGCAAGCCCGACCGCATCGCTTCGGCATTGCAGATCATGGTGGACGGCCCGTTGGGCGGGGCGGCCTACAACAATGAGTTCGGCCGTCCGAATATCGCAGGTTATTTCCGCACCCTGGAAATTGAGTCCGCAGGAGAAATTCGCGGCTATCACAAGCCCATCATGCTTGCGGGCGGTGTGGGCAATATCTCTGCCAGGCATGCGAAGAAGAACCCGATTCCCCCGGGGGCGGCGCTGATCCAACTAGGTGGCCCCGCGATGCTGATCGGCCTGGGGGGCGGTGCGGCATCAAGCATGGATACCGGGGCTAATACCGAGAACCTGGATTTCGATTCCGTGCAGCGCGGCAACCCCGAGCTGGAGCGCCGTGCGCAGGAGGTCATTGACCGTTGCTGGCAGTTGGGCGACAAGAACCCGATCCTGAGCATACACGACGTCGGCGCCGGCGGCATTTCCAATGCCTTCCCTGAGCTGGTGAACGATGCCGGCGTGGGCGCGAGGTTCCAGTTGCGCGATGTGCACAACGAGGAGCCCGGCATGTCGCCGCGCGAAATATGGAGCAATGAGGCGCAGGAGCGCTACGTGATGGCGGTACGCAAGGAGGATTTGCCATTGTTTGCGGAAATCTGCGAACGCGAGCGCTGCCCATTTGCCGTGGTAGGCGAGGCGACCGAGGAGAAGCGCCTGGTCGTGTCCGATCGTCATTTCGGCAATACCCCGGTGGACATGGATTTGTCCGTGTTGCTGGGCAAGCCGCCCAAAATGACGCGGGACGTCCAGCATGTGGCGCGTGAGCTGCCAGCCTTCGATCATTCCCGCATCGACTTGAAGGAAGCTGCCCAGCGTGTGCTGCGCCTGCCTGGCGTGGCGGACAAGACTTTCCTGATCACCATTGGTGACCGCTCTGTGACCGGCATGATCGCGCGCGACCAGATGGTCGGTCCCTGGCAAGTGCCAGTGGCTGATGTCGCAGTGACACTGGATGGTTTCGAGACTTATCGCGGCGAGGCCTTCGCCATCGGTGAAAAAGCGCCCCTGGCGCTGATTGACGCACCTGCTTCGGGCCGCATGGCGATTGGCGAGGCGATTACCAATATCGCTGCCAGCCTGATCGAGGATATTGCAGACCTCAAGCTTTCCGCCAACTGGATGGCGCCTGCCGGCCACCCGGGTGAAGATGCTGCCTTGTTCGATACCGTCAAGGCCGTGGGTATGGAGTTGTGTCCGCAACTGGGCATCAGCATTCCGGTCGGCAAGGATTCCATGTCCATGAAGACCGTGTGGGAAGAGCGCAATGAAAAGAAGGCGGTGACTGCGCCTATATCGCTGGTGGTCACTGCCTTTGCCCCAACGGCCGATGCGCGTAAGACCTTGACGCCGCAGCTGCGCACTGACTTGGGCGATACCCGCCTGCTCCTGATCGACCTGGGTGCGGGCAGGAATCGCCTGGGTGGCTCTGCCCTTGCGCAGGTCTATGGCAGTGTCGGCAATGTGGCACCGGATGTCGAGGATGCGGACAGCCTCAAGCATTTTTTCAATGCCGTACAGAAGCTTAACCGTGAAGGCCGCCTCTTGGCCTATCATGACCGATCCGATGGCGGCTTGTTTGCCACTGTGGTGGAAATGGCCTTTGCCGGACGTACCGGCCTGGAGCTCGACATTGCCAGCCTTGGCGAGGATGCCGTGGCAGTGCTCTATAACGAAGAACTGGGTGCCGTATTGCAGGTGCGTGCTGCCGACCTGGACGCCATTACCGCCGAGCTGGAGACAACCCTGCGCGGTAAGGTCCATGTGATCGGCGCGCCTGCCAGCCATGGCGATATTGTGATCCGGCAAGGCACTAAGCTGGTGTTTGCCGAAAGCCGCGTGGCATTGCACCGTGCCTGGTCGGAAACTACCTACCAGATGCAGAAGCTCCGCGACAATCCAGTATGCGCGCAGCAGGAATATGACCGCTTGTTGGACGAGCGCGATGCCGGCCTGCATGCCAAGCTCACCTTCGACATCAACGAGAATATTGCCGCACCTTATATCGCTTCGGGCGCGCGCCCCAAGATGGCGATCCTGCGCGAACAGGGCGTCAATGGGCAGGTGGAGATGGCGGCGGCATTCGATCGCGCTGGCTTCAATGCTTTCGATGTGCACATGAGCGACATTATCAGCGGGCGTGTCAGCCTCAAGGATTTCGCCGGCTTCGTTGCCTGTGGCGGCTTTTCCTACGGAGACGTGCTCGGTGCCGGTGAGGGCTGGGCCAAGTCCATCTTGTTCAATCCGCGTGCGCGCGACGAGTTTACCGCATTCTTCAACCGGACGGATTCGTTCGCGCTGGGCGTCTGCAACGGTTGCCAGATGATGAGCAACCTGCACAGCATTATTCCCGGTGCCGGGCACTGGCCGCATTTTGTGCGTAACCGTTCCGAGCAGTTCGAAGCACGTGTCGCCATGGTGGAAGTGCTGGACTCGCCATCGCTGTTCTTCAACGGTATGGCTGGCAGCCGGATGCCGATCGCCGTGGCGCATGGCGAAGGGTATGCCGAATTTGCCGATGCAGCAGCGCAGCAACGCGCACAAGATGCGCGATTGGTGACGCTGCGCTATGTCGATAATAGCGGGCTTCCGACCGAAGTATATCCATTTAACCCGAATGGCTCGCCTCAGGGAATTACCGGCCTGACTACCGCTGATGGCCGTTTCAGTATTATGATGCCTCATCCTGAACGGGTTTTCCGCACCGTGCAGCACTCCTGGCATCCCGATGGTTGGGGTGAGGATGGGCCGTGGATTCGGATGTTCCGCAATGCCAGGAAGTTCATTGGCTAGCGGTCAACAACGAGTATTAGATGTGCGTTAGGCATGTCAGCATGCGGTGCGAATTTCCGTACCCTGCAGCCTAGACAATCATAAGCACACTTAAAATCAAATGATGATTACTATGGAATGGAGAAGTCGCATGAAGAAGATGTTGAAAGTGATGTTGGCAACGTTGGTGCTGGGCTGGGCGGTCATGGCTCATGCCGAGGATCCTCACGTAGAATATACCGATGCCATTGGCAAGGGCGACCTAAAGGTTGTGAAACAGTATTTCAACAATCCTTACAAGGTTGATGAACTGTTTTTTGCCTGGAGCGGTCTTGAAATCGCCGCTAACAAGGGCCAGCTGGAGATGGTGAAGTTCTTCGTCGAGAATGGTGCCGATGTCAACTACAAGCACCCGATTACCAAGATGACAGCCTTGCACCTGGCTGCTTATCAAGGCAATAAGGATGTGGTCAAATACCTCATAGACCATGGTGCAGACGTGAACGCCAAGCTGCGCGGCAATGTTTCCATCCTGCGTGCCTTGCGGGATGAGGGCCGAACCGACATGGTAGATTTCCTGATTGCTGCAGGTGCCAAAGATGATGGCTGCCAGGAGAAGAAATGCTATTGATTTGACAATCTCCTCGTTGTGTCATGGAGAGGACAAGGCATAGCCCTTCAGGCTTGCCGGAAAATGGATGCCGGTTTCGTACCGGCATTTTTCATCGGCTTCCGGGAACCTAAGTCTGATCCCAGGCTCGTAATCTGTGAATATCAAACTTGCGCCTAGTATAGGGAACGCCATGAGGAAAACGCCGATGCGTGCAATGACTATCCTGGCCGCCAGCGCCGCGCTGGTGGCATGTACTACCGTCGCGGCAGTGAGCAAGACACCGGATGACATTGCCCGTAGCCTGACATTGCCGCCGGGCTTCCATATCAACACGTTTGCCAAGCTCAATCCGACCAAGGGCGATTATTTCCGTGGACCGCGCTTCATGGCGTTCGGTCCGGACGGCAATCTGTATCTTGCCAGTAGCGTGGACAACACCGTCTATATGCTGCCGGACCGCGATCACGATGGCGTGGCCGACGATGTCGTTCCTGTCGTGGAAGGGCTGAATGCCCCCAACAGCCTGGTCTTCGCCAACGGCAGTATGCTGGTGGCAAACCAGGATGGCGTGGTCCGCATCGAGTTGGCGCAGGATGGAAAGCGCTCGGCTGCCAGGCAGGTGCCCCTGATCAGCAATCTTCCCTCTGGCGGGCATACCCTCAAAACCGTCAAGCTTGGGCCGGACGGTCATCTTTACCTGAACGTGGGCTCCAGCTGCAACGTATGTGTCGAAAAAGATCCCTTGCGTGCCACCATCCTGCGCTACACCCTGGATGGCCGGCCGGCAGGTGCTCCTGACGGCAGCGTCAGTGGTGCCAGGAGCGCGGTCTGGGCGAGCGGGCTGCGGAATTCCCAGGGGCTGGCCTGGCACCCTGCTACGGGCGACCTCTATGCGACTAATAACGGCGCGGACATGCGTTCAGGAACCAAGGGGGGTGCCATGGATGACGAATTGCCGCCCGAGCATATCAACAAGATTGAGCCTGGCAAGCACTATGGCTGGCCGCATTGCTGGGGTAACCGGGTGACGGATCCCAACTTCCCGGGCAAGCCCGGTTTCTGTGACAATATGCAGCCGCCCGCAATTACCTTGCGCGCGCATTCCACGCCTATAGGCATCACCTTTCTCGATAAGACGGATTTTCCTGACGAGTATAAGCAGGGTGCAATCGTAGCCCTGCATGGCTCATGGAATCGTGTCCAGCCATATGGCTACAAGCTGGTACGCATTCGCTTCCAGAACAATCAGCCGGTGGCCGTGGAAGATTTCGTCACTGGTTGGCAAACCAAGAACAGCGCCTGGGGGCGTCCTGTGGATGTGATTGCCGGGCCTGATGGCGCACTGTACGTATCAGATGACCGGGCCGGTTTGGTTTATCGTATTACCTACAACAATAAATAACCTTGTAAGGAGCAATGCAATGAAAAAGCGCGTGATCGGATTGGTAGCCTTATTGTTCGCTTCATGCCTGGCTCATGCCGAAGGGCCGCAGCCTGCCAGCAAGGTGGCGGTTTACATCAGTCCGTATGAATACACCAACGAGATCAAACTCTGGCACTTCATGAAGGATTACTGGTTCGCGCAGGGTCCCTTGATAGAGCCGGTGTTGACCAAGACGCTCAGCGCCAGGCTCGGCGACACTGTCATGTGTGAGGCAGGGGTTACGGCCAATGTATTGCTCTGGGTCAGGCCCAAGATGTTTTACAACCCCCATATGCGCAATTTCTACGGCACCATCAATGCCACCATTTATACCGGGAGCGGCAGGGCCATCGCGAGCTATACTGGTGAATCGCGCCTGAGCGGCGACCTGGACATCCTGCCAGCCAATACGGTGCAGGCAACATATGATCTCGCAATCCAGCAGGTGGCAGACAAGATAAAGGCCGATCCTGTCATCACGCGGCTGATTGATGAAGGGCTGCCAGATAGCGAATCGTATACACCCTGTGCCATGATTGCGATATTGCCAGGCCTGAAAAAGCCATAGAACACCTGATCCTTGCGTAGCGCTTCGCTCGCGCTACGCAAGATAACGTATGGCGTCGTGCGGTGGCGCCAGGCTATATTGCCTCTCATCCTGACCGAGTAGGGAGGCAAGCATTGCATGACCACATCCGTTTAAACTGCTGCCATGCCGCAGCATTCTGCCAGGGCCGCTTCCCAGGTGCCTGTCGGATTTGCAATTGTGGCGATCATTCTGGTTGCCGTTGCCTTGCGTCCCGGCATTGTTTCCATCGGCCCTTTGCTGCCTGCCATCATTGATGAGTTTCAGCTTTCCCACAGCACGGCTTCACTGCTGACTACCATTCCCGACCTGCTGATGGGCTTGCTTGCCCTGCCTACACCGTGGCTGGCGCGGCGATATGGGCGTGACCCCGTTCTGTTGCTGGCCTTGCTATTGCTGTGCGTGGCGATCGCGGCGCGCGCGTTCTCCCGAAGTGTGGACATGTTGCTGCTGAGCACCGCCGGGGTGGGGGCCGGCATTGCGGTAGCCGGTGCGCTGATCGCAGGCTACATCAAGGGAAATTTCCCGCACAAGGCGGCGATGGTCATGGGTATCTACGCGACAGCACTCTCTTTCGGCAGCACCTTATCTGCTGCGGTCTCTGGCCCTGTGGCCATGCACTCCGCTGCCGGGTGGCGCATGGGAGCCGGGATGTGGAGCCTGTGCGCCGCCATTGGCCTGCTTTGCTGGCTGGGGATCGCGAGACTAGAGCGCGGGCGCGCGCATGCGGCGAGCCACCCGGTGCGGTTGCCGTGGGGTAATCGCACCGCCTGGCTGGTGGCCCTGTTTTTTGCCGCCGACAATTTTTTGTTCTATGCCGTGCTGTCATGGACGGCTCCCATGTATATAGAACATGGCAGCTCGCCTGCTGTTGCAGGCTTCATTCTCGCGACCTTTACCACGGTATTCATGATATCCAATCCTATCCTGGGCGCCATCAGCAAATCCACGGATAGACGTGGCCTGCTTGCGGCCTGTGCTGCGCTAGCCGTTATTGGCTTGCTATTGATTGCGATGGTGCCCACCTGGGCGCCATTCATCAGCATTGCCATTTGTGCGTTCGGCCTGGGGGGAGCATTCACCCTGGGCATGACACTGCCTTTGGATAATACGCATAGCGTGGATGAGGCTAACGCCTGGAATGCTTTTGTGCTGACGGTAGGGTACCTGATTGCGGCTGCCGGGCCATTGTCCGTGGGATTCCTGCGGGATTTGACGCAGAACTTCCATATGTCGAGCTGGTTGTTGGTGCTGGTGGCCATGGTCATGCTGCTGCTTACCCCATTGTTGAGGCCCCATCAACCCGGAGGATAGCTTTCCGCCTTGTGAGGTTGAGTTAGCCTGTGTTCAACCGCATAATCCTCGATACGGTCAGGTCGCGATGATCGGCCGATCATACGGATAAGTGCAGGAGGGATAAATGGTTAAAACCGTGGTGGCTGTCTGGCTGGGCAGTGCATTGATGCTTTCCGCAACGGCCTCAGGGCACGAGTTGAAGGTGGTGCAAGGCTTCAACAACCCGGAGTCCGTGCTCGCAGACAGGGCAGGCAGGGTATTTGTTTCCGAGATCGGCGAATTCGACCAGGACGGCGACGGACAGATCAGCGTGATCGAGCCGGATGGCCAGCGCCGCGTATTGGCGAGCGGCATGAACGACCCCAAGGGGCTGGCCCTGATCGGAAGGGATCTGTATGTCACTGACAAGGACCGGATACTCAAAGTGGATGGGGATGGACAATGGGAGGTTCTGGTCGATAAAAGCGCGTTCCCTGTCTCCCCCCGTTTCCTCAATGACCTGGAGCCTGATTACGAGGGGAAGTATCTCTATGTGAGTGACAGTGGCGATATCGCCAACCAGGGCGGCACCAGCGGCGCGATATACCGGGTTATTCTTGCCACCAACAAGGTCGAGACCGTGATCAGCCATCAAATGGATGACAGGATCAAGGCGCCCAACGGGTTATGGATGGATGATACGGGCGAGGTATTGATCTTTGCCGATTTTGCGCGCGGCGTGTTATACAAGCTCGACTTGCTCAACCGCCACCTGATCGAGCTTGCAACGGGGCTGGGCAGCAGTGACGGTGTGGCGATGGGAGCGAACCGCAAGCTTTATGTCAGCGATTACGTGGGTGGCAAGGTGTTCAGCCTCAATATGGAAGATGAAGTCGCGCTGGAGCATGAGGGATTCCAGAGTGCAGCCGATATCGGCGTGACGCCTGACGGCAAGATATTGCTGGTCCCGGATATGAAGGCAGGCACAGTCACTTGGCTGCATTTGCATTGAGAGGACACAGCCATGGAATTCCGCTGGTTTGGTTAAAGTCGCTTGATCAGCACGTGATCGTTTGGCGGTGCAAGAGCGAAACCGGGCTGGCAGTATCAATAACCGCCAACCTGACCTTGAATAGGCGTATTGTGCCTATTGCACTGAATCGTCCCTTCCAGAACCATCAATGATCTGCAGGCTGCCATTTCCAATCCCGGATTTCCGGCATGTCCTCGCCATGCTGCCAGATGTATTGCTTGTGTTGCGCGAGCTTTTCGTCCATGAGCGCATCCAGAACCGGAGCATTGTCGATATGCGGTAGCCAGCGCAAGGTATTCTTGACCAGATTGTAGCGATCCAGCCTGTTCAGCACCGTCATGTCGAAAGGCGTAGTGGTCGTGCCTTCTTCCAGGAAGCCGTGCACATGGAAGTTGGCATGATTGTGCCGCTTGTAGGCCAGGCGGTGGATCAGCCCAGGATAGCCATGGAAAGCGAAGATCACTGGTTTATCCCGGGTGAACAGTTCGTCGAAGGCATCGTCGGTGAGGCCGTGTGGATGCACGTCGTGAGGAACTAGGGTCATGAGGTCGACCACGTTGACGTAGCGTATCTTGAGCGCGGGCAGATGCTCGCGCAACAGCATGACGGCGGCAAGCGACTCCATGACCGGCACATCGCCCGCGCTGGCGATGACCAAGTCGGGTTCCTCGTCTGCTGCGCAGTTGCCGGCCCAGTGCCAAATACTGGCGCCACGGCGCGCATGTTCAATCGCGGCGGGCATGTCCAGCCATTGCCCTTGCGGTTGCTTGCCTGCAACGATGACATTGATGAGGTTGCGGCTTTGCAGGCAATGATCGGTGATTGCGATCAGGGTATTGGCGTCGGCAGGCAGGTAGATGCGGATGATGTCCGGCTTTTTGTTGGCGACATGGTCGATGAAGCCGGGATCCTGATGCGAGAAGCCATTATGGTCCTGGCGCCAGACATGCGAGCTCAGCAGGATGTTGAGCGAGGCAATCGGTTTGCGCCAGGGAATGTGGCGACATTCCTTGAGCCACTTGGCATGCTGGTTGAACATGGAGTCGATGATATGGATAAATGCCTCGTAGCAGGAAAAGAATCCATGGCGGCCAGTGAGCAGGTAACCTTCCAGCCAGCCTTCGCAGCTATGTTCTGAGAGTATTTCCATCACGCCGCCATGCGCTGCAAGATGCTCGTCGCTTTCCAGACGTTCGGCCATCCATTGCCGATTGGTGACCTCGAACAATGCCTGCAGGCGATTGGAGTTATTTTCATCCGGGCTGAATACGCGGAAGTTGTTCGGATTGAGCCGCCAAACTTCGGCCAGATACTTGCCGAGCTCGCCCGTGGTGCTGGTCTGGCGTTCGCCCGGCTGGGTCACGGCATAGGCAAACTTGCGGAAATCCGGCAGTGCCAGAGGCTTGAGCAGCAGGCCGCCATTGGCGTGCGGGTTGGCGCCCATGCGCCGTTCGCCCTTGGGGGCAAGCGCGCGCAGCTCTTCCTTGAGCCTGCCTGTATCGTCGAACAGTTCGTGCGGCGCGTAGGATTGCATCCAGTCCTGCAACAGCTTGATGTGCTCCGGCTTGTCTAACTCACCGAACGGCACTTGGTGCGCGTGAAAGGTGCCAGTGTTCGGTTTGCCGTCCACTTCCGCAGGTCCGGTCCAGCCCTTCGGCGAACGCAGGATGATCATGGGCCAGCGCGGACGGCTGACTTCGCGTTTCAGGCTGGCTTCGCGCTTGATCCGTTGTATTTCCCCGATGACCTGGTCCATGACGCTGGCCATGCGCTGATGCATGAAGTCAGGGTCGCTGCCTTCGACGAAATAGGGCGTGTAGCCGTAGCCTTCGAACAGTTTCTGCAGCTCTTCATCGCCAATGCGCGACAGGATGGTGGGGTTGGCGATCTTGTAGCCGTTGAGGTGCAGGATAGGCAATACCACGCCGTCGGTCTTGGGATTGAGGAATTTGTTGCCGTGCCAGGAGGTGGCCAGCGGGCCGGTTTCCGCCTCGCCGTCGCCGACTACGCAGCAGGCGATCAGGTCCGGGTTGTCGAACACTGCGCCGAACGCATGCAGCAGGCAATAGCCCAGTTCGCCTCCCTCGTTGATCGACCCCGGTGTCTGCGCCGAGGCATGGCTGGGGATGCCGCCAGGGAAGGAGAACTGCTTGAACAGCTTGAGCATGCCGGTCTCGTCCTCGGTGATTTCCGGGTAAAGCTCGGTATAACTGCCTTCCAGGTAGGTATTGGCGACGACGGCCGGACCGCCATGCCCCGGGCCGGTAATGTAGATCATGTTGAGGTCGTGCTCGCGAATGACCCGGTTGGCGTGGACATAGACGAAATTAAGCCCCGGTGTCGTTCCCCAGTGGCCCAGCAAGCGCGGCTTGATATGCTCTGGCAGCAAAGGCGTCTTGAGCAACGGGTTGGCATAGAGGTAGATCTGGCCGACCGAGAGATAATTGGCGGCGCGCCAGTAGGCATGCAATTGCGCCAATTGTTGAGCATTCAGGACATGGTCCGCGGCTTGGGATTGCATTGACATTCTCCTTGGGAGGGGCGTGATTCCATCATAACAGCAGGGAGGGGTATGGCAACCTTGAAACAATGAAGTTTCATCGTTGGCGACTTGGGCAGGCTGGTCCTATACTCTAGGACATGAATGCACAGACTTTGATGCAGTTATTGCTGGAAGTAGAGCGCGAGGATCCCATCGATTTTTCTGGATTGCCTTTTGACGTGGATGATCTGCGGCGGCTCGCCTGCCTCAATGTGGTAGAGATCATGCAGCAACTCCGGGCCGGCAATTCTGCGGAGGACGGGGAGATGGTCATGGCGGCCACTGTCACCCGCCTAGTGCTGGAAAATATGGTGTTGCAGGCAAGACTGGCCATTTTGTTGCAACAAGAGGGAGAGTAGGCCTTATCCGCCAATCAGGACATTGACTGCCCCTGGACCCATGACGATTCCACCTGTTCCTGTCATATCTCCAACGCGTGCTGCAGGCAGGCCATTGATGAAAACAGTCGATGATCCTTGGACTATGATGTCTATCCCGTTGCCATGACCCCTGCAAGCCCCTGGTTTGCCACCAATCAGCACGGTGGCGATGCCAGTATTGATTGGCTTAATGGGCTGAGTAGGCAGGAGAATATGCATCAGCATATCCCCCATTCGGGCAGCAGGTTTCATGGGGGCCTTCCTTAGTTGATGTGGATCATACTTCCCTTGAGGGCCAATATGCTGGTAGCGCTAATTTCGGCAGTGGCTTCACTGTTCAGTTTGAGGGATCCAGCCTTTATTTCAATATTTTGTCCATTCATCTTGATATCGTTGCCTTCCAGGGACAAACAACGGCTTTGCAAATGTATTCCGGCTTGGCTGAAATGGATGGAATTGTTGTGTTGATCTTCAAGCACGAGACTTTCTTTTTCATCCTTGCTCAGTTTTAACAATGGACCGTTCTGGGTGGATATTTGTATTTCCTGTCCTGCGTCATCCAGCGATAGCAATAACCCGTTGGGGCTTTTGTAACCATACTGGCTTGGATTGGCCCATGGTCTTGGCATGGCTGGGCTATGAACTGCCCCAATCACCACGATATTATTCAAGTCGCTACCATTCAGGCCTAATATCACCTCATCGCCTATGGAGGGCGTGAAGATCGTGCCGGAGAATTCACCTGCTTGTAATGTAGCCAGTCGCGCCCACACACCCTGGCCTGTGGGATCAATCAAGGGGCAGGTGACTTTGATTCTTTCGTTGACAGCTGGATCATCACTGACTTCTTGCACGATACCCGTTAGCATGGTGGGGAGTTGTTTGCTATTGGTTGGCTCAGCGCATATCTTTCGCGGCAATCCAATCTGGAAGTGGGTGACTGGTGCTGCTCCTGGAGCAAGTTCATAAGTGATCCCACTAATGTAATAGTATCCAGATAAATGGTGACTGATGTCTGACAGTAGTAATGTTTGTCCTGGATAGGCGACATGTAAGGATTGTGCCGTAATCGTGCCTTGCACCAGACTTAATCTGGAGTATGCGAGTAGGGCATCTGCCATGATTTGGAGTTGAGGTAGGGTATATTCCCCGCTAATTCGCTGTACCTTTGTGACTGGATGATCTTTGCCCAACAGTGCAAAGGCTGAAAGATGCGCATTGACTGGAAAATCAATATTTTTTGCTTCAACAGTCTCCAGCGCCTGATTGCTGTAACACCATGCCTGGAGTTCCAAAGCATCTACCTGATGGTAGGTGTCTATATCAATCTCTAGGTTGATGATGTTTTCATGTGGTAGCGGAAACCCATTTGCCGTCCCTAATTCTGGAGAGGTGACTGTGACGGTATTACCGTTACAACAGGCGACCAAGCCCGTTTCCTGAAGGCGTTGCAAGACAAAATTCCAGTCACTCGTGTTGTGCTGAATTAAATACTCATGCTGTACACCTGAGGAGTCAATGTAGGCTTCGATGCCGTGGCTAGCCAGTATTTGGTGAATGATTTCACCATCGGTCATTTCATGAAAAATTTGGTTTTGAGGCAGGGTGGTCAATGCAGTGGCTGCATGACAGCAATTCAGGATAAGTAAAGTATCTTTGACCGAGTACTGAATTTTTTGTGTCGCGATAACGCCTAAAAATAGTGGGGTGTCATTCGAGTGGATGTCTACTTTATTTCCTGGAAGTAGTCTTTTAGCAACTTGATCAAGTTCTGTGAGTGAACTGAATGCCAGTTGGATAGATGCAGAAGGCAGTGCATTCAAGCGATGTTGTATTGATAATGCATGGGGCGTGCTTAATCGCTCTCCAGCAACCAACACTTCGACGCTAGATATCGTCACGAAACCGGCTCCGATGGCAAAGGTTTGCTAGGAGGACTGGGTTGTTGTCGCTGACGGATGACAACATTGATCGGGCTTGTCTTAGCCCGGATCTTGACTCGATTTACCGGTTTTCCAGGCCTGGTGATTGCTGGTTTCAAGTCGGGGGCTGATATGACTTTATGTAGCTTTAGTATGATAAATTCGGCAGGCCTGAGCAAGGCAATGCCTACATGCACAATTATTCGTCCCGCTGCGATATCCTGGGTGGACATGGTCTGGTTAAGGCCTATCCTGACATAGAATGCTTGTTCAGGTTTATCTCCAACTAAAGCACCCTCCCGCCAAAGCGTGTGCAGAAAATCCTGGCACTGGTGACCAACCAAACTCCATGTAGCTTCATCATTTTTCTCAAAGGTTTGCTGATCCAGGAATCGACGTAGAGAGGCCTGCACAAATCCACGGGTAAGCAAATGGGCTATATAACGCCATTCGCTGTCATTGCTGGCTAATGTGTGTCCTCCCCACATCAAGAGAGCATTGTCGAAGCGACGAATGGCATTGATTGATTTACCTGTTGGGTGAATATTCAGCGATTCTTGAATGATGTTATCAATGGTGGCGCTTAATGAAATGATTTCCTTGATGGGGGTATGGTTAGGGGTTGTCCAAATGTTACGCTTGCGGGCATTGGCTTCAAATAATGCCATGATGCTGCCGCTGGGAGGAAGCATCCTGTTGAATCGTATCGCAGGGGATGCTTCCAGTTGTTTATGAAGCAGGTGAGATTGGAGCTTGGTGGCTTTGTGAAAATCATTCCAGGCTGTGGCAACGCCAGGCGTATATTTGATTTCCAGGTCGACATAGCCTGAGATGCCAGCCGCAGCTGTTTCCAGCCATGGCATGAACGCTGCACCGTGTTGCAGGCCTCGCTGACCGATATCATGGCGGAACGTATTGACCGTCATCTCCCGAGTCTGGTCATTGCAATAGGGGACATCCAGAATTGCTAGGCAATAATCCTGTTGTGCACAATATTGCAGTAGTTTCCTTTGGAGTTGAGGTAATTCTGCTAGCGAAACAGCATCGGGGATCGCAACCAGTGTAAATGCGGCGTTTAGGGGTAATGCTCTAATGGCCGCTTTCAGCGCAGAAGCATCTGGTGCCCGGGAATATGGGCCAACGGAAAGAATTTCGCATTGTCCACCTCCATTGGCGAAGTATTGATGTACGGCTGCATAAAGGTAAAAAGGACTGTAGCTGTGGGCATTGACGATATTACCTTTGCCGTCCAATAGCACGCGTAGGGTTTCTGGCGCACCTTTGCCAAAGTGTTCTTCGTATTCTGCAAGTGAGGAAACGCTGTAGCGCTTACCCAATGGTAATGGATGTCCATTGGCATCCTGGGATTTTTCTGTATGGCCAATGAATAGGGGCAGGCATGCGGCAACAGGCTCAATGTTGGGTGCAATAGCTATTTCCTGTACATAAATGCCAGGATGTTGATAGTTCCCCATGTAAAGCTCCCCTATCATTATTTTAAATATAACCATATTACGGCAATTTGTTGTCAGTATTTAAGTATTTCGTGAATTGAATGAAAAATTCTATGTGATGGATACGATGCACGCCGCTAAAATGCGCACATGAATCATCAAGTGCTTACCTCTCCCTTACCGGGAAGCAAAACAGAATTACGGCAAGCGGCACTGATGTTGCTCTGTGAATGTGACCCGGTACGCAAGTCTCAAGACGTGGCAGCCCTGCAAGCAGCCTGGAATGAAGGAAGCGTGAGCTTGGTGCCTGAGCTGCATTTGAATGCTCCCGGCAATATTCCGGGTCGTCCGGAAAAACCGGAGCTGGTAGCCCCTCAAGCATTGGGGCGACGCTCAATGAGGACTGAGCAAGGCAGGGCCGCGCTTATTCATGCTTTATCCCACATTGAGTTTAACGCGATCAATTTGGCTTTGGATGCTATATGGCGCTTTTCCGCCATGCCGGCACAATATTATGTGGACTGGCTGAAGATTGCAGCAGAAGAGGCGTTGCACTTCACCATGCTGCATGACCACTTACAAAGCCTAGGCTATCGTTACGGTGATTTCACCGGGCACGATAGCCTATGGGAGATGGTAGCGAAAACCAGCGACGATGTGTTGGCGCGCATGGCTTTGGTACCGCGTACCCTGGAGGCACGTGGACTCGATGCCTCGCCGCCTTTGCGGGCCAAGCTGGCCCAGGCTGGCGACCTCAAGGCGGCAGCCATTCTTGATATCCTCCTGCGTGACGAAATTGGTCATGTAGCAATTGGCAACCGCTGGTATGGCTGGCTGTGCGAGCAGCGGGGATTGGAGCCCGTCTCCACTTATGCCCGGCTTACCGCGCAATACCAGGCTCCCAAGCTGCGCGGCCCGTTCAATTTCCCGGCACGCCGGGCAGCCGGCTTCAGCGAAGCCGAACTGGCGCTGATGGCCGAGCGTCGGGAGTAGCAAGGCACAGATTGAAGGATGGCTCACTTTTGCTAGCAGTTCTAAAGCGCTACCTACATTAGATTCATTGCACGCATCCGCCGGTACAGCGTATTGCGGCTGATACCGAGCTGCCGCGCCACTGCAGAGACATTGCCGGCATGCGATTGCATGGCCGCCTTGATGGCCTCCGCCGTCAGTTTGCTCAATGAAAGCGCCGCGTCTTCCTCAACGCCGTTTTTCATGTCGTCGAGAAAGTCCTGCGTCAAGTGCATCATGGAGATGGGGCTTGCTCCCGACAGTGCCAGTGCCGTACGCAGCACATTATGCAATTGGCGGACATTGCCTGGCCAAGGGTGAGACTTGAATAACGCCATGACCTCCCGGTCTATCGTCTTGCCTGCGGCATTCTCTGTCTGCAGGATGGTGTTGATCAGTGCAGGCAAATCCTGGCGCTGCCGCAGTGCAGGCAGGGTGGCGGTGAGGCCGTTCAGGCGATAGTAGAGGTCGCGGCGGAATTCGCCGCGCTCGACCTTCTCGCGCAGTTTCTGGTTGGTGGCGCTCAACAGCGCGAAATTGACGGGCTTGGGTTTGGTGCTACCCAGGGGCGTGACGCTGCGTTCCTGCAATACCCGCAGCAAGCGCGCTTGCAAGGCTAGCGGCATGTCGCCGATTTCATCCAGGAACAGGGTACCGCCGTCGGCCTGCTCCAGTTTGCCCACGCTGCCCTTGCGGCGCGCCCCGGTAAAGGCGCCTTCCTCGTAACCGAATAGTTCTGATTCAATCAGGCCTTCTGGCAAGGCTGCGCAGTTGACGGCAACCCATGGACCCCGGCTGCGGGTGCTGGCTTCGTGGATGGCCCGTGCGAACAACTCCTTGCCTACGCCGGTTTCACCCTCGATCAGGATGGGAATGTCCTGATCGAGGACAAGCTCTACCTGGCTGATGATGCGGGCAACGCGCGGGTCGCCGGTATTCAGCATCTGCAGGCTGGCAGCGCAATGCCGTTCGCTGGCCGAGGAGTTGGTGGCCCCAGGCTGGCGGACGCCAGGTGCTTGTCGCAACGTCATGCGCGCGTAAAGCCGCGCTTCCCGCGTAGTATAAAGCGGTGTTACCAGTGAACTTCCCTGCGCCGCCTGCATCAGCGATTCCGGCCTGCAGGCAAACAATTCGCTGAATAGCGAGTCTTCCAGTTTCTCATGTGTGATGCCGAGCTGGAACTGGCCACTGCGATTCAGTGCCATTAGTCGGTGCCGATCGTCGAAGATGGCAATGCCTTCCCACAATGTGCCGATGAATTCCGGCCGGGCATGAAAATGCAGTGAATACGCCCCGGCATGGCTGGCGATGAACAGCCGGTTCTCGATCATTTGCGCCGACATGCGCACCAGTGCCAGGGTATGCTGCTGCGGCATGCTGGCGTCTGTCGACACGTCCAGCGTGCCCATTATCTGGTTGCGCGCGTTCAGTATGGGCACTGCCGAGCAAGCCAACACATGATTGCGTTCGAGGAAATGTTCCGCGCCTTGTACCGTCATGGGGGAACGTTCCACCAACGCCGTGCCGATGGCATTGGTGCCGCGCAGGCTTTCCTGCCAGGATGAGCCGGGAATCAGGGCCACGCGCTGGGCATCATCAAGAAATTCGCTATTGCCTTGGCTATGCAGGATGAAGCCCTGGGCGTCGGTCAGCACGATTACGCTGCGCGTATGGCTGATCTGCGCGTTGAGGCTTTCCATTTCAGGCCTGGCGTGCGATAGCAGTAACTGATTGGCTTCCTGCTTTTCCAGCAGTTCCTGTTGGGTCAGTATTTCGGTGCGCACTGGAGCGCCAGCTTCCATGCCGTTTTCCACACACCTGCGCCAGGAGCGCTCGATTTCCTTGGAAACGCTGCCTTTTTCCACGGCACCATGCGCAAGGAATTGGCTTTTTGCATCCAGAAACCGAGGCCCGTCAGGATAAGGATTATGCATGGGTTAAGTCCCTGATTGTATGGGGTTGAACTAGTGTGTTAGGCAATTTAGCACCTGTTCACGGATGACACAACTTTTCCTGAGGCTGGTGTGGCGGCATGCACGCGCAAGGCTAGCAATCGTGCTGGGAAATCCCTTGCCCCGTCTTGGTTTCGGCATCTTCTCAGAGGTCAGAGGATTGGCGTGGGATCGGGCAGGTGGCGGCGCTACCTGGGTGTTGTGACTAGTCCCGCATTCATTCAGGGGTCACGGCGGGGGAAGAAACTCGCTGCATTCATGTTTGCTCATTATTGATTGGGGAGTTGTGATGAAGTTGAAATCCGTTGTTCGAAATCGATTCGCCATTGCTGCATGGTTGTTGGCAGCCATTGGCGTGCAGCCGGTGGCTGCGGTATCCGCTGCCACTGCGGCGCCTACCCAATGGTCTTTTGGCATCCTTGCTGATACCCAGGGGGCAAGCGATCCGCGAGGTGTTTCCGTCAGGCTGATGCAGCCAGTCATTGACCGCTTCGCCAACCACCACGACATTGACTTGCTCATTTCCATCGGCGATCTGACCGAGGACGGTACCGTCGCTGAGTTCAACACTTGGAAGCAGGCCGCAAAGCCATTGACCGATGCCGGCATTCCGCTTTATCTGACGCGCGGCAATCATGATGTCCGCGCCGAAAGCAGTACCGTAGGTATCGATCCTTTGCTCGGTCCTTCCACTTCCCGAGGTACCGAGGTCTGGTCCGCAACCTTTCCTGAACTGAGCGGACCCAACGTGACCGCTGGACCAGGCGCATCCTACTCGTTCACCTATAACAACACGCGTTTCGTTTCGCTCGACCTTTACGGCGCAATGCCTAGCGAGCTCGTTGGCTGGGCAGCCAGCCAGCAGAAAGGTAGCCATGACCATATGTTCGTCTTTGCCCATGAGCCTTTCTTCGGGCGTGCGCGGGAAGGCGTAATCGGCGATGACCCGCTGCGGATGCAGATACTCTCGCAATTGAGCAGCAATGGGGTTGATGCCTATTTGAGCGGGCATGACCACCAGTACAGCCGCTCGGCTGCTGTCGATGGCCAGGACGTATTGCTTCACCACTTCGTCGCGGGTTCTAACGCCGAGAAATATTATCGGTTCGAGAATGAATTCAATGTTGGAGAGGAAGTTGGTGCCGCACTGGAAAACAATAAGGTTGGCTACAGCGTCGTCGATATCGATGGGCCCTTCGTGACCTTCACCTATTACTCGGCGACTCCACCAGCTTCATCGGATTTCCTGGAAACTTGGGAGCCAGAGTGGGCCGTGGCTGACCGTACGACCTTCTCGACCAACGGCCACTCCTATGGCATCAACGCAGGTGAGTCCTACGCTGGTCTGGACAGTTCGATTGCAGCGGGCGATGGATTCATCGGTACGCAGGCAGAAATCCTGGCCGGACAAAATCTCGATGGACGCACCGTGACCACTGAGCCTGATTCCGGCGATGGCATCACCCAGAAACTTGGCAATATCGTCAACTTCGGCTGGCGGGCGAATACGGACGGCCTGCACAGCGATATCCTCTACCTGGGTGGTATGGATGACCAGCTTGATGGTGTTGCCGATCCTTTCGTGCTCGCCCTGAGCTATGGCGAGGATGTGGCAGTCGACGAATCATTGCTGCGCCTGATGTATCTGGTGGATGGTGAGTGGGTATTGGCAGTGGAAGCCAACACAGAGGGGACGCCGTTCTTTGTCTCAGGTGCTTGGAATGCCACCTATGGCCTGGGGACGTATGGCGTGGATACTGTCAACAACCAGGTATGGGCGGTGATTGACCGCAACGGGCAGTTCGCTGTGGCTGCCGTGCCTGAGCCTTCTGCAATGGCACTGATGCTGTGCGGACTTGGACTGTTGGTGCCACTGGCAGCGCGACGTCGGCGCAGCTGAGTGGAGAATACCGGCGCTCTCAAGCCAGATAAAACAAGGGCTGCTGTGGCAGTCCTTGTTTTTTGTCCAACCTGTGCGGTTGTGACCGTGGGACCAGTGGCACATGCCGGGCTGGAAGGCATCATTGTGCAACATAGCTGACGTTCACGTTCTCAGCCGCGTCAGGCTGCGTTTGCGGTGTGATGCTGAGGATGAAGCTGGAAGTGCTAGTCGCCAGTGTTGGCGGCAAGGATACACTGAAGCGGATAGCATAGGATTTGCCTCAGGAATAGTGATTTCACTATTGCCCTTGAAGCTGCCTGCCGGAAGTCCATGCGCCTTGATGTAGTAGGTTTCCGTATTGCCTGACTTATTCGTGATGCGCAGCTCGTAACGGTTGCGCAGGCTGCCGTCGGCAAGTTGGATGACTAGCGGCTGCCGCTGTTGTTGCACGATGGCAGTAAACGGCGTAAGCGTGCTGATGGAGTGCCAGGTGAAGGCAATGCTGGCAATCAGTAGGCCAACGTAGCCGAACCGTTTGGCCCTGGCCAGTCGTTTCATGCGGACATCTGGTTCCTGGATATTTTCATCACGGTCGAAACGGATCAGGCCATGAGGTAGCTTGAGGCGGTCCATGATCTGGTTGCAGGCATCCACGCACAAGCCGCACGAAATGCAGCCAATCTGGAACCCCTTGCGGATGTCCACGCCTGTTGGGCAAACATTCACACAGTAATTGCAGTCTATGCAGTCGCCAAAACCTTGCTGGCGACGGCTTTCCACAGTCTTGAGCTCGGCGGTGGGTGCTTTGCGCCCACGGCGGCCTTCGCCGCGCACCCAGTCGTAAATGACCGTGACGGTGGCGGGATCCTGCATTACTCCCTGGAACTTGCCATAAGGGCAGGCCACGAAGCATACGTCTTCGCGTGCAAACCCGGCGGCCACATAGGTCGTGGCGGTCAGGACAGCGATGGTGATATAAGCCGCCACCGCTGCTTCTCCTGCAAATACCTGCCTGAATAACATCCCTGCCTCGGCAAAATAGAGGGTGAAAGTGAGGGCTGTGGCGAACGACAGCATCAACCACAGTGCATGGGTGCTGCCGAGCAGGATGGCTTTTCGCGGGCTCCAGGGGGCTTGCTGCAGGCGCTTCCTGGCCGGGGCTTCGCCTTGTATCCATTTTTCGATGAAGAGAAAAGCATCCGTCCATAGGGTCTGGAAACAGAAAAATCCGCAGAATACCCGCCCGAACATGGCGGCGGAAACAAACAGCAGGCTGGCGGCTACCACGAGGATGCCCACGAGCACCATCAAGTCCTGAGGGTAGAGGATGAGGTTGAAGATATGGAAGCGCCTGTTCCCGATATCGAAAAGTAATGCTTGGCCAACCTGGTTGGGCCATGGCAGCCAGGGCAGCAGGAAATAGACAGCAAAAGCGATATTGAGGATGATGGATTTCAGGGTGCGGTAACGCCCCTTGACCGAATAAGGCACGATGGGAATGACTTTTCGCGAGGCGGCGGGGCGGGAAATGGTAGCTTCTGCTTGCATGACAATTCCTGAATGAACGATGCTATGCAAAATTGTGAAGAAGCAGGTAGTCCTATAACAGATTCAGATGGTAATGAATTTATAGTGTCAGATTGCCGGAGCGGGCTGCAGTTCCTGCATTGGGTCAAATAATCAAAGCTGCGGCCACCTGACGGCTTTCCGCCATCAGGATATTGTAGGTGCGGCAGGCTGCTTCTGTGGTCATGCATTCCATGCTGATGCCGGCTACGACGAGGTCGCGGCCAATGGATGGATGCAGAAAGCGGTGCCTGCTGCCCGTGCCGAGCAGGATCAGCTCAGGCTTGAGTGCCAGCAATGCCTGGAAATGGGTTGGCTGTAATTGGTCGAAGTCTTCAACCGGCCAGGCAGGCAGCAGGCTGCCTGGCAATACGATCAGGCTGTGTTCGTGGCGCTGATGGTTGATTTCAACCCAGCCGTCGCCGTAACCAGTGATCAAATGGCTGCCCGCAGCCTGTGTCAGGTGCAATTTCATAAGCAGAGGTGTCGAATAATCAAGAAAGTCTTTTGGGGCGCCATGCTTCAATTGCATGTCAACTCAATGTAAGATAGCACATTTTCCCCAACCGGAATTTGCAGGTCGCCATGCAAGAAATTTCCAAGTCCAGCAAGCTCAGCAACGTATGCTACGACATTCGTGGCCCGGTGCTGGACCGAGCGCGGCAGATGGAGGAGGACGGGCACCGCATCATCAAGCTCAATATCGGCAATCCTGCGCCTTTTGGTTTTGCCGCGCCCGAGGAAATCCTGCAGGACGTGATTCGCAACATGGATTCCGCTTCCGGTTATACGGATTCCAAGGGTCTGTTCGCCGCACGTAAGGCGATTATGCATTACACCCAGCAGAAGAATATCCAGGGTGTGACCATCGATGACATCATCATCGGCAATGGCGTTTCCGAGCTGATCGTCATGGCCATGCAGGCATTGCTCAACAACGGTGACCAGGTACTGGTGCCGATGCCTGATTATCCGTTGTGGACTGCGGCAGTGAACCTGGCGGGCGGGACGGCGCGGCACTATGTCTGCGACGAGCAGACTGGCTGGCTACCCGACCTCCGGGATATCGAGAACAAAATCACGGCGAATACGCGCGGCATCGTCATTATCAACCCGAACAACCCGACGGGTGCCTTGTATCCGCGGGAAACGCTGGAAGGCATCATCGAGATCGCACGCCATCACGGCCTGGTGATTTTCGCGGACGAAATCTACGACAAGGTATTGTTCGACGGCAATACGCACACCTCGATTGCTTCATTGGCTGATGATGTGCTGTTCGTGACCTTCAACGGTCTGTCCAAGAATTATCGTACCTGCGGTTACCGCGCCGGTTGGCTGGTGATCTCGGGAGAGAAGCGGCATGCGGGAGACTACATCGAGGGGTTGAACATGCTGGCTTCGATGCGCCTGTGCGCCAATGTGCCCGGGCAGTTGGCGATCCAGACCGCGCTGGGCGGCTACCAGAGCATAGACGACCTTGTGGCGCCGACCGGCCGGTTATGCAAGCAGCGCGACCTTGCCTACAAGATGCTGACCGATATTCCTGGTGTAAGTTGCGTCAAGCCCAAGGCTGGCCTGTACCTGTTTCCGCGCCTTGATCCCAAAATATATCCCATCCAGGATGACCAGCAATTCATCCTCGACCTGTTGCTGGAGGAGAAAGTCCTGCTGGTGCAGGGCACGGGCTTCAACTGGCGCGCGCCGGATCATTTCCGCGTCGTGTTCCTGCCGAATGTGGATGACCTCACCGAGGCATTTACCCGAATTGCCCGCTTCCTGGAAAATTACCGCAAGCAGCACAGCACCATCACCATAGTGGAAGGCAAAGCCTCGAAAGAGGCACAAACAACCTCCCAAAGCGCGTCGGCATGACGGCGCTGTCGCTGTACAAGATTGAATAAAGCAAGATAACTGGAAACCTGAATGAAACCCATCAATGTTGGCCTGCTTGGCATCGGTACTGTCGGTGGCGGCACCTATACCGTTCTTACACGCAATCAGGAAGAAATCGCGCGCCGTGCTGGTCGCCCGATTGCCATCACGCGCGTTGCCGACCGCAATCTGGAATTGGCCCGCAAGGTCACGGCAGGTCAAGTTGACGTGACTGACGACGCATTTGCCGTGGTGGCAGATCCCAGCATCGACATCGTGGTCGAGCTGATCGGCGGGTGCACTGTCGCACGCGAATTGGTGATGAAGGCGATCGAACATGGCAAGCATGTGGTCACCGCCAACAAGGCGCTGATCGCGTTGCACGGTAACGAGATTTTTGCCGCGGCGCAGCAGAAGGGGGTGATCGTTGCTTTTGAAGCTGCGGTGGCAGGGGGTATTCCCATCATCAAGGCCGTACGCGAGGGCCTGGCCGCCAACCGTATCGAGTGGATTGCGGGCATCATCAACGGTACCACCAATTTCATCCTCTCGGAAATGCGTGAGAAGGGGCTGGCCTTTGCTGATGTGCTCAAGGAGGCGCAGCGCCTGGGCTATGCCGAGGCCGACCCGACCTTCGACGTTGAGGGTGTGGATGCGGCGCACAAGCTCATGATCCTGGCTGCAATTGGCTTCGGTATCCCGATGCAGTTCGACAAGGCCTATGTTGAAGGCATCAGCAAGCTGGACTCCATTGATATCCGTTATGCGGAAGAGCTGGGCTACCGCGTCAAGCTGCTTGGCATTACCAAGCGCACCAGCCAAGGCGTGGAGCTGCGCGTGCACCCGACCTTGATCCCCGAAAAGCGCCTGATTGCCAATGTCAACGGCGCCATGAATGCGGTGCTGGTGAAGGGGGACGCGGTTGGGCCTACCTTGTATTACGGCGCAGGCGCAGGTGCCGAGCCCACCGCTAGCGCCGTGGTGGCTGATATTGTCGACGTAACGCGCACACACACGACCGATGTGCACCAACGCGTCCCTCACCTGGCGTTCCAACCCGACCAGCTCGTGGATTTGCCCATCCTGGCAATCGGCGAGGTGAGCAGCGCTTATTACCTGCGGCTGCGCGCGGTGGACAAGCCAGGCGTGCTGGCCGATGTGACCCGCATCCTGGGTGACCGCCAGATTTCGATTGATGCCATGATCCAGAAAGAACCACAGGAAGGCGAAGACCAGGCCGATATCATCATCCTGACCCATGTCACGGCCGAGAAGAACATGGATGACGCGATTGCCGCCATCGAGGCATTGCCTGCCATTTCCGGCAGCGTGACCCGCTTGCGTATGGAAGAGCTGAGCCGATAACTTGAGAAAGGGTTGCAGGTAGCGCAGTTGCTGCCTGCATCAGTTGTGCCATGAGATATATTTCCACCCGCGGGCAATCGCCCGCACAGTCGTTTACTGAAATCCTGCTTGGCGGCCTGGCGCCCGATGGCGGCCTCTATTTGCCCGAGCAATATCCGCAATTCAGCCAGGACGAGCTGAATGCGATGCGCGGCATGCATTACCGCGACCTGGCGTTCACCATCCTCTCGCGCCTGATCGATGATATTCCTGCTGCTGACCTGCGCGCCATTATCGACAAGACCTATCGTGCGGATGTCTATGCCTATGCGCGCGCTGGACAGAATGCCGAGGACATCACTCCCACGCTCAAGCTGGAGGACGACCTCTACCTGCTGTCCTTGTCCAATGGCCCGACCCTGGCATTCAAGGACATGGCGATGCAGTTGCTTGGCAACCTGTTCGAATATGTGCTGGCGCAGAAAGGCGAGACGATCAATATCCTCGGCGCAACTTCCGGAGACACCGGTTCTGCTGCGGAATACGCCATGCGCGGCAAGCAGGGTGTCAAGGTGTTCATGCTCTCGCCTTACCAGAAGATGAGCCGTTTCCAGACTGCGCAGATGTTCAGCCTGCAGGATGACAATATTTTCAATATCGCGGTCAAGGGCGTGTTCGACGATTGCCAGGACATCGTCAAGGCCGTGTCCAATGACCATGCCTTCAAGGCAAAGAACAAGATCGGCGCAGTAAACTCCATCAACTGGGCGCGTGTGGCGGCCCAGGTGGTGTATTACTTCAAGGGTTACTTTGCCGTCACCGCGGACAATGCGCAGCGGGTCAGCTTCGCCGTGCCTTCCGGCAACTTCGGCAACGTCTGTGCCGGGCATATCGCCCGCATGATGGGCTTGCCGATTGCCAAGCTGGTAGTGGCGACCAACGAAAACGATGTGCTGGACGAATTCTTCAAGACCGGTGTCTATCGTCCGCGCGGTTCTGCCAATACTTACCACACCTCCAGTCCTTCCATGGATATTTCCAAGGCATCCAATTTCGAGCGCTTCGTCTTCGATCTGGTGGGCCGTGATGCGGCCAAGGTGCGTGAGCTGTGGGGCAAGGTAGATGCGGGTGGCAGCGTCGACCTCAATGAAGGCGGTTGGTTTGCCAAGGTGGCGGATTACGGCTTTGTCTCCGGCAGCAGCAACCACGCCAACCGCATGCAGACCATCAGGGTGACCCATGAGCGCTATGGCGTCACCATCGATACCCATACCGCCGATGGTCTCAAGGTGGCGTTGGAGCAGCGCGAGGCGGGCATTCCGATGCTGGTACTTGAAACCGCGTTGCCGGCCAAATTCGAGGATGCGATTGTCGAGGCGCTGGGCCAGAAGCCCGAACGCCCGCACAGCCTGGAGGGCTTGGAAGCCCTGCCGCAGCGCTTTGAGGTGATGGAGGCCGATGTGGCCGCTATCAAGCAGTTCATTGTCGAGCATGTTTGATCGGGAGAGGGAATGAAGGTCTATCACGACTTGATGCGCCACGTACTGGAGCAGGGCCACAAGAAGGAAGACCGCACCGGCACCGGTACGCTGTCCGTATTCGGCTACCAGATGCGCTTCGACCTGTCCGAGGGCTTTCCGCTGCTGACCACCAAGAAGGTTCACCTGAAGTCCATTATTCATGAGCTGCTCTGGTTTTTGCAGGGCAGTACCAACATTGCCTACCTCAAGGAAAACGGCGTGACCATCTGGGACGAGTGGGCGGATGCCGAGGGCAACCTGGGGCCAGTGTACGGCTACCAGTGGCGCAATTGGCCCAAACCGGATGGAGGCCATATCGATCAGATCAGCGAAGTGATAGCGGCCATCAAGCGTAATCCGGACTCTCGCCGTCTGATTGTGTCCGCATGGAATGTCGCCGATGTTGACAAGATGAAATTGCCGCCTTGCCATGCGTTTTTCCAGTTCTATGTGGCGGATGGCAAGCTTTCGTGCCAGTTGTACCAGCGTAGTGCGGATATCTTTCTCGGCGTACCGTTCAATATCGCCTCCTATGCCTTGCTCACCATGATGGTGGCGCAGGTATGTGATCTCAAGCTTGGCGATTTTGTACATACACTGGGTGATGCGCATATCTATCTCAATCATCTCGAGCAGGTGAAGGAGCAATTGTCGCGTGAGCCTTATCCTCTGCCTGTGATGCGGATCAATCCCGAGGTCAAGGATATCTTTGCTTTCCGTTTCGAGGATTTCACACTGGAGAATTACCAGTCGCATCCCGCTATCAAGGCCCCCGTTGCAGTGTAGTTCCCCGGTTTGAGTCTATGTGGTCGTTTTCCCTTCATGCGCTTGCAATGCGGGCACCGGTGGTCGCGCATTTGTTTTCTGTATCAGGCTGCCAGCGGCATGGTCCGGGAAGGTAGCATTCAATGATGAGTCCCGTGCATCACCAGCCCGTATCGCCCAAATTGCGTAAGGCCCATATCCTGGCTGTGGGCCTCGCCTTGTTGATTGCCACGGTGACGCTGATCAGCATGGAGTATGCTTCGCTCAGGCGCAACATGACCGTCACCATGCAGATCCAGATGCGGATTATGGCAGGCAATATTGCTCAGGCGCTGGTGCGGGGCGAACATGAGGTGGCATCTGAAGTCCTGGCAAGCTTGGCCGAAGCGCCTGAAATCGATACGGCGGTTCTATATGACATGCAACAGAACCGTTTTGCCGAATATGTACGTCCCGGTAGCCTGTCGCGCTTGTTTGACATGATGGTCGCGGACCAGGTACAGCGTCATTCAGACATGCACAAAAGTGAAATATGGCAGCCTGTCGTATATGGCGGCATGCAAGTCGGGATGTTGTACATGCGATCCAATATGAAAGGATTGTATCGCCAGCTGCTTTGGTATGTTGGTACCACGGTAATGGTGATGTTGGTGACTTTGTTTGCCGCTGCCCTGCTGCTCAGCCGATTGCAACGCGCGATGCTCAAGGCCGAAGAGCGGGCGGGTTTTCTGGCCAATTATGATACGGTGACCGATCTTCCCAACCGCCATGCTTTCAGCAGACATTTCCATTTGCTGCTGGAAGGGGCGCGTCATCGGCGTGGCGTATTGGCATTGCTGGTATTTGACCTGGATGATTTCAAGGTGATCAACGATACCCTGGGGCACGATGTCGGGGATAAGCTGCTGCATTTGGTCGCGCAGCGCCTGATGGTCGCAGCAGGCAAGAAAAATACAGTGTATCGCGTGGGTGGGGATGAATTTGCCATGATGCTTGACCAGCCCGCGGATGTCGAGAATGTGGAGGCTGTTGCCAATCGGTTCATTCGAGCGCTGGCGCCGCCTATTGTCTTGAATGACCGCAACTTTTATATCGGTGTCAGCATTGGCGCGAGTATCTATCCTTACGACGGGGAGGATGCCGCCCATTTGCTGCGTGATGCCGATGCAGCCATGTACTATGCCAAGAGCCGCGGCAAAAACAATTTCCAGATGTTCTCTGCAGAAATGCATCACAAGAGCTCGACTCGCTTGCTCCTCGAAACCGAATTGCGCGTCGCGCTGGAAGAAAAACAGTTCGAGCTTTACTATCAGCCGCAGTTCAGTCTGCCGGATTGCAAGCTGGTGGGGGTGGAGGCTTTGATCCGCTGGCATCATCCACAGCGTGGTCTATTGTGCCCAAGTAGCTTTATTCCGGTTGCCGAGGAGACTGGCCTCATCGTGCGCATCGGGGAGTGGGTATTGCGCGAGGCTTGCAGGCAGGCCATGGAGTGGAAGGCGTTGGGAGTGCCACTGCGCATGAGCGTCAACCTCTCGGGGCGCCAGTTCCGCCAAGAGAACCTGGTACAGACCATGACCAAGATCATTGAGCGAACTGGCATGGATAGCAGCCTGCTCGAATTGGAAATTACCGAAACCGTCCTGATGGAAGACGCGGAAGCGACCACTACTCGCCTGGCAGACCTCAAGGCCATGGGCATGCATCTTGCCATCGATGATTTCGGCACAGGTTATTCATCCATGGCATATCTCAAGCGTTTTCCCGTCAGCCGGCTTAAGATAGACCGCAGCTTTATCCGGGATATCCCCAATGATCCCGACGATGTCGCGATTACCACGGCCACTATCCAGATGGCGCACAGCCTGAAGCTTGAGGTCGTGGCAGAAGGCGTGGAGACCAAAGCACAGTTGCAATTCCTGCGGGAGCAGGGAAGCGATATGGTGCAAGGCTATTTATTCAGTCGTCCAGTGAGCGCACGGGAGATGGCAGAGCTTGTCATCACTGGCAAGGGGCATCAGGAAAATGATTTTATCCTGGAGCAATAAGGAATTTGTCCTGAATGCTAATTGTTCGTTTATAATCGCAACATTAGGTTGAATAATGATTATATGGAGATAAATGGTGGGAAAAACCTTAGTTGTGCTTAGTACTTTTGCATTGGCGATATCCAGCAGCTTGGCGATTGCTGATCATCACTTTCCCAAAGGAAAGGTCAGCTTGGAAACCTGCCTGGAAGCGGCGCTCAAGGCTAAACCAGGAACAGTGGTCAAGGTAGAGTACAAGCTGGAAGGCGAGACACCAGTTTATGAATTTGATATTGAGTCTAGCGATAGTACCGCTTGGGATGTAGAATGCGACGCTAATACAGGCAAGATCGTGGAAATAGAGCAAGAGGTCGACTCCGCAGACCATCCTCTGTTCAAGGCCAAACAGAAGGTAAGCGAAGCCGAGGCACGCAAGACAGCCCTTGCTGCGCATCCCGGTGAAATTGTCGAGGTTGAATACGAAATTGAAGAGAATGGCGCAGCCTCCTACGAGTTCGACATCAAGACCAAGGATGGCAAGGAATTCAAGGTCGAAGTGGATGCCTCTACTGGTAAAATCGTTGAAGCCAATCAAGAGTTTTACCAGATTGGCAAGGAATGATAGCTTTTTGACTGGACGGACAGTCGACAACGCTCCTTCGGGGGCGTTTTTTTTCGCCACTGCCATGAGAAATGCGATGATCAAGTGAGCAGAAGCCTTAACTTGAGCCCAAACCTGCCGTTAATGCATATATTATCGTCAAAATGGAAATCAACATGGATGTGAGTGCAATTGCGAGTGTTGCCTCCGATCTTTCAGCTACGCGCTTGCAGCAGGAAGTGGGGACGACGGTACTGAAAAAAGCCCTGGATATCAGCTCAGCCAATGCGTTGGCATTGCTGGAGGCGCTACCAGCTCCCTCCGCCAATCTGCCGGCACATCTAGGACAGAATGTGAATACGGTGGCTTGAAATATCCATATCAATATCAGGAAAAAATAAAGCCCTGCTTTGCAGGGCTTTATTTTTGAAGAAAAAAAGCAGACCTTCTCGGGGAGGATAAAGGCCTGCTATGAGGAGCTTGGAGATTCAATATACGTTAGGCATTCACCAGTCGGCCACTCTTGAGCTTGACACTGTCCCCTACAGAATAGTGGGGCATGTTGTACTGGGTAAAAGTATACAAGTGCCCATCGCTCATTCTGACTTTGATGATGTAGGTTGCGCCTTCCGCTGTTTTATCATTGATGTGGTAAGCATCGCTATTATTCGTATGAGAAGTAAAAGAGCGAATCGATATGATAGTGCCACACTCCAGGCAAGTATGAGTCGATTCGTTCTTACCCGCTTCGTTAGTGTCTTGTGTCAGTATATTGCTGATCACCATGGCGGCATTGGGATCGGTAATTAATTCCTGAGCAAGGTCGGGGCGATAGGTATGCGCCACAGGAATCAGGCCAGTCATCGCGGCGCTCCCTACCAAGCTGAATATCGTCATGGCGGTTGCTGCAACCAAGACCATGGGGTGCGTTTTTTTTGTATTGGATCCCATCATATGTTTAGTATCTCCGACTCATGATTTTCGTTTGGAGTATGCAGCCGAAAAATTCAATTAATCTATAGCGAAGAGTGTGCCAACATTAATAAATCTATATTTATCATTGGGTTAATTGAATTTGGAGCGAGCGGGCCCTTCTGTTTCATGTCTCAAAATTGAGACGTATTGCGTGCATGATGAGTTAACTTGTTGAAAATCAATGGGTAATTCCGTCTCTCAGAGGAGACATTAATGTGCGGTATTGTCGTTCTTGAACAACGCCGGCGTGAGCTGGTGGCGTTGCAATAGCTTGTAAAACTCGGTGCGATTGCGTTGCGCCAGGCGGGCAGCTTGTGTAACGCCTCCATTCGTGGCCTTGAGCAGCTTGATCAGGTAGTCGCGCTCAAAATTCTTCCGTGCAACTTCAAACGGTACAATGCCGCCGATGTTTTCTTGCAATGCTTTTTGTACCAAAGTGGCCGGGATTAAGGGTGTGGTGCAGAGCACTACGGTTTGTTCGACGATATTCTGCAACTGGCGGACGTTGCCAGGCCATGGCGCAGTGATCAACAGCTCCAAGGCTTCGGGGGCAAAGCCGTTGAGTTTTTTACGGTACTTGGTGGCCAGTTCGTTGAGAAAGTTATTGGCCAATAGGGAAATATCTTCACGACGTGCAGCCAGGGGAGGAATTTCAAGTCCGACAACATTGATGCGATAGTACAGGTCTTCGCGGAACCGTCCGGCTTTCATCTCCTCTGCCAGGTTGCGGTGAGTCGCAGAAATCACACGCACATCAATGTTGATGCTGGTATTGGACCCGACGGGACGGATGGCGCGCTCCTGCAGGGCTCTAAGCAGTTTTACCTGCAATGGCAGCGGCATGTCGCCGATTTCGTCCAGGAACAGGGTGCCGCCGTCAGCCGTCTGGAACAGCCCTTTGTGATCGCGCAAGGCGCCGGTGAATGCCCCTTTGCTATGACCGAATAGTTCAGACTCAAGCAGGGCTTCTGGAATGGCACCGCAATTGATGGCGATAAAAGGCTTGTCCCGGCGAGGACTGGCCTGATGGATGGCGCGTGCCAGCAACTCCTTGCCCGTCCCGCTTTCACCTTGGATAAATACGCTGGCATCGGAAACTGCCATGAGCTTGGCTTGCCCGAGCAAGTTTTCCATTTGCGGACTGCGTGTAATGATGCTCTTGCGCCATTCATTGTCGATATCCTGGTCATGAGGCTGCAGATCGCCTGTGCCGATGCGTAATGCGGCCTCTACCTGCTGCAGCAGTGACTTGCTGTCAAAAGGCTTAGTGAGGAAGCCGAATACGCCGCGTTGTGTCGCATCGACCGCTTCAGGGATCGAGCCGTGGGCTGTAACCATGATCACGGGCAAGGCAGGATCGGATTGATGGATGGCATCGAACAGGGCCAAGCCATCCATGCCAGGCATGCGTAAGTCTGTAATCACCAGGCTTGGTCGGCTGATGGCAATTTGGGACAGCGCCTCTTCTGCATTGGTGGCAGTGATGACTTGGTAACCTGCTGCCTGCAGCCTCATTCCCATGAGTTTGAGGATGTCGGGATCATCATCGACAGTCAGGATTTTCTTGGTTGTTCCTATCATTTACCGTTGCTCCGGGTTGGAGGGTTGTTCAGTGATTTCTGCATCATGGTTCTCTCAATTTTCTTCAATTCATCCAGCTTCTTTTGCAAGTTATCAGCTTTTTGCTGACTTTCGTCCGCGCGTCGCATTTCGTCGCGCAGGCGCTGGGTAAGCTTGGCGATTTCCGCTGCATTTTCTCTCAAGATGGAAACGATGGCTTTTTCTTCCTTGCCCAGCTGTTTTTCACGTGCCAACTCCTCAAGCAAGGGTTGTGCCTTGATCGGATCACGCAATTTGCTGCCAGGGATGGCATAGATAATGGCAACGCGGGTCTTTTGATGTAAGTCTTTATTGTTACTGCTGATTTTATTTAAAGCTTCTGCCAGCTCTTTTTTTTGTGACTCGAGCGACAGCTCGGAGAAATGACTGATGAATTCCAGCAGGTTGGAGGCAGCGTAGCGTTCCTTGGTCGGCTGAGGGGGGGGAGGAGGCGCCTGGTGGATAGGAGCTTGGGCAGGTGTCGGCTGGTGAGCGCAGGCGCTGAGCAAAGTTGCTGTCATGGCGATGGTAAGCAGGTTATTCAGGTTCATTTTGTTAAAGCTTTCAATGGAAGGGTAACGCGGAAACGGGCACCGCGCTCAGAAGGCAAGAGAATGATTTCACCGCCATGCGCGTCGACGTATTCTTTGGCGATGGAAAGCCCAAGCCCGCTGCCGCTGACCAGGCTCTCATGGGCGCTGTCGCCACGGTAGAAGGGCTCGAACAGTTTGGCCTTGTCGGATGCCATGACGCCGGGGCCGCCGTCGTGGACTTCGATGATGGCTTGGTGTGCCTGATGTGTAATGCTGATACGAATGCTGCTGGATGGCGAAGTGTACTTGACGGCATTGGAAATCAGGTTGTCCAGTACGGAGTGAATTTTTTCCCGGTCGGCCTGAATGAGAGTAGGAAAGAAGTCACGCTGGATATTGATATTCTTGTTGCTGATTGTCAGGGAGTAGTCTGCGAGAATTGCTTCCGCAAGTCCGGTGAGGTCTACAGTTTCCAGATTGAGCTGTGGCGCATGGAATTGCGCTGCAGTGAAACTGAGCAGGTTTTCTATCATTTTCTGCAGCCGTAAGCTGCTTTCACGCAGTATCCCGGCAATTTCGCGCTGTTGCGGCGTGAGAGGGCCACCCACTTCGTCACTCAGTAGCTCGCTGCCTTCCCGGATTGCGGTAAGCGGAGTTTTAAGCTCATGGGAGACATTGCGCAAGAAGCGCTGCTTCTGCTGGTCAAGCTCGTTCAGTTGTGCACGCAGCCAGTCCAGGCGTTCGCCCAGGTTGCGCAGGTCGCCAGGACCGTCGATGCTGATCGGCTCGCTATAGTCGCCCTCGCCAAGCTTGCGGATGGCGGCATCCATGCGCCGGATCGGTTGGGCGACGAGAAATGTGATCATGAGGGCGACCAGCAGCGCAACCGGGATCAGGGTAAGTGTCTGCCAGAGCATGATTTGCTGTGTTCGCTCTGCAGTTTCTGCAAGGATGGCGGATTCCCGATCTATCTGACGATTATTTTCATCGAGAATATCTTGAGCCTGTACCGTCAGGTCGGCAAACCGACCAACGATTTCTTCGATTGACGAGGATTCCGTGGAATGCTGCGCGACATTTTGAAAAAGTGCTTGCTCCTCTGCAGACAACTTGCTTAAAGCAAGCCTTTGCTTGCTGGTCATGGGAAGCTGGTCCAGATCGTGCCATGAATCGACGAACTTTTCATGCGCCTTCTCATAGTTTTCCAGCAGCAATTCATCTTCCAGCACAAAATACTGCCGCGCGCTGCGTTCCATGAAGGCGATCTGTTCGACGAGGGCACGGCTTGCCCGGGTAGCCTGTACTGCCTGAGTGACTGCATCGCTGCTCTGAGTGGCAAGCCGGTCCAGGTAAAGGGCTGCATTGCCGAATGCAAACAATAGCGGCAGCATCGCAAGTGCGAAACCGATCAGCAGTAGCTTGAGAAAGGATTTTGGGTATGTAATTTGCAAAGCGTGCGTTCCGTTCCTTTTCGTTGGCGAAGCTGGGATAATTTGAAGAAGCAAATTGCCTTCATCTTAAACCATCTCTTCTGTCACGGGCATACGGTGCTTGTCCTACAAAAGCCTGCCATCCAACATCCAAGTATAATGTCGCGATGGCTAATTTATCTCTTATCGTGGCGGTTGCCCGGAATCGTGTCATCGGCCTCAACAACGCCTTGCCCTGGCACCTTCCGGAGGACCTCAAGCGCTTCCGGGCCCTGACCACTGGTCACCATATCATCATGGGCCGCAAGACTTATGAATCGCTCAACCGGCTATTGCCGGACCGCACGACTATCATTGTGACTCGCAACCAGAATTATCATGTGCCAGGTGCCATGATCGCGCATAGCCTGGAGCAGGCGATAGACATGGCGGCAGATGATGCCGAGGCATTCCTGATCGGTGGCGCGGAGCTATACCAAGCTGGATTGAAGCTGGCCGACCGCCTCTATATTACGGAGATCGACGCCGAGTTTGCCGGTGACGCTTTCCTGCCCGCATTTGATTTACGGGATTGGCAGAAAGTGGCGAGTGAAGAGATGGTCAGCGCCCAGGGCTTGCCATTTCGCTATATCACTTATGTGCGTAAAAATAGCAAGATGCCTACGGGCTGAGTCTGTAAGGGGCAGACTCAGCCCCGTTTTCAATTGGCAACGCAGTCCACATAGTAGTGCGCCTTGCCATCCACGATTTCCTTTACCAGGCCGTGGACATCCGTCTCGAAACCGGGGAAGCGCTCATTGAAGTCGCGTGCGAAACGCAGGTAGTTGATGATGACTTTGTTGAAACGCTCGCCGGGAATCAGTAATGGAATGCCGGGTGGATAGGGCGTCAGCAATACCGCGGTGATGCGGCCTTCCAGCTCATCAATCAGGACGCGGTCGATCTTGCGATGGGCTACCTTGGCGAATGCATCGGTAGGCTTCATGGCGGGTACCATGTTGGACAGATACATTTCCGTGGTAAGGCGCGCCACGTCATTAGCTTTGTATATTTCGTGGATCTGCGTGCACAACTCTCGCAGGCCGATTCGCTCGTAACGCGGATGCTTGGCGACAAACTCAGGCAATACCTTCCATAACGGCTGGTTCTTGTCGTAGTCGTCCTTGAACTGCTGCAAGGCCGTTACCATCGTGTTCCAGCGGCCCTTGGTGATGCCGATGGTGAACATGATGAAGAAGGAGTAGAGGCCGGTTTTTTCCACAATGACGCCATGCTCGGCCAGATACTTGGTGACGATGGCGGCGGGAATGCCAATCTCGTCGGAAAATGCGCCATCTACATCCAATCCCGGCGTGATAATGGTGGCCTTGATCGGGTCGAGCATGTTGAAACCTTCGGCGAGATTGCCGAAGCCGTGCCAGCGTTCGCCAGCCTTGAGCATCCAGGCGGCGCGCTCTTCGATACCTTCCTCGGAGAGGTCGTCTGGCCCCCACACCTTGAACCACCAGTCACTACCCCACTCTTCGTCCACCTTACGCATCGCGCGGCGGAAATCAAGGGCTTCCATGATGGACTCCTCCACCAAGGCAGTGCCGCCCGGCGCTTCCATCATGGCGGCGGCGACATCGCAACTGGCAATGATGGAATATTGCGGGCTGGTCGAGGTATGCATCAGATAAGCTTCGTTGAACAGGTCGCGATCAAGCTGTATGTCCTGTGCGTCCTGCACCAAGATTTGCGATGCCTGGCTGAGGCCGGCCAGCAGTTTGTGGGTGGATTGGGTGGAAAACACCATGGACTGCTTGCAGCGCGGACGGTCGGCTCCAATCGCGTGATAATCGCCATAGAAGTCATGGAACGTGGCGTGCGGCAGCCAGGCTTCGTCGAAATGCAGGGTATCGATCTTGCCATCCAGCATTTCCTTGATTTCCTCGACATTGTAGAGCACGCCATCGTAAGTGGACTGAGTGATGGTCAGCACGCGCGGTTTGACATTCTTGTCCCCAATGAAGGGGTTGGCTTCCAGTTTTTTCTGGATGTTCTCCCAGGAGAACTCTGCCTTGGGGATTGGCCCGATGATGCCGAAATGGTTGCGGGTCGGCATCAGGAAGATGGGAATCGCGCCGGTCATGATGATGGAGTGCAATACCGACTTGTGGCAATTGCGGTCCACGATCACTACGTCACCCGGCGCCACAGTGGAATTCCAGACGATCTTGTTGGAGGTGGATGTGCCGTTGGTGACGAAGTAGAGGTGGTCGCAATTGAAGATGCGGGCTGCATTGCGTTCGGAAGCCGCCACCGGGCCGGTATGATCGAGCAACTGTCCTAGCTCGTCCACTGCATTGCAGACGTCGGCGCGCAACATGTTCTCGCCGAAGAACTGGTGAAACATCTGGCCGACCGGTGATTTGAGGAAAGCGACGCCGCCGGAGTGTCCGGGACAGTGCCAGGAATATGAGCCGTCCGCCGCATAATGAGTGAGTGCACGGAAGAAGGGCGGCGGCAGGCTGTCCAGGTAGGCGCGCGCCTCACGTACAATATACTTGGCGACGAACTCAGGCGTATCCTCGAACATATGGATAAAACCGTTCAGTTCACGCAGGATTGCATTCGGGATATGGCGCGATGTGCGGGTTTCGCCATGCAGGAAGATGGGAATTTCCTCATTGCGGAAGCGGATTTCATCCACGAAATTACGCAGGTTCTCCAGCGCTTCCGGGGATTCTTCAATGAATTCCTCATCGTCTATCGACAGGATAAAGGCAGAAGCACGGCTTTGCTGCTGGGCAAACGAAGTCAGGTCGCCGTAACTGGTGACACCGAGCACCTCGAAGCCTTCATTTTCAATGGCCTTGGCCAGCACGCGGATGCCCAGGCCGGAAGAGTTTTCTGAACGGAAGTCCTCGTCAATGATGACGACAGGGAAACGGAATTTCATGAGGCCTCCTGAAGGCATACAGGGCCTGCTGCCACATTGTTCATGGAGAACATGGCAACAGACCCCTCATTAAAAAAAGCGCAATATAGCATAATCACTCGCGATGCATATGACCGCGAAGCGTGCGTTGCGGTCAGATCTTGGGCAGGGTGACTCCTACCTGGCCCTGGTATTTGCCACCCCTGTCCTTGTAAGAAATTTCACATTCTTCGTCAGACTCAAAAAAGAGCACCTGGGCGCAGCCTTCTCCCGCATAAATCTTGGCCGGCAACGGGGTGGTATTGCTGAATTCCAGTGTGACATAGCCCTCCCATTCGGGCTCGAACGGGGTAACGTTGACGATAATCCCGCAGCGCGCATAAGTGGATTTTCCGAGACACACGGTCAGAACGCTGCGCGGAATGCGGAAGTATTCAACCGTACGGGCCAGGGCAAATGAGTTAGGCGGGATAATACAGAAATCGTTCTTGAATTCGACAAATGAGTTGGGATCGAAATTCTTGGGGTCGACAATCGTGCTGTTGATGTTGGTGAAGACCTTGAACTCATCTGCGCAACGGATATCGTATCCATAGCTCGAGGTGCCATAGGAGACGATCTTCTCGCCATTCACTTGGCGGATCAGGTTGGGCTCGAACGGCTCGATCATGCCATGCTGTGCTGCCATGCGGCGTATCCATTTATCGGATTTAATGCTCATTGCAATCTCTTTCGCTGAAAGACAAAAAGCGGAGTGTATGCACTCCGCTTTGGTTCGTCATTTAAGATGAAATTATTTTTTATCGCCACCCAGCGCAATACTGTAGCGCCAGAATTGGTCCTCATGCTCGAATATGACCTTGGACGCTTCAGGGTCACTGCTGCCGGCAGGATACTGGTGTACAGGCTTGCGGTCCTTGGCCCAAGCCTCGATGACAGGATCCACTAAGCGCCACTGGGCTTCCACTTCGCTGATGTGCAGGTAGAGCGAGTTATCCCCTTCCATTAGGTTCAGCAGCAGGGCCTCGTAAGCATCGATGGTTTCATCACCTTCCTGGCGGTTGGCGCCGTCGAGCTCAATCGTGCGGGTCGCGATATCCAAGCCGGGAATCTTGGACTGGATTTCAAACTTGATGCATTCTCTCGGCTGGATGCCGATGATGAGCCAGTTCTGATCCTGCCCGTTGCCCAGTTGCAGCGGTGCTTTCTTGAAGCGGATCGCAATGCGGGTATCTGCCTCGTGAAGGCGCTTGGCCGTGCGGATGTAGAATGGCACGCCTTCCCAGCGTGGGTTGTCGATGAACAGCTTGAGCGCGGCGTAGGTTTCCACCACACTGCTGTCGTCGCCGAGTTCTTCCAGATAGCCAGGCACTTTTTCACCCTTGATTTCACCGGACGAATATTGTGCGCGGAATGCGTATTTTTCCAGCTCGTCGACCGGAATAGGGCGAATGGCTTCCAGGACCTTGATCTTCTCGGCGCGGATGTCGTCCGGATTCAGCGAGGCTGGTTGTTCCATGGCGGTCAGCGCCAATGTCTGTAACACATGGCTCTGAATCATGTCGCGCAGCGCGCCGGTAGCATCGTAGAACTGGGTGCGCTCGCCAACCCCGAGTTGTTCGGTATTGGTGATCTGCACATGATCGATGTAGTCCTTGTTCCACAAAGGTTCGAGGATGGTATTGGCAAAACGTTGCAGCATGATGTTCTGCAAGGCGGATTTACCAAGGTAGTGGTCAATGCGGTATATCTGGCTTTCCTTGAGGTGCTTGGTGATCGAGGACTGCAGCTCTTGAGCGCTCTTCAGATCAGTGCCGAATGGTTTCTCGACGACAACGCGACGCCAGTATTTGCCTTCCTCGGTCAATCCAACGCTGGCGAGCTGGTCAACAATCGCTGCAAAATCAGATGGCCGTACAGAAAGGAAATAGGCCAAGTTTTGCGGGAAGATAGCCTCGTCCGATAAGGTTTCCTTCAGGCGGGTGAAGGAGCTGGGGTCATCAGGCGGATTGGCATGGTAATGATGGCGCTCGATAAAGCGCTTGAACACTGCCTGGTCATAGCCCTTGGGGAACTTGGCATCCAGCATGCTCTTGATGTCTGCAAGCCAGTCCTCGCGAGAAACCTGGCTGCGGCCAACGGAGAGGATGGCCATTTTCTCAGGCAGGCGACCAGCCTGGTCAAGACGGAATAGTCCAGGCATGAGCTTGATGCGGGAGAGGTTGCCGCTCGCACCAAACAGAACAAGGGTACAGGGGTCTATGACTTTCATTCAGTGTTCTCTAATTTTGGGTTGGTCATGACGACCATGCAGGGGACATGGCCGTCGCATTGCTTACTTGGTTTTGACGGCATGTCCGCCAAAGGCGTTGCGCATCATGGATAGCAGCTTGTAGCTGTAGCCAGTATCCTCCTGGCTGGCGAAGCGCATTTGCAATGCCAGGGTCAGCACAGGGGCGGCAACACCCTGGTCAACAGCCTCGACCACTGTCCAGCGGCCTTCGCCGGAATCTGCAACGTATGGTGCAATCGCGGACAACTCCTGATCGTGCGCCAGCGCTTCCGCTGTCAGGTCGAGTAGCCAGCTGCGGACGACAGAACCATGGCGCCAAAGCTCCGTGATCTGCGCGAGGTCAAGGTTGAACTCTTCCTTGCCCTTGAGCAGGTCGAGGCCTTCGGCAAATGCCTGCATCATGCCGTACTCAATCCCGTTGTGGATCATCTTGGTGAAGTGGCCGGAGCCGACTGGTCCGACATGCGCCCAGCCGCGATCTGCATGTGCGAGCGCCTGCATGATGGGCACCACGGCATCGGCAGCATCCTTGCTCCCGCCATACATCAGGCAGTAGCCATTATCTAGGCCCCAGATGCCGCCGGAGGTACCACAGTCAATGAATTCAATGCCGTGCTCGGCCAGCCAAGCGCCGCGGCGCTGACTATGTTTGTAATTCGAGTTTCCGCCATCAACGATGATGTCGCCTTTGCTCAACAAGGGGACAAGGTCCTTGATCTGGTTTTCGGTGATGTCGCCGCTAGGCAGCATGATCCACACAATTTTCCGGGGTTCCCCCGACAGCTTGGAGACAGCATCCTCGACAGAGCTGGCAGGAATCATGCCGTTAGTCAGGGAAATCTGGTTGACCGCATCCTGATTAAAGTCGAAGCCTACGACTTCGATGCCATGTTTAAGGAGACGGCGTGCCATGTTGCCGCCCATTTTTCCCAAGCCGATAATTGCAAGTTTCATTGAATTTTTTCCTTGATGAGGATCATGCCATCTTTACTCCGTGGCGCTTCCTTTTGGGCAAGGCCATTGAGATTGAGATGGGTGGGGGTTGATAATGTTAGAATTCTCAAGATATAGCCCGGTAATTATAACGTGAAGGTTTTATATCATGCAAAATACAACACAGTCCCTGATGATTAATGATCAGGTAAGCCGATGGCAAGTGTACACGGCGCAGGAAGCGTTATACAGCAGTGCCGTCAAGCATATCGAGGAAGCCGCGCGCAACGCTATCGCCGGTCACGGCAAGTTCAGCATTGTGCTCGCGGGCGGTAGTACGCCCAAGAGCATCTACCAGTTGCTACCGAAGATCGATACCGACTGGAGCAAGTGGCATGTGTTCTATGGTGATGATCGTTGCCTGCCACCCGAGCATGAAGAGCGCAACAGTTTGATGGCGCATGAAGCCTGGCTCAAGCATGTGGCCATCCCTTCATCCCAGATTCACGATATCCCAGCAGAACGTGGCCCGGTGGAAGCGGCACATGCGTACAATCAGACATTGGCAGCGGTGGGAGAGTTTGATCTCGTGTTGCTGGGCTTGGGGGAAGATGGCCACACGGCCAGCCTATTCCCAGGCCATACCTGGGATGATACACAGTCCGCAGTGCCGGTGTTTGGTGCACCCAAGCCGCCGCCAGAGCGGGTTTCCCTTACGGCTGCACGCCTTAGTCAGTCGCGGGAGGTCATATTCTTCGTGACCGGCGCGGGTAAGCAGGAAGCCGTGGACAACTGGCGCCGCGGCGAGCCGATTCCGGCCAGCCTGATCAAGCCCAAGAACGGGGTGGATGTCTATATCTTCGGCGTTAACTTGTAACGGATATATGCCGTTTTTTTAGGAGCTCAAGGTCCACGAGAGAGCCTTCTTGCTCAAAAACGCTAAGTGTTCTGGATCACGATATTGGGGAACTTGCTGCTGTGGTCTTGACGCAGGTTGGCCAACTTGACTGCGGCACGGCGGGCAATGGACTTGTAGATGCCGGCAACCTGGCCTGCAGGGTCGGCAACTACTGTTGGCTTGCCGCTGTCAGTCTCTTCGCGGATGCGGATGTCCAGTGGCAGGCTGCCTAGCAGTTCTACATCATAGTCGGCGCACATCCGGGCTGCACCCCCGGAACCGAATATGTGCTCTTCATGTCCGCATTGCGAGCAGATATGCGTGCTCATGTTCTCGACAATGCCGAGAATGGGAATGCCGACCTTCTCGAACATTTTGAGCCCCTTGCGGGCATCCAGCAGGGCAATGTCCTGCGGCGTGGTGACAATGATGGCGCCGGTGACCGGTACTTTCTGCGCTAAGGTAAGCTGGATATCGCCGGTCCCCGGGGGTAGGTCGACTACCAGATAGTCCAGGTCTTTCCAGCGGGTGTCTCGCAATAATTGCTCCAGTGCGCCGACAACCATCGGGCCACGCCAGACCATGGGGGTGTCGATATCCACCAGGAAGCCGATGGACATGGCTTGCACGCCGTAGCGCTCTAACGGCTCCATGCTTTTGCCGTCGGCGCTTTCCGGCTTGCCCGAAATGCCCAGCATTTGCGGCTGGGAGGGGCCATAAATATCGGCATCGAGTATGCCGACGCGCGCGCCTTCTGCGGCCAGTGCCAGTGCCAGATTGACCGCCGTGGTGGACTTCCCGACCCCGCCTTTGCCGGAAGCGACGGCAATGATGTTCTTGACGTTCGGGATAAGCTGAACGCCTCGCTGTACTTCATGGGAGACAATGCGGCTGGTGACGCCGACTGTCACATTCTCTACTCCAGGCAAGGCTGCTAAAGCCTGTGTTACCAGATCCCTGATTTCTCCGAGGATACTGTTCGCGGGATAATCGAGTAAGATCTCGACCGAAACATGGCTGCCGGCAATGGTAATCTGGCGCGCGGATTTGCTGCTGATGAAGTCTTTGCCGGTGTTGGGGTCAATCACTGAGCGAAGGGCGTCCTGTACCAGGGATTCGGTAAGCGGCATAAGGTTTTCCTGCGGATTCGTTGAATGGACATTCTAGCTTATGAGGATTGCTTATGTGAAACCGTGGCAGTTTGTTAGAATGCGAGATTCCTTTTGTTGCTTGCTATAGAGAATGATGCCCGGAACCGGAAATACCCCTGCCAACGCTTGGAGCGCACCACGAAAATTGCTGGTTACCTCTGCCTTGCCTTATGCAAACGGCAGCATCCACCTTGGTCACATGGTGGAGTACGTGCAGAGCGACATCTGGGTACGTTTCCAGAAGATGCAAGGGCATACCGTACACTATGTCTGTGCCGATGATACCCATGGCACGCCCATCATGTTGCGTGCGGAAAAGGAAGGCATCACGCCGGAGGAACTGATACGCCGTGTCCATGCCGAGCACTATGCTGATTTCAGTGATTTCCTCGTGGCTTTCGATAATTATTATTCCACCAATTCCGAGGAGAATCGCGAATTGGCAAGCCAGATCTACCGCGCGCTGAAAGCGAATGGCAAGATCGCGACGCGCACGATTGAGCAGTATTATGACCCGGTCAAGCATATGTTTCTGCCTGACCGCTTCATCAAGGGAGAATGCCCCAAATGCCATGCCAAGGATCAGTATGGCGATTCCTGCGAGTCCTGCGGTACGACATATAGTCCGACGGAATTGATCGCACCTTATTCCGCAGTGTCAGGCGCGGCGCCGGTACGCAAGGAAACCGAGCATTATTTCTTCAAACTGAGCGAGTGCGAGGATTTTCTCAGGCAATGGACGCGTTCCGGCACCCTGCAGCCGGAAGCGGCCAACAAGATGGGGGAGTGGTTTGCCTCAGGCTTGTCGGACTGGGATATCTCCCGTGATGCGCCGTATTTCGGCTTCGAGATTCCCGATGCGCCCGGCAAGTATTTCTATGTCTGGCTGGATGCGCCTATCGGCTACATGGCCAGTTTCAAGGATCTCGCAACGCGTGAGGGCCTGGATTTCGATGAGTACTGGAAGCCAGACAGCCAGGCCGAGCTATACCACTTTATCGGCAAGGATATCCTGTATTTCCATGCGTTATTCTGGCCCGCCACATTGAAGTTTTCTGGTTATCGCCAGCCGACGAAGGTATTCGCTCACGGCTTCCTGACCGTCAACGGCGAGAAAATGTCCAAGTCGCGCGGCACTTTCATTACCGCGCGCAGTTATCTTGACCACGTCAAGAATCCCGAGTACCTGCGTTATTACTACGCAGCCAAGCTCAACGGCAGCATGGAGGATATCGATCTCAACTTGGAGGACTTCGTCGCACGCGTGAATAGCGACCTGGTGGGCAAATACGTCAATATTGCCAGCCGTACTGCCGGCTTCATTGCCAAACGCTTTGACGGCAAGCTGGGTACCGTGGGCGAGAACGCGGTGATTGCTGAATTGCGTGCTGCTGCCGACAGTATCCGCGAGAGCTTTGAAAACCGGGATACCGCACGTGCGGTGCGCGACATCATGGCACTGGCGGACAAGGCCAATGCCTATGTGGCAGAGCATGCCCCGTGGGACATGGCAAAGCAGCCGGAGCAAACGGCAGCGCTGCATGCAGTCTGTTCTGTCGCCCTGGAAATGTTCCGCCTACTCACTTTGTACCTCAAGCCGGTATTGCCTGGATTGGCGCAAGCTGTCGAGAAATTTCTCAAGATCGACCCATTGACCTGGGCGGATATTGACCGCCCGCTGCCAGCTGGCCACCAGATACAGGCTTACCAGCACCTGATCACCCGCATTGACCCCAAGCATGTGGAGGCCATGGTCGAGGCGAATAAGGAGTCGCTGCAAACCCACGCTGCTGTCGTGCCAGAACAAAAACAGGTTGCTTCGGAAGCGACACCGGAAAGTGTTTACATCTCGATCGATGATTTCGCCAAGGTCGATTTGCGTATTGCGCGCATCGCCAATGCCGAGCATGTCGAGGGCGCTGAAAAATTACTCAGGCTGAGTCTGGATATTGGCGAGGAGAGGCCGCGTCAAGTTTTTGCAGGCATCAAGTCCGCCTATGACCCTGAAAGCCTGAAGGGGCGTCTGACGGTGATGGTGGCTAACCTTGCGCCGCGCAAGATGAAGTTCGGCTTGTCGGAGGGCATGGTGCTCGCTGCGAGTGACGAGCGAGGAGGGCCATTCATCCTATCGCCGGATAGTGGCGCCCAGCCAGGGATGCGCGTTAAGTAAAATAAATTGCCAGATGAAAAAAGCCCCGGTGACGGGGCTTTTGTTTTTTTGCGTGGTGCTTATTTTTTGTCGTTTTTCGCCGTGGTTGTTTTTTCCGCCTTGGGCGTTTTGCCGACGGAAACCTCACTACGCAGCTTGTCTATGCTTTTCTTACCAAACCCTTTTACGTTGTCCAAGTCGTCCACCGATTTGAAACTGCCGTTCGCTTTGCGGTAATCAATGATTGCCTGGGCTTTTGCTGGGCCGATGCCTTTCACTGATTCCAGTTCCACCGCAGAGGCAGTGTTGAGGTCAACCGCCGCCATGGCATTGAATGTCAACCCAAACAACACGAGGACTGCAAACAACAAAGACTTCATGATGCTCTCCTTAGATATGATGGAATTGCCCTTTCATTCCAGGGCCAGAACATCATATGCTTCATGTTGAGCATGAGCTATTGGTGGAAAGTATAGTTTTTTTGTGAGTGTTTTTCCTTATTTTCCTAGGATTGATTCCCGAATTTGATCCAGTGTGGCTAGTGGGTCGGCTGCCCTGGTGATGGGACGGCCCATCACCAGGTAGTTGGAGCCCATGGCAAGCGCCCTGGCGGGCGTCACCACGCGGGATTGGTCGTCGAGCGCGGCGTCCGCAGGGCGGATACCAGGCGTCACCAGGCAAAAATCATGACCCAGTGCCCGGCGCAGTGCTGGAGCCTCCTGGGCAGAACAGACGACACCATCCAGGCCTGCCTGCTGGCTGAGTCTTGCCAAGTGTAATACATGCTGCTCGATCGGGGCATTCACTCCCAGCTCGGACAGCTCCTCCTGGTTCATGCTGGTCAATACCGTCACTGCAATTAGCAATGGAGCGTGGCCACTCCGCGCTACGCCCTCGCGTGCAGCCTGCATCATCTGGCTACCGCCAGAAGCATGCACATTGAGCATCCATACGCCCAGCTTGCTTGCTGCTTCGCAAGCCTTGGCGACCGTATTGGGGATGTCGTGAAACTTGAGGTCTAGGAACACGCCAAAGCCGAGCTTGATTAATGCCTCCACTAGCTGCGGACCAGCAGCGGTGAACAATTCCTTCCCTACCTTGACCCGGCACAATGCTGGATCAAGCTGGCGGGCTAGCCCCAGGGCGTGTGCAGCATCAGGGTAATCAAGGGCGACAATGATCTTTGGGTCGGTCATACGGCGGATTCTTTGGTTTCGGGAGAGAGAGATTCCCACGCGTTGCATGCGGGGCACTGCCAGTGGAAGTTGCGGGCGCGGAAGCCGCACTGGTCACAATAGTGTGCGCTACGATTGCCAATGGCATAACGCACGGTTTGTTGCATCAGCAAGGCATCCTGCTGGTTGGCGCCTTCCAGCAGCGATTGCGCACGCAGAAACTGATCCAGGGCTTGCAGGCTAGGTTTACGGCGCAGTTCTTCCCGTGCAAGCTTTTCAGCGCTGGCAGCGCCTTCTTCGCTCAAGGTGGTTTCATAGACCAGGTTGAGAATAGACGGAAGCTTGTATGTCTGCAGGTAGCCCTTCAGCAGGGTGATGCCCTCATCCAGATTGCCTAACGCCTTATAGCTGTTGAGCAGCTTTGGGGCGACAAGTCCGAGATATTCAGGCCGCTGGAATTCGACGCGCTTCCAGAAGGAAATAGCCTGTTTGTGGTTGCCTGCGCCAGCTTCGAGATCGCCCAGCATGATATTGGCGCGGACGCAGCCCTTATCGGCTTCAATCGCTGTGTCCAGCGCATGGCGTGCACTATGGACATCGTGTTCAAGGATAGCCTTCATTGCGATTTCGCAGTGGAACTGGGCTACTTCCTTGCGGAAAGAAATACCAGACAGTCGTTCAAGCTCTACCGCACTTTTGATCGCATGATGCCATTCCCGCTCGCGGATATAGATTTCCAATAGCGCGCGCAAGGCGGTCTGCTTGTAACGGCTGTCGTGCAATGAGGTAAACAGCTCTTCCGCGCGGTCAAACAGGCCTGCCTTGAGATAATCCTGCGCCAGTTCTGCCATGACGGCCTGCTTTTGCTGGTCCGGTAATTCTTTGCGTTCCAGCAGGCTGAGATGCAGGTGGATTGCACGGTCTACTTCACCGCGGCGGCGGAACAGGCTGCCCAAGGCAAAATGCAGTTCCATGGAGTCTGCATTGGCTTGCACCGCTTCGATGAAGGCTTCTATCGCCTTATCGTGCTGGTCGCTGATGAGGAAGTTCAAGCCTTTGAAATAGGCTGCGGGTAAAGTCGTGGATTCGGTGAGCAGCTGATTGATATCCACGCGTGCGGCCAGCCAGCCGAGCGTAAAGAAGAGGGGGAGGGCGAGCAGCCACCAGTATTCAAATTCCATGGTTGGTTTCCAGGCCTGTAATCAGCACGACAGGCATCTAACTAGAAGGATGACGTTGCAAGTCATGTGCTTGTCATTTGGTCATCTTGAGGTTCTTGATTTCTTTTTCCAGAGCAAGCAGCTTGCGGCGCTGGCTAATCAACGAGCCCAGGCAGGCAACGACGCCTGCAATGATGCCGCTGAAAAATGTCACCAGAAGCATGAGGGAAAGCGGTGCTTTCCAGGAGTAGCCCAGATAATAGGCTAGCTCGACGGGTTCCGCGTTCTTGAAGGCAAACCCGAGCAGTAGGATGAACAGCAAAACGCCAAGTACGGTATATAAGGTGCGCATGGCTCAATTTTACCCAAGCATTGCCGAAGCGTGCAGGATTTAATGTAAAAAAACGGTAGCATCATCGATGCTACCGTTTTTCCCAGCACAGCAGTCTGCGTGCTTAATTGCTGTTGCCGTCTACACGCTCACGCAATTCCTTGCCTGCCTTGAAATGAGGTACGTGTTTCTCAGGTACCTGCACTTTTTCACCAGTCTTGGGGTTGCGTCCTAGCCGCGGTGGACGGTAGTTCAGACTGAAGCTACCGAAACCACGGATTTCAATACGCTCACCAGAAGCAAGATTCTCCGTCATGGAGTCAAGAATCGTCTTGACGGAAAGTTCTGCATCCTTGACGACCAGTTGCGGAAAGCGTGCAGCCAGGTTGGCAATCAACTCCGATTTGGTCATGACGCTATGACCTTACTCGTTGTTTTTGCCGTCGAGCTTGGCCTTCAGCAATGCACCAAGATTGGTAGTGCCAGCAGATCCGGCATCATTGCTGAACTTTTGCAACGCATCAGCTTCATCGGCAATATCCTTCGCCTTGATGGAAAGAGCGATGGAACGGTTCTTGCGGTCGATATTAGTGATGCGGGCTTCGATCTCGTCACCCTCCTTGAGAACGGTAGAAATGTCGTCCACCTTGTCACGGGAAACTTCGGAAGCGCGCAGGTAGCCTTCAACCTCGTTGTCCAGCGCAATCACGGCACCCTTGGCCTCGATGGACTTGACAGTACCCTTGACGATAGCACCCTTGTCGTTCAGTGCGGTGTAAGCACTGAATGGGTCGCTATCCAGTTGCTTGACGCCCAGAGAGATGCGCTCTTTCTCAACATCAATGCTAAGCACCACTGCCTCGAGTTCATCACCCTTCTTGAAGTTGCGGATTGCTTCTTCACCAGGCTGGTTCCATGACAGGTCGGACAGATGAACCAGACCGTCGATGCCGCCAGGCAGACCGATGAATACGCCGAAGTCGGTGATGGACTTGATCTGACCGCTAACCTTGTCGCCCTTCTTGTGGGTGGCAGCAAAGTCATCCCATGGGTTGGCTTGGCATTGCTTCATGCCCAGGGAGAGGCGGCGACGGTCTTCGTCGATTTCCAGAATCATGACTTCTACTTCGTCACCCAGCTGAGCAATCTTGGCAGGATGGACGTTCTTGTTGGTCCAGTCCATTTCGGAAACGTGTACCAAACCTTCGATGCCTGGTTCGATTTCAACGAATGCACCGTAGTCGGTCAGATTGGTGACCTTGCCGAACAGGCGGGTACCGACTGGATAGCGGCGGCCCAAGGCAACCCATGGGTCATCGCCCAGTTGCTTGATGCCCAGGGAAACGCGGTTTTTCTCTTGATCGAACTTGAGGATTTTGGCTTCGACTTCTTCACCAACGGTCAATACTTCCGATGGGTGCTTGACGCGGCGCCATGCGAGGTCGGTGATGTGCAGCAAGCCGTCGATACCACCCAGGTCGACGAACGCACCGTAGTCGGTAATATTCTTGACGATGCCCTTGACCACTGCACCTTCTTTCAATGACTCCAGCAGGGCTTCGCGGTCGGCGCCCATGGTTTCTTCCAGTACAGCGCGGCGTGAAACCACAACATTATTGCGCTTGCGATCCAGCTTGATGACCTTGAAATCCCATTCCTTGTTTTCGAAAGGCGTGGTGTCCTTCACAGGGCGCAGGTCAACCAGTGAGCCTGGCAGGAATGCACGAATGCTGTTGACCATGACGGTCAGGCCACCCTTGACACGACCATTGACCATGCCCTTGATGATACGGGATTCGTTCATCGCTTCTTCGAGTTCTTGCCATGCCGCGAGGCGCTTGGCCTTTTCGCGGGAAAGTTTGGTGGAACCATAACCATCTTCCAGGGATTCGATGCAGACTTTAACGAAATCGCCTACATTCACTTCGAGTTCGCCACGATCATTGCGGAACTCCGAAGCGGGAATCACGCTTTCGGACTTCAGGCCAGCGTTGACAATGACAAAGTCGTCATCGATGGAGACAACTTCAGCGGTGATCACTTCACCGGAGCGCATTTCCTGGCGAGCCAGGCTTTCCTCGAACAGGGCTGCGAAGCTTTCCATGGAGGAGGTTGTGGTTGAAAGGTTAGTCATTAAAAAAATATCCAGATAATCCCGCCGTGCAGCGGGTCAAATTAAAAAAAACCATGAACCGGTGAGATTCACGGCACTCATACTGAAAGCTTATTTTCCAGCGTCAGCTCGGCTATAATCCAGAATAGCCTCGACTGCCTGGTCTATGCTGAGGTCGCTGGTTTCCAGCAACCTCGCGCTCTCGCTTTTTTGCAGCGGCGCAACGGCTCTTTGGCTGTCCCTTGCATCGCGGGTTTGCAAATCCTGCAAGATTTCCGCGAGATTAGCATGGATTCCTTTTTCTATCAACTGTTTATAACGCCTCTCAGCCCTGACTTCCGCGCTGGCAGTAAGAAATATCTTGGTTTGTGCATCAGGGAAGACGACCGTGGCCATATCCCGGCCATCTGCAACCAGGCCTGGTGCCTTGCGGAAACTCTGTTGCAGATTGAGGAGTGCGCGGCGCAGGGCAGGATGAACAGCAACTTCTGATGCACCACGACTGATTTCTTCAGTACGTACAGCCTCGGTGATGATTTCGCCATCCAGGTAGATTTCATCGTCCAAAAAGCAGATATCCAACTCTTGCGCCAACTTTGCCAGCGCGGCTTCATCCTGCCAGCTGATGCCGCGCCTGAGTGCTGCCAGCGCGGCGATGCGATAGATGGCGCCCGAGTCCAGGTAGTGGTAGCCCAAGGCCTTTGCTACGCGCTGGGCCACGGTCCCCTTGCCGGAGGCGGAGGGGCCATCGATGGCGATGACGGGTACGGCAGAGGTTTGCATGTCAGTCATTGGCAGTGCGGAGATAATCGGTTTTACGCATGAACCAGCGCGGAAAATCGCTCGAAATAGTCAGGGAAGGTCTTGGCAACGCAGTTCGGGTCATTGATCACGATGGGGACGCCGCCGAGTGCAACCAGCGAGAAACACATCGCCATGCGGTGATCGTCGTAGGTGTCGATACAGGCGTTGGGCGTCAGTGCGTCTGGGGGCGTAATCCGGAGGTAGTCGTTGCCTTCCTCCACAACAGCCCCGACCTTGCGCAGCTCTGTTGCCATGGCGGCCAGGCGGTCGGTTTCCTTGACGCGCCAGCTCGCGATATTGCGCAAGGTGCTTGTGCCGTCGGCAAACAAGGCCAGGATCGCCAGCGTCATGGCGGCATCCGGGATGTGGTTGCAATCCATATCCAGCGCCTTGAGTTTGCCTGGCGTCGAGTGGACCTTGATCCAGTGGTCACCGGTATTGACGTCGGCCCCCATCCGTTCAAGGGCCTCGACAAAGCGCACATCACCTTGAATGCTGTTGCGGCCTACGCCTTCTACCGTGACCGGGCCCTGCCCGATCGCTCCTGCTGCAAGAAAGTATGAGGCAGAGGAGGCGTCTCCCTCGACATGGACAATGCCGGGGCTTTTGTAGCGGCTGCCGGCAGGAATGGTGAACGTGCGCCAGTGCTCGCGCAGCACTTCGATGCCGAATTGACGCATGAGGTTGAGCGTGATGTCGATGTAGGGTTTCGAGATCAATTCGCCGATGACTTCGATTCGCGCTTCCTCGCCCGTGAGAGGCAAAGCCATCAGCAAGGCGGTCAGGAATTGGCTGGAGACATCGCCGCGTACCCGCAATGCCTCGCTGGTATTCAGTGTCGCAGGGCGGATATGCAAGGGAGGAAAGCCTGGGTTCTGCAGATATTCAATGGCGGCGCCAGCTGCATTCAGCGTATCCACCAGGTCGCCAATCGGTCGTTCGTGCATGCGGGCGATGCCGGATAGTTCATAGTTACCGTGCGACAAGGCCAGCGCCGCAGTCAATGGCCGAAAAGCGGTGCCGGCATTGCCAAGAAACAACGCGGCCTGTTTGACCGGGAATTCCCCGCATGTGCCATGAACCTGCCATTGATGGAGACCGGTCTGCTCCAGCTTGACGCCTAGTATGCGCAGGGCGTCGAGCATGCGTTGCGTATCGTCCGATGCCAGAAGCTCATGAATTTCGGTATCGCCCTGTGCCAGCGCTGCAAGCAACAGGGTGCGGTTGGAAATGCTCTTCGATCCAGGCAGCTTGACGGTGCCATAGGCATGGCGTACGGCCGGTAGGGTGAGGCTTTCCATACCTAGTTACCCCCTTGCGCTGATTGGGTGCGCTCGGCCCATGCATTGCGGGCGTGGCTGGCACGTTCGAAGATGGCTTGCAGGCTGGCAGCGTTGCCTTGTTCCAGAGTTTGGCGCAGGCGAGCAAGGCTGGCTTGGTAGTGATCCAGCTCTTGCAGCAGGGCGGTGCGGTTGGCCAGGCTGATGTCGCGCCACATTTCCGGGGAGCTGCCTGCGATGCGGGTGAAGTCGCGGAAGCCGCTCGCTGCAAACTCGAAGAACTGGTCTGCGTCGGGGCGTGCCGCCAATTCGTCTACCAGGGCAAATGCCAGCAGGTGAGGCAAGTGGCTGACGGCGGCAAACACCGTGTCATGCTCGGCCGGGCTCATTTGCCGCACAATGGCGCCAGTGCTCAGCCAGAGTTCATGAATTGCCTGGATTGCGGCTGGGTCGGTGTGCGCGCAGGGTGTGAGAATGACCTTTTTGTTCTGATAAAGCGTGGCTTGCGCGGCAGATGGACCGCTTTTTTCTGCCCCTGCAATCGGGTGACCTGGCACGAAGCGCGAGGCAGCCTCGCCGAGGATGCGGTGGGCCTGTTCGACAATCTCGGCCTTGGTGCTGCCTGCATCGGTGACGATGGTATTTTCTTCCAGATGCGGTGCAATACGCTCGAGGATGGAGGCAATCTGGGCCACGGGGGTCGCGATCATGACCACGTCCACGTCCTTTAGCGCCGTGACCGGGTCGCTGGCAGCTTCATCAATGATGCCAAGCGCTAAGGCTTCCTGCAAGCTGTCACCTGTGCGTCCAATGCCGGTGACATGCCAGTCTTTGTTGGCTGCCTTGAGCGCGAGTGCAAGTGAGCCACCGATCAGGCCTACGCCAAAAACAAGCAGTTTTTTCAAGGTGCGAACAGTGCGAGGTGAATGAAAACGGCAATTGTATCATGCCAGCGGTGATTGGCTGGACGGAGAAAGGCAACCGGGGCGTTCCTTGTCAAGGCAGACGAAGCAAAAACGCCGGTTGCTGGAGATAGCAAGGAGTAATGGCTAAGACTGGCCAGCGGAAAAATGGTTCACAGGCAGCAGGGCTATTTTGGCTGTGCGTATCGCTCGGTGTGAATGGGGCGCCATTCGCCGTCAATTAACCCTTCCTGGGGCAGAAAATTTTGCTTATAGGCCATCTTGCGGCTTTCCTTGATCCAGTAGCCGAGATAAAGGTAAGGCAGGTTGAGGCTGCCGCACCAGTCAAGCAGCCACAGGATATTGTAAGTGCCATAACTGGCATGTTTGTCGGCAGTGTCATAAAAGGTATAAACGGCGGAAATGCCATCGCGCACGATGTCCACCACGCTGACCATTTTGAGTACGCCGTTCTCGCGGAATTCCACCATCAGGCTTTCCACATTGCTTTGCACCAGGAAGTTACGGTATTGCTCTACGGTTTCCGGATCCTCCGAGCTGCCTTCATGCCGGGCAGCCTGGTAAGCGGAATACAGGGCAAAGTGCTCTTCCGAGAAGGCCAGCTCAATGAGGGCGACAGAGAGGTTGCGATGCTGTTTCCATGCCCGCCGCTGGCTGCGGCTGGGCTGGAATTCTGCAACGGGTAGCCTGACGGGAATACAGGCATGGCAAGTCTCGCAGTGAGGACGGTAGGCGAACTTGCCGCTGCGGCGGAAGCCAAGCTGGATCAGCCCGCTGTATGCGTGAGCGTCTATCAGGTGATGTGGTGTGGCAATCAGCGATTGCGCTGGTTTGTCCGCAAGGTAGCCGCAGGAATACGCGGTGGTAGCGTAGAACTGGATTTTGTGCAGATGCTGTTCGCCAGGCAATGTCATGCTGGGTAGTGTACCAATTCATTCAGTCGTTGGGAAAATTCCGCGCGGGTAATCTCGCGTGCGCCTAGCGAGGCCAGGTGCCGGGTTTTCATCTGGCAGTCGATCATGCCATACCCCAGTGCTTGAAGGCGTCGCACCATATGCACAAATGCGAGCTTGGAGGCATCGGTTGTATGATGAAACATGGACTCCCCGTAGAACATCCTGCCCAGGCTGACGCCGTACAAGCCGCCCACCAGTTTGCCATCCACCCAGGTCTCGGCGCTGTGGGCGTGGCCTAGCAGATGCAGCGTATTGTAGGCTTCCATGATGCCGTCGGTAATCCAGGTACCATCCTGGCCTTCGCGCGGAGTGGCGGCGCATGCGGCAATGACCTGGCTGAAAGCCGTGTTGAAGCGGATTTCATAATCTCGGCGCTTGAGCCGCTTGGCCAATGACCGGGAAATTTTCAGTTCGCCGGGGAACAGCACCATGCGAGGATCCGGACTCCACCACAGTATGGGCTCTCCCTCGCTGAACCAGGGGAATATGCCCTGCGCATATGCGTTGAGCAGGCGTTCGGCAGTCAGGTCGCCGCCAATGGCAATCAGTCCATTGGGCTCCCGCAGAGCGGCCTCCAGGGGAGGAAAGGGTGTACCGGCCTGCAATACACGTACCGGGCCGCCAGGCAAGCGGTAGTATTGATGTGTCATGCGAGGGTCATCTTGTTGAGTTGTTGTGGAATCGACCATGAAGCAGCAATTCAGTCAGGATCGGTGCTAGCATAATGCAGATGCAGCTTTGCTGCATGCCCTGATTATGCTACTATTCTTCCATGCGCCTTTATCGCACCATTATCCTGTTGCTGCTGACCATGTTTCTTGCGGATACCGTGGCGGCCAGCAGCAGCCTGCATCTGCCTGCCGTTTCCCCTGCGACAGCGCAGCCAGCGGCGCATCAGCATCATGCTACCCACGATCATGCGCGTCATGATGACGGCGCGTATCAGCATGATGAGCAGCATGGCGACAATTGCAGGAACTGCCATGATTGCCTGTCATGCTTCAGCGTATTGCCTATTTCCATCCGCATGTCTACGCCCGATTTGCCGCCTCGCCAGGTGGACATCGCGCCAAGCCTGATTTATTTCCCGCCCGCCCTGGCGCAATGGCAGCGCCCGCCGATCCTGCCCTCCATCTGATCTCGTCATGGCCGCCGCTGTCTCTGCGGCCAAAGGTTTTAATGGCCCGCTTGCATCAAGCAGGCTTCATATCATGAATGGAGAGTATCATGCGATTCAATATAGCCTTGTCAGCTTTAGGCTGCCTGTGCCTTGTCCTGCCCGTGGTGGCGGCAGAGGCTGAAACTGAGTTTAGTCCGGCCTTGCGCCATGAGCCGGTCCTCGGGCAATACCAGAAATTCGAGCAGGGCGCCGCAGCCGCGCCGGTGCAGCCGCATGCCGAACACGATATGCACCACGACCATGCCGAACACGATATGCACCACGACCATGCCGGCCATGAGCAGCATCAGCATGCTACGCAACATGATGCTGGACAGCGCGGGGACGGACAGCATGACGGCCACCATCGCATGCATGGGGAATGATCATGGCCAAGTTGTTGCCTGGACAATATGTGTCCTGCCTTCCCGTCGTTGCTCTTGCCATCGTCACTAGCCTGCTCGCCGGCTGCGCCACGTTCAGCCGCAACGGCGGCATGGACGATGTACGCTCCACGGTTGCCCAACGCCTGAAACAGGACGTGGCCTTGGATAGTGCTGGAGAGGTTTCTTCGCAGCAGCGGACGGAGGAATTGTTAGCAAAGCCGCTCGGAGTCGAGGAAGCTGTGCAGCTGGCCTTGTTGAACAACCGGGGCCTGAAAGCCGGTTTCGCTGCGCTTGGCATTGCCGAAGCGGACCTGGTGCAGGCCGGGCGCTTGCCCAATCCGCGTTTCTCCATGCTGTACACGCGCCATGACGGCGACTACAAGATCGAGCAGTCGTTCACCTTCAATCTTTTTTCCCTGCTGACGATGCCGCAGGCCAAGGCTGTGGAGCAGCAACGCTTCGAACAGACCAAGCGCGAGGTAAGCCTGCAGGTGCTGGTCTTGGCGCAGGCAACCCGGCAGGCCTGGGTTGCGGCTGTCGCTGCGGAGCAATCGTTGCTGTATGCCGCGCAGGTGATGCAGGCGGCGGAAGCGGCAGCCGAGCTGGCGCGGCGCATGCACCAGCAAGGCAACTGGAGCAAGCTGGACCAGGCGCGCGAGCAAAGCTTTTATGCCGATGCCGCGCTGGAGTATGCGGCGGCGCGCGAACACCAGCGCATGACGCGCGAGCGGTTGTCACGCGTGATCGGGCTGGGGAACAGCGAGCAATTCACGCTGCCGCCGCGCCTGCCTGATCTGCCGGCTACGGAGGAAGATCTCCTGCAGGTGCAGCAGCAGGCTTTCCTGCAGAGGCTGGACTTGCTGGCGATGCGTGCCGAGGTGGATGCGCTCGCCAAGCAGCTCGGCTTGAGCAAGACCACGCGCCTGATCAATGTGCTAGATATCGGCCCGGCCCGCGTGCTGGAGGGGCGGCGCGGCGAGGCTTACAAGAAGGGCATCACGCTGGGCTTTGAACTGCCATTGTTCGACTGGGGCAGCGCGCGCGTGAAGCGCGCCGAGGCAATCTATACGCAGGCGCTCGAGCGTACGGCACAAACAGTCATCGATGCGGAAACCGAGGTGCGGGCCGCCTATGCACGGTACCGCGTGCGTTACGAAATGGCGCGCCATGTCCAAGACGAGATCGTGCCGCTGCGCAAGCGCATCCTGCAAGAGCACCAGCTGCGCTACAACGGCATGCTGCTCAGCGCCTTCGAATTGCTTGCGGACGCGCGGGAGCAGGTCAGCAGCGTGAGCCGGTATATCAATGCCGTGCGTGATTTCTGGCTGGCGGACGCCGGGCTGACGATGGCGACCATGGGGCCCGTGGCATCCCTGGATGAGAATGGAAGGGGAGAATGATGCTGAATCGCCGTGATTTTTTCAGGCTGGGAGCGGCTGCCGTAGCTGCGGGCACGGTCAGCAAGGTGGCGATGGCGGCCTTGCCGGAAATTGCCAGCATGGGCAGTGCAGAAACCCAGGTGCCCCGCGCGCCTGGCAACGGCAGGCCTTTTCACCCGGTGGTGACCTTGAATGGCTGGAGCCTGCCCTGGCGCATGCGCGATGGCGTCAAGGAGTTCCACCTGGTGGCGGAACCCGTGGTGCGGGAGATCGCGCCCGGCATGCAGGCGCATCTGTGGGGTTACAACGGCCAGAGCCCTGGGCCGACGATCGAGGTGGTGGAGGGGGATCGTGTGCGCATCTACGTCACCAATCGCCTGCCGGAGGCAACCAGCGTCCACTGGCACGGGCAGCGCCTGCCCAACGGCATGGACGGCGTGAGCGGCCTCACGCAACCGGCGATCCCGGCCGGCAAGACCTTTGTCTATGAGTTCGAGGCCAAGCGTGCCGGCACCTTTATGTACCATCCGCACGCCGACGAAATGGTGCAGATGGCCATGGGCATGATGGGGTTCTGGGTCACGCACCCTAAAAACCCCGATTTCATGCGCGTGGACCGGGACTATGTCTTCCTCATCAACGCCTATGATATCGACCCCGGCAGTTACACGCCCAAGGTGGCGACCATGCTGGAGCACAATCTCTGGACTTTCAACAGCCGCGTGTTTCCAGGTATCGCCCCCATGGTGGCTGGGCTGAACGAGCGGGTGCGTATCCGCGTCGGCAACCTCAGCATGACCAACCATCCCATCCACCTGCACGGCCACGAGTTTACCGTGACGGGGACTGACGGCGGCTGGGTGCCGCCTGCAGCACGCTGGCCTGAGGTGACCACCGATGTTGCCGTCGGCCAAATGCGCGCGGTGGAGTTTGTCGCCGACGCGCCGGGAGACTGGGCTTTCCACTGCCACAAAAGCCACCATACTATGAATGCCATGGGGCACCAGGTGCCGACCATGATAGGCGTCGAGCAGAAAGGGCTGGTTGACAAGATCACGCAGCTGCTGCCGGACTACATGCCCATGGGGGAAAGCGGCATGGCGGAAATGGGCGAGATGGACATGCCGTTGCCGGAAAATACCCTGCCGATGATGAGCGGCAAGGGCCAGTTCGGGGACATGCACATGGGCGGCATGTTTACTGCGGTCAAGGTGCGTGCGGGATTGAAGGCCGGAGATTACAGCGATCCGGGAGATTACCCGAATCCTCCCGGCACTGTGGCGCACGAAGTCGACGCCAGCGGGGTGCCGGTGAGCAGGGCGCCCGCTGCAAGCGGCGAGGGGCATACCTTGCATATCAGGAAGCCGGGCGGGCATGAAGGGCATTAGCGTCACGCCCGCCGGGTTGGCCCGGCAGCTATTCAGGCGTATAGCCGGCTTCGCTGATCGCATCGCGAAAGCGGGCGATATCGGCGCTGCTGTCTATATGCACGGCCTTTCCCGCGAGGTCCACCGTGACTTTTGCCTGCGGGTCGACCGCCTGCGCAGCCTGGGTGATCGCCTGTACGCAATGATTGCAGCTCATGTCGTTGACCTTGAATGTATGCATGAATAGCTCCAGATTGAAAAATTGAGGATTGGTTGGATATTGGATTATGCGCCTTTCCCGCATGGTAAAGTCAAGCCTTGGTGTTGTGAGAGGCCCGTGCAAGATTGATATGATAAGGAAGTTGCCGCGATGACAAAGCAGCCACCATTGGAAAAACTGGATTTCGCCATTACCGGCATGACTTGCGCGGCTTGTGCCGGGCGCATCGAGAAATCCTTGAACAAGTTGCCGGGCGTGCAGCTGGCGAATGTCAATCTGGCAACCGAAAAAGCGCATGTGGAAGCGGTTGGCGCCGACCTGGCGCAACAGGTCGAGCAGGCGGTGTCCAAGCTGGGCTACCAGGCCCGCCTGATCAGGCCGGACGCCCCCATTGCGCCGGTCGAGGATATCCAGGGCGGCTGGAAGGTCGGCATCGCCGCCTTGCTGACCTTGCCGCTGGTGCTGCCGATGGTGGGAATGCTGCTGGGACAGCACTGGATGCTGCCCGGCTGGGTGCAGTGGTTGCTGGCAACGCCGGTGCAGTTCTGGCTGGGTGCTCGGTTTTACCGTGCCGGCTGGAAGGCTGCAATCCATCTTTCGGGCAATATGGACTTGCTGGTCGCCATTGGGACTTCTGCGGCGTATGGACTTTCCGTATATCTGCTCTGGCAGCATTCCCCCCATCTGTATTTCGAGGCCAGCAGTGCCGTCATCACCCTGGTTCTGCTGGGGAAGTGGCTGGAAAGCCGGGCCAAGCGCCAGACGACCGAGGCCATACGCGCATTGCAGGCGCTGCGCCCGGATACTGCACGTGTCCGACGCAATGGCTTAGAACAGGATGTGCCGTTGGCCGAAGTCATGGTGGGTGATCAAGTGCTGGTGCGCCCGGGCGAGCGGGTGCCTGTGGACGGGGTGATATGCGAAGGTGACAGCCACCTTGATGAATCCATGCTTACCGGCGAAAGCGCGCCGGTCAAGAAAGGCGTGGGCGGCAAGGTGGCCGGCGGTGCCGTGAACCTGGACGGGGTCTTGCTGGTGGAGGTGACGGCGATTGGCGCCGAGACGACATTGTCCCGCATCATTCGCATGGTGGAGGATGCACAGATCGCCAAGCCGGCCATCCAGCGGCTAGTCGACAAGGTGAGTGCCGTATTCGTGCCGCTGGTGTTGCTGATTGCTGTGCTGACGTTGGCAAGCTGGGCCTGGTATAACGGACAGTGGGAACAAGCCGTGCTCAATGCGGTTGCAGTGCTGGTGATCGCCTGTCCCTGTGCGCTCGGTCTGGCGACGCCTACTGCCATCATGGCCGGGACAGGCGTCGCAGCACGTTACGGTATCCTGATCAAGGATGCCGATGCCCTGGAGCTGGCGCACAGGATCGATACGGTGGCATTCGACAAGACCGGTACGCTGACGGTGGGCAAGCCGCGTGTGATCAAGGTCGCCAGCATGCCAGGGCGGGCGCTTGAATTGCTCAGGCTGGCGGCGGCACTGGAGCGAGGCAGCCATCACCCCTTGGCGGTAGCGGTACTGGAGCATGCGCAAGCAGCAGGGGTGGAGGCGGCCTCTGCGGCAGAGGCCATGGCATTGCCGGGCAGCGGACTGATGGCCAAGGTTGATGGCCGTCGCGTCTGGCTGGGCAACCAGCGTGCCATGGAGCAGGCTGGTGTAGCGGTTGACAGCATGCAAGGCGAGGTGGAGCCATTGATGAACCGCGGATGCACCCTGTCGTGGCTCGCTGCCGAGAACGATGCCGGTCAGCCCGAATTGCTCGGCCTCATGGCGTTTGGCGATGAACTCAGACCAGAAGCCGTGGCAGCAGTACAGCATTTGCATGCATTGGGCATCAAGGTGTTGATGCTGACCGGGGACAACCACGCCAGCGCGCAGCGCATCAGCCAGCAATTGGGGCTGGATGAGGTGTATGCGGAACAATTGCCCGATTCCAAGGCAGCCGTTGTGGCGGCGCTGCGCCGGCAGGGCAGGGTGGTTGCCATGGTGGGAGACGGCATCAATGATGCACCTGCGCTGGCTGCGGCGGATATCGGCTTTGCCATGTCCAGCGGAACGGATGTGGCGATGCACACTGCAGCCGTCACCTTGATGCGGAGCAGCCCGCTACTGGTTGCCGATACGATTGCAATTTCGCGTCGCACTTATAGCAAGATACGACAAAACCTCTTCTGGGCGTTTATATATAACCTGGTGGGGATCCCGTTAGCAGCCATGGGAATGCTGAACCCGATAGTGGCCGGTGCGGCAATGGCCTTGAGCTCTGCAAGCGTGGTCACCAATGCCCTGACGTTGCGGCGCTGGCGGCCTGCGGCGGAAGAGCGGCATTGAGAGTGTGTGGTACTGGCGCATCATGCAAAGTCCAACCTGAGGAGTTGCTGGTGCCGTCAGCCTGAGCCTGGAGACCATCTTTGTATACCCAGACTCGCTTGAGCGATGCCATAGAGGCGGATGCGGTTTTAATAATTCACTGATTTATCAGTTGAATTTTTAAAATTTTGGTGGTTTTTCGTCATGTCGCAGGGATTCCAAGGTAAAATGCCGACGCTATGGAATTACGCCCGGAATCACCTCGTTTATTGAGTGCTTACCGGCCCTATTGGGCCAAGCGCTTTGGCACCGCCCCGATCTTACCCATGACGCGCGAAGAAATGGATCAATTGGGCTGGGATAGTTGCGACATTATCCTGGTCACGGGCGATGCCTATATTGATCACCCCAGCTTTGGCATGGCCTTGGTGGGTCGGCTGTTGGAGGCCCAGGGTTTTCGCGTCGGCATCATTGCCCAGCCGGATTGGCACTCGGCAGATCCGTTCCGTGTGCTGGGAAAACCCAATTTGTATTTTGGCATCACGGCCGGCAATATGGATTCCATGGTCAATCACTACACGGCGGACCGCAAAATCCGCTCCGATGATGCCTATACACCCGGCGCGGTAGCTGGCAAACGACCGGATCGTGCCGTGCTGGTGTATTCCCAGCGTTGCCGCGAAGCTTTTCCTGGCGTCCCACTGGTGATCGGCAGTATCGAGGCTTCGTTGCGCCGGATCGCGCATTACGATTACTGGTCCGACAAGGTGCGCCGTTCGGTGCTGGTCGATTCCAAGGCGGACATCCTGATCTATGGCAATGCCGAGCGTGCATTAGTTGAGATCAGCCACCGCATTGCCAAGGGCGAACCCGTCAGCGAGATGACCGATATACGCGGCACGGCTTTCCTGCGCAAGCATGTGCCTGAAGGTTGGGAGGAAATCTCGTCCACCGCCCTGGATCGGCCGGGCAAGATAGACCAGGCAGTGAATCCATATGCGATGGAGCCGGCCATGGAGCAGACCGGCGCCTCCTGCGCATCCACAGCTGCCGCTGCGGCCAGCCAGGGTCTGGAGCCGGGCGTGCAAGCCATCACCCTGATGCGCAAACCGAACAAGCCCAAGGCAGGGCGCGACAGGCAATTCATCCGCCTGCCGTCATTTGAGGAAGTTTCCAAGGATCCTGTGCTCTACGCCCATGCTTCGCGCGTGCTGCACCTCGAGTCCAACCCGGGCAACGCGCGTGCGCTGGTGCAGCGACATGGGGATCGCGAGGTTTGGCTGAACCCGCCGCCCATTCCGCTGACCACCAAGGAAATGGACTATGTCTACGACCTGACTTATGCGCGCACCCCCCATCCGGCATACAAGGGAGAGCGTATCCCTGCCTGGGAGATGATCCGCTTTTCCGTCAATATCATGCGCGGCTGTTTCGGCGGCTGCACCTTTTGCTCCATCACCGAGCACGAAGGACGCATTATCCAGAGTCGCTCTGAAGCCTCCATCCTCAAGGAGCTGGAGGAAGTGCGCGACAAGGTGGAAGGATTCACCGGCACGATTTCCGACCTTGGCGGGCCAACAGCGAACATGTACCGTCTTGCCTGCAAGAGTGAGACCATAGAAAAGAATTGTCGTAAGCTTTCCTGTGTGTTCCCGGGCATTTGCGAGAACCTCAATACCGATCATTCGCATCTGATCCAGCTTTACCGGAAGGCGAGGGCGATCCCCGGCATCAAGCGTATCCAGATCGGTTCTGGTCTGCGTTACGACCTTGCCGTGAAATCGCCGGAATACGTGAAGGAACTGGTGCAGCACCACGTCGGCGGCTATCTCAAAATAGCGCCCGAGCATTCGGAAGAGAATGTGCTCAGCAAGATGATGAAGCCGGCGATGACCGCCTATGACGAATTCAAGGAAATGTTTGAAAGGTTCTCGCGCGAGGCGGGTAAGGAGCAATACCTGATCCCTTATTTCATTGCGGCGCACCCGGGTACCACTGATGAAGACATGCTCAACCTGGCCCTATGGCTGAAGAAATACGATTTCAAGCTCGACCAAGTCCAGACTTTCACCCCCACACCGATGGCGATGGCGACCGCCATGTACCACTCCGGCAAGAACCCCTTGCGCAAAGTGACGCATGACAGTGAGGATGTGCCTATCCCCAAGGCTGGCAGCGTGCGTCGACTGCATAAGGCATTCATCCGCTATCACGACCCCAACAACTGGCCGATGTTGCGCGAGGCATTGAAGCGGATGGGCCGTGAAGACCTGATCGGCAACGGCAAGAAGCACTTAGTGCCTGCCTGGCAGCCCATCCTGCCCAAGGAACAGGCTAAGGCCAACGGCAGCCGCCGCCCGGCCAAGCCTGTAGCCTCTGCACCGCGTCCAGTAGGCCGAGCGCCCGCTGCTGGCAAGAAAAATCACGTAACAGTTCAACGATCTGGCAAGCCTGCTAGGAAACCTGGCCGACCATAAAGCCCGTATGCTGCCAATGCGTTTTTATTCCAGCCTCACAAGTTTACTCTTGCGGGGCTTTTTTTCTGCCTACTGTCTGTGCTCCGCCATGGCGATGGCGGCAGGAGACGGCATGCTGTGGAAGGTGCAGGCGGGTCACGGTCCTGTCAGCTACCTGTTCGGCACCATCCATGTCGATGATCCCAGGGTCACTACATTGGCAGAGCCCGTCAACGCCGCCCTCGAGTCTGTGCAATCGTTCATGATGGAAGTCCTGCCCTCCAATGATGTCTCACCCTACTATATGCAAGGTAGCCTGGCTCAGTTGCTGACTGAGGCAGAGCTTGAGCAGGTCTATGCCGCTGCCGATTTTCACGGCTTACCGCGCGACATGGCATTGCGTATGAAGCCATGGCTGCTGGCCATGGTGTTCGACCTGCCCGTGTCGCAATCTCCCTATACCCTGGATGTGCACAGCTTTACCTGCAGGCGCAACGCGCAGGCAAGGCTGTCGAGGCGCTGGAAACGCCAGAGGCGCATTTTTCCGTGCTGGAAAGCATCAGCCTGGAAGAGCAGATGCTGATATTGCGCAGTGTGCTCAAGCGCAGCCAGGAGCAAAGGGAAAAAGACTTCGAGTTGATGATCCAGGCGTATCTTTCCGGCAACCTGGATAAGGTGGGTGCACTGGATTCAGCATTGGGGGTGGATGGTCTGCCTGCCGGATTGTGGGAGAAGATACGTGTCAAGCTGCTGGACGAGCGCAATATGCGCATGGCAGAGCGCATTGCCGCTGCTGCCAGCCTGCAGCCGGTGTTCGTGGCGGTCGGTGCAGCGCATTTGCCGGGAGAGGGTGGCTTGATTGATCTGCTCAGCCGCGCAGGCTTACCGTATCTCCCGTCAATAGCCAGTGACGCACGGCGGCGTCTGACATTCATGCCGCATTTGCCCCTAACTCACGCACGCTATAATTCAAGCTATTTCCGTAGAATGGATGGATTGACCATGGCTGACCGCATCAATTTGCGCCCATTGGAACGCAACGATCTGCATTTCGTACACAAGCTCAACAATAACGATACCATCATGCGTTACTGGTTCGAGGAACCTTACGAAGCTTATGACGAGCTGGTTGCCCTGTATGACAGGCACATCCACGACCAGAATGAGCGGCGCTTCATTATCGAGCTGGATAACGGCGAGCTGGCCGGGCTGGTCGAGTTGGTGGAGATCAATTACATTCACCGGCGTGCCGAATTCCAGATCATCATTGCCCCGGATTACCAGGGGCGCGGCCTGGCCAAGTCGGCGACGCGCATTGCCGTGGGGTATGCCTTTCGTGTGCTCAACCTGCACAAGGTATATCTGGTCGTGGACAAGGAAAACCAGGCGGCGATCCATGTGTATGAGGCTTGTGGTTTCGAGGTAGAGGGACGCTTGAAGGAGGAGTTCTTTTCCAACGGTTCCTACCGGGATGTCTTGCGTATGCGCTTGTTACAGGACGACTACCTGCGCCATGTCGGTCCGGCGCCGGTGGACGCCTCTGTGTTGAGGGAATGGCAGGACCAGTGAATCCTGCCTTCGCGGCAACGGCTTATGACACAAGCTTCAGGCCGATAATGGCACTGATCAACAACAGCAGAAACAATAGGCGGGAGTCATGCTGGCTGAATCGCCAAACAGGCAGATGCCGATGAGGATGGTGCCGAAATGCCGATGCCGGCTTTCACTGCGCGACACGGCTGTCAAAACAGGTCGCGTTGCCTAGGCATTCAGGAATGCAAGCCGATGGCCTGCATGAAAAGTCGCATGAGGAGGGCTGCCGCCAGCATGACCGTGACGCTGGCGGCCCAGATCAAGACCAGCCAGAGTAGTCTCCGGAGCCAGTGTGGGCGCGCTTTCTCTTGTTCAGTGGTAGCCATCGCCGTGTCGTACCTTACCCTTGAACACGCGGTATGACCAGATGGTATATCCTAGAATGACGGGGATGATGGCCAATGTGCCGACCAGCGCAAATTTGAGGCTTGCAGGCGGCGCTGCAGCATCCCATATCGTCACGTGCGGCGGAATGATCTGGGGCCAGATGCTGATCGCCAGGCCAAGCAGTCCAAGCAGCACGATGATCAAGGCGGAGATGAAAGGCTGGCAATCGTAGCCTGACCGGAGTTCGTGCATGAGGGAATATAGGCTGATGGCGACCAGTATAGGCACGAGTGAGAGGAAGTAGAAGTTAGGCAGGCTGAACCAGCGCTCGGCAATAGCGGGGTGGGCCAGGGGCGTCCAGATACTCACGCCTGCCAGTGCGATTACCACGAGGCCTACCAGGGGGCGGGTGAGTTCTAACATGCGCTGCTGGAGCTTGTCCTCGGTTTTCATGATGAGCCAGGTGCTGCCCAGCAGGGCGTAGGCTACCATCACGCCCAACCCGGTAAACAGCGAGAACGGGCTGATCCAGTCAAATGTACCTCCGGAAAATGCATTGTCGTTCAACGCGATACCGTTGATATAAGCACCCAGCGTTACGCCTTGGAAGAATGCGGCAGTGATTGAGCCACCAATAAACGCCTTGTCCCACAACGACTGCTCATGTGCCGGCGCCTTGAAGCGGAATTCGAATGCCACGCCCCGGAAAATCAATCCCAGCAGCATCAGGATAATCGGCTGGTACAGGGCGCTCAACACCACGGCATATGCGAGCGGGAAGGCTGCCATGAGGCCGGCGCCTCCCAAAACCAGCCAGGTTTCATTGCCGTCCCAGACTGGGGCTACTGTATTCATCATCACGTCACGGTCATGCTTGTCCTTGACGAACGGGAAAAGGATGCCGATTCCCAGATCGAATCCATCCATGATCACGTACATGGCAATGGCGAACAGGATGACCAGCAACCATATCATGGGTAAATCAAAATCCATCGATTACGATTCCTTAGTGTTTGGTAATTGCGACTCCAGTGAAAAGGACGCATCCGGTGTGGACAGTGGCCGCATAGGCTGCCTGGGCTGGCCCGGGCCGCCCTCTGGCTCCGGCGCTCTATGCTGCACGGGCAGGCGCATGAGATGCATCAGGTAGCTGATGCCGATACCGAAAACAAAGAAGTAGACAATAATAAACAAGGCCAGTGAAGCGGCCAGAGAGCTGATGTCGTGATTGGACACCGCGTCGGCGGTACGCATGATGCCATACACTACCCAGGGCTGGCGGCCTATTTCCGTGGTAAACCAGCCGGCCAGGATGGCGATTACCCCGGCAGGGCCCATCCATAATGTCATACGCAGGAATCCCTGGTGGCTGTACAAACTGCCTCGGTAGCGTAAACATAAACTCCACAGGCCCAGGGCAATCATCAGCATGCCCAGTCCGACCATGACGCGGAAAGACCAGAAGATGATGCTGGCATTGGGCCGGTCTTCCGGCGGGAAATCCTTGAGCGCCGGCACCTGACCGTCCCAGCTGTGAGTCAGGATCAGGCTGCCCAGATGCGGGATGCCCACGGCGAAACGGGTGGTTTCCGCTTCCATGTCCGGTAGGCCGAACAGCAATAACGGCACGCCGCCCTCATGATGCTCCCAGTGCCCTTCCATGGCTGCCAGCTTGGCGGGCTGATGTTTGAGCGTGTTCAGGCCGTGCAAGTCTCCGACGACTGCCTGTAGTGGTGCAACCACCACCAGCATCCACATGGCCATCGACAGCATGGTGCGGGTTGCCTCCGTCTTTTGTCCTTTCAGGATATGCCATGCGCCGGCTGCCCCGACGATCAGAGCCGTTGCCAGGAAGGCGGCAATGCCCATATGGACCAGGCGATAGGGGAAAGACGGGTTGAAAATGATGGCCCACCAGTCGACGGGGACCACGACGCCATCCAATATCTCGAAACCTTGGGGGGTCTGCATCCAACTATTGGATGCCAGGATCCAGGTCGCTGAAATCAGCGTACCCAGGGCTACCATCGCTGTGGAGAACAGGTGCAGCCCAGGTCCCACCCGACTCCACCCGAACATCATTACGCCGAGAAAGCCGGCCTCAAGAAAAAATGCGGTCAATACTTCGTAAGTGAGCAAAGGGCCGGTAACGCTGCCGGCAAAAGCAGAGAAGCCGCTCCAGTTCGTACCGAACTGATAAGCCATGACTAGCCCCGAGACCACGCCCATACCAAAGTTGACGCCGAATATCTTGAGCCAGTAGTGGTAGAGGTCCTTGTATACTTCGCGTCCGGTTTTCAACCATAAGGCTTCCAGCACGAACAGGTAACTGGCAAGACCGATGGTGATTGCTGGAAAGATGATATGGAAGGATACAGTGAACGCAAACTGGATGCGCGCCAGGTCCAGTGCTGAAATGTCTGGCATGGTGGTATTCTAACTCCTTGATAAACAACCTGAAGGCATGTCTAACCTAAAAAAGTTGCCTGGAACTCAAGATCGCTAGCTTACGGTGAGTCCTTGCCTCCCAATAGACCCAGATTCATCAAAAAATATCCATCACAGATGTCATGACAAGTGAAATCTCAGGGAGCAAAGCGCGCAGCCTGGGCCTCTATTGTCTCGATCGCCAGATCGAAATCCATGGATTTGTCGAAGAAATGATCCACCCCCAGCTCATTCGCCATTTGCCGGTATTGCGGATAGGTGTGGTTGGTCAGGATCAGGTAGGTGGGGCGGGGAAATGGGTAGTCGGGCCGTTGGGTTGCCTTGATGACTTCAAAACCATTGCCTTGGGCTAGTTCGATATCCACGAGCAATAGGTCGAATGGCTGTTTGTAAAGCTGTGCGATGGCTTCATCCTGGCTTAACGCGACACCTTTGAAGGATAAGCCACGACAGTCGGACAGGATATCCATGATCGTTTCGCGCAATAGCGACGAGTCTTCGACCAGCAATACTTTCATTGTTTTCGTATGCGGCTCCACGCTACTGCGTCTTTCCTTCATGATGATATTCATGGGCTCAAACTCATTGCTTGTGAATTCTATCGGGCAATATAAAGCACTGCCATCCGCCTTACTCCTACAATCTCTGACGTTGATTGCAGCCATGATTATGATATCAACTGATTCTTGATGGCATAGTAAGTGAGATCTGCATTGGTCTTCAAGCTCATTTTTTCCATGATGCGGGTACGGTAAGTGCTGACAGTTTTCACACTGATGCAGAGTTCTTCGCCGATTTCAGTGGCGCTCAGGCCGCTGGCAAGTTTGAAGAATACCTGGAATTCCCGGTCTGAAAGCGTTTCATGCAGCAGCTTTTCCGAGGGGTTGCTCAGTTCGTTAGTCATCAGCTCGGCAAGTTCGGCCGAGATGTAGCGCTTGCCGTTGGCAACGGTGCGGATCGCCTTGATGATCTCCTCCGAGTCCGCATCCTTTGAAAGGTAGCCTTTGCATCCGCTGCGCATGAGGTTGAGTGCATATTGTTCTTCGCCGTAGCCACTCAGGATCAGTACGGGCAACTCTGGCGCAACATGTCGCAGGTCGTGCAAGGTGTCCACGCCGTTCTTGTCTGGCATGGCGATGTCCATCACGATCGCATCATATTGATTGCTGCGTACCAGCTTGATGGCCTCTAGTCCCGAGGCGGCCTCTCCGGTCACCTCGAGGTCGGATTCCAGTTCAATTAGGTTGCGCAATCCCTGTCGGACAATATTGTGGTCATCAACCAATAATATTTTTTTCATGTATGCTGACGATCCTTGTCATCAAATAATCTATAGTGATTTGAGGATACTAAGATGGCTTGCCGGTCTCTGCAAGCCATCATCCAAGCTTGCCGGTGCGGTTGGCAATGCCAATGCTTCAATCGTCCTTGCCCAGGGCATAGCCCACCAGCACACCCGCTCCCACTGCCAGTGATAATGTGAGCAAGGAAGGCTTACGCAGCCATTGTCGCGGTTGGATCCGGCTGTTTTTCAATACCTGGGACAACTCCTTGTCCAACGACTCGGACCATTCGGAAAAATTTTCTGAAAGTTGCTCGATTACATGCTCTGTGGCGTTACTGTGTGCGTCTGGATCCAGAATGTCCCTGAGGCTTTCGAGCAGAGCCAAGGCTTCCTTCTTGCTGTCCCGGGCCTTGTTTTCCAGCTTGCGACCCAGCTTGCGTACGGATGCCTTGCCTGCCTTGGCGCTATCGCTCAGGGTTTCCTGGGCCGTCTCCGCTAGCTCGGAAGCCTGGTCTTTTATTTCGCTTGCTGTGTTGCTGTTGAACATGTCGTGCTCCAATACTGTCTATGAAAAAATCTCACAAAAATCCGCACCGCTCTCCTAAATACCGCGTGGCTGATCAACGCTTGTGAAAAATACCCGCAACCAAGGAGACGATGGTGATGATCAGAAAAACGAAGAACAGGATCTTGGCAATTTCTGCCGCCCCTGCCGCTATCCCGCTAAAGCCGAAAAAAGCAGCGATCAATGCGATGACAAAGAAAATTACGGAATAATGCAGCATCATTTTTCTCCTTGGCTGGTCAGTCTACGGTTTACACTGTAGGCTTTTGGTCCGTCAGGAATTAGCAGACAGCCACTGAATCGCTTGTCAGAAAATACTTACACGATGTTTGGAATGTCATGAATATCAACGCCATCGGCAACAAAATGAAGGGGTGGGCAGAGAGTCTGGTCAAGCGGCTCGGGGGAAAGGTATTGGCCATTCTGTTTGCCTCCATGATCTTGGCATTGGTGTCCGTGATGTTCACCGATGCCTGGCTGGTGGAAATTGAGAAGCAAAACGCCCAGATCGAACAGGTGCAGCGCAATATCACCGTCCTGCAGCAGTTGCGCACCAGCCTCAACCTGGCTGAGAGTGCGCAACGAGGATACCTGCTGACCCAGCGCCAGGAGCTGGTTTCCACCTTTAACCAGGAAATCGATGCTGCACGCCGGCATATCCGCAAGATTGAGGGGTTGTTCAACAGTGAGAAGATCGCTATGCAGGGCAAGCAGGAGCAGAGCTGGCTGATTGCTCTCAATTCGGCCCTGGAGGCCAAGAATGCGGAGATGAAGCTGGCCATCTCACTGGTGCAGTCCGGCAAGGCGGAAGAGGCGATGCAGGTCATCAAGCTCGATCAGGGCGTCATCGAGATGGCCAAGTTCATGCAGTATTCCCAGACTCTGCTGGATCAGCAGCACGAGGCGCAGGCGCAGTTGATGAAAAAGCGCGCGCAGACCATCGTCATCACCCGTATTGCCCTAGTCGGTACGGCACTGATCCTCCTCCTTCTCGTGATCATGGTGATCCGACAGCTGGTGCGGGAAATGAACAGCCGTGATCATTTGCGCCAGCAGCTGGCGCGAGACTGTGCGGCCTATGAGGAGCGCATTCGCAGCAACTCCCACATGATGAAGACGCTGGCACTGGATTACCAGTCCGATGTAGAGCGTGCTCGGCAAAAGCTGGCACGCGACCTACATGACGAGCTGGGTTCGATATTGACTGCCACCAAGATGGATATCTCCTGGACGATACGCCGCGTGAAGGATCAAGATCCGGAAATCGTGGAGAAGCTGGACAAGACGATGCGCTATCTGAACCAAGGCATTCAGTTCAAGCGGCAAGTCGTGCAAAACCTGCATCCCTCCATCATTACCACGATCGGTTTCTGGCCCGCGCTAAGGTCACTGATCGAAGATATGGCGGAGCGCAATGACTGGAATCTCGATCTTATCCTGCCTGGAGAGCAGATCGAGCTACCTGAAACCCTGGGTCTGATTGCCTACCGGGTGGTGCAGGAGAGCCTGAATAATGCCAGCAAGTATGCCTATGCCACCAGGGTATCGGTGCATATGGTGAATGAGCTGGATTACCTCAAGTTGGAAATTGAGGATAACGGGGTGGGGGTCGACTTGAACAAGACCTCTTCCGCGACCCACGGCCTTTCTGGTATTCGCAACCGTATCATGGCGATTGGCGGGCGGGTGGATATCGTCAGCTCTCCCAATCAGGGCTTCCTCCTAGTCGCTATCATTCCCACCAAGCTTTGAGCCCGGGGCTGGGCTCTGCATCTCTAGAAGCGCAGGAACAAGGATGTCGAGAACACGTGGTGCATGCGGTCGAAGGTATGGCCGCGGACATACTGGTTGACGTAGCCGATCTCGAGCCGGGCATTTGCAGCTGCCTGCCAGGCCAAGCCAGCAAATGCGCGGTTTTGGTCGAAGCCGCTCAGCGCCCCCCAGTCCGTGCTGCGTGTGCTGACGAACAATTCATCCCATACCAGCCAGTTCAGCGACTCTGTGCCTTCGATCTTTTTGATGGCGCGTACCAGCTGGCGTATGCGGTGGCCTGTGTCGTTGCCAGTGTCGAAATTGCGTTGCTCCAGCCGGGTGCGGCTAGTAATGACAATGCCGCTTGGGGTAGGAGGAAAGGTATACATGAATTGCTGCCACCAACGTTGCTCATGGTTCTTGCCTTGGTCAGTATGTGTCCTGACGTCAGCGTAGCCCAGCCAGATGCTGGCCCGGTCTGAAAGCCAGTAGTTGATGGCAGGCCTCAAGATGGTCTGGTCATGCTCGCGGCCTTCCTCTTTCAGCCGCGGCTGTACTTCTGCGTACCAGCCGATATGCTTGTCCTCCGATAACATGCCCTCCATAGTGAGGTTGATCCAGAGCCGTCCGTCCTCTTCAACCTCGGCATGTGCCAGGCAGCTACTGGCACACAATATGGTGGTCAGCAGTGTATGCAATAAGGGTGTATCAATTCTCATGCCTTTTCCTTCCTCCAACGCAATCTGCAGCCATCACGGCTGCCATGGCCTGTCATTGAGGGGGTGACTGTAACCCACCCTCGTGCAAAAGGCGAGGCCAAGGGGATGTATTGTCAGTTGGCTCTGACATGATTTGCAGCCCCATGCTGACGGTCAGAGCTGTCGGAAGACATTACCATGCAAGCACATCACTGGAATTACTTTCCTAATTTAACTGGAGGAGCACAATATGCATCGTTCGACCAAGACCAACATCATTTCCAGCGTCATCACCATCCTGCTGGGGGCGGCTGCAAGCGGCGCATGGGCAGTATCCATTTCGGAAGAGCTCAACCAGAGCCCTGACGTGAAGCAGTTTCATGAATTGGACGTCAACAATGACGGTCACCTTACTCAAACTGAGGCGAGCCGTGATAGTTTTTACACCAAGGAGCATTTCAATGCCGCCGACAAGAACAAGGACGGCAAACTGACTCAGCAGGAATACAGTGACTACAAGACGGCCCAGCAGAAAAAGGAAGTGGGACGCGTTGTGGATGACACTACCATCACCACCAAGGTGAAAGCCAATATTCTGAAAGAAGAGGGCTTCAAGGGCCTGCAAGTCGGCGTGGAAACCTACAAGGGCGTGGTGCAGCTGAGCGGATTCGTCAGCACCAAGGCACAGATACAGAGGGCCGGAGAAATCGCCAAGGCGGTAGAGGGCGTGAAATCCGTCAAGAACAACCTGAACGTGAAAAATTAAATCACTGCTGTAATGCATGACCAAAGAAGCCCGTGGTGTTTGACGGGCTTCTCTTTATTTTGGCTGCTAGCGATGCAAGGTATCCTGGTGGGGGAGTTTCATGCCGGGGGTGGAGTCATGCTCGACAAAAATCAGCTTGCTGGTATCGAAGCCCAGTTGCTGAGCCCTGGCTATCAACTCGGCCTTAATGGGATAGGATAATTCGGGTGTGCGTGACAGTATCCAGAGGTAATCGCGATTGGGTCCCGCCACCAGCGAGAAATTGTAATTGACGTGATCCAGCACCAGGATGTTGTAGGCCCCGTAGAATGGGCCGAAGAAAGATACTTTCAGTTTGCCTGTATCGGGACCATCGACGAAATACGCTTTGCCTTCCGCTTCTTTCCAAATGCCTTTTTCAACATCGTATCCCCGGTTGATGACTTTCAGCCCGCCGTCGTCGCGCTTGCTATAGGTCGCGGTGACCTGTTGCAAGCCTCGCTCGAATGAATGATCCAGGCGAGCGATCTCGTACCAGGTGCCCAGGTATTGGTCGGGCTTGAAATGAGTGACGGGCCTGGTGCCTTCGGGCGTACCGGTGCCGGCGCATGCCAGGAGTATGCATGGAAGGAGGAGCCAGAATAGACGTTTCATCATGGTGGTTTCTATCCGGATAATGATGTTGCAATGAAGCGGTCAAGTGCCGCTGCGAACGCCTGCCGGTCTGCCTGGCTGAATGAAGCCGGGCCGCCCAGTGCCACACCGCTGCTGCGCAAGTCTTCCATGAAGTGCCGCATGGCAAGCCGCTCGCCTATGCTGCCCTTGTCATACATTTCTCCGCGCGGGTTGAGCGCGTGGGCGTCTTTTGCAATCACCTCTGCTGCAAGCGGAATATCTGCGGTAATGACAAGATCGCCTGGCTGAAGTTTTTGCACGATCTCCTTGTCCGCCACATCGAACCCATCCGGCACCTGCAAAGCGCGGATATGGGGTGAGGGCGGTACCCGCAGCAGTTTGTTGGCCACCAGTGTGACCATGATGCCGGTCCGGTCTGCAGCGCGGAACAGGATTTCCTTCACCGCTACCGGACATGCATCTGCATCAACCCAGATATGCATGGCGAGTGTCCTTTGTCTTAATGGGCATATTCTTCCAGTACTTCGAGGAACGCGTCCCCGTATCGTGCCAGCTTGGCCGCGCCTATGCCGCTGATGCGGCCCATTTCCGGCAGACTGCCGGGTTTCTGGTTGAGTATTTCCAGCAGGGTGCTGTCGTGAAAAATGACATAGGGAGGCACTTCCTGCTCGCGGGCAAGCTCCAGCCGCTTGGCCTTGAGTGCGAGCCAGAGCGGGTCGTCCTGCACTTCATTGTAGGCTTCGCGGCTGCGGCTCGCGCGCTCGGCTTTGCTTGAGCTTGCACGCACATCGGGTGGGTCGCTGCGCAGCCAGATTTCCGTTTCCCCGCGCAGCAATGGTCGGGCTTCCTCAGTAAGACGCAAGCCGCCGTAGCCTTCCATGTCGGTGGAGAGTAGCCCGGACGCCACCAGCTGGCGGAACACGCTGCTCCATTGCGCCTGGTTCAGGGCCTTGCCGATGCCGAAGGTAGACAACGACTGGTGGTTGAAGCGCTTGATCTGCTCCGTCGTCTTGCCCAACAGGATATCGATGAGGTGGCCCGCGCCGAAGCGTTGACCGCTGCGGAACACGCATGAGAGTGCCATGCGGGCTGCCTCGGTGCCGTTCCAGGTGTCCACCGGGCTGAGGCAGTTGTCGCACTGTCCGCAATTGCCCGGGTGCTGCTCACCAAAGTAGCGCAAGATGGCTTGGTGGCGGCAGGCCGTGGATTCGCAAAAGCCCAGCAGGGCGTCCAGCTTCTGCCGTTCCAGGCGCTTTCTCTCCTCCGGCGTGTCGCTGCCGTCGAGCAATTGGCGCATATTGACCACGTCACCCAGGCCATACACCATCCATGCGTCCGCATCCAGGCCGTCGCGGCCAGCGCGCCCGGTTTCCTGATAATAGCCTTCCATACTCTTGGGCAGGTCGAGATGGACGACGAAGCGCACGTTGGGCTTGTCTATCCCCATGCCGAAGGCTACGGTGGCGACCATGATGATGCCTTCCTCACGTAGGAAGCGCTGTTGGTTGGCCTGGCGCACTGTGGCGTCAAGTCCCGCATGGTAGGGCAGTGCATCCCAGCCCTGCTCCTTGAGCCAGGCTGCTGTTTCCTCCACCTTGCGGCGCGACAGGCAATAGATGATGCCCGCGTCGTTGGGGTGCTCGGATTCGAGGAAGCCGAGCAACTGCTTGCGGGCGTTGTTCTTCAGCGCTACGCGGTAGCGGATGTTGGGGCGGTCAAAGCTGGAAATGAATTGCCGCGCGTGCTCCAGTCCCAGGCGCTCGACAATTTCGTTGCGGGTCGGCGTATCGGCAGTGGCGGTAAGCGCGATGCGCGGTACTTCGGGGAATTCCTCGTGCAGCACCGTCAACTGACGGTATTCTGGCCGGAAGTCATGTCCCCATTGCGATACGCAATGCGCTTCGTCGATCGCGAACAAGGCAATACCGAAGCGCTGCTGGATGTCATGCAGGGTGCTGAGAAAGCTCGGTGTCATGAGCCGCTCTGGCGCGACGTACAACACCTTCAGCTCTCCGCGCATCAAGGCCTGATAAACATGGCGTGCGGTATCGGCATCCAGGCTGGAATTGAGGAAGGCCGCCTGGATGCCAAGCTGGCGCAGGGCATCCACCTGGTCCTGCATCAAGGCGATCAGCGGGGAAACGACAATGCCGACGCCTGGTCGCAGCAGAGAGGGAATCTGGTAGCAGAGCGACTTGCCGCCACCTGTCGGCATGAGCACCAGCGCGTCGCCACCGTCAACCACATGATTGACAATGGCTTCCTGCTCGCCACGAAAGGCACTATAGCCAAAAGTTTGCTCCAGCAGTTGCTGGGCGGCAGTGTTTGCCTGCATGCTTGCCAGGTTCTAGCGGCGACCCCGGTTGGGGCGCTGCCCAGAGGTATTGTGGAATTGACGCTTGGGTGGCTGTGGCGGCACGAACAGCCCGACCTGCGGCATGGCCTGGTGGCGTGCGGCTTCGGACAAGAGCGGTTCCGGTTTTTTCTTGGCTTGAACCGCCTGGCCCTGGCCCTGAGGCTTGCTGCGTTGCGCTTGTGGCTGAGGCTGGCCTTGAGCCTTGGCCTGGTGATTCCGGCCTTGACGCGGCTTGTTGCCGGAGCGCGGTTCGGCGCTGTTGCCAGCCGCGTCACTGCGCTCACGCTGGGCTTGCGGACGGTTACTTTTCGTTTGGCGCGCTTGGGCAGGCTGCTGCCTGGGCGGGCGGCTTTCCACGCCTGGTTTATCACTGGGAACGAAAGCGCCGGGAATGTCCAGGCGCGGGATTTCACGCTTGATCAGACGCTCGATGCCCTTGAGCAGCTTGATTTCCTCGCCATCCACCAGAGAGACGGCAGCGCCCGAGCATCCTGCGCGGCCGGTACGGCCAATGCGGTGCACATAGTCTTCCGGCACGTTGGGCAACTCGAAGTTCACCACTTGCGGCAACTGGTCGATATCGAGGCCGCGCGCGGCAATATCGGTTGCCACCAGGACCGGCAGGGTACCGTTCTTGAATTCGGCTAGCGCCTTGGTGCGGGCGGATTGGCTCTTGTTGCCGTGAATCGCGGCAGCGGCGATGCCGTCCTTGCTGAGTTTTTCCGCAAGTCGGTTGGCGCCATGCTTGGTGCGGGTGAATATCAGCACCTGCTTCCAGTCGTGGTGGCGGATCAGATGCGCGACCAAGTCGCGCTTGTGCCCCTGGCTGACGAGGTGAACGGCTTGTTCGACCAGTTCGGAGGCCGTATTGCGTCTGGCCACTTCCACAAAGCCGGGGTTGTGCAGCAGGCCGTCGGCCAGCTCCTTGATCTCGTCTGAGAACGTGGCGGAAAACAGCAGGTTCTGGCGCTTTTTCGGCAGCAATGCCAGTACGCGCTTGATATCGCGGATAAAGCCCATGTCCAGCATGCGGTCTGCCTCATCCAGGACCAGAATCTCGATCGCGGACAGGTCTATGGTTTTCTGCGCTGCATGGTCAAGCAGGCGGCCGGGCGTGGCGACCAGAATATCCAGTGGCTTTTTCAGGCGCTCGATCTGCGGGTTGATGCCCACACCGCCGAACATCACCATGGATGTCAATTTCAGGTGTTTGCCATAGGTTTGTACCGATTCTTCCACTTGGGCGGCAAGTTCGCGCGTCGGGGTCAGGATCAGGCAGCGAGGCTGGCCGGGCTTGACCTTGACCGGCTTGGCATGCAACAGGTGAAGCACGGGCAGGGTGAAGCCCGCTGTCTTGCCGGTGCCGGTTTGCGCACCTGCCAGCAGGTCGCCGCCATTCAATACCAAAGGAATGGCCTGGGCCTGGATAGGGGTCGGGTGGGTATAGCCGGTATCTGCAATGGCACGCAGGATGGGTTCTGCCAGGCCGAGATCGGAAAATTGTAAGTTGGAAAGGGTAATGCTTACGTCAGTAGACAAGCTGAAACTCCATTATTCAAAGGGTGTTTTGTCGGCCTGTTACGATGACATAACTCCAATCTAGGCAGACAGCAGGAAGGTATCTGTTAGGATTCAAGACCGCTGCGCGGATTGGATGTAGCGCAGGGAATAGGGATTATACGGCAAAAACAGGCAAGCTGTGGCCATGCAGTTTGAAAATATCTCTGTCACCATGCTGGCAAGGTGCTGATATCTGTGATGAGCACTGCCGGGAGCCTATGCCTGCCGCATCGGCGCTACTGCTGCCAGCATCGCTGCATCCAGCCAGCGCCATGCCCCCGGTGCCAGGTCCTCCGGCAAATCAAGGCTGCCGATGCGGATGCGTTTCAACGCCTCCACCCGGTTGCTAACTGCGGCCAGCATGCGTTTGACCTGGTGGTATTTCCCCTCCGCCAGCGTCAGGTGCAGCACATGGTCGCCCACTATTTTCGCGGACAGTGCGGCTACCGGCGCCGGTTCGTCAAGCAGTTGTACGCCGCTCAACAGCGAGGTAACTTGCGTTTCATCCAAAGGATGCTTGGTGGTGACCTCGTAGACCTTGGGCACCTTCCACTTTGGCGAGCTCATGCGATGGATGAACTGTCCGTCGTCTGAAAGCAGCAGTAGCCCGGTCGTGTCCTCGTCCAGCCTGCCTATGCTTTGCACCCCGCGTTCCAGCAGCGGCGCAGGCAGCAGGCTGAAAATGCTGGGGTGGTGCTGCGGCTTGTGCGAGCATTCATAATGCGCTGGCTTATTCAGCATCAAGTACGCTTTTTCCCGGTATGTCCATGTCTCGCCACGCACGGTGAAAACAAGGTGTTCTGGGTCAAATTCGGTAAAGGGGAAATCACACACCTCGCCATTTACCGCGACCTCGCCGTGGCGGATCATCGAACGGCAAATCTTGCGGGAGCCAAAGCCCTGCGAGTGCAGGATACGTTCAAGTTGCATAGGGATCAGGAATTAAGGTTGGTCAGTCGGAATATCGGCATCGCAGGCGGAATTCACCCACTTGCCAATGATGGTTGAGTTCTGGTTGACGGGCAGGCCCTGCGCAATGCCCTGCATGGAGATACGACCCTCGAAAGCGCTGTCGCTAAGCAAGGTCATGTCGAAGCGACCATTGCCCTGAATTGCGCCATTGCAGCTGATGTCCCCGGTGACTTTGTCGCCGCTGTGCTGGTAATTGCGCACGCTGCAACCGTCTTCCGTTTGCGGCAGCAGCGGTTGCTTGAGCTTTGCCTGCTCAGGCGTAATGCATTGCTGCGTCACGATTGCATGACCGCCGACAGGCAGTTCGATGCCGAATTGCCGCAACTGTTCCAGTTGCTCAGGCGCAATCGCGGGCAGGCCTTGTATCGTCACGGAGGTTTCCCACTGGCCCGGCTTGATCTGGTCGATGGCAAGCGCAGTGAAGGGACTGAGGAGCAAGGCGCAGAGAGATAATCTTGCAATGCGGTTAGGCATGGGCTAAGGGAATATTGATCATGAGAAGGCAAGTATAACACCCGGCAGGCAACTACTTCCGACCGGAAAAACCAACTAGTGGCAGCATGGGGAGTTGGTCCGCAGAGGCGCCCGGTTTCCGGTTTAGAATATGCTTGGATATTCATGCATGTCCATGTTGTGCGACTCCCCATAATTTTGCGAGAAAATGCCAATGAAACCCTGCATTACCTCTTTCATGATCCTTGTTTTTTGCCAAGTGCTTCCCGCTGGCGCTGGCGGGAGAAATTGTATCGATGAGGCTGGCAAGCGCCATGCCGACATCCTGGTGGAATGGTGCAAGGCAGTCAGCCCCGCCACGCATCCACCCTGCAATACAGCAAATAGCTGCGATTTGATCATAGACGAGATTAAGCGCGGCTGCGCCTTCGTCAGGCAAGAAGAAGCTTCGCCTTACTATTGCCAGCTGACCTATCCCCGCAACTACGAATAAGGCAAGTTAGCCATACCCTTCTTAAGGGGTTGCCTCGGATCAAGACCGCGTGGCTCAAGGGGAGAGGGACGGTAAGTGTATAATAACCATGTTGCAGTATTGGTTAATCGGCAATCAGTCACGTGCTGGGGTTTGCCATGCAACATCTTTGTTTAATCCAGAAGTGAGTCAAAATGAGCGAATTACCTAATTGTCCCCAATGCAGTTCCAGCTATACCTACCAGGATGGCGCCTTATTCATCTGCCCGGGATGCGCGCATGAGTGGACAAGCGAGGACGAAGAGGCGGCGGGCAGCGATTTCATCGTCAAGGACGCCAACGGCAACCTGCTGCAGGACGGCGACACGATTAGCGTGATCAAGGACCTCAAGGTCAAAGGTTCATCTCTTGTGGTGAAAGTAGGTACCAAGGTCAAGAACATCCGCCTGGTGGATAGCGACCACAATATCGACTGCAAGATCGACGGCATCGGCGCAATGAAGCTGAAATCGGAGTTCGTGAAAAAGGCCTGAGTCATGAACGACATCAGCTTCGAGGATTTTCTTAAGGTGGAATTGCGCGTGGGCGAAGTGGTTTCTGCCGAGATATTCGCCGCAGCCCGCAAGCCCGCCTACATATTGCATATTGATTTCGGTCAGGAGATTGGGATATTGAAATCCAGCGCCCAGATTACCGTGCGCTACCAGCCTGATGACTTGATCGGCAAGCAGGTGGTGGCGGTGGTGAATTTTCCTGCGAAGCAGATTGGCCCGATTCAGTCGCAATGCCTGGTGACCGGGTTCCATGATGAGAATGGAGCAGTGGCTTTGTGCGTGCCGGATAAATTGGTGCCTAAGGGGGCGAAGTTGCTTTAGATATGGCTTGTCAATTGAATTGAAGATGCATGTTCAGAAGTTTTATTGCGATTAATTAGTAAACAAGTTTAGTGCTTATGATAAAAGTCATCTACCTAAATTTTAGATGAGCTAATTGCTTATTCCAAGCCTGTAATATTGGAGTGGTTGGAAAGAGCATTGACTTAGGTCTTGATGCTTAAATACCATCTGGCTATCTAAAAAACATATTTAGAAGTGCAGTTGACCCGTGGCCTGTGAAATGTGTCATGCCCTTAATGTTCGGCCTCATTAGCACTACTACCATCCAGAACAATCATCTTTAACAGAGGAAAAACGTATGCGCTTCAAGTGCGTTGAGTTTTCTTGGCGTGCAGCCTTTATTGGTCTTTATCTCACCCCAGAACGCGACAAGCTTTGGGTAACGATCGTGCCGTTTTTCCCGCTTTATTTCAAGAAGTCAACGTAGTATCGAATTGGTTGCTTTTCGCATGCTTCGCTTTCATGCAGCATATCGGTGGATGCAATGCTTAGGCTTAATCTGGCTGTCAGTCCCAGCTAGTTAGGGTTTATCCGCTTCAGGATCAAGATAAGGATGACCGTTTTTGGTAGATCAGGCCCCGATTGAGGCCGGGTTAATAGTTATATGAGCTTTAGCACTGCCAGCGCAAGGCTGCAGTATGCACCGGACTATCCCAGTGCTGCCTGATTTCATCATCAAGCAGGGTGACGGTGATAGAGGCACCTGCCATGTCAAGGGCGGTGGTGTAGTTGCCTACCAGTGATCGACTGATGACCAGGCCTTGCGCTTGCAGCAGCTTGGCTGCGCTGTTGTAGAGCAGGTACAGCTCCATGAGCGGAGTGGCGGCGAAGCCATTGATCAATAGCAGCACCTCGCTGCCCGGTGTCGGCTTGAGGTCTTCCAGGATGGCGGCGACCAGGTCTGCGACGATGGCATCGGCGTTTCTCATCGCTTCGCGCCTGCGTCCGGGCTCGCCATGGATGCCGACACCCATTTCCAGTTCAGTGTCGCCAATATCGAAGGTTGGCCGGCCCGCTGCGGGCACGGTACAGCTGGTGAGGGCGACGCCCATGGAGGCGGTGCGGCTGTTGACCTTGTCGCCGAGCGCCTTGCAGGCGGCGAGGTCGGCTCCGGTCTCGGCGAGGCTGCCGACGACTTTCTCCACGATCATGGTGCCAGCCACGCCGCGACGGCCGGTGGTGTAGGTGGAGTTCTCCACCGCGACGTCGTCGCTGGTGAGCACGGTGGCGTTCTCGAACGTCAGCATCTCGGCCGCCATCTCGAAGTTCATCACGTCGCCAGCATAGTTCTTGACGATGAACAGCACGCCCTTGCCTGCATGTACGGCTTCGGCTGCGGCAAGCATCTGGTCGGGGGAAGGGGAGGTGAACACGTGGCCTGGGCAAGCGGCATCCAGCATGCCGTAGCCGACATAGCCGCTATGCAGCGGCTCGTGGCCCGAGCCGCCGCCGGAGATGATGGCGACCTTGTTTTCTGCTTTCTGCCTGCGGGTGAGGAAGTGCGGCTCCAGATTGAGGCTGACGATGTCCGTATGCGCCGCAGCAAAGCCACTCAGGCTTTCGGTGAGGATGTCGTCGACGTTGTTGATGAATTTTTTCATGTTTTCCTCTTCCTCCTTTGCGCTGGCATCAGACGGCCTGCTGCTTTGCCAATTCGGCAATGGTATGGATGATGATCTGGCTGCTGCGTGCGCCGGGATCGATATGGCCGATGGCGCGTTCGCCGAGGAAGGCGGCGCGGCCTTTGGTGGCGACCATGTCCTTGGTGGATAGCATGCCTTGTTCGGCAGCCTGCTGAATGGCGTCGAACACCTGGGCCGGTTCGGCATTGACGGCTGTGAGGCGGCTGAAGGTGTCAGCAACCGGGATCAGGGTATCCAGCAGGGTTTTTTCGCCAGCATCGGCCTTGCCACGCTGCTTGATGGCCTCGACGCTGGCATGGAAGGCGGCGGCAATTTCGGCCAGGCTGTTGAGGTCGCCGGCTTTTTCCACCTTGGCCATGGTCATGAAGAAGGTCGCGATCAGCGGGCCGGATGCGCCGCCTATGGTGGAAAGCAGTTTCATGCCGATGCGCTGCAGCACGTCGGCAGGCGGTAGCGGTGCGAGCTCGTCACGCATGGCGAGCAGGGCGGCACAGCCGCGCTTGAGATTGATGAAGTGGTCGCCGTCGCCGATCTCGCGGTCCAGAGACTCCAGTTCGGCCTCGCTGTTGAGGACGGCGTCATTGACCGCGGCGATGGCTTCAAGGATGAATGCGGTTCTCATTTAAATATTTCCAGGCCTCTTCCAGATTTCTTCCACCTGGCCGTTGTCGGCCACGAATACGGCATCGGCAAGCTCGTCGAACACGCCATGCTCGACAATGCCCGGGATGTCGTTCAGCAGCCGGTTGAGCTCATCGCTCTTGAAGGTTTTCGGCAGCGTGAGCTCCAGTACCAGGCTGCCGTGGGAGGTGATGGCCCAGCCATCCTTGGCGGCATTTTGCCGCAGGCTGCTTGCGATGCCCAGTTGTTGTAATGAGGCCTGGACCAGTTGCCATGCGAACGGGATGACTTCTAGCGGGATGGGGAATTTTTCGCCCAGGTGGCCCACCAGCTTGCTTTTGTCGACCAGCACGATGAAGCGCTCGCTGGCGCGGGCCAGCAGCTTTTCGCGCACGAGGTCGTAGCCGCGCCCCTTGAGCAGGGCTAGGTTGGTGGTGACCTCATCGGCGCCATCCACGTAGAGGTCGAGCCTACCAAGATGCTCGAGCGCCACCAACGGCAAGCCATGAGTCTGCGCCTGGATGGTGCTGGCTACGGAGCTCGCGGCTGCGGTGATATGCAGACCTTCGTCGCGGTGGCGCCGGGCCAGTTCCTCGATGAAGTAATTGGCGGTCGAGCCGGTGCCCAGGCCAACCACCATGCCGTCCTGCACGTGCTGTGCCGCCTGTATGGCGACGAGTTGCTTGTCGTTCATCGGTTTTCTCCTCCGTGTAGCGGGTGTTTTACGCGAGCTGTGAGCGATGAATCGAGTAAAATGGTCCGGTCTCAAGCTGCGTGCGATTTTTCATGACATTTAAACATATCACCTCCCGCGATAACAGCCTGTTCAAGCAATTGAAAAAACTGGCCGACAATGCACGAGAGCGGCGCAAACACAATGAAACCCTGCTCGATGGGCCGCACTTGCTCACGGCCTATATGGAAGCCTTTATATAGAAGTTCCGCTAGATAGACAAGGTAACGGCCAAGCAACAGGCGGCACTTTTGAAGATAAAAGCACCGAGGCATCTTGCCATAGCAAACCCGTTGCAAAAGGCATCGCCAATATAGATTGCATGGTTTTCATCGACAATGAAAAGACCGTCACCCTTACGTTTTAACGCTTGATAAAACGGCCTGTACGCTTCGAACGTGCAGGCTTTTTTGTTGCCTTACGCTTTTTTCTGGTAGCCATATCTAACAACCCTTTCCAGTGAATCTATACGACGATGTGCTGTATCAACATCCCTGCGCAGGTATTTGATATGCACTCCGATGGCGGCATAACTGCCCACGAATGAGCAGAGCGCCGCCAGCCCTGGCATCAGCCAATCCATTACAGAATAGCCATTACCACAGCGCCTACCGCATTCACGGTATTTGCTGCCTGCTCACCAAAGATCGCACCAGCAGCAACGCCGATTGCGGCCCATGTACTACGCGCATCAAAGAGCGCTTTCAATTTCTCACGCATATTCCCCCCGAGTTACCAAGAACCGGTAGCACCATGCCCACCGAATGAGCCGCCACCGCCTATAAAATCAACCTGCCCACTGGTGAACAAGTCATTAAATTGCCATGCGATAAAATCGCCCGCATCGCAATATCTTGAAGCGTCCCAAGAATTACCTAGACGCTTTGCCATTTCGCATTTGCTCTCATTGGTGCGAGGCACCCCCAGCAGGTCGCCAACACCCACCACCACCCCGCCCCCAACGCTCCCAGCGAGACTACCAACACCGCTAATTGCACCCGCAACCGCATCTTGTGCCGCTGCCGCCACACTGCCTTTTTTTATGATGTACAGAGCGACCCCCGCCGCGCCCAACATCCAGAACCAAGGCGGGATTGCATCCAGTGCTTTCAGCGCCTTATACATTGATGACCCCGTTGTTATTTGTCGCATTGTTGCCCGTTATATTGTCCGACCATGACGGCGCGTATTGCGTGGGCCAGAACAAAGCCTGTTCCGTCTTTTTCTGGTAGCGCGTCAGCAGCAGGAATGCACCAACGCCAAGGCCAACCACGGCCAGAATCTGAATTGTTTTCATACGTTCACCTTATGCAAGAAACAGCGCCCGCTCATTGGCACGGCGCTTGACCAAACCGGCCATGACAACGCCGCCAGACATGCGCCACGCCGGGAATTGATTCGCGGCCCCCTGATAGTCCCCGGCATTCAGCAGCTTGAGCAGTGTTGAGCGGCTGAAAGCGCCTGAACCTACGTTGAACACGAATGACACCAGGGCGTCATATTGATTTTGCGTCAGCGGCACCTTTACCAAGCGATTGACGGCGGATTCTGCATCAACCAGATCAGATACCAGCAAGCGCGTTGCTTCCGCTTCCGTGATCGTCCATAAATCCTCAAACGTCCCGAGCTTATGGCCGTACCCGATTGTTGGATAACCTTTCGCCTTTTGCCCCCTGGCAAGCGGCTGGCCTGTTGCATCGTCATATCTGACAAGCTTTAAGCCCTCTTCTTGTTTGATTTTTGCCAGCCCGTTAAGGCTTATGCGCATTCCAGATGCTGGCATTACTGTATTGCTCATTTGAAGAAAATCCCCCGTAATTCCATCAAGCCAGCCCGTACCCTCGCCGTCCGGCGTTGTTACAGTGTCGCTATTGTTGAGATAGCGCCAGATCATATAACCGCCGAACCCCAAGGCAAGGCCGGTAATGATGTTTTTAAGCACCGGCCAGCCCCTTGATGATGGTTTGCGCCTGGAGTAAGTCATCTGGCGACATATCGACAACGAGCATTGGCAGATGGACGGCCAATTGCGCGGCGCTGATGCTGCGCGATGTTTCTTGCTCTACTTCTTGCGATTCGCCGCCACCCTCCACAACTACGGTAACAACTTCACTCACTGTTAAATTGCCGTATTCATCGAAAGTAAAAGTTTTCATTTTTTTCCTCATAAAAGCGAGTAAATAACCTGCATCATTCCACCATCCCGATTTTTGTTACTGATGAAATACACCCCCAAACCAGCTGGCACAAAAAATTCCCTATCCAGCTTCAAAATATCGGCATCGCTGTTTGTGAAAGCAGAATATCCAGATGTAATTGCCAGCGCCTGACCATCAAAAATATTTGCCGGCGCACTAGTCTTTACAATCAATGACGAAAGAACCGCCGGCCCCCGCACCATGGATGCAGCTGCATGAATGATGCAGCCCCTTGCATTTGCGGCAGGTGAGATGACTTCTTGAGCCACATTTACCCCAGCAACTATGCCAGCCAACCAGCATGCGCCGTATCGAATTGGCCTCATCAGTAGCTACCCTCCCACACCATGACATTCGGATTGCTGGCAGCATTACCTATGGCGATCAAGACGCCAGTGAACACGGCACCGCCTATAAATTCGATGCTTTCACCCGGCCCCAATTCCCAACCATTGCCCACGGATACCGAGCCAGAGGAAACCCAAATAGTGCCGACCTCATCCTGATTTTTTATAGATATAAATGCCCGGTTCGGATTGACCGCGGCCAGCTCCCCGGCTGATGTTGTAATCGTCCGGCGCACAAGGTTACTATTGCCAACTTGCACCGCACTACGCAGATTGTTGACATTCACCCCACCCGGCACCGAGACTCCCCCGGATACTTTGGCAGAGCCGACACGCGCCCCGCCGGTGCCGACAAACAGGCGTATTTCCTCTTCCCCTACCCCACCATGCCCCAATATCAGTCGCTTGAATTCGCCGATATTGGCCTCTTCCCCTTCATCTAAGGTGAAGTCATCGCCGTTTTCCGTGCGGACGCGCACCGGGACAAGGGCTTTTTCAATGCGGATATAGTCGCCAGTCAAAGCCGGTATTTCTTCCCCGCCCGCCTGGACTTTAAACGTATAAAGTTTGAGACTCATTTCAGCGCTTCCGATTGAAGTAGAAATAGAGCGCGGCCAGCCCGGCCACTACCCACAGTGTTTTGTTTGTCAGCTTTTCTTGCGTCAGCTCGGGATTGGTGGAATCAGAGACGTATTGCATGGCCTGATTGCCTGCCTTTTCTGCAAAGCCGAGTGCCTGAATATTGGCCTGCTGTACCGCATCCAGAAACTTGACCGTCAACCCGGCCACGGTATCGACGGATTTACCAGCAAGATCAATCGCGCCACCGTCCAGAAAGCTGATTACAGAATTTGCCCCCGCCGAAAAATTTCCGCCAAAGAAGGTTCCATCCCCGATATTGACGCCCTTGCTACCCGCGACATTGTTCACAGCCAGAGGCGTATCAATATCTTGAAGGGTTAGAGGCGCCTGGATATTTTCGTTAAATGTGGCACTGGCTGACCCCTTGTAACCCGTTAAACTCACCGATTCAGGCATTGCCATTTACAGCCACCCTCTCTTTTTTGCATATACAAACCCCAGCCCGATCGCCGCCAGCACGGCGATATGAATCGGGTTTTCGAGATCAATCAGCGGCTTGTTATAGACTGGTGCACTGGTGTTTGTCGGTGCAAACGCGCCCAGCCCCGAATATGCCGCGCTGGAATTGGTTTCCGTATCAGAACCGAACAAACCGCCACCCCCACCTAATAAAGCCAGCCCGGCAAGCCAGGGATTGCCAGAGGCGAGCGCACCCGCTCCGGCTGCACCTGTTGCGCCTGCCGCCCCGCTGGCATAACCGCCCCCGACCGACCCCCACGAACCCGGAGCCACAAGGCCAGCAATTCCCGCCATTACTTACCACGCAGCAGCATGAAGCCCACAAGGCCAGCACCGGCAATCACGGCCACCCATAACAGGCGGTTATTGCTGGCGCTGGTGTTTGCTTGCAGGGCTTGTGCCTGCATTTGCGCTTGCAGTGTGAGCAACGAGGCTTGGTTCTGCCATTCGGCCTGCTGCTGCGTGGTTTTTGCCACGCCTTTGGCGATTTCTTGCTGGTTCCAGAAGGCGGCAATATCCAGCGCATCCTTAATGCTGAACGCTTTTAAATCGTCCCATAGCTGTAGCGCCATGATGCCCCCTTAAGCCCAAACGGCCAGTGTCTCAGCGACGATATTTGCCAAACCGGCAGTATCAAATGTCATTTTGAGTCGCAGATCGGACACGCCGCGCGTATTCAGCAGGTCGCCCGCATCGCCTTCAAGCAGGAAGTCAATATGTGTTGCCTTGCCTGTTTGCGGTACGCGTGGCACCGGATAGACGTTTTTCTGAGCACGCTCAAGAATCGGCTTGGTAGCATCGATCACCTGGACGCCATCAACCAGCAATTCCACATTGCTAATATCAGACTTGAAGATATGGATAGCCTTGTACACGTCACCAGACTTCGGCAATTTGTCGTTTTCGACTACGCCAGATACAGCGCTTGAAATGCCGTAATCGCGGATTTGGGTATATACGCCCAGCTTTTGCGGCACGGTATCAATGAACGCTTGTGCCTTCATGGTGATGTCCGCAGGCGCACCGGCTGCGAGTTCCAATTCCACAGTGAAGGTTTGCAGATCATCAGTACCGAACGCTGGCGCTCGCTTGTAGGCAAGCTGATCGTAGGCGTTATCCGTGAAATGAATCATGAACTGATTCACGGTATCAGGGCTGCGGCCATAGTAGGCATTCAGATCAAACAGGCGTTGCAGGCTGGCAAAAGTTTGTACTTCCTTGCCATTGGCGAGAACGCGAATTTTGCCGATGTCGGTTACGTCCAATCCTGTACCTGTCACAGAAAACAGGATGTTGTGATATGTGGGCTTGATTGGAATCTCAAGCACGGCAGTGCTACCAGCAACAACACGGCTGATAGAGGGCAGTTTGATATGCTTTTTAGCCATGATGCCCCCTTATGCAGCCAATGCGGTGTTGACGTATGGAATTTGACGGGCAACGATCATGCCCAGAACGCCAAGCGCAGCGCCCTTTACATGATTACCCGGCGCGAACTTGTAAACAGCAAAAGCGATGCCCGCACCGATGGCGATAGTAACCCACTTGCTATTTGCTGTTGTGGTTGTGGAATCCATTTAAAACCCCTGTTAGTTAGAAATAAGTTATGACAGGGCGAAGATTGCGACGAAAGCCGCGCCGCGTATATAGGCGGTAACGGTTACGGTTACAGGAAAAAGGGCCATTTTTGGCCCTTTTCTTTACAAACTTTTACACTTTTTTCATCGAAAAGTGAGTTTTGACCCTGTTACCTGGCCCGTCAATGCGTCCTTATGCAGGTATTCCAGCGGCTGCAAGTGAGCAATGCGCTCCCTAGGCAGGCCGGTTTTCTTTGCCATGTAATCGACATCCGACCCGGTAGCAGCGCGGAACACGTAGAAATCTGTGGCGTTGCCTATGGCAGTCTTATCTGCCTCTGCCCAGCGCTGGGATATGGGGAACAGACTGATACCCCGCTTCAGGCCGCGCCGCACCAGGATGCCCCAGCCCTCGGGTGCCTTGCTCATGGTTGTCACGTCTGCCAGTTCTTCCAGCACAGCGGCACACTCGCCGAAGTACGAGCCGTAATGAAACACAGCCCGGCAGAATCTATCGAAGTCTGCCTTCATGTCGCCCTGGCTGACGTAGGCATATTTGCCCGGCTTGCCTTTCTTGACCACTTCCAACAGATCGGCAAATGCAGTAATGCGCTTATAGCCCTGCAACTTGCTCCACTGGTCCTCAATGTCCCACACGAACACGGCCTTGAATTTGCCCTGGCGCACGAGGCGCACCGTCATGGCCGTTTTACCCGACCGGCTGGCCCCGGACATGATGCATAGCCGTCCGTCCCTTGTCGCCAACGTCATGACGCGTACCTATCCACGTCTGCCGCGCATTCATCCGCCGGGACTGGCTCGTATTGCGGCGCTGGCTCTGCTGGCTTTTCTGGCTCTTTTTCCGGTTCCGGCTTTTTCAAATCCTGCTGCACGGCGTTGACTGTTGCCATGGTGAGCGGCATTGCCACGGCGAACAGCGCCATTTCCTCGACACCGGCGCCGGATTCCAGAAAGGCCAGCACCCTGCCGCCCCATGGGTATTTGCGCAGCACAGGCACGGCGGCACCGGCAAAGGCGTTGCATGAATCTTGATTCCAGACGGCGGCGGTATTGCGCATGCCGCCAGCCAGCAAGGCCAAATGTCCGATTTGCAGCAACCCGGCAAGGCTTTGTTCGGCGCTGATTTGTGGCACCGGCCCGGCTTCCTGCCCCGGCTCCGCTGTTTCTTGTACAGGCTCATCCGCCAGCATTTCAAGCTGGGTTTCCGATGCGATTTGTTCAGGTGTTTTTTCCATGACTAGAACTCCAATGAGAAACCGGCTTTTTTCTGCGCTGGCTTCGTTTCAGGTATCGGCGCGGGCTTGTTTTCCGGCACCGGCGTTGCTGTTACGGTAACAGGCGGTTTTTCCTGTTTCGGCTGCATGGCCTGGGCAATGTGCGGATACTGTTTCAGGAACGCATCCACGCGTCGGGCTTTTCCGCCTACCCGCAATTGGCCGTCACATGACGCTTCACAGAAGCCGAACGGCGCACCGTTTTTGTCGGACGTGATACGCATGCCATTGGCCGTGCCGCAATATGGGCAATTGATATGCCCTAGAATGGATTTTTCAGACATGCAGCACCTCAAGATCATCGGGGTTCACCCAGCGAATTGAGCCGTTGACCATGATGCCCACGTTGCCTTTGCCGCTGACCTGGCGCACCTGGCCGACTATTTCCGGCCTACTCACCACGCGCACCAATTGGCCGCGCACTATCTCTTCAAGCGTCATTTTTCCCTCTCATTTCCAACTTTGTGACAATCTCAGCCAGCAACTGCACCTGAAAATCATGCAGCACCATGACAGCCGCCCCCAATTCCTCTACTGCTGGCACCTTTTGAAACATCGGCGCGTGCTTCGCTTTCTCTGAAAGCACTTCGACCACCCGCATTTGGCGCTGCAAACGCGCCATTTTCTCTACCATCGCCATTCCCCCGGTTACAGTTATTTACAGAACTCCAAGCGGGCCTAACGGCCCTCTTTAAAACCCACTCGCGCAAGCGAGTTTTGACGTAATCGCCCCAGCGCGTTTCCAATCCTTCAACCCTCTCCATCCCCGCCCCGTCATAGCGCGTCATGGCCTCATCAAACCAGACCCGGCGCACCTTCACGGCGTGAAACCTGCGCTTTGCAAATGCCCCACCCATCAGCGCCGTATAGCCTGCCCAATCGCCCGCATCAGCCGCCGCCACAAGATCAGGCAGAATTCCGCCCATCTGATCGTCGCCAGCATCGCCAAGGCGACGAAGCTCACGCCATACGCCCACCCCTGCACCGCCGATTTGCTGGAACTGCCGAATTCCCCAGCAAGCAGCCCAAGCGTCAACCCGGACAGCATTGCCAGTAACAGAACCACCCTCAAAGTCATCAGCATCCTCAAGCCCTTTTCCATTGATATTTTTTGATATGTACTTAGCCAGATAGCCCACCGCAGACCCCTTTTTGCGATCAATAGGCTCAAACTTGAAACGGTGTTCAGACGCGCCGAATTCGTCGCCATCCTCACGCAGGGCATAATGACGCAACACCTCGCGCACTCGCTCGACGTGCGCAGGCTGCATAAACAGCACCATATGCCAGTGCGGCGTTCCATCATGGTGCGGTTCGACCACGCGGAACCCGTAGACCTTAATACCCTCTTTTGCCAGCGCGGCGCGTGACAATGCCCAGCCCTTGCACAGGTGCGCTTGCGCCTCGCGTGGTGTTTCCGCCTTGTATTTGGGATTTGGTTTGCCATCAGACCGGACGGCGTGAAAACGGCTAGGGGCCGTGATGGTGTAGAACTCTGCTGCATGACCGTGAGTGCGTGAGTAGGAATCAAACCCGGCCATGCGCGCCATCAATTCCATGCGCCTAATTTCAGGATTGGAGACGCCCAGCGCGGAAAGCTGGGCAAGTGTGTATTCCTGGCCCTCATCATTGACGGCGAGGATTGTTTCCAGCAAGGCCGCATTGCGCCGCCGCTGGCCCTTGCGCCGCGCTACGGTTTCATCGCTGGAATAGATACCGGCCCGTTTGCTGACCATGCCAAGGTTGATTGCCGCAGCTTCGACCTGACGCCCCACCACCTTGCGCAACTGCCGCCGCCACCACAATTCGCAGCACAACCGCGCCCGCTGGCCGGACTTCTCGACACCCTTGAATTGCGGCTTGATGCCGTACTTTTCTGCAAGCCCAATCATGGCCCTGAGCGCTAAATCGGCATCTTTCCAGTACCCGGCCAGCCTAAAGCACTCATCCGCCCGCGCCTTGGCATAAGCGCATATCTCATCATCGCTTGCAGCCAGCAGCGCTTTGTTTCCGCCGATGGCTTCCGTGATGTCAAGCAAGGCAAGGTTTGCCGCCGCCCTGCCCTCTCGCTGGTAAAGCTCTACATACCGCCTATTGATCGCAGGCTTGAACCGCTTGGGATATTTGGCGAAATGGGCGCGGATATGCTTGTGATCCAACCACTCGCCGGTTACTTCAATTGCCAGCATCAGGCCGCAACCCTCGCACCTTTTGGCGGCTCAATGCCCCAAAAAAGAGGATCATTCAACAGTTCGGAAAACGCGATTAATTCCGCCTCGTTATACCGCCTGCCCTTCAATTGTGTAGGCTCAAACAGATGCAACTGCCCCGAACCGTCCCGCACGTCCCACAGCTCGACAAAGACCAGAACAACATGCGTTTGATCGCATATTCTGACGTCCCGCACCCTGCCGAACCGGCCAGCCTTGGAACCTTCGCAGACGTTTACCAGCGTCCCGGCCTTAATGAACATCGGCCATCACCATGCGCACAGGTGCCAGCTTTTTAGCTGCCTTGCAGCACTGTTCCTCGTTGCGAATTGCGCCGTTCAGAATGTCGGCAAGGTATTCAGAGAAGGAGATTTCAGCGCCGGTAAAGGCTACGTATTGCAGGCGGCATGCCTCAATACGTTTGCGCTGCATTGCGGATAGTGGAAATTCATAGACCATTTCAAGCCCTCGCAGTTGGTTGTCAACCAGCGAGAAATTGAAACGTTATAGACAGTGTGCAGATTGCACACCGGGTAAAAGGTTAGATTGTTGTAAATTAAGAGATTAGTTAGCTAAGTCACTGATTCAGTGTATATTATGTAAAATCTGATCGGGCCTCTTTCCGACAAATTAATGAGCCAGGAGGCTTGGGAGGACGATCAGAAATGGATCGATGCCCAGGTGTTGTAGCGACAGAAGCAAATTCTGCTCAATGTGGCGGTCGCTGGCGTCCTCGAGAGTTCGAGTATTGGGGAATTGAGCCAAGGTTAGATATTAGTCACAACTTATTTGGAGTAGAAAGTGATGCAGTCCTTGGCTTGCGCTACCATAGGGAGACCCAAGATCGAAATCAATTTAGAGGAGCGGATCCTCGATTTCAAAGTTTAAGTTATGCAGAAAGTTTTTATGGAGTAAATGGGGGAACTGGACACAGAGAACAAGTAGATATTGATGTTGAAGCTAAGTCTTACTATGCACAAAATACCTTTTATCTCGGTAATTGGTCATTAACACCAGGCATTCGTGTAGAAGATATTAGAATTTCTACAAATGTGAAACGTGCCGAAGGTCAGCCACAAAATAATCCTGAGTCTGACCTTACTAACAATCAGACTAAGGTGTTACCAGGTTTTGGTGTGGCATGGAGTGGTATCGAAAACACGACTGTATTTGCAGGTGTTCACCGAGGGTTTGCACCTCCACGGCCTGATCGTGATATATCTGCTGGTGGCGCTAATACTGCAGTTGTTGCTAAAACAAAACCTGAGGAGAGTACCAATTGGGAGTTAGGTATTCGGTCTAATTATTTAAAAGGGATTAGCTATGAAACCACCCTTTTTCATACTCAATTTGATGAAATCGTAATCAGCGATGGTTTTGGCTCATTCAGAAATGGAGGGGAGTCTCAGCATTCTGGTATCGAGGTGGGCGGACGTATTGACTTTGGTACCATCTACAATACTTCTCATAACTTCTATATCAGTGGAGCATATACGAATCTCTTTACTGCTAAGTTCAAGAAGACTAGCCTTGATGATGACATTCGCAGTGGTGATCGTCTTGCCTATGCACCCAAGCATATTGCTTCCCTGAGCTTTGGTTACGAGCACCCGATTGGTTTTAATGCACGTATAGGTGTGGATTACGTGAGTGAACAGTATGAAGATGTGCCCTTCCGTGAGGGACGTAGTGAGTATGATCCACTCAGTGGACAGAGTGGCAAGATTCCATCTTACACACTGGTTAACGCTTCTCTCAGCTACCGTCCAATAGGCAGCAAGGCAACCTTCTTCGTCAGCGGGCATAACCTGGGTGACAAGGAGTATCTGGCAACCCGTGTCGATGGCATGCATGCTGGTCGTCAACGCCAGGTGTTCGGCGGTGTCCGTTACGATTTCTAATCCTTAACCGCATCCTTCCTCTGGCTTTTTGCTGGAGTAGTTGTACTTGCGCCCCGTTATCGGGGCGTTTTTTTGCATGGAGAGCATGATCGTGGCGGCGTTATAATCAAGGTTTGTGATGATGTGCTGGCGCTGGCCGGCAAGCATGAACGGGCAATCAATTTGACTAAGTTAGACAATACCTTGGAACAACATACCCCGATGATGCGCCAGTATCTTGGTATCAAGGCGCAATATCCCGATATGCTGGTGTTTTATCGCATGGGGGATTTCTACGAGTTATTCCATGATGATGCGGAAAAAGCATCGCGCCTGCTCGGCATCACGCTGACCAAGCGTGGCAGTTCCAACGGCGAGCCTATCCGCATGGCAGGTGTGCCTTATCATGCGGCGGAGCAGTATTTAGCCAAGCTTGCCAAGCTGGGGGAGGCGGTTGCCATCTGCGAGCAGGTGGGCGACCCTGCCAAGAGCAAGGGGCCCGTGGAGCGCCAGGTCACACGTATTCTGACCCCGGGGACGTTGACCGACGCGGCCTTGCTGGACGATACGCGTGACAACCTGCTGCTTGCCATTGCACATGGCGAAGGTGTATTAGGGTTGGCACGCATCAATCTTGCTTCAGGCCGGTTCATTCTGAGTGAAATAACGCCCGGACTATTGGCGCAGGAGTTGGAGCGCATCAGTCCGGCTGAAATTCTTTATCCCGATGATTTTTACCATATGGCGCTGGAGCAGGTGAAATGCCCAAAGAAGCGTCTGGCGCCTTGGCAGTTCGACCTGGATTCATCCATCCAGACCTTGACCAAGCAGTTCAGCACCTACGATCTGGATGGCTTCGGCTGTGCTCATATGCTGGCCGCCATCATGGCGGCTGGCGCCTTGCTTGATTATGTCAAGCATACGCAGCGTACGAGCCTGCCACATATCCAGTCCCTGATGGTTGAGCAGGGAAGCCAGTTCATCCAGCTGGATGCTGCGACACGCCGCAACCTGGAAATCGACCAGACCTTGCGTGGTGAATCTTCGCCCACGTTGTACTCTTTATTGAATACCACCGTCACTGCCATGGGTGCGCGTTTGCTGCGCTCTTGGCTGCATCATCCTTTGCAGCATCAAGCAGATATTCAGGCACGCCTGCAGGCGGTGAAGGTTTTGCAGGCGCAATATGATGGATTGCGCCCCTTATTGCGCAATGTCGGGGACATCGAGCGCATGGCAGCAAGGGTGGCTTTGAAAACGGCGCGACCCCGGGATTTGTCCGGTTTGCGCGACAGTCTGCAACAGCTTCCCGCACTGCAACGAGTGTTGCGGCCTGAAGATTCCGCACTGTTGCACTCCTTGCAACAACAACTGGATGTGCCACAAGCAGCGCTTGATATGCTGATTGCTGCGATCAAGGATGAGCCGGCTGCTGTGCTGCGCGAAGGCGGCGTGATCGCCGATGGTTTTGATGCCGAGCTGGATGAGTTACGCGCCATACAGAGCAATTGCGGGGAGTTTCTCCTTCAGTTTGAAGCGCAGGAGCGCGAGCGCAGTGGTATCAGCAACCTCAAGGTAGAGTACAACAGCGTGCATGGCTTTTACATCGAAATCAGCCGTGCGCAATCTGAGAATGTACCGGCCGAATACCGCCGTCGCCAGACGTTGAAGAATGTCGAGCGCTATATCACCCCTGAGCTGAAAACCTTCGAGGATAAAGTACTGTCCGCCAATGAGCGTGCCTTGGCGCGTGAAAAGTTCTTGTTCGATGAATTGTTAGGGAATTTGCAACCCGCATTGGCTGCCTGGCAACGCAATGCAGAGGCTGTGGCGCAGCTGGATGTGCTGGCAACGTTTGCCGAGCGCGCAGATGTTCTGAAGTATGTTGCGCCTCAGTTCAGCAGCGAAGCCGGATTGGATATCGTGGATGGTCGCCATCCCGTGGTGGAGCAGCTTGCCCAACCTTTCATTGCCAATAGTGTTTCATTATCGCCTTACCGTCAGCTTTTGCTGATTACTGGTCCGAATATGGGCGGTAAGTCAACCTATATGCGGCAGACGGCTTTGATCGTGCTGCTTGCACACTGTGGATGCTTTGTTCCGGCGAAATCGGCGAGGATAGGACCTATAGACCGTATTTTCACTCGCATCGGCGCATCAGACGATTTGGCCGGGGGGCGCTCTACTTTTATGGTGGAAATGACCGAGACAGCGAACATCCTGCACAATGCCACTGAGCGCAGCCTGGTGCTGCTGGATGAGATTGGACGCGGTACCTCGACATTTGACGGGTTATCCCTGGCATGGGCAGTGGCCCGACAGTTGCTGGAGAAGAACCGTAGCTATACCTTGTTTGCCACCCATTACTTCGAGCTAACCAGAATCAGCGAAGAGTTCAAGCATGCAGCCAATGTGCATCTGGATGCGGTTGAGCACGGTGATGGGATTGTGTTCCTGCATAATGTGGAGGAAGGGCCAGCAAGTCAGAGCTATGGTTTGCAGGTGGCCCAGTTGGCAGGCATTCCACGCACTGTGGTGAATGCCGCCAAGCGCAAACTGGTGCAGCTTGAGCAAAGCCAGGTCATGCAACAATCATTGGCGGGGCAGGGCGATATGTTTGTTGCTGCCAATGTCGAGCCAGAGCCCGCCACACATCCGGTGGTATCCGAGTTGGAAAGCATCGATCCTGACAGCCTCACCCCCAGGCAGGCACTGGATGTTTTATACAAATTGAAAAAATTAATATAAGAATCAGACATATTTTTGAAACAACTGCCTGCCAGAATACACAACATAGTCCTTACCGGGACTCCCGTTTTGTTACTTTAGAAAATCCCAAAAGGAAGATATGGTTGTCGAGTATTTCATCAAAATAGTGATTCCAGTAGTATTTGCGTCCTTTGTGGCCATGATAGGCTGGTTTGTCGGCGAGAAGCCGGGCGCAATGATCGCTGGGGGCGCTTCTCTTGCCCTTTCATTCGGCTGGACCAGTTATAGCTGGGCATTGTCTGTGCGGCAATCGCGCATCAATGCGCGATTGGCCAAACGCAAGCAGGCCAGGGCCAAGAAGACAGTGCGCCGAGTGTCTTGCGCATAATGCATGCATGAGCGGCTCTCTTGAGTTGGCAGCCGCACTGAATACAAAAAGGCAGCCTAGGCTGCCTTTTTCATTGATCACAAGATGGCTGAGTTGAGCTCATCAACTCGCAATGGGCCTAATGATGGTGACCACCTGCACCATGTACATGCCCGTGATCGATTTCTTCCTGGCCTGCTGGACGCACGGCGGTCACAGATGCCTTGAACAATACGCGCTCTCCGGCCCAGGGGTGATTACCGTCGACAATGACCTTGCCATCTTCAATATTGGTAACGGTATACAGTACGATGTCGCCAGTTTCGTCTTCGCCCTCAAATTGCATCCCGACCTTCAACTCTTCCGTCGGGAAGGCGGAAACAGGTTCTATCTGCACGAGTTCCTCATCATATTCGCCGAAGGCATCAGCTGGTTCCAGCGTCAGTTCGATAGAGTCGCCCACAGACTTGCCATGTAATTCCTCTTCTACTCGCGGGAAAATATTGTCATATCCGCCGTGCAGGTAGCTGACGGGATCCTTGCTGGCCTCCAGAATATTTCCATCGCTATCGCGTAATTCATAGGTGATGGTGACAACAGTGTTCATGGCGATCTGCATGAAAGATCCTTCTTTAAAGTGATTTGATAAATTTGAGTATTTCTGCGGCATGGCCTTTGGCCGTTACCCCATATTGTGCCAAGCGTACCACTCCAGTCCGGTCAATGACAAATGTGGAGCGGACTATGCCCATTTTTCTGATCCCGTCCTTCTCTTTTTCCTGCCACACACCATATTGCCTACATACCTCTCCATCCTCGTCGGATAGCAGGCAGACTGCCAAGCCGTGCTTGTCTCGAAAGGTGGCGTGGCTGATGCAGTCATCCCGGCTGATGCCGATCACGATCGTATCGTGGCGCTTGAATTCGTCTTCCAAGTCGCTGAACTCTATTGCCTGCAACGTGCAGCTGGGGGTGTTATCTTTGGGATAAAAGTAAAGTACTACATTGTGACCGCGTAGCGCGGAAAGGGTAATGGGCTCAATATCTGCATCTAGCAGGGAGAAGTCAGGAGCTGGTGAATTGGGTTGCAACATGGCTTGAATATACTTTAGAAAAGAGATTGCTCATGTTTTTATCCTACTACGGTGTTTTGCCAAGTAGGGGCAAGGCGAGAATTGTCAGCATGATGAGCATTGCCTGCGGATCACATCTTGAACGAGCATGTGTTGCGGCCATGCGTATGCGATGAAATGACATTGGACTGACTTCAAGAAAGGATGGGGAAGATTCTAACCTAATTTCTTGGCAGCGTAAGCAATGCGCTATCATGCACGCATGAAAAATAAACAAAATTCACTAGATGGCCGGCTTGCTCTGCTCGGCGGGCTGAGTGCAGCACAATTTCTTGCTGAATACTGGCAGAAAAAGCCTTTATTGATTCGTCAGGCGATCCCAGGATTCAATGGATTGCTAAGCCCAGATGAGCTGGCAGGGCTGGCTTGCGAAGAAGATGTACAGTCGCGCTTGGTTTCATTAAAACGCGGACGCTGGCATGTTGAAAACGGGCCGTTCGACGAAAAGCGCTTTGCCAAACTGCCTGAGCGTGACTGGACCTTGTTGGTGCAGGGGGTTAATCACCACTTGCCGGAAGCCGCAGAGTTATTACAGCAGTTTGCTTTTATCCCGTACGCCAGGCTGGATGACCTCATGGTGAGCTTTGCGCCCGACCAGGGTGGGGTGGGGCCACATTTCGACTCATATGATGTATTTTTGCTGCAAGGGGAAGGCCAGCGCTTGTGGCGGATCAGTGAGCAGGACGATCTTGCCTTGGTCGAGGGTGCACCACTGCGCATCCTGCAAAATTTCAATACTGAGCAGGAATGGGTCCTCGAGCCGGGAGACATGCTTTATTTGCCGCCACACGTTGCGCACTGGGGTATTGCAGTGGGCAATGCCATGACATATTCGATTGGCTTTCGGGCGCCTTCGGTGCAGGAGCTAGTCAGCGAGTTCCTCAATGATCTGCAGGACAGGCTGCAAATACCTGGAATGTATGCAGATCCGGATTTGCAACTGCAGCGACATCCGGCGGAAATTGGTACACAAATGCTGAACAAAGTGGGCGCCATGCTGGATCAGATCCGTTGGCAATCCGAGGATGTATCCAGTTTCCTGGGACGGTATCTTTCTGAGCCTAAGCCGCACATTATCTTTGATGAGAATACGCCGCTAGACCTGCCGCGATTTGTGCAACAATTGCCAAGATGCGGTATTGCCTTGGCTGCCAAGAGCCTGATGCTATTCCATGGCAATCGGTTTTTCATGAATGGGGAGCAATTCACGGCAACGGAGAAGCAGCAGCACCTGCTGACGGCCTTGGCAGATGATCGTCGGCTGGAGGGAGCTTGTTTTGATTCCGCCATATTGCAAGAGACAGTATTGATGCAGCAGCTCCATGACTGGTATCTGGCCGGTTATTTGCATTTCATGGAGTGATCGCGTAGCTTACACAAAAGCAATACGCCAGGTTGAGTGGTCTACCTGTCATGAGTGGCAGCACATTTGCCACCTTAATCAATTGGGAGCTTGCCTTGGCCAGGAGTGAAATCATGCGTACCTTGTTGATCACTTTGCCTCTGATCTGTTTGCCTGTCCAAGCGTCAGCGCTGGATTTCAAGATGATTACGCTGCAGCACCGCTTTCCGCAAGATATTCTGCCAGCGGTAGAGCAGCTCGTCCTTCCGGAAGGCTCGGTGACCGCAATAGATCATCACTTGGTCGTGCGTGCTACAGCCGACAAGATGAGTGAAGTTGAGGCCTTGGTTGAAAGACTAGATACCGCGCAGCGCAATGTACGGATTGCAGTTCGTCATGAAGATCATGCAATGCAGGACAATAGCGCCATAGGCATTGATGGAAGACTGCGACATGGCGCCCCCGAAATGAGGGGATGGTTCGAAGAAGGTGTGCGTTTTGGCATCGATGACAGCCAAGCCACGAGCCGTCGCAGCGGGGAGCAGTTTTTGACAGTCATGGATGGTGAGCGTGCTTTTATCCAAGTGGGGCAATCCGTGCCTTTTACCCAGCAATGGGTATTATTGACTTCGCAATATGCCAATATCCAGCAGACTATCGAGTTTCATGACGTTACGACTGGTTTTGCCGTCAGGCCACGTTATATCGGTGATCAAGTTGAGGTGGAAATCACGCCGCGCATCTCACGCATCAATGCAAGGGGCTTCATCGATTTCGAGCAGTTGTCGACCACGGTTCGTGCTCCGCGGGGCGAGTGGCTGGACATCGGTGGCATCATGCAGAATCACGATGAAGTCAGCCGTGCCATTCTCTTGCAAAGCCAATCTGCGACCGGAAAAAACACCCGTTTGCAAATCAAGGTTGATTGAAGAATTTGACCTCTGTGTTTTTGCACGATAATTGACAGAGTATTGTGTAAAACAAGGCTGGCAGCCAAAAAACAGTGGTATTTTTTATCGGAAATGGTAGAATTTTTGACACTCGGTTGGTTTTACCGTAACTGGTTTTCAAATTTATTGTCTACACACATCTTTAAGGGATAAAAAATGACACGTTCTGCTCTGCTTGCCGCTCTGCTCGCACTTGCTTTGACTGCTTGTGGTCAAAAAGAAGAGGCACCTGCTGAAGCTCCTGCTGTTGAAGAAGCCGCTCCTGCTGTTGAAGAGGCACCTGCTGAAGCTCCTGCTGTTGAAGAAGCCGCTCCTGCTGTTGAAGAAGCACCTGCTGAGGCTCCTGCAGAAGAAGCACCAGCTGAAGAAGCTAAGTAATTGATAAGCTGGCTTTGATGCCAGCCATCAATTATCTGTACCGAAAAGCCGGCATCGCCGGCTTTTTGTTTTTTGCTGTGTAGTGCGTTTAAAGTTTTCAGGATATTGGTTTTATTTTATTTGGCGCCAGTCGAAGCCTTCTTGCTGGCTGGCAATCCCGATCCAATGTTCTTCACAACCCAGAGTGCGACTTAATGCGGTATTGACCAGGGCCGGATGATTATTTTTCTCGCTCAGGTGTGCCGCGACGATATGCTGTAGCTTGCGATTATCGAGTTTGCCTAGCAGGGTGGCCGCGCTCTCATTGTCCAGATGTCCAAGGCGGCCGCCTACGCGTTGTTTCAGGGAGCGTACGTAGGGGCCGTTGTGCAACATGTCTACATCATGGTTACATTCCAGCACCAATGCGTCACAGGCGCTCAATGTGGCTTCGATGTGTGGCGTCGAGGTGCCTGCATCAGTGAGTACGCCGAGCTTGTGCTTGCCATCTTCGAAAGTGAACTGCACTGGCTCGCGTGCATCGTGGGGGACAGGATAAGGCTGGATTTGCAAGTTGCCGATGCTGAAAGGTTGATGGCTGTCGATGATGTGCAAGTCAAATTCGAGTTCCTTGGGCATGAGTTTCTGACTTGTGATATATGTGCCGTAGGTCAACCAGACCGGGATGCGGTAGCGGTTGGCTAGTTTGAAAACTCCGCCTGTATGGTCATCGTGTTCGTGGGTGACAAGAATGCCATTGATCTCTTCTGGTTGAAGGCCTAGCCTGGCGATGCGCCGGATCGCGTCGCGCAACCCGAATCCGCAGTCTAGCAACAGGCGGGTTGAGTCTTGCTCAATAACCAGTCCGTTGCCTGTGCTGCCGCTGCCGAGGGAGGCAAATCGCATATCAGCAAATATTGCTCAAGGGCGATTGCGATTTTAATGAAACCAAATCAACAAGCGCCCTGATGTTAATTATTTGAGCTGCTCGAAGAGCAGGTTGATGATGCGGTTTGCCGTGCTGGTGCGCTCGCGCTGCCCATCCTTGTCTGTGATGGTAATCAAGGAGCTGCTGGAGCCTGAACTTTCTACCCGGACCTGGTATTGAGTGTCCCCTGATTTGCGCTTTTGGTTGCCATCCTTGTCAGCCTTGTCTTTCCCCCAGAACTTCAGGGTTTCCAGTAGGCCCTTCTTTTCCTTTGGTAATTCATCAATGTCATTATCCGTGTAACGGACATAGAAGATACCGCTCGACCGGTCGCGATCCTCGACGACGAAGCCAATACGATCCAGCGCCAGCCCTACACGACGCCATGCTCGGTCAAAGGCATCATTGGTGCTGAGGCTGAGTGTGCCGTCGCTTTCCTTGTTGATGCTGGCACGCAATTCTGGGGAGGCATTGGCAATAATGCTGCGGGATCTCTTTTCTTCTACGCCAAGACGTACCATCAATCTACGTAATAGCTCCGCATCAATGTCCTCCGCAATGGCGCGGGATTCTTCCGAACCTGTGCGCTTTGTCTTGGTGGGAGCGTAACCCATTTCGACTTCCCCGGCGATGGTGCGTACCTTGATCTTGCCGTCGTCTGGCACATTGCTGACGGCACGATGGCTCATATAGATTTCAGTCGTACCAGGCTCTACCCCACGATCGATACGCGTGCGGAATTTTTGGCGGTTTTGCAGGCTGTTGAGCTTGTCAAGCCAGCCCTGGAATTTTTCTAGGTAAGTCTTATCATTAGGGTCCAGTGAGCTGGGGTCAACCCATTCAGTCTCCATGACACCGGTTTGCGGGTTTTCTATCTGGACGGCAAATCCAAGGTCAGTCCAGAATTCACGGATGACGGGCCAGACTTTTTCTGGTTCGGCATTCACTACCAGCCATCTTTGCGCGCCTGCACGCTCCATGCGGACGCCGTCTGGGTTTGGCAACACTTTATCCTGCTCGTTTTCTATTTGACCGCTTTCATTCAGCGACTGGCTGTAGTCCGAATAGTTGGTGGCGGCACCGGGAATGGCGTAAGCGTCACTGGCCGAAATGTTGGTCAGGTCGGGTGGCACTTCCAGAGGGCGCGCGCGTCCTGCGGCTTTGTAATCTGAGCTGGTGTCGAGGAATGGAATGGAGCACCCGCTGATGGTCAGCAATGTAGCCAATAAAACAGGTTGGAGTGTGAGTCGATTCATGGTTTCTCTATGACTGAATAACTGTGACATCAAATGGCAGCTTGCTTCATGGCGCTGCGCAATGTGTCATGAAATTGGGATGATAGTGGCACGAGTGGCAGGCGAATGCCACCTTGGATCAAGCCCATCTGTTGCAGTACCCACTTCACCGGGATTGGATTGGCTTCGATAAACAGTTTTTGATGCAATGCGAATAGCTTGGCATTGGTACTACGGGCAGTCTTGAGATCGCCTGTCAGTGCGGCAGCACACATCTCATGCATCAGCCTGGGAGCGGCGTTTGCCGTCACCGAGATGACGCCGCGTCCGCCGAGCAGCAATAATGCAAGGCTACTGGCATCATCACCACTGTAAACTGCAAATCCTTCAGGTGCGCGCAGGATCAGGTCAGTGCCACGTTCGATATTACCGGTGGCATCCTTGATGCCAATGATATTCTCTATTGCAGCAAGGCGCAGTACGGTTTCATTATGCAGGTCGCAACCTGTCCGACCCGGAACGTTATAAAGAATCTGTGGAATATCTACAGCTGCGGCAATGGCCTTGAAGTGCTGGTACAGGCCTTCCTGCGTTGGTTTGTTGTAATAGGGGGTAACAAGCAGGCATGCATCTGCCCCCAGCGCTTTTGCTTTACGGGTAAGCGCAATGGCTTCGCTGGTGGAGTTGGCCCCTGTGCCAGCGATGACCGGGATGCGTCCGGCACTGTGTTCAACTGCGGTTTTGATCAGCAGGGCATGTTCATCAAAGTCGACCGTGGGAGATTCCCCTGTTGTGCCCACGACGACGATACCATCGGATTTTTGCTCGATATGGTAGTCGATGAGTGAACGTAATGCCTGGATATCCAGGCTGCCATCATCGTGCATGGGGGTGACGATGGCAACGAGACTGCCTTGCAGCATGGTTATGCGACCTGATAATGATGAAACCCGCCTATTTTAACTGAAACCAAGGGGATAATAATATGATTTTATGCGCTTTCAGGGTGCTCACTCATTGCAGGAAAAGGTGGTTTCACAGCGGAAAAGCCTAATGGGGATATTATTTTCCTATAATATTCGCCAATATTTTCACAAGCGACAGATTGATGAAGCCTGATGCAATAACCATACCAACCATGGCTGCGGTGGCGAGCTTATTTTCTGTATTGTCCCATGCGAATGATGCAGCATTGAGCAGTGAGCAGCCTTCTATTCCAGAACCCATGCTATTTGACCTGGTGCGACCGCTGGGTTCTCCCAGGGGGGAGCTGGAGGTAAACAATCTGGCAGAGCATTCCCTACGTCATGGTGATATCCAGTGGGCTCCGGAAATCGAATATGCGTTTGCGGACGGATATGCCATCGAGGTTGAGCTGCCGTTCGAGAATTCATCATTGTCAACATATAAGCTGGCATTGCAAGGCACGATGGACTCTCATTCAAGTGATCGAATGGTTCATGGCTGGCAGGTAATTGCCCGTCGCCAGGCGGATGAGGATGTGTATTCTGCGGATGCATTGTATTTGCATGGATACCGTTTTAACTCCAGGTGGAGCACATTCAATATGTTGGGTATGCGGCGTACTGAATTTGGTGGTGATGGTATGAATACGGTACTTTCCAATAACAGCCTGTTCTATAGATTTTCCAGCAAGCTTGTGCTGGGGCTGGAAGTGAACAATGAAATTGACCATCACATGAAGTGGCGATATCGCATCACGCCACAGATGCATTATAACTTCGACAAACATCGTACTTTGCAATTTGGCCTCGGCCCTTCAAGGCTTGACGATGACATGAGGACAGAGTGGCTGGCTTCCTGGCGGCTGATCTATGCTTTCTGATGCCCAGCGTCTTCGGGCGGAAGCATATCCCGAATGCAGGCCGCAATGAGGTCGGTTCGGGCAAAGCGGTGATGGCCGCCACCGGGCAGTATCAGCTTGGCTTTGCCGGAGAAATTCACGACGCTTTCCATATATGGAATTAATTCATCGCCTTGCTCGTGGAGCACGGTAAGCCTGCTGGGCTGGCCGTTGACACGGTAAGCAGCATATTTTCCCAAGTGGGCCTCGGTCAACCAGCCTTGTTCGTGTGAGTAGAAATTCTCCACTTTGCCGATATAGCGCTGCAGGCTCAATTCAGGATGCATGCAGGGATTGATCAGCAAACAGGGTTGCCGATAGCGGCATGCAAACTGATAGGCCCAGAAGCCGCCGAGTGATGAGCCTGTGAGCAGGACACCCTGGTTCAGCAATGGCAGGATGGCTTGTTCGAGCTGTATATAGGCAATATCGGGATCCCAGCTGTTGTATTCGGGAATGGTGACCAGGGGGAAATGTTGTCGTAGTAGTGATGATTTTTCACTTGCCGGGCTGGAGTTGAAGCCTGGCATGTAAAGTATGTTCAAACGATATTCTCCTGCGTCGTATCAGTCACGCAATCCTAGCAGCGCAGGCAGGTCGGCGATAGAGTCTATTATCAGGTCTGGCGTGACTGATGAGGAGGCAAGATATTCTTCGCGAAACTTGCCGGTGCGCACCAGTACCCCGCGAATGCCTGCTTTTTGTGCGCCTCCGATGTCCGAGTCGACATCATCTCCAATCATTAGCACTTCAGATGCCGGGAGCTTGAGATCTGCGAGGGCGATCTGAAAGAACTCGGTGGCAGGCTTGCCGATGATCATGGCTTGTGTGCCTGCTGCATACTCAAGCCCGGTGATGAATCCACCGATATCTATCTGCAGTCCAGCCTCGGTTTGCCAGAATCGGTTCTTGTGGATGGCAATCAGCTTTGCGCCGTTCTTGAGACAGTTGAAGACCTCGTTCATGATGTCGTAGGTCCAGGCTTGGCCGATATCACCAACGACAATGTATTCAGCGGAAGTGTTGGACTGACGGAAATGCGAGAAGTCCTTCTTGACATCATCCGCCAGCAGAAAGCGGCAGATGGGATTGCCGAGTTGTTCGAGGTATTTCAATGCGGCTTCAGGGGCACTGATGATTTCCTCCGGCGCGATATAGAATCCCATGCCCAGGATTTTCTGATGCAAGGAATGGCGCGAAAGCGTGCTGGTGTTGGTGACAAAACGACAGCCCAGGCCTTGCCGGCGTAACAAATCTATTGTTTCTATCGCGCCTGGAATCGGGCTGTTGCCTATATGCAGGACGCCATCCAGGTCGAACAGGACGGCGTTGACAGATGAAGTGTCCATGATGTGTACCTCCTGGAAAGTCCACTATGGGACAAGCAAGCCTTGTGCCGAAAAAACAACGGAGGCAAATGCCTCCATCGCTTAACTTAAATATTCAGTCTTGTTTGCGTGGTGCAAACCTTCAATTCCTCAAATCTGCTTCCCAGGCATTGCCATAGGTTTTGCCGTTGCGAGAGAGGATCAGCATTTGATACATGCTGGTCACCCACATGAATGTGGACGCGATACTGTAGCCGATCCCGCCAATGATCGTCAGCCAGGCGAACCCAGGGTTGAGCTTGGTCAGCCACCACGAGAGCACGTCAAGGATCAAGAACGCGAATGGGAAGGCAATGGCCAGTATTTTCAGGATGCGAGGCACATTCACGGCAAAACTGAAAATGAAAGCCATGAGGAAGAAAATGAAGCAGATCCCGAACAAGTGGATATGGGAAACTCTTGTCAGGCTCTGAATCGTGGCGCCCTCATTGACGGCAGATACTTGTTTTACGCCTTCATAGGTTGTGTAGTCTGGGATGCCGGGAATCACGCTGTGGCACATGACACAGTGTTTGGCAAATACGCCCTTGAAGTGGTTTTCCCATTGATCTTCAGGTGCGCCATTGCGCACCCACTTGATGATGTCGAGGCGTACCTCAGGAGGTGCATGCGGTTTCATCGAGCCGTTAAGTTTGCTTTCCAGCTTGCTGCCGCTGCGGTCCCCGTAATAGCTGTAGACGATATCATCCTTGGACAGCCCCAACTTGCCATCAGCCATGCCGTGCGTCAGCATGATCTGTAGCCCTGCCATGCAAAGGCCGACGCCGATGACCAGCAGGTAGCCTATGAACAAGACCTTGATCGACATGGGAAGATTGGGGAGGTTTAGCCAGGGAAGGCTGGAGGGTGTTTCTTTCATGGTATTCTCGTCTAGCGTAAAAAAAATACAAGCAACGCAAGCATACCTCAATTTGAGATATAGCACCTAGTTTTAGTAGGGTTATTGCAAATGAAAAGTCTTACTGTCGTAGTAAGGCTTGCATCGGTGCAATAAGTCAGTGCGATGAGGCGTTTTTCCGCTCCTTGCGGGCGTTCAGTATGCAGAATCCAATCCAATAGCTGATGACGATAATGGTCAGGATGATGGTGCTGATCGATGCAATGCCCACCCACGAACCAAACAGTACTTTAAGCATAGTGGTCTCCTTATTATCGTTGTCGTGGTTAAAGATTAATAACCATGATAATTTTATGGATATGCTACGCTTTTGCTAGGAAGAGTAAAGACCTTTATCAAAAAATGGTTAAATTTTCTTCTGCCGCATCGGTGTTGTCTTGTCTCGCTATCTGACATCAGCAATAATCCGGCGGATAACATGAGCAGACAGACCATGGTTTTGCCCCGGACAATAAGCGCAATAAGAACAGGCCATCATGACAACCATTGAGAATCAACCCGAGGCGGGAAGCGGGGTGCAGGGAATGATCGGGTTTGAGGAACTCAACCTGCAACCGGGGACCAGACTGCAGTTAATGCGGCACCGGGGCCGTACTCCCGTACAATACCTTTCCACCTTTATCGGCATGGAGCGCAATGAATACCTGCTGTTGCGTTTGCCGAAGGCGCAGGGCACCTTCCTGACCTTTTACGACGGGGAGAAAGTCACGGTTCGCGTCTTTTCCGGGGTCATGATCAGTAGCTTTGACGCCAGCGTGATCCAGACGATCCATCATCCCTTGAATTGCTTGTGCATTTCCTTTCCCCATGCCATCCAGGTGAAGAAAATCCGTAGGGAAATGCGGATCAAGGTCGATATCGAAGGGCGGCTGGGGTTGCAGGATAGAACTATTTTGCCAGTAAAGTTGACCAATATCAGCGCCACCGGATGCCAGATTCTGGTTGATCGCGATATCGGCAAGGTTGACGGCCAGGTGGTCTTGAATTTCAACATTGCCCAATTGCACGACGATGAGACTTCCGCCATGACTCTGGAGGCCAAGGTGCGCAACGTGGTGCCAGCAGGTCTGTCAGGCGGTGCAAGCTTTCTTGCCGGCCTTGAGTTTGTGGCACTGGAAAGCAACGTGCAATTGCTCGTGCGCCATTATGTCTACGAATGCCTAGTCGATAGGCGGCAGAACTTGGTCTAGGCACTAACCAATGGAAAGGAAACGCATACCGATCTAAATCGCTATACGGAAATCTGTTTTTTTACATAGAATCGCGTTGGGATACAGCTAGAGGTTCGTAGTCACTTTAACAATGAAGTAACAACCTGCCGGGAGATCTCGTGAAGAAAATAGCATTTGCGTTACTAGCATGCTGTACTTTGAATAATACTGCCAATGCGGTGGACGGTATTGCGTTCACAGGCGGGCACGGCCCCGATGCCAATATGGTCGCTGTTTCGCTGACCTGGGATTGGGGGAAGCGTTGGTTCACAGAGGGGGATTGGCACCTTGGAGGATATTGGGAGTTGACTGGTGCTGCCTGGAAAGGCGACGGGCCATCTCCTGAAAAAGAACTGTATGCGATCGGCATAGCGCCGGTGTTCCGTTTGCAGCGCTTCACACCATCAGGGTGGCTCAATCCTTATGCGGAAGCTGGCATAGGCGCCTATCAGTTCTCTGGTCGGCGCGTGCATGGAAGCCTCAGCATGGGAACTCGCTTCGAGTTCGGCAGCCATGTCGGCTTGGGCGTCACGTTCGGCGACCAGCAGCAATATGATCTCAGCTATCGCTTTCAGCATTTCTCCAATGCGGGCATCACCAGCGAGAACCCGGGAGTCAATTTCAACGAAATCCGTTTCGGATATCATTTCTAACTTACCCGGATAAAGCAGATTCATCATATCGGGTGGCGGTTATAATTCTGTTATTCCTTCATAACGGACGACAGAATGATCGAACTTGCAGATCGCATAGACGCCATATTGCCCCAGACCCAATGTACGCAATGTGGATATGCTGGCTGCCGTCCATATGCCGATGCGATTGCCAAGGGAGAGGCAGCCATCAATCAGTGCCCGCCTGGCGGCGAGGCTGGGATTCGTGCATTGGCACAGCTGCTTGGTCAGCCATATGTGCCTTTGAATCCATTTCACGGCGCCACCCGACCCAAGATGCGTGCTGTCATCGATGAGGCCCGTTGCATCGGGTGTACTTTATGTATCAAGGCATGTCCTGTGGATGCCATCCTGGGGGCGCACAAGCAGATGCATACGGTGATTGCGGATGAATGTACCGGTTGCGAATTGTGTTTGGTGCCTTGTCCTATGGAGTGCATCGACATGGTGCCCCTGATAGAGCAGGATTGGGATTACACGCGTCCGGAAAGCCATGCGCGTCAGGTAGCCGATGCAGCCCGCACACGGCATCTAGCACGTTTGCATCGTCTCGAGCGGAATGCGTCAAAGCGATCAGGCGTAGCGACTCCGCAGGGCTCTGATCGTCAGGTGTCCAACCCTGTAGAGGCAAAGAAAGCGGCGTTGGCTGTTGCCATGGCCCGTGTTCGCGCCCAACGAAAAATCACAGACCCGGAAAAAGCATGAATCCAGAAAAATGTAGAGAGCTGTTCCGCCGGCTCAGTCTTGCCATTCCAGAACCGACAACCGAACTTGTGCATGCGAGCACGTTCGAATTACTGATTGCCGTCATTCTTTCCGCTCAAGCAACCGATAAGGGCGTGAACATCGCGACAGCGAAGCTGTTCCCTGTTGCCAATACGCCCCAAGCAATTCTTGATCTTGGTATCGAGGGCCTGGAAGGCTACATTAAGACGATAGGGCTCTATCGCAGCAAGGCCAAGAACATCATGGCAACCTGCCGCCTGCTGGTGGAGCGATATAATGGCGAGGTTCCTAATACGCGTGAAGCATTGGAAAGCTTGCCGGGCGTCGGGCGCAAGACGGCCAATGTGATATTGAACACAGCATTCGGTCACCCCACTATCGCGGTCGATACGCATATCTTTCGACTCGGCAACCGTATTGGGCTCGCACCAGGCAAGACACCGCTTGAGGTGGAAAACAAGCTGATGAAAGTAGTGCCCAAGGAGTACCTGCGTGATGCACACCATTTGCTGATCCTTCACGGGCGATATGTGTGCGTGGCGCGCAAGCCCAAGTGTGGCGAGTGTGTCATTTACGACCTGTGTGAGTTCAAGGCCAAATCGACGCCAGCGTCTGCTGCCGTGGAGGCCATTTGAAAGTTGGGACAGGACTCACACGCGGGCGTCAGCCGCTGCCAGGGCTTGCGGTACAAGCTGTTAGGCAAGCGATGGATCAAGCAGGTCTCGATATTGCCAATAGCGTGTTGCTGTTCTTGAGCGAGAATTTCGCGCAAAATCCGCAACCAGCCCTACGTGCTGCCGCGAAGGCGGCGAGCACCACTCAGGTTAGCGGTTGTTCCGCGCCTGGCATTTTTACCCAGGATGAATGGGTGCTGGACGGCTCTGCAGCAGCAGCGCTGGTGCTGGGCGATGATGCTGCCATCTCTCTGGCGAGAGGCCGAAAGGATGAAATACTGTTGACATTGGCCGCCCCAAACGCATTCAACTCGTCTTGGATGATGTCACCTGGCATATGCTTCGGCGGAGTGGCAGGAGATGCAACTGGGCAAGGCCGGTTCTCAGTCTGGAATAATGGTAAAGCCTCGTCGGCTGGACATTGTCAACTGATCTTGGAGGGAGCGGCAGGCGTGGTCGATGTCGCCCATGCTGTCAAGCCGATGAGTGTGCCGCAACGCATCGAACAGGCCAGCCGGCATGACTTGCTTGTATTGTCTAGTCAATCCGGCCCTCGCCAATCCGCATGGTCGAGCCTGACCAGCGCGCTTGGTGGTCAAGATATCGACGATCACGCGGGGATGCCGTGCCGTCGTGTGATGCTGATGCTGGCTGAGCATGAGGCAGAATTGTTGCGGAGGGAATGCCAGCTTATTCCTATCGTGGGGGCCGATGCCGTCGCGCAGTCAGTCACGCTGACTAAGAAAGCTGTGCCCGGCAATTGGTGTGCCTGGGGGGTGTTGGATCGTGATGCCGCGCAGCAGCATCTTGACGCCAAGATCGTCTCCATGGGCGCCCGCTTGCGCGATGAGCCCGCTTTTGGTTTGATGTTCTCCTGCCTGGCGCGCGGGCCACATTTTTATGATGGGGTAGATCAGGATATAGCGCTGTTGAAACGCTATTATCCCAGCATGCCGGTGATCGGGTTCTATGGCAATGGTGAAATCGCCCCGCTCAATGGCCGCAATGTGTTGTGGCAAAATTCCGTCGTGCTGGGATTATTTACTGCTGAAAGTTGAACGATGAATGCATCATTGTTGTTGAATGCCGCTAACCGTTATCCACGCGTGCTTTCCATCGCGGGCTCGGACAGCAGCGGGGGAGCAGGCATACAGGCCGACCTCAAGACATTTTCCGCCCTGGGCTGCTATGGCATGACTGCCATTACTGCCTTGACAGCGCAGAATACCCAGGGAGTGCGCGCCATTCATAGCGTTCCACCCGAGATGCTGCGTGACCAGATTGATGCCGTCGTGGAGGATATTGGCGTAGATGCCGTCAAGATCGGCATGTTGCATTCACCGGAAGTCGTGATGACTGTTGCGGAAGCGCTGGACACGCACGGCCTGGAGCACGTGGTGCTGGACCCGGTCATGGTGGCGGCCAACGGTGCCAAATTGATTTCGGACGAAGCCATCTCGGTGCTGGTAAAAGAACTTTTCCCCCGGGCGCTCGTGGTTACCCCCAATCTCGACGAAGCCGCATTGCTACTAGGCCGATCATTGACCGGAACCGATGAGCTGGAGCAGGCCGCGCAGGATCTACTCGGCCTGCGCGCTCAGGCCATCTTGCTCAAGGGCGGGCACCTGCCCGGGCATGACGTCCTGGATATCCTGGTACAAGCCAATGCGGCAGGTCAAGTAACCGAGCTGCACAAACTACATTCACTGCGCATTTCCACCCATAACCTGCATGGAACGGGATGCACCTTGTCCTCTGCGATTGCGGCATATCTGGCATTGGGTTTTAGTCTGCCAGATGCGGTGCAGGCCGCCAGAATTTATGTGCGTTCCGCCTTGTATGCGGGATCTAACGTCAGAACGGGCGCAGGCATCGGTCCGCTGAACCATGGCTTTGCTCCGCAAGCGATGAAAGTGTGGGAGGCCTGATGGCCTTGTTCCACCCCAGTCGCGATCAGGTGCGCCAGTTTTTCTTCGATGCCTGGGCCAAGTTCCAACAGCAGCAAGCCTTGACCGACCTCGAGACCATTGCTGTCGACATCATCCAGGCACATCCTGAATACCATCATGTCTTGGAGGCGCCTGAGCAATATCTGGAGCAGTCCTATTTCCCCGAAATGGGGGAAACCAATCCCTTTCTCCATATGAGCCTGCACCTTTCCGTACTTGAGCAAGTGTCCATTGACCAGCCTCCTGGTATCCATGCCGCTTACCATGCTTTGGCGCGCAAGTATGGCAGTGTGATTGAAGCGCAGCATGCGCTGATGGATTGCCTGGCTGAGGCGATCTGGCAAGCTCAGCGCAGTAGTACCGGTCTTGATGCACAGGCTTACGCCGCTTGTATCGAGGCCAAGGCAAGAGGCTAGCCGCGTAAGCGGATATCTTGCTGTACCGGATCAGTGGTGTTCGTGTCCATGCTGGCTGTCCAGCAAGCTGTAATAGTTTGAGGGCTCCAGCACGGTAGGTACGGCTTCCTCCGCCAGGAACGGGTAATCCTTGCTGTAGTGCAAGCCGCGGCTTTCCTTGCGCTCCATGGCGCTCTTCACGATAAGTTCCGCAACCTGCAACAGGTTGCGCAATTCGATCAGATTGTTGCTGATGCGGAAATTGCTATAAAACTCGTGCACTTCGTCGCGCAGCAAATGAATGCGGTGCAATGCGCGTGTCAGGCGCTTGTTGGTGCGGACGATGCCGACATAATTCCACATGGTGCGACGTAGCTCGCTCCAATTGTGGGTGATGATGATTTCCTCGTCCGCATCGGTGACGCGGCTCTCATCCCAGTAGGGCAGGATGATTTCCGGCATCTGAGGCTGCCTGAGGATGTCCTGCGCTGCTGCCTGGCCGAATACCAGGCACTCCAGCAGCGAATTGCTGGCAAGGCGGTTGGCGCCGTGCAGGCCGGTACAGGCTGTCTCCCCGATGGCATATAAGCGCGGAATGTCTGTGCGACCAATATGGTCGGTCATGATGCCGCCGCAGCTATAGTGTGCTGCAGGCACGACGGGAATGGGTTCGCGCGTGATGTCGATGCCCAGCTCGAAGCAGCGGCGGTAAATCGTGGGGAAGTGGGAAAGGATGAAGTCTGCTGGCTTGTGGGATATGTCGAGGTAGACGCACTCCAGGCCGCGTTTTTTCATTTCAAAATCAATTGCGCGCGCCACGATGTCGCGGGGCGCCAATTCGGCGCGCTCATCATGCCAAGGCATGAAACGTGTACCGTCCGGCAGCTTCAGTATGCCGCCCTCACCCCTGATAGCCTCTGAAATCAGGAACGATTTTGCTTCTGGGTGGTAAAGGCAGGTAGGATGGAACTGGATGAATTCCATATTGGCGATTCTGCAGCCTGCGCGCCAAGCCATGGCAACGCCGTCGCCAGAAGCGACATCCGGGTTGGTGGTATAGAGGTAGACCTTTCCTGTTCCGCCGGTGGCTAATACGGTATGCTGCGCACCAATCGTGAGCACCTTGCCAGTCGTATTGTCCAGTACATAGGCGCCCAGGCAGGCGCTGCCTTCCATGTTGACTTTGCCAGCAGTGATGAGGTCGACTGCAATATGCTCTTCCAAGACGGTGATGTTGGGGTGCTTGCGCACTTTTTCGGCAAGGGTTTTCTGGACGGCATGTCCAGTGGCATCGGCTGCATGAATGATGCGCCGATGGCTGTGACCGCCTTCGCGGGTAAGATGGAAACCACTATTGTCATCTTCACGTGTGAAAGGCACGCCTTCTGCAATCAGCCACTCGACTGTTTCCCGGCCATGTTCTGCAACCAGGCGGGTAACGGCAGCATCGCATAAACCCGCGCCAGCGATAAGGGTATCTTGAATATGCGCCTCTGTTGAGTCATCATCTGCAAGCACGGCAGCAATGCCGCCTTGCGCCCAGTTGCTTGAGCCATCGTTGATGCTGCGTTTGCTGATCAAGCAGACTTTTTTACTTGCCCCGACCTTGAGGGCGAGAGTGAGGCCTGCTAAGCCGCTGCCGATGATAAGGACGTCGTATTGCTGCATAAGAACCTAGAAATGGATGAACTTTAGCGAGTGTAGCGCTGTCTGTAGCACTAAGCTAGTCATGAAAATACAAAGGGAAGGTCATGATCAAGACAAATAATTTCGAGGAATTTTCGCGCATGAGCTTCGTCGACACGGGAGTGCGCGGGTATACTCCATCTGTCAAGAAAACACAGTCAGGGAGCGTGGCCGCAATGGCAGTAACCCCGCCAGCGGGTAATCGGGAGCTAGACCAGCAGTTAGTTGAGCGCGCACAAAGTGGTGATAAGCGTGCGTTCGGGTTGCTGGTGGATAAGTACCAGCGCAAGCTGGGACGATTGCTTTCGCGCTTGATCAGGGATCCCGCCGAAGTTGAGGATGTCGTCCAGGAATCCTTCATCAAGGCTTACCGGGCCTTGCCCAGCTTCCGTGGTGATAGTGCGTTTTATACCTGGTTGTACCGTATTGGCATCAACACTGCGAAGAATTACCTTGTCGCGATGGGACGCAGACCCCAGGCCACAGGGGATATCGAGATCGAAGACGCAGAAAATTTTGATGATGGCAATGAATTGCGCACCATGGATACCCCTGAGACGGAATTGATGGGCAAAGAGATTGCCCAAACTGTGAACGACACCGTCGCTATGTTGCCAGAGGAATTACGTACTGCGATTACCTTGCGCGAGATAGAAGGCCTTAGCTACGAGGAAATTGCCACCATGATGGACTGCCCCATAGGGACGGTACGTTCTCGTATTTTCCGTGCTCGTGAAACGATTGCCCAGAAGTTGCGTCCTTTATTGGACACCCCCGAAAACAGGAGATGGTAATGAAAAGTCAAATTTCAGCGCTGATGGATGGCGATATGGCGCTTGAGGATGCAGAGTATCTGTATACGACTTTGAAGTCTGGCGGTGAGTCTGCCCAGGCGTGGTCTGATTATCATTTGATTGGTGATGCCATGCGTGGCAACCCTGTTTTTAAGCCTGATTTTACCGAACGCCTGATGGCAGCGCTTGAGGAGGAGCCTGTGCTTTTGGTGCCTGCTGTCAAGCGTAAACAGGCCGTGCTAAAGAACAGCAGGTTTTGGTCTGTAGCCGCTTCGGTTTCTGCGGTTGCATTTGTTGGATGGGTTGTGTTGCAACAACAAGTGCAGAGCGATCTTGACGATGACGCAACGCCAATGGAGATTGCCCAAAGCTTGCCGGCTGACTATTGGCTTGCTCATCAATCCCAGGCCTCCAACAACTCTGCCTACTATATCCAGCCAGCCAATTACTCGGAGTAGTGGGTAGATGAAGCGTTTTCTGCTGGCTTGGTTGCTGGCAACTCCGTTTGTGGCTGCGCATGCTGAATCTGAAGACCCTTGGCTTGTCCTGCAAAAGGCTGCCCGCGCAGCGCATGAGCTTAGTTACAAAGGAGTATTCATCTACCAGGCGGGCGATAATATCAAATCCGTCCAAATTACCCATACGAATTCAGGCCAAGGCGAGTATGCGCGCATGGTGGTGCTGGATGGCGCACCGCGCGAAGTGCTCAGCCAGGGTGGGGATGTGGTCATCTTCAGCTCCAAGAATGAGAAAGTCATCATGGAAAAGCGTCGGGCGCATAACCTGTTCCCCGCTGTTCTGCCTGATGACATGGAGCTTCTCAAAGCCAATTATCAGGCTCGGATTGGCGGAACGGAGCGCATTGCCGGCCGCGCCGGTCGTGTAGTGTTCCTAGATCCGCGTGATGGCCTGCGCTATGCCTACAAGTTCTGGGCGGATTGCGAGTACGGCTTGCTGCTCAAGTCCCTGATGCTGAGCGAGCAAAAACAAATGCTGGAGCAAATGGCCTTCAGCCAGCTTAATATGATGGAAGAGCAGGGAATGGACTGGTTCCACCCTAGTGTCGATCATAGTAAGCATTATATTCTCGAAGAGGCTAATGCACAGCTGGTACAGGAGGCTTCGAACTGGACGGTTGGGGCCTTGCCGGTAGGCTACCGCAAGGTTGAGCAGGTGACCCGCTTGGTTCCTGGAAAAAGTGCGCCTGTTACACAAGTCATTTTCACGGATGGATTGGCTTCTGTCTCTCTCTTCATTGAACCTTTATCCAAGGGTGTTCGTCCTAGAATCGGCCAAACATCTAAAGGGGCTACCCACTTCTATGCCAATGTCAGCAAGGGGCATCAGATACTGGTGGTTGGCGAGGTTCCTGCTGCGACTGTAGCGCAGATAGGCAGCGCAGTCAGTTTCAAATAGCTCGTCAGTGCCTGAAGCACAGTGATTTTTAAAGTATGGATTGGCCTTGCAGCATGCAAGCTGTGAGGTGCGCATTTTCATGGTTCATGAATGATGGTGTGTGAGTTTGCTGCTACAAAGTTCTTGGCAGCGTATGAGTGTGACGTGTTAACGAGGTGACGCAATGTTTAAAAAGCTAATTGCCATGTCAGCAATTTGTTTATTTGTTGGTATGGCGGGGGCAACGCCGGTTTTAGCCAAGGAATTGCCCGATTTTACCGAGCTGGCGGAAAAGCAGGGAGCGGCAGTGGTCAATATCAGCGTGACCCAGGTCGTACAGTCTGGAATAGGTGGATCTCCTTTTCCCGGATTCCCCGAAGATGAGGCATTGAATGAATTCTTTCGCCGTTTTGGCATTCCAGGGTTTCCGGGTGTGCCGCGCGGACAAGGTGGTCCACAGCAACCTGAATTTAAATCCCAGTCCCTCGGGTCAGGATTCATCATTAGCAGCGATGGTTATATCCTGACGAATGCCCATGTAGTTCGCGAAGCCGATGAAGTGATCGTCAAGCTGAATGATAAACGTGAATTTCAGGCCAAGATTGTGGGGGTTGACCGCCGCACGGATGTCGCGCTGCTTAAAATTGATGCGACAGGGCTGCCGAAGGTCACCATTGGCAATCCTGAGCAACTGAAGGTAGGGGAGTGGGTGGTGGCAATTGGCTCCCCGTTTGGACTGGAAAGTACGTTGACCGCCGGTGTGGTCAGTGCAAAAGGCCGTGCCTTGCCACAGGAAAATTTTGTGCCTTTCATCCAGACCGATGTTGCCATTAACCCTGGCAATTCTGGCGGACCGTTATTCAACCTCAAGGGTGAGGTGGTAGGCATTAACTCCCAGATATACAGCCGAACTGGCGGTTATATGGGGTTATCGTTCGCCATTCCGATTGATGTGGCCATGGATGTTGCCAATCAGCTCAAGATTTCCGGTCGCGTAGCGCGTGGCTGGCTTGGGATCGGTATTCAGGAAATGACCAAGGAGCTGGCTGAGTCGTTTGGTATGAAGAATACCAAAGGGGCTTTGGTCGCCGGCGTGGAAAAAGGCAGTCCTGCTGAAAAGGGCGGCCTGGAGCCAGGTGATGTCGTAATCAAGTTCGATGGCAAGGATGTCAATGTTTCTTCCGATTTGCCGCGTATCGTTGGTTCCACCAAGCCTGGCAAGAAGGTGCAGGTCGAAGTCTTGCGCAGGGGGGCTAGCAAGACCTTGAATATTACACTGGGTGAAATGCCGGCCGACAAGGATGAGGTTGTGCCAACTGCGCAGCCCGATGCCAAGCCAGAGTCCAATCGCCTGGGGTTGACCCTACGCGAGTTGACGCCACAGCAGCGTCGTAGCCTCAATGGTCGCAATGCGCTGGTCGTGGTTGATGCGCAAGGTGCTGCTGCACAGGCAGGCATCCGCAGGGGAGATCTGATCCTAGCCCTGAACAATACGGAGGTGCAAAGCCTGGAGCAGTTCACCAAGCAGGTAAATGCGGTGCCTGCGGGTAAGACAGTGGCGTTGCTCGTGCAGCGGGAAAACAATACCCTGTACGTACCAGTCAAGGTTGGCAAGTAAGGCAGGCCAAGTAAAATATGTTGAGTGCCGGTATTTCCTGTAAAATCCGGCTCAATTAGAGTGTTGTAAAAGGGCGCTTCGGCGCCCTTCTTTACTTGGCTTAATCTAGAATAACTACATGAAGAATATTCGCAATTTTTCTATTATCGCTCATATCGACCACGGCAAGTCCACGCTGGCCGACCGTATCATCCAGTTGTGCGGTGGGCTGTCCGACCGTGAAATGGAGGCCCAGGTACTGGACTCCATGGATATTGAGCGTGAGCGCGGCATTACCATCAAGGCACAAACGGCGGCATTGGAATATAAGGCGCTGGATGGGCAGGTCTATAACCTGAATCTGATCGATACTCCCGGTCACGTCGATTTTTCCTACGAGGTCAGCCGCTCTCTCGCTGCCTGCGAGGGCGCATTGCTGGTCGTGGACGCTTCGCAAGGCGTAGAGGCGCAAAGCGTGGCGAACTGTTATACCGCGATTGACCAAGGTGTCGAGGTGGTTCCTGTTCTCAATAAGATCGATTTGCCTGCAGCAGATCCGGAACGCGTGATGCAGGAGATCGAGGATGTGATCGGCGTGGATGCTTCCGAGGCCGTGCGTTGTTCCGCCAAGACTGGTGTCGGGGTGCAGGATGTGTTGGAAACCATGATTGCCAAGATACCCCCGCCGGTAGGCGACCCGGAAAAACCCTTGAAGGCTTTGATTATCGACTCATGGTTCGACAATTATGTGGGCGTCATTATGCTGGTGCGGGTGGTGGACGGCGTGCTCAAGCCCAAAGACAAGATCCGCATGATGGCGACCAAGGCAACTTACCTTTGCGAGCAGGTCGGTGTCTTCACACCCAAGTCCCGCCCGCGTGCCTCGTTGTCGGCGGGTGAGGTGGGATTCATCATCGCGGGCATCAAGGAGCTGACCAGTGCCAAGGTCGGCGACACTGTCACCCTTGCAGACAGGCCAGCCAGTGAAGCCTTGCCAGGCTTCAAGGAAGTCAAGCCACAGGTATTTGCCGGCTTGTATCCAGTGGAATCGAACCAGTTCGAGGCCTTGCGCGAAGCGCTGGAAAAGTTGCGCCTCAACGATGCTTCGCTGCAATTCGAGCCAGAAAACTCCAGTGCGCTAGGCTTCGGCTTCCGGTGCGGGTTCCTTGGCCTGTTGCACATGGAAATCGTGCAGGAGCGCCTGGAGCGCGAGTACGACATGGATCTCATCACCACAGCGCCGACTGTGGTGTATGAGCTGTTACTCAAGAGCGGGGAGGTGGTGCAGATCGAGAACCCGTCGCGCCTGCCTGAGCCGTCGCGCATTACCGAAATCCGCGAACCCATCATTACCATCAACCTGTTGATGCCGCAGGATTACGTTGGCCCGGTGATGACCTTGTGCAATAACAAGCGCGGCGTGCAACGCAACATGCAATATATGGGGCGGCAGGTGATGCTGAGTTACGAGATGCCGCTCAATGAAGTGGTATTGGATTTCTTCGACAGGTTGAAATCGGTGTCACGTGGTTATGCTTCCATGGATTATGAGTTCCTTGAGTTCCGTGCCGCGGACCTGGTCAAGCTCGATATCATGGTCAATGGTGAACGCGTCGATGCATTGTCGTTGATTGTGCACCGTTCAAACAGCGTTTACCGTGGCCGGGAACTGGTATCCAAGATGCGCGAGCTGATTCCGCGCCAGATGTTTGATATTGCAGTGCAGGCTTCCATCGGCGCCAATATCATTGCCCGTGAGACGGTGAAAGCGATGCGCAAGAACGTCCTGGCCAAGTGTTATGGTGGCGACATCACCCGCAAGAAGAAACTTCTCGAAAAGCAGAAAGAAGGCAAGAAGCGTATGAAGCAAGTTGGTAATGTTGAAATTCCACAGGAAGCATTCCTGGCTATTTTGAGGGTTGAAGACAAATGATGTTTGCATTGTTTATGTTGGCGGTGCTGGTCATCACTGGGGCGATCTGGCTGCTGGACAGCTTGTTCTGGCGCAAGAAGCGTGCTGCAGATGCGGCAGACCCTGTGATCGTGGAGTACTCCAAAAGCTTCTTCCCCGTAATCCTGGCCGTATTCCTGATTCGTTCCTTCATTGTGGAACCATTCAAGATTCCTTCCGGCTCCATGATGCCGACCTTGCTGGCCGGGGATTTCATCTTGGTGAACAAGTTTTCCTACGGTCTGCGCGTACCTATCCTCAACAAGACTTTCTTTGAGATCGGGCATCCGCAACGCGGGGATGTGTTTGTGTTCCACTATCCGCCTGATCCCTCGATTGACTACATCAAGCGCGTGGTTGGCGTGCCAGGGGATCGCATTGCCTATCGCAACAAGCGCCTCTATGTGAATGGCCAGGCGGTGCAGACTGAATATGTCGATGATTACAAGTATGTCGGCTCCGGCCTTAACATGATTGTGACCAAACGCTATCAGGAGCAGCTGGGCGATACCAAGCACGATATCCTAATCGAGGAAAACGGCATGGCGTTCGATGGCGAGGTCGAGGTGCCTCCAGGTCACTACTTCGCCATGGGCGACAACCGGGACAATAGCAAGGACAGCCGTGTCTGGGGCTTCGTCCCCGAGGATAACCTGGTTGGCAAGGCATTCCTGATCTGGTGGAATTTTGACGACTTTGGCAGAATTGGCACCAAGATCAAATAATTGGAGGGAGCCAGCATGAAAAAGCAGCAAGGCATGTCATTCCTGAGCCTGGTGGTCGTCATCGCAGTGGGTATATTTTTTGCTGTATTGGCAATGAAGCTTGCGCCTTCCTATATCGAATATTTTGCTGTCAAGAAAGCGATTAGCCGCATTGCCCATGACCCAGGGTTCTCCAGCATGAGCAAAGCGGACATGATTGCTGCTTTCCAGAAGAGCGCCACCATCGACGATATCCGCAGCGTCGAAGCCCGGGACCTGACCTTCCTGCGTGATGAGAACGGCAAGACGGCGCTTTCGGTCGATTACCAGGTCGTGGTGCCCTTGTTTTCCAATATCAGTGTCTTGCTGGACTTCGAGGCATCTACCGACAATGCCCGTTGATCGTCAATCTTGCCCTGGCCGTGTGGCTTGCATGGCTTTTTCAATGCTGCATGTATCCCGTGGCGGGCTGCCGTTTTGAGCCAGAACAGCCTGGTACGCCAGCTTGCGTACGAATTCAAGGATAAAGGCCTGCTGACGCTGGCGCTCACCCATCGCAGCTATTCTGGAAGCAATAACGAGAGACTGGAGTTCCTTGGAGACGGCGTGCTGAATTTCCTGGTGGCACATCAGTTGTTCCTGCGTTTTCCAAAATTGCCCGAGGGCGATCTCAGCCGGTTGCGTGCTCAGCTGGTCAAGGAACAAACCTTGAGCGAGATTGCCACAGAACTGAGTGTGGGGGAATTCCTCCGTCTTGGCGAAGGCGAACTCAAGAGCGGCGGCTGGCGGCGCCCCTCGGTGCTGGCCGATGCTATGGAAGCCATCATCGGCGCGGTTTTCCTGGACGGGGGCTACCCGGCTGCCGAGGCGCTGGTGAAGCGCTTGTTCCTGCCGCGCATGGAGGGCATAGACCCGAAGGCAATCGGCAAGGATGCCAAGTCCCTGCTACAGGAATTCCTGCAAGGGCGCAAAATAGACCTGCCCGAATACAACGTCTTGGCAACCGAGGGCGAAGCGCATTGCCAGACATTCCGGGTGAGCTGCCATATCACCAAGTTCCAGATTACCACCGAGGGCAAAGGCTCCAGCCGACGTGCGGCTGAGCAGCAGGCCGCCCAGCTGGCTTACGAGCAATTGCTCGAAAAAGGAAAGAAATGACATCATCCAACGCTTTTCGTTGTGGCACCGTCGCCATCGTCGGCCGTCCCAACGTGGGCAAGTCCACCTTGCTCAACCATATCCTCGGCCTCAAGCTGAGCATTACGTCACGCAAGGCGCAAACCACGCGGCACCGCCTGCTGGGAATACATACCACGGAAGATACGCAATTCCTGTTCGTGGATACGCCAGGTTTCCAGCAAAAGCATATCAATGCGCTCAACCGCAACCTGAACCGCACCGTCACCCAGGTGCTGAGCGAGGTGGATGTGGTGTTGTTTGTGATCGAGCCCATGCACCTGGGAGATGCGGACCGCAAGGTGCTGCAGCTGCTGCCGAAGAATCAGCCAGTATTCCTGGTCGTCAACAAGGCTGACCTGATGGGCGACAAGGGGAACCTGTTGCCGTTGATTCAGGATTTCGACCTGGAGTTTCCATTCACCGGCATCATTCCCGTAAGCGCCAAGAAAAATCTGTATCTGGATGAGCTGCTGGCTGCCGTCCGTGAACACCTGCCTGAACAGCCGGCGATTTATGGCGAGGATGAGCTGACGGACCGTAACGAGCGCTTCCTGGCGGCAGAAATGCTGCGTGAAAAGATATTCCGTTTGCTGGGGGACGAAGTGCCGTATTCCGTAGCGGTGGAGATCGAGAAGTTCGAGCAGGAAGGCAATTTGCGCCGTATCCATGCCGCCATCATTGTCGACAAGGATAGCCAGAAGCCGATGCTGATCGGCAAGGGCGGCGAAAAGCTCAAGCGCATTTCCACCGAGGCGCGCCAAGATATGGAAAAGCTGTTCGGCGGCAAGATCTGGCTCGAGACCTGGGTGAAGGTCAAGAGTGGCTGGGCGGACGACGAACGCGCCTTGAAATCCCTGGGCTACTGAGAGCCTGTTCACAATTTTTTCATAGGGTACGCATGGCTCCAAAACGTGTCTGGTCAAGGCCCAGTGTGCAGGTAATGCTGCAACGCGGCGGACGTGTTTTAGGGGCATGCCCTCCGGGTTGCTCCGGCAGCGCAGCCGCTGCTGTGTTGCAAATCCTCGCCGGGCAATGAGCCCGTCTGTGGTTTGCGCCTTGCTTCGACTACACTGCCGGAGCAACGTACCTCATGAAAAAATTGTGAGCAGGCTCTAAAAGCCGACCCTGGACCAGAAGAACAGGATATTGCCGTTGCCCCGGCCGCCAGGCACATAACTGGTGTTCACCGAGTATTGCCTGTAGTTGAGCGACGCAATCGGCAGTACGCCAGGGATGGGGATGTTCTTGTAGATATCGGCACGCGAAGTGAGGAATGCCGTGTAGCCGACGCCGGCATGCAGTCCCGACCGAGGTCCCATCATCCATTGGTGTCCATAGCCCAGCATAGGTTGCACATTGCTGTGCGAGTCCGAGAATGCCATCAAGTAAACACCTTCCCAATTGCCTGCGGCATTGTAGCGGCTGCGTCCGTATCCCAGGCCCCAGGTGAATTCACGGAACGAGTCGATCTTGTCGTTATCGTAGGCAAAGCGCAAGTGGTGGGTCCAAAGCGGAATGTAGAGGTCATGATCGCCGTTTTTCCAGGTATCCGAGATGCGCTCGCATGACTTGTCTATCCATGAGTAGTCCGTGTTGCACGCGGCCTCTGCCGCCAGTGGGACGAGCATGGTGCTGCTCATCGCGATGATGCCGTGCCTGATATTCATAAGCCTATACCTTAACCATCTGCTAGACCTGACAGCAGAGCATGAGGAAAGGTTTCTCCACTGCGCTGATATGGGCGAGGAAACCTGAGATAAAATGCGTGCTGGTTCTTAATCTAACATAAAGTTTGCATGGCACTCAGTAACATCCACCGCCAAGACAATCAGCCTGTGTATGTGCTGCATACCTATCCGTTCAAGGAAACCAGCCTGGTGGTCGAGTTGTTCAGCCGCGAGTTCGGCCGGGTGGCGGCCGTCGCCAAGGGCGCGAGGCGTCCGCGTTCTGCCATGCGCGGCATGCTGCAGGCTTTTCAGCCACTGCAGGCGACATGGTCAGGCAAGGCCGAGCTCAAGAACCTGCACAGCATGGAGTGGGGAGCGGGTTTGCTCCTGCTGCGCGGCGAGGCGCTGATGTGCGGCTTCTACCTCAACGAGTTGCTGTTGCGCTTGCTGCCGCGCGAAGATGGGCATGACGCATTGTTCGACTACTATAGCCAAACCTTGCGCATACTTGCGCAGGACCAGGTGCCGGTGGCGACTACTTTGCGTCGCTTTGAGCTCAGGATGCTGCAGGAGCTGGGCTATGCCGTGCCGCTCGAGTATGACGAAGCAGGCAATGCCATCAAGCCTGAGCATATGTATTCCTACGTTGCCGAACAAGGCGCTGCCCCTACAAGCCAGCATGTAGCGCCGCCAAATGGCGTACAATTATCCGGCAAGACATTGCTTGCCATGGCGCAGGATGACTACAGCGATGCGCTGACCCAGCAGCAAAGCAAGCAATTGATGCGTGCCTTGCTCGCGCACTATCTGGGAGATAAACCTTTACATACCCGACAACTACTCATGGATCTGCAGGCATTATGAAACTAGGCGTCAATATCGATCACGTGGCCACCCTGCGCCAGGCGCGCGGCACTCAATACCCCAGTGTGGTGCAGGCCGCCCTGCGCGCCGAAGAGGCGGGGGCGGACAGCATCACCATTCATTTGCGCGAGGACCGGCGCCATATTCAGGATGCCGATGTTTTTGCGTTGCGTCCGTTGCTGCAGACGAAAATGAATCTGGAAATGGCGGTAACCGACGAAATGGTCGGCATCGCCCTTCAGGTGAGGCCGCAGGATGTCTGCCTGGTGCCTGAGCGCCGCGAAGAGCGCACGACCGAGGGCGGTCTGAACGTGATCGGCAACCTAGGCGCTATCAAGGGCGCCTGCAAGACGCTGGGAGATGCTGGAATTCGCGTTTCCTTGTTTATCGGGCCGGAGCTGGAACAAGTCGAAGCTGCCAAGGCGGCAGGCGCGCCGGTCATTGAAATTCACACAGGGGCATTTGCCGACGCCGGTACCGAGGCAGCAAAACATGCTGAATTGCAGCGCATTCGCATGGCAGTGGACCATGGGCTGGCACTGGGCCTGACTGTCAACGCCGGGCACGGCCTGAATATTCACAACGTGCATGAGATTGTCAGCATTCCCGGTATCGAGGAACTCAATATCGGCCATGCGATCGTGGCCCACGCCCTGTTTGTCGGCTGGGAGTACGCAGTGCGCGAAATGAAGGCGCTGATCGTGCAGAAGGCGACCTAAGCTTCGGTAACTCTCCAGCATGATTTATGGGATAGGTACCGATATCGTCGAAGTGGTGCGCATTGAGGAGTCACTCAGCCGCTTTGGTGACGCATTCGCCCGGCGTATTCTCAATGCTGCCGAGTGGCAGGAATACGAGGCGAGCCGGGTCAAGGCCAGGTTTCTTGCCAAGCGCTTCGCTGCCAAGGAGGCATTCGCCAAGGCGTTGGGCACAGGCATACGCGGCGCAGCCAGTTTCGAGAATATCGGTATCGGGCATGACGCCCTAGGCAAACCGGAGTTTCGGTTGGCGCCGTTGTTGCAGGCGTGGCTGGAGGAAAAGGGCGTAGGCAGCCTGCATCTTTCCCTCAGTGATGAGAAAGCCATCGCTGCCGCATTCGTGGTTTTGGAGCGCGCCTGAACCATGCATCGTAAGCTGTGGCTCGCCTGCCTGCTATTTGCAGGCGCTGTAATGAGCGCTGAGCAGTGGGAGCTGGCGGGGGAAAGCAGCGTCGGCAAGCATTATATCGACCAATCCAGCGTGGTGCGCAATACTGCAGATCAGAAAGTGACCGTGCAGACCAAGGTGGAACAACCTGATGCCAGTATCTGGGTGACGACCATGCAGGTGGATTGCCACACCAGGCGGTTCAGTTATCTCAAGGGGTTCCAGCTCAAGGACGGCAAGCAAGTGGTCAGGTTCGACGCTCCACGTGCGGAAGAGCCAATCAGCCCGGGTTCACTCCCGGATCAGCTGGAACAGCGCTACTGCGCCGCTCGCGTTGCGCCGATTTCCGCACCGGTACCCAGCTGGGAGATCGTCAGCAACAGCAACGCGGGCGAGGTGGCGATTGACCGTGCTTCCTTGCAGGCGCTGCCAGGTCAGGAGTTCAAGGTCAATACGCGAGTGAGGTTGTTCAACAAGAATGAGCAAACACTGAGTTCGCTGCAATTCAATTGTGGCAAAGGCACGTTCAGGATACTGCAGTCGCAGAGATTGCGTGACGGTCATGCCGAGTTTCTGTTTGACAAGCCGCAGCCCGATGTGCCGGTAAGCAAGTCGGCGACCACACAGGAGCTTGCCAAGACAATCTGCACTCCGGCCGCCAAGCCTGCACGCACACCATTTCAGGAAGATGCCTGCAAGGCGACATTGCATGATTTGCAGGGGCTGGAAACCCGCGTGCAGGCTGATGTCGATGCCCACGCCCTGTATTGCGACACCATGCAGAACTACTTGGACCACCTCGCAAAAATTGCCGACGAGGTGGAAAAAAACCACTGCGCTATCCACGGTCTGGACCAATACCAGCGCGAAATCCGTGCTGTTGGGTGCGAGGACCCGGTAAATGGACAATAGCATAGAGATGGATTGGGAGCGCAGGTTCGGCGGTGTGCGCAGGCTGTATGGCGAGTTGGCGCTACATAGGTTTCGTCATGCACATGTAGCCGTGATCGGCATGGGCGGCGTGGGTTCATGGGCGGTGGAGGCCTTGGCGCGTAGCGCGATAGGCAAGTTGACGCTGGTTGATCTCGACAATATCGCCGAATCCAATGTCAATCGCCAGTTGCACGCTGTCGAAGGGGCTTTCGGCCTTGCCAAGGTCACGGCCATGGCGCAGCGCGTGCGAGAGATCAATCCCTTGGCTGAGGTGCGGGAGGTTGAGGATTTCATTGCATCGGATAACCTTGATGTATTACTGGACAGCAGTGTTGACGCGGTGCTGGACGCGATAGACGATGCGCGGGCCAAGGTAGCCTTGGCCGCATGGTGCCGCAAGCTCGGGATTCCGCTGGTGATGGCAGGCGGAGCGGGGGGGCGCGTCGACCCGACACGCATCCGGGTGGCCGACTTGGCAGACGTGCATGGCGACAGGTTGCTGGCAAAAGTGCGCAATCAGTTGCGGCGCGACCACGGCTTCCCGAAAGGATTGGACGGAAACAAGCCAGGCAGTAAAAAGAAATTACCAACATTCGGTATCGCCTGTGTTTATTCTGACGAACCTGTACAGCAGCCGGAAACAAGTTGCAACGTAGAGGCCGGCAGCATCACGGGTTTGAATTGCGCAGGCTATGGCTCATCGGTTGCCGTGACTGCCTCATGCGGCATGATTGCCGCGGCGGCAGTGCTCAAGCGTTTGGCGGTGGGGTGAACGCTTGGGCGATGGTGCGCTCGTATTCCGGAAAATAGCGCGAGATCACGGAAAGGTCGAAGCTGCGCAGAATGCTGGTGTTGGGTTCGCGCTCCAGTAGAAACTCGAAAGAGCGCCGGATCAATACTTCATTGTCGAAGCGCCCTTGGCTGAGCGTGTTTGCATAGTCTGGCGCTATTGTCACCCGGTGCGTAGTCGCCGAATTTGCCTCGATGGCAACCTCGAACGTATGTTCATCTAGTTTGTTGACGGTGATTTTCGTCATCGCAATCCCCTTTGATGATTAGGGTATAGTGTAGCTCGAAATGTAGCCGTGTAACACTAAATTAGCCACATGTTAAGGCATTTGCCGATTAGAAATCGTAGCGCAGACTGGCGCCTATCGTACGCGGCTGGCCGGCCGAACCGACATAGAGGTTGCTGCCTGCGTTGGTGAGGCCGAGAAAGTAGCGCTTATCCAATACATTCTTAGCCCATAGCGAGAAGTCCCAGCGATGCTTGCCGCTGGTTACCCGCAAGCCGGTGCTGACATTGAGGATGCCGTATCCGGCAATCTTCGAGTATTCCGAGTTGTTGACGTCGCCATAGCTTTCGGAGCGCCAGCTGTATTGTGCATTGGCATAGTGTTCAAGGTTGTCGGCAGGGTTCCAGCGCAAGTGGGCGCCGCTACTGAATGCCCAGCGCGATGCGCCGTTCACCTGGTTGCCTGCAATGCTGCGCGTTCCTTTGCCATAGCCGCTGTCACTGGTACCGCCAGGACCATTGAATTCCTCGGCCGGGGTGGGAGCCGTGCCGCGGTCAAAGCTGGCATCGGTGTAGGCCCCGCTCAGGCTGAGGCTGAGATGCTGGCTGACCCTGGCACGCAAATCCAATTCCATCCCTTTGCTGCTCAGGTCGCCCACATTGGTAAGCAGTCCTGCATAGGTGCCGTTGATCGATGTCCCGGTGATGGCCTGGTAATCCTTGACCCTGGTCAGGAAGACGCTGGCGTTGGCGACCAAGCGCTGATCCAGCCAGCTCGACTTGATGCCGAATTCGAGATTGTTGGCTTTTTCCGGGTCAATGTTCAAGGCCTCGGTGCCCAGCACCGCGCCTGGTGAAGCCACGCCATTGGTGTTGAAGCCGCCGGATTTTTCGCTGGATGAGTAGGTGGCATAGCCAAGCACACGGTCATTCAGCCAGTAGCTTGCGGTCAGCAGGCTGGAAAGGCTTTCATCCTTCTGGTGTTGCACGCCGGTATCGTAATGATCAAGCAAGGGGGAGAGGATTGGTGGCAACGGGGTAATCTGGTCTTGCACCACTCGCGCTTCTTTTTTCTCCATGGTGGCGCGCAGGCCTGCGGTCAGGTCGAGTTTTTCCGACAGGTGCCAGGTGCCTTGTCCGAATAACGCATAGCTGTGGGTCTTGGCGTAGCCGGACCCGGAAAACGCCGAATTGTCGGGGTAGATGGTGGTCAGCGCGAAAGCATCCGGCCCGGTCATGTACTGCTCGCGGTTGGAAACGTCTTGATAGTAGTAGTAGACGCCCGCTACGTAGTCGAATACATCGCTCAGGGGTGAGGCCAGGCGGATTTCTTGCGAGTATTGCTTATGGCGGGCATCGACGCCGCCGTTGACCGCAAACAGATCGGTACGGTCGAGATCGTTGTCTGGCTTGAATTGCCATTGCCGCCAGGCGGTGATCGAGGTGAGGGTGTAGCCATTGAAATGCCAGTTGGCCTCAGCCGAGAGGGCATCCTGGCTGGTACGGGTACGTTGCCTTCCGTCCAATGTGACCTTGTAGTCCTTGGGGTCATAGGCGCGATTTGATGCACCCAGGCCGTTGGCGTGGGTGATGGCGTCGGTCGCGTTGGAACCTGGAGTGCCAGCAGGCAGGTTACTGGAATAATCAGGGCCGAAAACCGGCTGGCCTGTTACCGGATGTATCCCTAGAAACATGAATGCATTGGGTGTCCATGGCCCATACCGATAAGGCACCAGGGTGCCAGTGCTGGAATCTTCCTCGTTGTGCTCGGCAATCAGGCGCAGGTCAAACGATTCGCTGGGTTGCAGCAGCAGTTGCCCACGTGCGCCAGTACGGTTGATTTCGTTGAGGTTCTTGCCGTCGTAGGTGTTCTTTACCCAGCCGTCATCATGGGTTTTATAGGCGGCAATGCGCAATGCTGCCATCTCATTGATTGGCTGGTTGAGCATGACCTTGTATTGCTCAAAGTCGCGCGACCCGTAACTCGCTTCCGCCGAATATTCCGGTTTGAAAACCGGCTTGCGGGTGGTGATGTTAAGCACGCCGGCAGTGGTGTTCTTACCGAATAGTGTCCCTTGCGGGCCGCGCAGCAGTTCGGCCTGCTCGATATCCAGCAGGTCGAACACGGCCAGGCCGGGGCGGCCGAGGAATACGTTGTCGAGATAGATACCGGCGCTGCCTTCCAGCCCCTCGTTGGCCGGGTTGTTGCCTATGCCGCGGATGGCGATGCTGGACTGGCGCGGATGCAGGAATTGCGCCGTGAGGCTGGGCATGAGCTGCGGCAGGTCCTGCAATTGGTAAATCCTGCCGGCTTCCAACTGATTGCCTTTGACTACCGATACGGTGGCAGGGACGTCCTGCTCTTTCTCCAGGCGCCGTCTGGCAGTTACGCTGGTGGTCTCGAGTTTCTGGATTCGCTCTGTTGAGTGTAAAGGTAATTCATCATGGGCATGGCTGGGGCCGGATGTGGCGATGAGGGCGAGCATGCTGACGCCCATGGTACTGTACTTCAAGACTGGAGCTCCCGTACGAGGCTGGCAGAACCTCCGCCTCACTTATGGCAATGAATAACTTAATTTCTGATTATTTTTTGCGTATTTTATATCTAAATGACACCGGCTTACTGCCTGGTGCTTGAAATTCGTTTCGCTGCCCTTATATAGGCAACATTGTCGTTCAACTGCATAACGGGAGTGAGCAAGATGTCCACAGAGACACTACAGAAGGAAACCCTGGGTTTCCAGGCGGAAGTCAAACAGCTTCTGCAATTGATGATTCATTCGCTCTACAGCAATAAGGAAATCGTATTGCGCGAGTTGATTTCCAACGCCAGTGATGCCGCGGATAAGCTGCGATTCGAAGCACTGGCAGATAACAGCCTCTATGGCAATGACAGCGACCTCAAAATCCGTGTCAGCTTCGACAAGCAGGCGCGCACCATCACTATCTCCGATAACGGCATTGGCATGAGCCGCGAGGAGGTGATCAACAATATTGGCACTATTGCCAAGTCTGGCACCAAGGAATTCCTACAATCACTCACTGGCGACCAAGCCAAGGATGCCAACCTGATCGGCCAATTCGGCGTGGGCTTCTACTCTGCATTCATTATTGCCGACAAAGTGACCCTGACCACCCGCCGTGCAGGCAGCAATGAGGCTGTGCGCTGGGAGTCCACCGGCGAGGGCGATTACACCCTGGAGCCTGCCGAGAAGGAAAGCCGCGGTACAGATATCGTTCTGCATTTGCGCGAAGGCGAAGATGAGTTCCTCAACGATTGGAAACTCAAATCCATTATCCGCAAGTATTCCGACCATATCACCCTGCCCATCGTCATGAAGAAATCCGAGTGGAAGGATGGCGAGCAAGTGCCGACGGATGAGGATGAAACCGTGAACAAGGCTTCTGCCTTGTGGGCGCGCAACAAGAGTGATATTTCCGAACAAGAATACCAGGAATTCTACAAGCACGTCTCACACGATTTCGAGAACCCGTTGACTTGGAGCCATAACCGGGTGGAAGGCAAGCAGGAATACATTTCCCTGCTCTATATTCCTTCCAAGGCGCCGTTCGACCTCTATGACCGTGAGCGCCAGCACGGCATTAAGCTTTATGTGAAGCGCGTATTCATCATGGATGATGCCGAACAATTGATGCCGCAATATCTGCGCTTCGTGCGCGGCGTCATCGATAGCGCCGACCTGCCTCTGAACGTGTCGCGCGAGATCCTGCAACACTCCAAGGATATCGAGGCCATCAAGACCGCCTCCGTGAAACGCGTATTGAGCATGTTGGAAGACCTGGCCGAGAACAAGCCGGAAGAGTATGCCAAGTTCTGGAAAGAGTTTGGTCGCGTGCTCAAAGAGGGCCCAGGAGAAGATTTTGCCAACAAGGAACGCATTGCGGGTTTGTTGCGCTTCGCCAGCACGCATGCCGATACTGACGAACAGGTGGTTTCCTTCAAGGATTACATCGCCCGCATGAAGGAAGGGCAAGAGGCCATCTACTATATTACCGCTGATAGCTTTGCTGCGGCCAAGCATAGTCCGCACCTCGAAATCTTCCGCAAGAAAGGCATTGAGGTCCTGCTGCTGTCAGATCGCGTCGATGAGTGGCTGGTGAGCAGCCTGACCGAGTTCGATGGCAAGAAGCTGCAGTCTGTTGCCAAGGGCGACCTGGACTTGGGCAAGCTGGAAGATGAAGCCGAGAAGGAGCAGCAGAAAAAAACCGAGGACGAATACAAACCATTGGTCGAACGTATCCAGGCCGCACTGGGCGATAGCGTGAAAGAAGTACGCGTGACTCACCGCCTCACGGACTCCCCAGCTTGCCTGGTGGCGGGCGAACACGATCTATCCGGCAACCTGGAGCGCCTGCTCAAGGCTGCAGGCCAGAAAACGCCGGGCAGCAAGCCCATCCTCGAAATCAACCCCGATCACGGCATTGTGCAGCGCCTGAAGGATGTGACGGATGAGGCGAAATTTGCCGACTGGGCGCATCTTCTGTTTGATCAGGCATTGTTGGCAGAGGGCGGCCAGCTGGAAGACCCAGCTGCTTTCGTGCGCCGCGTGAACGCGATGCTTGCCTGAGCCCGCAACGTCAGGTCAGCATTGAAAAAACCGCCATTGGCCCTTGGTCAACGGCGGTTTTTTATTGTATAATCCGCCGCTTCGCATAAGCCGTTGAGCGTATGCGAAGGTTCGTAGTGTGCAGGTATGCTATGCCTTCGGGCGTGGTGATAGCGTCGAGCTATCCATTCCGTGCGTGATTGCCGGGGTGCAGGAAGCGAAGTGTCAGGTCAGCCTGATCAAACCAACTAATGAGGAGTTTTAAAGAATGTCTAGATTCACCGGCCCACGTCTTAAAGTAATGCGCGCACTTGGTATTGATCTGCCTGGCTTGTCCCGCAAGACCATAGAGGCACGCCCAACCCCTCCTGGCCAGCATGGTGCCAAGAATACACGCCGCAAGAAGTCCGACTTCGGTGTCAAGCTGCAGGAAAAGCAAAAGCTGCGTTTCAATTACGGCCTCTCAGAAAAGCAACTGCGTCGCCTGATGGTGGATGCGCGCAAGGGCAAATCCCCTACCGGCGAAACATTGCTGCAACTGTTGGAGCGTCGCTTGGATAATGTGGTCTTCCGCGCAGGTTTCGCACCAACGATTGCCGCTGCCCGCCAACTGGTTACCCATCGCCATGTAATGTTGAACGGCAAGTCCGTCAACATCCCCTCTATTCGCGTGCGTGTGGGTGATGAAATATCACTGAAAGCGAGCAGCACCAAACTGCCTATCGTAGTGGAAACATTGGCCAACCCACCTTTGACACGCCCTGAATGGATCTCCTGGGCTGAGCAAAGCCAGCAGGCCAAGGTTGCGCATCTGCCGGCAGCGGAAGATGTGCCGTTCCCAGTTGATGTTCAGCAGGTTGTCGAGTATTACGCTAACCGTCTGTAATTTTTGACAGGAATTTCAAAAGGCCGCAATTGCGGCCTTTTTTATTGCTGAAAGCCCGCAACATGATGCCATTCGACTTAGGGATAGCAAATAAGAATAATTAAGGAGTAGGCGTAATTAACTGATAGAATGCGTATTATTCTTGACTACATATATGAGAATAGTTATCATTTTTCGCTCGTGTTGCAGGGTGCTTGGCACCGTTGGTTGCAACCTAAACAACGAGCGGGATGATGATGAAGACAGCGAACAATTGTAGGCGTGTAGTGCTTGCTGGAGCTGAAGGATGCAGGGTGTTGTACTGTGAGGAGTGTAATGTCATGGAAATTGAAGTCGGCGCATTGAGTCTGCGCCTGGAAGATCATGCATTCAACTCGTTTGCTGAAATGATTCAGGAAGCGGCCACCCGCTTGGCAATATACACTGCCAACAAGTCCCATAGTCAATTTGCAACCAGCATCAAAAATGTCCACTGAATCTGCACTGGCACGTCTTTCAAAAGAGCAATATATTGAGGGGCAATTGAGTCAGACATCAACTCGCAATCTAGTTCCAAAGCGGACTCCCAGGACACCAGACGCACAGCACTTTTCTGTCAAGGCGTTGATTGTCACTATCTTGGTTCATGCCGCAGTGTTTACCGCATTGATCATTGCTTCCACCCGTGAGCCTCACCGGGAAGAGTCCGCGCCGCCTATCATGGTCAGTCTGGTACAGAGCCCAGAGCCTGTGCCTGAGGTAGCGATTACTGAACCGGAGCCTCAGCCTACACCTAAGCCGCCCCAGCCCAAGCCGAAACCAAAGCCCAAACCCAAGGTAGTGGATAAGCCTGTCCCCATTGAGGCTCCACAGCCTGTGGAGCAGGTGGAGGAGGTCAGGGAGGAGGTGTCGGAGCCACAACCGCAGGAAGCGCAGCAGGCCCCTTCGCAGGCGCCAGTCCAAGATGCGCCAGTGGTTGCTGAAAGGATAGAGCCGGTGCCGCCGCCAGAGCCAAAAGAACAGCCTATCCCGGAAGTGGCGATCAGCGGGGTCTCGTATTCGCACCAGGAAATTCCTGTTTATCCTGCCATGTCCAGGAGGCTGGGAGAACAAGGGGTCGTGATGTTGCGGATACTGATTTCTGAAACGGGCGTGCCTGAGTCCATTGAGATTGAAAGCAGCAGTGGTTCGGAGCGTCTCGACAAGGCTGCACTGGAGGCGACCAAGAAATCGAGGTTCAATCCATACAAGCGTAACAACAAGCCGATGAAGGTCTCCGTGATTGCGCCCGTCCGGTTCTCAATTGCGGATTAGCAAGTTCAACCAGGTTAGTCACACTTTAAATAAATAGGATTAATGCAATATGGAAAATGCATACGAATTTAACAGCTTGGATTTCATTTTGGACGGTGGCCCGGTTTCCATCCTGGTTGCAGTGGTGCTTGTCTTCATGTCGGTGGCAAGCTGGTATCTCATGGTGGTGAAGTTCTATCAGGCCTTGACCATTCGCAGCGCTAACCGGGAATACAGCAACAGTTTCTGGCAGGCATCCTCGATTGAGTCGGCATTGCGCCATGACAGCGGCGAGACCATTGTTTCCCGCGTCGCGAACCAGGCAGTGGATGCAGCCGAGCACCACCAGTCTCATGTCGGCAGCAACGTGGAAGATGCCTGCAACAAAGATGAATTCATTGCCCGTGCCATGCGCCGTCAGATTTCCGCTGAGAGCGAACGTCTTGATTATGGCTTGACCATGCTGGCATCGGTAGGCAGTGTCGCGCCTTTTGTCGGTTTGTTCGGTACGGTATGGGGTATTTACCATGCGTTGGCGAGTATTAGCCAAAGCGGGCAGGCGACTCTGGACAAGGTGGCCGGTCCGGTGGGTGAAGCCTTGATTATGACGGCTTTAGGCCTGGCGGTGGCGATTCCTGCCGTCTTGGCCTATAACGCGCTGGTGCGCCGCAATCGCCTGATTCTGAGCGAGGTCGAGGCTTTCGCTAATGACTTGCACATTTTGTTGACCACTGGCGCTCCATTGAATCCCAGCAGCAAGACCACGGCAGGCGTGGCCGCTGTCCGTACTGGAGCCAAGCTGAAAGAGGTGACAGCATGATGGCAGGCGGTGGAGTCGGTGGCGCGGAGGGCGGCAACCGTCCCATGTCGGAGATCAATACCACGCCGCTTGTAGATGTGATGCTGGTATTGCTGGTGATCTTCATCATCACCGCTCCCTTGTTGACTCATGCGGTCAAGATTGATTTGCCCCAGGCGACCAGTCAGCCTTCCCCGGAAAAGCCTGATATTATCGATATCGCGATTGATGGTGCTGGCACCATGTATTGGAATGACCAGGCCGTTACACTCGAAGAGCTGAATGCCAGGCTGCATGAGGTGGCTGACAAGGACCCTCAGCCGGAGCTGCATATCCGTGCAGACAAGGAGACAAGGTATCAAGTGCTTGCTGAAGTCATGGCGTATGCCCAGAATGCAGGTGTACAAAAGCTGGGTTTCGTGAGTGATCCCACTCCAAAGTAACTTTAGGTGTGTAAAGTAAAAAGCCGGCGATGACCGGCTTTTTACTTTTTTGTCACTCAGTTCCCCTGATAAGGTCTCATTTCAATCCGCTTCTTGCCATCACTGTTCAACTTTCTGCCACTATTGTAGTCTTGTAAAGAGTTCACCTGTTGTAAGCGCGTGGAGTTGGTCATGCGCGCAATACGACTCCCGGATGGCCTGATTTTTGCTCGCTGAACAATGAGAGTGCTAGGTTCGCGAGAATTTCATGTTGGTCATTCAATATGGGTTCCCACACTCAAGCCAACGGGTGGCATTTTGTAAACTCACATGGAAAGACGCCAATGACTGCTGCAAAAGAATCTAACAAGCCGAAAGCCTCCACGCTTGTGATTACCACCGAGAAGACCCCGATAGCACAAGCATTGCAGAATCACCTGATTTTTTCTGCGTTCAAGACCAGTGAAGCTTCCACGCCCCGTGACTGGTATGTGGCGACCGGATATACCATACGTGACCATGTCGTCGAACGCTGGGTCAAAACTGCTGAGGCATACAATGCCCAGGATCCTAAGCGAGTGTATTACCTTTCTCTGGAGTTCCTGCTTGGCCGCATGCTGCAAAATGCTGCACTGAATCTGGGCATCGAGGGTGAAGTGGCTGAGGGCTTGAAGACGCTGGGACACAAACTGGAGGATGTCGTCGAGCTGGAAAACGATGCTGCGCTGGGAAATGGCGGCTTAGGGCGCTTGGCTGCGTGCTTCTTGGACTCCATGGCGAGCATGGATATTCCTGGGACAGGCTATGGCATCCGCTATGAATATGGGATGTTCCGCCAGTCAATCAGCCAGGGGCAACAGGTGGAAAATCCAGACAATTGGCTGCGGTACGGCAATATCTGGGAGTTTCAACGACCAGAAAGCCAGTATCCAGTAAGGTTTTATGGCAGGGTGGTGGAGTTCCCGACTGCCAAGGGCATGGAATACCACTGGGTGGATGCGGAAAGCGTGCTCGCCATTGCCTATGACATGCCGGTACCAGGCTACGACACAGAGACCGTGAACACCCTCCGCTTATGGTCGGCCAAGGCGGCGCGTGAATTCGATCTTGCGCATTTCAACGAAGGCAACTATGAAAAGGCCGTCGAAGAGCGTAATGCCTACGAGAATATCTCCAAGGTGCTTTATCCTAACGATACCTCCGTATTGGGTAAGGAGCTGCGCCTGAAGCAACAGTATTTCTTCGTTTCGGCCTCGATCCAGGATATCTTGCGCCGCTTCTTGGCCAAGCACGACGATTGGAGCGTGTTGCCGGACAAGGTGGCGATCCAGCTCAACGATACGCATCCCGCGATTGCCGTGGCCGAGCTGATGTATCAGCTGGTGGATGTGCATCACCTGGACTGGGACAAGGCATGGAAAATCAGTGAAAAGGTATTTGCCTATACCAACCATACCTTGATGCCGGAAGCACTCGAGACCTGGTCGGTGGAGATGTTCGGCAGGCTACTGCCACGGCATTTGGGTATCATCTACCGTATCAATCATGAGTTCCTGCAGATGGTAAACCACAAATTCCCTGGCGATACCGATTTGCTCAGGCGCGTGTCTATTATTGATGAGGAGCATGGACGCCGCGTGCGCATGGCGCACCTAGCCGTAATTGGCAGCCATACCGTCAACGGGGTGGCTGCCTTGCACAGCGAGCTGTTGAAATCGACCTTGTTTGCCGATTTCAACCGCATTTTCCCCGGGCGCTTCATCAATATTACCAATGGCATTACCCCCCGTCGCTGGCTCAATCAATGCAATCCCGGATTGACCAAGCTGTTGGAAAGCGTCATCGGCAAGGATTTCCACCATGACCTCTATAAGCTGCGCGCATTGGAGCCATTGGCTGACGATGCCGATTTCCGTAAAGCGTTCCATGCGGTGAAATTGGCGAACAAGGAGCGGCTTGCCAAGCGGATTGAGCAAGTGACAGGCGTCAGGCTCAACCCTGCTGCCTTGTTCGATGTGCAGATCAAGCGCATACATGAATACAAGCGCCAGCTGCTGAATGTGCTTCACATCGTGACCTTGTACAACCGTATCCGTAGCGGGCATGTCAAGGACATCACGCCACGCGCCGTGATTTTTGGTGGCAAGGCAGCGCCGGGCTATTGGATGGCCAAGCTCATTATCCGCTTGATCAACGACGTGGCTTCTATTGTCAATGAGGATCCTGCCGTGGGGGATAAGCTCAAGGTCGTGTTCTACCCGAATTACGAGGTGTCGGCAGCGGAGCTTTTGTTTCCGGGTAGCGATCTTTCCGAACAAATATCCACCGCCGGCACCGAGGCGTCGGGCACCGGCAACATGAAAATGGCCCTGAATGGCGCCCTTACCATCGGAACGCTGGATGGTGCCAATGTGGAAATCCGCGAGGAGGTCGGGGAGGACAATATTTTCATTTTCGGCCTGACCACCCAACAAGTGGCGGAGCTGAAAGCCAATCATTACAACCCGTGGGACTACTACCATGGCAACCCCGAGTTGAAGCAGGCTCTGGACATGATCACCAACGGCTTTTTCTCCGTCGATGAACCAGATCGTTATCGTGCCATCGGGGAGGCTTTGCTGCAAAACGGGGATCAATACCTGCTGCTGGCCGATTATGCGAGTTATATCGACACCCAGGATGCGGTGGGCCAGCTATACAGGGACAAGGATGAGTGGAACCGTCGGGCGATCCTCAATGTCGCGCGTATCGGCAAGTTCTCGAGTGATCGCACCATTGGTGAGTACGTAGAGAAAGTCTGGCACGTCAAACCCGTGCAACATTAAGCGGCAATACTTGTGCGCATGGTTGTGTGTTGCGGAGTAAAATGCTGAGCTAACCTTGTGGACCATCTTCTGGGAGGAACCATGCGTCATCTTGTGACTGCATTATCATTTGCCATTTTTTCCACCCATGCGGCTGCGCTGGATCTGGGCAGCATCAGCAATGCCGATGCCAGCCAGGGACTCAAGCAGGCGCTGATGCAAGGGGCAGAGCGCGCGGTCACCCAGCTGGGACAGGCCGGGGGATTTCTCGATAACCCGGAGGTCAGGATTCCTCTGCCTGAATCTATGCAGAAGGCAGAAAAGGCCATGCGCATGTTCGGCATGGGCAAGCAGGCGGACGAGCTGGTACTGAAAATGAACCAGGCCGCGGAAGCCGCAGTCCCTGAAGCCAAGGCATTGCTCGTGAATTCAGTCAAACAGATGAGTGTGCAGGACGCCAAGGATATTCTGACTGGCGGGCAGGATTCTGCCACACAGTATTTTCGCAGAACCACGTCAGCCTCGATGGCGGAGAAATTCCTGCCTATCGTGAAAAACGCAACGCAAAATGTGGAGCTGGCACAGCAATACAATAAGTTTGCCGAAATGGGCAGCAAGTACGGATTGGTCGGCAAGGACCAGGCCAACATTGAGCAGTATGTCACCCAGAAGGCGCTAGACGGGGTTTATCGTATGATGGCCGAGGAGGAAAAGGCCATCCGCCAGGATCCGATGGGGCAGGCCAGCAATCTGCTCAAGAAAGTTTTCAGCGCCGTTAAGTAACCTTGCTTTTTTATCTCCCGGCGCCTGAGAGAGAACTAACGCCGGGAAAGTGTTCTAACCACATATTTGTGATGCGGGGAGGAACATGCAAGCAGGGACTGTCTATATCATTCACGGATACCAGGCTTCGCCGGAAAGCCATTGGTTCCCATGGATCAAGCAGGCGTTGGAAAGCCAGGGCTTCAGGGTCTTAGTGCCTGCGTTGCCGGCATCTGACCGTCCTGAAATGGAGGGCTGGCTTGACTGCCTGCATGCGCATGTTGTCCAGCCGGATCAGCATACCTATTTTGTCGGACACAGTCTGGGTTGCATCACCTTGCTGCGTTTCCTTGAGCAGCATGAGCAGCCGGTAGGCGGCATGGCGTTGGTATCGGGGTTTGCCGAGCCGTTGAGTTTTCTGCCGGCGCTGGATGCATTCACCGCAGCACCGCTTGATGTGGAAAAGCTGATCAGCCTGGTTCCCCGACGCCTGGTGTTGGCCGCTCAGGATGATTATATCGTGCCTTATCCCTATTCGTTGCGGCTCGCGGAGAAGCTTGATGCTGCATGGGAGTTGTTTGAACGCGGAGGCCATTTCATGGCACAAGATGGATTTACCGAGTTTCCAGCACTATATGACATGATTGTCGGCATGCGTGGTACATCAGATCAGTGACACTTTCCCCTGGCGCCATTGCTCTGCATTGACGCACCAAGGTCTATTTCCTGCGACAGGGCAACTGTGATGGACACCTTGCTGAGATGTGTTCGCTGTGCCAAGCCCTATTGCAAAAAGGAGGAAACATGAAGAAAGTTACCCAGCATGTCATTCCGGCGGTACGCGTCGCGTCATATGCATTAAGCAGGCCGTATTATGAAAAGCTCGGGTTTCGTGAATTGTGGACGCACCAGTTTGAACCTGGACATCCTGTTTTTGCCGCCATTGCCCGTGGTGATATGCAGATATTCCTGACCGAGCATGTCGGGGACTGTGCTTTCGGTGCGCTGGTGCATTTTTATGTGGACGATGTCGATGCAGTACATGCGGAGTTCGTGAGACAGGGCTTGCATGTCACAGAGCCGCCCGGCAACGACTTGGGGCCTAGTGTACGCAATATGCTGATGGTCGATCCGGATGGCAACCGCCTGAGTTTTATTACCGTGACCGAGCTGTGATATATGCAGCATTGGATATACTTGGGAATTGCCATCACGGCTGAAGTGGTGGCGACATCGGCGCTCAAGGCCAGCGACGGTTTCACGCAATTATTGCCCAGCACGCTGGTGATCGTTGGCTATGCGACGGCATTTTATTTTCTCGCTTTGACGTTGCGCAGCATTCCGGTTGGAGTAGCCTATGCGGTCTGGTCGGGACTGGGCATTGTGCTGGTTTCAGTGATTGCCTCGTTGCTGTATGGACAGAAACTTGACTTGCCTGCAGTGATCGGGATGGCGTTGATCATCGCGGGCGTGGTGGTCATGCAGTTGTTTTCCAGGACAACAGGGCATTAAGGTATATTTGTTGTTAGATTGATCAATGGGTATTGCCCTTTTGAATGAAAGGAATGGATTGTGGCCGCACCATGGCTGACTGTATTGAAAGTGGTTCCCTGGGTCGAGGTGATCCGCAAGGCGCCGGAGATTGCCGAGGGTGCCAGGAAGTTTTGGCATGCCGTCTCCGGCAAGCAGAATCATCATGAGCCCCCGGTATACGATGTGCCTTACAGTGAGTTGCCAAGCGATGATGACAAGGAAGCGCGCATCCAGTCGCTCGAAGTGCGCATTGCCCAATTGCAGACCCAGATGGTGGAATCCTCGAAGCTGCTCAAGACCTTGGCAGACCAGAATGAGCAGTTGGTTGCCAAGCTGGAGGATGGCCGACGCCGGGTGGCACGCCTATCCAGGATCGTCATGGTCCTGGTGATTGCCATGCTGGCGGTTTCAGCATGGATTTGGCACTTGCCACCGATGGCGGCATAGTACCTGACATCATGTTATTGGCGGGATACGCCCTTACTGCCCTGGTCGCGCTATTAACGGCGGGATCCCTGGTGCGCCGCAGCGAATGGTGGTTCCGGGGGCTTGATTTCCCGCGACTGCAGATCATGACGCTCGGGATGCTGGCATTGCTCGGGCTGGTGCTGCCCGATGCCGAGTGGTCACCGATGCGCTGGGTGGCGCTGGCGGTCCTGATGTTGGCATTGGCCCACCAACTGCGCATGGTCTTGCCTTATACCTTTCTGTTTCCGCAGGAAGTGAAATCGATCAGACCCAAGCATTACCGCCGCGACAGGCAAATTTCCTTGATCGTCGCCAATGTGCTGATGACCAATCACCAGCATTTCAAGTTGATTCAACAGGTCAGGTCACTTCGGCCTGACTTGCTGCTAACCCTGGAGACTGACCGGGTGTGGGAGCAGGCACTGACAGCAATCGAGCCTGAATACCCCTATGTGGTGCGTGCGCCGATGGATAATCTGTATGGCATGCATTTATATAGCCGCTTGCCATTACGTGATGCCGAGGTCAAATTCCTGCTCAGCCCGGAAATCCCTTCCATCCATGCCACGGTGATGCTGCCATGCGGTGCCCCGGTCAAGCTGTATTGCCTGCATCCAGAACCGCCCAGCCCGACCGAGGCACCGGATTCCGTCCTGCGGGATGCCGAGCTGTTGATTGTCGGGGATGCTGTGAGTGACACCGAGGAGAGCGTGATTGTCATGGGAGACCTCAATGACGTGGCCTGGTCGCGCACGACGCGGTTGTTCCAGCGCGTGAGCGGATTGCTGGACCCGCGCAAGGGGCGTCACCATATCAGTACCTACCATTCGGATTATCCGTTCATGCGCTGGGCGCTTGACCATATCTTTCACAGCCCGGACTTCGGCCTGATCAAGATGCAGCGCCTGCCACACATCGGTTCGGACCATTTTCCCGTGCTGACCCATTTGCAGCTTGAGCGCCATCTGGAGCACGTTCAGGCACTCGAAGAAACATCGGATGCAGAAGAACAGGAGGCTCAGGATAAAGTGGAGGAAGGCATGGAAAAATCGGAGCAATCCGGCTTCAAGCCGCTTGGGCCGATGTGATGCGGTTGCGGCCCTGATGCTTGGATTGATAGAGCGCCGAGTCGGCTCGCGCCATGAGCTGGTGCAGCGAGCCGCTTAGCTGGTCACTTTCGGTGACTGCAATGCCTATACTCAAGGTCACCGCCAGCCCATCGGGTTTCACTCTGTCAGTCTCCTGTGCAAACGCGTTTTGCAGCCGTCCAGCCACATCCCTGGCCTCCTTCTCGCCGCTCGAGGGGAGAATGATGACGAATTCGTCACCCCCCTGGCGTGCAAACAGGTCGGAGCTGCGCAATTGGTGGTGCACGATATCCGCAAAGCTTCGCAGCAGTTCGTCGCCGAATGCATGTCCCAGCTGGTCATTGACTTGCTTGAAGTGGTCGATGTCCACCAATAGCAAGGCAGTGAACGGATGGCTGTCGGAATGGCGGCGCATGGTGTTGTTTTCCAGGGCGCGCTTGAGTCCTTCGCGATTGAGGGCGCCGGTGAGCGGGTCTCGTAAGGCGCGGCCGATCCAGTTGCGGTTGATGCGTTCCATGATCATAAGCAGCATCGACATATTCCACAACGGACCGATGCTGGCCGCCAAGAGGATGACCCACATGCTCATGCCTCCGGACGAGAAAATCGAATCCCCTCCCAGGTGATAGGTGAGGCTGGCCAGTATGCGCATGCCCAACACGAGAGCTGCGAGTGTAAATATCCCGAAAACCAGGTAGGCCGACACGATGTCCTCTTCGCGTGCGATCTGTTTGGTGATCTTGGCCACCCGCAGGGCATAGTAACCACAGGCAACCGAGCTGAGCGCGGTTCTCTCATTGTAGTAACTATCTGCGTTCTGCATCATCAGGAACAAGCCCGCAATCAACCCCAGGAATAGCAAATGCGGCCACCACGTCATGTTTCGGTGATGCAGGCCCTGTGCCGTGGCCATCAAGAGAAAATAGCCGATGATGACCAGCATATTGGCGACTGCGATACTATAGAAGTCAGGCACAATGTCGCGAAAGGTGAGCAGCAGAATCCCTGCGCCTGTGCATAAATTGCTGATTCCCCAATATTTCAGCCAGCGGTCAAAACGCCCCGTCAGGGCGAGGATGGATAACACCGCACCTGTGGTCGTGGCGAATAGGCCGACTAGAAAGTAAATGGTTTTGACGTCAAGCTGCGGCATTGGTGAATGCAATAGGCCTATTGGAAACAAGTGATTATAGCGGTTTACCCTTGAGCTAAGCGCTGATCCACGATCTTTCTCGAAATCCGTGGCCGGGGGAAGGGAAGGTCAGGTTAGTACCGATGCGTTCAGCCTCTTTGCGCAGTGATAATTTTCCGTGCGGCAGCTCTCGACAGGCAGGGCCTGGAAGCTGCCACCTTGCCAGGCAGTCCTTGTCAAGGCCATCGGCATTATCTGTCTTCTGTGCTGGAAACATTCTGCCGCCCTATGGACATAGGTATTTCATGAAAAAAGAGTACATATAGGCACTCAATTTGCGCAAAGACGCGGTATCTTCCAGTCAACATTGCTGACGGGTTTGCTTTTCTTCATAGATGTCGAGCCCACTGCAGGTGTGGGGGGCTGACGGCGAACGCGCATGGATGGCCGGTTGGCAGTGATCAAGCTGATTGTGCATGGCATTGACGGTTCAGCCAAGCTTTGGCAAGCGGGGTACCTGTCCAGCAGTTTGAGCGGGTAGGCATGCTGTCGCGGGCGGCAGCGGAAAGCCGCTTATCCTTGGCCGTCAAAGCGCTAAGGGGGTGCATAATCTGGTAAAATCCCGCTTTTGCCATCACTTCGAATTTCTTCATGTCCAGCCCAATGATCAGTCTTCGTGGCAGTGCCGCTTTATCTCCGTTCCGTATCGAGAAAATCCTGGCTGCGCTGAAAGGTTCAGCGCCGCGCATCACGCATTTGTACGCAGAATTCTGGCATTTCGCCTGGTCTGACCAGCCACTGAGCGAGGCGCAGCAGGAGGTGTTGAAGCAGATCCTGACCTATGGACCGCGCATGAGCGAAGAGGCGCCGGCGGGCGAGCTGTTCCTGGTGATTCCGCGCCCCGGGACGATTTCTCCCTGGTCCTCACGCGCCACGGATATTGCGCGCCATTGCGGCATCGAGGCCATCCAGCGCCTGGAACGCGGCATTGCGTTTTACGCTGCCACTGCCGATGGCAGCCCGCTCACGGATGCGGAAAAAGCTGCATTGCGACCTTTGATTCATGACCGCATGACAGAGGCGGTGTTTGCCTCCCTGACAGATGCGCAAAAGCTGTATCACACGGCAGAGCCCGCGCCCTTATCCACTGTGGATATCCTCTCCGGCGGCAAGGCCGCGCTGGAGGCCGCGAATGCCGAGATGGGCCTGGCGCTTTCCCCGGATGAGGTGGATTACCTGATAGAGAATTTCCAACGCATGGGCCGCAACCCGACCGATGTGGAACTGATGATGTTTGCACAGGCCAATTCCGAGCACTGTAGGCATAAGATTTTCAATGCAGACTGGGTGATCGACGGTGTGGCACAGGCACAGTCTCTGTTCGGCATGATTCGCAATACACACAAGCTCAACCCTGGCAAGACGGTAGTGGCCTATGCCGACAATGCATCCATCGTCGAGGGTGGCAAGACCAAGCGCTTCTATCCGCTGGCGGATGGCCAATACGGCTTTGTGGAAGAGGATATGCATTTCCTCATGAAAGTGGAAACCCATAACCACCCGACCGCGATCTCGCCATTTGCGGGTGCCGCGACCGGTGCGGGCGGAGAAATACGCGACGAGGGTGCGACCGGATCCGGCTCCAAGCCCAAGGCCGGCCTGACCGGTTTCTCGGTGTCCAATCTGCATATCCCCGGCTTCAAGCAGCCCTGGGAGCATAACAATGGCAAGCCCGACCGCATCGCTTCGGCATTGCAGATCATGGTGGACGGCCCGTTGGGCGGGGCGGCCTACAACAATGAGTTCGGCCGTCCGAATATCGCAGGTTATTTCCGCACCCTGGAAATTGAGTCCGCAGGAGAAATTCGCGGCTATCACAAGCCCATCATGCTTGCGGGCGGTGTGGGCAATATCTCTGCCAGGCATGCGAAGAAGAACCCGATTCCCCCGGGGGCGGCGCTGATCCAACTAGGTGGCCCCGCGATGCTGATCGGCCTGGGGGGCGGTGCGGCATCAAGCATGGATACCGGGGCTAATACCGAGAACCTGGATTTCGATTCCGTGCAGCGCGGCAACCCCGAGCTGGAGCGCCGTGCGCAGGAGGTCATTGACCGTTGCTGGCAGTTGGGCGACAAGAACCCGATCCTGAGCATACACGACGTCGGCGCCGGCGGCATTTCCAATGCCTTCCCTGAGCTGGTGAACGATGCCGGCGTGGGCGCGAGGTTCCAGTTGCGCGATGTGCACAACGAGGAGCCCGGCATGTCGCCGCGCGAAATATGGAGCAATGAGGCGCAGGAGCGCTACGTGATGGCGGTACGCAAGGAGGATTTGCCATTGTTTGCGGAAATCTGCGAACGCGAGCGCTGCCCATTTGCCGTGGTAGGCGAGGCGACCGAGGAGAAGCGCCTGGTCGTGTCCGATCGTCATTTCGGCAATACCCCGGTGGACATGGATTTGTCCGTGTTGCTGGGCAAGCCGCCCAAAATGACGCGGGACGTCCAGCATGTGGCGCGTGAGCTGCCAGCCTTCGATCATTCCCGCATCGACTTGAAGGAAGCTGCCCAGCGTGTGCTGCGCCTGCCTGGCGTGGCGGACAAGACTTTCCTGATCACCATTGGTGACCGCTCTGTGACCGGCATGATCGCGCGCGACCAGATGGTCGGTCCCTGGCAAGTGCCAGTGGCTGATGTCGCAGTGACACTGGATGGTTTCGAGACTTATCGCGGCGAGGCCTTCGCCATCGGTGAAAAAGCGCCCCTGGCGCTGATTGACGCACCTGCTTCGGGCCGCATGGCGATTGGCGAGGCGATTACCAATATCGCTGCCAGCCTGATCGAGGATATTGCAGACCTCAAGCTTTCCGCCAACTGGATGGCGCCTGCCGGCCACCCGGGTGAAGATGCTGCCTTGTTCGATACCGTCAAGGCCGTGGGTATGGAGTTGTGTCCGCAACTGGGCATCAGCATTCCGGTCGGCAAGGATTCCATGTCCATGAAGACCGTGTGGGAAGAGCGCAATGAAAAGAAGGCGGTGACTGCGCCTATATCGCTGGTGGTCACTGCCTTTGCCCCAACGGCCGATGCGCGTAAGACCTTGACGCCGCAGCTGCGCACTGACTTGGGCGATACCCGCCTGCTCCTGATCGACCTGGGTGCGGGCAGGAATCGCCTGGGTGGCTCTGCCCTTGCGCAGGTCTATGGCAGTGTCGGCAATGTGGCACCGGATGTCGAGGATGCGGACAGCCTCAAGCATTTTTTCAATGCCGTACAGAAGCTTAACCGTGAAGGCCGCCTCTTGGCCTATCATGACCGATCCGATGGCGGCTTGTTTGCCACTGTGGTGGAAATGGCCTTTGCCGGACGTACCGGCCTGGAGCTCGACATTGCCAGCCTTGGCGAGGATGCCGTGGCAGTGCTCTATAACGAAGAACTGGGTGCCGTATTGCAGGTGCGTGCTGCCGACCTGGACGCCATTACCGCCGAGCTGGAGACAACCCTGCGCGGTAAGGTCCATGTGATCGGCGCGCCTGCCAGCCATGGCGATATTGTGATCCGGCAAGGCACTAAGCTGGTGTTTGCCGAAAGCCGCGTGGCATTGCACCGTGCCTGGTCGGAAACTACCTACCAGATGCAGAAGCTCCGCGACAATCCAGTATGCGCGCAGCAGGAATATGACCGCTTGTTGGACGAGCGCGATGCCGGCCTGCATGCCAAGCTCACCTTCGACATCAACGAGAATATTGCCGCACCTTATATCGCTTCGGGCGCGCGCCCCAAGATGGCGATCCTGCGCGAACAGGGCGTCAATGGGCAGGTGGAGATGGCGGCGGCATTCGATCGCGCTGGCTTCAATGCTTTCGATGTGCACATGAGCGACATTATCAGCGGGCGTGTCAGCCTCAAGGATTTCGCCGGCTTCGTTGCCTGTGGCGGCTTTTCCTACGGAGACGTGCTCGGTGCCGGTGAGGGCTGGGCCAAGTCCATCTTGTTCAATCCGCGTGCGCGCGACGAGTTTACCGCATTCTTCAACCGGACGGATTCGTTCGCGCTGGGCGTCTGCAACGGTTGCCAGATGATGAGCAACCTGCACAGCATTATTCCCGGTGCCGGGCACTGGCCGCATTTTGTGCGTAACCGTTCCGAGCAGTTCGAAGCACGTGTCGCCATGGTGGAAGTGCTGGACTCGCCATCGCTGTTCTTCAACGGTATGGCTGGCAGCCGGATGCCGATCGCCGTGGCGCATGGCGAAGGGTATGCCGAATTTGCCGATGCAGCAGCGCAGCAACGCGCACAAGATGCGCGATTGGTGACGCTGCGCTATGTCGATAATAGCGGGCTTCCGACCGAAGTATATCCATTTAACCCGAATGGCTCGCCTCAGGGAATTACCGGCCTGACTACCGCTGATGGCCGTTTCAGTATTATGATGCCTCATCCTGAACGGGTTTTCCGCACCGTGCAGCACTCCTGGCATCCCGATGGTTGGGGTGAGGATGGGCCGTGGATTCGGATGTTCCGCAATGCCAGGAAGTTCATTGGCTAGCGGTCAACAACGAGTATTAGATGTGCGTTAGGCATGTCAGCATGCGGTGCGAATTTCCGTACCCTGCAGCCTAGACAATCATAAGCACACTTAAAATCAAATGATGATTACTATGGAATGGAGAAGTCGCATGAAGAAGATGTTGAAAGTGATGTTGGCAACGTTGGTGCTGGGCTGGGCGGTCATGGCTCATGCCGAGGATCCTCACGTAGAATATACCGATGCCATTGGCAAGGGCGACCTAAAGGTTGTGAAACAGTATTTCAACAATCCTTACAAGGTTGATGAACTGTTTTTTGCCTGGAGCGGTCTTGAAATCGCCGCTAACAAGGGCCAGCTGGAGATGGTGAAGTTCTTCGTCGAGAATGGTGCCGATGTCAACTACAAGCACCCGATTACCAAGATGACAGCCTTGCACCTGGCTGCTTATCAAGGCAATAAGGATGTGGTCAAATACCTCATAGACCATGGTGCAGACGTGAACGCCAAGCTGCGCGGCAATGTTTCCATCCTGCGTGCCTTGCGGGATGAGGGCCGAACCGACATGGTAGATTTCCTGATTGCTGCAGGTGCCAAAGATGATGGCTGCCAGGAGAAGAAATGCTATTGATTTGACAATCTCCTCGTTGTGTCATGGAGAGGACAAGGCATAGCCCTTCAGGCTTGCCGGAAAATGGATGCCGGTTTCGTACCGGCATTTTTCATCGGCTTCCGGGAACCTAAGTCTGATCCCAGGCTCGTAATCTGTGAATATCAAACTTGCGCCTAGTATAGGGAACGCCATGAGGAAAACGCCGATGCGTGCAATGACTATCCTGGCCGCCAGCGCCGCGCTGGTGGCATGTACTACCGTCGCGGCAGTGAGCAAGACACCGGATGACATTGCCCGTAGCCTGACATTGCCGCCGGGCTTCCATATCAACACGTTTGCCAAGCTCAATCCGACCAAGGGCGATTATTTCCGTGGACCGCGCTTCATGGCGTTCGGTCCGGACGGCAATCTGTATCTTGCCAGTAGCGTGGACAACACCGTCTATATGCTGCCGGACCGCGATCACGATGGCGTGGCCGACGATGTCGTTCCTGTCGTGGAAGGGCTGAATGCCCCCAACAGCCTGGTCTTCGCCAACGGCAGTATGCTGGTGGCAAACCAGGATGGCGTGGTCCGCATCGAGTTGGCGCAGGATGGAAAGCGCTCGGCTGCCAGGCAGGTGCCCCTGATCAGCAATCTTCCCTCTGGCGGGCATACCCTCAAAACCGTCAAGCTTGGGCCGGACGGTCATCTTTACCTGAACGTGGGCTCCAGCTGCAACGTATGTGTCGAAAAAGATCCCTTGCGTGCCACCATCCTGCGCTACACCCTGGATGGCCGGCCGGCAGGTGCTCCTGACGGCAGCGTCAGTGGTGCCAGGAGCGCGGTCTGGGCGAGCGGGCTGCGGAATTCCCAGGGGCTGGCCTGGCACCCTGCTACGGGCGACCTCTATGCGACTAATAACGGCGCGGACATGCGTTCAGGAACCAAGGGGGGTGCCATGGATGACGAATTGCCGCCCGAGCATATCAACAAGATTGAGCCTGGCAAGCACTATGGCTGGCCGCATTGCTGGGGTAACCGGGTGACGGATCCCAACTTCCCGGGCAAGCCCGGTTTCTGTGACAATATGCAGCCGCCCGCAATTACCTTGCGCGCGCATTCCACGCCTATAGGCATCACCTTTCTCGATAAGACGGATTTTCCTGACGAGTATAAGCAGGGTGCAATCGTAGCCCTGCATGGCTCATGGAATCGTGTCCAGCCATATGGCTACAAGCTGGTACGCATTCGCTTCCAGAACAATCAGCCGGTGGCCGTGGAAGATTTCGTCACTGGTTGGCAAACCAAGAACAGCGCCTGGGGGCGTCCTGTGGATGTGATTGCCGGGCCTGATGGCGCACTGTACGTATCAGATGACCGGGCCGGTTTGGTTTATCGTATTACCTACAACAATAAATAACCTTGTAAGGAGCAATGCAATGAAAAAGCGCGTGATCGGATTGGTAGCCTTATTGTTCGCTTCATGCCTGGCTCATGCCGAAGGGCCGCAGCCTGCCAGCAAGGTGGCGGTTTACATCAGTCCGTATGAATACACCAACGAGATCAAACTCTGGCACTTCATGAAGGATTACTGGTTCGCGCAGGGTCCCTTGATAGAGCCGGTGTTGACCAAGACGCTCAGCGCCAGGCTCGGCGACACTGTCATGTGTGAGGCAGGGGTTACGGCCAATGTATTGCTCTGGGTCAGGCCCAAGATGTTTTACAACCCCCATATGCGCAATTTCTACGGCACCATCAATGCCACCATTTATACCGGGAGCGGCAGGGCCATCGCGAGCTATACTGGTGAATCGCGCCTGAGCGGCGACCTGGACATCCTGCCAGCCAATACGGTGCAGGCAACATATGATCTCGCAATCCAGCAGGTGGCAGACAAGATAAAGGCCGATCCTGTCATCACGCGGCTGATTGATGAAGGGCTGCCAGATAGCGAATCGTATACACCCTGTGCCATGATTGCGATATTGCCAGGCCTGAAAAAGCCATAGAACACCTGATCCTTGCGTAGCGCTTCGCTCGCGCTACGCAAGATAACGTATGGCGTCGTGCGGTGGCGCCAGGCTATATTGCCTCTCATCCTGACCGAGTAGGGAGGCAAGCATTGCATGACCACATCCGTTTAAACTGCTGCCATGCCGCAGCATTCTGCCAGGGCCGCTTCCCAGGTGCCTGTCGGATTTGCAATTGTGGCGATCATTCTGGTTGCCGTTGCCTTGCGTCCCGGCATTGTTTCCATCGGCCCTTTGCTGCCTGCCATCATTGATGAGTTTCAGCTTTCCCACAGCACGGCTTCACTGCTGACTACCATTCCCGACCTGCTGATGGGCTTGCTTGCCCTGCCTACACCGTGGCTGGCGCGGCGATATGGGCGTGACCCCGTTCTGTTGCTGGCCTTGCTATTGCTGTGCGTGGCGATCGCGGCGCGCGCGTTCTCCCGAAGTGTGGACATGTTGCTGCTGAGCACCGCCGGGGTGGGGGCCGGCATTGCGGTAGCCGGTGCGCTGATCGCAGGCTACATCAAGGGAAATTTCCCGCACAAGGCGGCGATGGTCATGGGTATCTACGCGACAGCACTCTCTTTCGGCAGCACCTTATCTGCTGCGGTCTCTGGCCCTGTGGCCATGCACTCCGCTGCCGGGTGGCGCATGGGAGCCGGGATGTGGAGCCTGTGCGCCGCCATTGGCCTGCTTTGCTGGCTGGGGATCGCGAGACTAGAGCGCGGGCGCGCGCATGCGGCGAGCCACCCGGTGCGGTTGCCGTGGGGTAATCGCACCGCCTGGCTGGTGGCCCTGTTTTTTGCCGCCGACAATTTTTTGTTCTATGCCGTGCTGTCATGGACGGCTCCCATGTATATAGAACATGGCAGCTCGCCTGCTGTTGCAGGCTTCATTCTCGCGACCTTTACCACGGTATTCATGATATCCAATCCTATCCTGGGCGCCATCAGCAAATCCACGGATAGACGTGGCCTGCTTGCGGCCTGTGCTGCGCTAGCCGTTATTGGCTTGCTATTGATTGCGATGGTGCCCACCTGGGCGCCATTCATCAGCATTGCCATTTGTGCGTTCGGCCTGGGGGGAGCATTCACCCTGGGCATGACACTGCCTTTGGATAATACGCATAGCGTGGATGAGGCTAACGCCTGGAATGCTTTTGTGCTGACGGTAGGGTACCTGATTGCGGCTGCCGGGCCATTGTCCGTGGGATTCCTGCGGGATTTGACGCAGAACTTCCATATGTCGAGCTGGTTGTTGGTGCTGGTGGCCATGGTCATGCTGCTGCTTACCCCATTGTTGAGGCCCCATCAACCCGGAGGATAGCTTTCCGCCTTGTGAGGTTGAGTTAGCCTGTGTTCAACCGCATAATCCTCGATACGGTCAGGTCGCGATGATCGGCCGATCATACGGATAAGTGCAGGAGGGATAAATGGTTAAAACCGTGGTGGCTGTCTGGCTGGGCAGTGCATTGATGCTTTCCGCAACGGCCTCAGGGCACGAGTTGAAGGTGGTGCAAGGCTTCAACAACCCGGAGTCCGTGCTCGCAGACAGGGCAGGCAGGGTATTTGTTTCCGAGATCGGCGAATTCGACCAGGACGGCGACGGACAGATCAGCGTGATCGAGCCGGATGGCCAGCGCCGCGTATTGGCGAGCGGCATGAACGACCCCAAGGGGCTGGCCCTGATCGGAAGGGATCTGTATGTCACTGACAAGGACCGGATACTCAAAGTGGATGGGGATGGACAATGGGAGGTTCTGGTCGATAAAAGCGCGTTCCCTGTCTCCCCCCGTTTCCTCAATGACCTGGAGCCTGATTACGAGGGGAAGTATCTCTATGTGAGTGACAGTGGCGATATCGCCAACCAGGGCGGCACCAGCGGCGCGATATACCGGGTTATTCTTGCCACCAACAAGGTCGAGACCGTGATCAGCCATCAAATGGATGACAGGATCAAGGCGCCCAACGGGTTATGGATGGATGATACGGGCGAGGTATTGATCTTTGCCGATTTTGCGCGCGGCGTGTTATACAAGCTCGACTTGCTCAACCGCCACCTGATCGAGCTTGCAACGGGGCTGGGCAGCAGTGACGGTGTGGCGATGGGAGCGAACCGCAAGCTTTATGTCAGCGATTACGTGGGTGGCAAGGTGTTCAGCCTCAATATGGAAGATGAAGTCGCGCTGGAGCATGAGGGATTCCAGAGTGCAGCCGATATCGGCGTGACGCCTGACGGCAAGATATTGCTGGTCCCGGATATGAAGGCAGGCACAGTCACTTGGCTGCATTTGCATTGAGAGGACACAGCCATGGAATTCCGCTGGTTTGGTTAAAGTCGCTTGATCAGCACGTGATCGTTTGGCGGTGCAAGAGCGAAACCGGGCTGGCAGTATCAATAACCGCCAACCTGACCTTGAATAGGCGTATTGTGCCTATTGCACTGAATCGTCCCTTCCAGAACCATCAATGATCTGCAGGCTGCCATTTCCAATCCCGGATTTCCGGCATGTCCTCGCCATGCTGCCAGATGTATTGCTTGTGTTGCGCGAGCTTTTCGTCCATGAGCGCATCCAGAACCGGAGCATTGTCGATATGCGGTAGCCAGCGCAAGGTATTCTTGACCAGATTGTAGCGATCCAGCCTGTTCAGCACCGTCATGTCGAAAGGCGTAGTGGTCGTGCCTTCTTCCAGGAAGCCGTGCACATGGAAGTTGGCATGATTGTGCCGCTTGTAGGCCAGGCGGTGGATCAGCCCAGGATAGCCATGGAAAGCGAAGATCACTGGTTTATCCCGGGTGAACAGTTCGTCGAAGGCATCGTCGGTGAGGCCGTGTGGATGCACGTCGTGAGGAACTAGGGTCATGAGGTCGACCACGTTGACGTAGCGTATCTTGAGCGCGGGCAGATGCTCGCGCAACAGCATGACGGCGGCAAGCGACTCCATGACCGGCACATCGCCCGCGCTGGCGATGACCAAGTCGGGTTCCTCGTCTGCTGCGCAGTTGCCGGCCCAGTGCCAAATACTGGCGCCACGGCGCGCATGTTCAATCGCGGCGGGCATGTCCAGCCATTGCCCTTGCGGTTGCTTGCCTGCAACGATGACATTGATGAGGTTGCGGCTTTGCAGGCAATGATCGGTGATTGCGATCAGGGTATTGGCGTCGGCAGGCAGGTAGATGCGGATGATGTCCGGCTTTTTGTTGGCGACATGGTCGATGAAGCCGGGATCCTGATGCGAGAAGCCATTATGGTCCTGGCGCCAGACATGCGAGCTCAGCAGGATGTTGAGCGAGGCAATCGGTTTGCGCCAGGGAATGTGGCGACATTCCTTGAGCCACTTGGCATGCTGGTTGAACATGGAGTCGATGATATGGATAAATGCCTCGTAGCAGGAAAAGAATCCATGGCGGCCAGTGAGCAGGTAACCTTCCAGCCAGCCTTCGCAGCTATGTTCTGAGAGTATTTCCATCACGCCGCCATGCGCTGCAAGATGCTCGTCGCTTTCCAGACGTTCGGCCATCCATTGCCGATTGGTGACCTCGAACAATGCCTGCAGGCGATTGGAGTTATTTTCATCCGGGCTGAATACGCGGAAGTTGTTCGGATTGAGCCGCCAAACTTCGGCCAGATACTTGCCGAGCTCGCCCGTGGTGCTGGTCTGGCGTTCGCCCGGCTGGGTCACGGCATAGGCAAACTTGCGGAAATCCGGCAGTGCCAGAGGCTTGAGCAGCAGGCCGCCATTGGCGTGCGGGTTGGCGCCCATGCGCCGTTCGCCCTTGGGGGCAAGCGCGCGCAGCTCTTCCTTGAGCCTGCCTGTATCGTCGAACAGTTCGTGCGGCGCGTAGGATTGCATCCAGTCCTGCAACAGCTTGATGTGCTCCGGCTTGTCTAACTCACCGAACGGCACTTGGTGCGCGTGAAAGGTGCCAGTGTTCGGTTTGCCGTCCACTTCCGCAGGTCCGGTCCAGCCCTTCGGCGAACGCAGGATGATCATGGGCCAGCGCGGACGGCTGACTTCGCGTTTCAGGCTGGCTTCGCGCTTGATCCGTTGTATTTCCCCGATGACCTGGTCCATGACGCTGGCCATGCGCTGATGCATGAAGTCAGGGTCGCTGCCTTCGACGAAATAGGGCGTGTAGCCGTAGCCTTCGAACAGTTTCTGCAGCTCTTCATCGCCAATGCGCGACAGGATGGTGGGGTTGGCGATCTTGTAGCCGTTGAGGTGCAGGATAGGCAATACCACGCCGTCGGTCTTGGGATTGAGGAATTTGTTGCCGTGCCAGGAGGTGGCCAGCGGGCCGGTTTCCGCCTCGCCGTCGCCGACTACGCAGCAGGCGATCAGGTCCGGGTTGTCGAACACTGCGCCGAACGCATGCAGCAGGCAATAGCCCAGTTCGCCTCCCTCGTTGATCGACCCCGGTGTCTGCGCCGAGGCATGGCTGGGGATGCCGCCAGGGAAGGAGAACTGCTTGAACAGCTTGAGCATGCCGGTCTCGTCCTCGGTGATTTCCGGGTAAAGCTCGGTATAACTGCCTTCCAGGTAGGTATTGGCGACGACGGCCGGACCGCCATGCCCCGGGCCGGTAATGTAGATCATGTTGAGGTCGTGCTCGCGAATGACCCGGTTGGCGTGGACATAGACGAAATTAAGCCCCGGTGTCGTTCCCCAGTGGCCCAGCAAGCGCGGCTTGATATGCTCTGGCAGCAAAGGCGTCTTGAGCAACGGGTTGGCATAGAGGTAGATCTGGCCGACCGAGAGATAATTGGCGGCGCGCCAGTAGGCATGCAATTGCGCCAATTGTTGAGCATTCAGGACATGGTCCGCGGCTTGGGATTGCATTGACATTCTCCTTGGGAGGGGCGTGATTCCATCATAACAGCAGGGAGGGGTATGGCAACCTTGAAACAATGAAGTTTCATCGTTGGCGACTTGGGCAGGCTGGTCCTATACTCTAGGACATGAATGCACAGACTTTGATGCAGTTATTGCTGGAAGTAGAGCGCGAGGATCCCATCGATTTTTCTGGATTGCCTTTTGACGTGGATGATCTGCGGCGGCTCGCCTGCCTCAATGTGGTAGAGATCATGCAGCAACTCCGGGCCGGCAATTCTGCGGAGGACGGGGAGATGGTCATGGCGGCCACTGTCACCCGCCTAGTGCTGGAAAATATGGTGTTGCAGGCAAGACTGGCCATTTTGTTGCAACAAGAGGGAGAGTAGGCCTTATCCGCCAATCAGGACATTGACTGCCCCTGGACCCATGACGATTCCACCTGTTCCTGTCATATCTCCAACGCGTGCTGCAGGCAGGCCATTGATGAAAACAGTCGATGATCCTTGGACTATGATGTCTATCCCGTTGCCATGACCCCTGCAAGCCCCTGGTTTGCCACCAATCAGCACGGTGGCGATGCCAGTATTGATTGGCTTAATGGGCTGAGTAGGCAGGAGAATATGCATCAGCATATCCCCCATTCGGGCAGCAGGTTTCATGGGGGCCTTCCTTAGTTGATGTGGATCATACTTCCCTTGAGGGCCAATATGCTGGTAGCGCTAATTTCGGCAGTGGCTTCACTGTTCAGTTTGAGGGATCCAGCCTTTATTTCAATATTTTGTCCATTCATCTTGATATCGTTGCCTTCCAGGGACAAACAACGGCTTTGCAAATGTATTCCGGCTTGGCTGAAATGGATGGAATTGTTGTGTTGATCTTCAAGCACGAGACTTTCTTTTTCATCCTTGCTCAGTTTTAACAATGGACCGTTCTGGGTGGATATTTGTATTTCCTGTCCTGCGTCATCCAGCGATAGCAATAACCCGTTGGGGCTTTTGTAACCATACTGGCTTGGATTGGCCCATGGTCTTGGCATGGCTGGGCTATGAACTGCCCCAATCACCACGATATTATTCAAGTCGCTACCATTCAGGCCTAATATCACCTCATCGCCTATGGAGGGCGTGAAGATCGTGCCGGAGAATTCACCTGCTTGTAATGTAGCCAGTCGCGCCCACACACCCTGGCCTGTGGGATCAATCAAGGGGCAGGTGACTTTGATTCTTTCGTTGACAGCTGGATCATCACTGACTTCTTGCACGATACCCGTTAGCATGGTGGGGAGTTGTTTGCTATTGGTTGGCTCAGCGCATATCTTTCGCGGCAATCCAATCTGGAAGTGGGTGACTGGTGCTGCTCCTGGAGCAAGTTCATAAGTGATCCCACTAATGTAATAGTATCCAGATAAATGGTGACTGATGTCTGACAGTAGTAATGTTTGTCCTGGATAGGCGACATGTAAGGATTGTGCCGTAATCGTGCCTTGCACCAGACTTAATCTGGAGTATGCGAGTAGGGCATCTGCCATGATTTGGAGTTGAGGTAGGGTATATTCCCCGCTAATTCGCTGTACCTTTGTGACTGGATGATCTTTGCCCAACAGTGCAAAGGCTGAAAGATGCGCATTGACTGGAAAATCAATATTTTTTGCTTCAACAGTCTCCAGCGCCTGATTGCTGTAACACCATGCCTGGAGTTCCAAAGCATCTACCTGATGGTAGGTGTCTATATCAATCTCTAGGTTGATGATGTTTTCATGTGGTAGCGGAAACCCATTTGCCGTCCCTAATTCTGGAGAGGTGACTGTGACGGTATTACCGTTACAACAGGCGACCAAGCCCGTTTCCTGAAGGCGTTGCAAGACAAAATTCCAGTCACTCGTGTTGTGCTGAATTAAATACTCATGCTGTACACCTGAGGAGTCAATGTAGGCTTCGATGCCGTGGCTAGCCAGTATTTGGTGAATGATTTCACCATCGGTCATTTCATGAAAAATTTGGTTTTGAGGCAGGGTGGTCAATGCAGTGGCTGCATGACAGCAATTCAGGATAAGTAAAGTATCTTTGACCGAGTACTGAATTTTTTGTGTCGCGATAACGCCTAAAAATAGTGGGGTGTCATTCGAGTGGATGTCTACTTTATTTCCTGGAAGTAGTCTTTTAGCAACTTGATCAAGTTCTGTGAGTGAACTGAATGCCAGTTGGATAGATGCAGAAGGCAGTGCATTCAAGCGATGTTGTATTGATAATGCATGGGGCGTGCTTAATCGCTCTCCAGCAACCAACACTTCGACGCTAGATATCGTCACGAAACCGGCTCCGATGGCAAAGGTTTGCTAGGAGGACTGGGTTGTTGTCGCTGACGGATGACAACATTGATCGGGCTTGTCTTAGCCCGGATCTTGACTCGATTTACCGGTTTTCCAGGCCTGGTGATTGCTGGTTTCAAGTCGGGGGCTGATATGACTTTATGTAGCTTTAGTATGATAAATTCGGCAGGCCTGAGCAAGGCAATGCCTACATGCACAATTATTCGTCCCGCTGCGATATCCTGGGTGGACATGGTCTGGTTAAGGCCTATCCTGACATAGAATGCTTGTTCAGGTTTATCTCCAACTAAAGCACCCTCCCGCCAAAGCGTGTGCAGAAAATCCTGGCACTGGTGACCAACCAAACTCCATGTAGCTTCATCATTTTTCTCAAAGGTTTGCTGATCCAGGAATCGACGTAGAGAGGCCTGCACAAATCCACGGGTAAGCAAATGGGCTATATAACGCCATTCGCTGTCATTGCTGGCTAATGTGTGTCCTCCCCACATCAAGAGAGCATTGTCGAAGCGACGAATGGCATTGATTGATTTACCTGTTGGGTGAATATTCAGCGATTCTTGAATGATGTTATCAATGGTGGCGCTTAATGAAATGATTTCCTTGATGGGGGTATGGTTAGGGGTTGTCCAAATGTTACGCTTGCGGGCATTGGCTTCAAATAATGCCATGATGCTGCCGCTGGGAGGAAGCATCCTGTTGAATCGTATCGCAGGGGATGCTTCCAGTTGTTTATGAAGCAGGTGAGATTGGAGCTTGGTGGCTTTGTGAAAATCATTCCAGGCTGTGGCAACGCCAGGCGTATATTTGATTTCCAGGTCGACATAGCCTGAGATGCCAGCCGCAGCTGTTTCCAGCCATGGCATGAACGCTGCACCGTGTTGCAGGCCTCGCTGACCGATATCATGGCGGAACGTATTGACCGTCATCTCCCGAGTCTGGTCATTGCAATAGGGGACATCCAGAATTGCTAGGCAATAATCCTGTTGTGCACAATATTGCAGTAGTTTCCTTTGGAGTTGAGGTAATTCTGCTAGCGAAACAGCATCGGGGATCGCAACCAGTGTAAATGCGGCGTTTAGGGGTAATGCTCTAATGGCCGCTTTCAGCGCAGAAGCATCTGGTGCCCGGGAATATGGGCCAACGGAAAGAATTTCGCATTGTCCACCTCCATTGGCGAAGTATTGATGTACGGCTGCATAAAGGTAAAAAGGACTGTAGCTGTGGGCATTGACGATATTACCTTTGCCGTCCAATAGCACGCGTAGGGTTTCTGGCGCACCTTTGCCAAAGTGTTCTTCGTATTCTGCAAGTGAGGAAACGCTGTAGCGCTTACCCAATGGTAATGGATGTCCATTGGCATCCTGGGATTTTTCTGTATGGCCAATGAATAGGGGCAGGCATGCGGCAACAGGCTCAATGTTGGGTGCAATAGCTATTTCCTGTACATAAATGCCAGGATGTTGATAGTTCCCCATGTAAAGCTCCCCTATCATTATTTTAAATATAACCATATTACGGCAATTTGTTGTCAGTATTTAAGTATTTCGTGAATTGAATGAAAAATTCTATGTGATGGATACGATGCACGCCGCTAAAATGCGCACATGAATCATCAAGTGCTTACCTCTCCCTTACCGGGAAGCAAAACAGAATTACGGCAAGCGGCACTGATGTTGCTCTGTGAATGTGACCCGGTACGCAAGTCTCAAGACGTGGCAGCCCTGCAAGCAGCCTGGAATGAAGGAAGCGTGAGCTTGGTGCCTGAGCTGCATTTGAATGCTCCCGGCAATATTCCGGGTCGTCCGGAAAAACCGGAGCTGGTAGCCCCTCAAGCATTGGGGCGACGCTCAATGAGGACTGAGCAAGGCAGGGCCGCGCTTATTCATGCTTTATCCCACATTGAGTTTAACGCGATCAATTTGGCTTTGGATGCTATATGGCGCTTTTCCGCCATGCCGGCACAATATTATGTGGACTGGCTGAAGATTGCAGCAGAAGAGGCGTTGCACTTCACCATGCTGCATGACCACTTACAAAGCCTAGGCTATCGTTACGGTGATTTCACCGGGCACGATAGCCTATGGGAGATGGTAGCGAAAACCAGCGACGATGTGTTGGCGCGCATGGCTTTGGTACCGCGTACCCTGGAGGCACGTGGACTCGATGCCTCGCCGCCTTTGCGGGCCAAGCTGGCCCAGGCTGGCGACCTCAAGGCGGCAGCCATTCTTGATATCCTCCTGCGTGACGAAATTGGTCATGTAGCAATTGGCAACCGCTGGTATGGCTGGCTGTGCGAGCAGCGGGGATTGGAGCCCGTCTCCACTTATGCCCGGCTTACCGCGCAATACCAGGCTCCCAAGCTGCGCGGCCCGTTCAATTTCCCGGCACGCCGGGCAGCCGGCTTCAGCGAAGCCGAACTGGCGCTGATGGCCGAGCGTCGGGAGTAGCAAGGCACAGATTGAAGGATGGCTCACTTTTGCTAGCAGTTCTAAAGCGCTACCTACATTAGATTCATTGCACGCATCCGCCGGTACAGCGTATTGCGGCTGATACCGAGCTGCCGCGCCACTGCAGAGACATTGCCGGCATGCGATTGCATGGCCGCCTTGATGGCCTCCGCCGTCAGTTTGCTCAATGAAAGCGCCGCGTCTTCCTCAACGCCGTTTTTCATGTCGTCGAGAAAGTCCTGCGTCAAGTGCATCATGGAGATGGGGCTTGCTCCCGACAGTGCCAGTGCCGTACGCAGCACATTATGCAATTGGCGGACATTGCCTGGCCAAGGGTGAGACTTGAATAACGCCATGACCTCCCGGTCTATCGTCTTGCCTGCGGCATTCTCTGTCTGCAGGATGGTGTTGATCAGTGCAGGCAAATCCTGGCGCTGCCGCAGTGCAGGCAGGGTGGCGGTGAGGCCGTTCAGGCGATAGTAGAGGTCGCGGCGGAATTCGCCGCGCTCGACCTTCTCGCGCAGTTTCTGGTTGGTGGCGCTCAACAGCGCGAAATTGACGGGCTTGGGTTTGGTGCTACCCAGGGGCGTGACGCTGCGTTCCTGCAATACCCGCAGCAAGCGCGCTTGCAAGGCTAGCGGCATGTCGCCGATTTCATCCAGGAACAGGGTACCGCCGTCGGCCTGCTCCAGTTTGCCCACGCTGCCCTTGCGGCGCGCCCCGGTAAAGGCGCCTTCCTCGTAACCGAATAGTTCTGATTCAATCAGGCCTTCTGGCAAGGCTGCGCAGTTGACGGCAACCCATGGACCCCGGCTGCGGGTGCTGGCTTCGTGGATGGCCCGTGCGAACAACTCCTTGCCTACGCCGGTTTCACCCTCGATCAGGATGGGAATGTCCTGATCGAGGACAAGCTCTACCTGGCTGATGATGCGGGCAACGCGCGGGTCGCCGGTATTCAGCATCTGCAGGCTGGCAGCGCAATGCCGTTCGCTGGCCGAGGAGTTGGTGGCCCCAGGCTGGCGGACGCCAGGTGCTTGTCGCAACGTCATGCGCGCGTAAAGCCGCGCTTCCCGCGTAGTATAAAGCGGTGTTACCAGTGAACTTCCCTGCGCCGCCTGCATCAGCGATTCCGGCCTGCAGGCAAACAATTCGCTGAATAGCGAGTCTTCCAGTTTCTCATGTGTGATGCCGAGCTGGAACTGGCCACTGCGATTCAGTGCCATTAGTCGGTGCCGATCGTCGAAGATGGCAATGCCTTCCCACAATGTGCCGATGAATTCCGGCCGGGCATGAAAATGCAGTGAATACGCCCCGGCATGGCTGGCGATGAACAGCCGGTTCTCGATCATTTGCGCCGACATGCGCACCAGTGCCAGGGTATGCTGCTGCGGCATGCTGGCGTCTGTCGACACGTCCAGCGTGCCCATTATCTGGTTGCGCGCGTTCAGTATGGGCACTGCCGAGCAAGCCAACACATGATTGCGTTCGAGGAAATGTTCCGCGCCTTGTACCGTCATGGGGGAACGTTCCACCAACGCCGTGCCGATGGCATTGGTGCCGCGCAGGCTTTCCTGCCAGGATGAGCCGGGAATCAGGGCCACGCGCTGGGCATCATCAAGAAATTCGCTATTGCCTTGGCTATGCAGGATGAAGCCCTGGGCGTCGGTCAGCACGATTACGCTGCGCGTATGGCTGATCTGCGCGTTGAGGCTTTCCATTTCAGGCCTGGCGTGCGATAGCAGTAACTGATTGGCTTCCTGCTTTTCCAGCAGTTCCTGTTGGGTCAGTATTTCGGTGCGCACTGGAGCGCCAGCTTCCATGCCGTTTTCCACACACCTGCGCCAGGAGCGCTCGATTTCCTTGGAAACGCTGCCTTTTTCCACGGCACCATGCGCAAGGAATTGGCTTTTTGCATCCAGAAACCGAGGCCCGTCAGGATAAGGATTATGCATGGGTTAAGTCCCTGATTGTATGGGGTTGAACTAGTGTGTTAGGCAATTTAGCACCTGTTCACGGATGACACAACTTTTCCTGAGGCTGGTGTGGCGGCATGCACGCGCAAGGCTAGCAATCGTGCTGGGAAATCCCTTGCCCCGTCTTGGTTTCGGCATCTTCTCAGAGGTCAGAGGATTGGCGTGGGATCGGGCAGGTGGCGGCGCTACCTGGGTGTTGTGACTAGTCCCGCATTCATTCAGGGGTCACGGCGGGGGAAGAAACTCGCTGCATTCATGTTTGCTCATTATTGATTGGGGAGTTGTGATGAAGTTGAAATCCGTTGTTCGAAATCGATTCGCCATTGCTGCATGGTTGTTGGCAGCCATTGGCGTGCAGCCGGTGGCTGCGGTATCCGCTGCCACTGCGGCGCCTACCCAATGGTCTTTTGGCATCCTTGCTGATACCCAGGGGGCAAGCGATCCGCGAGGTGTTTCCGTCAGGCTGATGCAGCCAGTCATTGACCGCTTCGCCAACCACCACGACATTGACTTGCTCATTTCCATCGGCGATCTGACCGAGGACGGTACCGTCGCTGAGTTCAACACTTGGAAGCAGGCCGCAAAGCCATTGACCGATGCCGGCATTCCGCTTTATCTGACGCGCGGCAATCATGATGTCCGCGCCGAAAGCAGTACCGTAGGTATCGATCCTTTGCTCGGTCCTTCCACTTCCCGAGGTACCGAGGTCTGGTCCGCAACCTTTCCTGAACTGAGCGGACCCAACGTGACCGCTGGACCAGGCGCATCCTACTCGTTCACCTATAACAACACGCGTTTCGTTTCGCTCGACCTTTACGGCGCAATGCCTAGCGAGCTCGTTGGCTGGGCAGCCAGCCAGCAGAAAGGTAGCCATGACCATATGTTCGTCTTTGCCCATGAGCCTTTCTTCGGGCGTGCGCGGGAAGGCGTAATCGGCGATGACCCGCTGCGGATGCAGATACTCTCGCAATTGAGCAGCAATGGGGTTGATGCCTATTTGAGCGGGCATGACCACCAGTACAGCCGCTCGGCTGCTGTCGATGGCCAGGACGTATTGCTTCACCACTTCGTCGCGGGTTCTAACGCCGAGAAATATTATCGGTTCGAGAATGAATTCAATGTTGGAGAGGAAGTTGGTGCCGCACTGGAAAACAATAAGGTTGGCTACAGCGTCGTCGATATCGATGGGCCCTTCGTGACCTTCACCTATTACTCGGCGACTCCACCAGCTTCATCGGATTTCCTGGAAACTTGGGAGCCAGAGTGGGCCGTGGCTGACCGTACGACCTTCTCGACCAACGGCCACTCCTATGGCATCAACGCAGGTGAGTCCTACGCTGGTCTGGACAGTTCGATTGCAGCGGGCGATGGATTCATCGGTACGCAGGCAGAAATCCTGGCCGGACAAAATCTCGATGGACGCACCGTGACCACTGAGCCTGATTCCGGCGATGGCATCACCCAGAAACTTGGCAATATCGTCAACTTCGGCTGGCGGGCGAATACGGACGGCCTGCACAGCGATATCCTCTACCTGGGTGGTATGGATGACCAGCTTGATGGTGTTGCCGATCCTTTCGTGCTCGCCCTGAGCTATGGCGAGGATGTGGCAGTCGACGAATCATTGCTGCGCCTGATGTATCTGGTGGATGGTGAGTGGGTATTGGCAGTGGAAGCCAACACAGAGGGGACGCCGTTCTTTGTCTCAGGTGCTTGGAATGCCACCTATGGCCTGGGGACGTATGGCGTGGATACTGTCAACAACCAGGTATGGGCGGTGATTGACCGCAACGGGCAGTTCGCTGTGGCTGCCGTGCCTGAGCCTTCTGCAATGGCACTGATGCTGTGCGGACTTGGACTGTTGGTGCCACTGGCAGCGCGACGTCGGCGCAGCTGAGTGGAGAATACCGGCGCTCTCAAGCCAGATAAAACAAGGGCTGCTGTGGCAGTCCTTGTTTTTTGTCCAACCTGTGCGGTTGTGACCGTGGGACCAGTGGCACATGCCGGGCTGGAAGGCATCATTGTGCAACATAGCTGACGTTCACGTTCTCAGCCGCGTCAGGCTGCGTTTGCGGTGTGATGCTGAGGATGAAGCTGGAAGTGCTAGTCGCCAGTGTTGGCGGCAAGGATACACTGAAGCGGATAGCATAGGATTTGCCTCAGGAATAGTGATTTCACTATTGCCCTTGAAGCTGCCTGCCGGAAGTCCATGCGCCTTGATGTAGTAGGTTTCCGTATTGCCTGACTTATTCGTGATGCGCAGCTCGTAACGGTTGCGCAGGCTGCCGTCGGCAAGTTGGATGACTAGCGGCTGCCGCTGTTGTTGCACGATGGCAGTAAACGGCGTAAGCGTGCTGATGGAGTGCCAGGTGAAGGCAATGCTGGCAATCAGTAGGCCAACGTAGCCGAACCGTTTGGCCCTGGCCAGTCGTTTCATGCGGACATCTGGTTCCTGGATATTTTCATCACGGTCGAAACGGATCAGGCCATGAGGTAGCTTGAGGCGGTCCATGATCTGGTTGCAGGCATCCACGCACAAGCCGCACGAAATGCAGCCAATCTGGAACCCCTTGCGGATGTCCACGCCTGTTGGGCAAACATTCACACAGTAATTGCAGTCTATGCAGTCGCCAAAACCTTGCTGGCGACGGCTTTCCACAGTCTTGAGCTCGGCGGTGGGTGCTTTGCGCCCACGGCGGCCTTCGCCGCGCACCCAGTCGTAAATGACCGTGACGGTGGCGGGATCCTGCATTACTCCCTGGAACTTGCCATAAGGGCAGGCCACGAAGCATACGTCTTCGCGTGCAAACCCGGCGGCCACATAGGTCGTGGCGGTCAGGACAGCGATGGTGATATAAGCCGCCACCGCTGCTTCTCCTGCAAATACCTGCCTGAATAACATCCCTGCCTCGGCAAAATAGAGGGTGAAAGTGAGGGCTGTGGCGAACGACAGCATCAACCACAGTGCATGGGTGCTGCCGAGCAGGATGGCTTTTCGCGGGCTCCAGGGGGCTTGCTGCAGGCGCTTCCTGGCCGGGGCTTCGCCTTGTATCCATTTTTCGATGAAGAGAAAAGCATCCGTCCATAGGGTCTGGAAACAGAAAAATCCGCAGAATACCCGCCCGAACATGGCGGCGGAAACAAACAGCAGGCTGGCGGCTACCACGAGGATGCCCACGAGCACCATCAAGTCCTGAGGGTAGAGGATGAGGTTGAAGATATGGAAGCGCCTGTTCCCGATATCGAAAAGTAATGCTTGGCCAACCTGGTTGGGCCATGGCAGCCAGGGCAGCAGGAAATAGACAGCAAAAGCGATATTGAGGATGATGGATTTCAGGGTGCGGTAACGCCCCTTGACCGAATAAGGCACGATGGGAATGACTTTTCGCGAGGCGGCGGGGCGGGAAATGGTAGCTTCTGCTTGCATGACAATTCCTGAATGAACGATGCTATGCAAAATTGTGAAGAAGCAGGTAGTCCTATAACAGATTCAGATGGTAATGAATTTATAGTGTCAGATTGCCGGAGCGGGCTGCAGTTCCTGCATTGGGTCAAATAATCAAAGCTGCGGCCACCTGACGGCTTTCCGCCATCAGGATATTGTAGGTGCGGCAGGCTGCTTCTGTGGTCATGCATTCCATGCTGATGCCGGCTACGACGAGGTCGCGGCCAATGGATGGATGCAGAAAGCGGTGCCTGCTGCCCGTGCCGAGCAGGATCAGCTCAGGCTTGAGTGCCAGCAATGCCTGGAAATGGGTTGGCTGTAATTGGTCGAAGTCTTCAACCGGCCAGGCAGGCAGCAGGCTGCCTGGCAATACGATCAGGCTGTGTTCGTGGCGCTGATGGTTGATTTCAACCCAGCCGTCGCCGTAACCAGTGATCAAATGGCTGCCCGCAGCCTGTGTCAGGTGCAATTTCATAAGCAGAGGTGTCGAATAATCAAGAAAGTCTTTTGGGGCGCCATGCTTCAATTGCATGTCAACTCAATGTAAGATAGCACATTTTCCCCAACCGGAATTTGCAGGTCGCCATGCAAGAAATTTCCAAGTCCAGCAAGCTCAGCAACGTATGCTACGACATTCGTGGCCCGGTGCTGGACCGAGCGCGGCAGATGGAGGAGGACGGGCACCGCATCATCAAGCTCAATATCGGCAATCCTGCGCCTTTTGGTTTTGCCGCGCCCGAGGAAATCCTGCAGGACGTGATTCGCAACATGGATTCCGCTTCCGGTTATACGGATTCCAAGGGTCTGTTCGCCGCACGTAAGGCGATTATGCATTACACCCAGCAGAAGAATATCCAGGGTGTGACCATCGATGACATCATCATCGGCAATGGCGTTTCCGAGCTGATCGTCATGGCCATGCAGGCATTGCTCAACAACGGTGACCAGGTACTGGTGCCGATGCCTGATTATCCGTTGTGGACTGCGGCAGTGAACCTGGCGGGCGGGACGGCGCGGCACTATGTCTGCGACGAGCAGACTGGCTGGCTACCCGACCTCCGGGATATCGAGAACAAAATCACGGCGAATACGCGCGGCATCGTCATTATCAACCCGAACAACCCGACGGGTGCCTTGTATCCGCGGGAAACGCTGGAAGGCATCATCGAGATCGCACGCCATCACGGCCTGGTGATTTTCGCGGACGAAATCTACGACAAGGTATTGTTCGACGGCAATACGCACACCTCGATTGCTTCATTGGCTGATGATGTGCTGTTCGTGACCTTCAACGGTCTGTCCAAGAATTATCGTACCTGCGGTTACCGCGCCGGTTGGCTGGTGATCTCGGGAGAGAAGCGGCATGCGGGAGACTACATCGAGGGGTTGAACATGCTGGCTTCGATGCGCCTGTGCGCCAATGTGCCCGGGCAGTTGGCGATCCAGACCGCGCTGGGCGGCTACCAGAGCATAGACGACCTTGTGGCGCCGACCGGCCGGTTATGCAAGCAGCGCGACCTTGCCTACAAGATGCTGACCGATATTCCTGGTGTAAGTTGCGTCAAGCCCAAGGCTGGCCTGTACCTGTTTCCGCGCCTTGATCCCAAAATATATCCCATCCAGGATGACCAGCAATTCATCCTCGACCTGTTGCTGGAGGAGAAAGTCCTGCTGGTGCAGGGCACGGGCTTCAACTGGCGCGCGCCGGATCATTTCCGCGTCGTGTTCCTGCCGAATGTGGATGACCTCACCGAGGCATTTACCCGAATTGCCCGCTTCCTGGAAAATTACCGCAAGCAGCACAGCACCATCACCATAGTGGAAGGCAAAGCCTCGAAAGAGGCACAAACAACCTCCCAAAGCGCGTCGGCATGACGGCGCTGTCGCTGTACAAGATTGAATAAAGCAAGATAACTGGAAACCTGAATGAAACCCATCAATGTTGGCCTGCTTGGCATCGGTACTGTCGGTGGCGGCACCTATACCGTTCTTACACGCAATCAGGAAGAAATCGCGCGCCGTGCTGGTCGCCCGATTGCCATCACGCGCGTTGCCGACCGCAATCTGGAATTGGCCCGCAAGGTCACGGCAGGTCAAGTTGACGTGACTGACGACGCATTTGCCGTGGTGGCAGATCCCAGCATCGACATCGTGGTCGAGCTGATCGGCGGGTGCACTGTCGCACGCGAATTGGTGATGAAGGCGATCGAACATGGCAAGCATGTGGTCACCGCCAACAAGGCGCTGATCGCGTTGCACGGTAACGAGATTTTTGCCGCGGCGCAGCAGAAGGGGGTGATCGTTGCTTTTGAAGCTGCGGTGGCAGGGGGTATTCCCATCATCAAGGCCGTACGCGAGGGCCTGGCCGCCAACCGTATCGAGTGGATTGCGGGCATCATCAACGGTACCACCAATTTCATCCTCTCGGAAATGCGTGAGAAGGGGCTGGCCTTTGCTGATGTGCTCAAGGAGGCGCAGCGCCTGGGCTATGCCGAGGCCGACCCGACCTTCGACGTTGAGGGTGTGGATGCGGCGCACAAGCTCATGATCCTGGCTGCAATTGGCTTCGGTATCCCGATGCAGTTCGACAAGGCCTATGTTGAAGGCATCAGCAAGCTGGACTCCATTGATATCCGTTATGCGGAAGAGCTGGGCTACCGCGTCAAGCTGCTTGGCATTACCAAGCGCACCAGCCAAGGCGTGGAGCTGCGCGTGCACCCGACCTTGATCCCCGAAAAGCGCCTGATTGCCAATGTCAACGGCGCCATGAATGCGGTGCTGGTGAAGGGGGACGCGGTTGGGCCTACCTTGTATTACGGCGCAGGCGCAGGTGCCGAGCCCACCGCTAGCGCCGTGGTGGCTGATATTGTCGACGTAACGCGCACACACACGACCGATGTGCACCAACGCGTCCCTCACCTGGCGTTCCAACCCGACCAGCTCGTGGATTTGCCCATCCTGGCAATCGGCGAGGTGAGCAGCGCTTATTACCTGCGGCTGCGCGCGGTGGACAAGCCAGGCGTGCTGGCCGATGTGACCCGCATCCTGGGTGACCGCCAGATTTCGATTGATGCCATGATCCAGAAAGAACCACAGGAAGGCGAAGACCAGGCCGATATCATCATCCTGACCCATGTCACGGCCGAGAAGAACATGGATGACGCGATTGCCGCCATCGAGGCATTGCCTGCCATTTCCGGCAGCGTGACCCGCTTGCGTATGGAAGAGCTGAGCCGATAACTTGAGAAAGGGTTGCAGGTAGCGCAGTTGCTGCCTGCATCAGTTGTGCCATGAGATATATTTCCACCCGCGGGCAATCGCCCGCACAGTCGTTTACTGAAATCCTGCTTGGCGGCCTGGCGCCCGATGGCGGCCTCTATTTGCCCGAGCAATATCCGCAATTCAGCCAGGACGAGCTGAATGCGATGCGCGGCATGCATTACCGCGACCTGGCGTTCACCATCCTCTCGCGCCTGATCGATGATATTCCTGCTGCTGACCTGCGCGCCATTATCGACAAGACCTATCGTGCGGATGTCTATGCCTATGCGCGCGCTGGACAGAATGCCGAGGACATCACTCCCACGCTCAAGCTGGAGGACGACCTCTACCTGCTGTCCTTGTCCAATGGCCCGACCCTGGCATTCAAGGACATGGCGATGCAGTTGCTTGGCAACCTGTTCGAATATGTGCTGGCGCAGAAAGGCGAGACGATCAATATCCTCGGCGCAACTTCCGGAGACACCGGTTCTGCTGCGGAATACGCCATGCGCGGCAAGCAGGGTGTCAAGGTGTTCATGCTCTCGCCTTACCAGAAGATGAGCCGTTTCCAGACTGCGCAGATGTTCAGCCTGCAGGATGACAATATTTTCAATATCGCGGTCAAGGGCGTGTTCGACGATTGCCAGGACATCGTCAAGGCCGTGTCCAATGACCATGCCTTCAAGGCAAAGAACAAGATCGGCGCAGTAAACTCCATCAACTGGGCGCGTGTGGCGGCCCAGGTGGTGTATTACTTCAAGGGTTACTTTGCCGTCACCGCGGACAATGCGCAGCGGGTCAGCTTCGCCGTGCCTTCCGGCAACTTCGGCAACGTCTGTGCCGGGCATATCGCCCGCATGATGGGCTTGCCGATTGCCAAGCTGGTAGTGGCGACCAACGAAAACGATGTGCTGGACGAATTCTTCAAGACCGGTGTCTATCGTCCGCGCGGTTCTGCCAATACTTACCACACCTCCAGTCCTTCCATGGATATTTCCAAGGCATCCAATTTCGAGCGCTTCGTCTTCGATCTGGTGGGCCGTGATGCGGCCAAGGTGCGTGAGCTGTGGGGCAAGGTAGATGCGGGTGGCAGCGTCGACCTCAATGAAGGCGGTTGGTTTGCCAAGGTGGCGGATTACGGCTTTGTCTCCGGCAGCAGCAACCACGCCAACCGCATGCAGACCATCAGGGTGACCCATGAGCGCTATGGCGTCACCATCGATACCCATACCGCCGATGGTCTCAAGGTGGCGTTGGAGCAGCGCGAGGCGGGCATTCCGATGCTGGTACTTGAAACCGCGTTGCCGGCCAAATTCGAGGATGCGATTGTCGAGGCGCTGGGCCAGAAGCCCGAACGCCCGCACAGCCTGGAGGGCTTGGAAGCCCTGCCGCAGCGCTTTGAGGTGATGGAGGCCGATGTGGCCGCTATCAAGCAGTTCATTGTCGAGCATGTTTGATCGGGAGAGGGAATGAAGGTCTATCACGACTTGATGCGCCACGTACTGGAGCAGGGCCACAAGAAGGAAGACCGCACCGGCACCGGTACGCTGTCCGTATTCGGCTACCAGATGCGCTTCGACCTGTCCGAGGGCTTTCCGCTGCTGACCACCAAGAAGGTTCACCTGAAGTCCATTATTCATGAGCTGCTCTGGTTTTTGCAGGGCAGTACCAACATTGCCTACCTCAAGGAAAACGGCGTGACCATCTGGGACGAGTGGGCGGATGCCGAGGGCAACCTGGGGCCAGTGTACGGCTACCAGTGGCGCAATTGGCCCAAACCGGATGGAGGCCATATCGATCAGATCAGCGAAGTGATAGCGGCCATCAAGCGTAATCCGGACTCTCGCCGTCTGATTGTGTCCGCATGGAATGTCGCCGATGTTGACAAGATGAAATTGCCGCCTTGCCATGCGTTTTTCCAGTTCTATGTGGCGGATGGCAAGCTTTCGTGCCAGTTGTACCAGCGTAGTGCGGATATCTTTCTCGGCGTACCGTTCAATATCGCCTCCTATGCCTTGCTCACCATGATGGTGGCGCAGGTATGTGATCTCAAGCTTGGCGATTTTGTACATACACTGGGTGATGCGCATATCTATCTCAATCATCTCGAGCAGGTGAAGGAGCAATTGTCGCGTGAGCCTTATCCTCTGCCTGTGATGCGGATCAATCCCGAGGTCAAGGATATCTTTGCTTTCCGTTTCGAGGATTTCACACTGGAGAATTACCAGTCGCATCCCGCTATCAAGGCCCCCGTTGCAGTGTAGTTCCCCGGTTTGAGTCTATGTGGTCGTTTTCCCTTCATGCGCTTGCAATGCGGGCACCGGTGGTCGCGCATTTGTTTTCTGTATCAGGCTGCCAGCGGCATGGTCCGGGAAGGTAGCATTCAATGATGAGTCCCGTGCATCACCAGCCCGTATCGCCCAAATTGCGTAAGGCCCATATCCTGGCTGTGGGCCTCGCCTTGTTGATTGCCACGGTGACGCTGATCAGCATGGAGTATGCTTCGCTCAGGCGCAACATGACCGTCACCATGCAGATCCAGATGCGGATTATGGCAGGCAATATTGCTCAGGCGCTGGTGCGGGGCGAACATGAGGTGGCATCTGAAGTCCTGGCAAGCTTGGCCGAAGCGCCTGAAATCGATACGGCGGTTCTATATGACATGCAACAGAACCGTTTTGCCGAATATGTACGTCCCGGTAGCCTGTCGCGCTTGTTTGACATGATGGTCGCGGACCAGGTACAGCGTCATTCAGACATGCACAAAAGTGAAATATGGCAGCCTGTCGTATATGGCGGCATGCAAGTCGGGATGTTGTACATGCGATCCAATATGAAAGGATTGTATCGCCAGCTGCTTTGGTATGTTGGTACCACGGTAATGGTGATGTTGGTGACTTTGTTTGCCGCTGCCCTGCTGCTCAGCCGATTGCAACGCGCGATGCTCAAGGCCGAAGAGCGGGCGGGTTTTCTGGCCAATTATGATACGGTGACCGATCTTCCCAACCGCCATGCTTTCAGCAGACATTTCCATTTGCTGCTGGAAGGGGCGCGTCATCGGCGTGGCGTATTGGCATTGCTGGTATTTGACCTGGATGATTTCAAGGTGATCAACGATACCCTGGGGCACGATGTCGGGGATAAGCTGCTGCATTTGGTCGCGCAGCGCCTGATGGTCGCAGCAGGCAAGAAAAATACAGTGTATCGCGTGGGTGGGGATGAATTTGCCATGATGCTTGACCAGCCCGCGGATGTCGAGAATGTGGAGGCTGTTGCCAATCGGTTCATTCGAGCGCTGGCGCCGCCTATTGTCTTGAATGACCGCAACTTTTATATCGGTGTCAGCATTGGCGCGAGTATCTATCCTTACGACGGGGAGGATGCCGCCCATTTGCTGCGTGATGCCGATGCAGCCATGTACTATGCCAAGAGCCGCGGCAAAAACAATTTCCAGATGTTCTCTGCAGAAATGCATCACAAGAGCTCGACTCGCTTGCTCCTCGAAACCGAATTGCGCGTCGCGCTGGAAGAAAAACAGTTCGAGCTTTACTATCAGCCGCAGTTCAGTCTGCCGGATTGCAAGCTGGTGGGGGTGGAGGCTTTGATCCGCTGGCATCATCCACAGCGTGGTCTATTGTGCCCAAGTAGCTTTATTCCGGTTGCCGAGGAGACTGGCCTCATCGTGCGCATCGGGGAGTGGGTATTGCGCGAGGCTTGCAGGCAGGCCATGGAGTGGAAGGCGTTGGGAGTGCCACTGCGCATGAGCGTCAACCTCTCGGGGCGCCAGTTCCGCCAAGAGAACCTGGTACAGACCATGACCAAGATCATTGAGCGAACTGGCATGGATAGCAGCCTGCTCGAATTGGAAATTACCGAAACCGTCCTGATGGAAGACGCGGAAGCGACCACTACTCGCCTGGCAGACCTCAAGGCCATGGGCATGCATCTTGCCATCGATGATTTCGGCACAGGTTATTCATCCATGGCATATCTCAAGCGTTTTCCCGTCAGCCGGCTTAAGATAGACCGCAGCTTTATCCGGGATATCCCCAATGATCCCGACGATGTCGCGATTACCACGGCCACTATCCAGATGGCGCACAGCCTGAAGCTTGAGGTCGTGGCAGAAGGCGTGGAGACCAAAGCACAGTTGCAATTCCTGCGGGAGCAGGGAAGCGATATGGTGCAAGGCTATTTATTCAGTCGTCCAGTGAGCGCACGGGAGATGGCAGAGCTTGTCATCACTGGCAAGGGGCATCAGGAAAATGATTTTATCCTGGAGCAATAAGGAATTTGTCCTGAATGCTAATTGTTCGTTTATAATCGCAACATTAGGTTGAATAATGATTATATGGAGATAAATGGTGGGAAAAACCTTAGTTGTGCTTAGTACTTTTGCATTGGCGATATCCAGCAGCTTGGCGATTGCTGATCATCACTTTCCCAAAGGAAAGGTCAGCTTGGAAACCTGCCTGGAAGCGGCGCTCAAGGCTAAACCAGGAACAGTGGTCAAGGTAGAGTACAAGCTGGAAGGCGAGACACCAGTTTATGAATTTGATATTGAGTCTAGCGATAGTACCGCTTGGGATGTAGAATGCGACGCTAATACAGGCAAGATCGTGGAAATAGAGCAAGAGGTCGACTCCGCAGACCATCCTCTGTTCAAGGCCAAACAGAAGGTAAGCGAAGCCGAGGCACGCAAGACAGCCCTTGCTGCGCATCCCGGTGAAATTGTCGAGGTTGAATACGAAATTGAAGAGAATGGCGCAGCCTCCTACGAGTTCGACATCAAGACCAAGGATGGCAAGGAATTCAAGGTCGAAGTGGATGCCTCTACTGGTAAAATCGTTGAAGCCAATCAAGAGTTTTACCAGATTGGCAAGGAATGATAGCTTTTTGACTGGACGGACAGTCGACAACGCTCCTTCGGGGGCGTTTTTTTTCGCCACTGCCATGAGAAATGCGATGATCAAGTGAGCAGAAGCCTTAACTTGAGCCCAAACCTGCCGTTAATGCATATATTATCGTCAAAATGGAAATCAACATGGATGTGAGTGCAATTGCGAGTGTTGCCTCCGATCTTTCAGCTACGCGCTTGCAGCAGGAAGTGGGGACGACGGTACTGAAAAAAGCCCTGGATATCAGCTCAGCCAATGCGTTGGCATTGCTGGAGGCGCTACCAGCTCCCTCCGCCAATCTGCCGGCACATCTAGGACAGAATGTGAATACGGTGGCTTGAAATATCCATATCAATATCAGGAAAAAATAAAGCCCTGCTTTGCAGGGCTTTATTTTTGAAGAAAAAAAGCAGACCTTCTCGGGGAGGATAAAGGCCTGCTATGAGGAGCTTGGAGATTCAATATACGTTAGGCATTCACCAGTCGGCCACTCTTGAGCTTGACACTGTCCCCTACAGAATAGTGGGGCATGTTGTACTGGGTAAAAGTATACAAGTGCCCATCGCTCATTCTGACTTTGATGATGTAGGTTGCGCCTTCCGCTGTTTTATCATTGATGTGGTAAGCATCGCTATTATTCGTATGAGAAGTAAAAGAGCGAATCGATATGATAGTGCCACACTCCAGGCAAGTATGAGTCGATTCGTTCTTACCCGCTTCGTTAGTGTCTTGTGTCAGTATATTGCTGATCACCATGGCGGCATTGGGATCGGTAATTAATTCCTGAGCAAGGTCGGGGCGATAGGTATGCGCCACAGGAATCAGGCCAGTCATCGCGGCGCTCCCTACCAAGCTGAATATCGTCATGGCGGTTGCTGCAACCAAGACCATGGGGTGCGTTTTTTTTGTATTGGATCCCATCATATGTTTAGTATCTCCGACTCATGATTTTCGTTTGGAGTATGCAGCCGAAAAATTCAATTAATCTATAGCGAAGAGTGTGCCAACATTAATAAATCTATATTTATCATTGGGTTAATTGAATTTGGAGCGAGCGGGCCCTTCTGTTTCATGTCTCAAAATTGAGACGTATTGCGTGCATGATGAGTTAACTTGTTGAAAATCAATGGGTAATTCCGTCTCTCAGAGGAGACATTAATGTGCGGTATTGTCGTTCTTGAACAACGCCGGCGTGAGCTGGTGGCGTTGCAATAGCTTGTAAAACTCGGTGCGATTGCGTTGCGCCAGGCGGGCAGCTTGTGTAACGCCTCCATTCGTGGCCTTGAGCAGCTTGATCAGGTAGTCGCGCTCAAAATTCTTCCGTGCAACTTCAAACGGTACAATGCCGCCGATGTTTTCTTGCAATGCTTTTTGTACCAAAGTGGCCGGGATTAAGGGTGTGGTGCAGAGCACTACGGTTTGTTCGACGATATTCTGCAACTGGCGGACGTTGCCAGGCCATGGCGCAGTGATCAACAGCTCCAAGGCTTCGGGGGCAAAGCCGTTGAGTTTTTTACGGTACTTGGTGGCCAGTTCGTTGAGAAAGTTATTGGCCAATAGGGAAATATCTTCACGACGTGCAGCCAGGGGAGGAATTTCAAGTCCGACAACATTGATGCGATAGTACAGGTCTTCGCGGAACCGTCCGGCTTTCATCTCCTCTGCCAGGTTGCGGTGAGTCGCAGAAATCACACGCACATCAATGTTGATGCTGGTATTGGACCCGACGGGACGGATGGCGCGCTCCTGCAGGGCTCTAAGCAGTTTTACCTGCAATGGCAGCGGCATGTCGCCGATTTCGTCCAGGAACAGGGTGCCGCCGTCAGCCGTCTGGAACAGCCCTTTGTGATCGCGCAAGGCGCCGGTGAATGCCCCTTTGCTATGACCGAATAGTTCAGACTCAAGCAGGGCTTCTGGAATGGCACCGCAATTGATGGCGATAAAAGGCTTGTCCCGGCGAGGACTGGCCTGATGGATGGCGCGTGCCAGCAACTCCTTGCCCGTCCCGCTTTCACCTTGGATAAATACGCTGGCATCGGAAACTGCCATGAGCTTGGCTTGCCCGAGCAAGTTTTCCATTTGCGGACTGCGTGTAATGATGCTCTTGCGCCATTCATTGTCGATATCCTGGTCATGAGGCTGCAGATCGCCTGTGCCGATGCGTAATGCGGCCTCTACCTGCTGCAGCAGTGACTTGCTGTCAAAAGGCTTAGTGAGGAAGCCGAATACGCCGCGTTGTGTCGCATCGACCGCTTCAGGGATCGAGCCGTGGGCTGTAACCATGATCACGGGCAAGGCAGGATCGGATTGATGGATGGCATCGAACAGGGCCAAGCCATCCATGCCAGGCATGCGTAAGTCTGTAATCACCAGGCTTGGTCGGCTGATGGCAATTTGGGACAGCGCCTCTTCTGCATTGGTGGCAGTGATGACTTGGTAACCTGCTGCCTGCAGCCTCATTCCCATGAGTTTGAGGATGTCGGGATCATCATCGACAGTCAGGATTTTCTTGGTTGTTCCTATCATTTACCGTTGCTCCGGGTTGGAGGGTTGTTCAGTGATTTCTGCATCATGGTTCTCTCAATTTTCTTCAATTCATCCAGCTTCTTTTGCAAGTTATCAGCTTTTTGCTGACTTTCGTCCGCGCGTCGCATTTCGTCGCGCAGGCGCTGGGTAAGCTTGGCGATTTCCGCTGCATTTTCTCTCAAGATGGAAACGATGGCTTTTTCTTCCTTGCCCAGCTGTTTTTCACGTGCCAACTCCTCAAGCAAGGGTTGTGCCTTGATCGGATCACGCAATTTGCTGCCAGGGATGGCATAGATAATGGCAACGCGGGTCTTTTGATGTAAGTCTTTATTGTTACTGCTGATTTTATTTAAAGCTTCTGCCAGCTCTTTTTTTTGTGACTCGAGCGACAGCTCGGAGAAATGACTGATGAATTCCAGCAGGTTGGAGGCAGCGTAGCGTTCCTTGGTCGGCTGAGGGGGGGGAGGAGGCGCCTGGTGGATAGGAGCTTGGGCAGGTGTCGGCTGGTGAGCGCAGGCGCTGAGCAAAGTTGCTGTCATGGCGATGGTAAGCAGGTTATTCAGGTTCATTTTGTTAAAGCTTTCAATGGAAGGGTAACGCGGAAACGGGCACCGCGCTCAGAAGGCAAGAGAATGATTTCACCGCCATGCGCGTCGACGTATTCTTTGGCGATGGAAAGCCCAAGCCCGCTGCCGCTGACCAGGCTCTCATGGGCGCTGTCGCCACGGTAGAAGGGCTCGAACAGTTTGGCCTTGTCGGATGCCATGACGCCGGGGCCGCCGTCGTGGACTTCGATGATGGCTTGGTGTGCCTGATGTGTAATGCTGATACGAATGCTGCTGGATGGCGAAGTGTACTTGACGGCATTGGAAATCAGGTTGTCCAGTACGGAGTGAATTTTTTCCCGGTCGGCCTGAATGAGAGTAGGAAAGAAGTCACGCTGGATATTGATATTCTTGTTGCTGATTGTCAGGGAGTAGTCTGCGAGAATTGCTTCCGCAAGTCCGGTGAGGTCTACAGTTTCCAGATTGAGCTGTGGCGCATGGAATTGCGCTGCAGTGAAACTGAGCAGGTTTTCTATCATTTTCTGCAGCCGTAAGCTGCTTTCACGCAGTATCCCGGCAATTTCGCGCTGTTGCGGCGTGAGAGGGCCACCCACTTCGTCACTCAGTAGCTCGCTGCCTTCCCGGATTGCGGTAAGCGGAGTTTTAAGCTCATGGGAGACATTGCGCAAGAAGCGCTGCTTCTGCTGGTCAAGCTCGTTCAGTTGTGCACGCAGCCAGTCCAGGCGTTCGCCCAGGTTGCGCAGGTCGCCAGGACCGTCGATGCTGATCGGCTCGCTATAGTCGCCCTCGCCAAGCTTGCGGATGGCGGCATCCATGCGCCGGATCGGTTGGGCGACGAGAAATGTGATCATGAGGGCGACCAGCAGCGCAACCGGGATCAGGGTAAGTGTCTGCCAGAGCATGATTTGCTGTGTTCGCTCTGCAGTTTCTGCAAGGATGGCGGATTCCCGATCTATCTGACGATTATTTTCATCGAGAATATCTTGAGCCTGTACCGTCAGGTCGGCAAACCGACCAACGATTTCTTCGATTGACGAGGATTCCGTGGAATGCTGCGCGACATTTTGAAAAAGTGCTTGCTCCTCTGCAGACAACTTGCTTAAAGCAAGCCTTTGCTTGCTGGTCATGGGAAGCTGGTCCAGATCGTGCCATGAATCGACGAACTTTTCATGCGCCTTCTCATAGTTTTCCAGCAGCAATTCATCTTCCAGCACAAAATACTGCCGCGCGCTGCGTTCCATGAAGGCGATCTGTTCGACGAGGGCACGGCTTGCCCGGGTAGCCTGTACTGCCTGAGTGACTGCATCGCTGCTCTGAGTGGCAAGCCGGTCCAGGTAAAGGGCTGCATTGCCGAATGCAAACAATAGCGGCAGCATCGCAAGTGCGAAACCGATCAGCAGTAGCTTGAGAAAGGATTTTGGGTATGTAATTTGCAAAGCGTGCGTTCCGTTCCTTTTCGTTGGCGAAGCTGGGATAATTTGAAGAAGCAAATTGCCTTCATCTTAAACCATCTCTTCTGTCACGGGCATACGGTGCTTGTCCTACAAAAGCCTGCCATCCAACATCCAAGTATAATGTCGCGATGGCTAATTTATCTCTTATCGTGGCGGTTGCCCGGAATCGTGTCATCGGCCTCAACAACGCCTTGCCCTGGCACCTTCCGGAGGACCTCAAGCGCTTCCGGGCCCTGACCACTGGTCACCATATCATCATGGGCCGCAAGACTTATGAATCGCTCAACCGGCTATTGCCGGACCGCACGACTATCATTGTGACTCGCAACCAGAATTATCATGTGCCAGGTGCCATGATCGCGCATAGCCTGGAGCAGGCGATAGACATGGCGGCAGATGATGCCGAGGCATTCCTGATCGGTGGCGCGGAGCTATACCAAGCTGGATTGAAGCTGGCCGACCGCCTCTATATTACGGAGATCGACGCCGAGTTTGCCGGTGACGCTTTCCTGCCCGCATTTGATTTACGGGATTGGCAGAAAGTGGCGAGTGAAGAGATGGTCAGCGCCCAGGGCTTGCCATTTCGCTATATCACTTATGTGCGTAAAAATAGCAAGATGCCTACGGGCTGAGTCTGTAAGGGGCAGACTCAGCCCCGTTTTCAATTGGCAACGCAGTCCACATAGTAGTGCGCCTTGCCATCCACGATTTCCTTTACCAGGCCGTGGACATCCGTCTCGAAACCGGGGAAGCGCTCATTGAAGTCGCGTGCGAAACGCAGGTAGTTGATGATGACTTTGTTGAAACGCTCGCCGGGAATCAGTAATGGAATGCCGGGTGGATAGGGCGTCAGCAATACCGCGGTGATGCGGCCTTCCAGCTCATCAATCAGGACGCGGTCGATCTTGCGATGGGCTACCTTGGCGAATGCATCGGTAGGCTTCATGGCGGGTACCATGTTGGACAGATACATTTCCGTGGTAAGGCGCGCCACGTCATTAGCTTTGTATATTTCGTGGATCTGCGTGCACAACTCTCGCAGGCCGATTCGCTCGTAACGCGGATGCTTGGCGACAAACTCAGGCAATACCTTCCATAACGGCTGGTTCTTGTCGTAGTCGTCCTTGAACTGCTGCAAGGCCGTTACCATCGTGTTCCAGCGGCCCTTGGTGATGCCGATGGTGAACATGATGAAGAAGGAGTAGAGGCCGGTTTTTTCCACAATGACGCCATGCTCGGCCAGATACTTGGTGACGATGGCGGCGGGAATGCCAATCTCGTCGGAAAATGCGCCATCTACATCCAATCCCGGCGTGATAATGGTGGCCTTGATCGGGTCGAGCATGTTGAAACCTTCGGCGAGATTGCCGAAGCCGTGCCAGCGTTCGCCAGCCTTGAGCATCCAGGCGGCGCGCTCTTCGATACCTTCCTCGGAGAGGTCGTCTGGCCCCCACACCTTGAACCACCAGTCACTACCCCACTCTTCGTCCACCTTACGCATCGCGCGGCGGAAATCAAGGGCTTCCATGATGGACTCCTCCACCAAGGCAGTGCCGCCCGGCGCTTCCATCATGGCGGCGGCGACATCGCAACTGGCAATGATGGAATATTGCGGGCTGGTCGAGGTATGCATCAGATAAGCTTCGTTGAACAGGTCGCGATCAAGCTGTATGTCCTGTGCGTCCTGCACCAAGATTTGCGATGCCTGGCTGAGGCCGGCCAGCAGTTTGTGGGTGGATTGGGTGGAAAACACCATGGACTGCTTGCAGCGCGGACGGTCGGCTCCAATCGCGTGATAATCGCCATAGAAGTCATGGAACGTGGCGTGCGGCAGCCAGGCTTCGTCGAAATGCAGGGTATCGATCTTGCCATCCAGCATTTCCTTGATTTCCTCGACATTGTAGAGCACGCCATCGTAAGTGGACTGAGTGATGGTCAGCACGCGCGGTTTGACATTCTTGTCCCCAATGAAGGGGTTGGCTTCCAGTTTTTTCTGGATGTTCTCCCAGGAGAACTCTGCCTTGGGGATTGGCCCGATGATGCCGAAATGGTTGCGGGTCGGCATCAGGAAGATGGGAATCGCGCCGGTCATGATGATGGAGTGCAATACCGACTTGTGGCAATTGCGGTCCACGATCACTACGTCACCCGGCGCCACAGTGGAATTCCAGACGATCTTGTTGGAGGTGGATGTGCCGTTGGTGACGAAGTAGAGGTGGTCGCAATTGAAGATGCGGGCTGCATTGCGTTCGGAAGCCGCCACCGGGCCGGTATGATCGAGCAACTGTCCTAGCTCGTCCACTGCATTGCAGACGTCGGCGCGCAACATGTTCTCGCCGAAGAACTGGTGAAACATCTGGCCGACCGGTGATTTGAGGAAAGCGACGCCGCCGGAGTGTCCGGGACAGTGCCAGGAATATGAGCCGTCCGCCGCATAATGAGTGAGTGCACGGAAGAAGGGCGGCGGCAGGCTGTCCAGGTAGGCGCGCGCCTCACGTACAATATACTTGGCGACGAACTCAGGCGTATCCTCGAACATATGGATAAAACCGTTCAGTTCACGCAGGATTGCATTCGGGATATGGCGCGATGTGCGGGTTTCGCCATGCAGGAAGATGGGAATTTCCTCATTGCGGAAGCGGATTTCATCCACGAAATTACGCAGGTTCTCCAGCGCTTCCGGGGATTCTTCAATGAATTCCTCATCGTCTATCGACAGGATAAAGGCAGAAGCACGGCTTTGCTGCTGGGCAAACGAAGTCAGGTCGCCGTAACTGGTGACACCGAGCACCTCGAAGCCTTCATTTTCAATGGCCTTGGCCAGCACGCGGATGCCCAGGCCGGAAGAGTTTTCTGAACGGAAGTCCTCGTCAATGATGACGACAGGGAAACGGAATTTCATGAGGCCTCCTGAAGGCATACAGGGCCTGCTGCCACATTGTTCATGGAGAACATGGCAACAGACCCCTCATTAAAAAAAGCGCAATATAGCATAATCACTCGCGATGCATATGACCGCGAAGCGTGCGTTGCGGTCAGATCTTGGGCAGGGTGACTCCTACCTGGCCCTGGTATTTGCCACCCCTGTCCTTGTAAGAAATTTCACATTCTTCGTCAGACTCAAAAAAGAGCACCTGGGCGCAGCCTTCTCCCGCATAAATCTTGGCCGGCAACGGGGTGGTATTGCTGAATTCCAGTGTGACATAGCCCTCCCATTCGGGCTCGAACGGGGTAACGTTGACGATAATCCCGCAGCGCGCATAAGTGGATTTTCCGAGACACACGGTCAGAACGCTGCGCGGAATGCGGAAGTATTCAACCGTACGGGCCAGGGCAAATGAGTTAGGCGGGATAATACAGAAATCGTTCTTGAATTCGACAAATGAGTTGGGATCGAAATTCTTGGGGTCGACAATCGTGCTGTTGATGTTGGTGAAGACCTTGAACTCATCTGCGCAACGGATATCGTATCCATAGCTCGAGGTGCCATAGGAGACGATCTTCTCGCCATTCACTTGGCGGATCAGGTTGGGCTCGAACGGCTCGATCATGCCATGCTGTGCTGCCATGCGGCGTATCCATTTATCGGATTTAATGCTCATTGCAATCTCTTTCGCTGAAAGACAAAAAGCGGAGTGTATGCACTCCGCTTTGGTTCGTCATTTAAGATGAAATTATTTTTTATCGCCACCCAGCGCAATACTGTAGCGCCAGAATTGGTCCTCATGCTCGAATATGACCTTGGACGCTTCAGGGTCACTGCTGCCGGCAGGATACTGGTGTACAGGCTTGCGGTCCTTGGCCCAAGCCTCGATGACAGGATCCACTAAGCGCCACTGGGCTTCCACTTCGCTGATGTGCAGGTAGAGCGAGTTATCCCCTTCCATTAGGTTCAGCAGCAGGGCCTCGTAAGCATCGATGGTTTCATCACCTTCCTGGCGGTTGGCGCCGTCGAGCTCAATCGTGCGGGTCGCGATATCCAAGCCGGGAATCTTGGACTGGATTTCAAACTTGATGCATTCTCTCGGCTGGATGCCGATGATGAGCCAGTTCTGATCCTGCCCGTTGCCCAGTTGCAGCGGTGCTTTCTTGAAGCGGATCGCAATGCGGGTATCTGCCTCGTGAAGGCGCTTGGCCGTGCGGATGTAGAATGGCACGCCTTCCCAGCGTGGGTTGTCGATGAACAGCTTGAGCGCGGCGTAGGTTTCCACCACACTGCTGTCGTCGCCGAGTTCTTCCAGATAGCCAGGCACTTTTTCACCCTTGATTTCACCGGACGAATATTGTGCGCGGAATGCGTATTTTTCCAGCTCGTCGACCGGAATAGGGCGAATGGCTTCCAGGACCTTGATCTTCTCGGCGCGGATGTCGTCCGGATTCAGCGAGGCTGGTTGTTCCATGGCGGTCAGCGCCAATGTCTGTAACACATGGCTCTGAATCATGTCGCGCAGCGCGCCGGTAGCATCGTAGAACTGGGTGCGCTCGCCAACCCCGAGTTGTTCGGTATTGGTGATCTGCACATGATCGATGTAGTCCTTGTTCCACAAAGGTTCGAGGATGGTATTGGCAAAACGTTGCAGCATGATGTTCTGCAAGGCGGATTTACCAAGGTAGTGGTCAATGCGGTATATCTGGCTTTCCTTGAGGTGCTTGGTGATCGAGGACTGCAGCTCTTGAGCGCTCTTCAGATCAGTGCCGAATGGTTTCTCGACGACAACGCGACGCCAGTATTTGCCTTCCTCGGTCAATCCAACGCTGGCGAGCTGGTCAACAATCGCTGCAAAATCAGATGGCCGTACAGAAAGGAAATAGGCCAAGTTTTGCGGGAAGATAGCCTCGTCCGATAAGGTTTCCTTCAGGCGGGTGAAGGAGCTGGGGTCATCAGGCGGATTGGCATGGTAATGATGGCGCTCGATAAAGCGCTTGAACACTGCCTGGTCATAGCCCTTGGGGAACTTGGCATCCAGCATGCTCTTGATGTCTGCAAGCCAGTCCTCGCGAGAAACCTGGCTGCGGCCAACGGAGAGGATGGCCATTTTCTCAGGCAGGCGACCAGCCTGGTCAAGACGGAATAGTCCAGGCATGAGCTTGATGCGGGAGAGGTTGCCGCTCGCACCAAACAGAACAAGGGTACAGGGGTCTATGACTTTCATTCAGTGTTCTCTAATTTTGGGTTGGTCATGACGACCATGCAGGGGACATGGCCGTCGCATTGCTTACTTGGTTTTGACGGCATGTCCGCCAAAGGCGTTGCGCATCATGGATAGCAGCTTGTAGCTGTAGCCAGTATCCTCCTGGCTGGCGAAGCGCATTTGCAATGCCAGGGTCAGCACAGGGGCGGCAACACCCTGGTCAACAGCCTCGACCACTGTCCAGCGGCCTTCGCCGGAATCTGCAACGTATGGTGCAATCGCGGACAACTCCTGATCGTGCGCCAGCGCTTCCGCTGTCAGGTCGAGTAGCCAGCTGCGGACGACAGAACCATGGCGCCAAAGCTCCGTGATCTGCGCGAGGTCAAGGTTGAACTCTTCCTTGCCCTTGAGCAGGTCGAGGCCTTCGGCAAATGCCTGCATCATGCCGTACTCAATCCCGTTGTGGATCATCTTGGTGAAGTGGCCGGAGCCGACTGGTCCGACATGCGCCCAGCCGCGATCTGCATGTGCGAGCGCCTGCATGATGGGCACCACGGCATCGGCAGCATCCTTGCTCCCGCCATACATCAGGCAGTAGCCATTATCTAGGCCCCAGATGCCGCCGGAGGTACCACAGTCAATGAATTCAATGCCGTGCTCGGCCAGCCAAGCGCCGCGGCGCTGACTATGTTTGTAATTCGAGTTTCCGCCATCAACGATGATGTCGCCTTTGCTCAACAAGGGGACAAGGTCCTTGATCTGGTTTTCGGTGATGTCGCCGCTAGGCAGCATGATCCACACAATTTTCCGGGGTTCCCCCGACAGCTTGGAGACAGCATCCTCGACAGAGCTGGCAGGAATCATGCCGTTAGTCAGGGAAATCTGGTTGACCGCATCCTGATTAAAGTCGAAGCCTACGACTTCGATGCCATGTTTAAGGAGACGGCGTGCCATGTTGCCGCCCATTTTTCCCAAGCCGATAATTGCAAGTTTCATTGAATTTTTTCCTTGATGAGGATCATGCCATCTTTACTCCGTGGCGCTTCCTTTTGGGCAAGGCCATTGAGATTGAGATGGGTGGGGGTTGATAATGTTAGAATTCTCAAGATATAGCCCGGTAATTATAACGTGAAGGTTTTATATCATGCAAAATACAACACAGTCCCTGATGATTAATGATCAGGTAAGCCGATGGCAAGTGTACACGGCGCAGGAAGCGTTATACAGCAGTGCCGTCAAGCATATCGAGGAAGCCGCGCGCAACGCTATCGCCGGTCACGGCAAGTTCAGCATTGTGCTCGCGGGCGGTAGTACGCCCAAGAGCATCTACCAGTTGCTACCGAAGATCGATACCGACTGGAGCAAGTGGCATGTGTTCTATGGTGATGATCGTTGCCTGCCACCCGAGCATGAAGAGCGCAACAGTTTGATGGCGCATGAAGCCTGGCTCAAGCATGTGGCCATCCCTTCATCCCAGATTCACGATATCCCAGCAGAACGTGGCCCGGTGGAAGCGGCACATGCGTACAATCAGACATTGGCAGCGGTGGGAGAGTTTGATCTCGTGTTGCTGGGCTTGGGGGAAGATGGCCACACGGCCAGCCTATTCCCAGGCCATACCTGGGATGATACACAGTCCGCAGTGCCGGTGTTTGGTGCACCCAAGCCGCCGCCAGAGCGGGTTTCCCTTACGGCTGCACGCCTTAGTCAGTCGCGGGAGGTCATATTCTTCGTGACCGGCGCGGGTAAGCAGGAAGCCGTGGACAACTGGCGCCGCGGCGAGCCGATTCCGGCCAGCCTGATCAAGCCCAAGAACGGGGTGGATGTCTATATCTTCGGCGTTAACTTGTAACGGATATATGCCGTTTTTTTAGGAGCTCAAGGTCCACGAGAGAGCCTTCTTGCTCAAAAACGCTAAGTGTTCTGGATCACGATATTGGGGAACTTGCTGCTGTGGTCTTGACGCAGGTTGGCCAACTTGACTGCGGCACGGCGGGCAATGGACTTGTAGATGCCGGCAACCTGGCCTGCAGGGTCGGCAACTACTGTTGGCTTGCCGCTGTCAGTCTCTTCGCGGATGCGGATGTCCAGTGGCAGGCTGCCTAGCAGTTCTACATCATAGTCGGCGCACATCCGGGCTGCACCCCCGGAACCGAATATGTGCTCTTCATGTCCGCATTGCGAGCAGATATGCGTGCTCATGTTCTCGACAATGCCGAGAATGGGAATGCCGACCTTCTCGAACATTTTGAGCCCCTTGCGGGCATCCAGCAGGGCAATGTCCTGCGGCGTGGTGACAATGATGGCGCCGGTGACCGGTACTTTCTGCGCTAAGGTAAGCTGGATATCGCCGGTCCCCGGGGGTAGGTCGACTACCAGATAGTCCAGGTCTTTCCAGCGGGTGTCTCGCAATAATTGCTCCAGTGCGCCGACAACCATCGGGCCACGCCAGACCATGGGGGTGTCGATATCCACCAGGAAGCCGATGGACATGGCTTGCACGCCGTAGCGCTCTAACGGCTCCATGCTTTTGCCGTCGGCGCTTTCCGGCTTGCCCGAAATGCCCAGCATTTGCGGCTGGGAGGGGCCATAAATATCGGCATCGAGTATGCCGACGCGCGCGCCTTCTGCGGCCAGTGCCAGTGCCAGATTGACCGCCGTGGTGGACTTCCCGACCCCGCCTTTGCCGGAAGCGACGGCAATGATGTTCTTGACGTTCGGGATAAGCTGAACGCCTCGCTGTACTTCATGGGAGACAATGCGGCTGGTGACGCCGACTGTCACATTCTCTACTCCAGGCAAGGCTGCTAAAGCCTGTGTTACCAGATCCCTGATTTCTCCGAGGATACTGTTCGCGGGATAATCGAGTAAGATCTCGACCGAAACATGGCTGCCGGCAATGGTAATCTGGCGCGCGGATTTGCTGCTGATGAAGTCTTTGCCGGTGTTGGGGTCAATCACTGAGCGAAGGGCGTCCTGTACCAGGGATTCGGTAAGCGGCATAAGGTTTTCCTGCGGATTCGTTGAATGGACATTCTAGCTTATGAGGATTGCTTATGTGAAACCGTGGCAGTTTGTTAGAATGCGAGATTCCTTTTGTTGCTTGCTATAGAGAATGATGCCCGGAACCGGAAATACCCCTGCCAACGCTTGGAGCGCACCACGAAAATTGCTGGTTACCTCTGCCTTGCCTTATGCAAACGGCAGCATCCACCTTGGTCACATGGTGGAGTACGTGCAGAGCGACATCTGGGTACGTTTCCAGAAGATGCAAGGGCATACCGTACACTATGTCTGTGCCGATGATACCCATGGCACGCCCATCATGTTGCGTGCGGAAAAGGAAGGCATCACGCCGGAGGAACTGATACGCCGTGTCCATGCCGAGCACTATGCTGATTTCAGTGATTTCCTCGTGGCTTTCGATAATTATTATTCCACCAATTCCGAGGAGAATCGCGAATTGGCAAGCCAGATCTACCGCGCGCTGAAAGCGAATGGCAAGATCGCGACGCGCACGATTGAGCAGTATTATGACCCGGTCAAGCATATGTTTCTGCCTGACCGCTTCATCAAGGGAGAATGCCCCAAATGCCATGCCAAGGATCAGTATGGCGATTCCTGCGAGTCCTGCGGTACGACATATAGTCCGACGGAATTGATCGCACCTTATTCCGCAGTGTCAGGCGCGGCGCCGGTACGCAAGGAAACCGAGCATTATTTCTTCAAACTGAGCGAGTGCGAGGATTTTCTCAGGCAATGGACGCGTTCCGGCACCCTGCAGCCGGAAGCGGCCAACAAGATGGGGGAGTGGTTTGCCTCAGGCTTGTCGGACTGGGATATCTCCCGTGATGCGCCGTATTTCGGCTTCGAGATTCCCGATGCGCCCGGCAAGTATTTCTATGTCTGGCTGGATGCGCCTATCGGCTACATGGCCAGTTTCAAGGATCTCGCAACGCGTGAGGGCCTGGATTTCGATGAGTACTGGAAGCCAGACAGCCAGGCCGAGCTATACCACTTTATCGGCAAGGATATCCTGTATTTCCATGCGTTATTCTGGCCCGCCACATTGAAGTTTTCTGGTTATCGCCAGCCGACGAAGGTATTCGCTCACGGCTTCCTGACCGTCAACGGCGAGAAAATGTCCAAGTCGCGCGGCACTTTCATTACCGCGCGCAGTTATCTTGACCACGTCAAGAATCCCGAGTACCTGCGTTATTACTACGCAGCCAAGCTCAACGGCAGCATGGAGGATATCGATCTCAACTTGGAGGACTTCGTCGCACGCGTGAATAGCGACCTGGTGGGCAAATACGTCAATATTGCCAGCCGTACTGCCGGCTTCATTGCCAAACGCTTTGACGGCAAGCTGGGTACCGTGGGCGAGAACGCGGTGATTGCTGAATTGCGTGCTGCTGCCGACAGTATCCGCGAGAGCTTTGAAAACCGGGATACCGCACGTGCGGTGCGCGACATCATGGCACTGGCGGACAAGGCCAATGCCTATGTGGCAGAGCATGCCCCGTGGGACATGGCAAAGCAGCCGGAGCAAACGGCAGCGCTGCATGCAGTCTGTTCTGTCGCCCTGGAAATGTTCCGCCTACTCACTTTGTACCTCAAGCCGGTATTGCCTGGATTGGCGCAAGCTGTCGAGAAATTTCTCAAGATCGACCCATTGACCTGGGCGGATATTGACCGCCCGCTGCCAGCTGGCCACCAGATACAGGCTTACCAGCACCTGATCACCCGCATTGACCCCAAGCATGTGGAGGCCATGGTCGAGGCGAATAAGGAGTCGCTGCAAACCCACGCTGCTGTCGTGCCAGAACAAAAACAGGTTGCTTCGGAAGCGACACCGGAAAGTGTTTACATCTCGATCGATGATTTCGCCAAGGTCGATTTGCGTATTGCGCGCATCGCCAATGCCGAGCATGTCGAGGGCGCTGAAAAATTACTCAGGCTGAGTCTGGATATTGGCGAGGAGAGGCCGCGTCAAGTTTTTGCAGGCATCAAGTCCGCCTATGACCCTGAAAGCCTGAAGGGGCGTCTGACGGTGATGGTGGCTAACCTTGCGCCGCGCAAGATGAAGTTCGGCTTGTCGGAGGGCATGGTGCTCGCTGCGAGTGACGAGCGAGGAGGGCCATTCATCCTATCGCCGGATAGTGGCGCCCAGCCAGGGATGCGCGTTAAGTAAAATAAATTGCCAGATGAAAAAAGCCCCGGTGACGGGGCTTTTGTTTTTTTGCGTGGTGCTTATTTTTTGTCGTTTTTCGCCGTGGTTGTTTTTTCCGCCTTGGGCGTTTTGCCGACGGAAACCTCACTACGCAGCTTGTCTATGCTTTTCTTACCAAACCCTTTTACGTTGTCCAAGTCGTCCACCGATTTGAAACTGCCGTTCGCTTTGCGGTAATCAATGATTGCCTGGGCTTTTGCTGGGCCGATGCCTTTCACTGATTCCAGTTCCACCGCAGAGGCAGTGTTGAGGTCAACCGCCGCCATGGCATTGAATGTCAACCCAAACAACACGAGGACTGCAAACAACAAAGACTTCATGATGCTCTCCTTAGATATGATGGAATTGCCCTTTCATTCCAGGGCCAGAACATCATATGCTTCATGTTGAGCATGAGCTATTGGTGGAAAGTATAGTTTTTTTGTGAGTGTTTTTCCTTATTTTCCTAGGATTGATTCCCGAATTTGATCCAGTGTGGCTAGTGGGTCGGCTGCCCTGGTGATGGGACGGCCCATCACCAGGTAGTTGGAGCCCATGGCAAGCGCCCTGGCGGGCGTCACCACGCGGGATTGGTCGTCGAGCGCGGCGTCCGCAGGGCGGATACCAGGCGTCACCAGGCAAAAATCATGACCCAGTGCCCGGCGCAGTGCTGGAGCCTCCTGGGCAGAACAGACGACACCATCCAGGCCTGCCTGCTGGCTGAGTCTTGCCAAGTGTAATACATGCTGCTCGATCGGGGCATTCACTCCCAGCTCGGACAGCTCCTCCTGGTTCATGCTGGTCAATACCGTCACTGCAATTAGCAATGGAGCGTGGCCACTCCGCGCTACGCCCTCGCGTGCAGCCTGCATCATCTGGCTACCGCCAGAAGCATGCACATTGAGCATCCATACGCCCAGCTTGCTTGCTGCTTCGCAAGCCTTGGCGACCGTATTGGGGATGTCGTGAAACTTGAGGTCTAGGAACACGCCAAAGCCGAGCTTGATTAATGCCTCCACTAGCTGCGGACCAGCAGCGGTGAACAATTCCTTCCCTACCTTGACCCGGCACAATGCTGGATCAAGCTGGCGGGCTAGCCCCAGGGCGTGTGCAGCATCAGGGTAATCAAGGGCGACAATGATCTTTGGGTCGGTCATACGGCGGATTCTTTGGTTTCGGGAGAGAGAGATTCCCACGCGTTGCATGCGGGGCACTGCCAGTGGAAGTTGCGGGCGCGGAAGCCGCACTGGTCACAATAGTGTGCGCTACGATTGCCAATGGCATAACGCACGGTTTGTTGCATCAGCAAGGCATCCTGCTGGTTGGCGCCTTCCAGCAGCGATTGCGCACGCAGAAACTGATCCAGGGCTTGCAGGCTAGGTTTACGGCGCAGTTCTTCCCGTGCAAGCTTTTCAGCGCTGGCAGCGCCTTCTTCGCTCAAGGTGGTTTCATAGACCAGGTTGAGAATAGACGGAAGCTTGTATGTCTGCAGGTAGCCCTTCAGCAGGGTGATGCCCTCATCCAGATTGCCTAACGCCTTATAGCTGTTGAGCAGCTTTGGGGCGACAAGTCCGAGATATTCAGGCCGCTGGAATTCGACGCGCTTCCAGAAGGAAATAGCCTGTTTGTGGTTGCCTGCGCCAGCTTCGAGATCGCCCAGCATGATATTGGCGCGGACGCAGCCCTTATCGGCTTCAATCGCTGTGTCCAGCGCATGGCGTGCACTATGGACATCGTGTTCAAGGATAGCCTTCATTGCGATTTCGCAGTGGAACTGGGCTACTTCCTTGCGGAAAGAAATACCAGACAGTCGTTCAAGCTCTACCGCACTTTTGATCGCATGATGCCATTCCCGCTCGCGGATATAGATTTCCAATAGCGCGCGCAAGGCGGTCTGCTTGTAACGGCTGTCGTGCAATGAGGTAAACAGCTCTTCCGCGCGGTCAAACAGGCCTGCCTTGAGATAATCCTGCGCCAGTTCTGCCATGACGGCCTGCTTTTGCTGGTCCGGTAATTCTTTGCGTTCCAGCAGGCTGAGATGCAGGTGGATTGCACGGTCTACTTCACCGCGGCGGCGGAACAGGCTGCCCAAGGCAAAATGCAGTTCCATGGAGTCTGCATTGGCTTGCACCGCTTCGATGAAGGCTTCTATCGCCTTATCGTGCTGGTCGCTGATGAGGAAGTTCAAGCCTTTGAAATAGGCTGCGGGTAAAGTCGTGGATTCGGTGAGCAGCTGATTGATATCCACGCGTGCGGCCAGCCAGCCGAGCGTAAAGAAGAGGGGGAGGGCGAGCAGCCACCAGTATTCAAATTCCATGGTTGGTTTCCAGGCCTGTAATCAGCACGACAGGCATCTAACTAGAAGGATGACGTTGCAAGTCATGTGCTTGTCATTTGGTCATCTTGAGGTTCTTGATTTCTTTTTCCAGAGCAAGCAGCTTGCGGCGCTGGCTAATCAACGAGCCCAGGCAGGCAACGACGCCTGCAATGATGCCGCTGAAAAATGTCACCAGAAGCATGAGGGAAAGCGGTGCTTTCCAGGAGTAGCCCAGATAATAGGCTAGCTCGACGGGTTCCGCGTTCTTGAAGGCAAACCCGAGCAGTAGGATGAACAGCAAAACGCCAAGTACGGTATATAAGGTGCGCATGGCTCAATTTTACCCAAGCATTGCCGAAGCGTGCAGGATTTAATGTAAAAAAACGGTAGCATCATCGATGCTACCGTTTTTCCCAGCACAGCAGTCTGCGTGCTTAATTGCTGTTGCCGTCTACACGCTCACGCAATTCCTTGCCTGCCTTGAAATGAGGTACGTGTTTCTCAGGTACCTGCACTTTTTCACCAGTCTTGGGGTTGCGTCCTAGCCGCGGTGGACGGTAGTTCAGACTGAAGCTACCGAAACCACGGATTTCAATACGCTCACCAGAAGCAAGATTCTCCGTCATGGAGTCAAGAATCGTCTTGACGGAAAGTTCTGCATCCTTGACGACCAGTTGCGGAAAGCGTGCAGCCAGGTTGGCAATCAACTCCGATTTGGTCATGACGCTATGACCTTACTCGTTGTTTTTGCCGTCGAGCTTGGCCTTCAGCAATGCACCAAGATTGGTAGTGCCAGCAGATCCGGCATCATTGCTGAACTTTTGCAACGCATCAGCTTCATCGGCAATATCCTTCGCCTTGATGGAAAGAGCGATGGAACGGTTCTTGCGGTCGATATTAGTGATGCGGGCTTCGATCTCGTCACCCTCCTTGAGAACGGTAGAAATGTCGTCCACCTTGTCACGGGAAACTTCGGAAGCGCGCAGGTAGCCTTCAACCTCGTTGTCCAGCGCAATCACGGCACCCTTGGCCTCGATGGACTTGACAGTACCCTTGACGATAGCACCCTTGTCGTTCAGTGCGGTGTAAGCACTGAATGGGTCGCTATCCAGTTGCTTGACGCCCAGAGAGATGCGCTCTTTCTCAACATCAATGCTAAGCACCACTGCCTCGAGTTCATCACCCTTCTTGAAGTTGCGGATTGCTTCTTCACCAGGCTGGTTCCATGACAGGTCGGACAGATGAACCAGACCGTCGATGCCGCCAGGCAGACCGATGAATACGCCGAAGTCGGTGATGGACTTGATCTGACCGCTAACCTTGTCGCCCTTCTTGTGGGTGGCAGCAAAGTCATCCCATGGGTTGGCTTGGCATTGCTTCATGCCCAGGGAGAGGCGGCGACGGTCTTCGTCGATTTCCAGAATCATGACTTCTACTTCGTCACCCAGCTGAGCAATCTTGGCAGGATGGACGTTCTTGTTGGTCCAGTCCATTTCGGAAACGTGTACCAAACCTTCGATGCCTGGTTCGATTTCAACGAATGCACCGTAGTCGGTCAGATTGGTGACCTTGCCGAACAGGCGGGTACCGACTGGATAGCGGCGGCCCAAGGCAACCCATGGGTCATCGCCCAGTTGCTTGATGCCCAGGGAAACGCGGTTTTTCTCTTGATCGAACTTGAGGATTTTGGCTTCGACTTCTTCACCAACGGTCAATACTTCCGATGGGTGCTTGACGCGGCGCCATGCGAGGTCGGTGATGTGCAGCAAGCCGTCGATACCACCCAGGTCGACGAACGCACCGTAGTCGGTAATATTCTTGACGATGCCCTTGACCACTGCACCTTCTTTCAATGACTCCAGCAGGGCTTCGCGGTCGGCGCCCATGGTTTCTTCCAGTACAGCGCGGCGTGAAACCACAACATTATTGCGCTTGCGATCCAGCTTGATGACCTTGAAATCCCATTCCTTGTTTTCGAAAGGCGTGGTGTCCTTCACAGGGCGCAGGTCAACCAGTGAGCCTGGCAGGAATGCACGAATGCTGTTGACCATGACGGTCAGGCCACCCTTGACACGACCATTGACCATGCCCTTGATGATACGGGATTCGTTCATCGCTTCTTCGAGTTCTTGCCATGCCGCGAGGCGCTTGGCCTTTTCGCGGGAAAGTTTGGTGGAACCATAACCATCTTCCAGGGATTCGATGCAGACTTTAACGAAATCGCCTACATTCACTTCGAGTTCGCCACGATCATTGCGGAACTCCGAAGCGGGAATCACGCTTTCGGACTTCAGGCCAGCGTTGACAATGACAAAGTCGTCATCGATGGAGACAACTTCAGCGGTGATCACTTCACCGGAGCGCATTTCCTGGCGAGCCAGGCTTTCCTCGAACAGGGCTGCGAAGCTTTCCATGGAGGAGGTTGTGGTTGAAAGGTTAGTCATTAAAAAAATATCCAGATAATCCCGCCGTGCAGCGGGTCAAATTAAAAAAAACCATGAACCGGTGAGATTCACGGCACTCATACTGAAAGCTTATTTTCCAGCGTCAGCTCGGCTATAATCCAGAATAGCCTCGACTGCCTGGTCTATGCTGAGGTCGCTGGTTTCCAGCAACCTCGCGCTCTCGCTTTTTTGCAGCGGCGCAACGGCTCTTTGGCTGTCCCTTGCATCGCGGGTTTGCAAATCCTGCAAGATTTCCGCGAGATTAGCATGGATTCCTTTTTCTATCAACTGTTTATAACGCCTCTCAGCCCTGACTTCCGCGCTGGCAGTAAGAAATATCTTGGTTTGTGCATCAGGGAAGACGACCGTGGCCATATCCCGGCCATCTGCAACCAGGCCTGGTGCCTTGCGGAAACTCTGTTGCAGATTGAGGAGTGCGCGGCGCAGGGCAGGATGAACAGCAACTTCTGATGCACCACGACTGATTTCTTCAGTACGTACAGCCTCGGTGATGATTTCGCCATCCAGGTAGATTTCATCGTCCAAAAAGCAGATATCCAACTCTTGCGCCAACTTTGCCAGCGCGGCTTCATCCTGCCAGCTGATGCCGCGCCTGAGTGCTGCCAGCGCGGCGATGCGATAGATGGCGCCCGAGTCCAGGTAGTGGTAGCCCAAGGCCTTTGCTACGCGCTGGGCCACGGTCCCCTTGCCGGAGGCGGAGGGGCCATCGATGGCGATGACGGGTACGGCAGAGGTTTGCATGTCAGTCATTGGCAGTGCGGAGATAATCGGTTTTACGCATGAACCAGCGCGGAAAATCGCTCGAAATAGTCAGGGAAGGTCTTGGCAACGCAGTTCGGGTCATTGATCACGATGGGGACGCCGCCGAGTGCAACCAGCGAGAAACACATCGCCATGCGGTGATCGTCGTAGGTGTCGATACAGGCGTTGGGCGTCAGTGCGTCTGGGGGCGTAATCCGGAGGTAGTCGTTGCCTTCCTCCACAACAGCCCCGACCTTGCGCAGCTCTGTTGCCATGGCGGCCAGGCGGTCGGTTTCCTTGACGCGCCAGCTCGCGATATTGCGCAAGGTGCTTGTGCCGTCGGCAAACAAGGCCAGGATCGCCAGCGTCATGGCGGCATCCGGGATGTGGTTGCAATCCATATCCAGCGCCTTGAGTTTGCCTGGCGTCGAGTGGACCTTGATCCAGTGGTCACCGGTATTGACGTCGGCCCCCATCCGTTCAAGGGCCTCGACAAAGCGCACATCACCTTGAATGCTGTTGCGGCCTACGCCTTCTACCGTGACCGGGCCCTGCCCGATCGCTCCTGCTGCAAGAAAGTATGAGGCAGAGGAGGCGTCTCCCTCGACATGGACAATGCCGGGGCTTTTGTAGCGGCTGCCGGCAGGAATGGTGAACGTGCGCCAGTGCTCGCGCAGCACTTCGATGCCGAATTGACGCATGAGGTTGAGCGTGATGTCGATGTAGGGTTTCGAGATCAATTCGCCGATGACTTCGATTCGCGCTTCCTCGCCCGTGAGAGGCAAAGCCATCAGCAAGGCGGTCAGGAATTGGCTGGAGACATCGCCGCGTACCCGCAATGCCTCGCTGGTATTCAGTGTCGCAGGGCGGATATGCAAGGGAGGAAAGCCTGGGTTCTGCAGATATTCAATGGCGGCGCCAGCTGCATTCAGCGTATCCACCAGGTCGCCAATCGGTCGTTCGTGCATGCGGGCGATGCCGGATAGTTCATAGTTACCGTGCGACAAGGCCAGCGCCGCAGTCAATGGCCGAAAAGCGGTGCCGGCATTGCCAAGAAACAACGCGGCCTGTTTGACCGGGAATTCCCCGCATGTGCCATGAACCTGCCATTGATGGAGACCGGTCTGCTCCAGCTTGACGCCTAGTATGCGCAGGGCGTCGAGCATGCGTTGCGTATCGTCCGATGCCAGAAGCTCATGAATTTCGGTATCGCCCTGTGCCAGCGCTGCAAGCAACAGGGTGCGGTTGGAAATGCTCTTCGATCCAGGCAGCTTGACGGTGCCATAGGCATGGCGTACGGCCGGTAGGGTGAGGCTTTCCATACCTAGTTACCCCCTTGCGCTGATTGGGTGCGCTCGGCCCATGCATTGCGGGCGTGGCTGGCACGTTCGAAGATGGCTTGCAGGCTGGCAGCGTTGCCTTGTTCCAGAGTTTGGCGCAGGCGAGCAAGGCTGGCTTGGTAGTGATCCAGCTCTTGCAGCAGGGCGGTGCGGTTGGCCAGGCTGATGTCGCGCCACATTTCCGGGGAGCTGCCTGCGATGCGGGTGAAGTCGCGGAAGCCGCTCGCTGCAAACTCGAAGAACTGGTCTGCGTCGGGGCGTGCCGCCAATTCGTCTACCAGGGCAAATGCCAGCAGGTGAGGCAAGTGGCTGACGGCGGCAAACACCGTGTCATGCTCGGCCGGGCTCATTTGCCGCACAATGGCGCCAGTGCTCAGCCAGAGTTCATGAATTGCCTGGATTGCGGCTGGGTCGGTGTGCGCGCAGGGTGTGAGAATGACCTTTTTGTTCTGATAAAGCGTGGCTTGCGCGGCAGATGGACCGCTTTTTTCTGCCCCTGCAATCGGGTGACCTGGCACGAAGCGCGAGGCAGCCTCGCCGAGGATGCGGTGGGCCTGTTCGACAATCTCGGCCTTGGTGCTGCCTGCATCGGTGACGATGGTATTTTCTTCCAGATGCGGTGCAATACGCTCGAGGATGGAGGCAATCTGGGCCACGGGGGTCGCGATCATGACCACGTCCACGTCCTTTAGCGCCGTGACCGGGTCGCTGGCAGCTTCATCAATGATGCCAAGCGCTAAGGCTTCCTGCAAGCTGTCACCTGTGCGTCCAATGCCGGTGACATGCCAGTCTTTGTTGGCTGCCTTGAGCGCGAGTGCAAGTGAGCCACCGATCAGGCCTACGCCAAAAACAAGCAGTTTTTTCAAGGTGCGAACAGTGCGAGGTGAATGAAAACGGCAATTGTATCATGCCAGCGGTGATTGGCTGGACGGAGAAAGGCAACCGGGGCGTTCCTTGTCAAGGCAGACGAAGCAAAAACGCCGGTTGCTGGAGATAGCAAGGAGTAATGGCTAAGACTGGCCAGCGGAAAAATGGTTCACAGGCAGCAGGGCTATTTTGGCTGTGCGTATCGCTCGGTGTGAATGGGGCGCCATTCGCCGTCAATTAACCCTTCCTGGGGCAGAAAATTTTGCTTATAGGCCATCTTGCGGCTTTCCTTGATCCAGTAGCCGAGATAAAGGTAAGGCAGGTTGAGGCTGCCGCACCAGTCAAGCAGCCACAGGATATTGTAAGTGCCATAACTGGCATGTTTGTCGGCAGTGTCATAAAAGGTATAAACGGCGGAAATGCCATCGCGCACGATGTCCACCACGCTGACCATTTTGAGTACGCCGTTCTCGCGGAATTCCACCATCAGGCTTTCCACATTGCTTTGCACCAGGAAGTTACGGTATTGCTCTACGGTTTCCGGATCCTCCGAGCTGCCTTCATGCCGGGCAGCCTGGTAAGCGGAATACAGGGCAAAGTGCTCTTCCGAGAAGGCCAGCTCAATGAGGGCGACAGAGAGGTTGCGATGCTGTTTCCATGCCCGCCGCTGGCTGCGGCTGGGCTGGAATTCTGCAACGGGTAGCCTGACGGGAATACAGGCATGGCAAGTCTCGCAGTGAGGACGGTAGGCGAACTTGCCGCTGCGGCGGAAGCCAAGCTGGATCAGCCCGCTGTATGCGTGAGCGTCTATCAGGTGATGTGGTGTGGCAATCAGCGATTGCGCTGGTTTGTCCGCAAGGTAGCCGCAGGAATACGCGGTGGTAGCGTAGAACTGGATTTTGTGCAGATGCTGTTCGCCAGGCAATGTCATGCTGGGTAGTGTACCAATTCATTCAGTCGTTGGGAAAATTCCGCGCGGGTAATCTCGCGTGCGCCTAGCGAGGCCAGGTGCCGGGTTTTCATCTGGCAGTCGATCATGCCATACCCCAGTGCTTGAAGGCGTCGCACCATATGCACAAATGCGAGCTTGGAGGCATCGGTTGTATGATGAAACATGGACTCCCCGTAGAACATCCTGCCCAGGCTGACGCCGTACAAGCCGCCCACCAGTTTGCCATCCACCCAGGTCTCGGCGCTGTGGGCGTGGCCTAGCAGATGCAGCGTATTGTAGGCTTCCATGATGCCGTCGGTAATCCAGGTACCATCCTGGCCTTCGCGCGGAGTGGCGGCGCATGCGGCAATGACCTGGCTGAAAGCCGTGTTGAAGCGGATTTCATAATCTCGGCGCTTGAGCCGCTTGGCCAATGACCGGGAAATTTTCAGTTCGCCGGGGAACAGCACCATGCGAGGATCCGGACTCCACCACAGTATGGGCTCTCCCTCGCTGAACCAGGGGAATATGCCCTGCGCATATGCGTTGAGCAGGCGTTCGGCAGTCAGGTCGCCGCCAATGGCAATCAGTCCATTGGGCTCCCGCAGAGCGGCCTCCAGGGGAGGAAAGGGTGTACCGGCCTGCAATACACGTACCGGGCCGCCAGGCAAGCGGTAGTATTGATGTGTCATGCGAGGGTCATCTTGTTGAGTTGTTGTGGAATCGACCATGAAGCAGCAATTCAGTCAGGATCGGTGCTAGCATAATGCAGATGCAGCTTTGCTGCATGCCCTGATTATGCTACTATTCTTCCATGCGCCTTTATCGCACCATTATCCTGTTGCTGCTGACCATGTTTCTTGCGGATACCGTGGCGGCCAGCAGCAGCCTGCATCTGCCTGCCGTTTCCCCTGCGACAGCGCAGCCAGCGGCGCATCAGCATCATGCTACCCACGATCATGCGCGTCATGATGACGGCGCGTATCAGCATGATGAGCAGCATGGCGACAATTGCAGGAACTGCCATGATTGCCTGTCATGCTTCAGCGTATTGCCTATTTCCATCCGCATGTCTACGCCCGATTTGCCGCCTCGCCAGGTGGACATCGCGCCAAGCCTGATTTATTTCCCGCCCGCCCTGGCGCAATGGCAGCGCCCGCCGATCCTGCCCTCCATCTGATCTCGTCATGGCCGCCGCTGTCTCTGCGGCCAAAGGTTTTAATGGCCCGCTTGCATCAAGCAGGCTTCATATCATGAATGGAGAGTATCATGCGATTCAATATAGCCTTGTCAGCTTTAGGCTGCCTGTGCCTTGTCCTGCCCGTGGTGGCGGCAGAGGCTGAAACTGAGTTTAGTCCGGCCTTGCGCCATGAGCCGGTCCTCGGGCAATACCAGAAATTCGAGCAGGGCGCCGCAGCCGCGCCGGTGCAGCCGCATGCCGAACACGATATGCACCACGACCATGCCGAACACGATATGCACCACGACCATGCCGGCCATGAGCAGCATCAGCATGCTACGCAACATGATGCTGGACAGCGCGGGGACGGACAGCATGACGGCCACCATCGCATGCATGGGGAATGATCATGGCCAAGTTGTTGCCTGGACAATATGTGTCCTGCCTTCCCGTCGTTGCTCTTGCCATCGTCACTAGCCTGCTCGCCGGCTGCGCCACGTTCAGCCGCAACGGCGGCATGGACGATGTACGCTCCACGGTTGCCCAACGCCTGAAACAGGACGTGGCCTTGGATAGTGCTGGAGAGGTTTCTTCGCAGCAGCGGACGGAGGAATTGTTAGCAAAGCCGCTCGGAGTCGAGGAAGCTGTGCAGCTGGCCTTGTTGAACAACCGGGGCCTGAAAGCCGGTTTCGCTGCGCTTGGCATTGCCGAAGCGGACCTGGTGCAGGCCGGGCGCTTGCCCAATCCGCGTTTCTCCATGCTGTACACGCGCCATGACGGCGACTACAAGATCGAGCAGTCGTTCACCTTCAATCTTTTTTCCCTGCTGACGATGCCGCAGGCCAAGGCTGTGGAGCAGCAACGCTTCGAACAGACCAAGCGCGAGGTAAGCCTGCAGGTGCTGGTCTTGGCGCAGGCAACCCGGCAGGCCTGGGTTGCGGCTGTCGCTGCGGAGCAATCGTTGCTGTATGCCGCGCAGGTGATGCAGGCGGCGGAAGCGGCAGCCGAGCTGGCGCGGCGCATGCACCAGCAAGGCAACTGGAGCAAGCTGGACCAGGCGCGCGAGCAAAGCTTTTATGCCGATGCCGCGCTGGAGTATGCGGCGGCGCGCGAACACCAGCGCATGACGCGCGAGCGGTTGTCACGCGTGATCGGGCTGGGGAACAGCGAGCAATTCACGCTGCCGCCGCGCCTGCCTGATCTGCCGGCTACGGAGGAAGATCTCCTGCAGGTGCAGCAGCAGGCTTTCCTGCAGAGGCTGGACTTGCTGGCGATGCGTGCCGAGGTGGATGCGCTCGCCAAGCAGCTCGGCTTGAGCAAGACCACGCGCCTGATCAATGTGCTAGATATCGGCCCGGCCCGCGTGCTGGAGGGGCGGCGCGGCGAGGCTTACAAGAAGGGCATCACGCTGGGCTTTGAACTGCCATTGTTCGACTGGGGCAGCGCGCGCGTGAAGCGCGCCGAGGCAATCTATACGCAGGCGCTCGAGCGTACGGCACAAACAGTCATCGATGCGGAAACCGAGGTGCGGGCCGCCTATGCACGGTACCGCGTGCGTTACGAAATGGCGCGCCATGTCCAAGACGAGATCGTGCCGCTGCGCAAGCGCATCCTGCAAGAGCACCAGCTGCGCTACAACGGCATGCTGCTCAGCGCCTTCGAATTGCTTGCGGACGCGCGGGAGCAGGTCAGCAGCGTGAGCCGGTATATCAATGCCGTGCGTGATTTCTGGCTGGCGGACGCCGGGCTGACGATGGCGACCATGGGGCCCGTGGCATCCCTGGATGAGAATGGAAGGGGAGAATGATGCTGAATCGCCGTGATTTTTTCAGGCTGGGAGCGGCTGCCGTAGCTGCGGGCACGGTCAGCAAGGTGGCGATGGCGGCCTTGCCGGAAATTGCCAGCATGGGCAGTGCAGAAACCCAGGTGCCCCGCGCGCCTGGCAACGGCAGGCCTTTTCACCCGGTGGTGACCTTGAATGGCTGGAGCCTGCCCTGGCGCATGCGCGATGGCGTCAAGGAGTTCCACCTGGTGGCGGAACCCGTGGTGCGGGAGATCGCGCCCGGCATGCAGGCGCATCTGTGGGGTTACAACGGCCAGAGCCCTGGGCCGACGATCGAGGTGGTGGAGGGGGATCGTGTGCGCATCTACGTCACCAATCGCCTGCCGGAGGCAACCAGCGTCCACTGGCACGGGCAGCGCCTGCCCAACGGCATGGACGGCGTGAGCGGCCTCACGCAACCGGCGATCCCGGCCGGCAAGACCTTTGTCTATGAGTTCGAGGCCAAGCGTGCCGGCACCTTTATGTACCATCCGCACGCCGACGAAATGGTGCAGATGGCCATGGGCATGATGGGGTTCTGGGTCACGCACCCTAAAAACCCCGATTTCATGCGCGTGGACCGGGACTATGTCTTCCTCATCAACGCCTATGATATCGACCCCGGCAGTTACACGCCCAAGGTGGCGACCATGCTGGAGCACAATCTCTGGACTTTCAACAGCCGCGTGTTTCCAGGTATCGCCCCCATGGTGGCTGGGCTGAACGAGCGGGTGCGTATCCGCGTCGGCAACCTCAGCATGACCAACCATCCCATCCACCTGCACGGCCACGAGTTTACCGTGACGGGGACTGACGGCGGCTGGGTGCCGCCTGCAGCACGCTGGCCTGAGGTGACCACCGATGTTGCCGTCGGCCAAATGCGCGCGGTGGAGTTTGTCGCCGACGCGCCGGGAGACTGGGCTTTCCACTGCCACAAAAGCCACCATACTATGAATGCCATGGGGCACCAGGTGCCGACCATGATAGGCGTCGAGCAGAAAGGGCTGGTTGACAAGATCACGCAGCTGCTGCCGGACTACATGCCCATGGGGGAAAGCGGCATGGCGGAAATGGGCGAGATGGACATGCCGTTGCCGGAAAATACCCTGCCGATGATGAGCGGCAAGGGCCAGTTCGGGGACATGCACATGGGCGGCATGTTTACTGCGGTCAAGGTGCGTGCGGGATTGAAGGCCGGAGATTACAGCGATCCGGGAGATTACCCGAATCCTCCCGGCACTGTGGCGCACGAAGTCGACGCCAGCGGGGTGCCGGTGAGCAGGGCGCCCGCTGCAAGCGGCGAGGGGCATACCTTGCATATCAGGAAGCCGGGCGGGCATGAAGGGCATTAGCGTCACGCCCGCCGGGTTGGCCCGGCAGCTATTCAGGCGTATAGCCGGCTTCGCTGATCGCATCGCGAAAGCGGGCGATATCGGCGCTGCTGTCTATATGCACGGCCTTTCCCGCGAGGTCCACCGTGACTTTTGCCTGCGGGTCGACCGCCTGCGCAGCCTGGGTGATCGCCTGTACGCAATGATTGCAGCTCATGTCGTTGACCTTGAATGTATGCATGAATAGCTCCAGATTGAAAAATTGAGGATTGGTTGGATATTGGATTATGCGCCTTTCCCGCATGGTAAAGTCAAGCCTTGGTGTTGTGAGAGGCCCGTGCAAGATTGATATGATAAGGAAGTTGCCGCGATGACAAAGCAGCCACCATTGGAAAAACTGGATTTCGCCATTACCGGCATGACTTGCGCGGCTTGTGCCGGGCGCATCGAGAAATCCTTGAACAAGTTGCCGGGCGTGCAGCTGGCGAATGTCAATCTGGCAACCGAAAAAGCGCATGTGGAAGCGGTTGGCGCCGACCTGGCGCAACAGGTCGAGCAGGCGGTGTCCAAGCTGGGCTACCAGGCCCGCCTGATCAGGCCGGACGCCCCCATTGCGCCGGTCGAGGATATCCAGGGCGGCTGGAAGGTCGGCATCGCCGCCTTGCTGACCTTGCCGCTGGTGCTGCCGATGGTGGGAATGCTGCTGGGACAGCACTGGATGCTGCCCGGCTGGGTGCAGTGGTTGCTGGCAACGCCGGTGCAGTTCTGGCTGGGTGCTCGGTTTTACCGTGCCGGCTGGAAGGCTGCAATCCATCTTTCGGGCAATATGGACTTGCTGGTCGCCATTGGGACTTCTGCGGCGTATGGACTTTCCGTATATCTGCTCTGGCAGCATTCCCCCCATCTGTATTTCGAGGCCAGCAGTGCCGTCATCACCCTGGTTCTGCTGGGGAAGTGGCTGGAAAGCCGGGCCAAGCGCCAGACGACCGAGGCCATACGCGCATTGCAGGCGCTGCGCCCGGATACTGCACGTGTCCGACGCAATGGCTTAGAACAGGATGTGCCGTTGGCCGAAGTCATGGTGGGTGATCAAGTGCTGGTGCGCCCGGGCGAGCGGGTGCCTGTGGACGGGGTGATATGCGAAGGTGACAGCCACCTTGATGAATCCATGCTTACCGGCGAAAGCGCGCCGGTCAAGAAAGGCGTGGGCGGCAAGGTGGCCGGCGGTGCCGTGAACCTGGACGGGGTCTTGCTGGTGGAGGTGACGGCGATTGGCGCCGAGACGACATTGTCCCGCATCATTCGCATGGTGGAGGATGCACAGATCGCCAAGCCGGCCATCCAGCGGCTAGTCGACAAGGTGAGTGCCGTATTCGTGCCGCTGGTGTTGCTGATTGCTGTGCTGACGTTGGCAAGCTGGGCCTGGTATAACGGACAGTGGGAACAAGCCGTGCTCAATGCGGTTGCAGTGCTGGTGATCGCCTGTCCCTGTGCGCTCGGTCTGGCGACGCCTACTGCCATCATGGCCGGGACAGGCGTCGCAGCACGTTACGGTATCCTGATCAAGGATGCCGATGCCCTGGAGCTGGCGCACAGGATCGATACGGTGGCATTCGACAAGACCGGTACGCTGACGGTGGGCAAGCCGCGTGTGATCAAGGTCGCCAGCATGCCAGGGCGGGCGCTTGAATTGCTCAGGCTGGCGGCGGCACTGGAGCGAGGCAGCCATCACCCCTTGGCGGTAGCGGTACTGGAGCATGCGCAAGCAGCAGGGGTGGAGGCGGCCTCTGCGGCAGAGGCCATGGCATTGCCGGGCAGCGGACTGATGGCCAAGGTTGATGGCCGTCGCGTCTGGCTGGGCAACCAGCGTGCCATGGAGCAGGCTGGTGTAGCGGTTGACAGCATGCAAGGCGAGGTGGAGCCATTGATGAACCGCGGATGCACCCTGTCGTGGCTCGCTGCCGAGAACGATGCCGGTCAGCCCGAATTGCTCGGCCTCATGGCGTTTGGCGATGAACTCAGACCAGAAGCCGTGGCAGCAGTACAGCATTTGCATGCATTGGGCATCAAGGTGTTGATGCTGACCGGGGACAACCACGCCAGCGCGCAGCGCATCAGCCAGCAATTGGGGCTGGATGAGGTGTATGCGGAACAATTGCCCGATTCCAAGGCAGCCGTTGTGGCGGCGCTGCGCCGGCAGGGCAGGGTGGTTGCCATGGTGGGAGACGGCATCAATGATGCACCTGCGCTGGCTGCGGCGGATATCGGCTTTGCCATGTCCAGCGGAACGGATGTGGCGATGCACACTGCAGCCGTCACCTTGATGCGGAGCAGCCCGCTACTGGTTGCCGATACGATTGCAATTTCGCGTCGCACTTATAGCAAGATACGACAAAACCTCTTCTGGGCGTTTATATATAACCTGGTGGGGATCCCGTTAGCAGCCATGGGAATGCTGAACCCGATAGTGGCCGGTGCGGCAATGGCCTTGAGCTCTGCAAGCGTGGTCACCAATGCCCTGACGTTGCGGCGCTGGCGGCCTGCGGCGGAAGAGCGGCATTGAGAGTGTGTGGTACTGGCGCATCATGCAAAGTCCAACCTGAGGAGTTGCTGGTGCCGTCAGCCTGAGCCTGGAGACCATCTTTGTATACCCAGACTCGCTTGAGCGATGCCATAGAGGCGGATGCGGTTTTAATAATTCACTGATTTATCAGTTGAATTTTTAAAATTTTGGTGGTTTTTCGTCATGTCGCAGGGATTCCAAGGTAAAATGCCGACGCTATGGAATTACGCCCGGAATCACCTCGTTTATTGAGTGCTTACCGGCCCTATTGGGCCAAGCGCTTTGGCACCGCCCCGATCTTACCCATGACGCGCGAAGAAATGGATCAATTGGGCTGGGATAGTTGCGACATTATCCTGGTCACGGGCGATGCCTATATTGATCACCCCAGCTTTGGCATGGCCTTGGTGGGTCGGCTGTTGGAGGCCCAGGGTTTTCGCGTCGGCATCATTGCCCAGCCGGATTGGCACTCGGCAGATCCGTTCCGTGTGCTGGGAAAACCCAATTTGTATTTTGGCATCACGGCCGGCAATATGGATTCCATGGTCAATCACTACACGGCGGACCGCAAAATCCGCTCCGATGATGCCTATACACCCGGCGCGGTAGCTGGCAAACGACCGGATCGTGCCGTGCTGGTGTATTCCCAGCGTTGCCGCGAAGCTTTTCCTGGCGTCCCACTGGTGATCGGCAGTATCGAGGCTTCGTTGCGCCGGATCGCGCATTACGATTACTGGTCCGACAAGGTGCGCCGTTCGGTGCTGGTCGATTCCAAGGCGGACATCCTGATCTATGGCAATGCCGAGCGTGCATTAGTTGAGATCAGCCACCGCATTGCCAAGGGCGAACCCGTCAGCGAGATGACCGATATACGCGGCACGGCTTTCCTGCGCAAGCATGTGCCTGAAGGTTGGGAGGAAATCTCGTCCACCGCCCTGGATCGGCCGGGCAAGATAGACCAGGCAGTGAATCCATATGCGATGGAGCCGGCCATGGAGCAGACCGGCGCCTCCTGCGCATCCACAGCTGCCGCTGCGGCCAGCCAGGGTCTGGAGCCGGGCGTGCAAGCCATCACCCTGATGCGCAAACCGAACAAGCCCAAGGCAGGGCGCGACAGGCAATTCATCCGCCTGCCGTCATTTGAGGAAGTTTCCAAGGATCCTGTGCTCTACGCCCATGCTTCGCGCGTGCTGCACCTCGAGTCCAACCCGGGCAACGCGCGTGCGCTGGTGCAGCGACATGGGGATCGCGAGGTTTGGCTGAACCCGCCGCCCATTCCGCTGACCACCAAGGAAATGGACTATGTCTACGACCTGACTTATGCGCGCACCCCCCATCCGGCATACAAGGGAGAGCGTATCCCTGCCTGGGAGATGATCCGCTTTTCCGTCAATATCATGCGCGGCTGTTTCGGCGGCTGCACCTTTTGCTCCATCACCGAGCACGAAGGACGCATTATCCAGAGTCGCTCTGAAGCCTCCATCCTCAAGGAGCTGGAGGAAGTGCGCGACAAGGTGGAAGGATTCACCGGCACGATTTCCGACCTTGGCGGGCCAACAGCGAACATGTACCGTCTTGCCTGCAAGAGTGAGACCATAGAAAAGAATTGTCGTAAGCTTTCCTGTGTGTTCCCGGGCATTTGCGAGAACCTCAATACCGATCATTCGCATCTGATCCAGCTTTACCGGAAGGCGAGGGCGATCCCCGGCATCAAGCGTATCCAGATCGGTTCTGGTCTGCGTTACGACCTTGCCGTGAAATCGCCGGAATACGTGAAGGAACTGGTGCAGCACCACGTCGGCGGCTATCTCAAAATAGCGCCCGAGCATTCGGAAGAGAATGTGCTCAGCAAGATGATGAAGCCGGCGATGACCGCCTATGACGAATTCAAGGAAATGTTTGAAAGGTTCTCGCGCGAGGCGGGTAAGGAGCAATACCTGATCCCTTATTTCATTGCGGCGCACCCGGGTACCACTGATGAAGACATGCTCAACCTGGCCCTATGGCTGAAGAAATACGATTTCAAGCTCGACCAAGTCCAGACTTTCACCCCCACACCGATGGCGATGGCGACCGCCATGTACCACTCCGGCAAGAACCCCTTGCGCAAAGTGACGCATGACAGTGAGGATGTGCCTATCCCCAAGGCTGGCAGCGTGCGTCGACTGCATAAGGCATTCATCCGCTATCACGACCCCAACAACTGGCCGATGTTGCGCGAGGCATTGAAGCGGATGGGCCGTGAAGACCTGATCGGCAACGGCAAGAAGCACTTAGTGCCTGCCTGGCAGCCCATCCTGCCCAAGGAACAGGCTAAGGCCAACGGCAGCCGCCGCCCGGCCAAGCCTGTAGCCTCTGCACCGCGTCCAGTAGGCCGAGCGCCCGCTGCTGGCAAGAAAAATCACGTAACAGTTCAACGATCTGGCAAGCCTGCTAGGAAACCTGGCCGACCATAAAGCCCGTATGCTGCCAATGCGTTTTTATTCCAGCCTCACAAGTTTACTCTTGCGGGGCTTTTTTTCTGCCTACTGTCTGTGCTCCGCCATGGCGATGGCGGCAGGAGACGGCATGCTGTGGAAGGTGCAGGCGGGTCACGGTCCTGTCAGCTACCTGTTCGGCACCATCCATGTCGATGATCCCAGGGTCACTACATTGGCAGAGCCCGTCAACGCCGCCCTCGAGTCTGTGCAATCGTTCATGATGGAAGTCCTGCCCTCCAATGATGTCTCACCCTACTATATGCAAGGTAGCCTGGCTCAGTTGCTGACTGAGGCAGAGCTTGAGCAGGTCTATGCCGCTGCCGATTTTCACGGCTTACCGCGCGACATGGCATTGCGTATGAAGCCATGGCTGCTGGCCATGGTGTTCGACCTGCCCGTGTCGCAATCTCCCTATACCCTGGATGTGCACAGCTTTACCTGCAGGCGCAACGCGCAGGCAAGGCTGTCGAGGCGCTGGAAACGCCAGAGGCGCATTTTTCCGTGCTGGAAAGCATCAGCCTGGAAGAGCAGATGCTGATATTGCGCAGTGTGCTCAAGCGCAGCCAGGAGCAAAGGGAAAAAGACTTCGAGTTGATGATCCAGGCGTATCTTTCCGGCAACCTGGATAAGGTGGGTGCACTGGATTCAGCATTGGGGGTGGATGGTCTGCCTGCCGGATTGTGGGAGAAGATACGTGTCAAGCTGCTGGACGAGCGCAATATGCGCATGGCAGAGCGCATTGCCGCTGCTGCCAGCCTGCAGCCGGTGTTCGTGGCGGTCGGTGCAGCGCATTTGCCGGGAGAGGGTGGCTTGATTGATCTGCTCAGCCGCGCAGGCTTACCGTATCTCCCGTCAATAGCCAGTGACGCACGGCGGCGTCTGACATTCATGCCGCATTTGCCCCTAACTCACGCACGCTATAATTCAAGCTATTTCCGTAGAATGGATGGATTGACCATGGCTGACCGCATCAATTTGCGCCCATTGGAACGCAACGATCTGCATTTCGTACACAAGCTCAACAATAACGATACCATCATGCGTTACTGGTTCGAGGAACCTTACGAAGCTTATGACGAGCTGGTTGCCCTGTATGACAGGCACATCCACGACCAGAATGAGCGGCGCTTCATTATCGAGCTGGATAACGGCGAGCTGGCCGGGCTGGTCGAGTTGGTGGAGATCAATTACATTCACCGGCGTGCCGAATTCCAGATCATCATTGCCCCGGATTACCAGGGGCGCGGCCTGGCCAAGTCGGCGACGCGCATTGCCGTGGGGTATGCCTTTCGTGTGCTCAACCTGCACAAGGTATATCTGGTCGTGGACAAGGAAAACCAGGCGGCGATCCATGTGTATGAGGCTTGTGGTTTCGAGGTAGAGGGACGCTTGAAGGAGGAGTTCTTTTCCAACGGTTCCTACCGGGATGTCTTGCGTATGCGCTTGTTACAGGACGACTACCTGCGCCATGTCGGTCCGGCGCCGGTGGACGCCTCTGTGTTGAGGGAATGGCAGGACCAGTGAATCCTGCCTTCGCGGCAACGGCTTATGACACAAGCTTCAGGCCGATAATGGCACTGATCAACAACAGCAGAAACAATAGGCGGGAGTCATGCTGGCTGAATCGCCAAACAGGCAGATGCCGATGAGGATGGTGCCGAAATGCCGATGCCGGCTTTCACTGCGCGACACGGCTGTCAAAACAGGTCGCGTTGCCTAGGCATTCAGGAATGCAAGCCGATGGCCTGCATGAAAAGTCGCATGAGGAGGGCTGCCGCCAGCATGACCGTGACGCTGGCGGCCCAGATCAAGACCAGCCAGAGTAGTCTCCGGAGCCAGTGTGGGCGCGCTTTCTCTTGTTCAGTGGTAGCCATCGCCGTGTCGTACCTTACCCTTGAACACGCGGTATGACCAGATGGTATATCCTAGAATGACGGGGATGATGGCCAATGTGCCGACCAGCGCAAATTTGAGGCTTGCAGGCGGCGCTGCAGCATCCCATATCGTCACGTGCGGCGGAATGATCTGGGGCCAGATGCTGATCGCCAGGCCAAGCAGTCCAAGCAGCACGATGATCAAGGCGGAGATGAAAGGCTGGCAATCGTAGCCTGACCGGAGTTCGTGCATGAGGGAATATAGGCTGATGGCGACCAGTATAGGCACGAGTGAGAGGAAGTAGAAGTTAGGCAGGCTGAACCAGCGCTCGGCAATAGCGGGGTGGGCCAGGGGCGTCCAGATACTCACGCCTGCCAGTGCGATTACCACGAGGCCTACCAGGGGGCGGGTGAGTTCTAACATGCGCTGCTGGAGCTTGTCCTCGGTTTTCATGATGAGCCAGGTGCTGCCCAGCAGGGCGTAGGCTACCATCACGCCCAACCCGGTAAACAGCGAGAACGGGCTGATCCAGTCAAATGTACCTCCGGAAAATGCATTGTCGTTCAACGCGATACCGTTGATATAAGCACCCAGCGTTACGCCTTGGAAGAATGCGGCAGTGATTGAGCCACCAATAAACGCCTTGTCCCACAACGACTGCTCATGTGCCGGCGCCTTGAAGCGGAATTCGAATGCCACGCCCCGGAAAATCAATCCCAGCAGCATCAGGATAATCGGCTGGTACAGGGCGCTCAACACCACGGCATATGCGAGCGGGAAGGCTGCCATGAGGCCGGCGCCTCCCAAAACCAGCCAGGTTTCATTGCCGTCCCAGACTGGGGCTACTGTATTCATCATCACGTCACGGTCATGCTTGTCCTTGACGAACGGGAAAAGGATGCCGATTCCCAGATCGAATCCATCCATGATCACGTACATGGCAATGGCGAACAGGATGACCAGCAACCATATCATGGGTAAATCAAAATCCATCGATTACGATTCCTTAGTGTTTGGTAATTGCGACTCCAGTGAAAAGGACGCATCCGGTGTGGACAGTGGCCGCATAGGCTGCCTGGGCTGGCCCGGGCCGCCCTCTGGCTCCGGCGCTCTATGCTGCACGGGCAGGCGCATGAGATGCATCAGGTAGCTGATGCCGATACCGAAAACAAAGAAGTAGACAATAATAAACAAGGCCAGTGAAGCGGCCAGAGAGCTGATGTCGTGATTGGACACCGCGTCGGCGGTACGCATGATGCCATACACTACCCAGGGCTGGCGGCCTATTTCCGTGGTAAACCAGCCGGCCAGGATGGCGATTACCCCGGCAGGGCCCATCCATAATGTCATACGCAGGAATCCCTGGTGGCTGTACAAACTGCCTCGGTAGCGTAAACATAAACTCCACAGGCCCAGGGCAATCATCAGCATGCCCAGTCCGACCATGACGCGGAAAGACCAGAAGATGATGCTGGCATTGGGCCGGTCTTCCGGCGGGAAATCCTTGAGCGCCGGCACCTGACCGTCCCAGCTGTGAGTCAGGATCAGGCTGCCCAGATGCGGGATGCCCACGGCGAAACGGGTGGTTTCCGCTTCCATGTCCGGTAGGCCGAACAGCAATAACGGCACGCCGCCCTCATGATGCTCCCAGTGCCCTTCCATGGCTGCCAGCTTGGCGGGCTGATGTTTGAGCGTGTTCAGGCCGTGCAAGTCTCCGACGACTGCCTGTAGTGGTGCAACCACCACCAGCATCCACATGGCCATCGACAGCATGGTGCGGGTTGCCTCCGTCTTTTGTCCTTTCAGGATATGCCATGCGCCGGCTGCCCCGACGATCAGAGCCGTTGCCAGGAAGGCGGCAATGCCCATATGGACCAGGCGATAGGGGAAAGACGGGTTGAAAATGATGGCCCACCAGTCGACGGGGACCACGACGCCATCCAATATCTCGAAACCTTGGGGGGTCTGCATCCAACTATTGGATGCCAGGATCCAGGTCGCTGAAATCAGCGTACCCAGGGCTACCATCGCTGTGGAGAACAGGTGCAGCCCAGGTCCCACCCGACTCCACCCGAACATCATTACGCCGAGAAAGCCGGCCTCAAGAAAAAATGCGGTCAATACTTCGTAAGTGAGCAAAGGGCCGGTAACGCTGCCGGCAAAAGCAGAGAAGCCGCTCCAGTTCGTACCGAACTGATAAGCCATGACTAGCCCCGAGACCACGCCCATACCAAAGTTGACGCCGAATATCTTGAGCCAGTAGTGGTAGAGGTCCTTGTATACTTCGCGTCCGGTTTTCAACCATAAGGCTTCCAGCACGAACAGGTAACTGGCAAGACCGATGGTGATTGCTGGAAAGATGATATGGAAGGATACAGTGAACGCAAACTGGATGCGCGCCAGGTCCAGTGCTGAAATGTCTGGCATGGTGGTATTCTAACTCCTTGATAAACAACCTGAAGGCATGTCTAACCTAAAAAAGTTGCCTGGAACTCAAGATCGCTAGCTTACGGTGAGTCCTTGCCTCCCAATAGACCCAGATTCATCAAAAAATATCCATCACAGATGTCATGACAAGTGAAATCTCAGGGAGCAAAGCGCGCAGCCTGGGCCTCTATTGTCTCGATCGCCAGATCGAAATCCATGGATTTGTCGAAGAAATGATCCACCCCCAGCTCATTCGCCATTTGCCGGTATTGCGGATAGGTGTGGTTGGTCAGGATCAGGTAGGTGGGGCGGGGAAATGGGTAGTCGGGCCGTTGGGTTGCCTTGATGACTTCAAAACCATTGCCTTGGGCTAGTTCGATATCCACGAGCAATAGGTCGAATGGCTGTTTGTAAAGCTGTGCGATGGCTTCATCCTGGCTTAACGCGACACCTTTGAAGGATAAGCCACGACAGTCGGACAGGATATCCATGATCGTTTCGCGCAATAGCGACGAGTCTTCGACCAGCAATACTTTCATTGTTTTCGTATGCGGCTCCACGCTACTGCGTCTTTCCTTCATGATGATATTCATGGGCTCAAACTCATTGCTTGTGAATTCTATCGGGCAATATAAAGCACTGCCATCCGCCTTACTCCTACAATCTCTGACGTTGATTGCAGCCATGATTATGATATCAACTGATTCTTGATGGCATAGTAAGTGAGATCTGCATTGGTCTTCAAGCTCATTTTTTCCATGATGCGGGTACGGTAAGTGCTGACAGTTTTCACACTGATGCAGAGTTCTTCGCCGATTTCAGTGGCGCTCAGGCCGCTGGCAAGTTTGAAGAATACCTGGAATTCCCGGTCTGAAAGCGTTTCATGCAGCAGCTTTTCCGAGGGGTTGCTCAGTTCGTTAGTCATCAGCTCGGCAAGTTCGGCCGAGATGTAGCGCTTGCCGTTGGCAACGGTGCGGATCGCCTTGATGATCTCCTCCGAGTCCGCATCCTTTGAAAGGTAGCCTTTGCATCCGCTGCGCATGAGGTTGAGTGCATATTGTTCTTCGCCGTAGCCACTCAGGATCAGTACGGGCAACTCTGGCGCAACATGTCGCAGGTCGTGCAAGGTGTCCACGCCGTTCTTGTCTGGCATGGCGATGTCCATCACGATCGCATCATATTGATTGCTGCGTACCAGCTTGATGGCCTCTAGTCCCGAGGCGGCCTCTCCGGTCACCTCGAGGTCGGATTCCAGTTCAATTAGGTTGCGCAATCCCTGTCGGACAATATTGTGGTCATCAACCAATAATATTTTTTTCATGTATGCTGACGATCCTTGTCATCAAATAATCTATAGTGATTTGAGGATACTAAGATGGCTTGCCGGTCTCTGCAAGCCATCATCCAAGCTTGCCGGTGCGGTTGGCAATGCCAATGCTTCAATCGTCCTTGCCCAGGGCATAGCCCACCAGCACACCCGCTCCCACTGCCAGTGATAATGTGAGCAAGGAAGGCTTACGCAGCCATTGTCGCGGTTGGATCCGGCTGTTTTTCAATACCTGGGACAACTCCTTGTCCAACGACTCGGACCATTCGGAAAAATTTTCTGAAAGTTGCTCGATTACATGCTCTGTGGCGTTACTGTGTGCGTCTGGATCCAGAATGTCCCTGAGGCTTTCGAGCAGAGCCAAGGCTTCCTTCTTGCTGTCCCGGGCCTTGTTTTCCAGCTTGCGACCCAGCTTGCGTACGGATGCCTTGCCTGCCTTGGCGCTATCGCTCAGGGTTTCCTGGGCCGTCTCCGCTAGCTCGGAAGCCTGGTCTTTTATTTCGCTTGCTGTGTTGCTGTTGAACATGTCGTGCTCCAATACTGTCTATGAAAAAATCTCACAAAAATCCGCACCGCTCTCCTAAATACCGCGTGGCTGATCAACGCTTGTGAAAAATACCCGCAACCAAGGAGACGATGGTGATGATCAGAAAAACGAAGAACAGGATCTTGGCAATTTCTGCCGCCCCTGCCGCTATCCCGCTAAAGCCGAAAAAAGCAGCGATCAATGCGATGACAAAGAAAATTACGGAATAATGCAGCATCATTTTTCTCCTTGGCTGGTCAGTCTACGGTTTACACTGTAGGCTTTTGGTCCGTCAGGAATTAGCAGACAGCCACTGAATCGCTTGTCAGAAAATACTTACACGATGTTTGGAATGTCATGAATATCAACGCCATCGGCAACAAAATGAAGGGGTGGGCAGAGAGTCTGGTCAAGCGGCTCGGGGGAAAGGTATTGGCCATTCTGTTTGCCTCCATGATCTTGGCATTGGTGTCCGTGATGTTCACCGATGCCTGGCTGGTGGAAATTGAGAAGCAAAACGCCCAGATCGAACAGGTGCAGCGCAATATCACCGTCCTGCAGCAGTTGCGCACCAGCCTCAACCTGGCTGAGAGTGCGCAACGAGGATACCTGCTGACCCAGCGCCAGGAGCTGGTTTCCACCTTTAACCAGGAAATCGATGCTGCACGCCGGCATATCCGCAAGATTGAGGGGTTGTTCAACAGTGAGAAGATCGCTATGCAGGGCAAGCAGGAGCAGAGCTGGCTGATTGCTCTCAATTCGGCCCTGGAGGCCAAGAATGCGGAGATGAAGCTGGCCATCTCACTGGTGCAGTCCGGCAAGGCGGAAGAGGCGATGCAGGTCATCAAGCTCGATCAGGGCGTCATCGAGATGGCCAAGTTCATGCAGTATTCCCAGACTCTGCTGGATCAGCAGCACGAGGCGCAGGCGCAGTTGATGAAAAAGCGCGCGCAGACCATCGTCATCACCCGTATTGCCCTAGTCGGTACGGCACTGATCCTCCTCCTTCTCGTGATCATGGTGATCCGACAGCTGGTGCGGGAAATGAACAGCCGTGATCATTTGCGCCAGCAGCTGGCGCGAGACTGTGCGGCCTATGAGGAGCGCATTCGCAGCAACTCCCACATGATGAAGACGCTGGCACTGGATTACCAGTCCGATGTAGAGCGTGCTCGGCAAAAGCTGGCACGCGACCTACATGACGAGCTGGGTTCGATATTGACTGCCACCAAGATGGATATCTCCTGGACGATACGCCGCGTGAAGGATCAAGATCCGGAAATCGTGGAGAAGCTGGACAAGACGATGCGCTATCTGAACCAAGGCATTCAGTTCAAGCGGCAAGTCGTGCAAAACCTGCATCCCTCCATCATTACCACGATCGGTTTCTGGCCCGCGCTAAGGTCACTGATCGAAGATATGGCGGAGCGCAATGACTGGAATCTCGATCTTATCCTGCCTGGAGAGCAGATCGAGCTACCTGAAACCCTGGGTCTGATTGCCTACCGGGTGGTGCAGGAGAGCCTGAATAATGCCAGCAAGTATGCCTATGCCACCAGGGTATCGGTGCATATGGTGAATGAGCTGGATTACCTCAAGTTGGAAATTGAGGATAACGGGGTGGGGGTCGACTTGAACAAGACCTCTTCCGCGACCCACGGCCTTTCTGGTATTCGCAACCGTATCATGGCGATTGGCGGGCGGGTGGATATCGTCAGCTCTCCCAATCAGGGCTTCCTCCTAGTCGCTATCATTCCCACCAAGCTTTGAGCCCGGGGCTGGGCTCTGCATCTCTAGAAGCGCAGGAACAAGGATGTCGAGAACACGTGGTGCATGCGGTCGAAGGTATGGCCGCGGACATACTGGTTGACGTAGCCGATCTCGAGCCGGGCATTTGCAGCTGCCTGCCAGGCCAAGCCAGCAAATGCGCGGTTTTGGTCGAAGCCGCTCAGCGCCCCCCAGTCCGTGCTGCGTGTGCTGACGAACAATTCATCCCATACCAGCCAGTTCAGCGACTCTGTGCCTTCGATCTTTTTGATGGCGCGTACCAGCTGGCGTATGCGGTGGCCTGTGTCGTTGCCAGTGTCGAAATTGCGTTGCTCCAGCCGGGTGCGGCTAGTAATGACAATGCCGCTTGGGGTAGGAGGAAAGGTATACATGAATTGCTGCCACCAACGTTGCTCATGGTTCTTGCCTTGGTCAGTATGTGTCCTGACGTCAGCGTAGCCCAGCCAGATGCTGGCCCGGTCTGAAAGCCAGTAGTTGATGGCAGGCCTCAAGATGGTCTGGTCATGCTCGCGGCCTTCCTCTTTCAGCCGCGGCTGTACTTCTGCGTACCAGCCGATATGCTTGTCCTCCGATAACATGCCCTCCATAGTGAGGTTGATCCAGAGCCGTCCGTCCTCTTCAACCTCGGCATGTGCCAGGCAGCTACTGGCACACAATATGGTGGTCAGCAGTGTATGCAATAAGGGTGTATCAATTCTCATGCCTTTTCCTTCCTCCAACGCAATCTGCAGCCATCACGGCTGCCATGGCCTGTCATTGAGGGGGTGACTGTAACCCACCCTCGTGCAAAAGGCGAGGCCAAGGGGATGTATTGTCAGTTGGCTCTGACATGATTTGCAGCCCCATGCTGACGGTCAGAGCTGTCGGAAGACATTACCATGCAAGCACATCACTGGAATTACTTTCCTAATTTAACTGGAGGAGCACAATATGCATCGTTCGACCAAGACCAACATCATTTCCAGCGTCATCACCATCCTGCTGGGGGCGGCTGCAAGCGGCGCATGGGCAGTATCCATTTCGGAAGAGCTCAACCAGAGCCCTGACGTGAAGCAGTTTCATGAATTGGACGTCAACAATGACGGTCACCTTACTCAAACTGAGGCGAGCCGTGATAGTTTTTACACCAAGGAGCATTTCAATGCCGCCGACAAGAACAAGGACGGCAAACTGACTCAGCAGGAATACAGTGACTACAAGACGGCCCAGCAGAAAAAGGAAGTGGGACGCGTTGTGGATGACACTACCATCACCACCAAGGTGAAAGCCAATATTCTGAAAGAAGAGGGCTTCAAGGGCCTGCAAGTCGGCGTGGAAACCTACAAGGGCGTGGTGCAGCTGAGCGGATTCGTCAGCACCAAGGCACAGATACAGAGGGCCGGAGAAATCGCCAAGGCGGTAGAGGGCGTGAAATCCGTCAAGAACAACCTGAACGTGAAAAATTAAATCACTGCTGTAATGCATGACCAAAGAAGCCCGTGGTGTTTGACGGGCTTCTCTTTATTTTGGCTGCTAGCGATGCAAGGTATCCTGGTGGGGGAGTTTCATGCCGGGGGTGGAGTCATGCTCGACAAAAATCAGCTTGCTGGTATCGAAGCCCAGTTGCTGAGCCCTGGCTATCAACTCGGCCTTAATGGGATAGGATAATTCGGGTGTGCGTGACAGTATCCAGAGGTAATCGCGATTGGGTCCCGCCACCAGCGAGAAATTGTAATTGACGTGATCCAGCACCAGGATGTTGTAGGCCCCGTAGAATGGGCCGAAGAAAGATACTTTCAGTTTGCCTGTATCGGGACCATCGACGAAATACGCTTTGCCTTCCGCTTCTTTCCAAATGCCTTTTTCAACATCGTATCCCCGGTTGATGACTTTCAGCCCGCCGTCGTCGCGCTTGCTATAGGTCGCGGTGACCTGTTGCAAGCCTCGCTCGAATGAATGATCCAGGCGAGCGATCTCGTACCAGGTGCCCAGGTATTGGTCGGGCTTGAAATGAGTGACGGGCCTGGTGCCTTCGGGCGTACCGGTGCCGGCGCATGCCAGGAGTATGCATGGAAGGAGGAGCCAGAATAGACGTTTCATCATGGTGGTTTCTATCCGGATAATGATGTTGCAATGAAGCGGTCAAGTGCCGCTGCGAACGCCTGCCGGTCTGCCTGGCTGAATGAAGCCGGGCCGCCCAGTGCCACACCGCTGCTGCGCAAGTCTTCCATGAAGTGCCGCATGGCAAGCCGCTCGCCTATGCTGCCCTTGTCATACATTTCTCCGCGCGGGTTGAGCGCGTGGGCGTCTTTTGCAATCACCTCTGCTGCAAGCGGAATATCTGCGGTAATGACAAGATCGCCTGGCTGAAGTTTTTGCACGATCTCCTTGTCCGCCACATCGAACCCATCCGGCACCTGCAAAGCGCGGATATGGGGTGAGGGCGGTACCCGCAGCAGTTTGTTGGCCACCAGTGTGACCATGATGCCGGTCCGGTCTGCAGCGCGGAACAGGATTTCCTTCACCGCTACCGGACATGCATCTGCATCAACCCAGATATGCATGGCGAGTGTCCTTTGTCTTAATGGGCATATTCTTCCAGTACTTCGAGGAACGCGTCCCCGTATCGTGCCAGCTTGGCCGCGCCTATGCCGCTGATGCGGCCCATTTCCGGCAGACTGCCGGGTTTCTGGTTGAGTATTTCCAGCAGGGTGCTGTCGTGAAAAATGACATAGGGAGGCACTTCCTGCTCGCGGGCAAGCTCCAGCCGCTTGGCCTTGAGTGCGAGCCAGAGCGGGTCGTCCTGCACTTCATTGTAGGCTTCGCGGCTGCGGCTCGCGCGCTCGGCTTTGCTTGAGCTTGCACGCACATCGGGTGGGTCGCTGCGCAGCCAGATTTCCGTTTCCCCGCGCAGCAATGGTCGGGCTTCCTCAGTAAGACGCAAGCCGCCGTAGCCTTCCATGTCGGTGGAGAGTAGCCCGGACGCCACCAGCTGGCGGAACACGCTGCTCCATTGCGCCTGGTTCAGGGCCTTGCCGATGCCGAAGGTAGACAACGACTGGTGGTTGAAGCGCTTGATCTGCTCCGTCGTCTTGCCCAACAGGATATCGATGAGGTGGCCCGCGCCGAAGCGTTGACCGCTGCGGAACACGCATGAGAGTGCCATGCGGGCTGCCTCGGTGCCGTTCCAGGTGTCCACCGGGCTGAGGCAGTTGTCGCACTGTCCGCAATTGCCCGGGTGCTGCTCACCAAAGTAGCGCAAGATGGCTTGGTGGCGGCAGGCCGTGGATTCGCAAAAGCCCAGCAGGGCGTCCAGCTTCTGCCGTTCCAGGCGCTTTCTCTCCTCCGGCGTGTCGCTGCCGTCGAGCAATTGGCGCATATTGACCACGTCACCCAGGCCATACACCATCCATGCGTCCGCATCCAGGCCGTCGCGGCCAGCGCGCCCGGTTTCCTGATAATAGCCTTCCATACTCTTGGGCAGGTCGAGATGGACGACGAAGCGCACGTTGGGCTTGTCTATCCCCATGCCGAAGGCTACGGTGGCGACCATGATGATGCCTTCCTCACGTAGGAAGCGCTGTTGGTTGGCCTGGCGCACTGTGGCGTCAAGTCCCGCATGGTAGGGCAGTGCATCCCAGCCCTGCTCCTTGAGCCAGGCTGCTGTTTCCTCCACCTTGCGGCGCGACAGGCAATAGATGATGCCCGCGTCGTTGGGGTGCTCGGATTCGAGGAAGCCGAGCAACTGCTTGCGGGCGTTGTTCTTCAGCGCTACGCGGTAGCGGATGTTGGGGCGGTCAAAGCTGGAAATGAATTGCCGCGCGTGCTCCAGTCCCAGGCGCTCGACAATTTCGTTGCGGGTCGGCGTATCGGCAGTGGCGGTAAGCGCGATGCGCGGTACTTCGGGGAATTCCTCGTGCAGCACCGTCAACTGACGGTATTCTGGCCGGAAGTCATGTCCCCATTGCGATACGCAATGCGCTTCGTCGATCGCGAACAAGGCAATACCGAAGCGCTGCTGGATGTCATGCAGGGTGCTGAGAAAGCTCGGTGTCATGAGCCGCTCTGGCGCGACGTACAACACCTTCAGCTCTCCGCGCATCAAGGCCTGATAAACATGGCGTGCGGTATCGGCATCCAGGCTGGAATTGAGGAAGGCCGCCTGGATGCCAAGCTGGCGCAGGGCATCCACCTGGTCCTGCATCAAGGCGATCAGCGGGGAAACGACAATGCCGACGCCTGGTCGCAGCAGAGAGGGAATCTGGTAGCAGAGCGACTTGCCGCCACCTGTCGGCATGAGCACCAGCGCGTCGCCACCGTCAACCACATGATTGACAATGGCTTCCTGCTCGCCACGAAAGGCACTATAGCCAAAAGTTTGCTCCAGCAGTTGCTGGGCGGCAGTGTTTGCCTGCATGCTTGCCAGGTTCTAGCGGCGACCCCGGTTGGGGCGCTGCCCAGAGGTATTGTGGAATTGACGCTTGGGTGGCTGTGGCGGCACGAACAGCCCGACCTGCGGCATGGCCTGGTGGCGTGCGGCTTCGGACAAGAGCGGTTCCGGTTTTTTCTTGGCTTGAACCGCCTGGCCCTGGCCCTGAGGCTTGCTGCGTTGCGCTTGTGGCTGAGGCTGGCCTTGAGCCTTGGCCTGGTGATTCCGGCCTTGACGCGGCTTGTTGCCGGAGCGCGGTTCGGCGCTGTTGCCAGCCGCGTCACTGCGCTCACGCTGGGCTTGCGGACGGTTACTTTTCGTTTGGCGCGCTTGGGCAGGCTGCTGCCTGGGCGGGCGGCTTTCCACGCCTGGTTTATCACTGGGAACGAAAGCGCCGGGAATGTCCAGGCGCGGGATTTCACGCTTGATCAGACGCTCGATGCCCTTGAGCAGCTTGATTTCCTCGCCATCCACCAGAGAGACGGCAGCGCCCGAGCATCCTGCGCGGCCGGTACGGCCAATGCGGTGCACATAGTCTTCCGGCACGTTGGGCAACTCGAAGTTCACCACTTGCGGCAACTGGTCGATATCGAGGCCGCGCGCGGCAATATCGGTTGCCACCAGGACCGGCAGGGTACCGTTCTTGAATTCGGCTAGCGCCTTGGTGCGGGCGGATTGGCTCTTGTTGCCGTGAATCGCGGCAGCGGCGATGCCGTCCTTGCTGAGTTTTTCCGCAAGTCGGTTGGCGCCATGCTTGGTGCGGGTGAATATCAGCACCTGCTTCCAGTCGTGGTGGCGGATCAGATGCGCGACCAAGTCGCGCTTGTGCCCCTGGCTGACGAGGTGAACGGCTTGTTCGACCAGTTCGGAGGCCGTATTGCGTCTGGCCACTTCCACAAAGCCGGGGTTGTGCAGCAGGCCGTCGGCCAGCTCCTTGATCTCGTCTGAGAACGTGGCGGAAAACAGCAGGTTCTGGCGCTTTTTCGGCAGCAATGCCAGTACGCGCTTGATATCGCGGATAAAGCCCATGTCCAGCATGCGGTCTGCCTCATCCAGGACCAGAATCTCGATCGCGGACAGGTCTATGGTTTTCTGCGCTGCATGGTCAAGCAGGCGGCCGGGCGTGGCGACCAGAATATCCAGTGGCTTTTTCAGGCGCTCGATCTGCGGGTTGATGCCCACACCGCCGAACATCACCATGGATGTCAATTTCAGGTGTTTGCCATAGGTTTGTACCGATTCTTCCACTTGGGCGGCAAGTTCGCGCGTCGGGGTCAGGATCAGGCAGCGAGGCTGGCCGGGCTTGACCTTGACCGGCTTGGCATGCAACAGGTGAAGCACGGGCAGGGTGAAGCCCGCTGTCTTGCCGGTGCCGGTTTGCGCACCTGCCAGCAGGTCGCCGCCATTCAATACCAAAGGAATGGCCTGGGCCTGGATAGGGGTCGGGTGGGTATAGCCGGTATCTGCAATGGCACGCAGGATGGGTTCTGCCAGGCCGAGATCGGAAAATTGTAAGTTGGAAAGGGTAATGCTTACGTCAGTAGACAAGCTGAAACTCCATTATTCAAAGGGTGTTTTGTCGGCCTGTTACGATGACATAACTCCAATCTAGGCAGACAGCAGGAAGGTATCTGTTAGGATTCAAGACCGCTGCGCGGATTGGATGTAGCGCAGGGAATAGGGATTATACGGCAAAAACAGGCAAGCTGTGGCCATGCAGTTTGAAAATATCTCTGTCACCATGCTGGCAAGGTGCTGATATCTGTGATGAGCACTGCCGGGAGCCTATGCCTGCCGCATCGGCGCTACTGCTGCCAGCATCGCTGCATCCAGCCAGCGCCATGCCCCCGGTGCCAGGTCCTCCGGCAAATCAAGGCTGCCGATGCGGATGCGTTTCAACGCCTCCACCCGGTTGCTAACTGCGGCCAGCATGCGTTTGACCTGGTGGTATTTCCCCTCCGCCAGCGTCAGGTGCAGCACATGGTCGCCCACTATTTTCGCGGACAGTGCGGCTACCGGCGCCGGTTCGTCAAGCAGTTGTACGCCGCTCAACAGCGAGGTAACTTGCGTTTCATCCAAAGGATGCTTGGTGGTGACCTCGTAGACCTTGGGCACCTTCCACTTTGGCGAGCTCATGCGATGGATGAACTGTCCGTCGTCTGAAAGCAGCAGTAGCCCGGTCGTGTCCTCGTCCAGCCTGCCTATGCTTTGCACCCCGCGTTCCAGCAGCGGCGCAGGCAGCAGGCTGAAAATGCTGGGGTGGTGCTGCGGCTTGTGCGAGCATTCATAATGCGCTGGCTTATTCAGCATCAAGTACGCTTTTTCCCGGTATGTCCATGTCTCGCCACGCACGGTGAAAACAAGGTGTTCTGGGTCAAATTCGGTAAAGGGGAAATCACACACCTCGCCATTTACCGCGACCTCGCCGTGGCGGATCATCGAACGGCAAATCTTGCGGGAGCCAAAGCCCTGCGAGTGCAGGATACGTTCAAGTTGCATAGGGATCAGGAATTAAGGTTGGTCAGTCGGAATATCGGCATCGCAGGCGGAATTCACCCACTTGCCAATGATGGTTGAGTTCTGGTTGACGGGCAGGCCCTGCGCAATGCCCTGCATGGAGATACGACCCTCGAAAGCGCTGTCGCTAAGCAAGGTCATGTCGAAGCGACCATTGCCCTGAATTGCGCCATTGCAGCTGATGTCCCCGGTGACTTTGTCGCCGCTGTGCTGGTAATTGCGCACGCTGCAACCGTCTTCCGTTTGCGGCAGCAGCGGTTGCTTGAGCTTTGCCTGCTCAGGCGTAATGCATTGCTGCGTCACGATTGCATGACCGCCGACAGGCAGTTCGATGCCGAATTGCCGCAACTGTTCCAGTTGCTCAGGCGCAATCGCGGGCAGGCCTTGTATCGTCACGGAGGTTTCCCACTGGCCCGGCTTGATCTGGTCGATGGCAAGCGCAGTGAAGGGACTGAGGAGCAAGGCGCAGAGAGATAATCTTGCAATGCGGTTAGGCATGGGCTAAGGGAATATTGATCATGAGAAGGCAAGTATAACACCCGGCAGGCAACTACTTCCGACCGGAAAAACCAACTAGTGGCAGCATGGGGAGTTGGTCCGCAGAGGCGCCCGGTTTCCGGTTTAGAATATGCTTGGATATTCATGCATGTCCATGTTGTGCGACTCCCCATAATTTTGCGAGAAAATGCCAATGAAACCCTGCATTACCTCTTTCATGATCCTTGTTTTTTGCCAAGTGCTTCCCGCTGGCGCTGGCGGGAGAAATTGTATCGATGAGGCTGGCAAGCGCCATGCCGACATCCTGGTGGAATGGTGCAAGGCAGTCAGCCCCGCCACGCATCCACCCTGCAATACAGCAAATAGCTGCGATTTGATCATAGACGAGATTAAGCGCGGCTGCGCCTTCGTCAGGCAAGAAGAAGCTTCGCCTTACTATTGCCAGCTGACCTATCCCCGCAACTACGAATAAGGCAAGTTAGCCATACCCTTCTTAAGGGGTTGCCTCGGATCAAGACCGCGTGGCTCAAGGGGAGAGGGACGGTAAGTGTATAATAACCATGTTGCAGTATTGGTTAATCGGCAATCAGTCACGTGCTGGGGTTTGCCATGCAACATCTTTGTTTAATCCAGAAGTGAGTCAAAATGAGCGAATTACCTAATTGTCCCCAATGCAGTTCCAGCTATACCTACCAGGATGGCGCCTTATTCATCTGCCCGGGATGCGCGCATGAGTGGACAAGCGAGGACGAAGAGGCGGCGGGCAGCGATTTCATCGTCAAGGACGCCAACGGCAACCTGCTGCAGGACGGCGACACGATTAGCGTGATCAAGGACCTCAAGGTCAAAGGTTCATCTCTTGTGGTGAAAGTAGGTACCAAGGTCAAGAACATCCGCCTGGTGGATAGCGACCACAATATCGACTGCAAGATCGACGGCATCGGCGCAATGAAGCTGAAATCGGAGTTCGTGAAAAAGGCCTGAGTCATGAACGACATCAGCTTCGAGGATTTTCTTAAGGTGGAATTGCGCGTGGGCGAAGTGGTTTCTGCCGAGATATTCGCCGCAGCCCGCAAGCCCGCCTACATATTGCATATTGATTTCGGTCAGGAGATTGGGATATTGAAATCCAGCGCCCAGATTACCGTGCGCTACCAGCCTGATGACTTGATCGGCAAGCAGGTGGTGGCGGTGGTGAATTTTCCTGCGAAGCAGATTGGCCCGATTCAGTCGCAATGCCTGGTGACCGGGTTCCATGATGAGAATGGAGCAGTGGCTTTGTGCGTGCCGGATAAATTGGTGCCTAAGGGGGCGAAGTTGCTTTAGATATGGCTTGTCAATTGAATTGAAGATGCATGTTCAGAAGTTTTATTGCGATTAATTAGTAAACAAGTTTAGTGCTTATGATAAAAGTCATCTACCTAAATTTTAGATGAGCTAATTGCTTATTCCAAGCCTGTAATATTGGAGTGGTTGGAAAGAGCATTGACTTAGGTCTTGATGCTTAAATACCATCTGGCTATCTAAAAAACATATTTAGAAGTGCAGTTGACCCGTGGCCTGTGAAATGTGTCATGCCCTTAATGTTCGGCCTCATTAGCACTACTACCATCCAGAACAATCATCTTTAACAGAGGAAAAACGTATGCGCTTCAAGTGCGTTGAGTTTTCTTGGCGTGCAGCCTTTATTGGTCTTTATCTCACCCCAGAACGCGACAAGCTTTGGGTAACGATCGTGCCGTTTTTCCCGCTTTATTTCAAGAAGTCAACGTAGTATCGAATTGGTTGCTTTTCGCATGCTTCGCTTTCATGCAGCATATCGGTGGATGCAATGCTTAGGCTTAATCTGGCTGTCAGTCCCAGCTAGTTAGGGTTTATCCGCTTCAGGATCAAGATAAGGATGACCGTTTTTGGTAGATCAGGCCCCGATTGAGGCCGGGTTAATAGTTATATGAGCTTTAGCACTGCCAGCGCAAGGCTGCAGTATGCACCGGACTATCCCAGTGCTGCCTGATTTCATCATCAAGCAGGGTGACGGTGATAGAGGCACCTGCCATGTCAAGGGCGGTGGTGTAGTTGCCTACCAGTGATCGACTGATGACCAGGCCTTGCGCTTGCAGCAGCTTGGCTGCGCTGTTGTAGAGCAGGTACAGCTCCATGAGCGGAGTGGCGGCGAAGCCATTGATCAATAGCAGCACCTCGCTGCCCGGTGTCGGCTTGAGGTCTTCCAGGATGGCGGCGACCAGGTCTGCGACGATGGCATCGGCGTTTCTCATCGCTTCGCGCCTGCGTCCGGGCTCGCCATGGATGCCGACACCCATTTCCAGTTCAGTGTCGCCAATATCGAAGGTTGGCCGGCCCGCTGCGGGCACGGTACAGCTGGTGAGGGCGACGCCCATGGAGGCGGTGCGGCTGTTGACCTTGTCGCCGAGCGCCTTGCAGGCGGCGAGGTCGGCTCCGGTCTCGGCGAGGCTGCCGACGACTTTCTCCACGATCATGGTGCCAGCCACGCCGCGACGGCCGGTGGTGTAGGTGGAGTTCTCCACCGCGACGTCGTCGCTGGTGAGCACGGTGGCGTTCTCGAACGTCAGCATCTCGGCCGCCATCTCGAAGTTCATCACGTCGCCAGCATAGTTCTTGACGATGAACAGCACGCCCTTGCCTGCATGTACGGCTTCGGCTGCGGCAAGCATCTGGTCGGGGGAAGGGGAGGTGAACACGTGGCCTGGGCAAGCGGCATCCAGCATGCCGTAGCCGACATAGCCGCTATGCAGCGGCTCGTGGCCCGAGCCGCCGCCGGAGATGATGGCGACCTTGTTTTCTGCTTTCTGCCTGCGGGTGAGGAAGTGCGGCTCCAGATTGAGGCTGACGATGTCCGTATGCGCCGCAGCAAAGCCACTCAGGCTTTCGGTGAGGATGTCGTCGACGTTGTTGATGAATTTTTTCATGTTTTCCTCTTCCTCCTTTGCGCTGGCATCAGACGGCCTGCTGCTTTGCCAATTCGGCAATGGTATGGATGATGATCTGGCTGCTGCGTGCGCCGGGATCGATATGGCCGATGGCGCGTTCGCCGAGGAAGGCGGCGCGGCCTTTGGTGGCGACCATGTCCTTGGTGGATAGCATGCCTTGTTCGGCAGCCTGCTGAATGGCGTCGAACACCTGGGCCGGTTCGGCATTGACGGCTGTGAGGCGGCTGAAGGTGTCAGCAACCGGGATCAGGGTATCCAGCAGGGTTTTTTCGCCAGCATCGGCCTTGCCACGCTGCTTGATGGCCTCGACGCTGGCATGGAAGGCGGCGGCAATTTCGGCCAGGCTGTTGAGGTCGCCGGCTTTTTCCACCTTGGCCATGGTCATGAAGAAGGTCGCGATCAGCGGGCCGGATGCGCCGCCTATGGTGGAAAGCAGTTTCATGCCGATGCGCTGCAGCACGTCGGCAGGCGGTAGCGGTGCGAGCTCGTCACGCATGGCGAGCAGGGCGGCACAGCCGCGCTTGAGATTGATGAAGTGGTCGCCGTCGCCGATCTCGCGGTCCAGAGACTCCAGTTCGGCCTCGCTGTTGAGGACGGCGTCATTGACCGCGGCGATGGCTTCAAGGATGAATGCGGTTCTCATTTAAATATTTCCAGGCCTCTTCCAGATTTCTTCCACCTGGCCGTTGTCGGCCACGAATACGGCATCGGCAAGCTCGTCGAACACGCCATGCTCGACAATGCCCGGGATGTCGTTCAGCAGCCGGTTGAGCTCATCGCTCTTGAAGGTTTTCGGCAGCGTGAGCTCCAGTACCAGGCTGCCGTGGGAGGTGATGGCCCAGCCATCCTTGGCGGCATTTTGCCGCAGGCTGCTTGCGATGCCCAGTTGTTGTAATGAGGCCTGGACCAGTTGCCATGCGAACGGGATGACTTCTAGCGGGATGGGGAATTTTTCGCCCAGGTGGCCCACCAGCTTGCTTTTGTCGACCAGCACGATGAAGCGCTCGCTGGCGCGGGCCAGCAGCTTTTCGCGCACGAGGTCGTAGCCGCGCCCCTTGAGCAGGGCTAGGTTGGTGGTGACCTCATCGGCGCCATCCACGTAGAGGTCGAGCCTACCAAGATGCTCGAGCGCCACCAACGGCAAGCCATGAGTCTGCGCCTGGATGGTGCTGGCTACGGAGCTCGCGGCTGCGGTGATATGCAGACCTTCGTCGCGGTGGCGCCGGGCCAGTTCCTCGATGAAGTAATTGGCGGTCGAGCCGGTGCCCAGGCCAACCACCATGCCGTCCTGCACGTGCTGTGCCGCCTGTATGGCGACGAGTTGCTTGTCGTTCATCGGTTTTCTCCTCCGTGTAGCGGGTGTTTTACGCGAGCTGTGAGCGATGAATCGAGTAAAATGGTCCGGTCTCAAGCTGCGTGCGATTTTTCATGACATTTAAACATATCACCTCCCGCGATAACAGCCTGTTCAAGCAATTGAAAAAACTGGCCGACAATGCACGAGAGCGGCGCAAACACAATGAAACCCTGCTCGATGGGCCGCACTTGCTCACGGCCTATATCGAGCGCTTCGGCATGCCGAAGCTGCTGGTGACTGCCGAGGGCGAATCCACCAATGAAGTGGTTGGCTTGCTGCAGGTGCTTGCCGATGTGCCGACAGTGATGTTCACTACCTTGATGTTCGCCGAGCTGTCGCCTGTGGCAACACCGACAGGCATTCTTGCGCTGGTGGATATTCCGCAGCAGCCGGTGCCCGAGCAACCGGATTTCCTCCTGATGCTGGAAGATATCCAGGACCCGGGCAACCTGGGCAGCATGCTGCGTTCCGCAGCCGCAGCTGGGGTCGAGGTGGTTTACTTGTCGCTGGGTTGCGCGGATGCCTGGTCGCCAAAGGCTTTGCGCGGTGGGCAGGGGGCGCAGTTCATATTGCCGATCGTCGAGCGCGCTGATCTGGAAAATGTGACGCGGGGATTTGCCGGGCAGACGCTGGCGACTACCCTGATGGGGGAGTCGCTTTACGAGATGGACTTGCAGCCGCCGACGGCGTTCATGATCGGCAATGAAGGCACCGGACTGAGCGAGACGCTGATCAAAGCCGCCAGCCGCCAGGTCAGCATTCCCATGGCTGGGCAGGTGGAGTCGCTAAACGCTGCAGCAGCAACTGCGATATGCCTGTTTGAACGCAGCCGCCAGAAGGCGGTGCATAGGTAGGACTGGATTGGCTAGTGCCGGACGTCGTTGCCTGGCATGACGATTTCCGTGGTGAACAACTGCTCGGCATCTACTTCGTCAAAATGGTATTCCGCGTTGCAGAAATCGCAATTGATATCGATGGTGTGCTGTTCAGCCAGAATGTCGGCGACTTCTTCTTCACCCAGCATGCGCAACATGTTGCCTACACTTTCGCGTGAGCAGCCGCAATGGAATTTGATGGGCTGTTCCTTGAACAGGCGCACGTCTTCTTCATTAAACAGGCGCTTGATCAATGACACGGCGGACAGGTCGAGCAGTTCTTCGTCCCGCACCGTATCCGCCAGCATGATGATACGGTTCCAGGCATCGGGATCGGCGGCATCGGGTTGGTCCGGCATTTTCTGCACCAGCATGCCTGCGGCACGCTTGCCATCGCAGGCCAGCCACATGCGGGTATCTATTTGCTCTGAGCGCTGCATGTAGCTCTGCAGTATTTCCGCGATGCTGCCACCCTCGACCGGCACGATGCCTTGATAAGGCTGGCCGCCGTCGCGCGGGTCCAGGGTAATGACGAAATGGCCATTGCTGACCATATCGCTGAAACTCATCCCGTCAAGCTCCCCCGACCACTTTGCCGTGGCGCGGATGCCAAGATCCGAGGTACATTCCACGACCAACAGCTTGAGCGGCCCCTTGCCTTGGACTTGCAACACCAGGGCGCCGCCTTTCAACTTGAGTGTAGCTGCCAGCAAAGCGCTTGCTGCCATGAGTTCACCGAGTGCCTGGCGCAGGATCTGGGGGAAATCATGGTGTTGCAGCGATTGCTGGAAGCTGTCGTCCAGATGGACGATACTGCCCCTTACGGGCGTGTTTTCGAATAGAAAGCGGTGCAGATGGTCGCTGATTTGCATGGAATCCAAGATATAAAGAGTATGACGGTTGAAGACAATGATAACACCGTGCAGCCTGTAGGTTGTGTACTGTCTTAATCTACACGGTGATGGCCCGTTGGCGCGGAATCCGGCTTGGCTGCCAATGTTGTATGGCCCATTGCCATATGTCTGCGTGATGTCCTTGACGTAGATCATCTGGAGGCGATTGCTGCAGGAATGCCAGCGCTTGCCACAAGTCTTCCGTTTTGTGGCGGCTGTCGAGTGGCTGCGCCAGGGTTTGCTTGCTGAGTTTCTCCCCTGCCGTATTGGTTGCGACCGGAACATGCAGGTATTGAGGCGTGGCATACCCCAGTAGGCGCTGCAGGAATATTTGACGCGGCGTGGAGTCCAGCAGGTCGGCACCGCGCACAACATGCGTGATACCCTGGGTCTCGTCGTCTACGACGACGGCAAGCTGGTAGGCAAACAGGCCATCAGCGCGCTTGAGGACGAAATCGCCGATATCGCGCGACAGCACCTGGCTGATCTCCCCTTGTACTGCATCCTGGAAACTGATGGGCATATCACCTACCCTGATACGCCATGCACGGGCAGTTTTGCCGGGTGGCAGGCCGTGCCGGCAAGTGCCGGGATACACCAGCCCGTCGATACCGTGCGTGGCCGAGTCGGCGATTTCCTTGCGCGAGCAACCACACGGGTAGAGCAGGCCGTCGGAAGCCAACTGCTGCAAGGCATCCAGGTAATGTGCGTTACGCTGGCTTTGGTACAGCACCTCGCCATCCCACTCAAAGCCGTATTCCTCCAGTGTACGCAGGATCAAACCGGCAGCGCCGGGCATTTGCCTCGGCAGGTCTAGGTCCTCGATGCGCACCAGCCATTCTCCTTGCCTGCTGCGCGCATCCAGATAGCTTGCGACTGCGGCAATCAGGGAGCCGATATGCAAGGGCCCGGTGGGAGAGGGGGCAAAGCGTCCCCTGGGCTTGGGAGTCTGTGCCACGGCAGCAGGCGCTAGTAGAGGGGGTTGGATGGTACAGGCTGCAAGTAGGGCGGGATGTGCCAGCTCTGCAGGTGGCGGCCCAGCATGACCAGCTCGCAGGAAAGGCGGTCACTGCCACGCGCGCTGACCTCGAATTGATAGGTACGGCGCAACTGCATACGCCCGCGGCTGTTGCGACCGAACCAGACCTTGCTGCAGGAAACGGTGTCGTCCAGCAGTTGCAAATTCCAGCGTTCCGCCAGTTCCCTTCCGCAGGCAATGGCTTGTTCGCGGCTGGAGATGCTGTCTATCCAGTACCAGGCGCCGATGACGGCAATGATGAGCAAATAGAGTTCCATTATGGCTTCAGTGAGTCGGGTGCTTCTTCGGGTTCGTCTTCGTGCAGGGAAAGGCTGTCGATGCGCGCGCTATTGTCCTCCGCAGAGGCATGCTTGCCGTGCAGCTTGAAGCGCAGGCGCAGCTCGTTGTAGGAGTCAGCATTGCGCAATGCGTCCTCTTCTGTGATGCGGCCTTCCTCGCACAGTGCAAACAAGGCCTGGTCGAAGGTCTGCATGCCCAGCTCGACCGATTTCGCCATGGCGTCCTTGATCATATTGGTTTCTCCCTTGAGGATGAGGTCGGCGACCAAGGGAGAGTTGAGCAGGATTTCGATCGCAGCGCAGCGTCCGCCCCCTTTCTTGGGCACCAGGCGTTGCGAGATGAACCCGCGCAGGTTGAGCGACAAGTCCATATGCAGCTGCGCATGGCGCTCTTCCGGGAAGAAATTGATGATGCGGTCGATAGCCTGGTTGGCGCTGTTGGCATGCAGCGTCGCCATGCACAGGTGGCCGGTCTCGGCAAATGCCAGGGCGAATTCCATGGTTTCGCGGTCCCGGATCTCGCCGATGAGGATGACATCCGGGGCCTGGCGCAGAGTGTTCTTGAGCGCGCTGAACCAATCGTTGGTGTCGCGACCGACTTCGCGGTGTGTGATCAGGCAGTTTTTGCTCGCGTGCACATATTCCACCGGGTCTTCCACGGTGATGATGTGGCCATGGCTGTGTTCGTTGCGGTAGTCGATCAAGGCCGCGAGGGTGGTGGATTTGCCCGAGCCGGTACCGCCGACGAGGATCACCAGGCCGCGCTTGGCCATGATGACGTCCTTGAGCACGGGTGGCAGGCCCAGATCATCGAAGCGCGGGATCTGTGTCGTGATGGTGCGCAACACCATACCGACTTTTTCCTGTTGGATGAAGACGTTGACGCGGAAGCGGCCTATGTCTTTTGGCCAGATAGCGAAATTGCATTCCTTGTTCTGTTCGAATTCCTGGCGCTGCTTGTCGCTCATGAGCGCATGGGCAAATGCTCTGGTGTGCTCGCCGGTCAGCTTCTGCTGGGTCACCGGCGTCATTTTGCCGTCTATCTTCATTGCCGGCGGAAAGTCCGCGGAGATGAACAGGTCAGATGCCTTCTTCTCCAGCATGGAGCGCAACAGCGTATGCATATAGGCTAGAGCCTGTTCCTGATTCATGCCAAATCCAATTCGGGATGCGGGTTAAAAGGGCGGTAAAGCGCCGGGGCAGACGCCATATTAAATGAGGTTGAACGCTGCTGTCATTATCTCCGGCTTGGAGCGACTGTGCCGCGCCATTGCGCGCTAGTCGGCCACGCCTACAGCATGGGGCTCTCGTATGCAGTCAGATTTTCCTGCATTGGAGCTACCTAAATTTAATTTGGCGGATGCCGCTAATATGCTTACACTGCCATCGCAGTTTCCGTGGGGGACTGCTTTCTGAATTGACCGCAAGCGAGCCGTACTAAGTCCATGAATGATAACCGAGAACGCGAGGCCATGAATGCCTATCTCAAGCTGCTCAAGAACAAAGGGGTCGATCATGAGGGGTTAAGGCAGCGGGAACAGTGGCTGCTCGCGTTGGTGCCAGCCATCGCCGGGCAACCTGCGGACGGCCTGATCTACCGCGAAGCCGTCGAGCACCTATTGACCGAGGTCGAGCGGGAACAGTGGCCGTTTTTTCTCTCTGTGGTGCGCGAGTACTACCATTTCTGGAATCATGACATCAAGACGATTGCCGCATTGAATGCAGGGCATGAGTTCGAGCTCAACCCGACCAAGTGGCAACCGCTGGAACACGACCTCAAGGCGCTCTGGCAGCGGCTGGATAGTGAGAAATTCGGCGTGGCAGAAACCTGGCCTCTCAAGGCATACGGTCATGCATTGCGCCAGGAAGGCGCGAGCCAGGCATTGGTCGATACCCGTCTGCGACTGGTCAAGTTGCTGCTGCTCAAGCTTAGGGATGTTCCCGAGCGTGACCATAAAGTGTATCGCCAGGCGGTGGATGCCACGGTTGGACTTTTCACGATGAAGCCGACGCAGCGCTTGTTTCTCGCCGTCGTGCGCGAGTTCTATTATTTCTGGATCGGCGACCCTGATGCCGTGAGCCATATCCAGATAGAGCGAGGCGACAATCTTGCCTGAGCGTAATGCAAGACTAAGGCTGCGTTGCTGGCTTCACTGCTCCGTGTAGTGATGGTGAGCTGATTGGTGTTCTACCTATCCAGAATGCCCATCTGATTTCAGGCCATGGAAATAGATCCAATCCGCATTATTCAGGCAAGCGGATGTTGGGGATACCCTGTGCTATTTCAGTGAATTGAGCTTGTGTTCCAGTTGATCGCAGATGGTCTTGAGTATCTTGATGCGGGCATATTTCTTGTCATTGGATTCGACCAGTGTCCAAGGCGTCTGCTCTGTGCTGGTACGGTCTATCATGTCGCAGACGGCCCGCTGGTAATCATCCCATTTTTCGCGGTTGCGCCAATCCTCATCGGTGATCTTGTAGCGCTTGAACGCGGTATTTTCCCTTGTCTTGAAGCGGGCTAATTGCTCATCCTTGTCGATATGCAGCCAGAATTTGACGAGCACGATGTCATGATTGACCAGCTGCTCCTCGAAATCATTGATTTCCGCATAGGCACGCATCCAGTCCTGCGTGCTGCAAAAGCCTTCCACCCGTTCCACCAGCACGCGGCCATACCAGGTGCGGTCAAAAATCGTAACGCGTCCGCGGCGGGGCAATTGCCGCCAGAAACGCCAGAGGTAGGGTTGGGCGCTTTCTTCGTCGGAAGGGGCTGAGATCGGGACGACGCTGTAGGTGCGGGCATCCATGGCCCGGGTGACGCGGCGAATGGCCCCGCCTTTGCCGGCGGCGTCAACGCCTTCAAAGGCCATGATCACGGAAAGCTCCTTGAATTTCTTGTGGCGAGTCAGCAGGTTGAGCTTTCCCTGGTATTCCTCCAGTTGCTCTTCGTATTCATTTTTGTCCAGCGATTTGCCAAGGTCGAGGGCGTTCAGGACGTTGAGGCCGTCTGCTGCCATCAGTGTCAGGGCCGGCGCCGCTGCCTTACGGGGTGGCGGTACTTTGCTGTCAAGGCGGTTGCGTATGGCCTCCAGCAAATATTTTCCCGTGGTCAGGCTGCGGTAATTGGGATCGAATCCTTCGATGACGAGCCAGGGTGCGTTGGCAGTACTGGTCTCGCGCAGGATGCGGCCGGTAAGAGTGCGGAATTCGTCATAGTGCTTGAGATGTTGCTTGTCCTGTTCCGTGACGCGCCAGCGCGTTTTGGGATTGGCTTCCAGTTCGGCAATGCGGGTTTTCTGCTGTTTTTTTGAAAGATGGAACCAGAGCTTGATGACGAGCGCCCCTTCATCCGTGAGCATGCGCTCGAAGCGCACAATATCGTTAATATGGCTGTCAAGCTTCTTATACAGCTTGCCGTTTTTCAGGTTTTCTACAATGGGCGCGGTATACCACGAGCCGAAGAAAATACCGATCTTGCCTTTGGGGGGTAATTCGCGCCAGAAGCGCCACATGGGCGGCCGTTCAGCTTCGTCTTCCGTTGCCGGCCCAAATGCACAGGTGTGGATCAGGCGCGGATCCATCCATTCGTTGAGCAGATTGGCGGTTTCGCCCTTGCCTGCACCATCGACGCCACCGATCAGGATCAAGACAGGGAAGGCCTTGGATTCTGCCAGGTCGAACTGGACGTCAAGCAGCGCTTCGCGTAAGGCTGGTACCTCTTTTTTGTAACAGTCATCGTCAATGCTGTGACCGAGCTCTGCAGATTCAAACATGAATACGCACACTTTCCGCTAATTGCATAAGGTTCATGGTGCATATATTCTCTGTGAGTGTCAAAACGTAAGTTTTCTACTCAACAAAAATGCTTTACTACCGATAATTAGATTAAGAATATCGCTTGCAGCCACGGATGCCTCCCCTTAACATTTAGGTTCCTAATCATTTTTTGATGCAAAAATAACTGCAGATTTGCAATGGTGAGTGTTGCAGGCAAGTGAATGAAAAGGATATATCTATGCAAATCGATAAGCTGCTAGAGATGCCGATTGTCGAGTCTGATGCCGAAGCATTGCAGGAGCGCCTGGTACAAGTAGAAACGGCCTTGCGCAAGCAGGATGTCCAGTTGCGCACCATTCTCGATAATCTTCCACTCTGTGCTATCTGCTTCGATGTCGAGTTTTGCTGTCAGTTTGTCAATCTGTCATTTTGCGATGATTTCGGGAGAACGCCCGAGCAGTGGGCGGGCGCCAGGTTGGCATCGATGATGCCCGAGGATTGGTTGCGTCATCTTGAGCCGGCCATGAGGCAGGCATTGAGCGGGAAGCAGGCTAATATTCATTTTGCCGTGCGCGGTGCCAATGATGAGATATTGTATAAAAATGCCCTGATTATATCGCGACGTGGGATGACCGATATGCCCCATGGCAGCACGACGGGTGTACTGGTGCTGGTGACGGACTGCACGGAGCAAGAGCTCATGAGCCAGAAACTCATGGCTTTGATCAAGGAGCATGATGAGCTCAAGATTGCACTGGATGCGCATGCCATTGTTGCCGTCACTGATGCGCGTGGGGTGATCACCAGGGTCAATGATAAATTCTGCTCCATTTCCCAATATGGCCGTGAAGAGCTGGTAGGCAGCACGCACAGGATAGTCAATTCCGGACACCACCCCAAAGAGTTCTTTCAGCACCTGTGGCGCACCGTGTCCTCTGGTCAGGTCTGGAATGGAGAGGTGTGCAATCGCGCGAAAGATGGCACTTTGTACTGGGTGCATACCACCATAGTCCCGTTTCTGGGCGAGGATGGCGTGCCCGTGCAATACATTGCAATTCGCGCAGACATTACCCAGAGGAAAATACTCGAGCAGAGCGTTCAGCGCATGGCGCTTTATGACGACCTGACTGGTTTGCCGAATCGCAGGCTGATGGTGGAACGGCTGCAGATGATCAGGGAGGCATGCGTCAGGTCGCATCGACACGGGGCCGTCATGTTCCTCGATCTGGACAATTTCAAGGAAATCAACGATACGCATGGTCATGAGCAAGGGGATAGATTGCTCAAGCAGGTCGGTCAAAGGTTGCGGGAAAACATTCGCCAGGTGGATACGGTTGCCCGGGCGGGCGGAGATGAGTTCATCATTTTGCTGGCTGACCTGGACGAGGATCCTGCAAAAGCGACAGCGCAAGCATACAACGTTGCCGAGAAACTACGCAATGCACTGAGTACCCCCTATATTTTCAATCGCATTGTGCTGCATACATCCACCAGTGTAGGCATCGTGATGTTCTCCGACAAGGCAAAACCCAAGACTGAGCTATTCAAGCATGCGGACATGGCGCTTTACCGCGCCAAGGCGCAGGGTAAAAACCGGATCTCCATGTTCGACCCCTCGCTGCAGGCCGAAGTGCTGGAATATGCCTCTTTGCTGGCAGACCTGCGCCAGGCATTGCAGCGGGACGAGTTCAGGCTGTATTTTCAGCCGGTAGTCAACCGGGATGGCAAGGTCATCGGCCATGAGGCACTGATCCGCTGGATCCACCCTGTCCGTGGCATGGTCCTGCCTGGCCAGTTTATTCCTGTGGCCGAGCAAACCGGCCTCATCCAGGAAATCGGTCAATGGGTGCTGTCAATGGCCTGCAAACAGCTGAATGTGTGGAGCGAGGATGCTGTCAAATCGCAGTGGACGTTGTCGGTCAATGTCAGTGCGAAGCAATTCAGGGATATGGATTTTGTGGGTAAGGTTCACGATGCCATCAGACAGTCGGGGGCTGATCCCAAGCGGCTATGGCTGGAGCTGACCGAGAGCATGTTCCATACGGATATTGTGCAGACGATAGAAAAAATGAGGGCATTGCAGGATATCGGCGTACATTTTTCCATGGATGATTTTGGCACCGGCTATTCTTCGCTCAGTGTCTTAAAGCTGTTGCCTCTAGACCAGCTAAAGATTGACCGTTCATTTGTGCGCGATGTGATTGATGATCCCAATGATGCCGCGATTGTTCGCACCATCCTGGCCCTGGCGGGCATTCTGAACCTGACGGTGGTGGCAGAGGGCATAGAATCCTCTGAACAGTTCGACTTTCTCGAGCAACATGGGTGCCAGGCATTTCAAGGCTATTTTTTCGGCAAGCCGGTTCCCATGGATGAAGAGACCCAGGCATCTGGTTTGATAAGTTGATTTGACTAGCAAGCCCAATACCCGCGTGGTTTGGCCTAGGTGAAAAGACATTAGCACTTGCCTCTGGGCGTATGGGCGGTAAGCGTGGTATCTTCAAGCGTTGTTTACGTCAGGTATCGTATGCTTAGGCAAACCAAGATTTTATTGTGGCGCATGCTGGCGATCGTGGCGCTCATTCTCGGCGTGATAGGGGCTTTTCTGCCCATCATGCCGACGGTGCCGTTCGTGCTGCTCGCTGCATGGGCAGGTGGCCATGGCTGGCCTCAACTGGAGCATTATCTGCTCAACCATCCCCAATACGGTCATCACATTCGCGATTGGCGCGAGCGCGGTGCCGTGTCGCGCAAGGCAAAATATCTTGCAGTGTTCATGATGTCGTGCAGCGCAACCGGTCTCTGGTTCTCTCCAGCACCGCTATGGGCAAAATGGGGCGTGACCCTGACCATGGCGACCGTGGCTATCTGGCTACTGTTGCGCCCAGAGCCTGAGTCTTGCGGCAGGAGGGACTGAACCCGCCCCGTGGAGTGTACTGCTTGCTGTTTGTACTCAATATGCAAGGCGCCTGCCCAGTAGCATTTCTGGAAGAGGCTGGCTTCCTTGAGCCGGGCCGTGCTGGCGACGGCATGTTAGAATGCCGCCCATGTCGAAATTTCATGCCCTGATCCCTGCAGCCGGCACCGGCAGCCGCATGGGGTCCAAGCTACCCAAACAATATCTGCCGCTGAACGGCAAGCCACTCATCTTTCATGCCTTATCCCTTTTTGCTGCGGCTCCCCGCATCAGCGCCGTGCATGTTGTGATCGCACCGGATGACCATCTGTGGGCACAATACGGTGCGACGGGTCTGGACGCAAAAGTGGTCGTTCATGCGCTGGGCGGCGCAACCCGTGCCACTACTGTCCTGAATGGACTGGAGGCGATGGTGCACCAAGTGGCGGATGACGACTGGATATTAGTCCATGATGCGGCCCGGCCGGGATTGAGCATGGCCATGCTGGATCGTTTGCTGGATAGTGTGCAGGACGATGCGGTAGGCGGCCTGCTGGCAATTCCATTGGCCGATACACTCAAGCGTGCAGATGCCGGGCAGCGTGTCGCCCATACAGAATCCAGAGAGGGTTTATGGCAGGCGCAGACGCCGCAGATGTTCCGTTATGCCCTATTGAAGAATGCACTGCGCCAGGCAAGCGGGGCGCCTACGGATGAAGCGCAGGCAGTGGAGGCCCTGGGCTTCAGTCCCCGTCTGGTACCCGGCGAACTCAGGAACCTCAAGATTACCTATCCGCAGGATTTACAACTGGCAGAAGCGATTCTGCTTGCAGATGCCAAGGAGCAGAAAACATCATGATCAGAGTGGGAAACGGGTTTGACGTGCACCAATTGGTGGAAGGGCGGCCATGCATCATCGGTGGGGTGGAGATCCCCTTTGCCAAGGGCCTCAAGGGGCATTCAGACGCGGATGTCTTGCTGCACGCCGTCAGTGACGCCTTGCTGGGGGCTGCGGCGCTGGGGGATATTGGCAAGCACTTTCCCGATACCGACGAACGCTTCAAGGATGCGGACTCCCGGGTATTGCTGCGCCATGTCGTGGCCTTGCTCAAGGCCAAGCATTACAACATCGTGAATATCGACGCGACCATTATCGCGGAGGCACCGAAGATGGCACCGCACATTGCACGCATGGTGCAGCATATTGCGGAGGATTGCGACATCCTGGCTGATTGCGTGAACGTCAAAGCCACCACCAGTGAAAAGATGGGGTTTGTCGGGCGTGGAGAGGGCATTGCGGCACAGGCCGTTTGCCTGATACAGAAGTACCAGATTTAGGGTTTACCGTACTGATGCCATATCGCTGCGCACGATTGCGTGACCAGGCGCAGTTTCTGAAACTCAGGCACTCAATGTGATGTCGCAGGCTCAGTGCCGGCAGGGCAAGTGCAATTCACCTCTTGATGAGTCGTCATGCCTTGAGCAGGACGATGACGGCGCCACTGCCGCCATCCTGCTGGCGGGCCTGGGCATAGGCAATGACTTCATCTTTCTGCATGAGCCAATTGCGTAATTTGTGCTTGAGAACTGGTTCACGGTTACGCGAACTCAAGCCTTTGCCGTGGATGATGCGGACGCAGCGGATGCCGCGCTTCCTGCAGTGTGAGAGAAACTCGGCAACATACACCCTTGCTTCGTCACTGACCATGCCATGCAGATCGATGGCAGCCTGCACCACCCAGTGCCCACGGCGTAATTTGCTTAGGATGTCAGGAGAATGTCCTTCTCGCAGATAAAGCAGCTCCTCGCCGCTTTCGAGTTCATGTGCAGGAATGTAACCATCGCTCAATGAGTCCGCCAGCGCCTGGCGCTCATCACGCAGGAACTGGCGGGGAATTGGCTTGGGAGTGGGTGCCTGATGGTATACCCTGGCTGACCTGAGCGGGCGTACATCCTTGACTGCATCAAGGAACAGTTTGATTTCGTCATCCTTGTCGCCTTGATTTGTCATGTATTGCCCACCCCAGAAAGAAACCCGCAGAAAATCCTGCGGGAACGCTCAAGACAATTGGTCTAGGTAGCGCTCGGCATCCAGTGCTGCCATGCAGCCTGTGCCGGCACTGGTCACCGCCTGGCGGTAGATATGGTCCTGTACATCGCCAGCGGCGAAAACCCCCGGTACGCTGGTGGCTGTGAAGTTGCCTTCACGCCCGGCCTTGGTGACGATGTAGCCGCCTTCCATTTCCAGCTGACCCTCAAAGATATCGGTGTTTGGTTTGTGGCCAATGGCGATGAATACGCCCTTGAGTGCGATTTCCTTGGTGGCGCCGCTGTTGACGTCTTTAAGCCGGATGCCGGTGACGCCGGAATCATCGCCCAAGACTTCATCCAGGGTCTGGAAGGTTTCCAGCACAATGCGGCCTTCCTTGACGCGCTCCATGAGTTTGTCCACGAGGATAGCCTCGGCCTTGAACTTGTCACGCCGATGCACCAGGGTCACCTTGCTGGCGATGTTGGCCAGATACAGTGCTTCTTCCACGGCGGTGTTGCCGCCCCCGATCACGGCGACTTCCTGGTTGCGATAGAAGAAGCCATCGCAGGTGGCGCAGGCAGAAACGCCCTTGCCAGCGAAAGCCTCTTCAGACGGCAGCCCGAGATATTTGGCAGAAGCGCCGGTCGCAATGATTAAGGCATCACATGTGTATTCACCGGCGTCACCGACCAATCGGATCGGCTTTTCTGTCAAGTGCGTGGTATGAATGTGGTCAAAGATGATTTCCGTGTTGAAGCGCTCTGCATGCTTCTGGAAGCGTGCCATCAACTCCGGGCCCAGTACGCCATCGGCGTCGGCGGGCCAGTTGTCCACCTCAGTCGTGGTCATGAGCTGGCCCCCCTGGGCGATACCAGTAATCAGCACGGGCTTCAGGTTGGCGCGCGCTGCGTACACGGCAGCAGTATAGCCTGCCGGGCCGGAACCCAGGATCAGCAAGCGAGCATGTTTTGTTGCCATACGGTGAGTACTCCTCAAGCAGTCTGTCTAAATGTGCAATATTCAAAAGGGCGAAATGTTAGGGCTTTTCCAGCAGGCTGCGCAACATCCAAGCCGTTTTTTCATGGATCTGCAGGCGTTGCGTCAGCAGGTCCGCAGTCGCTTCATCGGAAGCTTTTTCTGCTGCGGGGAATACCGAGCGCGCAGTGCGTACGACAGCTTCATGGCCAGAGACCAGTGCCTTGATCATGTCCTGGGCATGGGGAACACCGTCAGTTTCCTCAATGGAGGTGAGCTTGCTGAACTCCTTATAGGTGCCTGGCGCAGGAAAGTCGAGTGAGCGAATACGTTCTGCAATCTGGTCAACTGCAGTCCACAGCTCGTTGTATTGCTCTTCGAACATCAGGTGCAGGGTGCGGAATTGCGGGCCGGTCACATTCCAGTGGAAGTAATGGGTCTTGAGATACAACGTATAAGTGTCTGCAAGGAAGCGCGAAAGCCCTTCAGCGATTTTCTTGCGGTCCTTTTCACTGATGCCGATATCTACCATGTTGTTCTCCTTTGTTTGCGGTGAAATACAATCCACGATCAGGCCCATGGGGAATCTGCGCGGATGAGCTTAAGCTTGCCTGTTACCAGACCATCAAGCCACTGCTTAGTTTCGCTAGTTTAGGCGTCGCTCCAGGGGAGTGCAAATTGATTGTGTTTATTTGGCTGATAGTCTGGGTTAATGATTCGCATGCATTGAGTCGAGAGATATGCGCAGTCTGGCAATGCAGGAACTATCTTCGATGATTGATATCCAAGCGCTCGACAGGAACACAATTCCTGCCGTGTCGATTAAACTCCCAAAAGGAAAAGGAAGTGAAGTATGTTGGTATCGGAAGTACGCTCATCTTCAAGCCAGGCAAGCCAGGTGCTGCAATCTGGGAAATTGGCTCCTCGTCTCCATCATTCTCAATATATTCCCGCTGAAAATGTTGCTGAAAAAGAAGCAGCATTCGATCGCATCAGTCGCGCGGGCAACCAGAGTGCATTGGTCAGGAATATCGATGCATTTTGCGATTGCGTCTGACATGGTGCTGTCGCGCTTGTAAAAGTGGCTGGGGTTGGCTCCGGCCATTATTACTAATTGCCATATAAGCTTTCTTGTTGCGGAACGCGCAATGGCAATGATGTGCACACCAAAATATATCAAGGGCGTCAGCAGCATTGCCGCTGACGCCCCAACCTTGCTGGATGAAGCCAGTCAGTTGATTACAGAGCGCGACGACGGCGCGCGACTGCACCCAGCACACCCAAGCCGGCCAGCAACATAGCATAGGTACTGGCTTCTGGCACTGCGGCTACCAGTCCGGGAGTGACAGCCCATACATGGAACTGAAAGTTGTTCCTGCTGAAGAAGTACTGATTACCAATGCTGGTATAGAAGGCCCACGCAAATGTATCGAGCGATGCGTGCTCTGTGCCAGTCCAGTAAGTCCAACTCTGCTCATTGTCAAACATGTCGGTGTCGGGAATAGCTTTGCCTTGTATACCCCCCAGTTCCTGGTAGAACAGTTCCGGTAGTTCATCCCCAGCGGCAGTACCATTTGTCGGAGTGTTGTAGCCAGCTTGTGCATTGACGACCGTGGGCAGACGCCATTGGTCGCTACCACCATAATTGACGCTGTTCAGATAATCGACAAAGGCAAACCCGCCCCACCAGCTAACTCGGCCATTGCTGGTGTTGAAGTCGCTGGCGTCTATGGTTTGCAGACCAAAATGTGGGTCATTGAAGGTAGGAGTCACTGCAATGATCTTGTCGATGAGCGTGTTGTCTGCGTCATACAGGGTTTTGAACAGGTTGGCATCCTTGGTCCAGGTGACATCGCTGACCGAGCTATATACAAGCTCTACACCGTTGGGATTGTAGCTGGTGAGTTCAGCGTGGACGTTGATGCTGGCAAACAACAGGGCGCTGGCCAGTAAAGCAGGCTTGAAGTACATGAAATAGCTCCTTTATGCAGAATGGTGAAAAATGATCAAGCAATACTAAAAGTCAAGCTACAGCGCTGATTCATGACAGCGCTGCAAGGTGGTACTGCATGGAGTTTCAATTGATGAGGTTGCAACAGTTTGAATGAGGTAACTAATTGAGATGGGGCTTGCCATGATGGCATGGTGATATTTCTAGCGCCTGACATCACGGCCGTTGCTACACCTACTTTCCGCGATCAGGAGCCGACTCAACACCGCCTTGGGGGCGCGGGAGTACCAGCAACAATAGATATGGCACCAAATGAAAAGGGCGCCACCGGCAGAGCCGCTGACGCCCGAATTTCACTGGATGAATCCAGCTGATGGATTACTTGGCGCGACGACGACGCATCACTGCGCCGAGAATGCCGAGGCCAGCCAACAACATGGCAGTGGTGTTGGCTTCAGGGACTGCAGCTACCATGCCAGGCGTGACAGCCCATACATAGCGATCAAGGCCGCGGATGTTGGTTGCCTGGTAGCCATTGTTGGTGTTGAAGTTCCATGCGTGGGCATTGTTGGCGGGGTACAGTGTTTCAGTCCAGTAAGTGCCAGTCTGCTCGTTATCAAAGTAGGCTGTGTCTGGAATAGATGTACCAGCGGTTGCGCCCAGTTCCTGATAGAACAACTCAGGGAACTCATCGCCGGCGGCAGCGCCATTGCCGGGAAGATTATATCCTTGTAGGCGGCCGGAAACTGAGGGCAGGCGCCATTGGTTGCTGCCGCCGTAGCTGATGTCGTTCAGGTAGTCGACAAACGCCAACGCACCCCACCAATCGGCAGTGCCGTTGGAAGTGTCGAAGTTATTTGCGCTGAGAGTTTGTAGGCCCCAAGTCACGTCATTGAATGTAGGAGTCACCGCAATGATCTTGTCGATGAGCGTGTTGTCCGCGTCATACATGGACTTGAGCAGGTTGGCATCCTTGGTCCAGGTGACATTGCTGATCGAGCTATAGACGAGTTCTGCACCATTGGGGTTGTAGCTGGTCAACTCGGCTTGAGCGTTGATGCTGGCAAACAGCAGGGCGCTGGCCAACAAAGCGGGTTTGAAATACATGTGATAATTCCTTTTAAGGTTAAAAAATCAGCAAACAATACTAGAAATGCGAACTGCGACATTGTCGAACTGCAGCACTGCAAAGGTAGTACTGGGATGGATTGTGAAGACTGGGGGTTTCAGGAGTTTGAATGGGGACCTAGTCTGATGAGCTTCAGCATAGCGTCAAGGGATTATGCTGCCCTGATGGGCGTCAAGATGCCCGGCCCCGAGGTATCACTGGAGCGGCCATGATGGTTCGCCCAGAAGATGCCAGCCCTGACCATTGATGGTTTTATATTCCCTGCATGGTTTACGATCAGGCACCGGTTCGGAATCGGCTTGATACTGTATAATCAGGGCAGCTTAAATTTCGTCGCCGGATCCTGAATCATCTTGTTTTTCCAGAAAAAAAACACACCGCTCAACAGCCGCCGTCAAGCTGAGCCCCAAGCCACGCCTGGTATTGTCAAGGAGGCATGGTGGCTTGTCCTGGTCGTCGTCGGCCTGTATCTCGCGCTGATTCTATTGACTTACCACAGTGCCGACCCTGCCTGGTCGCATAGCACAAGCGACAGTGATCTGACGCGAAATGCAGGAGGTGCGCTGGGCGCCTGGTTGTCCGACATCCTGCTTTACCTGTTTGGTTTTTCTGCCTGGTGGTGGGTGGTGCTGGCGTTTTATGCCATGTGGCTGGTCTACTTGCGCCTGGAAGTGGATGAGGCCGAGCGCAAACCCTTGATCTGGCTGAATCTGACGGGGTTCCTGATGCTACTTTTGTCCTCAGCAGCATTGGAGGCAGGGCATTTTCATACCTTGGATGTGGAGTTGCCCATGGCGGCAGGCGGCATGTTGGGATCCTTGGTGGATGCCGGCCTGCAGGCAATGCTGGGGTTCGCAGGCTCTACATTGGTATTGCTGTTATTGCTGGCTGTAGGTTTCAGCCTGTTCACCGGCTGGTCTTGGATATCGATCGCGGAAAAAGTCGGCGCTGGATTGGAGTCGGCCTATCACTACATGATTGAACGTTGGCAGGACTACCAGGACAGGAAGGCAGGCAAGGCCGCCGAGCAGCAGCGCAACGAATTCGTGGACAATGAGCGCAAGCGTACCGAGGATCGCCAGCCCGTGCAGATCGAGTTGCCACCCACCTTCGAGATCGTGAAAAGCGAGCGCGTGCAGCGCGAGAAGCAGACGCCATTATTCGAAGCCTTGCCGGATTCGCCTTTGCCGCCCCTGCACTTGCTGGACGAGCCCAGCGGCGTGGTGGAAGTTCAGTCTGCCGAGACGCTGGAATTTACCTCCCGTCTGATTGAACGCAAGCTCATGGACTTCGGCATTGAGGTCAAGGTGGTCACCGCATTGCCAGGGCCAGTCATCACGCGATATGAAATCGAGCCGGCGGCAGGGGTTAAGGGCAGCCAAGTCGCCAATCTCTCCAAGGACTTGGCACGGGCATTGTCCGTGGTCAGTGTACGCGTGGTGGAGACTATTCCGGGCAAAACCTACATGGGACTGGAAATCCCCAACCCCAAACGCCAGATTGTTTACCTATCCGAGATTCTCGGTTCGCAGGTGTATGCCGAAGTGAGTTCGCCACTGGCGATTGCCATGGGCAAGGATATTTCCGGCAAGCCCGTGGTGGCCGACCTTGCCAAGATGCCTCACGTGCTGGTCGCGGGCACTACCGGATCGGGCAAGTCGGTGGCGATCAACGCCATGATCCTGAGCCTGATTTACAAGGCGGAACCGAGCAAGGTACGCCTGATTCTGATCGATCCCAAAATGCTGGAACTGTCTGTGTACGACGCGATTCCACATTTGCTTGCCCCGGTGATTACCGATATGCGCCAGGCGGGCAATGCGCTCAACTGGAGCGTGGCGGAAATGGAACGGCGCTATAAGCTGATGTCCATGCTGGGCGTGCGCAACCTGGCTGGCTACAACCAGAAAATCCGTGACGCGGAAAAGGAAGGCAAGTCGATTCCGCACCCATTCAGCCTGACGCCGGATGAACCCGAGCCGCTGGAAGAGCTGCCGTTGATCGTCGTGGTGATCGATGAGTTGGCCGACCTCATGATGGTGGTCGGCAAGAAGGTGGAAGAACCGATCGCGCGTCTCGCACAGAAGGCCCGTGCCTGCGGTATCCACCTCGTGGTGGCGACCCAGCGCCCTTCGGTGGACGTCATCACCGGCCTGATCAAGGCCAATATCCCGACGCGCGTGGCATTTCAGGTGTCGAGCAAGATAGATTCGCGCACCATCCTCGACCAGATGGGCGCGGAAGCGCTGCTGGGCCAGGGCGACATGCTCTACCAGCCTCCTGGTACCAGCGATCCGCAGCGTGTGCATGGTGCATTTGTATCAGACCAGGAAGTACACCGCGTAGTGGAGTACCTCAAGCAGCAGGGTGAGCCGAACTATATCGAGGGTATTCTCACGGGGGGCAGCGAGGATGGCGGCGAGGCCGGGGAACTTGGCGAGAGCGGTGGCGAGGCCGATCCGCTCTACGACGAGGCTGTTGCCATCGTGCTCAAGTCGCGTCGCGCGTCCATTTCATCCGTCCAGCGCCAGCTGCGCATCGGCTACAACCGTGCCGCGCGCCTGATCGAGGAAATGGAGCGGGCCGGATTGGTGTCTGCCATGCAGAGCAATGGCAACCGGGAAGTGATTGCGCCGAATAACCATGATTAAGCATTGAAGGGCACAGCATGAGGTTTTTAGCAGTAGCCACCATGGTGGTAGCATTGATGGTCCCCTGGTCCGTACGCGCAGATGGCGTAGAGTCGCTCAAGGCGTTTTTCAAGTCCACTAGCGCCATGCGCGCGCATTTCCGCCAGGTCGTGACCGATGCCCAGGGCAACAAGGTGCAGGAGGTCGAAGGCCATATGCAATTGCAGCGCCCTGGCAAATTCAGGTGGGATTACAACAAGCCTTATGTGCAGCAGATCGTGGGGGATGGCGAGAAGGTCTGGCTATACGACCCCGATCTCAATCAACTGACCGTGCGCCCCATGAGCAAGGCAATCGGTTCCAGCCCTGCTTCACTGCTGGCTGGTGCGCAGGATGCCGAGCGCAATTTCACTCTGACTACTGTCATCCGGTCTGATGGCCTGGCGTGGGCGCAGGCGGTGCCCAAGGCGGAAGACAGCGGGTTCGACAAGGTATTGTTGGGCTTCAAGGGCGACGAATTGCAGAAGATGGAGCTGCACGATAGTTTCGGGCATGTCACCAGCATTCAGTTCAGCCAACTGCAGCGCAACCCGGCCATCGCCAATAGCAGCTTCCAGTTTGTCGTACCTGCCGGGGCTGATGTGGTGGGCGAGTAAGTGATCCTGCTCAGGCAATGCATGGCGGGAGTGATCCTGTTGTTGATGGGCGAAGGGCTAGCTTGCGCGCATGATACGGCCTTGCTCGACAAGGCAGGCCGCTTGATGGCCAGCCGTGACTATGCTGCAGCCTATGCTTTGCTGGAGCCGGTGGAGTCCGAGTATTCCGGCGACCCTGCATATGACATGCTATTCGGCCTGGCGGCGATTGACAGCGGTCATGTGACGCGCGGCGTGTTCGCGCTTGAGCGCGTGCTTGCGGTCCAGCCGTATAACGGCAATGCCAGGGCGCAGATTGCGCGCGCGTATTTTCTTCTGGGCGAGCAAGAAGCTGCCCGCGCTGAGTTCAGGAATGTGCTCAACCAGCAACCGCCTGAAGAGATCACCCAGGTGATCAATCGCTACATGAGCGCGATCGACAAGGCCCAGGGGTTGACGACGGCATTCTCTGCGTATCTTGAAGGCGGAGTGGGTCATGATTCGAATGTGAACAGTGCCACGGCCGCCAGTTCTGTTACCGTCGCTGTCCCTGCGCTGGGCGGCTTGATTGTGGATATTGGCCTTGACCGTCAAGCCCGCGAGTCGAGCGATAACTATACCAATCTTGCTGGAGGCATTTCGTTTCGCACCCCATTGGCAAGACGGTTTGCGTTGTTTGCCGGTATCAATGCGTCTCAGCGGTTGAATCGGCATCAGGATGCCTTTGATCTGGGAATGCTGGATGCGAATGTTGGGCTGAGTTATCGTCAGCACCGGGATACCTATACCGTAGCCGCGCAGGCGAATAGCCTCAGCCTCGATGACCAGACTTATCGTCGGGCATACGGCATCAACATGCAATGGCAGCGCGACATTGATACCAAGAATCAAGTCAACCTGTTTGCCCAGGTTTCGCGCCTGGCCTATCCCGACAACAGGATTCGGGATGCTGACCGATATATTGTAGGCGGAGGGTGGGCTCATGTCTTCGATGGGGACCTGACGCCTTTATTGTTTGTGAGTGGCTATGGAGGAAAGGAACAGGCAAGGAACGAGTATGCGGACTTCCTCAGCTATCGTGTCCATGGTGTGCGCAGCGGGGGCCAGCTGACTCTCAGGCCGAATCTTGTCGCGTTCACAACATTGGGATACGAGAACCGCCGACATGATGAGCCGGAAACATTCCCTTTTCTTTTCGCGACACGCGAGGACAAGCAGCTGGATGCCAGTGTGGGATTAAGGTATCTGCCGGGATACAATTGGATTATCAAGCCGCAATTCACTTTTATTCGTAATGACTCCACGGTTGAACTCTACAGCTTTGACCGTTATATGGTCTCGGTCAGCGTCCGACGTGAGTTCAACTGGTAGGCGAAATCAACTGGTAGGCGAAAGAGGACTATGCGTATGAGGCATTTATTAAAGACGTCACTGCTGATGCTCGGATTGATCGCCCATGCAGACTTAACGCTGGCTGCTGCAGGCAAGGTGGAATTTGTCCATGGGGTCGCGAATATCATGGATTCGTCAGGGGGTCTCCGCGAGGCTGCAAAAGGAGCTGAGTTTGATGCAGGAGAAACCTTATTGACGGCTGATGGCCGCATGCAGGTGAAGTTCATTGACGGTGGATACATCTCCTTACAGCCCAACACCAGTTTCAAGGTGGAGGCGTATCACTACAGTGGGCGGGAAGATGGCAGCGAGCGCGGCATTTTTCGGTTGATCAAAGGTGGCTTGCGCGCCATTACCGGTGTCATCGGCCATGCGAACAAGCCGAATTACCGCATGGATACTCCTGTGGCCACCATCGGCATCCGTGGCACAGAGTTTACTGCCTCGCTTGACGATGCACAAAAGCTGCTGGTCAAGGTGGGGGACGGTGCCGTATTCATGGAAAATCATGCAGGCAACCTCGTGCTTTATAAAGGCCAGGCAGGGGAGGTCTCTAATATGACAAGCCGGCCGAGCTATTCGGAGATCATGCCAGTATTGGTGGCGGCGGGACCTCAGCAGGGGACTCTGCAAGACACGCTCGAGGAAAAGCAGACAACGGATACCAGTGAAAATGGCTTTCGCAATGCTGATATCAGGAGTGATTTTGGCGCCCCTTGTGTGTTGGTCGCTTGTGATGTGCTGAGCGAGCTTGAAGACACGGTCGACAATACGCCTACTGTACCCAGCCCTCTTCCCGGAGGCGGCGGTGACGCCATCAGTTCTCAAATCCTCACCGCCAATGCGCGCAACATGACAGGTACCTGGAGTGGCACCAGCGATGTCAGCGGGCGGTTTTTCGGTATTCCGGTAACACTGGCTGCGACGGGGACGCTCCGGGTCGATTTCAGTAATTATCAGGCAGGATTCAGTGTGAACCTGCGTGACTGGACCACGCTTGTTAGCCTGAATACGCAGAAAGAGGCTGTAGGGCAGTTGCAGTCTGATGGCAGCTTTACTTTCAGTGATGGGCGCATGAGTGGCTCAGGGTGTACGTTTGACTGCACATTAAAAGTGCATTGGGGCCAGCTCAGTGGAGATGACTTGGGGAAAGCCGGGGTCAATTTCTCCGTGCGGGATTTGCTCAACCTGATTGTGGTGAACAACCAAACCCTGAACTTGGACGGGAGGCTTATGGGTGCGCCATAGGCTGTCGTTTTCTACATGGACTTGACGGTAAAATAACACTAGTTGATCTTTCAATCCCTTTTGCTGGCTGCTTCTGCAGCATAACCCATCACGATAGCAGGCATATTCTTTGACCGGATTATTCGAACCCATTGCTCCCCAGGCGCCGCTTGCGGAGCGCTTGCGGCCCAAATCGCTCGACGAGGTGGTCGGGCAGCGGCATTTGCTGGGCGAAGGCAAGCCTTTGCGCCTGGCTTTCACGTCGGGCAAGCTGCCGTCAATGATCCTGTGGGGGCCACCTGGCGTAGGCAAGACCACCTTGGCGCGGCTGATTGCCAACACCGCGGATGCCGAGTTCATTCCTTTGTCCGCTGTGCTGGCCGGCATCAAGGACATACGCGAGGCAGTGGAGCGGGCCGAGCATACGCTGCAGCAGTCTGGACGCCGTACCATCCTATTCGTCGATGAAGTCCACCGTTTCAACAAGGGCCAGCAGGATGCGTTCCTGCCGTTCGTTGAAAGCGGCCTGATCACTTTCATTGGCGCAACCACGGAAAACCCTTCGTTCGAAGTCAACAGCGCCTTGTTGAGCCGTGCTCAGGTGTTCGTGCTCAATGCCTTGTCCGAAGACGAGTTGAAGCAATTGCTGGAGCGCGGCAAACAGGAAATGCAACTGGATATTCCCCTGACGCCGGAAGTCGTGGAGCAGGTGCTTGGCTATGCGGATGGCGACGCCCGCCGGCTGCTCAATTTTGTGGAGGGCTTGTTCAATGCGGCATTAACTGCCGGGGTGACGAAGATCGATGCCGAATTCCTGCAGTCGACCATGGCGAGCAAGCTGCGCCGGTTCGACAAAGGGGGGGAGGCATTCTACGACCAGATATCCGCCCTGCACAAATCCGTACGCGGCTCCAATCCGGATGCGGCCCTGTACTGGTTCCTGCGCATGCTGGATGGCGGCGCCGATCCGCTTTACCTGGGCCGTCGCATCGTGCGCATGGCGGTCGAGGACATCGGCATTGCCGATCCGCGTGCGCAGACCATGGCGCTGGAAGCCTGCCAGATTTACGAACGGCTGGGGTCGCCCGAAGGGGAGCTGGCGTTGTCCAATGCCGTGATCTATCTCGCGGTGGCGGCGAAGAGCAATGCGGCCTACATGGCTTACAACCAGGCCAAGGCCTTTGTCGCCAGCGACAAGTCGCGTCCCGTGCCCTTGCATTTGCGCAATGCGCCGACCAAGCTCATGAAGGATCTGAATTACGGCAAGGAATACCGGTATGCGCACAATGAGCCAGGCGCTTACGCCGCAGGCGAGGACTATTTCCCCGATGGTCTAGAGGCCATCCAGTTTTATGTGCCCACGCAGCGCGGGCTTGAAGGTAAAATCAGCGAAAAAATGGCGCATTTGCGCGCGCTGGATGAAGAAGCACGTAGCAAGCAGCGCAAGAAGTGATCCCCTATCAACGTGCTTTTGCACACAATGTAATCATCAGGAATTTCAATGTTAGACATCCAGCAGTTACGCAATGACCTCGATAACGTCGTGGCGCGCCTTTCCAGCCGCGGCTTTGCCTTTGACATCAATGCCTTCATTGCGCTGGAGAACGAACGCAAGACGGTGCAGACGCGGACGCAGGATTTACAGGCCAAGCGCAATGCGACATCCAAGCAGATCGGCATTGCCAAGTCCAGGGGCGAGGATGTGGCATCCATCATGGCGGAAGTAGCTGGGCTGGGTGCGCAGCTGAAGGAAGGCGAAGAGCGGTTGGCCGCGATCCAGGCTGAACTGCAGCAGCTCTTGCTGAGTGTGCCTAACCTGCCGCATGAGAGTGTGCCTGTCGGTAAATCTGAGGAGGACAATGTCGAGGTACGCCGTGTCGGGACGCCGCGCCGTTTTGACTTCGATGTCAAGGATCATACCGATATCGGCACGCCGCTGGGACTGGATTTCGATACCGGCGCCAAGCTGGCGGGTGCGCGCTTTACCCTCATGCGCGGCCAGATTGCCCGCTTGCATCGTGCGCTCGCCCAGTTCATGCTGGATACGCAGACGGAACAGCACGGCTATACCGAATGCTATACACCCTACATCGTCAATGCAGACTCCCTGCGCGGCACCGGCCAGCTGCCCAAGTTTGAGGCAGATCTGTTTGCTGCGCAGAAGGGCGGACAGGAGGGTGAAAGCAATGAAGCGTTTTACCTGATTCCGACGTCAGAGGTGACGCTGACCAATACCGTACGCGATGAAATCGTGCCGCTGGACAGCTTGCCGATCAAGCTCACGGCACATACCCCATGTTTCCGCTCCGAAGCCGGCTCGTATGGTCGCGATACGCGCGGCATGATACGTCAGCACCAGTTCGACAAGGTGGAAATGGTGCAGATCACGCATCCCGAGCGTAGTTACGATGCGCTGGAAGAGATGGTGGGGCACGCGGAGCATGTACTGCAGGCATTGGGATTGCCATACCGGGTTGTGCTGCTGTGCACCGGTGACATGGGCTTTGGTGCAGCCAAGACCTACGATCTGGAGGTCTGGCTGCCCGCACAGAACACTTATCGCGAGATTTCTTCCGTGTCCAATTGCGAGGCATTCCAGGCGCGCCGCCTGCAGGCCCGTTTCCGCAACGAAAACGGCAAGCCGGAGCTGCTGCATACCTTGAATGGTTCCGGCCTGGCCGTGGGCCGCACGCTGGTGGCTGTGCTGGAGAATAACCAGCAAGCGGATGGCAGCGTAGTCGTGCCCGAAGTGCTGCGTCCTTATATGGGTGGATTGACCGTTATCAGCGCCCAGCAATAATCCGGCCTTTTGCCCTGATACCACCGCGGGCGATGATTGCTCGCGGGAGTGTCAATGCTCCTCTTTTTCCTGGCTCAAAGTCTCGAGCAGGGCAATCTGCATGCGATAGTGCAGTAGCACGAACCAGCGCCAGAGCAGGGCAACCAGCCCTGCAACAATCAGCAGTACTACGATCCAGACGTCCAGTGGCGGCATGATGCGGTGGCTTAATGCCAGGATCAGCAGTGTCATGCCGATGACGGCCAGCACGTTGACCGCCTTGGCGATGAAGCGCTGTACGCGGCCGCAATCATTTCCCATCATGCCTTGCGTGGTATGGTCGGCAATCAATAGACCAAGGGATTGCAGCTTTCTGAAGGCCGCGATCAGGAAAGGTGCTGCCAACAGCAATGCTCCTCCCCAGGTGACGGCCTGCTGCCACATGATGTCTCGGGTGGGCGATGGCAAGCTGATCAGGTAGCCATTGACTAGCCAGACCGCCCCCAGAAAGAGGGCACTGACCATGCACAGGTTGACGAATACTTGCAGCAGCAGCTTGCGGTAGATTCCCGCGAGGATGGCGCCGTCGCTGCCGGGAAGATGGTTATTGGAGTCCAGCCAATCACTGTAGAGCCGGAAGAATTGCGAGATCCTGGCTGGCATATTGCGCGCCAGGGCGCTGGAGAGCGGGTCTGCGGCCTTGATGAGATAAGGCGTGGTGAGTGTGGTAATGACCGAGGCAGCAACCGCGATTGGATAGAGAAATGAGCTGGTAACGCCGAGTGTCAGGCCAAGGGCGGCGATAATGAAGGAAAATTCGCCGATCTGCGACAGGCCCATGCCGACACGCAGGGAGGTGCGCCCATCATTGCCAGCTGCCATGGCGCCCAGCGTGCAGGCAAAGATCTTACCGAAGATGATGACGAGAGTGACTACGATCACGGGCTTGGCATACTCGATGATGATGGCAGGGTCGAGCATCAGGCCGATGGCGACAAAGAAGATCGCGCTGAACATGTCGCGTATTGGCATGATCAGCCGCTCGATTACCCGGATGCGGCGCGATTCTGCCATGATGGCGCCGATCATGAAGGCGCCGAGTGCCACGCTGTAGTCCAGCTTCATCACCAGCAGGCAGAAGCCGAAACACAAGCCGAGAATGGTGATCAGCAGCATTTCGTCGCGCTTGAAGCCCGCGACATATTCCAGCAGTTTGGGGACGAAGATAATGCCCAGTACCAGGGCAACCACCATGAACAAGGTGAGATTGGAAATGGTGATGGCGGCATCCAGCGTAGATACCTGTCCGGTCGCTGCAATGCCGGAAAGCAGTGCAATAATGCCGATGCCGAGGATATCCTCGACGATCAGCACGCCGAAGATCATCTGCGCGAAACGCTCATGCTTCATGTTGAGCTCATCAAGGGCCTTGACGATGATAGTGGTCGACGAAATCGCCAGCATGGCACCAAGGAAGATGGAGTCCATGGAGCTCCAGCCAAAGTAACTACCTATCTCATAACCCAGCCAGATCATCACGATAATTTCCACCAGGGCGGCCACCACGGCAGTCGCCCCGACGGCCCGCAATTTGCGCAGACTGAACTCCAGCCCTAGCGAGAACATCAGGAATACGATGCCGAGCTCGGCCAGTATCTCGATCGTATGATTGTCGTGCACCATGGCGAACGGCGGCGTGTGAGGCCCCAGGATCAGGCCGGCAAGAATATAGCCCAGTACCACGGGCTGTTTCATCCGGTGAAAGATGATGGTGACCATGCCTGCCACCAGCATGATGACAGCCAGGTCCTGGATGAAGGCGGCGGCGTGCATAAATCGTATATGTTTTCTCTATCGTAGAAGCGCGACGGGGATAAAGGTCGGCGTCATGTTTATTGTATTGTGTGACTGGACCGTTCTATTCTATAACGATCCCGGTAGGATCGAAGGCTGGAAAGCGCCTGCTTTTCTCTGTTTATTCCTGACTCAGCGTATTGCCAAAGCCGTTCAGGTTGGCCACTTCGAAACTAGGGAAGATGGGCGTGTGCCGAGGCTCGCGCCGCGCCAGTATCTTGTGGTAGGTGCGTACGGACTCCACAAACACAACTGGAGCGCCGCCGCGAGCAAAGCCATATTTGAGCGTTGAAAAATATTCTTCCTTGCTCAGGAGTGGCAGAGCCTTTTTGACATCCACCCAGCGATCAGGATTGAGCTTCAATCGCTTTGCGAGAATGCGTGCATCTTGCAAATGGGCATAACCGATATTGTAGGCCGCCAGCGCCATCCAGGTTCGGTCCGGCTCGTGCACGCTGTCCGGGATCAAGTCCTTGAGCATAAGCACATATCGTGCCCCGGCAATAATGCTCTGGCGCGCGTCCAGCCTGTCGGTAACGCCCAGCCGGTCGGCGGTATCCTCCGTCAGCATCATCATCCCCCGTACATTGGTGGGTGAAGTATTGAACCTGTCCCAATGCGACTCCTGATATGCAATCGCGGCGACCAAGCGCCAATCCAGTCCTGTCAGCTCCTGTGCCTCATAAAATAACCGCTTGTATTGAGGTAGCAAGGTCTCGGAGCGCTGCATGAAAGTGGTGACATCCACTGGCTTGAGTCGGTCCGCGTGACCGTAATAGCGGTCGATCAGATGGTTGAGTGTGCCATCCTGGCTGATGCGGGTAAAAAATGCATTGGCCTTTTCATACAGCCATGTATCGCCTGTTTTCGGAAAGGCCCATGCGATCTCTTCAGGCTTTCCCAATGCGAGAGTTGCACCAAGATTGGGATAATAGTTCTGTACCAGTGCAATCAAATGTCCATCGGCGACGGTAAAATCCAGCTCGCCTTCGGCAACTTGAGCCATCAACTCGTCGGAGTTCGCATGCGGGGTTTCTGTCCAGCTGAGCAGGGGCTCCTGTTCCTTCAGGCGCTGCAAGCGTTCCGAATAACTGGTGCCGGAAGGAACGGCAATTTGCCTGTTGAGCAGCTCCTTGATGTTTTTTGGCGCTTTTGTCAGCTCGTTGTTGAAGACAATCTGTTGTTGCACTTTCTGGTAGGGCCGGGTGAACCTGACCAGGTGCTCTCGCGTACGGGTGATGCTGAGATCCGCGGCGGCAAAGTGAGCTTTGTGCTTGAGCAGGGTGGGAATGACCTGGGAGATGTTATTGACGACGAGGAACTTGACACTGTATTCAGGACCAAGCTCACGAACGAAATTGCGTACCAGGTCATGCTCCAGTCCCGCATATTGATTGTTGCCGCTGTAGTAATACGTGCTTGGGCCATTGTGGGTGACCACAATGATTTCCTTCGTCGTGCGCGGGTCTGCAAGCGGTTTGGGCGCCTCTTTGCAAGCCATCAGCAACAGCGCCAATAAAAAGATAACCAGTAAACGCATCCAGCCAAGTTTCCTAAAGATTGCTGTCTTTGTCCAGTCTGAGCATCTTTTAGTTCTTGCCTGCCCATTAAAAGCACGGACATCGCTTCAATGTAGCAATGTGTTCACAAGGCACAAACAAAAAAAGCTGCGGAAAACCGCAGCCTTGAATGAAACCGGATTACTGATTAAGCGAACTTGCTTGCGTTCCTGCGGCTGCGGGCAGCAAATCCAACCAGACCAAGACCCAGTGCCAGCATGCCGTAGGTGGATGGCTCAGGAACTGCTGCAGTGAAAGTCAGGTTGCCACCATAAGATGCTTGCGCGGTGGGAATTGAAGTCAGGCCTGCTTCACCCTTGATAGTTAGCGTATAAGTACCAGCTGTCAAGTTAATACCCGAGAAAGTCCAAGTGTTGGTTGAGCTTGATCCTCCATCAAAGTAGTAGCTGACCGTGTTCTCTACACTAGAGCCACCGCTCAGAACAACGCTGGTCAAGTCAATACCCTGATACAGGAGTGAACCAATGGTTAAGTAAGTTGAGCTTGCTGTTCCTGTAACATCGGTTGGTTCAGTCAGTGTGAATTGAAACACGTCTGTGAATTCACCTAAAGTGTCGAAGTCGTTACCAAAGTGGATATTGCCACCAGTAACTGGAAGCACAATTGGTTCAGCAGCGAATGCGCTGGATGCTGCAAATGTAGTCAGACCGAAGGCCAGTGCAACCGCACTTTTCTTGAATGTTGTAGCTAGCATGATAAACCCCTAAAAATATGAGAATGAAAATGAAAGGACCAAACTGTTATGGACTTATGATCAGCCCGTCCGAGACATAGTCACCGATCCTTGCAGGTCGCTCAATAGGGCAAATGGACTAAATAGTGCTTTTTGACCAGGGGGCAGTCATTAAGATGACATGTGGGGATTGGGTGGAGGGGCTGTGGCGGAGAGGGAGGGATTCGAACCCTCGATACGCTTTCACGTATGCCTGATTTCGAGTCAGGTACATTCAACCAGCTCTGCCACCTCTCCGGTGAGCGCGGATTATAGCTTAGCGGCACTTCCAAGTAAAACCTATCATGTGTCCATGGGACGACAGGGAGGCCTATTGCACATTCCGTGTCCCTGCCCCGGGTTTCGGTGATAGTACCAGGATGCCGCCGGCGCAGATGATGGTGATGCCAATGACGCTGTACAGATCGGGTATGTGTCCAAAAAACAGATAGCCGATCAGCCCGGCGAAGATCAATTGCCCATAAGTGAAAGGTGCAAGCGTTGCCGGGTTGGTATGCTTGTATGCCTCTGTCATCAGGAGATGGCTTAGCAAGGCCGATACCCCCAGGGCGAGCAGTAGCAGTGCATGATGGGCACTTGGGGTTTGCCAGAAAAAAGGCGCGATGAAAGTCAGGGCAGCGCTACCCACCAGGCCACTCAACAGATTGGTGGTGGCTGAGCTGTCCGTGGCATTGAGTTTGCGCGTGATGAGCTGGTACAGACTGAAGGTGAATGCCGCACCTACGGCAAGTAAGCTGACGGAAGTGAACAGTGCGCCGCCGGGCCGCAACATCACCAGCACCCCCACAAAGCCGAGAGACACGGCGAACCATTGCAGTGGCCGGACGCGTTCCCCCAGCAGCGGGCCGGACAAGATGGTGACGATCAGTGGCGTCAGGTAGACGATTGCAGTGCCTTCGGCGAGGGGGATGTAGCGCAAGGCAGAAATGAAGAGCATGTTGGTGCCTACCATGCATAGGCCTCGCAGGAGCTGCAAACCAGGATTGCGGGTCTTGAAGACGGCGAAACCGGAGCGCGGCAGCATAACGACCAGCATGAGGCTGCTATGGATGATGTAGCGGACCCAGATGATCATGACAACGGCATAGAAACCGGCCAGATATTTTGAAAGCGCATCGCTGCCCGCAAACAGGAATATGGCGCCGCACATGCAGAGGATGCCTTGCAGCAGTTGTGGCTTGAACATTGATTGCATGTCAGGAGGCCTGGAAGAGTGTAGCGGGCAGCATTCGTGATATCAGCGGCGGAGTGTATCACGGACATCGGTATGGTGAATGTCGTCTGGTGAAATTACGTTGCTGCAAGCCTCTTTCGGCATCCTTCAAGCTTTCTGAGCCGAAGTGGGGGAGGCGGTGGCCATGGGTCTCGCCAGTGGGTCGCGTATAATAGGGTTCTTTTCGAACAGCCCGTTGGGCGCCTACGGACAGTGATCATGCATTGTGGAATAGATTACGGCACTTCCAATTCGTCGCTGGGAATCGTGAAGGACGGCAAGGTGGTGCAGGCCGAGCTGGAGCGGAACAGTGTTTACCTGCCTTCGGCGATCTATCGCGCATTCCCGGAGCATGAGCTCAACGATGACATAGCATCACGCAGCATACGCCAGCAATTGGGCAGTGCGCAGGGTTTGTTGTATGGCTCTGAAGCGATTGAAGCCTATGTTCGCCATCCCGGTGATGGCTTGTTCATGAAGTCGCCCAAAGTATTCTTGGGCAGCGATCTCAGCAAGGATCAGATGGATTTTTTCCAGATCGTCATTGCCAAGATGATGACGCATATCCTGGAACGGGCCAGAGAGTTCTATGGGCAGGAGTTGCGCCAGGCCGTCATCGGCAGGCCGATCCGCTATCACGGCATCCGAGGCGAGGAGGGGGACAAGCAGGCATTGGCAATCATGGAGCATGCCGCTGCAGGCGCAGGCCTGGAAGAGGTTGTCTTCATGTACGAACCGCTGGCAGCGGCGCTGGATTATGAGCAATGCCTTGATCGGGATGAAGTGCTGCTGGTGGTGGACGTGGGGGGAGGAACGACGGATTGCTCCGTAGTCAAGGTCGGACCATCCTACCGGGACAAGCGCGAGCGTAGCGATGACCTGCTGGCATATTCTGGCAACCGCATCGGCGGGGTTGATCTTGATATCAACCTGGGCTGGCACACGATCATGCCCTTGTTCGGGCGTGGGACGGACGAGCTGCATAACAAGGCATTTGACGCGATTACAGTCAACAGTATTCCCAGCCAGCAAGCATTCTACTCGCGCTTCGAGATGCCTGTGCACGCCCAGGCAGACACTGTGCGTGAAAGGCTGTACAGGGTATGGCTGGACAAGCTCAGCAGCCATCTCGTACGCAGCGCCGAACTGGCAAAAATTGAATTATCGCGCAGGACAAGCCATGTACTGGAGCTTGGATATGTCGAGGATGGGCTCGAAGTGCACGTTTCCCGTGAGGATTTCCGTCAGGCGATTGCCCGGTCTGCCGAGAAAATCCGGCAGGTGATCGATGATGCGCGCCAGGCTAGCGCATCCCGCCCAGACAAGATTTACCTGACCGGTGGCTCTGCCGTCTCTCCCGTCATCCAGCAGGTGATCCGCGAGGTCGTGGGCGATGCCGTGCCATTCGTTTCGGGCAACATGCATGGCAGTGTCGCTTGCGGCTTGAGTGTGTTTGCCAATCGGCATTTCGCTTAGCTGGGAGTAAAAACAGAAGGGAAATGTGCGGCATGCCGGCAACGGGGGAATCACAAAAGGATTGCCATGCAATCCTTTTGTGATGGAAGCCCTCGCTAGCGTTGATTATTCGAGACCTTGGCTAGCCAGGTAATCCTCGTAGTTGCCAAGGAAGTCGACGATGCCGTCCGGCTTCACTTCCAGGATGCGCGTGGCAAGGGAGCTGACAAACTCGCGGTCGTGGCTCACGAAAATCAGCGTTCCCTTGTACTTGTCCAATGCGGTGTTGAGCGCTTCAATGGATTCCATGTCCATGTGGTTGGTTGGCTCATCCATCAACAGCACATTGGTGCGCGCCAGCATGAGCTTGCCATACAGCATGCGACCCTTTTCGCCGCCGGAAAGCACCTTGACAGACTTTTTGGTGTCCTCTCCAGAGAACAGCAGGCGCCCCAGCATGCTGCGCACCGACTGATCGTCGTCGCCTGGCTGGGTATGCTTGGTCATCCACTCGAACAATGATTCCCCGCCGTCGAACTCATATTCGTGATCCTGGGCGTAGTAGCCGATCTTGGCTTTTTCTGCCCACTTGACGCTGCCATGGTTGGGCTGGATGTCTCCCGCGATGCAGCGCAGCAGGGTGGTTTTGCCTACGCCGTTTTCGCCGATGATGGCAATGCGCTCGCCGGCTTCCACCATGAGGTTGAAATTGCTGAACAATGGCTTGTCATAACCATGGCCAAGATTCTCGATTTCCACCGCCTGGCGATGCAGTTTTTCTTTCTCATCGAACTCGAACCGGATGAACGGATACTGGCGGCTGGATGGCTTGAATTCCTCGATCTTGATCTTGTCGATCATTTTCAGGCGGCTGGTTGCCTGCTTGGCCTTGGACTTGTTAGCGGAGAATCGGCGCACGAATTCCTGCAGCTCGGCCACTTTTTCCTTGGCGCGGGCATTGTCCTTGGCCGCTTGCGCGCGTGCAGCGGTGGAGGCCTCCATGTAATCGTCATAATTGCCTGGATAGACCTTGATCGTGCCGTAGTCCATGTCGCAGGTATGCGTACAGACCTGATTCAGGAAGTGCCGGTCGTGCGAGATGATGATCATTGTGCAATCGCGGTTGTTGAGTACGTCTTCCAACCAACGGATCGTATTGATATCGAGGTTGTTGGTGGGTTCGTCCAGCAGCAATACGTCGGGATTGGCAAACAGGGCCTGTGCCAGCAGCACGCGCAGCTTCCATCCTGGCGCCACTGCGCTCATGAGACCATTGTGCTGATCGGTGGGGATGCCGACACCCAGCAGCAGTTCACCTGCGCGTGCCTCGGCCGTGTAGCCATCATATTCGGCAAACACACTTTCCAGTTCGGCAGCTTTCATGTAGTCGTCTTCGGTCGCTTCCGGGTTCATGTAGATGGCGTTCTTTTCTACATTGGCCTTCCACATTTCCTGGTGCCCCATCATAACCACGTCCAGCACGCGCTGATCCTCATAGGCAAACTGGTCCTGGCGCAGGAAGGCCATGCGTTCGTTCGCATCCAGAGCGACATTGCCAGAGGTCGGTTCCAGAACGCCGGCCAGGATTTTCATGAAGGTGGACTTGCCACAGCCGTTGGCCCCAATGAGACCGTAGCGGTTGTTGTCGCCGAACTTGACCGAGACATTCTCGAACAAGGGCTTGGCACCGAACTGCATGGTGATATTGTTTGCGATTAACACGTCGGTTGTATTCCTAAAGTAAAACGAATAGTCAATGAATTAAAACTTGTTGCGGATGACGACCTCATTCAGCGGCAATTGGCCGCCGCGTGGGCGTGGAGGCTGAGTGCCCTTGCCAATGGCAACGAACATCACAGGCGTATGGTCGGCGGGCAGATTGAGCAGTTTGGCGACTGCGTCGAAATCAAATCCGTCCATCGGGCATGAATCGTAGCCCAGCGCCTTGGCTGCCAGCATCAGCGTCATGGCGGCCATGCCACAGGAGCGCATGCCTTCGTCGCGCTGTACCTGCTCCTTGCCGCGATAATAATTGTCGATGGCGTTGACCAGGTAATCCTGAACAGATTGTTCTGCATTGCGCCAGTAGCGGCGCGGCTCCTTTTCCCAGGCTTTCAGGTCAGCCGTGAGCACAATCAGCAGGGAAGCATCCGTGACTTGTGCCTGGTCCCAACTGACAGCTCGCACCTGCTTGCGCAGTTCTGGGTCTTGCACCAGGACGAAGCGCCAGTTCTGGATATTAAATGCCGTGGGGGAAAGGATGGCGAGTGACATCAGTTGCTCTATCTCAGCCTCGGACATCGTGTGGCTGGGATCATATGCCTTGATCGAGCGGCGGCTCTCAATGGCTTCAATTACATTCATGTATCGGATTCCTCAATAGTGGATTGCAATAATTTCCAGTTCCAGGTTCCCTGCCGGCCGGTGCCACGTCACACTGTCGCCAATTTTCTGCCCGATCAGTGCCTTGGCCAGCGGTGACACCCAGCTGACGCGGTTGGTGGCAATATCTGCTTCGTCTTCGCCGACGATCATGAACGTATGGCTGTTGCCATTTTCATCCTCCACTTCAACCGTGGCTCCAAACAATACAGTGTCGGTTGGTTGTGTCGCTGGATCGACCACGATGGCAGATTCCAGCCTGGCTTGCAGGTAGCGCAAGTCGCGGTCTATCATGGCCAGCCGCTGTTGCACGGCGGGGTCATCCTTGCGCATTGTGAGCGGTTGGCGCTCTTGCTCCAGCGCACTGGCCTGTTGCTGCAACAGCTTGAAGCCATGCGGGGTGACGTAGTTCGGATGCGGGCTGAGCGGACGCTCCGGCAGATCCGTGCCAGCATGCTCCAGATCGTCCTCTTTTACAAATCCACGACTCATGGCGCACGACCTATAAAACCTTGAATTATAACCTAAGTGGAGAGAGCTGCAGCGCCTTATTCCTGCCATGGAATCGCTGATTGGATTGGAGTGCTGGCAGTGTGTGTTGACGCTACAATTCTATGTGGGTGTGCGGGTGCCTGTATCGCTATCGCCAAATTCGGGAGGCGGCATCCAGCGTCATGAATAAAAAACGCGACCTACACAGATCGCGTTGAGGGAAGCAAGCAGCGAGATCATGCCACCAAACGATTGCACGATAGCTTAAAAATAATTCAACCCCAGTGCAGCCTTCACCTCGTCCATGGTCCTGGCGGCGACTTCACGCGCTTGCTCTGTGCCTTCACGCAACAACTGCAGGATGTAACCCTTGTCTTCAGCCAGCTCGGCACGACGGGTTCGGATAGGGGTCAACAGTTCCTGCAACACGGCTTCCAGGCGCTTTTTCACGACGCTGTCGGCCAGGCCGCCGCGGGTGTAGTGGGCTTTGAACTCGGCTACTGCGGCCTTGTCGGTATCGAATGCGTCCAGGTAAGTGAATGCGATATTGCCTTCCACATGGCCTGGATCCTCGATCTTGAGGTGCAGGGGGTCGGTGTAGACTTTCTTCACCGCCTTGCTGACTTCATCGGCGGAGGCCCCCAGATTGATGACATTGCCCAGGGATTTGCTCATCTTTGCCTTGCCGTCGATGCCGGGCAGGCGGCCGATTTCCGGCACCAGCGCCTTGGTCTCCACCAGGATTTCCTGCTTGGTGACCGGGTGCTTGTAGAGACGGTTGAAACGGCGCACGATTTCGTTGGTCTGCTCTATCATCGGGATCTGGTCTTCTCCCACCGGCACCAAGGTTGCCTTGAAGGCAGTGATATCGGCTGCCTGGCTGACAGGGTAGGTAAGAAATCCTGCGGGGATGTCGCGCTCGAAATTGCGCAGGCGGATTTCTTCCTTGACCGTAGGGTTGCGCTCCAGGCGGGCGACCGTCACTAGGTTGAGATAGTAAAAGGCGAGTTCGGTGAGCTCGGGCACTTGCGATTGAATGAAGATCGTGGACAGCTTGGGGTCGATGCCGACTGCCAGGTAATCCAGGGCCACCTCGATGACGTTGCGGTGGACCTTGTCGATGTCATCCATGTTGTCGGTGAGCGCCTGGGCGTCGGCGAGCATGATGTACTGCTTGTACTCATGCTGGTAATGCACGCGGTTGCGCAGGCTGCCGACGTAATGCCCGAGGTGTAAAGGGCCGGTCGGGCGGTCGCCTGTGAGGATAATGGGTTTTGTGCTCATCGTATTGTTCTCAATTTGTCTGAAACCGGGCAGGCTGGCCGGGGAGGATATTGTCCATCACTCCCACTCGATTGTGGCTGGTGGCTTGCCCGAGATGTCGTACACCACGCGGTTGATGCCGCGCACTTCATTGATGATACGGTTGGACACCTTGCCCAGCAGGTCGTAAGGCAGCTCGGCCCAGTGCGCGGTCATGAAGTCGGTGGTGACCACAGCGCGCAGGGCGACCACATAGTCATAGGTGCGGCCATCGCCCATTACGCCCACGGATTTCACTGGCAAGAACACGGCAAAGGCTTGCGAGGTCTTGTCGTACCATGACTTGCCGTCCGCATCCTTGGTGCTGCGCAGCTCCTCAATGAAAATATGGTCGGCCTGGCGCAGCAGGTCGGCGTATTCGCGCTTGACCTCACCCAGTATGCGCACTCCGAGGCCGGGGCCGGGGAAGGGGTGGCGGTAGACCATGTCGTGCGGCAGACCGAGGGCAATGCCAAGCTCGCGGACTTCATCCTTGAACAGTTCACGCAATGGTTCGAGTAGCTTGAGTTTCAGCGTATCGGGCAGGCCACCTACGTTGTGGTGGCTCTTGATGGTATGGGCCTTCTTGGTCTTGGCGCCGGCGGACTCGATGACATCGGGGTAGATGGTGCCCTGTGCCAGCCACTTGGCTTGCGGCAGCTTGGCAGCTTCCTGCTGGAACACTTCCACGAACTCACGGCCGATGATCTTGCGCTTGGCTTCCGGATCGTTCACACCTGAGAGGTCGCCGAGGAATTTGGCGCTGGCATCGACATGGATGACCTTGACGCCGAGGTTCTTGCCGAAGGTTTCCATCACCTGCTCGGCTTCGTTGAGGCGCAACAGACCGTTGTCGACGAAGACGCAGGTGAGTTGGTCGCCAATCGCGCGATGAATCAGCGCGGCAGCCACTGAGGAATCCACGCCGCCGGAAAGACCGAGGATGACTTCATCGCAGCCGACTTCCTCGCGGATGCGTTGCACGGCGGTTTCCACATAGTCCGGCATGTTCCAGCTCTGGTCGCAACCGCAGATGTCGTGCACGAAGCGGTTGAGCAGGGCTTTGCCTTGCTTGGTATGGGTGACTTCAGGATGGAACTGTACCGCGTAGAAGCGGCGGTTTTCGTCCGCCATGCCGGCAATCGGGGTTGCGCTGTTGCTGGCAATGATCTTGAAGCCCTCGGGCAAGGCCGTGACCTTGTCGCCATGGCTCATCCAGACGTCCAGCAAGCCGTGGCCTTCTGCATTGCTTTTGTCCTGAATGCCTTTTAGCAGGGCGGAGTGTCCCTGGGCGCGGATTTCGGCGTAGCCGAACTCGCGCTTGGCGGCATTTTCCACCGAGCCGCCAAGTTGCGCTGCCATGGTCTGCATGCCATAGCAGATGCCCAATACGGGCACACCCAGTTCGAACACGCTTTGCGGCGCACGCGGGGTTTCGTCTTCATAGACAGAGTTGGGGCCGCCGGAGAGGATCACGCCTGCTGGGTTGAACTCGCGGATGAATGCATCAGATACGTCCCATGAGTGCAGCTCACAGTAGACGTTGGCCTCACGGATGCGACGGGCGATCAGCTGGGTGTATTGGGAGCCGAAATCGAGAATCAGAATTTTTTGTTGCATGGAAGCTCAAGCGCTGGGGATTAAGGTTGAAAGGTGACCGGCCACAAAACATCAGTTTCGTCAGGCATCAGTCGGAAAGGTAATACTCCACCTTGGACACTACGCGGACTTTCTTGATATGCGCGGTGCCGGCGTCGCGGTTTTCTATGCTGAACGTGCCCTGGTTGGCACGCTTGATTTTGCCCAGTGTACTGTCGGAATCCTTGGCAAACTTGTTGGCGGCTTCGCGTGCGCTCTTGGTGGCTTCTTCGATCATGGCCGGCTTGATCTCGTTCAGTTTGCTGTAGATAAACTGGGTATTGTAACTGTCGCCTGCGATCGGAATGCCTTGCTGGCCGAGCTCGACGATCTTGATCATGGTGTCGCGCACCTTGTCAACCTGGCTGGAATACACCGTGATAGTGGAGCTGGCGGTGTAACGATATCTGGCATTGGCACTGGTATTGCCGTATTCGCGCGCCTGCTTGTCTACGACAGATGGTGCAGAGACGCTGGCCTCGTCGGCGGTGAAGCCATTATTTTTAAGAAACTCAAGCACGCTAGTGTTCTTTTCCTGAATGCTTTGGTACAGGGCGCTGAGGTCGTTGTCCGCGATGCTGAACGTAATCGGCCAGATGGCGATATCGGCTTTGACTTCGCGCTCGGAAAGGCCCTTGACCTCCACCGTGCGTTCGAGTTGCTTGATTTGCAGGGCGCTTTGCGCCAGTTGGTAACCAAGACCGCATAGCCCTGCGAACAGCAATACACCAAGAATGGTATAAGCAGGGATGGATGCGGTCTTTTCGGTTGCCATGGCGTTCTCGCTGTTTAGTCGATGCGGTAGTTAGGCGCTTCTTTGGTGATTTGCACGTCGTGCACGTGGGATTCGCGCATGCCTGCCGCCGTGATTTGCACGAACTCGGCACGTGTGCGCATTTCCTCGATCGTGCTGCAACCCACATAACCCATGGAGGCACGCAGGCCGCCCATCAGCTGATGGATCACCGCCAGCACGCTGCCCTTATATGGCACACGGCCTTCGATGCCTTCAGGGACCAGTTTGTCCACATTGCCGTTGTTATCCTGGAAATAACGGTCGCTGGAGCCCTTCTCCATCGCGCCGATGGAGCCCATGCCGCGGTAGGATTTGTAAGAGCGGCCCTGGAACAGTTCGATTTCCCCTGGTGCCTCTTCGGTGCCGGCGAACATGCCGCCTAACATGACGGAATAAGCTCCGGCCGCAATCGCCTTGGCGATGTCGCCGGAGAAGCGTATACCGCCGTCGGCAATGAATGGAACACCCGTGCCTCGCAAGGCTTCCTCTACATTGCTTACTGCGCTGATTTGCGGTACGCCAACACCCGCCACGATGCGTGTGGTACAGATGGAGCCTGGACCAATCCCGACTTTGACACCGTCGGCACCCGCATCGACCAATGCCTTGGCTGCGTTGGCGGTAGCGATGTTGCCACCGATCACTTGTATATGGGGGAAGTTCTTCTTGACCCAGTTGACACGATCCAGCACGCCTTGGGAATGTCCATGGGCAGTATCCACGACGATCACGTCCACGCCGGCTTCGGCCAATGCAGCAACACGTTCTTCTGTGCCATCTCCCACGCCGACAGCAGCGCCGACACGCAGGCGGCCTTTTTCGTCCTTGCAGGCGTTGGGATGGTCACTGGATTTCTGGATGTCCTTGACGGTGATCAGGCCCTTGAGCTCGAACGCGTCATTGACCACCAGCACGCGCTCCAGGCGATGCTTGTGAAGCAGGGCTGTCGCTTCTTCCAGGCTGGCGCCTTCACGCACGGTCACCAGGCGTTCACGTGGCGTCATGATGTTGGAAATGGCCTGGTCGAGATTGGTCTCGAATCGCAGGTCGCGGTTGGTGACAATGCCGACCACTTTTTTGCCGTCAACGACCGGCAGGCCGGATATCTTGTGCTGGCGAGTCAGCGCCAGCACATCGCGTACGGTCAGGTTGGGCTGGATGGTGACGGGGTCGTGCACCACACCGGACTCGAAACGCTTGACGCGGGAAACGTGAGCGGCCTGGTCCTTGATGGACATGTTCTTGTGTACGATCCCCATGCCGCCTTCCTGTGCCAGCGCGATTGCCAGCGGGGCTTCCGTCACTGTATCCATGGCGGCAGAGATCAGGGGAATATTCAGGGTGATGGAGCGGGTAAGTTTGGTAGCGAGGCTTACTTCGCGGGGCAGCACGTTGGAGTGTGCGGGTACCAGTAAAACATCATCGAAGGTAAGCGCTTGTTGCAACAGACGCATAGAATATCTTTCCGGCAAAAGGCAATTATACCGGGTAGTGCCGTCATGGTAAATCTCCCCTGCATTTTGCCGATAATGAACTCAAGTGCAGATTTTTTCAATTGACGGCAGGGATGAAGCTGCTTAGTGTGGGACAGGATTTCGATGACTCGGGGGATTCATGAATAACGTTCGGTGGCTGGCATTCGTCATGATGGTGATATTGCCTTGGATGACGCAGGCTCAGGTATACAAGTGGAAGGATAATAACGGGGTTACGCTGTATTCCGATTCGCCCCCACCGGGCAATGTGCCTTACGAGCTGGTGGACAATGTCAAATCTACGCCTGGCACGGCAACTGCCCCAGTGGCAGGCGCCGATTCCCAGGCCGTGCGCAATGCTGCTGCCTTGCGCCGCCAGGCAGAGGCGGAGCAGGAGCGGCGCAATGAAGAAAAGAAACGGTCCGAAGAGGAAGCCAGGCGCGTCAATTGCCAGAACGCCAAGGCGAACTACCAGAATTTCAAGATAGGGGGGCGGATCTATAAAATGACGCCCGAAGGCGAACGTGAATACCTTGGGGATGAAGATATACAGCGCGGGCTGGAAGAGGCCGCCAAGGAAGTCAAGCAATACTGCACGGATGAGGGGTAGGCTGGTAAAGCAGTGCCTTTGGCACTGCCCATCATCCGCACGAGGCGATGGTCAGCGCGTCCTGACGGCGACGGAAGGTGTTTTGTGTCGTATTTTGCTTGCGCCTTGTTGCTTGACACGGTTGCGCCTCGCCATTTTCGGGTCTGCTTGCAGCGGGCGGTAGATTTCAACCCTGTCGCCGGCCTGCAACAAGGTAGTGGCCGCCACCTGTTTTCCAAATATGCCCAGCCTGCTCGTGTCGATATCTAGGCCCTCAAAATGATCGGCAATACCTGATTGCCTTGCCGCTTCAATTGCAGTTGTGCCGGGCTCAACTTCCAGCTTCAGGATGAGCTGCCTGGAAGGAAGCGCATAGGCGACCTCAATGGAAAACTTGGTACTCACGGCGTCTTGTGATCGCTTTCGGCGCGTCGGACGAAGGCTTCGACGAAGGTATTGGCAATGTGCCCGAAGACAGGGGCAATCAGCTTCTCCAATATGATGCTCGAAAACTCATACTGCAGCCTGAACTGCACTTTGCAGGCGTCCTCTGCCAATGGGGTGAAATGCCAGAATCCTTCCAGGTGTTTGAACGGCCCGCTCTTGAGGCGGATATCCATGCTGGTTGGGAATGTCTTGGAATTTTCGGTAGTGAATTTCTGCTTGAGGCCATGATAGTCGATATGGAGAGTGGCCTCGGTAATCATATCATCCTTGCGGTGCAGATCCACGCCACCACACCAGGGCAAAAAGTGCGGATAGGCTTCTACATCGTCCACCAGATTAAACATGCGTTCCGCGGATTGTCCAACCAGGACTGTTTTTTCAACCTGTGCCATTCGTGTTGCGATCTAGAGTAAAATATCGATTTTAAGTCATATTTCCCAGTTGTCAGCAAAATAGCATCAATATTGACATGCTATACCGCGCATGAATCCATGCGTGCAAGAGCTACAACATCTATCACACGACCGAAACAGCAAACACCATGAGTATCGCCCAGAACAAAAAAGCGTTTCACGATTATTTCATCGAGGAAAAATACGAAGCCGGGATTGTGCTGGAGGGCTGGGAAGTCAAAGCGATTCGTGAAAACCGCGTCCAGCTCAAGGAGGCGTACGTCATCATCCAGCGTGGCGAAATCTACCTGATCGGCTGTCATGTGACGCCGCTGGGCTCCGCATCTACCCATGTACGCCCGGATGCGATCCGTACGCGCAAGCTGCTGCTGCATTCCGAGCAGATCGCTAAACTCATTGGCAAGGTGGAGCGTGCTGGCTATACGCTGGTGCCACTGGACATGCATTACACCCGCGGGCGCATCAAGGTGCAGATCGGCCTGGCCAAGGGCAAGAAGCAATACGATAAGCGCCATAGCGAGAAGGAAAAGGACTGGAAGCGCGAGCAAAGCTCATTGATGAAGAAATACGTCAAGACACAGGCCGGTTCCTGATCGTGATATTTCAGAATTGTCTGACACGTATTTTGGAAATGCGCTGACATTTTATTGCTGTGCTCCTTGGTACGGTATTGCTGACTTAACTCAGCGGGACACGGCAATGAACATTTTCGAAGCCTTGCGGCAAAGCCATGAGCGCCAACGCGATTTGCTGGCGCAATTGATTGAGACAAGCGGAGATACGCCGGAGCGTAAGCAGTTATTCCAGAAAATCCAGCAGGAGATTGAAGCGCATGAGCGGGCGGAAGAGCGCCATTTCTACCGTCCCATCATGATGGATGACAATGGGATAGACCCTTCGCGTCATGGCATCGCTGAACATCACGAAATCGATGAAATCTTGGAGTTGCTGAAAGAAACCGAGCTTTCCTCTCCCGCGTGGTTGGTGCATGCCAAAGAATTGCGGCATAAAGTGCTGCATCATCTGGAAGAGGAGGAACACAAATTCTTCCAGATGGCGGGAAAGATCCTCAGCCAGCAGGAAAAGCAGCAGCTTTCAGCCAAGTACCTGCGCGATTATGAAGAGGCGCTTGCGCAGTAGCGGTGGCTCACGGTTTGGTACGGCGATATTGCCAGGGTGGTATGGGCTTGGCATCCTGCCATAATCCCTGCTTGTCGCGCTTGGCCTGGTATTCTGCTTGGGCATATTTCGCGCGGTCTTCGGGTTCCTGCTCGCGCTCAAAGTGCTTATAGTGCCAGGCCATGCCTTTCTGGATTTGCTGCAGGTTGATATCCTGTCCATTGTAGATCACCTTGCCGACGATACGGCCATAATCATCCCGCTTATTCCAATCGATCGTGACCTGTTTACCGTTGATGGCGCGGTTGAGTGCCACGCGCGACTGCTTGCCATAAGCCTGGTTCTTCTCAGGCGCATCTATGCCCAACAGCCTGATCTTGTGCTGGGTATTGTTCACCATGACGGTCAAAGTATCCCCGTCCGCAATATGGATGACCTTGCCGGTCAGCGTATCGGCATGCGCATTGAAGGCCAGAAACGCGCCCGTCAGCATTGTAAGGAAGGCGTTGATGTAGCGGGGTGGTGTACTGCGCATGGTGGGTGTAGGGGAAGCTGGCATGGAGGTTGTCATAGGGCGATTATGGCGCGTAGAGCAAATCATTGTCCAGAGTCGCGCGCCTGGATGACCAAAGCATCGTGGCATTCGCATCAGCGTGTTGCTCCAGACCGTAGCGGGTGCAAAGTACCAAGGTTGGCAGCGTGGCAATCATGATGCCCGGCATTGGGCATGCTGTGTGGCTAGCCATGTGCTGCAGCCAGGGGAACGAGTTCGGATTGAAAAAAAGGCCCGTAGGTCAGGGGCCCTTGAAGATAAAGTATTGCCTGAATATCAGGCCGGGTACATGATCTCGGCCGTCCATGAGGCTTGCGGTTGGGAATGCAATTGCCAGAATTGTTCTGCAATGTCTCTGGCTTCTTTAGAGCCGGCAGAGACAAAGGTTGCGACCGTGACAGTCGCAATATGCACATTCTTCTGCTTGAAAGGCTCGAATAGCCCCAGCGTGATTGTACGAATGCCGGCTTTGCCGATACTGAGGGATAAATAATCCGGACTTGGATATAACGCAAAACCGCCGCCTGTCATCAGGATCGTACCTTGTCCGCGGCTTTCCTGTCTGGGCTTGACCGCCTGGGTGGCAGCAAGCGCACCGCCGATATTGACGGCCAGGTCGCTGACAAAGCTATCAGCAGGTTGCTCTTCCACTGTTGCCTGGCGAAGGTTGGCGGCGTTGTAATGCAGAATATCTATGGGCCCAAGGGTATTCTCAATCTCATCGATCAAGGCGATGACACTTGTGGGGTTGCTGGCATCGACTGTGCGCACCTCAACTTGATGATTTGATTGATACAACACTTTGGCGAGCGCATTAAGCTTGTCCGCATTCCGGGCGCTGAGCACTACCCGATAGCCTTCTTGGGCAAAACGCGCTGCGGTTTCAAACCCGATTCCAGGCCCAGTGCCAATGCTTAAAAAAGTTTTCATCTCCATCTCCATGTCAAATTGAAGGGATATTGTATATATGTGGAATCAGTGGATAATGGCTCGTTCGAGCAAATGACAACTGTAAAAAATGCATGAATTGTTAAGCCGTGTCTCGCTGGATGAGCTTGTCGCATTTGTAGCAGTGGCGGAAACCAGTAGTTTTTCCGTCGCAGCTAAGCGCATGGGCCGGGATCCCACTATCCTGTCCCGCAGGGTGAGCCAGCTGGAAAGCAGTCTCGGGGTGCGGCTGTTGACCCGCACCACCAGGCGGGTGGTGTTGACGGAAGTGGGCAATTTTTACTACCCACGCATACGTACCATTATCGATGAGTTGGATGCGGCGAGCCTTGAGGCCAGTAATTTCGCGTCCAGCCCTCAGGGATTGTTGCGGATATCCCTGCCGTTTACATTCGGTAAGCAATGGATAGCTCCGCTTATTCCAGGCTTCATTGCACAACACCCCCGTATCAAGGTGGACGTCAGGTTCACAGACCGCCTGGTAGACCTCGTGGCCGAAGGCTACGACATCGCGGTCAGGCTGGGCACTTCTTTGAATAGCAGTTCGCTGACTGCGAAGAAAATTGCGCCATTCCGCTACGTGTTGCTTGCCGCTCCCAAATTCATCGCAGAGCATGGTCTCCCTGCTGGCCCTGAAGATTTGGCGCACTATCCATGCCTGGGTTTCACCAGCCTGTCGACTTGGCCTGAATGGAGATTGAAGAACGGCGCTCAACGAAAGACGATCCGCCCAGAAGGGCCGCTGGTGACCGATAACTCAGAAGCCTTGCTCCTGGCTGCTATCCAAGGCGCAGGTATCATACTCACTGCGGATTGGTTAGCTGCTGCAGCAATACGTGAAGGAGCATTGACCGAAGTCCTGCCTGGATGGGAGGGAGCGGGGGAAGGCGGGATTTATGCCGTCATGCCGCCAGGGCGGCTCATTCCGACAAAAACCAGGCTCTTCGTGGATGAAATCACTGCATCAATACGCAAGGGGTTAGGCTGATCAAACAATCATTGATGAGCGAATACGCAGTTCTCTTCCGTAGACATCGGCCTCAAGCTTGTCTCAAGCTGTTCCACTGTAAGGGAATGTCGGACTATCTCCGATAGTGACGATACGGCTCCGAAGATAGTATTGCTTAAGCGGATTGTTATTCCTTATGGATAGGCCGGAGATGGGGGGTCCACACCATGCGCCTCATCGGATGCTGGGAACTCAAGCTATAAGCTATTGAGGAGATTGGATACGATGACTCGGAAGAACCTGTCGAACATCCTGATTTTTATCATTCTTTTATCTGTATTCAGCGGGCTGGGGTTGTGCCTGTTCTACTCTTTGTCGATACCGGTAAAGTGACCTTGCCAGGAAATCTAGAAATAAAAAAACCTGCTGTTTCAAAAAGAGATGAAAACAGGTTTTTTTATTTCGTAGCAGAGCCTTAAAAGACCAGTGCGGCAGATGGAGTTGCCGGCCTCATTATTGACGGTTGAAGAATAGAGATATTTCTTTTCGGATCGGAATACCTCTTTTATCAATGTTGCTCCCGCGGCGGTTCTGGTTTAACAGGCTCTTCTGCCAATGGAACTGTCATCCATTTGCTGGGGTTGTTGTCTCCATCAGCCTGATCCTCGGCAGCACGCTGCTCTATAACGCGTGCCTGCGACTCGAGTTCGGTACGGGCTGGCTCAGGCAGTGGTGGTTCCGGTCCGATAACGCGATAAATGCCTATGCCGGCCAGCACGGCAATGAACAAGCCTAATAGGGTCCGTTGCAGAGAACTCAAACGGCGCTTGTCTGGTGTGCTCATCTTTAGACCTCTCGTGTAAGGGGTAAAACCATACGACAATCAATATGCGCCAAGGTGCCGTCCAGCATTTCATTCGCGTTTCACATTTTCATTGATTGATGCCATATTCTTTTTCGATAGCGGTAAGCGGCCAAGAGATTTTTGCGTGCCAGAATGTAAGACAACGCCCGATAGTGAAAATGAAATTCCCTCTATATGATCCTTCTTAAAATGATTCAACAAGTTAAGGATAAACAATGGAAAACCTAAAGGGAGACACTATGCGACCAGAGCTTGAACCTTGGATTGCGCTGGGATTGGCTTTTATTGGGACGTTGTTGATGGGTGTCATTTGTTGGATGTATCAGTTTTACCTCACTTGACCTTAAGTCGTTACGTAGGAGGTTGGTATGCTGAGTCGACAAGAAGTCGCCGAAATTAGCATTTGGGTGCTCATTCTGTTAATGATCAATGGCGTGGGACTATTCGTGTTTTACCAATTAATGTCCTACGCAGAGTGAGCCTATGCCCGGCGGCGTAAAATACATCAATCCCAAGGGCGAGGATTTAGAGATTTACTTTCCCGATCCCCAAGCTTATCTGCCCGTACAGCGTAAGTTGGGCCTAATCGAATGGTTGAAGTGGGGCAAGCGTGACGAGGAAACCGCTCCCGAGCTTGCTGAGTTCCTGCAAGGAGGATGGGCTCGCAAGGATTTGCTTGATGCTGGGGAGTGGAAACAGTTAGACACAGAGATCGTGAGCCTGGCTGTGCATGCCTTTATGGAAAAGGGCGAAGACAACGCTCCACTCTGGTTTGAGGTTCCCCAGGGGCATGCGATCCTGGCGTTGATTATTAAAGAGCACAATGAAGAACGTGTCTATGTGATCATCTCTGATCCGCCCTTGGAATATTCCTGGTTGCATGATGGATGGCCCTTGTTGGCTTCGGTAGACCAGTTGACCGGTTGACTAAGCGGGCAAAGCGACAAAACCTGTCTTCAGTGTTCCCTGAAGGACAATGTAAGACAAAAGCCGATGTTTGCCAGTGAGAGTCACGTTTATGCTTGGTAGCGCTGGTTGGCTCAGGCGGGATATTAATGGCTTCCCCCCAGACATTTGCTCCCGGTTCATGGTTGAGCCGATCAGCAACTCCTCTACAAAGCCCCTGGCTACTTGATAATCCAGCATCAATCCCCATTTGGCAAACGTCAAGACATGACAAACACGCGCGGGAAATCTGAAGAAAGGTTATAATCCGCCTCCCGGCTCTCGTGAGAACTTTCATTCTCAAGGGGAGTCATACGATAGCTTTAAACCATCAGGGGCCGACCAGGTTTCGACGTGGGTTGCAAAGCAGCGCAGGGCATACCGAGGCCTAGTCACCTCGTAAATAAACTAGAACAAGTATAGTCGCAAACGACGAAACTTACGCTCTAGCCGCTTAATCCCGGCTGGACGCTGCACCGGAAGGCCTCTCGGCCGGGCGGGTAACCGCAGCAGCGTCATTTAGAGAGGATCGTGTTGTATTGGGTTACTTAATACAACATTAAATCCAAGGTAACTCGCCTGCTGTTCGCTTGCTCGTTGGTGGGCATCAGGTTAAATCAAACAACACAGCTAAGTATGTAGAACTGTCTGTGGAGGGCTTGCGGACGGGGGTTCGATTCCCCCCGGCTCCACCAATACCTAAAATCCCAACCCTTATCGGTTGGGATTTTTTTTGCCCGTTCCCCCAGCGTTGGCACGGCTCCCGGGCTTGGTCTCGCGAGCGCCACCCCTGCGAAGTCGGCGCTTTCGGCCCCGCCTACGCCTCTCTGTTCTCCGTTTTCTCTGGTGGCCACGCGAGCGTTCTCGAGGCCATTTCCTTTGCTGGCGCGGGTTTAGAGGCGGTGGGTTGTGGTTGGCAACTCCTGTAGCGGTGGCGACCGAGTGCCGAACCGAGGGGTGTAAGCCTTCGGCCCGGGCGATCTCCGAACCACTCTTCATCTCGCCGGTGTCCACGAGGTGCTGCCAGTAGAAACCGCGTGCCACCCCCTCCAGCAGCGTCACATCGTGGACGTGGCGGTCATCGGCGGCCACGCGCCGCGCGCCCCGGCGGCGGAAGGTCAGTGGCACGAAGGTTTCCAGTGTGTCGTCCATCAGGCCTCGACCTCCACCAGTTCTGCGCCGATCCCTCTCGGGGCGAATTCACCGATTAGGGCGTCCCACCCCAGTTCCCGCCACTTCACCTTGATACCCTGCACCTCGCCGACGTGGACGAGGTCGATGCGCTCGATCATCAGGTTGGCGATGCGATGGCGCTCGACCGGGAACAACTGATCCCACACGTCGTTGAGCCGTCCCATCGCCATCACCGTGGTGGCCTCGTCGACCTGTCCGCCGTTGCGCTGGATGTGGCGCACCACCGATGCGATGGATTCCGGGCTGGTCAGCACAGTGCGGATTTGGGCCACTACTGCCGCCTCAATCTCCGGTGCAGGCAGGCGTTAGTAGCTCTTGCCCGGTGCCCCGAACCGGCTTTCCGACTTGGACACGTAGTAGTGGTACTTGCGCCCGTTCTTGCGTGAGTAGGTCGGGTACATCCGTTCGCCCGAGGGGGCGTACAGCAGGCCGCGCAGCAAGGCGTCGGTGCGCGACCGGATCTTGGTTTCCACCGACCGGGCGTGCCCATCCCTGGCCAGCACCGCGTGAACCTTGTCCCACAGTTCCCGGTCGATGATTGGCAGGTGAGCGCCGGGGTACCAGTTCCCCTTGTGCGACAACTCGCCCAGGTAGATGCGGTTGCGCAGCAGATTGTGCAGGTACTTTTTGTCGATACGCGTGCCGTTGCGGGTCTGGCCCTCCTGCGTCGTCCAGGCCTTGTTCGTGATGCCGTCGGCGGTGAGATTGACGGCGATCTGGGTCGGAGAGCCGATGGTCAGCATCTCCTCGAAGATACGGCGCACCACCGCCGCCTCGGTTTCGTTGATGACCAGGAGGCGGTTGTCGACGTCGTAGCCCAGGGGCGGGACACCGCCCATCCACATCCCCTTGCGCTTGGCGGCGGCGATCTTGTCGCGGATGCGCTCGCCGGTTACCTCGCGCTCAAACTGGGCAAAGGACAGCAGGACGTTGAGCATCAGCCGACCCATCGAGGTGGTGGTGTTGAACTGCTGGGTGACCGACACAAAGGACACCTCGTGGCGTTCGAACACTTCGACCATCTTGGAGAAGTCGGCCAAGCTGCGCGTCAGGCGGTCGATCTTGTAGACCACCACGATGTCGATCTGGCCGCGCTCAATGTCCGCCATCAGACGTTTCAGCCCGGGCCGATCCGTGTTGCCGCCGGAGAAGCCTGGGTCGTCGTAGTCGTCGGCCACCGAGATCCAACCCTCGGATCGCTGGCTGGCGACGTAGGCGTGGCCCGCCTCCTTCTGCGCGTCGATGGAGTTGAACTCCTGGTCAAGCCGTTCATCCGAGGACACCCGGCAGTAGACGGCGCAGCGCTTGCGAGCCTTGGTGCTGGCAATCTCGCTCATCGCGCACCTCCCTTGCTCAGGCCAAAGAACAGCGGCCCAGACCAGTGCGCGCCCGTGATGTGACGGGCCACCGCCGTCAGGCTCTTGAAATTGCGCCCCTGGTACTCGAACAGCCCCTCGGCGGTGACCGTCACCCGGTGCTCGCGTTCGCCCCATTCGCGCAGCAGGATCGTGCCCGGCGCGAAATCGAACTCGCGCGGCTTGGCCCGCAACTTGATCTTGGAGTGTTTCGCGCCGATGGCTTCCAGACGCTGCTTGATCTCGGGCGCGAGGCCACCGAAGGCTTCCTCCTGCAGCTTGTAGGCGAGACGGGACTCGACGTGCGTGCGGTTGGGGTAGTCCGGGCGGCGCGGGAAATATCGATCCCACACCGTCCAGAGCTCGGACATCGGCAGGCAGGCCAGCTCCGCGATCCGTGCCGCGACGGATGCTTGTTTGTCGTTCATCACAACTTCTCCTCTTGATAGGGGGTTGTATGAACGCGCTGGTCGGGCAGGAAGCCAAGGCCAACTTCTCTCTGTTTTGGCTCATCCGCAGCAAGGGTGCGGACGATGGCAGCCGCAAGGATGGCGGCGATTTCGCCAGCACGGGCGCTGGCGCTCATCTCCGTGGGAGATGCGAGTTCGAGGTTCTTCATGACGGCTCCGAGGAATTGCAACCGTCAGGGATAGTGAGCCTGATCTTCCGAAGCGGATGGCAACGCAGGGGTAATCGTGACCGCCAGTCATGAATCCATTGCGCGTTAACGAAACAGTTGACAGGGTGCCTCTTGACCCTTTGCCGATCCCCAGAAGTCATCAACTCCAGATCAGGCGCCAGGTTGCAACTCCACGCGCACTTCCCGTGGCTTACCGGCCCGCTCGACTGACAAGACCACAACATCTCCTACCTTTCGGTCGTCAAGCCGTGCGAGCAGCTTGGCGACATCGTCGACGGGAGCGCCGTCTATGCCTGTGATACGGTCTCCCGGCACGATGCCTTCGGGGCCAACGGTGATACCGCTCAGCCCCGCCTTTTGCGCCGCTGAGCCAGGGGCGACACGGAGCACAAACACGCCTTGGGTACTGGTCAGTGCCTGCAATCGGCGGTTGAGCTGCTCGTCTACCTCGATCCCAAGCGCCGGACGGATGTATTTGCCGGTCTTGATGAGTTGTGGCACCACACGCATGACCGTGTCCACCGGCACGGCGAAGCCGATCCCAGCCGATGCACCGGAAGGGCTGTAGATCGCTGTGTTGATGCCGATCAGGCGGCCTGCCGAATCGAGCAACGGCCCACCCGAGTTGCCGGGGTTGATAGCGGCATCGGTTTGAATCAGGTGTTCGATGGTCACTCCGCCAGATTCCCCGGGCAGCGATCGATCGAGCGCGGACACGATGCCGGTGGTGAGCGTCCAGTCCAGGCCGAAGGGGTTGCCGATAGCGAACACCTTCTGACCCACCTTGAGGTCGGCACTGGTGCCGACCGGCACGGCCGGCGGGCGCTTGAAACCGACGCCGATCTTGAGCACAGCGATGTCGTGCGCGGGGCTCGTCCCCACCAGTGCGGCCTGGTAGTCGCGGCCGTCGGCCAGTTTGACGGTGGCTTCGGACGCGCCCTGGATGACGTGGAAGTTGGTAACGACATGACCGGCGTCATCCCAGATGAAACCCGAACCCGTTCCGCGCGGCACGGAAAAGACGTTGCGCGTCCAGACATCTCGTACCAGTTGGGACGTCGTGATGTAGACCACCGATGCCCGGGATTTCTCGAACAGTTCGATGGTGGCCTGTTCGTCAGCGGCCAGATCGCCACGCGGCGTGACGGTGCGCTCAGCGGCTTGGCGCGGGCTGAACCAGGCCTCGATGGCGGGCAGGAACTGCCAGAACAGCATGAGTGCGGCAACGCACGCAGTGATGAAGAGCCACCGCCGGACGAAATGATCCGGAGCTGGGCGTTGTGGGTAAGGATCGTGGTAAGCCATGGCGGGGGTTCCTTTCGAGTGATTTAGCGCCAAAGGCCGCTCAGGCCCCGGCGTGGCGGGCGCATCGGGGCGAACGACCTTGGCGCGAGATATTCCGTTTGGAACGGCAGGGCCTGCGATGGCTGAGGCGCCAACGCCATCAGGCGCGCGATACGATCCTCTGTCGCCGGATGCGTGCGCAACCAGGACGGTTCGGGATTCCCCCAGCCGGGCAACAACCAGGCCCGCCACGAGCGGCTCACCCGCTCGATCTTCGCCAGCGCCGAGGCGAGCCCGTGCGGATCTCCCGTCAGCTCTACTGCCATCCGGTCGGCATCGAACTCTCGCACACGTGACAGACCCAACTGTGCGAGCAGTGCCAGTTGCGGCGAAGCGGCCAACAACAGTAAGCCAATCCAGTTAATTTCTGCTGCACCGACCAGCAAGACTGGAATACTGATCAGGAGCGCGACCTGACCCAACAACGCCAGCAGGTTCGTGAGCCGGCTGATCGAATCGGCCAAGCCCATGACACGAAGATCTTCTTGAGCGATGTGCGCGACTTCATGCGCCAGCACGGCTTGCAGTTCGCGCATACTCAGGCTGCGGAGCAGGCCATCGGTGAGGGCAATGGAGGCAAGGCGCCTGGAGCCGGTGGCAAAGGCATTGACGATGTCGCTGGGCACATAGTACGGAACCGGCGTGTTCGGCAATCCTGCCCGAGCTGCGAGCGCTCGCAGCAACGACCAGATTGCGGGGGCTTCATCAGGGCGCAAGGGACGGGCGCCATACAGACGCAAGGTCATCGCGGAGGCGGCGACAGGTTCGATCAGCAGGGTCAATGCGCATGTTGCCAGTGCCAGCCAAAGGCCAATCTCGCCGAACAGCAGACTGCCAGCGGCAGCCGCGATCCCCACCAGGGTCAAAACCAGCAGCGCGGTTTGAAAGCGATTGAGCCAGCGGTGCCTCGACCTGGCATTGTGTCGGCCGACTAGACCATAGGGGGTCATGCCTCCATTACTCGCTCTTGCGGTCATCGCGTTCACGCATGAGCCAATAGGTCAGACCCAAGGCCAGTACCGTCCCCGCCAGCGCGGCCACTTTGGCAGGATCAACGTCGGGTTCGAGGATGATGAACTTGCGGGCCAGTGCCAGGATCGCGATCAGAATGATGGTCTTGACCTGGATGATGCTTTCCTTGCGCAGAGCCACTTTGACGATCGAATGCTTGAATTCCATGGCGATCAGCAGCGTCATGGTGGCACCGAACACCAGCTGGAAAACCTTATGATCCAGTGAATTCAGCGCATCCATGACGAGCAGCGTGAAGACGAGCCGAATCAACTGGATCAGCGAAATCACAATGACCAACGCGCTGACGCCCGAAAGCGTGATGGCAACGACCTGCTCGAAGCGCTCGTAAACCGTCATCAACCGCCACTGGGAGCGTATCTCGTCAAGGGCCGTGTGGCCAGATTCTTTATGCATAAGCGTTGCGCTCTCTCTTTCAATGAAACGTTAATGGAACGGGGAGTCCGAGAAGACGACTCGATTGCACCTGAATCATCGGGGCAATTGCGAAGCCACCCAGCGCATAATGTCCTGCGCGCCCATGGCGCCCGCCTGACGTGCAACCTCATGTCCCCCTCGGAACAAAATCAGGGTTGGAATGCTGCGAATACCGAACTGGGCGGCCAGGTGAGGCTCGGCCTCGGTATTTACCTTGGCCAACCTCACCTTGGGTTCAAGCAGGGAGGCTGCCTGCTCGAACTGCGGCGCCATCATCTTGCACGGTCCACACCACGGCGCCCAAAAGTCAACCAGCAGCGGCAGGTCGCTGCGCTCCAGATGACGGGCGAAGGTCGCTGTGGTCAACTCGATGGGCTCGCCCGTGAACAAGGGCTGCTGGCAGCGGCCGCAGTTGGGATGTTCCGATAGCTTCGCAGTCGGCACGCGGTTGATGGACTGGCAATGCGGACAGACGAGGTGAAGATCATTCTTCATGGTTCGCCTCCTTGGACCACAGTGAGGCTGCCGCGCTTCGGGTCACAGACAATGCCGACCAATCAACGCCTTGGAGCCAATCGTTCCCGTTTTTGCTTACTCCGGCCTCTTCCAGATGAGCAGCGATGAACGCTTCGGCCTGCATGAGCCACCTTCGGACAGCATCTTCCTTACTAGGAATCAGCAGGATTTCAGAGACGCTGCTGGCATCCAGCCCGTCCACACGGATAAGCAGAAAAATGCGCCGCCACAAACGCGGCATGTCCTTCAGCAGGTCGAATGCAAAAGCGAACTCGCTCGACCGATCAACTAGCTCCTCCTGTTCCGCGATCGTTGCGGCATCGGGATGCTGACTGTCAGCGATGATATCGGCCAGCCTGAGTGTGTCATCGGGCTGATAAAATTCGAAGACTTCCTCTTCCACCATGGCCTCGGCGACGTCCTGGGCATCCGCTTCGACCGGCGCGTCCAGAGAAACGAATTCGCCAAATTGCCGGCTGTTTGCCACTTCGTGATCCAGGACGGCGAACAGATGCTTCAGAAGACCGAAGTAAGCCGCTTTTTCTTCCGGCACGGATTGCCATTCCACCTCAGCTTGGACAATCGCTTCATCCACCACGTCGCGCAGCGTCGGATAATCGCGCGGTAAATCGCCGACGGCACGCAGATAAGCCAGCTCACGCCTTGCGACAGCCTCAAGTTTCGACAGTAGAGGCATTCGGGTCACTTTGGCCTCATGGGCGGCTGACGCGGGTTTTGCGGCAATCCGCACCTTGAGCTCGCGCAAGCGCTCGCGTCGTGCTTTGCGCTTGATTTGGTCCTGAGCATGCAGCCGGTCAAAATGCTTCTTGGCCTGACGGAACATCGACTGTACGAGTGTCTGCGCGAGGGGCGTCAGCTCGTCATGTGACGCAGTAACGCTGACAATCTTTTTGCCGGGCAGGTGCATATAGCCACTGGCCAGAAATTGCCGCTTGGTCTTGTCGCGATCAAGGACGATTTGAAGTCGCACTGAATCTTTAGTGTGTTTGTCGAGCAATGGCTTGAGGTCGCGCTCGATCACATTTCCCAAAGCTCTCTGCCATGGTTCATGAAACTCTTTGTCGATAGCTCGATAGCTATATTGCATCTGCATGCATGACTCCTTTGATGTCATTTCTATGGAGGCACGAACCGAAAATGCTCATATCCATAGAATTTAGTTTGACCCGCTCTTATCCCTGGCGCGTTTTGCGAAGACGCCAACTCAAGAGCAGAAGCGTGACACCATAGACTGCCGCATAGAAGCCCAACAGCCAGCCTGCGGCCAGGAATGACTCGACCGGACGGGAAAAAAATATCCACAAGACGATAGCGCCAAGGACAATCGAGAGCAGTCCACTGAAGGCAAGCCAGATTTCACCCTTGATTTCTTGACGCAGCCGAACGGCGGCGGATATCTCCAGCACACCGGTGAAAATCGCCCAGAACCCCACGCTAGCCCATAAAAAAGAAGCCATGACCATCGTGGCGACCCAAGGAGCAACCAGGACGACGACGCCGGTAAGTATGCCGACAATGCCGCTGAACAGCAGCCAGCCCCAGCGCTCTTTTTTCTGGATATGGCGCACCGCTGCAACCAAGTTGAAAGCGCCATTGACCAAGGAAAATGCGCCGAACACTAAGGTCATGGCCAACAGAGCCGATTGTGGCATCCAGAACGCAAGGGCTGCGAAAATCAATGCCAAGACGCCGCGCAACGCAAAAATCCACCAATTTTCGGTCAATGAACACAGTGTTTTGGTGGGCTCATCCGCACTGGAATCGGTGATGGTGTCTATATTCATGCTATATCTCCTAAAGATCTAATGGGGTGAAAAAGCAAACATTCCTGAGCCAAGAGAGGGGCGCGACGCGCCCCTCTTACGCCCTATCCAGCGGTTTCAGAACAACTTGGACAGCTTTGCCTTGATTTCATCGAGCCAGCCTTTTCCGCCGCCTCCCCCAGCCGTCTTTTGCTTGACTTTCTTGAGTTCAGCATACAGGGGCTCAAAGTCCTTCTTCTTTCCATAGCCCAGCAGTTCTGCCATTTCCAACTGCTGCCGCGCTTCGTTCAATAATGTCGCCAGGCGCTCATTGGACGCTTCGCTCCGCTGACCATCTTCTACCAAGGGCTCGGCGCGCTTCAGGAGCAGCTTCGCACGCAGGACGGGCAGCGGAAGCACGCTGCGCTCCTCGACCAGCGTGCTGAGCGCTGACTGCAGCGCGGCTTTGGCTTCTTCGATCTTGCCCTGATCGATCAGCGGCACGACTGCCTTCACGGCTGCGGGATAGGACGCCAGAGGGATGTTGGTGACCACGATCACGATTTCACTGGCCAGCAAAGCCAGCACGTGACGTGCCTGTTGCACCTCGCCATGTTTGAGGGCATCCAGCGCCTCGTCGATCATCGCCTCAATGGTTTCCGTGTTGGCGAACAAGTCGTGCACGATGGTGCGCACATCAACGGGGGCCAGGGCGAGCGTGGGTTCGCGCGCGACGATCAGCTCCAGCTTTCCCGTCACTTCGGCCAGCATTGCCACTGCGCGTGCAGTGTCCTTGCCGTCAAGTGCGGCCAGCGCTGATTTGGTCAGCGCCAAGGCCGAGACGGCCTCATCGAGGACTTGTTTACGTTTGTCTGCCGCCTGCGAGTCCGTTTCTTTCTGAACCTCAGGCTGTACCTCCGTGACGACGTCAGGCTTGGCCTCTGGACTGACAGGAAGGCTGCTTACCGCGGCCTGTTCGTTTATTTCTTTGGCCGTCGCATTGGGATTCGATGTTTGCTCGTTCATGGTGATATGCCTCGTATGAGTTAGTGAAAATAGGCGAATCTATTGGGGCTGACTGCGAACATCGCGAGACTGACCGACCGAACAGTCGGCCCCATCATAACCTCAAAACAGCTTTTGGAGGCGCGTCTTCAACTCGTCGAACCATCCCTTGCCGCTTTTGCCACCAGCCGACTTTTGCTCAATGGACTTCACCTGATCGAAGATGGGTTTGAAGTCCTCCTTCTTGCCATAACCCAGAATTTGCGCCAGCTCGATCTCCGTGCGCACGGACGACAGCAAGGTGCTGAGCTCCTCGTTCTGCTTGGCATCGCGCTTGTCGGTCTCGGCCAGCTTTTCAGCTTTTTCCATCGCGGCTTCGGCCCGTAGCATGGGCAGAGGAAAGGCGACCGAGGTCACCACCAGCGTGTTCAGTGCTCGGGCGAGTTCCGCTTTGGCGTTGTCGATCTTGCCGCTGTCGATGAGCCGTGCGGCCGACTTGATCGCAGCCGGGTACGTTGCCATCGGCAGGTTGTCGGTTTCGATCACGATTTCGCTGGCCAGATTGGCGACGATGGGCCGGGCCTTTTGCACCTCGCCATCACCCAACAACTCCCGAGACAACTTGACCGCTTTCTTCACCGATTCCACGTTGGCGTGGATATCGTGGGTGATGACGCGTACATCGACCGGCGCCAAAGCAAGTTTGGCGTCGCGTGCCAATACCAGTTCCAGCTTTCCGCTGGCCAGTTCCAGCGCAGCGAGCGCCTCCTTGGTCTTCTTTGCATCAAGGAGGGTCAAAGCCTCCTGGGTCTTGGTGAGCGCCGTGATGGCGTCCTGAGTGAGCTCAGCACGCTTTTTTTCGGCTTCCCGGGCGACCTGTCATCTACCTGTGGCTGCGCCGCCTTGGATGCGGCAGAGGGTGCTGCAGCACCTGGGCTAGAACCTGCCGCCGATTGGGCCAGAGCCGGTCCGCTCAGTCCGACGACGACCGCCAGGGCAAGTGCGGAGAAGGTTGATTGGGGCTGTTTGATATTCATGATCTTGGGCTCCTAATTAAAGTTAGTTGACTGAGATTTCAATCTGTTTCGGTTTGGCTTGCTCGGCCTTGACAAGCCGCACTTCCAGCGCGCCGTCTTTCATCGAAGCCGTCACCTTGGTCGGATCAACGTTGTCAGGCAAGACAAAGCTGCGCACAAAGCGGCCATACGCACGTTCGATGCGGTGGAACTTCTTGCCCTGCTCCTCTTTTTCCAGTTTGCGCTCGCCGCTGATGGTGAGCACGCCGTTTTCCGCGCTGACGCGCACGGCATCCTTGGGGACCTACGGCAGATCCAGTTTGAGGATGAATGCGTTCTCATCCTCGCTGATGTCCACCATTGGCGCCCAGTCCGCCGTGGTCATGGCTTCGTTGCCGGTACGGGCGCCCTGTCGCTGGGGTGTCCGTCCCAACATCGTCGCCAGGCGGTCTTGCAATTCATCCAGTTCCCGGAAGGGGTCCCACGGAGTCAATGCAGACATATCGGTTCTCCTTGAACAATGCCGACGAATTGGATGACGCACTGAACAGAGCCGTCGGTTTACTCTGAATGGCTCTTACTACAGTTTTCAGTTCCGAACAAGTCCTTGAGTCAATTGACGGATATCGCTTTCGTCGAGCGTTTCCCGCGCCAGCAGCTCGCGCGCACAGCGCTCCAGCACTTCTCGGTTGATTTCGAGAATTCGGTATGCACGATCAAACACACCCATCACGATGTCGCGGATGGCCTGATCGATGCGCGCCTGGGTCGATTCGGCCACCCGGCAGCCGCCTTGGGCCAGTTCCGGTGTATCGAGAAAGCGGGGCCGCTGCGCCTCGAAGGCGATGTAGCCCAGTCCTTCGTCCATGCCAAAGCGGGTGATCATGTCGCGGGCAATGTCGGTGGCCCGTGCGAGGTCATCGGCAGCCCCGGTGGACAGCTCGCCGAACACGAGCTTCTCGGCCGCACGACCGCCCAGCAGCACGGCGATCTTGTGTTCCAGATCGGCGCGCGTCATCAGGAAGCGGTCTTCGGTGGGGCGTTGCAGCGTGTAGCCCAGCGCGCCGATGCCGCGCGGGATGATCGAGATCTTGTGCACGGGGTCGGTGCCGGGCAGCGCCAGCGCCACCAGCGCATGGCCCATCTCGTGATAGGCCACGGTTTCCCGCTCCTTGGGATTGAGCACTCGGTTCTTCTTCTCCAGGCCCGCCACGATGCGCTCGATGGCGGCGGTGAAATCCTGCAACTCCACGGCGGACGCTTTGCGCCGGGTCGCGGCCAGCGCGGCCTCGTTGACCAGGTTCGCGAGGTCTGCACCCGAAAAGCCCGTGGTCAGCGCAGCCACCTGTTCGAGATCGATATCCTGAGCCAGCGTCACCTTCTTGACGTGGACTTTCAGGATGTCCAGCCGTCCCTTCTTGTCGGGCCGGTCCACCAGCACCTGACGGTCGAAGCGACCGGCGCGCAGCAGCGCCTGGTCGAGGATTTCGGGGCGGTTGGTGGCGGCGAGGATGATCAGCCCGACCGAGCTGTCGAAGCCGTCCATCTCCGTGAGCAGCTGGTTGAGGGTCTGCTCGCGCTCGTCATGGCCGCCGATGGGGCCGCCGATGCCGCGCGCGCGGCCCAGCGCATCGAGCTCGTCGATGAAGATGATGGCCGGCGCCTGCCCGCGGGCCTGCTCGAACAGGTCGCGCACGCGCGCTGCACCCACGCCGACGAACATCTCGACGAACTCCGAGCCTGAGATGGAAAAGAACGGTACCCCGGCCTCGCCCGCCACGGCCTTGGCCAGCAGGGTCTTGCCCGTGCCGGGCGGGCCAACCAGCAACACACCTTTCGGGATGCGCGCGCCGAGGCGGCCGTAATCCTGCGGGTTTTTCAGGAAATCGACGATCTCAACCAACTCCGCCTTGGCTTCATCGACGCCAGCGACATCGGCAAAGGTCACGCCAGTGTTCTTCTCCATGAATACCTTGGCACGGCTCTTGCCGATGCTCAGGAAGCCACCCATGCCCTGCTTCTCGGCGAAGCGGCGGAACAGGAAGAACCAGACGCCGAAGAAGGCCACCGCCGGCAGAATCCAGGAGAGCACATCACGCAGCCAGGTGCTTTCCACCACCCGCGCATAGGGCACGTCGTACTTGGACAGCCGCTCGGCCAGGTCGGGTTCGACACGGGTGGCCACGATGGTGGTCTTGCCCCGGCTGTCCGGCGATTTCAGGCGCCCGGTGACCGTGCGGTCCGACACCAGCACTTCGGCGACGCGCCCCTCGGCCAGCGCCTTCTCGAATTCGCTGTAGGGCACGGGCTCGACGGTCTTGGCCGCCTGCCAGTAGTTCTGCAGCGTCAGCAGCAACAGGCCGGCGACGATCCAGTAGCCAATGTTCCATTGATCTTTCTTTTCCATGGGCAATGTTCCTCGCAAGTCGTGCCGCTAGAGAATGGGGGTGAACAGACGGGCCACCCCGTCGCGCAAGCGGATGGCCAGCGGGCGGGCGCGCAACGCCTTCGCCGATATCTCGCCCGACGCATCACGAGCGGCATCAAAAAGGGATTCCAGCCGCGTAGACAGCGCGGTGTCGTACACCTCCACATTGAACTCGAAGTTGAGGCGCAGGCTGCGCGCATCCCAATTGGCAGAACCCAGGCAGCACCACTGGCCGTCTATCAGCATCAGCTTGCTGTGGTCGAACGGGCCAGGCCGTTCGAAGATGCGTACACCGTGCTCCAGCACCTGCCAGTAGTGGGCGCGCGCGGCCCATTGCACCGTGGGATGGTCGCCGTTTGCGGGCGTCAGCACCTCGACGCGCACGCCGCGCAACGCGGCCGTGCTCAGCGCCGCGATCATCGGCTGATCGGGCACGAAGTAAGGTGTCCAGATGCGCACCGAATGCTTCGCCGCGCTCAAAGCGCCCATGAAGGTCCAGCGCATCCTGTCCAGGGCCTCATCGGGACCGGCCTCGATGCCGCGCGCCCAAGAGGTTCCTTGCTCATCAGCCGTTGCGGGCGGTTCGCCCCAGAAACCCTTGCTGAGCCGCTCGCCCGTGGTATCGCACCAATCATCGGTGAAGCACCGCATCAGATGCGCAACCACCGGCCCGCGCAGACGAAAGTGCAAATCGTGACAGGCCTGCTCCGGCGCATCGGGCCGCCAATACGGGCTGAAGATGTTCATGCCGCCGGTGAAACCCGTCTCGCCATCGATCACCAGCAGCTTGCGGTGATTGCGCAGATGCGCGGCATGCAGGCGCGCGGGAATCAACGTCGGGTTGAACGTCGCCGCCGGAACGCCGGCGCGTTGCAAGGCGCGGTAAGCGCTGCGGGGCCTCCAGCGGGCATAGACGTCGTCGATCAGCACCCGCACTTGCACGCCGCGCTCATGAGCCCGGCGCAGCGCATCGACGAACTGCGCCCCGATGCCTTGGCTGTCGAAGATGTACGAAGCCAGCGCGACGCTGTGCCGCGCCGACTCGATGGCAGCGAGCATGGCCGGGTAGGCCTGCTCGCCATCGACGAGCGGCTCGATGCGGTTGCCGCTGGTCAGCGACTGGCCGGTGGCACGTCCCACCAGGTGCGCCAGGCCGGCAAACGGCGCCGATACGGCCTGGGGCATCGTAGGCGCGAGGTCCTGCTGAACAGCAGGATCTGCCCCCGGGAAGAGCCGCCGCGCGCGCCGCTGGTAGCGGTTAATACCGAACAGCAAGTACAACAGCGAACCGCCCAGCGGCAACAGAGCGATCAGCAGCACCCACAGCGTGGCCGAGCGCGGGTCACGCTTGTAGATGACCGCGTGCCCCGCTGTGGGGATAGCGACCGCCAGCGACACGAGGGTGGCTGCCCATGTCAGCACGTTGGGGTCGGACACGACAGCCTCCCCATGACTCAAGATTCGCCGCCCGCTGACTTCTTCTTGCGCGCAGGCTTGCTCGCGTCGCTCGGCGGCGTCTCGGCCACGTTCGCGGCATCGGGCTTCTCAGGCTCGGCCGGCCTCGCGGGTGGCTCCTTGCGCTCGAAAATCACCCGCTCGGCCTTGTCATCCCAGCGGGCGCTGGCGTGATCGCCCTTGCCGATGCCGCCACCCAGCATCTCGCGCGCCAGAGCAGTTTCCAGCTCGCTGCGGATCAGCCGCTTGAGCTCGCGCGCGCCGAACTCGGGCTTGTAGCCTTCCTCCGCGAAGTGATCGATCAAGGTCTGATCGAAGGTCAGCGTCACGCCCTGGCTGGCGGCGTTGCGGGCCACACGATCGAGCTGCAGGCCGACGATATGGCGGATCTCCTCCTTGCCCAGCGCATGGAAGACGATGATCTCGTCGATGCGGTTGAGGAACTCGGGGCGGAAGTGTCCGCGCAGCACGTCCATCACCTCGGCCTTGGTCTTCTCGTATTCCTCGCCGGCGGCGCCACGGGCCTTCAGCCGACGCTGGATGATGTCCGAGCCCAAGTTCGAGGTGGCGATGATGATGGTATTGGTGAAATCCACCACCCGGCCCTTGCCGTCGGTGAGCCGCCCGTCGTCGAACACCTGCAGCAGGATGTTGTAGACGTCGGGGTGAGCCTTCTCGATCTCGTCCAGCAGCAACACGCTGTAGGGTTTGCGCCGCACCTTCTCGGTGAGCTGGCCGCCCTCGTCGTAGCCCACATAACCCGGAGGCGCCCCCACCAGGCGTGCCACGGTATGGCGTTCCCCGTACTCGGACATGTCGATGCGCAGCAGCGCACCTTCATCGCCATAGATGGACTCGGCCAGCGCCTTGGCGAGCTCGGTCTTGCCCACGCCGGTCGGCCCAAGGAACAGGAAAGTCGCCACCGGCTTGCTGCCTTCGCGCAGGCCCGCGCGCGACAACCGCACGGCATCGGCCACCGCGCGCACCGCTTCGTCCTGGCCCACCAGGCGCTCGTGCAGCCGCTGCTCCAGATGCAGCAGCTTCTCGCGTTCTTCCACCGTCAGCTCGTTGACCGGAATGCCGGTCAGGCGCGAGACGATCTGCGCGACATGCTCGGCCTTGACTTCGGCGCTGCCCGAGGCGCGCTCGCGTTCCCATTCCTCGACGAGCTTCTTGAGTTCGGCTTCCTTGGCCTCGATGCGCTTGCCAAGTTCAGCAGCCTTGTCGTACTGCTTGCGTGCCGCCACATAGTCCTGCTCACGCCGCAGCTGGTGCAGTTCGGACTCCAGCTCTTGCACCGCCACCGGGCGCGCCGTGGCCGACAGCTTCACGCGTGCGGCCGCCTGGTCGAGCAGGTCGATGGCCTTGTCAGGCAAAAAGCGCGCGGTGATGTAGCGGTCCGACAACTCGGCGGCGGCGATGATCGCATCCTCGGTGATGCTGACCTTGTGGTGCGCCTCGAAGGTGTCGCGCAGGCCGCGCAGGATCATCATGGTCTGCGCTACCGTCGGCTCGGGCACCATCACCGGCTGGAAGCGACGCTCCAGCGCGGCGTCCTTCTCGATGTACTTCTGATACTCGTTGAGCGTGGTAGCGCCGATCAGGTTCAGTTCGCCGCGCGCCATCATCGGCTTGAACACGTTGGCCACGTCCAGCCCGCCTTCGCCGCCACCCTGGCCTGCACCGACGATGGTGTGCACCTCGTCGATGAAGAGAATCAGCTCGCCCTGGTGCTCGGTCACTTCCTTGAGCACCTTCTGCACGCGCTCCTCGAACTCGCCGCGGTACTTGGCGCCGGCCACCATGGCGTTGATGTTGAGTTCGACCAGACGCTTGTCGCGCAGCGTCTCGGGCACTTCGCCGGCGACCATGCGCTGCGCCAGCCCTTCGACGATGGCGGTCTTGCCGACGCCGGGCTCGCCGATCAGCACCGGGTTGTTCTTCTTGCGCCGGGCCAGCACTTCGATGGTCGTCTCGATCTCCTGCGCGCGGCCGATGACCGGATCGAGCTTGCCCTCGCGCGCCATCTTGGTGAGGTCGCGCGAATACTTGTCGAGTTCCGGCGTGTTGGTCGGCGTCGAGGCGCGGCCATCCTCGGCCCCTTTGCCGACCACCTTGCTTACCTGCTGGCGCAGCGCTTGCGGCGTGAGGCCGTAACGGCGCAGCAGGTTGGCCGCCAAACCTTCGCCTTCCTCGGCGAGCCCGATCAGGAAATGCTCTGGCCCGACATAAGAGTGGCCGAGTTCGTTGGAGGCCACGAAAGCACGGCTGAGCGCGTCCTTGACCCGGGGCGACACGCCGATCTCGCCCTCGAACGGCTTATCGCCGCGCTTGGCTTCGGATTCGATCTGGCGCTTGAGGTCATCGACCTTGATCTTGAACTGCCCCAGGATGGTCTTGACCACGTCGCTGTCGGATAGCGCCAGCAGCAGGTGTTCGGTATCGACTTCGGCGCGCCCGAACTCTGCAGCGTGTCGGGCGGCCTCCTGCAATAGGGCCTCGGACTGTTCGCTGATACGGCTGGCGAGCCCACTGCCGCGACGGCGCGAGGTGCCCGTACCGGCCGGGGCGGGTTCGCCGAACGAGGCATCGACCACCTCGTCGGTATCGGCCGCCATGGACCGCGCGTCGTCACCGATGCGGAAGAAGTCGCTGCCAAGGAAGTCTTCGAACAGCCCGCTGCGCGAGCCGAACAAGGCTTCCAGCGGTGAGACGGTGCGCTTTTGCTGGCGCACCAGTTGGCGATAGTGATCGTCACACAACAGCATGGTGCTGTGGCGACCATTGAGATTGGCTTCCACCCGCACCGTGGCGGGCTGGCCGCAGACTTGGCATTGTTTTCTGACCATGCTGATGCTCCTTGAGAGGACTGATTTGACGAGGCGCCGAAGGTCACGGCGCCTCGACCTTCACCTGGTTTTTTCGGAGGACGAGCCGATCGGCGTCAGCCGTTGATCGGGATCGAGCGCCCCTGCTTGGGCGTACTGGCCTCGCGCTTTTCCATCGTGATCGTGAGCACGCCGTTCTTGAAAGCGGCCTTGATCGTGTCCTGGTTGGCATCGGCCGGCAGGTTCAGAGCGCGCTGAAAGCTGCCGTAGGAGCGCTCCACCCGGTGGAAACCACCGTCTTTGCTTTCCTGCTCCTGACGCTTTTCACCGCGCACCAGCAGCACGTCGTTGTCGAGCGTGATCTGGATGTCCTTTTCCTCTACGCCGGGAACCTCCAAAGAAATCTTGTACTGCTTGTCGGTTTCCTGGATGTCCAGCGCCGGTTTCAGCAGGCCCGGCCACTCCGACGGCCAGCGTGGCATGGCCAGCGTCGGGAAACCGAAGCCTCGAAACGCGTCGTCGAACAGGCGATCGATCTCGCGATGCAATTGCAGGATGGGACTGACGGGCCCACCCGCCACCGGCAGGTCATTGCGCTGCACCGGCAGCGAGACAGTGCTCTGTTGTTCTTCCTGCTCCTTTTTGAACCAGTTCCAGGGAGCCAATTTCTTGAAATCAATGTCCATGTCATACCTCCAGAAATCAATTGAAGACTCACTCAATCCGTTTGCCTGCGGCTATGGATAGCGCGCCCAGGCAACACGGGATGTTTCGCTGACTTCGGCTGCTCATCTGTGCGTATCACCTCCTTCTTTCTGCCTGCTTGGATCTGATCATTGATCCATTGATCGATTTCACTTTGACGAAACCGCCACGTCCCGCCGAGCTTGAAGGCCGGAATTTCCCCGTGCGCGGCGAGCCGGTAAAGCGTCCGCTTGCCGACCTTTAAGTAGGTAGCCAACTCGTCGAGTGTGAAGATCGCCTGCTGGCGCGCTGTCATACCCCCCCCACAAGTTCCGTCTTCGTGCAGCCTCGCTCGAGGAAGTTCTTGCAAGACTTTGCAATATTTTGCGCCTAACATGCAGAAAGTCAAGAGCCAACACCCAGCGATTTGCTGGCCGATTGATGTGACTCAAATCTTCAAGGACGGTATGCCAGGGCGGGCCGGTCCGGCGCAGGGGACGGTGGGTTGATCGGGACCTTGCGGGCGCCGCCCACGGCCGCAGATCAAACACCGATCCTCACGTTGTAACCGAGCGCCCGCAGCCCCTTGCTCGTCCGCATGTTCCTTGGTGGATACTCGTCTGGGCGCGCCCAGCCGACAATTTCCCCGAGGCTGCTCAGACCAATGTGTGGAATTGCCCAGTCGTCGCTGCGGATCGCGTTCCAGAGCCGGGCTGAAACACTTCCGTTGCCCCAGACGACGTAGTTCAACAGCTCAAGCACCGTCCGCCCTTCGCGAGATCGCTGCCGCCAGAGCCACTCGCCGAACTTTTCCACCTTGTCGTCGCCGGCCTGCGGTCGGTCGGGCAAGCCTAAGTGCTCGTTTTCCTGCTTGATGGCGTGGTCTCGGATCGCGTGCACCCGGGAAACGGCATCCACGAACTCCTGCTCGGTCAATTTGAGAATGCGATCGCGTGCCAGCAGCTCACGCAGCCGGGGCGACCACTCGTAAATGGTGCGTTCTTCAAACGAGTGGTCGAAGTCGGCGTCATGCCACCACTCCAGCGCGTCGCGCAGCGCCAGCTCAGGGTTCTTCGAGTTCCTGTCGAAGAACTCCTCGTAAGGATGACGGTTTCCATCCTTGACCTGCTTGTAGTAATAGGCGTGCAGGAACTGATCCGCTTGAACGCCGGGAGCCACCGACGCATCGATCCAGGCGGGCTTGGCACCCGGTGCCGCAACCCTGGACGCGATGGATCGCATCACCTGCAGCGTGTCGTTCCAGTCCTGCTCGAACTTCTGGAAGCGCTTCTCAGACGATCGCTTCGTGTCGACAAACACCAGACCGTGGTTCTTCGGCAGCAAGCGGTCCTTGTCGAACTGCTGCTCAAGTCCGTATTCGCGCTTCGACAACTCAGACCGCCGGTCCGCCAAGCGCAGCTGCTCCTGGTAGATCTCCTTGGTCAGAGGCCGGGCACGGTCATCCACTTCCTCAAAGAAGCGCTGCAGCTCACGCTCCATACCCGTTTCGACGAGTTCGTCGTGGGGCAGAAAGGTGCCCGCTTCGATGTTCGATATCCAGGCCCGGTCAGACAGGTTGGCAGACCCGATGTAGGCACCGGCATCCACCCACCAGATGATCTTGGCGTGCAGGATGTCGGGCACGAGCTTGCAGTCGTAGTTCGGGCTGGCCTTATCCAGAAACCACTTCAAAACGGCGGGATCGACAGCCACCGTGTGGTCGTAGCGGCCAAAGAACTCCAGGGGCTTCAGGTGCTGCGCGCAGGCCTCGAACAACTTCATGTTGTCGCGGCTGGCGTAAGCGACGGCCGCGCGAACGCGCGTGCAGGATTCAATCACCTCGCCCAGCAGGTTTTGTAGCAGTTGTTTGTTGAGCGGGCCGGCGATGAAGCGCATTGCAGCAGATCCTTTTGTTATTGCATCGTCATCGGGCATGACCGCTCGGTTTGCGGGAGAGCCGCTCAACGGATGCGCCATCTGCATCGCCTATCTGGCGTTGCTCGATCGTGCGCCAACCCGGGACATGTGCACTCATCAGCGCCTTGAACATCCTCCCGTGGTTCGCGTAACGCAGATGAAGCAGTTCATGAACGATGACGTAATCCTGGAAAGGCTCATCCTGGTCGAGCAAGTCAGTGGCCAAGGTGACGGTTCCCGCCGATGAACAGGAACCCCACTTCCTGCGCATCTCCTGCACCCGAACCACGCGGGGATTCACCTTCAACTTGACCGCCCAGGCCAGTGCGCGGCGTCGCAAGTCCTGCGCCGGGTACAGGGACGATTTCATTCGCCACCCTCCGTGAGCAGCAAACGCACAACGAGATCGACGACCCGTGCCCGCTCGTCCTGCGCCAGCGCGAGGAGGGGCTTGTAGAGCGACGCACGGAGCCGTCGCTGCTCGTCGGCGTTGACCGAGGCATTCGGGAAACGCCCGAGCAACTCTTCGGCATCCTTGGCCAGTGTCATGGGGTCGATGCCCGCTGCCTTGACGGCCGCATCCTCACGCAGTACCCAGGCGACTGCAAAGGCACGAGCAGACAGGCCGCTGTCGCGCGCCGCCTTCATGGCCGCTTCCTTCTCGGCAGCCAACGCCGCCAGTTGGTCCATCGCCGCCAGACCGGTCGTCTTGCGCTCTTCCAGATCCTTCAGGATGCGCTCGGCACGATCTTTCAGCGGTTGCAGCACCGGTGCTGCGGCAGGGTCCTCGTCAATCTCGTGCTGCAGACCGCGCACAAGGTTGAACACTTTGCCCTCATCGGTCCCATCCTCACTGCGCAATGACTTCAGGGTCGCCACATCAAAGGTCACGGTCTTGGTCAATCGTCCAAGACCATGTTGCTCGGCGCTTTCCTCGATCAGACGCCGCGTCTTGTAGGCCAGGTCAGCCACGAACCCGACTTTTTCGGCGTAAGCATTGCGCACGGCCGCATAGAGCTGACTGAGCTGCTTGTAGGTCGCGATGTGGTCACGCAGCGCCGGGTCGGGCGAGAGGATCTCCCACAGCGCCTCGACCTCCTTGTAGCTCTCGAAGAAGGTCTTACGCGCCTCGGGCGTCAGGAAGCGTCCGAACACCAGGCGCTCCAGCCGCTCGTCGGGGGTGCCGCCGGCGTCTGACTCCAGGTAGTCCTTCTTGGCCTGCTCGATGCGTTGCAGGAAGTCCTGCAGCAGCACGTCGAGGTCCTCAATCACGCCGCTGACGTCGCTGGAATCGAACTGCAGCGCCTTTTTTAGCTCGCGCAGCACACCGACAAAGTCGACCACCAAGCCGACGCGCTTCTGCACACCGTTCGCGTCTACATAAGGCCGGTTCACCCGTGCAATCGACTGCAGCAGGACATGGTCGCGCATCGGCTTGTCGAGGTACAAGCAGTAAAGCGGCGGCGCGTCGTAGCCCGTGAGTAGCTTGTCAGTGACGATCAGGATCTTCGGGTTCTCGGTGGGCTTCTTGAACAGCAAGCGCACCTGCTCTTCGGCGTCGTCTGAGAGCTGCAACTCGGCCACCAGCGGCCGATCCACCACATCGGCGGAGTTCTCGGTGTAGACCGGCGCGCTCCACTCGGGTGGCAGATGCTTGTCCAGCGCCTTCTTGTACTTGGCACAGGCCTCGCGGTTCACCGCCACCACGAAGGCCTTGTAGCCCAAGGGCAGCACGTTCTCCTTGAAGTGCTCGGCGATGAAGGCCGAAACCTTCTCGATCCGGTCGTCGGCCGTGAGGAAGGTGCGCAGGCCGACCGCGCGGTCGAGCACCTTGTTCAGTTCCTCGACATCGGTCACGCCCTCGCCCTCGGCCAGCGCGAAGAACTCCTTGTCCAGCCGTTCGGCCGGCACCGTCATCTCGCTGGGCGCCATCACGTGTTTGATCGGCAGGGTGGTCTCGTCCTCGATGGACTCCTTGATCGAGTACTTGTCCAGGTAGCCCTGTTCGTCCTCCCGGCCGAAGATCTTGAACGTACCTTCGCCTTGCGACGTGCGCGCAATCGGCGTGCCGGTGAAACCGATGATGGTGGCCTTCGGCACGGCCGCCATCAGATAGGTGCCGAGGTCCTTGGCGACCGACCGGTGCGCTTCGTCGATGAACACGTAGACGTTGTCGCGCAGGCAGCTGTCTTTGCGGATGGCCTCGAACTTGTGGATCATCGAGATAATCAGGCCGCGAAAGTCGGCGTCCAGCAGGGACTGAAGTTCGGCCTTGTTGTTGGCCCGCCGGACCGCGATGTCCTGGCTCTGCATCTCGCCGAGCAGGCGCTCGACCCAGCCCTTCAACTGACCTTCCAGCTCGGTGCGGTCCACCACCAGCACCACCGTTGCGTTGGCGAAGCGCGCCTTGTCCTCCAGGATCAGGCGAGCGGCGGTCAGCAGGGTGAAGGTCTTGCCCGAGCCCTGGGTGTGCCAGATGAGGCCACGTGTCTTCGTCGGGTCGGCGCAGCGGTTCAGGATGGCCTCACAGGCGCGCCGCTGGTGCTGGCGCAGCACCGACTTGCGCGTCTCGCCGTCCTGCACGTAGAACAAGATCCAGTGCCGCAGGGTGCGCAGGAAGTCGGTCGGCTCGAAGAAGGCTTGCACCGCAAAGCGGTAGGTTTCCTCCGGCGCCTGTTTCCAGCGCGCCATGTCGCGCCGGTTGGCGTTCCAGGTCACGCCGTACCAGTAATCGAGCAGGTGCGTCACGTTGAACAACTGGGCCGTCGCCAGCAGCTCCGGCGTTTCGAGCTCGTAGCGGCGCAGCTGCTTGATGGCGCGCTCGATGGCGTCGCCGTCCTTCGGGTTCTTGTGCTCGACGATGACCACCGGCACGCCGTTGACGACGAACATCACGTCGGCCCGGTTGCCCTTGCGCGCGGGCGGCTTGATCTTCCACTCCCAGGTCACATGGAAGACGTTATCCGCCACGTGCTCGAAGTCGATCACCGTCACTGGTCGATGGCGCTTCTCGGTCTCGTCGTACCACTGGCGTTCGCCGCGCAGCCAGGCCAGCAGCTCGCGGTTGCCCTCGATGGTGGCCGGCAGCGCGTCCAGGGTTTCCACCACCGAGCGCACGGCGTCGGCGGACATCCAGGGGTTGAACGCGGCGAGTTTGGCTTCCAGTACGTCGCGGAAGAAAGCTCCTGCCTCACCGCCTCGCTTCGCGCGTGCATCATCCGGCGTAATTGCCGTCCAGCCGATCTCTACCGCGTGCTTCACCATCGGGAACTGCACTGTGCCCGCTTCGCTGATCTTGAGCGTACTCATGCCGTGGCCTCCTCGTGTTGCGTCGAGGCCGGGGACAGCGCCGACAGATCCAGATCCGATACGGCTATCTCGCCAGTCATCAGTTTGCGCAGCAGAGATTCGAAGAGTTCCTCCAACACTTCGCACTTCGTCTGGTGTAGGTCGATCTTTCGGTCGAGGGTATGGAGTATGGTCACGATGTCCTTGGCCTCGTCCGGATCGCTCGGGCAAGCAACCTTGAAGGTCTCCACATCGTTCAGATTCAATGTCATCGTTCCGTGCGCTGATGGAACGATCTGGCTAAGCAGCCTCTCTTTACCGGCATAGATTGCGGATCGTAAGAACTGCCCGGAGTATTCCCCACGCGTCACCAGGGCTTTGACGTCCTGGTTGAAAGCCATCGCTCGGTTGATCACCGCGACCGGGAGGTCTTTCGCCAGACCCATACCACGAACCAGAAGAAGAACAGCGCCCTCAGGCGCAAGACGGCTTCCCGCCTCCACACCTGCAGCCGACACATGATCGATAGCGTCATCGAGTGCCGGACGCTTCAGATCCTTGCCTGACACCCAAGGGATGTCGCCATTCCAATACTCCGTCACTGACTTTCGAGGCGTTCCACCGCTCCAGATTTCGCAGAGTTCGAGGATCGTTCGCGGGCTCCAGCTTTCTGGCATCAGCCCGATCTCAGTCTCCTTTTGTGCTTCTGCTCGCAGGCCACGACTGAATAGCTCGCCCAATGTCGCGCGCTTGAGTTCTTGCAGCATGTCCAGCAGCGACGACTGCTGAACCAGCGCCGATTCGGTTTGACGCAACACGGCGGCGATCGCTTTCTGCTCTCCGTCGCTTGACGGATAAGAAATCTCCTTCTCCTTGAGGATGGTGAAGTGTCGGTTGTAGCCACGCGCGGGCAAGTCAACCGCACGGCAGGCGTAGAAAAAGAATAGCGGGTCGATGCCTGGCTTCGGGCGTAACAGTTGGGTTCCGTCCGCGCCGCGCGCAAACGGCGTATCTAGAAACTTGAATACACGCGTGTGGTCACCGAAAACGATCAACGGAAGCGGTGTGTCGATGACGGCGCTTTCGTCATCGGTCCAGCCTGCAATCGGCTCTTGCCCTTGGTCGATGACTGGGAAACGACCAGACGGCTTGTAGTCCCGGGATTGAATCTTGGCCTTGCCTGTGACCGATACCGGGACAAGGCAATCAGCGACCGATTCGGTGGCCCACGATTCGACTGTCATGCGTCCCCCGTCTTTGCCAAAGGGCGCAGCAGTTGCAGCAGGCCGGATGTCAAGCTGGCATCCTCTTCGTTGAGCTGTTCGAGTGCTCTAAGGAGATTAGGAATCGAGCCGATTTCCGCGTCGCCGTTCTGCCCCACCCACCGACTCGGACTCAGGTTGTAATCCGCCTCCCGCGCTTGCTCGGTGGTGATGACCGCAAGCTCGCCCTCCACCGGCTCGCCCTTGAGGTACATCGCCGCCAGCGGCCGGATGTCTTCCTCCGGCAGGTAGTTCTTGGGCCGGCCCTTCTTGAAGCGGCGACTGGCGTTGAGCAGGACGATCTTGCCCTTGCGCGCGGCGGGCTTGCGCCTGGAGAGCACGACGATGACGCCGGCGGCGGTGGTGTTGTAGAAGAGGTTCTCCGGCAGCAGGATCACGCCGTCGATCAAATCCTGCTCGACGAACCATTTGCGGATGGTGCGTTCCTTGTCCTCGTTCTTGGAGCCGGAACCGCGCGTGACGGCACCGGTGTCCAGCACCACCGCGGCGCGCCCGTGGTCGTTCATGCAGGCCAGCGTATGCTGCAGCCAGGCCCAGTCTCCCTTGCCGCTGGTGATGCCACCCGCTGTGCGGAAGCGGTCGAACGGATCGTTGGCGAACAGGTCCGCCGCGAACGGCTGATTCCACATGGGGTTGGCCACCACGATGTCGTGCCCGCGAATCTTGCCGCTGGCCTCGCGAAACTTGGGGTTGATCATGGTGTCGCCGCGCGCCAGCTCCACCTCCATGTCGTGGATGATGGCGTTCATCTGCGCCACGGCGTAACTCTCGGCCTGTAGCTCCTGGCCCGAAAGCTTGAGCGGCACGCGGCTGGTGGGGTCGAGTTCGCGGGCGACGAGCTGGAGCTTGATCAGCAGCCCCGCCGAGCCGCAGGCGTAGTCGTGGCAGGTCTCACCGGGCTTGGGCCGCAGGATGTGCGCCATCAAGAAGCCGACCTCAGTCGGCGTGAAGAACTCGCCCGCACTCTGGCCGGAGCCTTCGGCGAACTTGCGCAGCAGGTATTCGTAGGCGCGGCCAAGGAAGTCGGGCTGCACGTCGGCGAGGCCGAGGCGATAGCGCGGGTCAGAGAAGGTTTCGACCACGCCGCGCAGCTTGGCCGGGTTGATGTCCCGCTCGCCGTTGCGCTCGGCGGCGAAATCCACCACGTCGATCACGCCGGAGAGCGTCGGGTTCTGCTTGACCACGGCGCGCACTGCTTTGGTCAGGTGCTCGCCGATGTCCCGGGGCGCGGTCGGACGACCACGGTCATCGAGCGGCCAGTCGAACGATTCACGCCCGCTGATCACCGCCCAACGGGCCTCCGGTGGAAGGTAGAAACGCAGCAGCGAGTGGTCCGACTCGGCAATCTCCAGGGCGGTGGCTCGGTCGCCATACTCCTCGGCCAGCCGCTCGATCTCGTCGTCAAAAACGTCGGACAACCGCTTAAGGAAGAGCAGCGGCAGCAGGTAATCCTTGAACTTGGCCGCATCCTTTTCGCCCCGGATCGAGCAGGCGGCGTCCCAGAGCATCTGCTCCATCGGCTTGGTGGTGGGCGCAACCGCCACCCGCCCAGTGCGACGCCGGGTCACCTGAGCAGCTGCTTCAGCAGGCCGGGGGCTTTCAGCACCCTCGACCCCGGCCTCTCGCGCCAGCGCGAGGATGGTCTCCTGCGCGGCACGCTGGGGCTTATTACCGCCGCCTTCCCATCGGTTGACCGTGGCAAAGGAGACACCCAGGCGCTCGGCGAGCTGCTCCTGAGTCAGGTTGAGGGCCGCACGGGTGGCGCGGAGTATCGCTGGAAAATCGTTTTGTTTTGTCATGTCTGCTATGTTTGTTATATTCTGCTTACTTGTCAAGCAGAATTTGGCGATGGGGTGCACCACCGCCTCCGGAATAGGAGATCAGGCATGAGCGGGAACCGATGGGACACGGCTGGCGTGCCTCACAAGGGGTGGACGTGCGTTGACGTCGTCGACTTGCGAGCCGATGGCGGTCCGGCAGACGAAACCGATTACGCCACCTGCCAGATGTGCGGCAACGAGAAGATCCGCTACGTCCACATCATGGAGCATCCGGATCTGGACGAGCACTTCGACGTCGGGTGCGTCTGCGCCGGGAAGATGAGCGACGACTACGAGGGACCGAGGCGCCGCGAGGCAAGGCTGCGTAACCGGGCGGCGCGCCGGACCCGCTGGCTGCAGCGCAAGTGGCGGGTCTCCGCCAAGGGGAACAGCTTCCTCAACCTCGAAGGCTACAACCTGGTGGTCTATCCGACGAAGACGAAGCGCTGGGGCTTCAAGATCGGGGACCGATTCGGTCCGAGGACATACCCGACAGCCAACGAAGCCAAGCTGGCGCTGTTCGATGACTTCTGGGCGGCGACCCAGGATGATGACCGACTGTGGTCATCTGACTGATCTGCGGACGCGGGTTCAATTCCGCAAACGGGAATCGAACCGGCGTCCTGCACGATGCACTTGTCTGGTGACCCCGGCCGGGCAGAACTGGTAGGATTGTTGGCAGTTGGGACTGGATTCCGCACCTTTCCGCAGGAGTTCGCAGCGGTTCTAAGGCGCTGAGTTACACAGGTTTGGCGCAGGGTTCCACCCCACCGAAACTCCGCAAACTGTTCGATCCTGTTCGCAGGAACCCGCAGGAGTTCGAAATAGTCCGCACGGCCTCACGGTAAGCTGTTGATTTTGAACAACCCGCTTGATCAGTCCGCGCTTGCGGACTGCGGACTTCCAATGAGCCGGAAATCTGGCTCACCCAGACGGCTCTCGGTACCGACACGTTGCAAACAATCGGTACTTCTCGATAACGACCCGACGAATCGGAACATCTCAGCTAGCCCTGATGTTGCCCCTGCTTGCTGACGCGGCTTGGTAGTTCTGGCTGCAATATTGCCCCCCAATCGCTGTGGAAGGTAGCTCCCTGGGCAAGTGCAATCGAGGGGGGACGCTGCGTAGGGCCGCGTGCCCCCCATCCTGCAGCGTGACCTGATTGAGTCAAGGCCGGGTTGTCATGCAGGCAGTTTGGCTGCAAGCACTTCGACCTTCTCGATATTGGGCGGAGAACTGAGCAAGGTCGCGGCGTTGGCCATCAAGGCCGCGGCGATCTGGCCGTTCAGATGTGCCTGACGACCTGCCTCATCGGCAAAGGCATCGAACACACCGAACGTCGAAGGGCCAAACTTCAATGCAAACCAGGCAGTGGTGCCGGACTCGGCGTTGGCGAGCGGCAGTGCGCTGGCCAGGAAGTCGGCAAGCGCAGCCTCCTGGCCGGGTTTAGCTTCGAGGCGAACAAACAGGGCGAGCTTGGTCATGCTGTATTCCTTTGGGTAAATGGAAAAGTGGGTGAAGGGATCGACGAGCCTGCAGTCTAAATCTTCATGACAGCCATCTCTATAGGCAATAATGACAACTTTGATATCATTGTTGCCATGAAACTCCACATCCTTGTTTGTGATGGCGTGTTTGATCTGGGGCTTGCGGCGCTCACTGACACAGTGGGCTTGGCCAATGCGATGTCGGGCTCGCTGCCACAGGCTCCCGCGCACATAGAGCTCACGCTGGTGGGCGTGCGGCGTCGCATCCGAACTGCGCAAGGCTTGACGGTCCCCGTGGTCACTGCGCGTGGTGTGCCGGAACCAGACGTCGTGCTCGTGCCCGCGTTTGGTGACAAGATGCCTAACACGCTCTCGGCTCGGCTCACACGCCCCGACGTGCCCGATGCGGTCGCCATGCTACAGCAGTGGTCCACCGCTGGCGCGCACCTTGGTGCCGCCTGCTCCGGTAGTTTCTTGCTTGCAGAGAGTGGCCTGCTTGATGGGCATCGTGCGACGACGTCATGGTGGCTGGGGCCGATGTTTCGGCAGCGCTATCCGAACGTCACGCTGGACGAGTCACGCATGATCGTGAACTCGACACGCTTCACTACCGCGGGTGCCGCTTTAGCCCACGTCGACTTGGCCTTGCGCATCATCCGGGGGCGCAGTCCAGCGCTGGCGGCTCTAGTGGCACGCTATCTGCTGGTCGAGGCACGCAGTTCGCAAGCCGAGTTCGTGATTCCCGACCACCTTGCACATGCCGACCCGATGGTGGAGCGCTTCGAGTGCTGGGCCAGACGTCAGCTCGCGAAGGGGTTCTCGCTGGCCGAGGCGGCCAGCGCCGTGGGCACAAGCGAGCGCACCTTGGCGCGGCGGCTGCAAAGCGTTTTGGGCAAGACACCGCTGTCGTATTTCCAGGACCTGCGCGTGGAGCATGCCGTGCATCTCTTGCGCACCGGAAACGCGAGCGTCGACCAAGTCGCCGCACAGGTCGGGTACTCGGATGGGGTGACCCTGCGGGCCCTGTTGCGCCGCAAGCTGGGCCGGGGTGTCAGGGAGTTGCGACGCGGTGGATGACCAGAAGCGTTTGGTGTATGTACGGCTGGAGACCGCCGGGAAACTGACGCAGGCCAAACGGCGCATTTGGACCTGACAAACTACTGCCCGCCACGGCGCGCAAGCTCCAGTTTGACCCCGGACAAAGTTTTGCTGGCAATGTCGTGGTTGAGCAAATCAATACCTTGATTGAGCAACGCTGTGCACTGACGATTCGGCGGCTCACCGACCCCGCCGCCGACAATGATGCAGCCGCCGAGCCCACCGTTTGAACTACCGTGCAGACACGGGTTCGATTCAGGGTTTGGGAATTGAACCGACATCCCATCGCAGACGAGTTTGATGCCCGTTTCCGGCGACTGAATCGCCCAGATGGCCGGCGGTGCCGCCGACGTTGCAAATCGTCGGTACTTGTCGATATCTACCGACGAATCGGAACATTCCTCAGCTGACACTGACCTGGGCCACCACGGTCTTGGTCGAGGTCGCCAGGCACGACTCCTCGTAGGCCTCAATGTCGGCCTGCCGGTAGAGCGCGCGCCCGCAGAGCTTCAGAAACTTGGGGCCGATCCCTGCGCTGCGCCAGCGTTCCAGGGTGGCCTCACTGATACACCAGCGAACAGCCAGTTGTTTTTGATTGAGGTGAGCGACTTCCATCTTGGTCTCCGTCCGAACGAGTTGGCAGGAGTCCATGAAGGCGCTGTTCCGGCCGCGAGCCAAGGCAATTCCAGGAAGTGCCGCTACTCGGGCAGATCATTCAGCTCGTAGCTGGTGCTACGCCCGCCGGCATCCGATTTGCGCAGCACGCCCCGCGTCAGCAGATCGTTGATGTCGCGCAGTGCCGTGTCCGGCGAGCATTTGGCGATGGCCGCCCACTTGCTGCTGGTGAGCTTGCCCTCGAAACCATCGAGCAGCTTGCTCAGCAATTTCACCTGCCGCTCGTTCAACGGGGTCGTCGCCCAGCGCTGCCAGAACCGCGCTTTCGTCAGGACAGCGTCCAGCGTGTGCTGGGCCTGGTCGACGGCGCGATGAAGCGTGTCGAGGAACCAGGCAAGCCACTCGGTGACATCCATCGACCGCTTCTGCGTCCTCTCCAGGATGTCGTAGTAAGCCTTGCGTTCGCGCTGGATCTGCGCCGACAAACTGTAGAAGCGTTGCGGGCTGCCATCGGCACGCGCCAGCATCAGATCGCCAATGGCCCGGGCGATACGGCCATTGCCATCATCGAATGGATGCAGAGTGACGAACCACAGATGGCCAAGGCCTGCCTTGAGCAGTGGCGGTTCGTTTGATGTGCCATTCAGCCAGTCGAGGAAGCGGCTGGTTTCGGTCTCGAGGCGATCGGCCGGCGGTGCTTCGAAATGCACCCGCTGGCGGCCGATGGGTCCGGACACCACCTGCATCGGGCCGGTGGCATCGTCGCGCCAGCCGCCGACGTTGATCTTGGAGAGCCCAGAATAGCCGGTAGGAAACAGTGCGGCATGCCAGCCGAACAGACGCTCACGCGACACCAGTGCCTGGCAGTTGGCGGTGGCATCAAGCACCATCTCGACCACGCCTTCGACATGCCGATCGACCGGAGCGAGCGCGCCGATGTCAACGCCCAACCTGCGGGCGATGGACGAGCGCACGGATTCAACGTTGAGCTGCTCGCCTTCGATCTCGCTGGTCTTGACTACGTCCTCGGTGAGCGCCGCGAGACTCGCTTGGTCACGCAAGGCCATGCCGACGTCAGCCAGACGCCCCATCAAGAGCCCTTGGGCACGACTGACCTCAGCCATGGGCTCGGCCAGCGCCGCCAGGTCGAAGCGCCAGTTTGGCCAGTCACCGGCCTGCCAGATGTATTTGTATTCGCCGCTATTCATGCGGAGATTATGGGCTGCAATCTCCGCTCGCGCAAGTCAATCGCCGCGCATTGTGCGGTGAATTTGGTCACCATTCGCCGCATGACGGATCGCCTTGCCCCAGGAATGGGTGTAAATGGGTGTGTTATTGGCTGTGGCAACGGACGCGGGTTCAGTTCCCGTTTCGAGAATTGAACTGGCCACGGAAAGCAGACGAGGTTGAGGCCGTATTCCGACTACCAATCAGTCCGAAAAACCTGCTTGATCGTCCACTGCCGAAGGGCGTACCGACTGGCTTTTCGATCGAGTTCGCACTGGTTCGCAGCAACCCGCAGCGCTTCGATTCCGTACTTTCAATAGTCGTTTGATACGGGGTACCATCCCACCACCAAATACCTGTTCAATGCAATTCGGAGCAGTACACAAAACCCCGGTAAATCCTAGTGATTCCGGGGTTTTTTGTTGAATACTATTCAGTCCCATCCATTGATACCCTGCAAATTAATGGGGTAACTTTGGGGGTGGCTCACTTACCTCAATCTGGAGTTACCCCATAATGGCCTGAATGACGCGGCATTGCATAAAGCAAGCCTAAGGCAAAAGGGCTGTAAGCTCTATGATGAAGCGGACCCGCTCATTCAACCTACCCCTGCCGATGTAAGGGGTGTTTCAGGTGTCGAACCACGGCAAAGAAAAGCTGCTTTTCCCTGATATTTCGCTGCTTTTGGCACGCGAACGCAGGGAGTGAGGAGGCTGAAAAGCTGCTTGCCCAGAATATTGATCTGGAGAACATCTTGAGCAGCCAAATTGCCAGTTACCGATTCAATGCCATGCTAGAGTAGCCCATCAAACTCGAGTAAACGCTCTGCCCTTCTAGGACAATGCAATGTTTCTTTATCCAACGGCGCCACGGCGAGTCAACGAGAAACCCATTCATGACCATCGGTTTTTATATGTTAGATGGTTGGTTGTGTGGATTATCAATGCTGCGTGATCAACGCGTCGTCAGGTTCGCCATTTTTGTGAAACAGGTTGGCTTGACGCTTGAGCAGTGTGGTGATGTTCTGGGCGGGTAGGGGTTTGCTGAACAGGTAGCCTTGCATTATGTTGCAGCCCATTTTGTGCAGGGTTTTCATTTGTTGTAAGGTTTCCACGCCTTCTGCGATCAGATCCAGCTTGAAGCCTTTTGCAATTCCTGAAATGGCCGTGATGATGGGCACGCTTTCGTCATGGGTGTTGATGTCGCCCACGAAGGATTTATCGATCTTGATGTTGTGGATGGGGAATTGCCTCAGGTAGGACAGGGATGAGTAGCAAGTGCCGAAATCATCCAGGGCGATTCTGATGCCGTGTTTGCCCAGTGCCTTGAGTTTCGCTACTGTGTTTTCGAGATCTCTGACCAGCAGGTTTTCGGTAATCTCAATCTCAAAGAATTCTGGTTTCAGGTGATGCGACTGAATGTAGCTCAGTGTCTTGGAGACAAAGCTCTCTTCTTCCACCAGTTGCGGCGATACGTTGAGTGCAAGTCTGAAGTTCAGTAAGCCTGCGGCCTCCCACAGTTGCATCTGCTTGCAGGCTTCCCCCAGCAGCATTTCGCTGAGTGAGAAAATCAATCCTGTTTCTTCGGCAAGCGGGATGAATTCCGTGGGAGAGATGATGCCGAGCTCGGGATGATGCCAGCGTGCAAGCGCTTCAAGGCCGATGATCTTGCGCGTTTCTACATCGACTTGGGGCTGGTAGTGCAACATGATTTGCTTTTTCTCGATCGCACGCCTGAGCTCGTTTTCCATGGAGAGCTTCTTGTGGAACATGGCATTCATGCTGGCTTCATAGTATTGATAGCCATTTTTGCCACGCCATTTGACGTGATACATGGCGATGTCCGCGCTCTTGATCAGCGTTTCGATCGTATCACCATGGTCTGGGTATAGTGCGATGCCGATACTGGAGGAGATGAAGATTTCGCGTTCGTCCAACAGGAATGGGCGCTTGAGCTCATCCACAATTTTGGCCGCCACCAGGCTGGCGTCTTCTGGCTGTTGTAAGTCGTGCAGCAGCAGTGTGAACTCGTCTCCGCCCATGCGCGCCAGGGTATCTTGTGCGCGCAGACACCCTGAGAGTCGCTGTGCGACATGCTTGAGCAATTCGTCGCCATAAAAGTGCCCCAAGGTGTCGTTGACCCATTTGAACCGGTCTAGATCCAGGAACATGATGGCGAGTTGCTGTTGGTTGCGCTTGGCATGGTTCAAGGCCACATTGAGGCGATCTTTGAACAGGGCGCGATTGGGTAGGCCTGTCAAGGTATCGTGATAAGCCTGGCGGGTGATGACTTCTTCCACTTTTTTTCTGTCGCTGATATCGCGGGCGACGCCATAAGTGCCACTGAACGGAGTGCCTGATTCATGGGTGCCCCCGTAAGTCCCTGTTGCATTCAGGACGACAGTGATGAAGTTGATTTCAAAATGCCGTATGTCAGATTCCAGGTCCTTGCATTTCAAGCGCAGCTCTATGTTGCGTGTGGCACGGTTGCCGGTGCGGCGCTCATTGAATGCATACGAGGCGCGATCAAAGTCGTCGCTGTAAATGATTTCTGTATAGTGCTTGCCAATCAGGGATTCGCGCCTGTAGCCAAGAAGCGTTTCAACCCGGTGATTGATAAAGGTGAAATGGCCGCTGTCATCCAGGGTGTAAATAATGTCGGGTGAACTATTCACTAGGTAGCGGTACAGGTTTTCGGATTCCTCGAGCCTGGCATGGATGCTGCGGTTCTGCGTTTCTAGGCGCGATTTCTCGATCGCGTTTTCAATGGTATGCAGCAATTCTTCAGGTTGATAGGGCTTGCGCAAGAAGTCATAGGCACCCAGACGCATGGCCTCGATAGCGGCATTGAGAGTCTTTGTTCCACTGATGACGATGACCGGTGGAGGTGCCGAATAGGTGGCAAGCTCGGTCAGGACATCGAAGCCATTCATGTCTGGCATGGAGAGGTCGAGGAGCACGAGGTCGAACTTGATATCCATCACCAATTGCAGTGCATCTTCGCCCGAAGAGCATATTTCAGCGTTGTAGCCATGTAACTGCAGCAATTGCTGCAGGCTCTGCGCCAGGCGTTCGTTGTCGTCGACAATCAACAGAGTGGGCCTTGACATCAGTTTGTTCACGACTTGCGAAGGGTTGGAAGCAGCCATTGGTTTGCCTTAGTTGATCAGCTTGGAGTGCGGGTTGGCTTGGATGGGCAGGCGGATATCAAAGGTCGTTCCGGTACTGGAGGTGCGGCAGGCGATACTGCCGCACAATCCTTTGACTAGATCGTGGCTGATGGAAAGCCCGATACCGCCATGTTCTCCGCCTTTGGTGCTTTCCACAGGTGTGAATAGCTTGCTGAGCACGCTTTCAGGGATGCCTGGCCCAGTGTCGCTGATCTGGATCAGGATGCCCTGGCCTGATCCAGATTGGTTTTCCAGGAAGGTGGAAATACTGAGTTCGCCACCTTCGGGCATGGCCTCTGCCGCGTTACGGATCAAATTGACCAGCACTTGCCGCACCTGGTAAGGGATGGTCGTGATTTTAGGCAGGTTGGGATAGAGGTTGAGCGTGACTTTTATGCCTGCAGGCTGTAGGTAGGTCTGGCGATGCAAGGCAAGAAGGTCCTGGATCAGTTGGTTGATGTCCGTACTGGCGGCGATATGTTCCTGTTCTCCGGAATATAGGTTGCCGATCAGCGAACCAACGCGGTCGATTTCTTCGTTCACAATCGCAATGTCGCGGTTTGGTATGCCATTCAGCAGCATTTTTTGCTCCAGAATGGCGAGGTAATTCTTGATGGTAGAAAGGGGAGTGCTGGTTTCATGAACAAAGCGCTTGAGGCGTTCTTCATGCACGGCTGCCTCAAGCTCGGGATCTGCCGGTTTTTGATCCGGCAGCAGGCGGGACGCCACGATTCTAGCAAGGGCGGCTTGCACATTCAGCTGCTGTTTGGCGATCAGGAATTCCGCCTGGTTCAGGGCGAACACCATGACGCCGACGAGGGTGTCTTTAGCAAACATGGGGAAGCAGAGCATGCCTTCCACACCACATAGTCGCATGATTTGCTGGTCTGGCAATGAAGGCTTGAACCCGTCAAATGCCTGAAAGCTGTGACAGTACGATTTCTTGATCCAGGCAGCGGTGATAATACTGGTGGAAGGTTTGATCGGGAACTGGAAGCTTTCGATCCAGCCTTGATCCTCTGCAATGGGTTTGCCTGAGAGGTGTTGCCTGGCTTCGTCCGGTACGAACAGCAATACTTCCCGGGCATTGCAGAGTAACCTGGACAGTTTGGACAAGAGCTCAAAAAAGCCGTCTTGCTGACCCACCTGCAGACAGGTGGATTCCAGGTGATTGATCAAGGCGGTATCCATCACGCCCTTGACTAACTTGTTCTTGCTGAAAGGAGGTGAGGTAGCAGGAGGGGAGCTGAAGTTTTTGCTGAGTGCCTCCACCAATGCCTCAATGTCTGGCTCTTGCCTATCCCAGTCATGCTGGCTGGTATGGGCTGCGCCTACATTGATGCCGAGCGAGTCGGAAAGGATATGCACCTGCGAGATTCCCAGGCTCATGAGTTCATTGATGACGTCGCTATCTAGCTGGAACCACTTTTTTGCAACAATCAGCGCCGATTGGCGTTCCGGTCTTCGTTCTATCAGCAGCAGGTTGGCCAGGTAGACGATCTTGACCAATGCTGGCGTATGTTCCAGCTGCGTGACTGACAAGTGGTGGTACGCCACTGCATCCTCAAGGAAGGACTTGATATTCCAGTTGCGGATGATCCAGGCACCGAGCTCGCAATGGTCTATGCCGAAATGCGCAACCTCGCTTTCCAGGTAGCCAGGAAGCGAATCGTCTATGGCAAAGAATGGCGGGTACTTGTGCTTGAAGCCGGCAAGTAGGCCAAGCCTGCCGATGTTGTGCAACAGTCCTGCGACATAGGCTTCGTCGGGAGAGGCTGTTTCTGTGTGAGTGGCGAGCGATTTTGCGATCACCGCGCAGCGCAGGGAATGATACCAGTAGTGCTCAATGTCCTGGTTGCTCTGTTCATAGTAGTCATTGAACATGCGCTGGCAGATGATACTCAGCGTCAACATTTTGACCATGTCCCAGCCCAGAATGACGATGCCACTACGGATTGACAGCACCGGATGGTGATTGCGGCGATAGGCGGCGGAATTCGCGATCTCCAGCACGCGGGCGCTGATGACAACATCCATTTCAACCAGGTTGGCTAATTGCTCCAGCCCCGAATTTTCGTCCTGCAACGTTTCCAGCAGTTTGGTGAGGACCTGCGGAACGGAAGGTAATGCGCTGATGGTGGCGTTATTCAGAACAATTTGGGCTCCTGCTGCACTGCACATTCTCTACATGTTCCCCAATTTAGATGTGTTGCATGGTAGGCCAGCTAGTGATTATTGGTGTTGTATATGTTGTTGTATCTAGCTTTGTTTCCGGTGTGAGCCGTTGAGACGGCGCTATAACGTAAGGCCCTATTATCATTCAAGATTCATTTTAAATGGTCGGTATCATCACTGGCAATGACTCTTAAGAAAGTACTTTAACATTGCATGCCAAGATAGGTTAATACTTTTTGTACGCAATGTCTTGGTATCTTAGGCAATAACGGCTCTCACGCCCTTTTGTTTAGGCTGGGACAGTACATTTTTCATTGTACAGCCTTGTATGACATTGCCATGACGGGCGGTGTGGCTATCCGTCAGTCAAACTCCCAGGCTATGGCAGGAATATTTGACCTTGTCTGCGCGAGATGCCTGGCTTTAGACTCATGACGCAAGGTAGACCAACAATCCATCATCATGAATAGAATCCTGGAGTCCTCATGGCTGTGCAGCATTTGAACAAGCGTAATTTCAAGCAGACGATGGAACACAATCCATTTGTCATCGTCGATTTCTGGGCGACCTGGTGCGAGCCCTGCGTGGTGTTTAAGCCGGTGTTCGAGGCAGCTTCTGAAGCCTATCCCGATGTAGTCTTTGCCATGGTCAATGTTGATGATGAACCTGAGATCAGCAGTTACTTTCATGTGAAGCAGATCCCTGCTTTGATGGCGGTCCGAGACCAAATCTTGGTAGATGCGCAGGTCGGGAAAATGAGTCGCTCCGAGTTGGAAAATGCGATTCAGTCATGGGCTGGCTTTGATGTGACCGATATCCGCCGCCACTTCAGTGAAAAGGCGCTGCCATAGCCATGGGCGCCAAGAAACGCCGGGCTCCCGGTGCTGCTTAATGAGGCTGCGCAGTCTTGAGCTGCTTCAGGTCGTCTATGATTTCTTGGGAGTGGCGCGACGTGTCCACTTTCAGGTAAGTCTTGGCAATGTTGCCCTGAGGGTCGATCAGGAAGGTATAGCGTTTTGCGATCTTGATGATTCCCAGGTTGGTCAGTGCGCCATAACTGTCGGCTACTTTGCCATCGCTATCAGAGAGCAGGGGGAATGGTAGGCTGTATTTATCCGCAAACTTGGCATGCGACTCCGGGTCGTCTACGCTGATGCCGATCACTTTTGCACCCAATTTTTCCAGTTGAAACAAGTCATCCCTGAAACTGCAAGCTTCTTTTGTGCACCCAGGAGTATCGTCCTTGGGGTAGAAATACAGCACTAGCCATTGGCCCGCATAATCCGTGAGCCGGTGTTGTGCTTTCTTGGCATCCAGCAGTGTGAAACCGGGGGCAGGCGAGCCTGGTTGGGGAACGGATGCGGCATGAGCCGGACGTAAGATGATGAAGGCTGCCAAGCCTATCATGAGTAGGATAGAAAGAGTTTTCAGCATGATGTCTCCGGGAAGTGCGCAGGTGTTATGGGTTGACCAAGGCCAGTTTTCTGAGCAAGTCATTGAATTTGAATGGTATCGACTTAGTATAACGCGTCAAGATGAAATGATTGAGTTTTTGCGGCTCTGCGAATCCTGACAAAAAATTTATTTGGCCTCTTCCCAAATCAAAAAAATGCTGTAGAATGCCGCTCCTCAGTCAGGCACGGGTGATTAGCTCAGTTGGTAGAGCGTCGCCCTTACAAGGCGAATGTCGGCGGTTCGACCCCGTCATCACCCACCATCCCATGCCTGGTGAAAAGTAGTGAAGCCATCAGGCATGACAACCTGATGCAGGGTCATGGAGCGGTAGTTCAGTTGGTTAGAATACCGGCCTGTCACGCCGGGGGTCGCGGGTTCGAGCCCCGTCCGCTCCGCCAGAAAAAGCGAACCTTCGGGTTCGCTTTTTTGTTTTCTTATGCGTATGCGTCATTTGACTGATATGCATGTCCGTTTGCTATGTAGCAATATGGTGCTCACCATAATGGGAGTTGCCGCCTATGTATCCATATATTGTGTTATCTGCAGCCTTGTTATTGGCTCCGGCCCATGCTCTCGCCACAGAGTGGGAGTTATTGGTCAAGAAAGCTGAAGTCGACTTATCTGTCGATCTCGATTCTTACGATGAGAAAGGCGCATATTCTTCGATACTCGCCAAGCGTGAGGTGCGAGGGAAACAGGCATTTGCCAAGCAGATGAAGCTGGAATTCGATTGCAGCAAGGAGACTTACCGCACGCTTGCCACTGTGTCCTTTGATGCTAAAGGCAAGTTGTTGAGCCAGACTGCAGGTTCCCGTGAGTTCCAGCCTTTGCTCCATGATGAGGAAATCAGGACCATTGCGAGCCTGGTATGCCAAGTCAGGCGTATGGTGAATCCATCATCTTGATAAAAGGTAGGCAAGCGGCGCCAAATTCAATTTTATTTGTAATTATTGATTGACATATCGGTAATAAGCACGTAAAACCCTTATTCAAGGTGTTTGAACTTTATATTTTTTACAGAATTTGAAATACAAACTTTTGGGGCGCCTTCCCCACATTGAAATGATTGGAATAAATTATGGCAACAGGTATAGTTAAGTGGTTCAACGATAGCAAGGGCTTTGGCTTCATTACTCCCGATGAAGGCGGCAGCGATTTGTTTGCACATTTCTCCGCTATCGTAAACGAAGGCGGTTACAAGAGCCTGGCAGAAAACCAGCGCGTCAGTTTTGACGTGACAGATGGCCCCAAGGGCAAGCAAGCCAGCAATATCAAGCCTGAGTAATGTTCTGCACATTATGGTGAACTCGCGGAGTGAATGATCATTCCCGATGAGGTTCATGAAATGCCCGGCATGTCCGGGCATTTTTACGCGCATCGATTATGTGGGGCATACCATAAAACTGCTAAAGCATCACAGTAATCATTTCCTACATGACCAAGGCTGAGCCTCTGACAGGCAAAATCAGGTTGGTCTATTACATTCAAGCCATATCAATCCGGCCATGATGTTATGAGCACTCTTAAAGAAGGCAGACCCTATCCGCGTGGAGCCCATTTTGACGGCAAAGGCACAAACTTTGCGTTGTTTTCTGATCATGCCTCCAGCGTAACGCTGTGCTTGTTCGATGCGCAGGGCGAATCGGAAACTGAGCGCGTCACCTTGAAGGAGTGCACGAATGGCGTCTGGCACGGATACCTTGAGGGTATCAAGCCAGGGCAATTATATGGATACAGGGTGGACGGCGTCTGGGCGCCAGCAGAAGGCTTGCGTTTCAATCATAACAAGCTATTGCTCGACCCTTATGCGCGCAAGCTTTCCGGCCAGATTAAATGGGACAACGCGCTGTTTGGCTATACCATCAGTGACGATCCGGATGCCGATCTGCACATGGACGAGCGCGACAGTGCCAAGTTCATGCCCAAGGCCATTGTTGTCAAGCCAGATGTCCTGACCAAGTCGCCCAAGCCCGATATTCGCTGGCCCAAGACCATCATCTATGAGGCCCATGTCCGCGGCCTGACCATGCAGCATCCCTTGATCCCGAATGATATCCGTGGAACATTCGCAGCCCTCAGTGATTCTGCCATTATCAGCCATTTGCAGCGCATAGGTGTCACTGCCATCGAGTTGATGCCGATTCACGCTTTCGCGCAGGACCGCCATCTCCTCGATCGCAACCTGTCCAATTACTGGGGTTACAACACCCTGGCGTATTTTGCACCCGAGCCGTCTTACCTGGGGTCTGGGGCACTAGAGGAAATTGCCAAGACAGTGGATGCCCTGCATGATGCGGGGATAGAGGTGATACTCGATGTGGTCTATAACCATACCTGCGAGGGCAACCATCTAGGCCCTACCTTGTGCTGGAAAGGAATAGACAACCTGAGCTATTACAAGGAGCTGCCAGGCAATCCACGCTATTACGACAACCTCACCGGCTGCGGCAATGCGCTCAATACCTCGCACCCCAAAGTGATGCAGATGATCATGGACAGCCTGCGGCTATGGGCTTCCGTCTATGGTGTCGACGGCTTCCGTTTTGACTTGGCGCTGACGCTGGGCAGAAATGAAAATGGCTTCAACCGCGACCATGCATTATTCCATGCCATGCTGCAGGATCCGATACTGACCCGTTGTAAATTGATTGCGGAGCCGTGGGATGTCGGTCCGGGCGGCTTCCAGCTCGGCTCGTTCCCGCCGGGATTTTCCGAGTGGAACGGCGACTATCGCGATGTCACCCGCCAGTTCTGGGCAGGGAAGGAAGGCATGTTGTCGCGCTTTGCCAGCCGTTTCGCCGCGTCTAGCGACTTGTTCAACGACCAGCACCGGCGTCCGTGGTCCAGCGTGAACTTTATTACGGCGCACGACGGCTTCACCCTGCACGATCTCGTTTCCTACAACGAGAAGCATAATGAGGCCAATGGCGAGAACAACCAGGACGGCGCCAATGACAATCATAGCTGGAACTGTGGCCATGAAGGAGAGACGGATCAGGAAGACATCCTGGCACTCAGGGCCCAGCAAAAGCGTAATTTTCTCACTACGCTTTTTTTATCTCAAGGCATCCCGATGCTACTTGCAGGTGATGAGCTCAACAATAGCCAGCAAGGCAATAACAATGCCTATTGTCAGGACAATGAGATCGGCTGGGTCAACTGGGAGAATGCCGATGATGCCCTGATTGATTTTGTCGGTGAGCTGGCACGCCTGCGTAAGGAACATAATGCAATCTCGCGCGCCGAGTTTGTCACGGGCAAGCTGAATGAACATGGCAATTCCGATGTGGCCTGGTTCAATGTCAATGGTGAACCCATGAGCAATGAGGATTGGAATGATCCTTGCAATAAAGCCATGGCGGTCAAATTCGTACCGCCTGATAAAACAGGGCACGCAATACTGGTCATGCTCAATGCCTCACATGTGACAGTGCCAGCCCGGATCCCGTATTGTGACAGCTACGATTGGAAACTGCTCCTGGATACCCCATTGAAACCGATTCCCAACCAGCAGGGTGAGGAACTGGTATTGGAGCCGCGCTCTATCTATGTTTATGAAGGCAGGCTAATCTCCAGATGACAGTAATCACACCACATTTACTTACACAGTTTCCCTACTTTCGAGCTTGTTACAGAACATTTTGATGGAAGACTTCATGGGGTCCCCTTGCGGCCTTCGATGGTAATCTTTCCAGCATGCGGCAATCGCTGAATTGTCATAGTGAATTGTCGGGCCGGAAGAAGTGTGTGCATGCTTATACGCGGAAAACATCAGTGTAGAAAAAATAATCGCCAGTAACCAGAAGCACTTTATCCGCCTTTTCTTCTTGTATCCACAAGATGGACAGGACATATCCAATACTCCCGCCTTTCTACCACATTTCTGGCAATAAGTAGCCGTCATGAGCCAACCCCCGGTCTGAACTTTTTGAATGCTGAATGAGTGTTTTCTTCATGTTAAAAGAGTGGCATGCCAGAACACTGTAAGAAGATGTCTAATTTAAGGAGAGGAAATACTTAGCAGAGCAATAAAAAGAGGATAAATATTGAAGCAAGCACCGTCAGGACTTCGGGAGCAACTATAGCCCTAGGAAAAGACTGACATCTAAATCAGCGTAACCTTCTTCGAAATCATCATGCCTAGTTATATGATGCCTCTACTGCCACCATAGAAAAGGAGTGCATCGTGTTTAAATTCAACCTGACTGAAATCACTATTCTATGCATTGCCATGTCGTGGCTGACATACAATTTTTTGGTTCTCTAGATAAAATTTCCCGGGCAACGCAGTAAGCTTCATGTATGGCTCTCCAAATTCTTATGCAGAGTGTGATCAGTACATGTGAGACAAGGTAATGCGTACTTGAGACTCCTATTATTGAAGGCATACTCAGTCATATGCCATCGTTACTCAGGTAAAATCATGTCAGAATTTTCCTGCAGAAGAATAGGGATGAGGCCGATAAAAAATCTGTAAATACATGGTTACAATAGTTTCGCTGATTGGCTCAGACTGAGCTGGTTCCCCCGGCAAGGATCACTTATATACGGACAATAAGGGATTGAGCTGATCAGCACTAATACGAGGAGTCAATCTCACTTTAATATCCATATTGTAATGGCAAAAAAATCGAGGAAGGATTAAGGCAGCGCCATTGTGGATTGATGGTCAGGTTTATAGATCGTCAGTATGTCAGGAAGTTTATTGACTAAGTTGTTTTGATCACTATTGCCAACAGGATGGGATATCAATGAAATGGATAGTCATCGCTACAGATAAGACTAAAAAATTATTCTCGTTGAAATCTTATTCCACGGGAAAGTATTCTGTCATCGAAGCTCCGCAGAATTTAGAATTGAATTTTCACGACTCAGTATTTGGTGATTTTTCTTCAGTGGGCTTTCGTTTCATGGAGAAATCCAATGGTCAGAAATTTTTAGTCGAGGTGAGACTGGCTAACGTAGGCATGGTGGAAGCATTGAAAACCACCCTGAGTCATGGAATTACACCCCGCTTGCAAGGGAAATCTTCCCCTGGCGTAAGCCATCCTTTATCTGGAACTGGCAATGAACCATAGCCTAACTTCTGGCATGGAAGAAGTGAGATGCAGGATGAGAACTTGATGAAGCTAAGGCTAAGGATCTTATTTGCAGCGACTGCTGAAAACAATAGCGCTTAGAGACTATCAACACGCAGAATAATGATTTAAAGTTTTCAATCAATCATCTCTTTTTTTACTGCAGAAGAATCAATTTTGCAACTCCTCCTTTTTCATAAAACACAATTGCATTTTGTTTGTAATGTTTTCCAATTTCTTTTGCGGTATCTAGATCAATATCGATCACAATAAAGTTCTTTTCCGGCCACTCGCCATGTGTTGACTTGGATAGGCCCTGCTTGAAGCTAATAAAGCGTTGCCTAAGTTCATTGCCAAGTTTCTCAGTATTCTGGATATTGATCATCTCATCTGTAGGGTTGCTGAGTGGATTGAATGCAGAGATGATGGCCATGGTAGTAGCTGCATGCTGTTGCAGAATATTATCCATCTCTTGACTATGGCTCCCAATCTTCATTACAAAAGAATATGAATCACATTCCACAACATAATCTGCATCGGAATAGGCTGCAATCAACTTTTCAGGTAAAACGGTTTCTTTTAATGAATCATTCATCACTGCTCCAGTGTGTGTAAAGGCTGTCATTGTTCTGAAGAGATATATTGCCGAAATATAAAATAATTTTATAAAGGCTATATTATTGACTGTCAATATGGATTATTGATCAGGTTTTTAATATGAGAAAAATGTGATTGGAAATTAAATTGATGAAGCAAAAATTTTAATGTTTATGTATTTTCTAGATCTGGCGATTAACAGTAGACTTAAACCAAGATGCTCATGGGATAAATAAATATACGAAATTTTTGATCATATAGTACGCGGTGAAGGCAACTTCATGGTATTCAATGTAAAACCCTAAAAAGAAAGGAATAAATCCTAGTAGTGGATCATGATTTTTCTCACTATTTCATGCAGTGAGCGTGTATATTATCCAGCGACATATAATTGTAAAGAAAAGAATGTATTTTATCGCTCTTACAGCAGTGAGTTGAGGGGTGTGTCATATGTGGAGAGGGTTTGATCCATTCGAATGGTTCGTCGTGCTGCTCTCGTGCGGCTGGTTGTTGGGGCAGTTTTTCTTGCTTTCGTTGATCTAAGGCAAGCTGCAAGACATGATGGCGTTGTACTTTATACTGAGTTTTAAGCTTGGCTTTATCTCTGTCGTCTTCACGCGTCTTCAAAACGCAGACTGTGATAGTCAAGACAGCCGCTGCTATTCCCGTAAGCCTCCCTGTCAACTGGATAACAACCGATCATTATTTCAGCTAGTTTTCAAAGCTTTCAGCCTGTAGCTTCCACATTTGAGCGAATACTCCGCCTTGATTGCGAAGCGTTTCAGGGTGACCATCTTCTATTATTTTCCCATTTTCTAACACAATGATGCGGTCAAATGACGCAAGAGTAGATAACCGGTGAGCAATAGCCAATACAGTGCGACCACGCATGAGATCGGCCAGAGCCGCCTGAATTTCCTTTTCGGATTGAGTATCGAGTGCTGAAGTGGCTTCATCAAGGATCAGGATGGGAGCATCCTTGAGGAAGGCGCGTGCGATGCCCAGACGTTGCCTTTGCCCCCCGGACAGCGAGACGCCGCGTTCGCCGACCACAGTGTGGTAGCCTTTCGGCAGGGCGCGGATGAATTCATCGCAATAGGCATTGCGGGCTGCCGCATACACTTCCATGGCTTTGGCATCGGGACGTCCATAGCGAATATTTTCAAATACCGAGCGGTTGAATAGCGCGATATCCTGAGGCACCACGGCTATCCGCTCGCGCAGGCTGTCCTGTGAAACCATGTCTATGGGTTGCCCATCGATGAGGATACGGCCTTTTTTCACATCATCCAGGCGCTGTATCAGGCTGATCAGTGTGGATTTTCCGGAGCCTGATGCGCCAACCAGTCCCACGCGTTCACCGGCCTTGATCTCTAGGCTCAAGCCCTCAAAAACCTTATTGCCGTTAGGGTAAGCATAGGAAATATTGTCCAGCTTGATGATGCCGCGCTCCACTTGCAGCTGGGCAGGCCGGTCAGGGTCTTGCACGGTGTGTGGGCTGGCGATGACCCGCAGCGTCTCGTTGATGACGCCAAACTGCTGAGCTGTACCGACTAGGGCCAGTGCGAGGTCGCGTGAGCCGTGCAGGATGCGGAAGGTCAGTGCACTGACAATGACGACATCGCCGGTGCTGATAGTATTGCTGCGCCAGAGCATAATTGCCCAGTACAGCATAATGCCGGCAGTGATCACCAGGCAGAGGTCATGGATCACGCGTGCCATTTCGATATGCATCCAGCTGCGCCGGTGGGCCGATGCCTCCTTGTTCAGCTCCTTGGCCAAGCGGCGCTTTTCGCGCAGGCTGGCAGCAAATGCCTTGACTGTCCAGACATTGCTGACGACATCGACCATCTCGCCGCTGGCACTGGATGCACGTTGCGCGTAGTCATAGTGTATCTTGCGTCCGCGCACGCCGAACAGGATCAGCACGCCAGCGACAAGCAGCACCGAAAGAACCAGGCCTATGCCCATGGGCCACCGTATCGTCGTGAGCACCAGGACCGCGCCGAGGAAGTCCGTGATCGGCGGCAGGATGCGCCAGAAAATCGTGCCGAACAATTCCCCGGTGGCTGCGGCAGTGGCGGTGACGCGGTTGCCGAGAGAGCCTGAAAAATGCTGATTGAAGTAGCGCATGGAGTGCCCGGTCAGGTGCACAAACAAATCCAGGCGCAGGTCGACACCGCTGGCAACAATCGCGCGCGATCCCTGCACGCCTCCTATGCGCCACATGATGTTTTCCAGGGTAATCAACGCTAAAAAGACCGCGAGCGGCATCCAGACATTGGCGGTCACGCGCGGTTCATGACCGTCCATGGCATCTATCAGCATCTTCATTGCATATTGCACACCAACGGCACAGCTGGCGGCAATGATGATAACCAGGAATACCGAGCCAAACAGCCAGGGCCGGATACGAACATAGTGAAATAAAAAGGGAATGGCGCGATTAGGAATGACGTGGTGGTTTTTCTTCATATTCATGCCTCAACGCCAATGATCAAGCGTGTCCTGATTTCATGAGTGTTGTTCTGTTCAGGCGGATAGCATCTTGCCTGGATCGGGATCCTGTGCCGCATGTCCCTGAGGCAGGTGCTGCCATTTGCGCAGCACAGCCGCCAGCGGCGCATATAGTGGCCGGTTGCCATGCCCACTGTCGGCAGGGCCGAGCAGGCCGGTTTCGCAGTGCCTGTCGTTATCCCAGCCTGGGTAATCCAGTATCGGGTAGAGGCAGACGCCCTCCAGCGGTATGCCAGCCTTAATCGCTTTGTCGACCTCGAGACAGACGCCTTCCAGCCAGGGCGCCCGTTGCCTGCCTTCGGCCCCGGTTTCAGCGAGGAGCAGGGGACGGCCATAGCGCAGATACACCTCGGCCAGCATGTCATGCAGGGGGCGGTAATACGGCGAATTCAGCGCAATGGTGTCGCCACCCAGGAACCATTGGTTATCGCTATAGAAATTGAGGCCGACGATATCCAGATATCTGGGATCACCACCGAGCCCGGGCCAGAGTTCGCCTATCAGCAGATCGCAGGCCTCGAATTGCGCTTGCCGGTAGATTTCGGCCGGTCTTTTATCGCGCGGATGCTCTGGACGTGGCAGGACATTGATCAATGGCTCTGCCGTGATGAAACGCGCACGTGGATCCACATCGCGGATAGCCTCGATTGCGGCGATGGTGGCACGTACCAGCTGGTGCTTGAGCTCCATGCCACGGCCTTTGGTCGTGGGATTGAACTTGGCCATGTCACCGCCAGCCCATGCCCAGAACGACATTTCATTGATCGGACAATAGAAGGGTATCTCATCACTTTCTTGACTGACCACGCGCGCAGCCGCAGCTGCATAGCGCGCAAATCTGTCGACAAAGGCAGGGCGCCAGATATCGAGGTCATCCGGGTAACCGTAATGGCACAAATCCCAGATCACCTGTACCTTTGCTTCCTGTGCGGCCCGTAGCATGGGAAGAAAGCTGGACCAGTCGTATTGCCAGGGCTGACTTTCCACCAAGTGCCAGCGTATGCCGTCACGCATGGTGCGGATGCCATGCGCGACGAGCGCGTTGTAATCAGACTGTGCCCACTGTTCATGCAGGGTAGAGGCGATCAGGTCCAAGCGACGGCCATCCGCCCGGCGGTGTGAGGAACACTCGAACCCACCAAGAAAGAAGCTCCGGAAATGCCTGCTGTGGGGGGGCTGCAGCTGCGGGTTATGGAGAGTCTCTTGCACCGTTTGCTCCGTTCTAAACTACAGCCTTGAGCGGCAGGGCATTGGCTTCTGCTTCCGCCAGGCGGTGATAGGTGGCCAATGCCTGGCCAATGACCTGATCCATGTTGTAGTACCTGTAAGTCGCGAGACGCCCGACAAATGTCACGTCCGGACTTGCATCTGCCAATGCCTGGTACTTGCGGTAAAGCTCGGCATTTTCTGGCCTCGGAACCGGGTAGTAGGGATCGCCCTCTGCCTGGGGATATTCATAAGTCAGCGCGGTTTTGGCATGCTGCTGGCCAGTCAAGTGCTTGTACTCGGTAATGCGGGTATAGGGCACCTCCTGGTCGGGGTAGTTGACCACACCCACTTCCTGAAACTGCGGAGTATCTTCAGTGGTGTGCCTGAATGCGAGCGAGCGGTAAGGCAGCTTGCCAAAGCGGTAATCGAAATACTCGTCTATAGGCCCGGTAAAGATGAGGTGCTTGAAATGCACTTCATCACGGATCTCGCGATAATCGGCATTGAGCATGATCTTGATATTGGGGTGGTTAAGCATGTTCTCGAACATGCGCGTGTAGCCATGCAGAGGCATGATCTGGAATTCATCGAGGAAATAGCGATCATCGGTGTTGGTGCGGGTAGGTACGCGCGAGGTGACGGACTTATCCAGCTGTGACGGATCCAGTCCCCATTGCTTACGGGTATAGCCGCGGAAAAATTTCTCGTATAACTCCCTGCCGACCTGACTGATGACTACATCTTCCGAAGTCTTGATCTCGTCCAGCGTTTCCGCGCGTGCGGCGAGGAAGGCCTCGGCCTGTTCCGGAGTGAGGTCAAGGTCATAAAGCTGGTTGAGGGTGGTCAGGTTGATGGGGATGGGCACCAACTTGTCATCCACCTTGGCCAACACCCGGTGCTCATAGTGCCGCCATTCAGTGAACTGCGACAGGTAGTCGACAATGCGCCGGGCATTGGTGTGGAAGATATGCGGGCCATAACGGTGGATCAGCAGGCCGTCATCATTGTAATGGTCGTAGGCATTGCCGCCGATATGCGGCCTGCGGTCTATGATCAGCACGCGTTTGTCCAGGCCGGCAGCCAGGCGTTCCGCCAGTACGCTACCGGCAAAGCCCGCACCCACGATGAGGTAGTCAAATCCTTCGGCGGCCATGGGCTAGACCCTTGATGGCATGGTTGGACGCTCGGCATATTGGCCGGGGAAATACTCCAACGCCTGCGATTGGGCAGTATCGATGGCCTTTTCCATGATGTTGCCCATGCGCAGCACAGTGTCGTCCCAGGACATGCCCATCAGGATCAAGTCTGCCATGTGTGCGACCTGTTCGGGCTGTTGCATGGAGGCCAGAGCGGTTTCCACTGCCTGGATAAAGCTGGCGCTATCGCTGGCAATATGCACCAAGCCGGTGTCGCCATAGCTGTTGACGACGTCTCGTATTGGTGTTGAGACCACGGGGCGGCCACCGGCAAGATATTCTGGCGTCTTGGTCGGGCTAATATAGCGTGTGGCCTCGTTGATCGCAAAAGGCATCAGCGCCACGTCCCAGCCGCCCAGATATTGTGGCAACTCATCGTAGACCTTGGGGCCAAGATAATGGATGTTGGGTCTTTGCGGCAGCTCGTCGGGGTTGATCTTCGCCACTGGTCCTATCATGATGATTTGCCATTCAGGGCGTGCAGCTGCCACGGCATCGATGAGCTCCAGGTCCAGGCGTTCATCGATCACGCCATAGAAGCCCAGCCTGGGGCCACTGATCGCTGCCTGATCCTCAGCTTGCTCGGTCACGCGTCGCGCAGCCTTGAAATGGGCAATATCGACACTGCTGGGGAAAGGGTGGGTGTTGGCATGGTGCTTGCGCTTGGCATCATAAAGGCTGTAGCCGCCGGTGAACACCAGGTCGGCCCGGTCCAGCAGTCGCTTTTCATATTCCAGCAGCTGCGGTGGTGCTCCCCTAAAGGCGGACAACTCATCCATGCAATCGTAGACAATCAGCGAAGTGCGCACATGATCGGTAAAAGCCATGCTCATGGGGGTGTAGTACCAGAGTACCGGGTCCACTTGGGTCAATGACAGGTAGCGATCCAGCAGTTCGCGCTGGATCTTTACAGCGCGGTTGGCTTCCAGGTCAGCCTTGGGAATGTAAGGTGTCAGCACGCGCACGCCTTCCTCCGTCATCTTCACGGCCAGCCGCGCAGAAGCAGACTGGCTCGCGCAGGGCTCCTCAAAGAACAACACTTCATAGTGCTTCGCAAAACGGCTCATCAAGTGCTGCGGCCTTTGATAGACGAAATTCCAGCGCAGATGGGACAGGCAGAGCAACAGGGGTTTGTTGGGGTTGGGCAGAATGGTGCTGGCTTGAACAGCACCGATCGTCTGTTTTGATTTGCCGATAGGATCCTGATTTGGGCACCAGCTCATGGATAGCTCCTTCTGAAATGAAACTGGAGATTATCCAAGTGATAGTGAGCTGTTGTATCAGTGCAATAGATTAAATAGGGTCAGAAAACATTAGTGTTAATTGCAGAGCTATCCAAGCCGATCAAGCTGGCTTTGAATTGGGCACCGTCCGGGTGTATCACCACAAAAAGATCGCCACCGGCCATCTCGTTGGGCTTGGCTTTATGCACTGCTACGTTATTGAGGTTCATGGGAGCAATGGCTCATCTGGGGCATCAACTGCCCGCTGAGAGTGTTGCACCAATCGTGCTCTCGTTGAATGGCGGGTTGCAATGGACAGGTCTGAACGGTATTGAACAAAAAACCCCCGCAATCACTAGGATTGAGCGGGGTTTGTCGGATGGGGTTGAACTGCTTTGAATTCTGGATTGGTGTCCCCGTCAGGACTCGAACCTGAAACTGACCCTTAGGAGGGGCCGGTGATATCCGTTTCACCACGAGGACATCCAAGCCCGTTATTCTACCTTTTTAGTCGCTTGAGCGGTACTGTTTCGCTTGGTTTCTGGCCGTCAATTTTGGCTTCTGACCTTGCTTCACAGTACCGCTGCGGTTAATGGCGGATCAGGTGTTCGAAGGCGCCTAATGCGGCCTTGGAACCTTCACCCATGGCGATGATGATCTGTTTGAATGGCACAGTGGTGACGTCGCCAGCTGCAAATATGCCAGGCTCCGATGTCTGGCCTTTGTCATCCACTTCGATCTCACCGAACTTGTTCAGGGTGATCGTGTCCTTGATCCAGTCGGTGTTGGGCACCAGACCGATCTGGATGAATACGGCAGCCAGGTCAATACGGTGCGATTCCCCAGTTTGGCGATCAATGTAGGTGAGTCCGTTGACCTTTTCACCGTCGCCGTTGATCTCGGTGGTTTGTGCGCCTGTGATGACGGTGACATTGGGCAGGCTGAACAGTTTTTTCTGCAATACGGCATCAGCCCGGAGCTCATTATTGAATTCGATCAAGGTGACGTCCTTGACGATGCCGGCGAGGTCGATCGCAGCTTCCACGCCCGAATTGCCGCCGCCGATCACGGCTACGCTTCTGCCCTTGAACAAGGGGCCGTCGCAGTGTGGGCAGTAGGCCACGCCGCGTCCGCGGTACTCCTTTTCGCCGGGAACGTTGATTTCCCTCCAGCGCGCGCCGGTGGCGATGATGACGGCTTTTGCCTTGAGCGTCGCACCGCTTTCGAGCCTGACTTCGGCAAGGCCGCCGTTTTCATGCGCCGGCACCAACGCTGCTGCGCGTTGCAGGTGCATGATGTCCACGTCGTAGCTCTTGACGTGTTCTTCCAATGCAGCAGCCAGTTTGGGGCCGTCGGTCTCCTTGACCGAGATGAAGTTCTCGATGGCCATGGTGTCCATCACCTGTCCGCCGAAACGTTCGGCGACTATCCCGGTGCGTATGCCTTTGCGGGCGGAGTAGATCGCGGCAGATGCTCCGGCAGGGCCGCCGCCGACGATCAATACGTCGAAAGGCTCCTTGGCGGAAAGTTTTTCCGCTTCTTTCTTGACCGCGCCGGTGTCGATCTTGTTGAGTATTTCCTGCACACCCATACGTCCGTGACCGAATTCCTGGCCGTTGAGGAATATGGTGGGCACTGCCATGATCTTGCGCTCGTCCACTTCCTTCTGGAACAAGGCGCCGTCAATCATGACATGGCGGATATTCGGGTTGATGGCCGCCATGAGGTTGAGCGCCTGTACCACTTCTGGACAGTTGTGGCAGCTCAACGAGATGTAGGTCTCGAAGTTGAATTCGCCTTCGAGGTTGCGGATCTGTTCAATCACTTCCGGCTCTGCCTTAGGAGGGTGTCCGCCTACCTGCAACAGTGCCAATACAAGTGAGGTGAATTCATGCCCCATGGGGAGACCGGCAAAGCGGATGCTAAGGTTTTTCCCAGGGCTGTTCAAGCTGAAGGAGGGCTTGCGCTGAGTATCATCATCACTTTGTTGGACGGTGATGCGGGAAGACAGGCTCTTGAGGTCGTCAAGCAACTCCAGCAGCTCACGTGACTTGTCACTGCCGTCTACCGAGGCGGTGATTTCGATGGGCTGGGTGAGTTTATCGAAATAAGCCTGTAATTGTGTCTTGATGTTTGCGTCCAACATGATGTGCTCTCAATTCTGTATCGATATTGCTTGAAGAAATGCCCGGGCATTCGGACAGGGAGTTGGCGATGCCCGGGCACAGTCCAGCTTGACTAGCGTTTAGATCTTGCCGACGAGGTCCAGGGATGGAGCCAATGTTGCTTCGCCTTCCTTCCACTTGGCTGGGCATACTTCACCTGGGTGGCTGGCAACATACTGCGCTGCCTTGATCTTGCGCACCAGGTCGGCAGCGTCGCGGCCAATGCCTTCGGCGGTGACTTCAATCGCCTGGATGATGCCGTTGGGGTCGATGACGAAGGTGCCGCGATCAGCCAGGCCCTGGTCTTCGCGCAATACGCCGAAGTTGCGGGAGATGGCGCCGGTTGGGTCACCAATCATTGGGAATTTGATCTTGCGGATGGTATCCGAAGTATCGTGCCATGCCTTGTGGGTGAAGTGGGTATCGGTCGATACGGAATACACTTCCACACCAAGCCTTTGCAATTCATCGTAGTTATCGGCGATATCACCCAATTCTGTCGGGCAAACAAAAGTGAAGTCGGCTGGATAGAACACAACGGCAGCCCATTTGCCCTTCAGATCCGCGTCGGTGACGGTGATGAACTCTCCGTTATGGAATGCAGTGGCCTTGAATGGCTTGATTTCGGTGTTGATAAGGGATGTCGTCATAGCAATCTCCTAAAGTGGTTGAAATAGTGAGATTGCAGTGTAGGCGATTTAGTTGATTAAATAAAATTGATTGTTTAAATTTAGGTGATAAATAAATGTTATCGAACATCGTCTTCCAAGTTGTACTGCAGCATGCAATTACGCCCCGCAGCCTTGGCAGCATACAGCGCAGTATCGGCACGATGCAACATGGCTTCCCAGTTTGCGGCCAGATCAATATGCGGGTTCCATGTATACAGCCCGATGCTGCAAGTGACATGGCGATTATCGCAGGCGGGGTGGCGCAGGTTGCGCAAGGCCTCCAGCAGGCGTTCACCCAGGGCTGTGGCTTCTTCCTTGGTGGTATGCGGACAGACGATGCATAATTCTTCACCACCGTAACGCCCGATGATGTCGGTATTGCGACAGGTATTGCTCAACGTCAACGCTACGCTCCTCAGTACTTTGTCGCCTGCATCGTGTCCGTATGTGTCGTTGATCAGCTTGAAATGATCAAGGTCGATCATGAATATGCTGATCGGGCGTTTATAACGGTGCGCCAGGTCTATCTCACGCCGGCCCAGGTTGACCAGGGCACGGCGGTTGTAAATCTTGGTGAGCTCATCGTGCGTTGCCAAGTGTTCTTTTTCGTGAATGATGGATTCAAAGTACATCAGCAGCAGCCCCAGCGAGCCCAGCAGGTTACACCACATGGGCACCAGGTAAAGCCCGAAGACGTTCACGGGATTGTGGCTTTGTGGCGTGAGGTCGATGCCGCCGCTGATGGCGAGGATGCCGCGCAAAATAAAGTCGACGGCAGCCAAGGTGTAGGCAATGATGACTAGGCTGTTGGCAAAAGACAACTTGATGCCGCGGGCCCTGATCACCTCGTAGACGGTCAGGAGCATCATCAATGCCAGCATGAGCGAAAAGAGCAGGGCGCGGATGGCTACGGCGAGCTGGAGCAGTACAACCAAGCTATAGGCAATGAAAAAGCCCAGTACCAGGTACCAGCCGACATGAGCAGGGCGTTTGCCGAAGAAAGCCTGGGTGCCCCACCATTTTGCCGTCATGGCGGCGATCATCAGGGTAGAGCCGATAATGAGCGGCAGATGTCCGAATTTTGAGATGCTGAAAGCGGTGAGCGTAGTGCCGAAGACGCTGATAAGCCCCGAGAGTGCCCAATAGCGGGTACTTCGCTCCGTAGGTGCGAGAAAGTACACTCCGCCCATGATGATCGCGATGCATAGCTGGCTGATCGAATAGGCAATGTTGGCGGTATATGAATTCCAGAAAGAATCCAAGCTATTATTTCCTCAGGTATTCAAAGCCATGCATCTCGAATATCGCAGCAGGAAGCACGAAAACTATGTTGTTCATGCAACTGCTGCCACTTTACGCCAAGTTCCGGTTTTCCAGCGCTTCCCAGCGCGACATGGCCTGGTCGATTTCCGTGTCGATCTCGTTTAGGCGCTGTTGCAATGCACGTACTTGCTCAGCGTTTTCCCGATAGATTTCTGGATTAGCAAGTGCGGCATTGATGGAGGCTTGCTCTGCCTCAAGCGCTTCAATCCTGGCGGGCAGGCTCTCTAGCTCGTGCTTTTCCTTGAAGCTGAGCTTGGTCGCGGGTTTTCTGGTAGTCGCCTCCGGCTTGGGTTTGTCGACGTGCGCTTTGGCAGCGGCCTCAGTGGCTCGGGCTTGTGTATGCCGGAACCAGTCATCGTAGCCTCCGCCGAATTCACTCAACACGCCGCCGCCTTCAAAAGCGATGATCTGGGTGACGGTGTTTTCCAGGAAGGCCCGGTCGTGACTGACTAGGAATAATGTGCCCTCGAATTCCTGCAGCAGGCTTTCGAGCAATTCCAGTGTTTCGATATCCAGGTCGTTGGTCGGCTCATCCAGTACCAACACGTTGGCTGGGCGGGCAAACAAGCGGGCCAGCAGCAGCCGGTTGCGTTCGCCGCCGGAGAGCGACTTGACGGGCGATCTCGAGCGCTGCGGCGGAAACAGGAAGTCTTCCAGGTAGCTGATGACATGCTTGCGCTCATTGCCGATCTGTACAAACTCGGAACCGGGGCTGATCGTGTCAGCCAGCGTAGCTTCTTCATCCAATTGCTCACGCATCTGGTCGAAATACGCCACATTGAGGTTGGTGCCGCGCTGGATACTGCCGCTGTCAGGTTCGAGCTCACCCAGAATCAGTTTGAGCAGGGTGGATTTGCCTGCGCCATTCGGCCCAATGAGCCCAATGCGGTCGCCGCGCAGGATGCGGGTGCTGAAATTCTGGATCAGTAGTTTGCCGTCATAACCCATGGAAACCTGCTCCAGCTCGGCAACCAGTTTGCCGGAGCGTTCTCCGCTATCCAGCGTAAGCCTGACATTGCCCTGACGTTCACGACGGGCAGCCCGTTCCAGACGCAAGGCTTCCAGCCTGCGTACCCGGCCTTCGTTGCGGGTGCGCCGCGCCTTGATGCCCTGGCGTATCCAGGTCTCTTCCTGCGCAAGGAATTTGTCGAACTTCGCGGCATGGGTCGCTTCGACCGCCAGCAGTTCTTCCTTCTTTACCTGATATTGGCTGTAATTGCCCTGGAAGTCCGTCAGGCGCCCCCGGTCCAGCTCGACGATGCGGGTGGCCAGGCGATCAAGAAAGCGGCGGTCATGCGTGATGAAGAGTAGGCTGCCGTGGAAGTCCAGCAATAGGTTCTCTAGCCATTCGATGGCGGCAAAGTCCAGATGGTTGGTGGGTTCGTCGAGCAGCAATACCTCGGGCTCAGCCACAAGTGCGCGGGCGAGGGCGACCCGCTTGCGCCAACCGCCAGAGAGCGTGCCGATTTTCGCTTCCGGATCGAGATGCAACCGGCTCAGTACGGCATCAACGCGTGCCTGGGACTGCCATCCATCCTGTGCCTCGAGCTCATGTTGTAGGCTCTGGATCCGAGCAACCAGGTGATCGATGTCCGCATCTGGCTCTGCCATCTGCTGCGATACCTGATGATAGTCCATCAATACCTGGCGCAGCCCACCCAGGCCTTCTGCCACGGCCTCGAAAATAGTGTGTTCCGGCGCCAGGGATGGTTCTTGCGGTACATAGACGACACGGGTGTCGGGGGCGCGCCAGAGGTTGCCGTCATCCAGCTTGCTTTCTCCGGCAATGACCTTGAGTAGGCTGGATTTTCCCGCGCCATTGCGGCCAATCAGGCCAACCCGTTCACCAGCATCAAGCTGGAAGTCGGTATGATCGAGCAAGGGGTAATGTCCATAAGCCAGGCTGGCTTGATCTAGGGTGATATAAGGCATAGGGGCGTATTGTATCAGCGGAGCGCTGTCGGCTATATGGCCCATTCGGGCCTAGTCAAGACCCTGGCAGGTATTGGTTTCAATGCCCTGGAACCACCGGCAAGGGAGATGGTGGCGGCGGGGAGGATACATTTTCCGGAGGTGTCCCGGAATCTTGGGGTGAGGAGGCGCTGAGTGCTTGGCCGCAAGGGTGGGTGGCGCTACTGGAACCGCTGTCCAGGTAGGGCAGGATGGCAGCCAGCGGATTGACGAAAGCCAGCGCCACACTGCCAAGCAGGCGGGCAGCAATCGGCGCAGCTTCGGGGCGCACCTTGGGGGCGGCGAAGCTGCCTTGCACCCTGATCGGCGAGCGTACCGTGAAAGGCGAGAAGTTCTTGGGTTTGGCGGCAAGCAGCAGATCCAGCTCTTCCTGCCCGAGATTGATACTGCCATCAATCAGTACCAAGGTGACAGGCGTGTCGATAAGCGCGACTTCGGGCCTCACCACGCCATCGGATGCCTTGAGGTCCATGACGGCACACTGCAGGCGTTGCGACTGGTCGCCCCCCAGCCAGGCACTCACGCTTTGCGCAATGTCCAGCCCCAGCAGCTCCATGATCAGCCGCGATATTTCCCCATGCTCGACGAACAAGGTGGTTTTGCCGTTGAGTGAGCCCAGCAGCTCGGCGGTGGTCGAACCCTTGCCGGTGAGATCGGTGTGGCCGTTGAGAGTGCCTGTAATATAGGCAGGCGGCACTGGCTTACCTTGCTTCCTGGCTTCTTCCTGCCGCGCTTTGGACACTTGCAGCCACTTGCCGAGATCGATGTCTTTCCAGCCAAGCTGGATCCGCCATTGGGGCGGGTATTGAGCCTGGTCGAGATTTTTGTCCTCATGGGCATCGACCGAGAAGCTGCCTGTCAGGGTGCCATCCGCCGTCTGTGCCAGGATTTCGCCGATCATGAATTTGCCTTTGTCCAGGCCGAGCTTTGCCTTGAACGGGGAAATCGGCAGGGCGAAGGCGTTACCGAGTTCCATGTAATCCAGCTTGATTGTGATATCGGCATCCATGAGGTTGAGTGAGGGCAGGTCCAATGGCCGATCGGGGATGACGCGTCCCTCGACAGGCTCGGGCTTACTGCCGTCTGCTTGCAGTGTGCCGAATGCGGGCGCCAGGTCAGCCAGGTAGAAGCGGCTGCCATCGATATGCCCGCTCAATATCGGAATCCCGGTGGTTTTGCTGCGCGGATCATACTGGAACGTGGCGGCAAGACTGCTCCTACCGATCTTCGCCGAATCCACATTGACCTCCCATACATCCTTCTGCTTGCTCAGGCTGGCGCTGAGGCGGAATGGATCGGTCGTGGGGAAGACGCTACCGACTAGTTCGCCCAGCACTGAAAGCGAAGGACCGGTCACAACGGCGCTGCCCTCGATGTTCAGCCTCCCGAACAGGTCAGCGGCCTGGCCGTCGAAGTCCACGCGGAGCTTGCCATATTCCAGCCAGCCCTTGGACTTGATCGGCGGGGAATCCTCGTCATGGGTGGCGACCGGGAGGAATCCGGGGGTTTCGAGGAAAGCCTTCAGCGGACGATGCTTAAACTGGCCGTCGACGCTGACTTCGGAGCGCAGTGCTGCCTGCTTGGCACCTTCGTCGGTCTTGAATGTCGCTTTCAGCTTGGTGGCGCTGATCGCGTCGTCGATATGACCACTGCCGTTTCTTACGATGAGTGTTTCAATGATGGGGAAGGGAGAGGCCGGTTGACTCTCATCCTTGGGAAAATCCCATGAGGCGCTGCCGTCCGCGTGACGTACCAGTTGTCCATCAATGGCATCCACGATGATTTCGTGAATGCGCAGTTCGCCTTGCTTCCTATAGTGCCAAAGGTCGCGGTAGCGCAACTTGAGGCGAATGTTGTCAGCGTCGACCAGGTGTGGAACATTGAATTTTTCTGGAGCAGAGATATAAAGATGGCCCAGGTCGAGCTGGATACCCGATAACAAGCGCAGCCTGAAGGGTTTGTCCAACCTGACGTCGCGTTCCAATTGCTTGCTCAATAGTGACTGGGCAGGTTCGCGCAGGAAGCTCCAGCCCTGGACTTCGCAAATGACGAAAGCCAGGATCACGCCCAGGAATAGCCAAAGCAGGATTTTGCCGAATTTGATCAATCTGCGGGCAGTTTGCCCGGCAAGCGGTTGCGCCATGGTTTACCTTTGCGATTATCCAGCCCAGGCAAAGTTTGCAGGAGCTGATGGTTACAGGTTCTTTTTTCCGTAGTGCCGCATGCTGTACACGGTCAATAATGCCCCGCATACGGCAACGGCTGCGCTGGCCAGTGCCACAGCAGGCAAGCCGAAACCGAAGTGGATCACGGCACCGCCCAGGAAGGCGCCGCCCGCATTGCCCAGGTTGAATGCACTCTGGTTGACGGTGGAGGCCATCAGCGGTGAGTCGCCGGCCTGGGCCATGGCATTGGTCTGCAGGCCGGGGCCGACGGCAAAGCTCACCATTCCCCAGGCAAATGCCGTTAGCACGGCTGCCAGCGTGAACTGCATGCTCCAGGCGAACAGCATTCCCAGTAAGGCCATGCCTGTCAGTGAGATGGCGATTGTCGGCAATAGTTTCCAATCCGCCATTTTCCCACCGATATTGAGCCCGATGGTGGCTGCGATGCCCATCGCGACCAGCATGGCACTGACGTTGCGGGGAGAGAGTCCTGCCATGTCTTCCAGGATAGGCGTGATGTAGGTGAAGATGGTGAACACCCCGGCGAAGCCGATGGCCGTAATGGCCATGGCCAGCAATACACTGGGTTTGAGCACGGCTCGCATTTCGCGGCGAATGTCGGGCCTGGGCATGGCGCTGAGGTCGTGGATGAAGCGCCAGATGGCATAGAGGGCGACTGCCCCGCACACTGACACCGTCCAGAACGGGATGCGCCAGCTGGTTTCCTGGCCCAGCAATGTGCCCAGCGGCACGCCGAGCACGTTCGCCATGGTGAGCCCGGTGAACATCAGTGCCAGGGCGCGGTTGCCTTGGCCCGGAGGAGCCAGATAGAGCGCGACCACTGCGGCGATGCCGAAAAACGAGCCATGGCTCAATGCGGTGAAGATGCGGGCAGCGGCCAGGGTGAGGTAGTTCGGCGCCAACGCGCACAGCATGTTGCCGAGAGTGAAAATCGCCATCAACCCCAGCAGCGTGGCCTTGCGTGGACGGTTGATCGTGAGCGCCACCATCAGGGGGCCGCCAATCACTACACCGAGAGCGTATACGGTGACGAGGTTACCGGTGGCCGGGATGGAGACATCCAGGTCGTGCGCAATGTCGGGTAGCAAACCCATGGGGAGAAACTCGGTCATGCCGATGCAGAACGCACCAGCGGCCAGTGCAATCATCCAACTGCCCATACTCGCCTTACGATGAATTGAGAAAAACAGGACTTGAAAAGAATACCCTGTGCTTCCGAATGAGCGGAGCGCACGAAAGGAAAAGCCATTCAGGCGCGCTACTTTACCATGCCGCGGTGTCTTGAGGATGAATTTATGGGACGTAAAACAGCATCAGGAAACATTGCCAGTCCCACTGCCCAGCATAGCCCGGATTTGTGCCATGCGCTGCCGTGCGTTTTCCTTGCTGGCAGCCGGGTCGCTCTGTGGTTGACCGGAATGGCGCACATCTTCTTCCGGCAGCTCGGCAATGAAGCGGCTGGGCTCGCAGGACTCAAACTCTCCAGCACGCTTGCGTTTGCGGCACCAGGAAATGTGCAGTGACTTCTGCGCCCGGGTGATGCCGACATACATGAGGCGCCGCTCTTCCTCAATCTTGCCCTGATCCACACTTTCACGGTGTGGCAGGATCCCTTCCTCGCAGCCAACCAGGAAAACGTGGCCGTACTCCAGCCCCTTGGACGCGTGCAAGGTGGAAAGCTTGACGGCATCGGGCTCTTCATCCTCGCGGCCTTCGAGCATGCTCATGAGTGAAATCATTTGCGTCAGCGCGAGCAGGTTCTTTTCGTCCTCGTCGCCTTTGCGTGTCAGCCAGCCGACGAAATCCAGCACGCTCTTCCATTTATTTTCCGCACTGCGGGGCTCTTCGGTATCGTAGAGGAAGGCTTCGTAGTTGATGGCGTTGAGCAGGTCGTTCAAGACCTCGCCTGCCGGGTCTTTCTCTGCACGCACCTGAATGCGGTTGATGAATTGGCAGAAGGTCAGTAAATCTTCCAGTTGTCGGTTGCCCATGGTGCGCTGGAAGTCTCCCTCGAACGCGGCCTCGAACAAGGACATCTTGTGCGCGCTGGCATACTCGCCCAGTCGTTCAAGCGTGGTATTGCCTATGCCTTTTTTCGGCGTGGTCGCAGCGCGGATGAACGCAGGATCGTCGTCCTCGTTGGCAATCAGCCGCAGATAGCTGACAAGATCCTTGATTTCCGCCTTATCGAAAAACGACTGCCCGCCCGAAATAGTGTAGGGAATCTTGTGCTGGCGCAGCTGCTGCTCAAAAATGCGCGCTTGGTGATTGCCACGGTAGAGAATGGCGTAATCGAGGAACTTGGTGCGGTGTTCGAACTTGTGCGCGAGCAGCTTCATGACGACGGATTCTGCTTCGTGCTCCTCATCCTTGGCGGCGCTGACCTGGATCAGGTCGCCCATGCCGAGCTCGCTCCAGAGTTTTTTCTCGAACAGTTTGGGATTGTTGGCAATCACCTGGTTGGCGGCACGCAAGATGCGCACCGTGGAGCGGTAGTTCTGCTCCAGCTTGATCACCTTAAGCCGGCTGAAATCCTCGGTAAGCTGGCGCAGGTTCTCCACGTCGGCGCCGCGCCAGCCGTAAATCGCCTGGTCATCGTCGCCCACCGCGGTGAAGCGGCCCTCTACGCCGGTGAGCATCTTGACCAGCTTATACTGGCAGGCATTGGTATCCTGGTATTCGTCGATCAACAAATATTTCAGCTTGTGCTGCCATTTGCGCAATGCGTCGGGATGCTGCTCGAACAACTCCACCGGCAGCTTGATCAGGTCATCGAAGTCCACCGCCTGGTAAGCTTTCAGTGTCTGCTGGTAAACCTGGTATACCTTGGCTGCGGCATGGCTGAGTTCTTCATCCGCAAGCGCTGCGGCCTGGTCGGGGTTGATGAAGGCATTCTTCCAGCTGGAAATCTGCCATTGCGTCTTGCGCAGTAACTGCTTGTCCGTGGTGGCCAGCGCATCGGAGAGGATCTTGAAGCTGTCGGAGGAGTCGAGGATGGAGAACTGCGGCTTGTAGCCAAGTAGTTCGGCTTCCTGACGCAGCATCTGCAAGCCGAGCGAGTGGAAGGTAGCGATGGTAAGCCCTTTGGCGTTGGTGCCTTGCAGCAATTGACCAACGCGCTCCTGCATTTCCCGTGCTGCTTTGTTGGTGAAGGTGATGGCGGCAATTTCCTTAGGGGCGTAGCCACACTGCTCAATCAGGTAGCTGATTTTCTGCGTGATGACACGGGTCTTGCCGCTGCCGGCACCGGCCAGCACCAGCAGGGGGCCGTCCAGATATTTCACAGCTTCCCGCTGCTGGGGGTTCATGGAATTCAGCATGTTGATCTGCCTGCAGGCTCTATGGATGAATCTTGGAGAAAAGCTGCTACAAGCGTGTAACAACATCGGGTGGGATTTTAGCCTGTGACAGCTTGACTGGTCTAGGGCGGTGTGAGAGAGAGGCAAAAAAAAGCCTTGCCCAATCTCCGGGCAAGGCTGTTCAAACAGGGGCTGAGCTTGATCAGGCGTACAACCGGTTCGCCTTGCGGCGCGAAAGGAATCCTACCAGGCCCAGGCCTAGCGCCAGCATGGCATAAGAGCTAGGCTCTGGCACTGCAGTGACGCTGTAGAAGGTGAAGTCCGATTGCTTGACATTGGCAGGCGAGGTAAGGGCGAAAGACTTCACCGCATTGTCGCCAAATGGATTGTCCAGGCTCCAGACGCCACCCATATCGTAGCTAGCAGGGCTGAGGTTGGTGACTGTGCCGAAGGGAGCTGTCCAGGTGGCGGTGCTTTCCCCAATCGCGGTCAGGCTGAATGTTGAAACTGTGTCATCGAAAAAGGTCACAGTGATGAGGGCAGTTTCGTGGTGGTCGTTGTATTCAGGTCCATCGAATAACAATCCGAGAGTAAGGTTGCTGACGACGCGGGCGTCACTGAAATCCGCAATGATCCACTCGTGCTTGTCGATTTCCCCTACATGGGCATCTGACCCTTTAATGGGAGAAACCCCTACGCCTTGATAACCATCTTGCCCAGGCTTGAAGCTGAATTTGCCATTGGTGAGGTTGTCAAGGTCTGGGCCTGTTTTTGCAGTGAATGTGACGGTAGTGCCGGCAATGGATTCAGTTGTGCTACTGCTGCCAGCAGTAAAGGTGTTGCCATAGACGGTATCTGCCGCAAACGTGGTCAGGGATGAAGCCATCAATACGCCACTTGCCGCAGTGACCAGTATCTTGGAAATGCTCATGTTGTTTCTCCTCATTAGCAGTCAATTAGGTTGATTGTTTTTATTTCGATGTATTTGCAATCCCATCCTAGCGCTGCATTGCGGAAGTGCTCAATAGTCTGTTGTGGCTGATACGTTTGGACTAATTCATGAAGATTGACATGAGAATTTATATCTATGTAATTGAATTTATTGTCTATTTTATAAATGATAAAAATGAAATGACGTGTCTTAAGGTTCTGTCTTGGTTTTTTCTTCCTGGCTTTCCTCCCTTGCCTTCTGCCGGGCCAGCGCTTCTGTCATCATGGCTGCGCGTGATTCCGGCGTTTCGAGGCTAATGCGCCCGAGGGTGCCGGAACGATAGTCCACGAGAAAGGCCATCGCGGTCTTTTCCATGTCCAGCGCGCCGCCCTTGAGCAGGTAGCCTCGTCGTTTGCCGATCGCTTCGAGCAGGTCAATCGCATCCATGTTGCTTACATCTATCTTGTATCGCGACTGTAGCAGGGCGGGGTAGCGCTCCAGCAGGATACCGGCGAGAAATTCCGCGACTTCCTCATCGATCACGGCATTGCGGCCAATGGCATGGCTGGCGGCGAGCATATAGCCGTCGGAGTCGTACTTGATTTTCGGCCACATCATGCCCGGGGTGTCGGTAATGGTGAGCTGGGGACTGAGTTCGAAGCGCTGCTGGCTCTTGGTGACGGCGGGCTCGTCGCCGACCTTGGCAATGCGGCGGTTGAGTAAGGCGTTCATGAGCGTGGATTTGCCGACATTGGGAATGCCCATGATCATCATGCGCAGTGGCTTGAGGTGGCTGCCACGATGCGGTGCCAGGCTGCGGCAGAGGTCGGGAATTTTCTTTGCGTCGCCCGGCTTCTTGCAAGACAGCGCCACTGCCTTGATGCCGTCCTGGCGGTTGAAGTGGTTGAGCCATGCCTGGGTGACGGCAGGGTCGGCCAGGTCGGCCTTGTTGAGGATTTTGAGGCTCGGACGCTGGCGGTGCAGGCGCAATTCCTCAATCATGGGGTTGTGGCTGGCTTCCGGCACGCGCGCATCCAGCACTTCGATCACTACATCAGTGAACTCCATGGTTTCTTCCGCTTTTTTACGGGCGGAGGTCATGTGTCCGGGGAACCATTGAATTGCCATGATGAACTGCTCTACCTGAAAGTCGATGATGAAAGTATGCGGTTTTTTGCTCGAGGGTGCAGCCTAGTCCCGTGCGGCTGTCATTTTAGCATTCCGCTTGCTATTTCGGCCCGTCTTTGCATCTTTGTTGCAAAAATGAAGGCTAGGCACCGTTTTGACATAGTCCATTCGGACTATTCTGTGTCCATCTGGTTAACACAACTGCTTCCTACTATGGCTCCCGGATTGTTTCCAACTCTTACCTAAACAAAGGGGAATCACCATGAAGTTTCAAAAACATGGCGTAGCGCTGGCCCTGGCCAGCTCCATGCTGTTTGCTGTGCCTGCATTTGCGCAGGAAGTCATTGTCAATGGCGGCTTCGAGGCCGATGCTGCCGAAAGTTACAACCCTCAAGGTTGGCAAGTGGCCGAACAGGGGATTTATGGTTCTGTGCTGGCGACGGATGCCACCGAGTCCTATGGCAGCGGTTACAAGACAGTTGGCGCTGCCAGCGGTCAGTTCTACGGCTTCCTGGATTCTGCTTATCCTAGCAGCCAGGCGCTTTACCAGAATTTCTCGATCAGTGCCGTGACTTCCGCCGTACTGTCCTTCCAGATGTTCGTCAATGACCAGAGCGACAACGGTATTGTGTATATCAATCAGGCTGGCCTGGATGCCACCACCGGCGGCAGCTACGAAGCCAACCAGCACGTCCGTGTGGATATTCTCCGTGCGGACGCAGATCCATTTTCCGTTCATGCTGCTGACATCATCGGTACGTACTATCTTGGCGGTGCCAATGGCCGTCGCTTTGATGGAGCAGACAATGTGAACCAGTATGTGGACTACAGTTTTGATGTGACCGATGCACTGGCTGCCGGAGGCGAATACACCTTGCGTTTTGCCGCAGTGAGCAACCAGGGCGCCTTGCAGGTCGGTCTCGACAATATCAGCCTGAACGTTACCCCAGTGCCTGAAGCCGATACCTACGCCATGCTGCTTGCTGGCCTAGGCGTACTTGGCCTGGCTTTGCGTCGTCGTCAAACAATTTAATCAACCCCGGGAGAGCATAAAATGAAAAAGGCAACAATGAAGGTATCCGCCTTGGCGGTCACGATGGCCCTGGCTGGCCAGGCGCTGGCAGAGGATGCCAATACCTGGTACCAGGATGGACAAGATGCGCTGGCAGCTGCCAAGAAGCTTTATCCCAATAACCGCAAGGCCAAAAACGTGATCCTGTTCGTGGGTGACGGTATGGGTATTTCGACTGTGACGGCAGCCCGCATCCTCGAGGGCCAGATGAAAGGCCGTGATGGAGAGCGCAACAAGCTGGCTTTCGAGACGCTGCCTTACCTCGCCTTGTCCAAGACTTACTCTGCCAATCAGCAGACACCTGATTCCGCGCCCACCATGACGGCCATGGTGACCGGCGTGAAGACCAACGACGGCGTGATTTCGGTAGATCAGCGTGTGTTGAACGGCGATAAGGACAACAGCAAGGTACAGGCCGCCAAGCTGGCGACCATTCTTGAGCTGGCAGAGCAGAATGGCCGTGCCACTGGCGTGATTTCCACAGCCCGCATCACGCATGCGACGCCTGCGGCAACTTATGCCCACACCTCCGCCCGTGACTGGGAGTCCGATAACAATGTGCCTGCCGATTCCGAAGTCAAGGATATTGCCTCCCAGCTGATCGACAATTTTGGCGCCGGCGCGATTGGCGACGGGATTGAAGTGGTACTGGGTGGTGGCCGCAGCCGCTTCCTGCCCAATACTGTCGATGATCCTGAAAATGCAGGCCGCAAGGGCGAGCGCCGTGATGGCCGTAACCTGGCCCAGGAATATGTGGAGAAGTTCGGCGGCAAGTTCGTCTGGAACCAGGCACAATTCGATGCCATCAATCCAGCCAATACCAACCGTTTGCTGGGCTTGTTCGAGCGCTCCCACATGCAATACGAGCATGACCGCCCGAATGACACAGGCAAGGAGCCATCCCTGGCTGACATGACAGGCAAGGCAATCGATATCCTCAAGAAGAATCCCAAGGGCTTTTTCCTGATGGTGGAAGCTGGCCGCATCGACCATGGCCACCACGCCAACAATGCGTACCGTGCGCTGACCGATACCATTGCCTTGTCTGATGCGGTGAAAAAGGCCCTGGAAAAGGTTGACCTCACTGATACCCTGGTCATCGTGACTGCCGACCATAGCCATACCATGACCATTGGCGGCTATCCAGAGCGCGGCAATCCCATCCTCGGCAAGGTGATGGTCGATGGGCGTCTGAGCCTTGCGACAGACGGTAACCCATACACCACCATTTCCTATGCCAATGGCAAGGGCTACTACCCAGAAGTGCCGGGTGAGGAAGTCTATAACTACCCAGCACGCAGTGGCCGTATCGAAGACATGACCAATGTCGACACCAGCCACCCTGATTTCCACCAGGAAGTGACTGTGCCGCTGAACTCTGAAACGCATTCAGCCGAAGAAGTGCAGATTTTTGCCGGCGGCCCCAAGGCGCACTTGTTCCATGGTATGCATGAGCAGAATTACATCTTCCATGTCATGAAGGATGCCTTCGGCTTCTAAACAGTGGCTTGATGCTGTGTCATTGAGACGGATGGAATGGCGGCAAGCCATTCCATCCATTTTGTTTTATTAGTATGCGAGAGTATTCAACATGCAAAACAACATGAAATGTATCGGGTTGGTCGCGCTAGCCTTGTCGTCCAACCTGGTCTTTGCTGACACGCTGCCCGCGCTTGATGCGCGGTTTGAAACTATCCAATGTGCCTTGCCTTGCCAACGACCAGTGACGCGAGCATGGTTGATGCTGCGTGAGGCCGGGCAGGTTGAGTTGCGTGACGTGGGTGCAAGCCAGAGTGATCTGTGGCAACGCCATCCCAATGGTGATCTGGAGTATCTCTACCTGATGCACGAGCAGCAGCGTGCCATCAATTACAATAGCGTGGATATGCGGATGCTGGGGATGCCGGTTGGCGATTCCAAATGGCAGGCCCTGACCCAACTAGTGACCAAAAACGAACTGGCGCAACTGGAAAAGAAACCAGGGCAGCCTTATCAACAGATGCCTACGGAGATCTACAGCGGCAAGCTGAATAATGTCGATACTGAAATTACCTGGATTCCCGCGCTCGCAATTCCATTGCAGGTGGAATACCGCCATCCCACGCATCATGTGACAGTGAAGCTGGTGGAACGCTACCAGGGCAAGCTGCCCGTGGAGAAAACGACCGAAAAGATCCTGCAAGGATATCAACACGTCGATTTTGCCGATATTGGGGATATGGAGCATGACAAGAATGCCCTGGCATGGCTAGCACATGCGCAAGGCGCCCCAGGCGTACATGCCCATGCGCATGACAAGCATGGCGAGCAGCAAGATCACGCGCATTAACCGTTGTGTCTGGCTGACATCGCGATGATGTCAGCCACCTCGTGGGTGAGTGTTAAAATGCCGTCATGACACTCATCCCGGAAATCAAGCCCCAGCAATCAATCGAGCTCCTCAAGGAGCTGCATATCCTCACGCGGGAAGGCAAGCTCAACCAGGATACACGGCGGAAACTCAAGCAGGTATACCACCTGTATCACTTCATCGAGCCCTTGCTGCTGGAAGTGATGGAAAGCCGCGCCGATCCCATTCTCATCGATCATGGCGCGGGAAAATCCTACCTGGGATTTATCCTTTACGACCTGTTCGTCAAGCAGCAGGCGGCCGGCCGCATTGCTGGCATAGAAGCACGCGGTGAGCTGGTGGAGAAGTCGAAGTCGCTTGCGCAAAAGCTGGGTTTCAACCGCATGGACTTCTTTCACCTGACGGTGGAAGAGGCCATGGCCTCACCTGCATTGCCTGACCAGGTTGATATCGTCACCGCATTGCACGCCTGCAACACGGCGACTGATGATGCTATTCGATTTGGCCTGGAGAAAAAAGCCCAGTTCATGGTACTGGTGCCTTGCTGCCAAGCCGAGGTGGCCGAAGTGTTGCGCAAGCACAAGAATGAATCCTTCGGAAAAACACCGCTGTCCGAGATATGGCGCCACCCGATCCATACGCGCGAATTCGGCAGCCAGATCACCAATGTGCTGCGCTGTCTGCAGCTGGAAGCTCACGGTTACCAGGTGACCGTGACCGAGTTGGTAGGGTGGGAGCATTCCATGAAAAACGAACTTATCATTGCACGCTACAAGAACAGCCCGCGCCGCAATGCCCAGGCCAGGCTGGAACAGATACTGGAACAGCTTAATCTGCAGGATCTGCGCGACCGCTTTATCTACTAAGGTCGCGAGGTGGGTTGTGATCCGCCCACCGGCATTACTTGAGCGGAATCTTGTCTGTGGGGATGCCGCGCAGGCTGCCAAATGTGAGGGCGTATTGCCGCGTGATTTCGGCGCCGAAGAAAAAAATCTGCGCGGAGTAATACACCCATAGCAACAGGGCGATCAAGGAGCCTGCCGCACCGAAGCTTGATGCCACCGCGCTGTTGCCCAAATATATCCCGATCAGGTATTTCCCAAGGCTGAACAGGATGGCGGTGAAGGCGGCCCCTATCCAGACATCCGACCATGGCAGCTTCACGTCAGGCAGCATCTTGAAGATGACGGCAAACATCGAGGTGATCACGCCAAAGCTTACCAATGCGGAAATGTGCTTGAATACGCCGATGGCCGTAATGAAGCGGCCAACGAACTCCGCGAAGAACTGCTCGACCAGCGCCAATCCGGCATTCACCAGCAATGAAGTCAGCAACAGGAAGGCGAGCGAGACGATGATGCTGAATGAAAGCAGCCTTGTCTTGACCAAGTTGCCAATGGCTGCCTTGCCGCCCCGGGCCGTGTCCTTTGAGACTTCCCAGACTTCATCCAGGCTGGCCTTGAGTTCGGCAAACACTGTCGTCGCCCCGATGAACAGCAGGGCAGAGGCGATCAACGTCGCCACGATGCCGGACTTGGGATTGCTCGACTTAGCCAGCATGCTCTGGATCACCTGCGCGCCGCTCTCGCCCACCAGGTCCGATATCTGCGCCACAATTTCGCCATGTGCGGCACGCTCACCGAGGAAGTATCCTGCAATCGCAATCACCAACACCAGGATAGGGGTCAGCGAGAACATGGTGTAAAAAGCCAGCGCGGCCCCCTTGCTGGTGGCGCGATGGGAAAACCATGACAATACCGATTGCACCAACAGTTGGCGCAAACACTTGAGCCTATGCAGGGCTTGTTCGCTCAAGCCTTGTAGCAGTTTGGCAACCAAAAGCGTACTCCTGTTTATATTCGGCGGCGGATATGTCAGTGTGCGTGATGCTCCATCCCTTGGTGGGAGACGGCCCGTCCGTTGAATACCGCGGAGACACTCTCCTGCACGGCTTGCCCGTCTTCAAATACCAGGGTCAGCGGAATGGCATCGCCCACCTTCACAGGGCTTTTGATCCCAATGAGCATCAGGTGCGCTCCGCTAGGCTTCAATTCTACAGGGGTGTTGGCCTTGAGTTCGAGTCGCTGCAGCGGGCGCATTTTCATGATGCCGTCATCCATCAGCATTTCATGGACTTCAACCTTGTCCGCATGACTGGAGCTGGCCGAGACCAACACGACATCCTTGTCCGATACGATGCGCGCATAACCAGCTGCCACCTTTTGCCCAGGTGCAGTGGTGCGCACCCACGGCTCGACGATGGTAACCTCGGCCTGTGCATGGAGACTGCAAAGCAATAGCAGGCTTAGGCAGATGTGTTTCATTGTGGATCTCCTAGGGAAAGAGGTTCAGTGTAGGCGCTGATGCCGGGCAGGGCGAGTGCCGCTGGCCCAAGCGTCAATGTTTGCGAGACGAGCTGGTGCGAAAGCGCCACGCACGCGATACATGGCGTAAGCGGCTTGGTGCTAGAAGCCGGGGCAACAATGCAAAGCTCGCCAAAGAAATCCGCACCGGCAGGGCCGTCGCCCATGGTCGCGGTCTGCAGCAATAACCAGCAGCCGAATCCCAACAGCAGGAAAAAGGCGCTCATCCCGCCTACCAGCTTCAATTGATCAAATTCCATCCCGCTATCTTAACATGCGTCTTTCAACAGATAACGCCCTGCGTCGAGTCAGCTTTGCTAGGAAAAGGTGGATTGACCCTTAGTTCATACAATGAGAAATGCATGAATATCCCCTGCATGCAGGGGTGTAAGTTGTGTTCTGCTCATTGTTTATTGCAGGTTTTGATTTTGGGTTTTGGTTTCGCGGCGAACATTGCTGATAAGCACACCCAGGCCAGCGAGCAGCAGCGCATAAGTGGCAGGCTCGGGCACCGGTGTGAGCAGGTAGGCGTGGTAAAAATTGTCGTCATCTATTCTTCAGCATTGATGAAATTGTGGGTGTTGAGACTGTCTCGTTGGGCATAAAGCACTATTGTCAGGGCCTGAAAACAAGGGCAGCCATGCTAAAATCCATTCCCATCTATGACGACAACCAGTTCTATCAATGAGCGCCAAGTGCTGAAGCACTTGCAGGCGCAACTTCCCGATTGTTTATTGCTTGACCGCTTCCATTTAAAGCGCCGTTTGCAGCAGGTTGGTGCCATGCTGGAGCAGGGCAAACCGGTTGATAAACTGATGACAGAGCTGGCAACAAAAGTCCAGACCTCTCTTCAACGCCGACAGTTAAGGCAGGAACAGTTACCTAAGCCCGAATATCCGGCTGAATTGCCCGTTAGTGCACGCAAGGATGAAATTGCGCAGGCGATTGCCAAGCACCAGGTGGTCATCGTGAGTGGGGAGACAGGCTCTGGTAAGACGACACAATTGCCGAAAATCTGCCTTGAGCTGGGGCGTGGTGTTGCCGGGTTGATCGGGCATACTCAGCCGCGGCGGATTGCTGCGCGCTCGGTGGCGTCGCGCATTGCACAGGAGCTGAAATCCCCATTGGGCGAGGCGGTAGGTTACAAGGTGAGATTCAACGACCGACTCTCGGAAACCACCTATATCAAGCTGATGACGGACGGTATTCTGCTTGCGGAAACGCAGGGTGACCGTTTCCTCAACGCCTACGACACCATCATCATCGACGAGGCGCACGAGCGCAGCCTGAATATCGATTTTCTGCTTGGCTATCTCAAGCAATTGTTGCCGCGCCGGCCTGACCTCAAGGTGATTGTCACCTCGGCGACCATTGATGCCGAGCGCTTTTCACGCCATTTCAACGGCGCGCCGGTGATCGAGGTCTCCGGGCGGACTTATCCGGTGGAAATCCGCTACCGACCCCTGGGCAGTCGCCGCATGGTGGTGGCGCCGCCAGCGCCAGTCGCTGCGCCGGTGCCAGTCGTGGCGCAAAAAGAAGAGGCGCCGCAGGAGGATATCATTGATATCGGCATCAAGCGCAAGGCAGGCAATATCGATCCTTCCATCCGCAAATGGCTGGAGGACGATAATGACGTGGAGGTGCTGGGTCAGGACATCATGGGCATCCAGCGCAAGCCGCGTGCCGAAGCCAAATGGCTGGAAGAGGACGATGCCGAGGAAGCGATGGAGGAGGCGATCCTCGATTCCGTGGAGCAACTGTCGCGGCTCGGCGGCGGCGACATCCTGGTGTTCCTGCCGGGCGAGCGCGAGATTCGCGAGACGGCGGATTACCTCAACAAGCACCTGCGCCATGTGGAGATATTGCCCTTGTTCGCGCGCCTCTCCATAGAAGACCAGCAGAAAGTATTCCGCTCCAGCGGCGGGCGGCGCGTGGTGCTCGCCACCAATGTCGCCGAGACTTCGCTCACCGTGCCGGGCATCAAGTATGTGATCGATACCGGTCTGGCGCGGGTCAACCGTTACAGCGCACGCGCCAAGGTCGAGCAATTGCAGGTGGAGAAGATCTCCCAGGCGGCGGCGCGTCAACGAGCCGGTCGCTGCGGACGCGTGTCCAACGGTATCTGTATCCGGCTGTATGACGAAGCGGATTTCAATCACCGTCCCGAATTCACCGATCCCGAAATCCTGCGATCCTCGCTAGCCGCTGTCATCCTGCGCATGGCTGCGCTCAAGTTGGGCAACGTGCAGGACTTTCCATTCATCGAAGCACCAAGCTCGCGCTATATTGCCGATGGCTACCAGCTATTGCAGGAGCTGGGCGCGGTGGATGCAGAGCAGAATATCACCGATACCGGACGTCAGTTGGCGCGCCTGCCGCTGGATCCACGCGTCTCGCGCATGATCCTGGAAGGCAAGAAGCAGGGCTGTGTGCGTGAAATCCTCATCATCGCCAGCGCGCTGGCGATACAGGATCCGCGAGAGCGTCCCATGGACAAGCGCGAGGCGGCTGATCAGGCACATGCCAAGTTCAATGTCGAGCATTCCGATTTTCTTGGCTTCATCAAGCTGTGGGAGTGGTACGAAGACGCGCTCAAGACCAAGAAATCGAACAAGGACTTGCTCAACAAGTGCCACAGCAATTTCCTCTCGTTCCTGCGACTCAAGGAGTGGCGCGAGCTCTACCAGCAGCTCAGGGAAATTGCCGAGGAGCTTGAACTTAAGCTCAACGAGCAGCCTGCTTCCTATGAGCAGGTGCACCGTGCCTTGCTTGCCGGGTTGCTCGGCAATATCGGTTTCAAGGATGGCGAAGCGGACAATTATCTCGGCGCGCGAGGCATCCGTTTCCATATCGCGCCGGGTTCCACGCTGAAGAAAGCGCGGCCCAAGTGGGTGATGGCCGCCGAATTGATGGAAACCACCAAGCTCTATGCGCGCTGTGTGGCGCGTATAGAGCCGGACTGGATAGAGCCCCTGGCGCGCGGCCTGACACAAAGCCACTATAGCGACCCGCGCTGGGACCGCAAGGCTGCCCAAGTCGTGGCATGGGAACGCGTGAGCCTGTATGGCCTCACCGTGGTGCCGCGCCGCCGCGTGCATTACGGCCCGATCAATCCCCAGGAGTCGCGAGAGATATTCATCCGCGAGGCATTGGCGAACATGGAATTCGATACGCGTGCGCCGTTCTTTGCCGCCAACCGCAAGCTGATTGCAGAGATCGAGGAGCTGGAGCACAAGGCGCGGCGGCAGGATGTGCTGGTGGACGAGCATACGCTGTTTGCGTTCTACGATGCCATCATTCCGGCAGGCATCGTCAATGGTGCAGGATTCGAAAAATGGCGCCAGGAGGCGGAAAGGGAAACCCCGCGCCTGCTGTACCTCACGCGCGACCACCTGATGCGTCATGGCGCAGCGGGTGTGACCGAGGTGCAGTTCCCGGAAAGCCTGGAGCTGGATGGCGTGAAACTGCCGTTGAAATACCGTTTCGAGCCGGGCCATCCGCTTGATGGCGTGACGGCGACCGTGCCGCTGGCCTTGCTCAATCAGCTCAACCCGGTCGAGGCGGAATGGCTGGTGCCGGGCATGATACGCGAGAAGGTCACGGCGCTGATCAAGGCGCTGCCCAAGACGCTGCGACGTGTCTGCGTGCCGGTGCCGGATTTCGTGACCGGCTTCCTGGAAACCGCAACCAGGAAGGACGGCGCATTGTTGCCTGCATTGGCGAGCTATATCCAGCAGCGCACCGGCTTGAAGCTGAGTGCCAGCGAATGGCAGGCCGATGCGCTGGACGCGCACCTTTACATGAACTTCCGCGTGGTGGACGAGAAAAACCGCGAGCTTGGCAGCGGCCGCGACTGGCACGCACTCAAGGCCCAGCTTGGCCAGGCCGCGCAGCTGACCTTCCGCAGCAATTCGCCCGGTATCGAGAAAGCCGGCCTCAAGCAATGGGATTTCGGCGACTTGCCGCCGACATTGAGTTTCAGCCGTGACGGGCGCCAATTGACTGGGTACCCGGCGCTGGAGGACAACGGCGACAGTGTTGCCATCAAGCTGTTCGATACCGAGCTGGCCGCGCGGCAATCCCACCGGGCAGGAGTACGCCGGTTGATGCGTTTCGAGCTCAAGGAACAGATGAAGCAACTGGAAAAAGGCCTGCCGGGCTTCAATCAATATGCCTTGCAGTTGCGCAGCATCATGAGTCCGGAAGAGTTGCGCGAGGACATGCTGGTCGCGATCAGTGATCGCGCCTTCATCGGCGAGGATGAGCTTCCGCGCAACAGCCAGGACTTCATGGCATTGAAAGCCCGTGCCCGCACGCGCCTACCGGCAGTCGTGGAGGGCGCAGGCCGGTTGGCAACCGCAATTGCTACGGAATACACGCAGCTCACACAAAAGTTGAACGCCGCTCCGGCCAGCCTGTCCAGAGTCAAGAAGGAGCTGGAGGGCCAGCTTGCGCGCTTGCTGCCCAAGCGTTTTTTCAGTGCGACGCCTTGGGATACCCTGCAGCACCTGCCACGTTATATCAAGGCCATGCGGCTGCGTCTGGAGAAATATCCCGGCGCGATAGAGCGTGATACTCGCAGCGGCCAGGCCGTGCAACAGATCTGGGAGCGCTGGGAATCTCATGTGCAGGGATTGCGCAAGGCAAACCAGGAAGTGCCGCCAGCCGTGCTGGACTATCGCTGGCTGATCGAGGAACTGCGCGTTTCCCTGTTTGCGCAGGAGCTCAAAACACCGTTCCCGGTATCGGTGAAGCGCTTGGATAAGGCCTGGGAAGACATGGTTCGTGCTTAGCGCCGCTCACAAAACCCTTTTGGCGTCGTTGCTCCGCCTTGCCGTACTTGTTGTATTGTCTGCGGCAGAGCGTCTAGCCAAAATCGCTTCGCTGGGCTTTGTCCGTAGCGCTTAATACGCGAATTGTCGCCAGCCAGGTCCATTTGATGATGCATCAAAGCATCGCGAGATTGAGGAGGAAGCGTTGTTGAAATTGCGCCGTTCACTAGCTTTTATATTGGTTTGCAGCCTGTTTTACAGCGCGCTGTCGCATGCTGACGGGCAAAGTTTCGACGAATGGATGCAAGACTTCAACCGTGATGCCCTGTCGCAGGGGATTTCCGAAACGACTTTGCAGGCGGCCTTGGCTGATGCCGAGCCGATCGCGCGCGTGGTCGAACTGGACCAGGCACAGCCTGAATTCGTGCAGACCTTCCTCAATTACCTCAATCGGCGCGTCACCCCCAAGCAGATCGCGCGCGGGCAGGCCTTGCTGCAGGAACAGGAGCATCTGCTGCGGTCTGTGGAGCAGCAGTACGGCGTGCCTGCCGCCATACTGCTTGCATTCTGGGGGCTGGAAACCAATTACGGACAGACGCTGGGCGGTTTTTCCACGCCCCAGGCACTGGCAACGCTGGCTTATGAAGGGCGCCGTCATGCGTTCTTCCGCAGCCAACTGCTTGACGCCTTGCGCATCATCGATGCAGGCCATATCGAGGCTGGCAACATGGTCGGGTCATGGGCTGGCGCGATCGGGCATATGCAGTTCATGCCCTCGACCTTCCTGGCCTATGCCGAAGATGGCGATGGGGACGGCAGAATCAATGTCTGGCAATCCATTCCCGATGCCATGGTTTCCGCCGGGCGTTATCTGCATTCGATAGGCTGGAGGCGTGGTGAGCCAGTTGCCATCGAGGTCACGCTCCCTGATGATTTTGCCTGGCAGTATGCCGCCCTCAACCAAAAGCGCAGCGTGGAACAATGGCAGGAGCAGGGCGTACAGGCGGCGGACCAGCAGGCACTGCCCATTGGCCTCAATGCGGCGATTGTCTTGCCGCAAGGCTGGCGCGGCCCTGCTTTCATGGTGTTCGACAATTTCAGCGTGGTGATGCAATGGAATCGTTCCACCAGCTATGCGTTGACGGTGGCGCATCTTGCCAGCCGCCTGCAGGGTGGGCCTGCCTTGATTGGCGGTATAGGTGCCGAGCAGGAGGCGGTGAGCATTGATGCCGTCAAGCGCCTGCAGCAGCAGTTGACGGAACTGGGTTTCGATACCGGGGGTAGCGATGGCTTGCCTGGCCCCCGGACGCAGGCAGCCATTAGGGGATACCAGTTCGCACATGCCTTGCCGGCGGATGGCTACGCATCACCTAGTCTGCTGCAGCATGTGGCAACTACGCTTGCCAGCCAGGCAGAGGACACAGAATTGATCCCGGGCTTTCCTGGCACCCAGCCTTGACCATGCCTGCTGTAGCAGAAGTGCCAGGCCAGTGCGCACAGGTAAGAGTAGTATCCAAATAATAGCCAAAGGAGAAACCGTACATGAGCCAGAGTAACGTGAGCCCCCAGCGCAAACTGCGCTGGGGAATACTGGGCGCCGCGCGCGTCAATGAGCGCCTGTTGCCCGCTATCGTGGATGCAGCCAACGCCGAGCTGGTGGCGATTGCCAGCCGCCGTCCGGGTGCTGCCGCTGCCACAGTGCAAAAGCATGCACCCCAGACGGCAAGCACTGTCAAGTGCTATGACGTGCCCGACGCATTGCTCGATGATGCCAATGTCGAAGCGGTCTACTTGCCCATGTCCAATCACGAACATACCGAATGGGCGCTGAAGGCCATCGCGAAAGGCAAGCATGTCCTGATCGAAAAGCCGCTGGCGCTGACGGTGGCAGATGTCGATGCCATCGCGAACGCAGCGAAGCAGCAGGGTGTGACGGTGATGGAGGGCTTCATGTATGTCTTCCATCCGCAATTTGCGCGCGTGCAGGAGCTGCTGCGTTCCGGCGTGATCGGCGACATCAAGTTCGTGCGCGCGAGCTATTCCTTCCTCATGAAGCCGGCCCGCCTCTATCGCCTGGAAAGAGACGTGAACCATGGCGGCGGCGCGATGTGGGACATCGGCCCTTATGCGGTCCATTCATTGAGGCGCTGCTTTGGCACCGAGCCCAAGCGCGTGGTGACGATCGCCAAGTATGCCGAGAGCGGTGCGGATATCGCCACCAGCGGTGTCTTCGACTTCGGTGAAGGCAGGCATGGCCATTTCGATATCAGCTTCGAAACCTCCCGGCGCTCCGAATATGAGGTGACAGGCAGCAAGGGTGGCTTGAAATGCCATACTGTCTGGCAGCAGGCAGGCGATGTGCCCGTGATTACCTGGTGGACCGAGGATGGCCGCTTCTGGGAAGAGCGCTTGCCCGTGAGCAGCCATTTCATCCTTGAAGTCGAGCATTTCAGCGACTGCGTGCTCAATGGCAAGCCACCGTTCCTCAGCCTGGCGGATGCGCGTGGCAACTGTCAGGCGATTGTGGCGGCAATGCAGTCGGCAGCGGAAGGGCGGAGCATTAATATTGAGTAAGAAGGCAGCTATCGAACTTCCCTATAGATAGCTGATAATGGCATTGATCCTGTAGAATTCAGTGCTTTGGAACTCAATTAAGTCGTGAGGATGAATATCACTGAAAGCCAGATTGAGCAGAATCTAATTAACAAGCTAGCCGATCTCAAATATACCTTGCGTCCAGATATCCGAGACCGTGCGACCTTGGAAGCTAACTTCCGAACCAAGTTCGAAGCGCTTAATCGCGTACGCTTGACTGACAATGAATTTCAACGCCTGCTTGACAGCATCATCACGCCCGACGTTTATAGCACTGCTCAAACATTGCGCAACATCAACAGCTTCGAGCGCGACGATGGCACACCGCTGAACTACACTCTGGTCAACATCCGGGACTGGTGCAAGAACGACTTCGAGGTTGTCAACCAGCTACGCATGAACACTGACAACAGTCATCACCGCTACGACGTGATGCTGCTGATCAATGGCGTGCCCGTGGTGCAAATTGAGCTGAAGACGCTGGCCGTTAGCCCACGCCGCGCCATGCAGCAGATCGTTGATTACAAGGCTGATCCCGGCAATGGCTACGGCAAAACGCTGCTGTGCTTCCTGCAGCTCTTCATTGTCAGCAACCGCACGGATACCTGGTACTTCGCCAACAACAACTCACGTCACTTCAGCTTCAACGCGGATGAGCGTTTTCTGCCGGTTTACCAGTTCGCCAGCGAAGACAACAAGAAGATCACCCAGCTAGATAGCTTTGCCGAGAAGTTCCTGGCCAAGTGCACCTTGGGCCAGATGATCAGCCGCTACATGGTACTGGTGGCTAGCGAGCAGAAGCTGCTCATGATGCGGCCTTACCAAATCTATGCCGTCAAAGCCATTGTGGAGTGCATCCACCAAAATTGCGGCAACGGCTACATCTGGCATACCACCGGCTCAGGCAAGACGCTGACTTCCTTCAAAGCGTCCACCCTGCTCAAGGACAACCCGGACATCGACAAGTGTCTGTTTGTGGTAGATCGCAAAGACCTGGATCGGCAGACCCGCGAAGAATTCAACCGCTTCCAGGAAGGCTGCGTCGAAGAGAACACCAACACCGAGACCCTGGTGCGCCGCCTGCTGTCGGATGATTATGCCGACAAGGTCATCGTCACCACCATTCAGAAGCTGGGTCTGGCGCTGGATGGCGCCAACAAGCGCAACTACAAAGAACGGCTGGAACCGCTACGCAACCAACGCATGGTGTTCATCTTTGATGAGTGCCACCGCTCGCAATTTGGTGACAACCACAAAGCCATCAAGGAGTTCTTCCCCAACGCCCAGCTTTTTGGCTTCACCGGCACACCTATCTTCGAGAAAAACGCCAGCTACCAGCAAATCGAAGGCCAACAGGCCAGCTATCGAACCACCGACGATTTGTTCCAGCGCTGCCTGCACCAGTACACCATCACCCACGCCATTGAAGATCGCAACGTACTGCGCTTCCACGTGGACTACTTCAAGCCTGAAGGGAAAAAACCGCCCAAGCCCGGCGAAGGCATCGCCAAAGCCAAGGTCATCGAAACCATTCTTGCCAAGCATGACACCTCCACCAATGGCCGCAAGTTCAATGCCGTGTTGGCAACCGCCAGCATCAATGACGCCATCGAATACTTCGAGCTGTTCGCGGAAATTCAGCAGCAAAAAGCCGAGCAAGATCCGGAGTTCCGCCCGCTGAACATTGCCTGCGTATTTTCTCCGCCTGCAGAGGGCAACAAAGACGTACAGCAGATTCAGGAAGACCTGCCGCAAGAGCAGGAAGATAACAAAAAAGACCCAGAGGCCAAAAAGGCAGCGCTTACACGCATCATCGCTGATTACAATACCCGCTTCGGTACCAATCACCGCATCAGCGATTTCGATCTGTATTATCAGGATGTGCAAAAGCGCATCAAGGATCAGCAGTATCCCAACAGCGATCTTCCCGCCGCGCAAAAGATCGACATCACCATCGTGGTGGACATGCTACTCACCGGGTTTGACTCCAAGTACCTCAACACCCTGTACGTGGATAAGAACCTCAAGCATCACGGCTTGATCCAGGCATTTTCACGCACCAATCGCGTACTGAACGACAGCAAGCCTTACGGAAATATTCTCGATTTTCGCCAGCAGCAAAGCGCGGTGGAAGAGGCCATTGCCCTGTTTTCCGGCGAACGGATCGACAACCCCCGGGAAATCTGGCTGGTGGAATCCGCGGCAGAGGTTATTCGCAAATACGAAGCCGCTGTGGCGGGCATGTCGGACTTCATGGCAGACAAGAACCTCGTTTGCGAACCCGAAGCGGTCTACAACCTCAAGGGCGATACGGCGCGTATCGAGTTCATCAACCGTTTCAAGGAAGTGCAACGGCTGAAAACCCAACTTGACCAGTACACCGATCTGGCACCCGAACAGAAAACCCGCATTGACACCATCCTGCCACCCGACCAGTTGCAGAGCTTCCGCAGTACCTACCTGGAAACGGCCAAGCAGCTGAAAGAAATTCAGAGCAAGGAAGGTGATCAAGCTCCGCCGGAAATACAACAACTGGACTTTGAGTTCGTGCTTTTTGCGTCGGCAGTGATCGACTACGACTACATCATGGGCCTGATTTCACGCATGACGCAGCAAGGCCCCTCGAAACTGAAGATGAACCGTGAGCAGTTGATCAGCCTGATCCAGTCCGATGCCAAGTTTATTGACGAGCGCGAGGATATTGCCGAGTACATCCGCAGCCTGCCAGCCAATGAGGCGCTGGATGAAAAGCAAATCCGGGCGGGCTACAACCGCTTCAAGGATGAAAAGAAGGCAAGAGAGCTGACTGACATTGCCAGCCGTCATGGGCTGGAACCCGATGCCTTGCAAGATTTTGTCGATGAAATCCTGCGTCGTTGCATTTTTGATGGCGAGCGCCTTTCCGAGCTAATGGCACCGTTGAACCTGGGCTGGAAAGCACGCACCCAGAAGGAGCTGGCACTGATGGAAGAGCTGGCACCGCTGCTGCACAAACTTGCTCAGGGGCGTGAGATTTCCGGGCTCAAGGCCTACGAGGAATAAGCATGGACAAGCAAGGCAAGAAGGCGCTGGTGCCACGGTTGCGGTTTCCGGAGTTTTGCGAGGATCGACCTTGGAGCTTTCAGCCACTCGGGAAACTTGCAAGACGCTCAACCAAAAAAAATGCCGATGGCGATATCACTCGTGTTTTGACCAATTCTGCTGAATATGGCGTGATTGATCAGCGCGACTTCTTTGATAAGGATATAGCCAATCAAGGAAACCTAGAGGGCTATTACATTGTTGAGATGGGAGATTACGTTTATAACCCCCGTGTCTCTGTTAGAGCCCCCGTCGGACCTATTTCGAAAAACAGGATAGGGCTCGGTGTGATGTCGCCGTTGTACACAGTATTCAGATTCGGTGACAAGCAAAACGACTTTTACGCCCACTATTTCAAATCGACGCATTGGCATCACTACATGCGTCAGGCATCGAGCACAGGCGCTCGCCATGACCGTATGAGCATCACGAACGATGATTTTATGGCGTTACCACTTCCGGTTTCGAAGCCCGAAGAACAACAAAAAATCGCCGATTGTCTGACTTCGCTGGATGAGGTAATTGCTGCCGAGAACCAGAAACTCGATACCCTCAAAACCTATAAAAAGGGCCTGATGCAGCAGCTGTTCCCCCGCGAAGGCGAAACCGTTCCACGGCTGCGGTTTCCGGAGTTTCGGGAGACGGGGGAGTGGTGCGAGAAACCGCTTTCCAAAGTGTGCAACGTGCTCCAGGGCTACGGATTTCCTGAAGTTCTACAGGGCAAGAGCGAAGGAAAATATCCATTTTGCAAGGTGAGCGATATTTCGAGAGCTGTTGCCGAAAAAGGTGGTGTTCTGGACGAAGCGACTAACTACGTTGGCGACGACGAGCTGTTGAAGCTGAAAGCAAAGCCAGTCCCGAAAGGTGCAACGGTGTTTGCCAAGATTGGCGAGGCGCTTAGGCTAAATCGGCGTGCCTACGTTCAGAAAGCGTGCTTGATAGACAACAACGCCACAGGATTGAAAGCAATCGATGGCATTGCAGATGATTATTTCGTCTATTTGTTAAGTCAGCTTATCGACCTCAACAGGCATTGTGGTGGAGCTGTGCCATCTGTGAACAAGACCACCCTAGAGGAAATCGAAGTTGTTGTCCCCGGTCTTGATGAGCAAAAGCGAATCGCAGAAAACCTGTCGTCTCTCGACGACCTTATCACCACCCAAAGCCAGAAAATCGACGCCCTCAAGAACCACAAGAAGGGCCTGATGCAGCAGTTGTTCCCTGTGCTGGATGAGGTTCCGGCATGACCTGGCTGGCAGCTTACCAAGCCGGACACAACTGCGTTTCCTGGCAGGGGCACTGCGCGCAAGAAGGCGATGCGTTTGATGCTTTCCTGCAAGGGCCGGTGGCTGCTCGTCTTCATGATGCGGCAGGCCATGATGCCCTGACCGAGCATCTGCGTGGGCTGAGCCTGACCGGCATGGGGCAGGAAGCACTGGAAGAAGTGCTGGCGGCTGAGGTGCCGGAAACCCGTGATTGGGCCGCCGGTGAGGCGCTGGCCGAAGCCGTGCTGGAAGCGCAGCACGATGTGGTGTTGCCGTGGAATACCGAGCGCGACAAACGCAATCCCCTTGCCTCCCTGCCCGGCGCGGATATCGTGGGCTTTCAGCGCGATGGAGAATCCCACCGGCTGGCACTGGGGGAAGTCAAATGCTCGTCCGAAGTCCAGTCGCCGCCGCAAGTCATGAGCGGCCGCAGCGGTATGATGCACCAGCTGGATACGCTCGCCAGCAACCTTGCCACCCTCTGCCAGTTGCTCAAGTGGCTGCTGCCCCGGGTCAAGGGTACTGAGCATGAAACGGCGTTCAACAATGCTTGCACGCGCTATTTGAATAGCGGGAAGCGTGATCTGGTGTTATTTGGCGTGCTGATTCGTGACCAAGCCGTGCGTGAATCCGATTTACAAGCGCGTGGCCGCACCCTTGCAGCTCGCCTGCAAGCCCCCAGTTGCTGCCAGCTGCTGGCGTTGTATCTGCCCTGGCCGATTGCCCAACTGCCCGAGCGTGTCGGGCAGGGAGGCGGCGTATGAGCCATTGGTTGCTCGATGCCATTGCAGACAAGCGTAGCCTGGCGCTGCACGAAGCCGATCGGGTGCAGTTCTATCGCGAAATGTCGCCGGAAGTACCAGTCTTCGATACACAAGCCATGCAGGATGTGGTCGCCGCGCTGGAGTTGGCAGTGCTGGATATGGAGCTGGATCGCTTTGCCGATGAGGAAGCTTCCCTAAAAGTGATGCGTCAAGCGGCTGAAGATGCTTTCCGCCTGCTGCGCGTTCTGCCTCTGCCTGAAGCGCCGATGGACGCGGCCACACAGCTTTTGCGGGCTTCAGCCCTGGCTGTGATCGGTGATCGTGGTGCGGATGCCGCCCGCTGGCTACGAGCGATGGAGGGCGATCAAACCGCGCCAGCCCTGCCGCTGGAGTCTGAAGATTGGGGCGAGCGCTGCCGGGCGGTGCTGACCGACATCTGGCTGCGCTTGGTGCGCAAAAAAGGCTGGTCAGACCGTGATGCCGTTCTGGAGCGCGTGGCGGCATTGCGAGCTGCCCAGCAGGAGTTCGAGCGTGACTATCTGGGCACCTTCGAGCCACTTGCCGCCAAGCGCTCGGCGCTGGAGCTGATTGCCATCTACCACTTGGCCAAGGCAGCCGAGGTGCTGGCTCACTACATTACTGACGGCGTGGTGGACGACAGCTACCAGATTCAGCCTTTACTGGATTCACATTTCGACCGCGCCATCGCTGCTTGCGATACGGGTCAGTTGCTGGAGTTGGGGCCACTGACCCGCCTGTTGGCGCGCGCTGCTGCGCAGATGGTGGAGAACTCGCTGTGGACAGTAACCCGCGCCGTGAACTCGCGGGTTACCCGATTCGTGCGTGAGCTGGTAAGCCGGGGGCGCGGTGACCGGGCGCTATTTGAAGTGTTGCCACCGCAACGGCGCACACTGGCAGAACAAGGCTTATTGGGCTCCAGCCGCCGTGCAGTAGTGGTCAGTTTGCCGACCTCCAGTGGCAAGACGCTGATTGCCCAGTTCCGCATGTTGCAGGCGCTGAACCAGTTTGATGACCAGAAAGGCTGGGTGGTCTATCTCGCGCCCAGCCGGGCACTGGTGAATCAAATCACACGACAGCTGCGGCGTGACTTCCAGCCCCTGGGTGTGGTTGTTGAGCGTGTCAGCCCAGCGCTGGAAGTCAATGGCATCGAAGCCGGTCTGCTGGCGGAATCGCAGGACGATACCCAGTTCCGTGTTCTAGTGGCGACACCGGAAAAGTTCGACCTGATGCTGCGTCAGGGTTGGGAGGAAAAGATTGGTCGTCCCCTCACGCTGGTGGTGGTGGATGAGGCCCATACCATTCAGGACAAGGAGCGCGGGCTACGGCTCGAACTGTTGCTGGCAACCATCAACCGGGAATGTCGTGAAGCGCAGTTCCTGTTGCTGACCCCCTTTATTGAAAACGCCCGAGAGGTTGCGCGCTGGCTGGGCGGGCAAAATTCGGACGACATCAGTCTGGGCGTGGATTGGCAGCCTAATGACAGAGCGATTGGTATTGTCAGCCCGGTGGATGCTGGCGCTATAGATGGTCGCAGTCGAGATTATCAGCTGAACTTCCAGACGGTGCATACCTCGCGCCCAAGCATTCGTTTGGATGAGGACTTTTCCCTGGGCAAAGAAGAAGCGCTGGCTGCTTCTCTATCAAAAGCCAAGGATATTGGCACCTTGGCTGCGATGACAGCCCGCAAGCTGTCGGCGCGAGGCCCGGTGATTGCCATGCACAGCCGCCCGGATTATGTCTGGAAATTGGCTGAGAAGCTGAAAGGCAATCGCTGCGACACCTTGCCGGATGATGTGCGCTTTGTTCAGAACTACGTGGCTGCCGAGTTGGGGGCAGCCTTTCCGCTGGTCGATTTGCTTGCGCACAAGGTCGGGGTGCACCACGGCGGCCTGCCTGAAGAAGTTCGAATGTTGATGGAGTGGCTGTTCGAGCAAGGCCATCTTGATGCCTTGGCGGCCACCACCACGCTTGCGCAGGGGGTGAACTTTCCGGTCAGCGGTGTGGTGATGGCGGCAATCCAGTACCCCTTTGGCCAGGACATGCCGCCTGAGGATTTCTGGAATATTGCCGGTCGTGCCGGGCGCGTTTCTCAAGGCCAACTCGGTGTGGTTGCTCTGGTCGCGAAGAATGAAAGTGAAGTAGCACAAAGGCGAGAATTTATTAATCGAAACACGGGCGACTTGAATTCTGCACTGATTCAGATTGCGCGTGCTGCAGCCGATGGACTGGAAGACCTGGGGCTCATCGTTTACCACCATCCGGAATGGTCGAGCTTCTTGCAGTATCTGGCTCATACCTATCGCCAGATGGGGCAGCCATCGAACTTTGCGGATCAGATCGAACAGGTACTGCGTGGCACCTTTGGTTTTGAGAAATTGCGCGTATCGGATAGCCAGATTGCCCGCCGCTTGCTGAATGGTATCCATCGCTATGTCGATTATCTCGCCAGCCCTTCCCAACCGCTAAAGCTGGTCGACAGTACCGGATTTTCATTGCAAAGCATCAGGACGGTGTTGACGCATAAAGGCGACCTGGGGCCGGATTCCTGGAATCGTGAGCGGCTGTTCCGTTCTGGTGACAACACCCTACAGAACATGATGGGCGTGCTGCTGCGAGTACCCGAATTGCGCGACAACCTGAATTCGGTGCTGGGTGGCAGATCACCGGATGGTGACAAATTAGCACGAATTCTGAAGGATTGGGTAAACGGGGCAGATATTGCCCATATCGCGACGCAATATTTCAGCGAGGGTGGTGCAGATGCTGTTACTGCCTTGACCAAGTGCGGACAAAACCTGTTTGGCAAACTGACACATACCACGTCCTGGGGCTTGAATGCCCTGTTGGCTATTACCACAGCAGAACTGGATGATGATGAACGTAGCCAGCTATCCAATCTGCCATCGCAGGTGTACTACGGTGTCTCCACGGATGAAGCTGTATCTCTGCGGCTGCTAGGTGTTCCGCGCCGTGCTGCGCCGCGTTTGGCAGAAGCATTGCGTTTAACTCGGCAAGACTCACTGCCTTCGATTCGCCAACGCTTGGAAAACTTGCCGGAGCAGGTTTGGAGTGAGGCCTTGGGTAGTCAAGGCGCTATCTATCGCAAGGCCTGGATGATTCTGGATGGGGCTCAGTGATGACACGAAATACTCCGCCCATTTTCTCTGATCTCACCGCATTAGCTACACACCTGCGTAGCGAGTTGGAGAACAAAAAGGCCATCCTGCTCTATGCCTACAACGGCACGGGTAAAACACGCCTGTCCATGGTCTTCAAGGACATCGGCAAGCAGGGCGAGGCTCGCGATACGCTGTATTTCAACGCTTTCACCGAAGATCTGTTCCATTGGAACAACGATCTGGAAGGTGATGAGGATAGGCGCTTACTGATCAATAAAGATTCACGCTTTTTCCAGGGCCTGTTCGAGATGGAGATGGACAACCGTATCCGCCCGCTGCTGCGACGTTACGCGGATTTCGATTTCCGCATCGACACTCAGGAGCCAGAGTGGGCCGTGCGCTTCTCGCGCTTGGTGGATGGACAGACCATTGACAATATCAAGGTATCGCGCGGTGAGGAAAACATCTTCATCTGGTGCTTCTTCCTCGCGGTAGTCGAATTGGCGATGGACCCGGAAATCGAGGCGTACCAGTGGGTGAAGTACCTGTATATCGACGATCCGATCTCATCGCTGGATGAACACAATGCCATCACTGTCGGCAACCATTTGGCTCAAATATTGGGCAAAGCAGGCAATCCGTTAAAGGTGGTGATTTCGTCGCACCATCCGTTGTTCTTCAATGTGATGCACAACGAGCTTGATGCGCGAAAGTCGAAGAAAGTCTCCGCTCACTTCCTGTCGCGTTCCAAAGTGGATGGCTCGTACACTCTGGCCCACACCGGAGCGACACCGTTCTTCCATCATGTCGCTGTGTTGACCGAGTTGTACAAAGCCGAGCAGTCGGGAGAGTTGTATACCTACCATTTCAACATGCTGCGCTCCGTGTTGGAGAAGTCGGCGAGCTTTCATGGTTTCTCGAATTTCTCGGCCTGTATACCGACCGATGATGTCGACGATCCGGACGGCGTGCTTCATGCACGGCTCATCAATATCCTCAGTCACGGCAATTATTCCTTGTTTGAGCCGCAGCCGATGCTGGAAGAAAATAAGGTCTATTTTAAGAAAATTCTGGACGATTTCCTGAAGCGTTACCCCTTCAATCCCGATTTATTTCCTCAGACCGCTGAGGCTGAAAATACAGGTACACCATGACTGAATCTGAAAAACAGAAACTGGGCAAGACCCTCTGGGCCATCGCCGACCAGTTACGTGGCGCAATGAATGCGGACGATTTCCGCGATTACATGCTGGCTTTTCTCTTCCTGCGCTATCTGTCGGACAACTACGAGGCCGCCGCGCAAAAGGAGCTGGGGACGGACTATCCAGACCTTCCTTCCGATGTGTTGAGGCAGACCGGCGTGAATACGCCGCTTCAAGCGTGGTACGAGGAAAATCTGGACGACGTATCCGAATTCGAGAAGCAGATGCGCCGCAAGGTGCATTACGTGATCGAACCCCAATACCTGTGGGGCAACATCGCAGAGATGGCGCGTACGCAGGATGACGAACTGCTGCACACCTTGCAGAAAGGGTTCAAGTATATCGAGGAGGAATCCTTCGCCAGCACCTTCCGTGGCTTGTTCTCGGAGATCAATCTGGCGTCGGATAAGCTGGGCAAGACCTACACCGAGCGCAACGCCCGCCTGTGCAAGATCATCGCCGAGATCGCCAAGGGACTGGGGCAGTTCTCTACCGATAGCGACACGCTGGGTGATGCTTACGAGTACCTGATCGGCCAGTTTGCAGCAGGCTCTGGCAAAAAGGCTGGCGAGTTCTACACGCCGCAGCGTATTTCAGACATCTTGTCGGCCATCGTTACGCTGGACAGTCAGGAGCCTGCCACAGGCAAGCGCTCGCATCTGGATAGTGTCTTCGACTTTGCCTGTGGCTCGGGCTCCTTGCTGCTCAATGTGCGCCGCCTGATGGGGCCGCACGGCATTGGTAAGATTTACGGCCAGGAAAAGAACATCACCACCTACAACCTGGCGCGCATGAACATGCTGCTGCACGGGGTGAAGGACTCGGAGTTCGAGATTTTCCATGGCGATACCCTGCTCAACGAGTGGGATATGTTGCGCGAAACCAACCCAGCGAAGATGCCGAAGTTCGACGCGGTGGTGGCCAACCCGCCGTTCAGCTATCGCTGGGAGCCGAGCGAGGCGCTGGGCGAAGACGTGCGCTTCAAGAATTATGGCCTGGCACCGAAGTCCGCCGCTGACTTTGCCTTCCTGCTGCATGGCTTCCATTTCCTCAAGCAAGACGGTGTGATGGCAATCATATTGCCCCACGGCGTGCTGTTCCGTGGTGGTGCCGAGGCTCGCATTCGTACCAAACTGCTGAAGGATGGGCATATCGACACCGTGATCGGCCTTCCGGCGAATCTGTTCTTCTCCACCGGCATCCCGGTGTGCATTCTGGTGCTGAAAAAATGCAAGAAACCGGATGATGTGTTGTTCATCAACGCTGCCGAGCACTTCGAGAGGGGGAAACGGCAGAACCAGCTCTTGCCGGAGCACATTGACAAAATCATCGACACCTACCGCTACCGCAAGGAAGAGCCGCGCTACTCGCGGCGGGTAAGCATGGAAGAGATCGAAAAGAACGATTTCAACCTCAACATCTCACGCTATGTCAGTACTGCTATTACAGAGGAGGAGGTTGACTTAAACGCGGTAATTGGTCAGTTAAAAGCAATAGAACAGGAAATTTACCAAGCTAAATCTAAGCATAATGAATTTCTAAAAGAGCTTGGATTGCCATTATTGCCTTAAGAGTTAATTTTTCATATTTAGGTTTGCTTCTCGAAAGGTATGTCCATGTATCAGGTAATGCTCGTGGCCCTGGGTGGCGCGATCGGCTCCGCCGCCCGTTTTACGCTGTCAGGGTTGGTCTTGCGTTATAGCCTGGACTGGCGGTTTCCTTTGCCCACCTTTACGGTCAACATCATCGGTTGCCTGGTCATCGGGATGTTGGCCGGGCTGGCCTCAAAAGAGGGGTTCATTTCCCCCGACATGCGTGTGCTGCTTTTTACCGGGCTTGTCGGCGGGTTTACCACGTTCTCGGCATTCGGCTTGGAAACATTGGTCTTGTTGCGGGAAGGGCTTGTCGGGATCGCCGCTGCCTACATCGTGTCGAGCATCGTCGTCGGCTTGGTCCTGATGTGGTTGGGCTTCGAGCTGGTCAAAATGACGATGCAGGCATGAACGGATGCTCTCGCTGAAACGCGGCTGATGGGCCTGGCAATCTATATCCACTCCATATGCCGCTGATGCCGCAGCGCGATCACGCCATACTAGTATCAGCAAGGGGAAACGCTATGAGGAAGGCCAGCAGCGTCGAAGCCAGGTTCGCGACATGGCTCGCTACATTGATGATGCAACTGGCTAGAGAAATCACCGCTTGGTGGATGCGCATGATTCGGTCGCCTGCGTGAGAAGCTGGGAGATCTCTTCTGGGCGCTGAGGACGCACCACCCGCCCGACTTCGACGCCATTGTGCAGCAGAACCAACGTAGGCCATAGTTTGACCTTGAAGCTGCGTCCCAACCGTTTGCCCCTGCCGTCCTCGATGCGTTCGTGACGCAGGCCGGGAAATTGTGCTAGTGCCTTGCCGAGCATGGGTTGGATCGCTTGGCAAAATCCGCACCAGTTGGCGCCGAATTCCAGCAACAGCCATCCTGTCATGGCGTCAAGATCGCTTCTGTGTGGTTCAGGGTTCCAGGCTGGTTTCATCGCGTTGCTCGGCAGTCATGGTGTTTTAGGTTGGTTGGTGATGGGGGCTGCGGTGTGCCATGAGTGACCGCAACGAGGGCTGAAAATTCGCTGAAAATTTACCCTTAAAAATCCAGCATATACCTCATTGGAACAATATATAGTGTTTTTTGGTGTACACAAACACATTTTATTGCGATATAGTCCACACCATCTACGGTGTCCGGCGATTGTTCGATCCAGCCGGAAACAGGGAATGCGGTCAAGGGAATATCCTGTCAAGCCGCAGCTGCCCCCGCAACTGTGACCAGTGAGCGGCAAGCCAAATAGAAGGTCACTGGGCCTGGAAGTTTGAGGCCCGGGAAGACAGGCTGTCCGCGTGGACCTGGGAGCCAGGAAACCTGCCGTAGATCATTTTCATAACGTTTGAGGCGGGGTGTCCTCGGCTGGATAGGGTATCGCTGATGCGTCGGCGCCTTACCTGTCATGCTGTTTCATGATTGTTGCTTGATTGCCTTGGGCAATTCATGTCCGCTCATGAGGAAACCCTGCTTCCTGACTGGGAGCCTAAGATGACACAGTACGAATCCATGAAAGCCACCAAGCGCGATGGCCGCCAGGAACCGATCAACCTGGACAAGATCCATCGCGTGATCGATTGGGCGGCGCAGGGGCTGGACAATGTATCGGTATCGCAGGTCGAGCTGAAGTCGCATATCCAGTTCTATGACGGGATTCGCACCGACGTCATCCATGAAACCATCATCAAGTCCGCCGCTGACCTGATTTCCGAGGAAACGCCCGACTACCAGTACCTGGCTGCGCGCCTGTCGATTTTCCATTTGCGCAAGATCGCCTATGGTCAGTTCGAACCGCCGCATTTGTTCGATCACGTCACCAAGCTGACCGAGATGGGCAAGTACGACAAGCATATTCTGCAGGATTACAGCCGTGAGGAGTTCGACGCGCTGAACGATCATCTCGACCACTGGCGGGACATGAATTTTTCCTATGCTGCGGTGAAGCAGCTGGAAGGCAAATACCTGGTGCAGAACCGGGTGACCAAGAAAATCTACGAAAGCCCGCAATTTCTCTACATGCTGGTGGCGATGTGCCTATTCGCCAGGTACGAGGGCAAGACGCGCCTGGAATACATCAAGCGCTTCTACGATGCGGTGTCCACCTTCAAGATTTCACTGCCCACGCCCATCATGTCCGGCGTGCGCACGCCGACGCGCCAGTTCAGTTCCTGTGTGCTGATCGAGTGCGATGATAGCTTGGACAGCATCAACGCCACGACCAGCGCCATCGTGAAATATGTATCGCAACGTGCCGGCATCGGTGTCAATGCTGGCCGCATCCGTGCGCTGGGCAGCGAGATCCGGGGCGGGGAGGCGCAGCATACCGGCTGCCTGCCGTTCTACAAGCTGTTCCAGGCGGCAGTGAAGTCCTGCTCACAGGGCGGCGTGCGCGGCGGCGCTGCAACCTTGTTCTACCCGTTGTGGCACCTGGAGGTCGAGTCGCTGCTGGTGCTCAAGAACAATCGTGGCGTCGAGGAGAACCGTGTGCGCCACCTCGATTACGGTGTACAGATCAATCGCCTGCTGTACCAGCGCCTGATCAAGGGCGGCAACATCACGCTGTTCTCACCGCATGACGTGCCTGGCCTGTATGACGCTTTCTTTGCCGACCAGGATGAGTTCGAGCGCCTATACACGCAGTACGAGGCGAACGACAGCTTGCGCAAGCGCATCGTGCCTGCGGTGGATTTGTTTTCGCTCCTGATGCAGGAGCGTGCAGGGACGGGGCGTATCTATATCCAGAACGTCGACCATTGCAACACGCACAGTCCGTTCAATCCCAGACTGGCACCGGTACGCCAATCCAACCTGTGTATGGAGATTGCGCTACCGACGCGACCGCTCAATGACATCAATGATGAGAACGGCGAGATTGCATTGTGCACTTTGTCGGCGTTCAACCTGGGGGCGCTGGAAAGCCTGGATGAACTGGAAGGGTTGGCCGACCTGGTGGTGCGTGCGCTGGATGCCTTGCTGGATTACCAGGATTATCCGGTCAAGGCCGCGTTCAACGCTACCCAGAAGCGCCGCTCGCTGGGCGTGGGCGTCATCAATTACGCCTATTACCTCGCCAAGAATGGCACCGGTTACACCGATGATGCGGCGCTGGGGCTGACCCACCGCACCTTTGAGGCAATCCAGTACTACCTGTTGAAAGCCTCGGTGCAGCTCGCGCGCGAGTTCGGCCCGTGCGGCGCATTCAATGAAACCACTTATTCGCAAGGCATCCTGCCCATCGACACCTACAAGAAGGACCTCGATGCCGTCTGCCAGGAAGCACTGCAACTGGACTGGGAGCAGCTGCGCAAAGACATCGTCGCACACGGATTGCGCAACTCCACCCTGACCGCGCTGATGCCTTCCGAGACTTCCAGCCAGATCGCCAACGCTACCAACGGCATCGAGCCGCCGCGTGGCCTGGTGTCAGTCAAGCAGTCCAAGGACGGTATCCTGCGCCAGGTGGTGCCCGAGATCGAGCGCCTGCGCAACCAGTACCAATTGCTGTGGTCTTTGCCCAACAACGACGGCTATCTCAAGCTGGTGGGTATCATGCAGAAATTCGTCGACCAGTCGATTTCATCCAATACCAATTATGACCCCAAGCGCTTCGAAGGCGGCAAGGTGCCGATGAAGCAATTGCTCAAGGACCTGCTGCAGGCCTATAAGCTCGGCATCAAGACCCTGTACTATCACAACACTCGCGACGGCGCGAGCGAAGGCGGCGCCGAGGCCGGGGATGATGGCTGCGAAAGCGGCGCGTGCAAGATCTAGGGGCGAACCCCAGTCAGGGCAATGGAATGGGCAGCAGCTTTGCTGCCTGATTGAAGGGTATAGAGACGAATCATGGCATATAGCATTTTTTCCAAGGTCGACAACGAGCAACTGAAAGAGCCGATGTTCTTCGGTCAGCCGGTCAACGTGGCGCGTTACGACCAGCAGAAATACCCGGTGTTCGAGAAGCTGATCGAAAAGCAGCTTTCCTTCTTCTGGCGTCCGGAGGAGGTGGACGTGTCGCAGGACCGCATCGATTACCAGGGCCTGCCTGAGCATGAAAAGCATATTTTCATCAGCAACCTGAAATACCAGACGCTGCTGGATTCCATCCAGGGGCGTAGTCCCAACGTGGCCTTGCTGCCGCTGGTGTCGCTGCCGGAGCTGGAAACCTGGGTCGAGACCTGGGCGTTCTCGGAAACCATCCATTCGCGTTCCTATACCCACATCATCCGCAACATCGTCTCCGACCCAGCGCTGATCTTCGACGATATCGTACGCAACGAGAACATCGTGGCGCGGGCGAGCGATATCTCCGCCTATTACGACGACCTGATCCACTACACCATGCTGTATTCGCAATTGGGGAAGGGCGACCACGTCATCAACGGCGAGACCAAGACGGTCAACCTGCGTGAGTTGAAGAAGCTGCTGTACCTGTGCCTGATGAGCGTCAATATCCTCGAGGCAATCCGTTTCTACGTCAGCTTTGCCTGCTCATTCGCATTTGCCGAACGCAAGGTGATGGAAGGCAATGCCAAGATCATCCGGCTGATCGCGCGCGACGAGGCGCTACACCTCACCGGCACCCAGCATATGCTCAACATCATGCGCAGCGGCCAGGACGACCCCGAATTCGCCGGCATTGCCAGCGAGCTGCAGGACGAGTGCTTCGAGATGTTCAAGCGCGCGGCGGAGCAGGAAAAGAAATGGGCCGACTACCTGTTCAAGGACGGTTCCATGATCGGCCTCAACCGCGACATTCTCTGTCAGTACGTGGAGTACATCACCAACAACCGCATGGCCTCGGTCGGCCTGTCTGCCGCGTTCCCCAATGCCAAGAATAATCCCATTCCCTGGATCAATACCTGGCTGGCATCCGATACGGTGCAGGTCGCCCCGCAGGAAGTGGAGCTGAGTTCCTACCTTATCGGCCAGATCGATGCCGAAGTCAGTTCGGAAGATCTCGGCGACTTCGAGCTTTGAGCACGGTCCGCACCCGGCACACCAGCTTCAGCCTCATTCCTCAGGAAACCCTGCTTGAGGGGCTCGAGCGTACCGGGCACGAAGTGGAATACCAGTGCAGGGGCGGCTATTGCGGCCTGTGCCGGGTGCGCCTGCTGGATGGCGAGGTGCAGTACCTTGAGCAACCATTGGCATTCATTGCCTCCGACGAAATCCTGCCATGCTGTTGCGTGCCCCGGTCGGATCTCAGGGTGGATTGCGAACTCAGGCCGGAATTCAGGGGCTGGCAGGAGCAGGAAGATATGTTCCCAGTTCAGGCCAGCCTGTTTGCAGATGACGCATCATTGCAGATGAGCCAGCCGCGCCAGCCAAGCAAGCGCCCGCGGAAGAGGAGGCCGCCTAGCAGGCTTCCAGCGCAGGGAGTTCTGTTCGACTAGCCTCTGTCCAGTGGACGGGCGGTGGAAAAAATATCCCACATGGTGATGAACAGCGCGGCAATCAGCGGTCCGATCACGAAACCGTTGAGACCGAATACTGCCATGCCGCCTAGCGTGGAGATCAGCACGACGTAATCCGGCAGCTTGGTATCCTTGCCAACCAGGATGGGCCGCAGGATATTGTCCACCAGGCCGATCACGAATACCCCGAATGCAATGAGAATGACGCCTTGCCAGATGGCGCCTGTGGCAAGAAAGTAGACGGCAACCGGTGCCCAGATCAGGCTGGCCCCCACTGCTGGCAACAGCGAGAGGAATGCCATGATCACGGCCCACAGCAGCGCTGCCTGGATGCCGAGTATCCAGAAAATCAGCCCCCCCAATGCGCCCTGGGTGATGGCGACAAGAATATTGCCCTTGACCGTAGCACGGATGACAGTGGTGAATTTGTTGAACAGGTGGCGTTTATGCTCTGCACTGAGCGGAATGGCTTGCTTTACCCGGATGGAAAGGGAGCTACCGTCCCTTAGCAGGAAGAACATCAGGTAAAGCATGACGGCAAAGCCGACCACGAATTGGAAGGTATTCTGCCCGATGCTGAGTGCTTTGGTGGCCAATAGCTGGCTACCCTCCATGGCAAGCTGGGAAAGCTTCTCCTGGAAGCTTTGCACGTCGGACAGGCCAACACGTTCCAGGATGCGATGCACGGGTGCTGGAGTTGCATCAAGTATTTGCTGGGTATACAAGGCAGGGTTGATCTGTCCTGTCTTGATCTTCTGGAACAACATGGTGCCTTCGTGTACCAGGGAGCTGGCAATGATAATGACAGGCACGATGACAATGATGATGCAGGCGCTCAGGGTGCCCAGTGCAGCGAGGTTCTTGCGATTGCGTGTGGTGACGAGCAGGCGCCGGTACAAGGGAGTGAAAAGGATGGAGAGGATGACGCCCCAGAACACTGCTCCATAGAATGGTAGCAGGATGATGATGAGCCCGGCGGAAACCAGCAGGAGCAGGAAGACGAACGTTTTATGGTGGAAATCGGCGCTGTTCATGAATGAGGAGGTCTACTAAAGGGTGCGCTGCTGCCAGCCTGTTATTTCCACGTGACATCGCTTTGGTTTGTGACTGCAGATTGTAGCAGTTCCACCAATGGCAAGGCGCGTTGCTTCAAGCTGATATGACGGGCTTCACCATCCCCTGTCGGTTCGGCACCATCTGGCCCACCAGCACTTTCCAATGCGCGTTGAAGACGCTGTAGCGCATGAGGCACATCGGCAGCAAGAATCGCACCTGGAATCGTACCGCTATGCCCCATGAGATGAAGAAGCTGCTTGGCGACATCACCAAACAGCATGATGTCGCTATAACGCGCCGTGGAAAAAGTGACAAGCATATTGTGACCTTAAAAGCGATGGAACAGGTAAGTGGACTGGCCATCCCGTGAACGCCGGATGGCCGATGTGCATATCAGTCGGTTTTACTGCCTGGGCCGGCTAAGTACCAGACAATCAGGCCAAGCACTGGGAAAATCAATACACCAAGAATCCAGAGGATTTTCTTTACCGTGTCTGCCGAGCTCTGGATAATCTTAACTATCGCATAAATGTCGGCGATGAGGATCAATAGACCGATGATACTTTCCATGATGTTTTCCTTCTTGTGGATAGTGAAAGAAACGGCAGAAACTCCCTGCTGCAGCCTGAACAAGAGTATATGCTGTACATGCGATCCGTAATATCAGACTACACTGACTTACAAGTAGGACTTTACCGACTCGCCGTAAGGCTTGGCAAGCGGAGATTGCATGACATGATGAAGCAGATACATGATTGAAAATACGCGCCTACCCATTACCGTGCTGACCGGGTTTCTCGGTGCCGGAAAGACCACATTACTCAACCGGTATTTGCGGCATCCGCAGGTGCAGGATACCCTGGTCATCGTCAACGAGTTTGGTGAAACCGGCCTCGATCACCTGCTGGTGGCGTACCAGTGCGACCAATCCATGCTAGCGCAGCCCATGGTGGTGGAGCTGAACAATGGTTGTCTATGCTGCCAGCTGCGTACCGACCTCAAGCAAACGCTGAAGGACATTCATTGGCGCTTTTCCCGCAACGGCGTGCGGCAATTCAAGCGTGTGGTGATCGAAACCAGCGGCCTGGCCGACCCCGCCCCTGTGCTACATACCCTGATGACCGACGCCTATGTCGCAGCAGCCTACCAGCTGGATGGTGTGGTCACGCTGGTCGATGGACTGCTGGGGAAGGCGACCTTGCAGCATCACCCGGAAGCACTGAAGCAAGTGCAACTGGCAGACCGCTTGCTGGTTTCGAAGGCCGACCTGGCCGGCAGCGACACATTGCATCAGCTGGAGGCTTATCTTCATCAACTCAACCCTGTGGCGGCGCTGACCAGGCTGGATTCATCCCGGCCTGAGGCATCAGGGCCTGCGCTGTTGTTCGGGGCGGGGGCAACCGCAGGCTTTCCGCATTGGTTGTCAGCACTGGCGGCGCCGGCCCTGCATGGCGGGGAGGCCGCCTCCTTGAGCCTGTCGCTGGCCAGGCCTGTACCCAGGGCGGATTTCGAGCGCTGGCTAGATATATTGCGCGATGACACCAGCCCCGGCCTGTTGCGCCTTAAAGGCGTGTTCCACATTGAAGGGGAGCCCGACCCGATAGCGGTGCACCGCGTGCAGCACGTATTGCATGTGCCCGAGGCCTTGCCGCATTGGCAAGGCCGTGACCGGCGCAGCCAACTGGTGCTGATTACCCAGTCGGGGATCGGCAATGAGGAGAAGCGACTATTGCAGCCGCTTGCCAGGTTCCTGGATTAAAGACGATTGATCGTGCCCGCTCCGTGTTGACGTTTTCACCTCGCCTATACCTGCATCAACGCATCGCGGATCTTGATTTCATCCAGTCCCTTGCCGATCAGGACAATGCGGGTGATCGGCTCATCTTCGTCCCATCCTTGCAGCAGGTTGGGTGGGTACAGCGTATGGTGCACGGCATGCACTGCCAGTGGCGCGGGCTGGTCTTCGGCATGGATGATGCCTTTCATGCGCAGCAGGTTTTCGCCATGGGTCGCGCAAAGCCATTGCAGCACAGGTTCGAGCTGTAGCCAGGTCAGCGGCTTGGGCATGGTCACGGTAAAGCTGCTGATCTCGTCCTCATGCACTGCTTGTGGCAGCATGCCGCGCCTGGCCTTGGAGCGGGACGGCGCACGCAGCCAGCGTTGCGGCTGCGCTTGTGTGCCGCCCGGGTTGAACAGGCCTGCATCAATTACCGCCGCGGGATCTATCTCGCCATGGCTGATGCGGTATTGGGTGGCGCCGGGGTTGAGTTCCTGCAGCGCAGCCGAGAGCGCCTCCAGGCTTTCCTCTGATGCCAGGTCTGTCTTGGTGATGAGCAGTACGTCCGCCACGGCGGCCTGCTTGCGTGCCTCTGCGTGCCCTGCGATCTGCTGCAGGCCGTAGGTGCTGTCTATGGTGACCACTACCGCATCCAGGCGATAGGTGGAGGAAATCACCGGCTCATTGAGCAGGTTGGCCATGATGGGGCCGGGGTCCGCCATGCCGGTGGTTTCGATCACCAGGCGGGAAAAAGCGGGTATCGCTTCCAGCTGGCGCTTGAAGAACAGGTCACGCATGGTGTCTGCCAGCTCGTTGCTTAAGGTACAGCACAGGCAGCCCGACTCCAGCAGCACGGTGTTGTCGGCAATATGCTGGCTCTCGACGGTACGCGCGAGGATATGGTCCAGCCCGGCGCTACCGAGCTCGTTGATGATGACTGCGGTGTCCTTCATACCGGGGTGGTTGAGCAGTTTGTTGAGCAGCGTGGTCTTGCCGCTGCCGAGAAAACCGGTCAGCAACGTCACCGGGATGCGATGGTCCAGCGTCATTGATAAATTCCTTGATTGCCTTGAGGTTGTGGTGATGGTAGCCAGATGCCGTATTGCGGTGGCGGCATTCGCATTTTAAACGAGAATGGCAGTGCCTGGCTTAAAGACAAGCGTGCCAGCAGGATTCAGGCCGAGCTTTCTTCCGGTTGGCGATCCCAGGCTGGGAAGGGGTCGTTGAAATTCTTCCATGCCTGCATGCCGAGCCTGAGTTCGGCATCGGTCAGCAGGCAATGGTCGAACGCCTGTCTCAGGGCAACTTTGTCCATGCTGCTCCCGATCAGCACGATCTCCTGCTGGCGGTCGCCAAATTCACCGGAAAAGCGCTCACGGATGGCGCTGAGCGATTCCATGTCCTCGGGCCAGTAGGCCTTGGGTGTGGCGGCCCACCAGTATCCGGCCGGTCCGTGCCGGGTGATGGAGCCGGCCTGCGACCAACTGCCGCAATGGGCGGGGCGGCTCGCCATCCAGAAATACCCCTTAGAGCGAATGACGTTCGGCCATTCGCGCGAGAACCATCGCCACAGCCGCTCAGGGTGGAAAGGCCGGCGCGCACGGTAAACGAAGCTCGTGATGCCGTATTGCTCGGTTTCCGGCGTATGTTCGCCGCGCAATTCCCTCAGCCATCCTGGGGCAGACTGGGCTGCGGCAAAATCGAACAGCCCGGTATCGAGCACCCGGGCTAGCGGCACACGGCCGAATTCGCTTTCCACGATCCGGGCGCGTGGATTGAAGCTTTTCAGGATGCCGTGCAATTGCTGCAATGCTTCCTGGTTGACTAGGTCGGTCTTGTTCAGCACGATGACATCGCAGAACTCCACCTGCTCGACCAACAGGTCGACGACGGTGCGCTCGTCGCCTTCACCCATTGATGAGCCGCGTTCTGCCAGCATGTCGCGCGAGGCATAGTCGCGTAGGAAATTGAAGGCGTCCACCACAGTGACCATGGTGTCGAGCCGGGCAATATCGGAAAGGCTGGCGCCGTTTTCATCGCGGAAGGTAAAGGTCTCGGCAACGGGCAGCGGCTCGGAAATACCGGTGGATTCGATCAGCAGGTAGTCGAAGCGTCCGGCCTCCGCCAGACGCTTGATCTCGACCAGCAAGTCTTCGCGCAGGGTGCAGCAGATGCAGCCGTTGCTCATCTCCACCAGTTTCTCTTCCGAGCGCGACAGACCGGCTCCGCCTTCGCGGATGAGTTGCGCGTCGATATTGACCTCCGACATGTCATTGACGATGACGGCAACGCGCTTGTCCTCGCGGTTGTTCAGGATGTGGTTGAGCAGGGTGGTCTTGCCGGCGCCGAGAAAGCCGGATAGCACGGTGACGGGAAGTTTGCGGGTGATTTTCATGATAATTCCTGGAGTTTGATGATGCTTAGAGAGTGACTAACAACACGCTCCTGGCGTTTTTGCCTTGCTACTCGTACTGCCGCAGCTGAGTGTCTAGCCAGACCGCCTTACTGAGATTGGTGAGCCGTTTTTCGTTAGTGGCTGTATTGGCGCTCGCGCCTTTCATGCCGCTCCTGTGCCTCCAGCGCAAGGGTGGCAGTCGGGCGGGCGAGCAGGCGCTGCAGGCCGATAGGCTCGCCGGACTCTTCGCAATAGCCGTATTCGCCATCGCGGATACGCTGCAATGCCGCGTTGATTTTCTTTTCCAGCTTGCGCTCACGGTCACGCGTGCGCAGTTCCAGTGTATGCAGTTCTTCCTGCGTGGCACGGTCGGCTGGATCGGGAAATTCTTCGTGTTCTCTCAAGTGTTTGCTGGTTTCGGCAGCGTTGTGGCGAATATGGGCGAGCTGCTGTTCGAGCAATCGTTGGAAGAAGGCGAGCTGCTGCGGATTCATGTAATGGTCGTCAGGCATGGCAAGCAGTTCTTCAACGCTGACGATATCTAGGTTCAACATGGCTTTGGCTAATAATGCAACAATGTTGCATTTTAGGGTGGGGCGACTTTATATGCAACTATGTTGCAATTAATTTTGTTTCAGGGGAGATTGATACCTTGGATGTGCAATGGCAGGCCCGCTTGGTGAGAAAAGCCCTGCCGGGAGGGATCAGTTAGCTACGGAATTACAGTGGTCGCATTGACCTTTTATATTGAGTTCGACCGACTCGACGGTAAAATGGGAGGGAACGCTATTGGGAATGCGCGGCTTGACTTCGTCCAGGCAAAATATCTTGCCGCAGGATGAGCATTCGAAATGCGCATGGTGGTGCTTGGCATTGCGCTGGGTGAGCTGGAAGCGCCTGGCGCGGTCGTCGCCCATGATAGGATGCACGAGGTTGCATTCCACCAGCCAGTCGAGAACGCGATACAAGGTGACGCGGTCAAAGGGGGCTTCCTGGGTCAGGGTTTGCAATATTTCATGATGCGTGAGTGGGAATTCCGACTCCATCAGAACATTCAATACGGCAACACGTGAGGAGGTCGGGCGCTGCCCAATCTCATGTATCATTCGTTCGGCGTTATGCATAGGCGCTAAATTACAGACAATCATCACGTGCCGTCAACAGGGCACGTCCAAAAAGCAGGATTATGAACGTATTTTTTGAAGAAGAGGGCAGTTTCAAGGTTGCCTCGGTCATGACGGAAAACCCCAGCTCTCTCCAGGTGGAGGCCATTTCCGGCAAACGCTCCAAGATCAAGTCCGCCAACGTATTGATGCGCTTCGAAGGCGCATTGTCGGGATTCATGGAAAGCGCCAGCGCAGAGGCCGAGGGCCTCGATGTGCCATTCCTGTGGGAATGCTGCGGCGAACCCGAGTTCGGTTTCGAGGAGCTTGCCGAGGAGTATTACGGCGGCAAGCCGACTTCCATCCAGGCGGCCGCCATTGCTATCCGGCTGCATAGCGCTCCCATGTATTTCTATCGCAAGGGCAAGGGGCGTTACAAGGCCGCCCCCGAGGAAACCTTGCAGGCCGCGCTGGCGGGGCTGGAAAAAAAGCGCCAGCAAGCCGAGAAAGTGGCGCAGTATGTGGAGCAGCTCAAGGCCGGGCAGTTGCCTGCCGAGTTCGATGGCAAGGTGATCGATGCCTTGCTCTACCAGCCCGACAAGAACAGCCTGGAATGGAAGGCACTGGAGCAGGCGGCAAGTGAAACCAATCAGCATGTCGTGCGCGTGCTGGCGTCGTGCGGTGCGATTGCATCCGTGCATGACTACCATCTCGGCGCATTCCTGCGGGAATACTTCGCCGAAGGGCAGGGCTTCCCCGACATGGAGCCGCCCATCGTGCCGAGCGATCTGCCGCGCGCCGAGGCTGAGGCATTCAGCATCGACGACAGCACCACCACCGAGATCGACGATGCCTTCACAATTGTGCCGTTGGCCGATGGCGTGGTCAGGGTAGGCATCCATATTGCTGCACCGGCGCTCGGCATTCTGCCGGGCAGCCAGCTGGATCAGGTTGTCATGCAGCGGCTTTCCACCGTCTATATGCCGGGCCACAAGATCACCATGCTGCCGGATGAAGTGGTGGCGCCGTTCAGCCTGAACCAGGGCGAGTGGCGGTCGGCGCTTTCGCTTTACCTGGACGTGGCGCCCGACTTGAGCATCGTTAAGCGGGAAAGCCGCGTCGAGCAGGTCAAGGTTGCCGAGAACCTGCGCCATGACACGCTGGAACCTTTCTTCAACGAAAACACACTGGATCAAGACACGGGACATCCCTATTGGCAGCGACTGCTGTTCCTGTTCCGGCTGGCCGAGTCGCTGGAAAAGGCGCGTGGCAAATATGACCCTACACGTCCGGTCCAGCTCGACTACAGTTTCTATGTGAACGATGGCCGGGTGCGCATCCTGGCGCGCCGTCGCGGCGCACCGATCGACAAGCTGGTGGCCGAACTCATGATCGAGGCCAACAGTCATTGGGGAGGCCTGCTGGCCGAGCACCATGTGCCGGGCATTTACCGTGCCCAGAACGGTGGCAAGGTCTACATGACGGTCAAGGCCGAGCCGCACCAGGGACTGGGTGTGAGCCAGTACAGCTGGAGTACCTCACCATTGCGCCGCGCGGTGGACCTGGTCAACCAGCGCCAGATCATCTCGGTGGTGCAGGGAGATGAGCCTGTCTACCCACCAGGCAGCGACGATCTGGCCGTGGTGATGCGCAACTTCGACCTGACCTACAACGCCTATAACGAGTTCCAGACACGCATGGAGCGTTACTGGTGCCTGCAATACCTGCTGCAGGAAGACATCCATGAGATCGGCGCCACTGTCTGGCGCGAGAGCCTGGTACGCCTCGACGGCATGCCGCTGATCGCGAAGGTGCACGGAATGCCCGAGCTGGCGCCCGGCAGTCGCGTGAGGATTGAAATCCAGAAGGTCGATACCTTGCTGATCGAGCTCGAAAGCCGCTTCAAGTCGATGGAGCATGCCGAAGCCGCGGCAGAAAGCGAGGCGGCCTGATGTTCAGAGTGGGGCGCAAGATTGCGCGCAGCATACACAAGGCCATTACCAGCGAAGACAGTGTCGATGTAAGCGAGCTGGACGGCGTGCGTTCCCTGCACCTGGGGTCGGACACCATCCAGAGCTCAATGCGCATCAAGGATCCGTATGCGCTGGAACTGCGCTATTCGCGCGGCATGATGGTCTACCTACTGTTCCAGAAGCAACCGCGTGACCTGGTGGTGCTAGGCCTGGGCGGCGGTTCGATTCCCAAATACGTTTACCACCACCTGCCGCAGGTAAAGACGCGGGTGGTGGAAATCAACCCGCGCATCATCGAGGTGGCGCGCAGCCATTTCTTCACTCCGGAAAACGACGAACGCTTCGAGATCATCGAGGGCGACGCGGCTGCTTTCCTGCGCGACAACCCGGCCACGACTTCCATGCTCATGATGGATGCGTTCGGTAGCAATGGCTTGCCTCCCGACCTATGCTCGCAGGATTTCTTCGACTCCTGCTTTGAGGCGCTGACGCTGGATGGCATGTGCGCGATCAACCTATGGGGCAGCGACAAGCATTACGATGTCTACCTGCAGCGCATCGAGACCAGCTTTCATGGTCGCATCCTGGTGATGCCCACGGGCAGGCCTGGCAATGTAGTCGTGTTCGGCTTCAAGCGCGCGCCTAACGACCTGCGCTGGAGCACGCTGCGCGTTCGCGCCAAGGCGCTCGAAGCCGAGCACAAGATCGAGTTCCTTGAGTTCGTCGAGCGCTTGCGCGAGCACAACCCGAGTACTAGCAACCGCTTGTTGCTGGAATCCTAACAAGCCTTCAGGATACCGCATGCATTATCAGTTTTTTGCCACTTGTCCGCGCGGACTGGAACCTCTGCTCGAAGACGAGCTGAACAGCATCCGTGCGCGGCAAATCAAGCCGACCGACGGGGGCGTGGGTTTCGCCGGGGACATGCTGCTCTGCTACCGTGCCAACCTCGAGAGCCGTATTGCCACGCGCATCCTGCTGCAAGTCGGCAAGGGGCGCTACAGCAACGAGGATGAGCTCTACCAAGGCGCATACAAGATTGACTGGGTGCAGTGGTTCGAGGTGGAACAGGATTTCATGGTCAAGGTGACCGGCGTGAGGTGCCCGCTCAAGAGTCTAGAATTCGCGACCCTGCGTATCAAGGACGCCATCTGCGACCGCTTCCGCGAGGAAGTCGGCAGCCGGCCTTCCATCGATACCCGCGAGCCGGACGTGCGTGTGCATGCCTACCTGGGAGCCGAAGAATACCAGCTTTACGTGGATACTTCCGGCAATGCCTTGTATCAGCGTGGCCTGCGCCGCGCCAGCATCGAGGCGCCGTTGCGCGAGAACCTGGCGGCAGGCATCCTCAAGCTGTCGGGCTGGCAGCCTGGCACACCCTTGCTCGATCCGATGTGCGGTAGCGGGACGTTTCTGCTCGAGGCAGCGATGATCTCGCTGGATATCGCGCCGGGGAGCAACCGCAGCTTCGGTTTCGAACGGTTGAAGAACTTCAATGCCGGCGCATGGCAATCCCTGCTCAAGCAAGCCAAAAGCCGGGCCAAGCCTGTGGCATTCCAGGGTATCTACGGCAGCGATGCGGACCTGCGCGCGGTGAGGATAACCCGTAAGAATCTGGAGCAGGCCGGGCTGCTGGACGCGATGCAAGTCGCCCATCGCGAGTTCACCGATGTGGTGCCTCCCGCTGCCGAGGGTATCCTGGTCGCCAACCCGCCGTACGGGGTGCGAATCGGCGAAGATGAGGAGCTGGCGGCGCTCTATCCCAAAATGGGCGAGGCGCTGAAAAAGAAGTTCGCCGGCTGGAACGCCTATTTCCTCACCAACGACATGCGCCTGCCCAAGCTGATGCGGCTATCGCCTACCAAGCGCACACCATTGTTCAACGGCCCGCTGGAATGCCGCGTGTTCGAGATCAAGATGGTGGCCGGTTCCAACCGCAAGGAGAAAAGCAATGACTGATGACAGCATCCGGCCGGATTCCCTGGAAAACCTGCGCGCGCGGATCAACCACTTTGTCGCCGAGCGCGAATGGGACCAGTTCCATACGCCCAAGAACCTGGCCATGGCGATGATCGTGGAAGCGGCAGAGGTGGTGGAGCACTTTCAGTGGGACAGCCCGGCTGAGAGTAGCACGCTGACCGATGAACGCAGAACCGAGATCGGTCACGAGCTCGCCGATACCTTCGTATACTTGCTGCGTATTGCCGAGGTATGCGGTATCGACCTGATTGCGGCAGCCAATGCCAAGATAGACCTCAACGCGAAGAAATATCCCGCTGACAAGGCGCGTGGCAGCAACGCCAAATACACCGCATACCAGGAGCAGTGATCGTTGGCGAATCACCGACAGGCTTGCTTGCATGATGAGGTCGAACGACATGTCGGAGACAGCATCTGTTGCTACTATTGAACCTATTTAACCTGAAAATCCAGCCAAAGAAGAAATGCCATCCATGTTCCCAGCTACCGAAACCGCGCCAACAACGATCTATCTCAAAGACTATACGCCCGCACCTTATCTCGCCTCTCGCATCGCACTCAAGTTCGAATTGTTCGAGGACAAGGCCATCGTCAGGTCGGAAGTCGCCTATGTGAAGAACCCAGCGACCAACTCGAACCGGCTGGTACTGAATGGGCAAGACCAAGTCATCCGGGCCGTGGAATTGGATGGGGCACCGTTCGACGGCTATGTGCTGGACGGCGATAAGCTCATCATCAATGATGCGGCCGAGGCATTCACGCTTGCGATCACGTCCGAGATCCACCCGGAAAGCAATACCGCGCTGGAGGGGCTGTACAAGTCCCAAGGCACTTTCTGCACCCAGTGCGAGGCAGAAGGGTTCCGTCGTATCACCTACTTCCAGGACCGGCCCGACGTCCTGAGCATCTTCTCGGTGCGCATCGAGGCGGACAAGGACAAGTACCCGGTATTGCTGTCGAATGGCAATCTGATGGCATCGGGTGAACTGGCGCAAGGACGTCACTTCACTGAATGGCACGACCCGTTCCCCAAGCCTTGCTATTTGTTCGCGTTGGTGGCCGGCGACCTCGTGCGCATTGCCGATACCTTCCGTACCAGGTCTGGCCGCCATGTGGACCTGCACATCTACGTGCGCCAGGGGGACGAGGGGCAATGTGGGCATGCCATGGCATCGCTCAAGAAGGCCATGAAGTGGGATGAAGACAAATACGGGCGTGAATATGAGCTGGACCTGTTCAACATCGTGGCGGTCAGCGACTTCAATATGGGGGCGATGGAAAACACTTCGCTCAATATTTTTAATACCAAGCTCGTGCTGGCTCACCAGGAAACCGCGACCGATGCCGATTTCACCAGCGTCGAGGCGGTGATTGCGCATGAGTACTTTCATAACTGGACCGGCAACCGCGTGACTTGCCGCGACTGGTTCCAACTGTCATTGAAAGAAGGCTTGACCGTATTCCGTGACCAGGAATTCAGCGCGGACATGAACTCGCGCGCGGTCCAGCGCATCGATGACGTCGACCAATTGCGCAGGCTGCAGTTTCCCGAGGATGCGAGCCCGCTGGCGCATCCCGTGCAGCCCGATCACTTCATCGAGATCAGCAATTTCTACACCATGACCATCTATGAAAAGGGGGCAGAGCTGATCCGTATGCAGCATACCCTGCTTGGCGAGGAGAGGTACCGACAGGCTACCGATCTTTATTTCCAGCGCTACGATGGTCACGCGGTCACCATCAACGATTTCGTCCAGTGCATGGCGGATGCCTCGGGGCGCGACATGACGCAGTTTTTCCGCTGGTACAAGCAGGCTGGTACGCCTAACCTGCAGGCAAGCGGACGTTACAACCCGGAAGCCGGGCAATACATCCTGACCCTCAAGCAATCCCAGCCGGATACGCCAGGGCAGACCGACAAGCAGCCGTTGCTGATCCCGGTTGCGGTGGGATTGCTCAATGAAGCGGGTGAGGAGACGCACGCCACCCGAGTGCTGGAAATGACGGAGCCCGAGCAAAGCTTCATTTTCGATAATGTGCCATCGCGCCCCGTGCCTTCCATTTTGCGTGGTTTTTCCGCGCCGGTGAAATTATCCACAGACCTCAGCGACGACGACCTGCGCCTGCTGCAGCTCAAGGATACAGACGGTTTTAATAAGTGGGAGGCCGGCCAGACCATTGCGCTGCGCACCATTCAGCGAGTCATGGCCGACCCTGGGGCGGACATCGCACAATTCATTGCCGACTTCGGCGTCCTGCTAGAACAAGGCTTGAGCGAGGACACAGACAAGGCCCTGTTGGCACGCGCCTTGTCACTGCCCTCCATCGCGGTCATCAGCCAGGCACAGGAGGTGGTTGACCCCGCGGCTATCGATGCTGCCCGGACCAGCATCCTCAAGGCCATCAAGCAGGAGCACAGGGAGATCCTGGCTAGCCTGTATGAGCACCACCGTGGCAATGGAGCGTTCTCCATTTCGCCAGCCGAGATGGGCCGCAGAGCATTGCGCAATACCGTGTTGCAACTGCTGACCGTGACCAATGGCACCGGATGTGCCGCGCGTGCCAAGGCGCATTACGACAATGCCGACAACATGACGGATCGCGTGGCCGCCTTATCTAGCCTGGCAGATAGCAACAAGCCTGAACGCGATGAGGTGTTCGCGGATTTCTATGAGCGTTTCAAGGGCTACCAGCTTGTGGTGGATAAATGGTTCTCCCTGCAGGCGATTGCCAACCGGGAAAGCATCTTCGAGGATTTCGCCCGATTGCGCCAGCATCCCGAATTCAATATCCGTAATCCGAACCGTGTCAGGGCGCTCTATTCGGCGTTTGCCGTCAACAACCCGGTGAAGTTCCATGACCCCAGCGGGCAGGGCTATGCCTTGCTTCGGGATGTGATCATCGAGTTGAATGCGATCAATCCGCAGATCGCTGCGCGACAGGTGACGCCTTTCCGCGAATGGAAACGCTATACGCCGGTGCTCCAAGTGCAGATGCAGGATGCGCTGCGCGCCATCATGGATACGCCCAACCTGTCCAACGACGTGTTCGAGGTGGTGAGTAAATGCCTGCAGGCATAGCAGAACAGTAAGTCTGGGCCGGCAGGGCGGGCGCGCCTGGGGCCGATGCTCGACGGGCATATCGACTACAGGGATGTGTGCGTTTTTCCGGGACACCCATGCTCAAGCATATTGCCGACAGTTTGTGGATGGGCTGCCAGATGCACCGACATATGCACCGCAAACCGGGAGAGCTGCCGACTGGCCTGGCTCACAGCGCGATGAAGGTGAGCGCGGGTGTGCAGGGCGCCCATTTCAAGGTCTTCCTGAAACCGGAATCTGGCGCCTGCGATGCCGAACTGCACGATGATGACATCCCGCTCCCTGTCGCTGCGATTGGGGTTGCCGCCATGCAAAAGGCGCGGGTGGATGGCCAGCACATCGCCTGCCTCCACATCCGGGTGGGCAATAGCGTCTTTATCCAGTGTGTGCTTGTTCATGCTGTGATCCAGATGGCTGCCAGGCACGACTGCTGTTCCGCCGTTTTCCTGCGACATGTCCTGCAAGGGGATCAGCAGGCGTAAAAAGTCGTCCCCTTCCGGGCAGAAGTAAGTATTTTCATTGTCGCGGTGCCAACTGATCGCCGGACCTATTCCCGCGGGTTTGCGCGTCAGGTTGGCGTAGTGGAATATGATGTTCCCGGCTTGCGTCTCCAGCAGGTTCGCCGTGATCGACCAAAGCGGATATTCTGACAGCAATGAAACAAAGCGCCTGTCCAACGTGAGCATATCGCCGATGATGTACGGCTCATGGATCAGCTTGCTGCCATCAATGCCGGGATTGCGTTCGGGTTTCGCGAGCGAGAACTCTCCCAGGCTGACGCCGTTCCGCTGCGCCAAGGGCGCATTGGTGCGGTATTGCCTGATGATGGATGCCACGGCATCGCGCGTACAATGCAGCCAGGATGGTGAAAGCACACGCCTGAAAACCTGGAACCCATGCGTGGAGTAACAGGCAGTATTGGCTGGGTTCATGATGGGAGAAAGGCCGCCGCGGGCTGGCTGCGGCGGCGTAGTGCGTTACAGTGCGGCTAGTGCGGCGTCGTAGTTGGGTTCGTTGGCAATTTCCGCGACCAGCTCGCTATGCAGCACCTGATTGTTTTCATCGAGCACCACTACGGCACGTGCAGTCAGGCCAGCCAGGCTACTATCCAGGATTTGCACGCCATAATCCTTGGAGAACTTGGCGGTATCGCGGAAAGTGGAGAGGGTGATGACATTTTCCAGGCCTTCGGCGCCGCAGAAACGGCTTTGTGCAAACGGCAGGTCGGCGGAAATGCACAGTACCACGGTATTGGCCAGGCCGCTGGCCTGCTTGTTGAATGTGCGGACCGAGGTGGCGCAGGTTGGGGTGTCAATGCTGGGGAAGATGTTCAAAACCTTGCGCTTTCCGGCAAAGTCGGCAAGGCTGACCAGGTTGCGTTTCGCATCAGCTAATTGGAAATCGGGCGCGGTTTCGCCTTTTTGTGGCAGGTTTCCGCCGATTTGTACCGGATTGCCTTTAAGGGTAACGGTTGCCATAAATCAAGTCCTTTTCTGTCTGGTTGAGAGGTGTTGGTGATTGACTAGCCATCAGTGTGGCTATTGTTTAATAGTTTCGCTATTTAGCGCTCGGCTATCATAACGCTTCGCTCAGATAACCGATGGTCATGGTCTGGTTGTGCAATACATTATCCGTGGTGTTGGGCCGCGGACAGAATTCCCCGTAAGAATAGAAGCCGGTTAGCGCAGTCTGGCTACCCAGCGTTTGTTGCACCGCCTGGATCTCATCCGCAATCTGCTCGGCCATCACCAGTTTGCGCCCGACGCAGCTGACACACAAGGCCAGGCCGGGCTGGCTGGTATCCAGGTTTGCGGTCACCAGCCTCGCAGCGCCGCCTGCGCCCTCGACCAGCCGGTCATGCGTGGTTTGGCAGAGGCGCACGGTTTCGCCTTCCTCCACGTTTCCGGCAAAGGTCAGGCTGTTTTCTTCCGGATCGATGGCAAGCAGGGTGCGCACTTTTTCCACTTCGCGCTTGCCTTCCTCGATGACTGCAAATGGGAAACGGAGGCCCGAGCCGGGCAAGGCTTTGGCGTTTTGTTCGCCGATGTACATGCGATAGAGCGGTAGCGCCGGTTTGCCGTCCATTTCATACACCACATTTTTTTCCGAGCGCGTGATCTTGCGTGGCGGACCGTAGGGTTTCCATCCGCCCAATGCGCCACTGGCGGTGATGAGCTTGTCGCCATAGAGGCCGATGGCAACCACCAGGCCTTCTTCAATGCTGTCGTTAAGCAGCTGTAGTGTCCGGGAGAACTCGGCATTGTCGCCCGCCATGCCGCCGACGATCGGGATGTCGCCCAGCACGCTCTGAAAGCCCTGCAGCAGTTCCGAGCCGTTGATATGCAGGCCGTCGGAGAAGACCAGGATGGTGCGCAGACTGTCCGATTTGAGTTGCTTGGCAAGGTTGATGGCCGTTTCGGCCGATGTCTGCATGTTGTTGGCGCGAGCATAGGTGACGCGCTGCATGGTGTTGTCCCAGGCGATGGCGGTGATCTGCAGACTGTCGTCGCTGACGCCATGGGGGCCGATTTCACCGGAGGTGGTGCAGCCGACGATCTGGGCGGCTGGGTAGCGCTCCTTGAGCTGGGTCGGCAGTTTGCCATCGCTGAAGCGCCTGACCGAACCAAATACCAATACGAGATTGGCATTGGGTAATGGTGAAGACGATGGCAAATCCTTGATGCTCATCTTCGACGATAGAGCTTCCTGTCTGACTAGCATGATCTCCGTTCCCTAGATGGCCGCTGATGGTTGGCGCGGCGCTTCTGGTTATTGTTGTTTTGTGCGACTATGCAGATGACGTTCCAGGTCATCGTACTTAGCAGGCAGGTTATTTAACCTTTTTGTTCGCGGATTGACAACCTGCTTTTTATGGCACCGGTATTGCACGGCGTCGAAGTCTGTAGATAGAATGGTGCGAAAACCGGGCGCTTTTTCATGAGCGCTGAACTCAAAGTGGCTAACAACATTCAATGCAGCGTTCCTGGATAGGCGTCTTGTCGAAAGCTTTACAAGACAGGGTGCCGCTGCCGGGGGTCAGCCGCGCTAAGCCTGCTGCTCAATGCAGCCTGTCAATACAGGGGATAAAGGGTGGGGGATACTGATCTATCTGGTGTGAAGGTCATGGTCATAGATGACAGTCATACCATACGCAGGAGCGCCGAGATTTTCCTCCGGCAATCGGGGTGCGAGGTATTTCTGGCCGAGGATGGCTTTGATGCCTTGTCCAAAATCGCCAGCCATCCCCCCGATGTGATCTTCGTCGATATCATGATGCCGCGCCTGGATGGCTACCAGACCTGTTCCCTGATCAAGCGCAACCCCCGCTTCAAATCCATTCCCGTGATCATGCTGTCCAGCAAGGACGGCTTATTTGACCGCGCGCGCGGCCGCATGGCCGGTTCCGACCAGTACCTGACAAAGCCTTTTACGCAAAATGCCCTGCTCGACGCTGTGCGCCAGCATAGGCAGCACAGTCCGGGCGAGCTAACCATGGAACAAGAGTAAATGACGATCAAGAAAATCCTCGTGGTGGATGATTCGGCGACTGACCGTTTGTACTTGAGCGAGCTCCTGCAGAAAGCTGGCTTTGAAGTGAGTACGGCAGAAGATGGCCAGGACTGCCTGGAGAAGGTCAGCGCATCTATGCCGGACTTGGTACTGATGGATGTGGTCATGCCGCGCCTCAATGGTTTCCAGGCCACGCGGTCCTTATCCAGGAATCCCGACACTGCGCATATCCCCGTTATTGTCTGCACAGGCAAGGAGCAGGCCACCGACCGGATGTGGGCGTTGCGGCAAGGGGCCAGGGATTGTGTCATCAAGCCTGTGGATGCGGACGAGCTTTTGTCCAAGATTGCGGAGATTTGCTGAGGTGGCCAGACCGAGGATTAATCTGCAGGCTTATCAGCAAGGTATCTTGGAGCGCCTGCAGCATGTCGCGACGGACTCGGGTGCGGCGGACAATGCCAGGCTGGGTATCCATGCCGGGGGGCAGCAATACCTTGTGGCCTTGCGGGATATTAAGGAAGTCTTGCCTGTACCGGAAATCCACGCCGTGCCTCTGGTACAGCCCTGGTTTCTTGGCATGTGCAATATTCGCGGCAACCTGTACGCAGTCACCGATTTGGCCAGGTTTCTGGGGAGCAGGCACCAGCCGGCCGTCATGACGGCCGAAAGCCGGTTGATGCTGGTGCATGATGACTTTGACATCAATGCTGCCTTTCTCATCGACAGCCTGGCCGGGCTGAGAAGTCTTGGGGATTTCAAGCCGCTGGAAATGGTGGCTGATGGGCCATCCTATATCACGTCGCGGCATGAGGACGATCAACATCACCTGTGGGAGGAGCTGAACATGGCCCTCATCCTTGAAAAGCAAGAATTCCTGCAGGTTGCCGCCTGACGGAAAAGGGAGATAGTAATGGCAGTAAGTTTTGCGAGACTCAATCATTTATTCAAGAGAAAAAAAACCAAGGATCAGGCTACGGCGTCTCCACAAGTAGGAAAAGCCAGCCGGGTCTTGGTGGGGGCCTTGCTGCTAGCCATGGTGCTCGCCTTGCTAGGATTGCTATTCAATCAATTGCAGGTGGTGCGTAACAATCAGTTTGCCGACATTGCCACCAGCCTGAAGGTGGCGGCACAGCAGGTGGCGCGTGATGCCGCATTGAGCGCTGGCGGGGAAACTACCGCCAGCGAACGTCTGCGCATTACGCTGGACCAGGCTTTTGCCAGCTTGGCAGCGTTGCGCGAATTGCAGCAGGTAGCCTTGCTGCAAAGCGACGAAGTGACCGGCAGTCTTTTGCGCCTGGAGCAGGTCTGGAGCGAGCTGCGCAGCCAGGCATTGGCATCCGGGGAGCTCGCGCAACTGGCAGCACAGAGCGATCTGGCCGTACAGGCAACGCACCAGGCCTGGCAAGCCTATCTTGATCAAGGCAAGGCAGGATGGTGGCTGGCGTTGTCAGTGATTGCAGGTCTGCTTGCCCTGGCGTTGTTGATTCGCATCGGCTACCAACAGGTTGCAAGTGCGCGCAGCAGGTTTGAGGAAATCGAGCGGACCAACCTCAGCAACCAGGAAGCGATCCTCAACCTGCTGGATGAAATGGGCGATCTGGCGGACGGTGACCTGACAGTAAAGGCAGAGGTGGCAGAAAACATCACTGGCGCGATTGCAGACTCCATCAACTACACCATCGACAGCCTGCGCGACCTGGTGGCCGAAATCAACCGCGCGACAGAGCAAGTGAACCAGGCGACGGCACAGGCACAGGAAACCTCTGCCGAGCTGTTGAAAGCAGCCGAGCTGCAATCGCAGCAAATCACGGATACGGGCGAGGCGGTCAATCATATGACCCAGTCCATCATGCAGGTGTCGAGCAATGCGGAGGAGGCTTCCAAGGTTGCCCGCCGCTCCCTGGACGCGACCAGCCAGGGCACGAGGGCTGTGCAGAATACGATTGCCGGCATGAACGAAATCCGCACCCAGATACAGGAAACCTCGAAGCGCATCAAGCGCCTGGGCGAAAGTTCCCAGGAGATCAGCGAGATCGTCGACCTTATTTCCGACATTACCGAACAGACCAATATCCTGGCCTTGAATGCCGCCATCCAGGCGGCATCTGCTGGCGAGGCTGGCCGCGGCTTTACTGTGGTGGCGGAGGAGGTGCAACGCCTCGCTGAACGTTCTTCTGAGGCGACCAAGCAGATCAGTGCCATCGTGAAAACGATTCAGACCGATACCAATGGCGCCGTGGCCGCGATGGAAAAAAGCACGGAAGGCGTGGTGGAGGGCGCCCGCCTGTCTGATGCGGCAGGCAAGGCGCTGGGCGAAATTGAGAATGTGACCAATAACCTGGCTCGGTTGATTGAGGAAATCTCGAGTGCAACAGAGGCGCAGACCAAGGCCGCTGCTACCGTCAGTATGAATATGCAGCAGATTCAGAATATTACGTCTCAGACCTCGGAAGGTACCAGGAAAACGGCCAGTTCCATTGGACAGCTCACCAGCCTGGCGGAGGAGTTACGGGCTTCGGTGGCAGGCTTCAAGCTCAACTAGGACATATTGGTGGAAGATTTCGATATCGGCCCGCTGAGCTGGGTCAAGGGGGAGATAGACCAGGCCCTGGAGCAGGTGTTGATGCAGCTGGATGCGCTAAGTACCAATGCCAGCGATTTGTCGCCGCTGCGTTTCGCCAAGACGCATCTCTACCAAGTCAATGGCGCGCTCGACATGGTCGGGCTGGAAGGGTGCAGGCGCTATTGCAGCGAGATAGAAACGGTCGTTTCCAAGCTGGACAAGGCAGAGCTCAGCCTGGAGCCGGAATGTCTGGATGCTCTACGCTACGCTATCCTGCATTTGCAGCAATACCTGCAGGACCTCATGAACGGCGAACCGGATCGACCCCTGCGCCTTGCCCCGCCCCTGCACAGGCTGGCAGCTTTCCATGGTGCAGCGTTTGAGGACGCCGAACTGTTCTTCCCTGATATCAGTCAGCGCCTTCCCAAGGATATCCCGACAGAAGCACTGGATTCCCCAGCCTTGCTAGCCACTGTCAAGGAGCAGCGCGCGCACTTCCAGAAATCCCTGCTTGCCTGGCTGAAGGGGGATGCCGAGGCGCCGCAAGACATGGCTGCTGCGCTGGAGCGAGTGCAGCTTGTACAGTCTCACCCCGCCCAGAAAACCTTGTGGTGGGTGGCGGTTGCATTCACCGACACCCTGGCCGATGAATCGCACCGTAGGAATGCCGGTATCAAGCGGCTGTGCCGCCGTCTTGATCAGGAATTGCGCTCCGTCAGCGAGGGGGCAAGCCGACCGGCAAGCGGCCTGTTGCGCGACTTGTTGTATTTCATCGCGGTGAGCAAGCCTTTGAGCGCACGTATTGCACAAGTGAAGGCGCTGTTCGAGCTGGATGAGCTGATCCCTTCAGGGGAAATCTTTGTCCCAGACGGCGAGGAGCGCCAATATATCAGGCAATGCCAGGTGGCCCTGGATGCGCTGACGGAGCTGTGGACGCATGCCAATGAAGGCGACGGCGCCTTTGATCAATTCATGACCCGCTTTGCGGGTATCCTCAACACCTATCCGGCGTTATCGTCTGCACCGGTAAAGCAGCTGTTTGCCGCCGTGTATGACCAAGTGGCCGCTCTGCAGAAAGGCAACCACCCTCAACAGGAGGCTGCCTTGGTCGAAGTGGCATCTGCCTTGACCTTGTTATCCGACGCATTGCAGCACTATGGGCAGCAAGGGGAGCAGGCGGCACTTGAAATGGAAAAGCAACAGCAACGCCTGCAAGCCCTGCTGCAGGGGGAGTTGCCTACACTGGCGCCTGCGCCTGGCGTGCAGCAGGCCGCGCAACAGGCATTGGCGCGCGAAACGGCTGCGTCGCTCCAGGAAATAGAGCAGCTGTTGGACGCTTATTTCCGGCAGCCGGATGATGTTGCTCCACTGTCGCAGGTAGGCACTCCGCTGCAACAAGTCTCCAGTGCGCTGGATATGCTCGACATGTCTGAAGTGAAGGGCTTGGTGACGACTGCTCATGAAGTGATTGGCGGGCTGCATCAGGGGCAGATTGCCAAGAGCCAGGAGGTGTTTGAGTCGTTGGCGGACAGCCTGAGCCTGGTCAGGATGTATGTTGAGCAATATCCTCATGTGGTGGGCGGGGCATTGGCGCTCAAGGATGCGCTGGAAAGGCTGCAGGCCGTCCAAAGCGCTGGGCCGGCAGCACAGCCCATCGAAACCGCAAACGTTCCGGACGCCGATACTCCAGCGGTTGGACTGCCTGATGACGAGCTGCTGGACATCTATCTGAGCGAAGCCGAGGAGGTGTTGGCAAATGTCGCGCAGCATTTGCAGACATTGCGCGTCAATGCTACCGCCCACCAGGCGTTGGTCGAGGTGCGCAGAGGTTTCCATACATTGAAGGGCAGTGGACGGACGGTGGGCCTTGCCGAACTCGGCAATGTGGCAGCCATTGTCGAGACCCTGCTTAACCGCTTGATCGAACGCAAACTGACACCCACCACTGCCATCATCTCTTTTGTTGAAGAGGCGACGGCTGCTTTCGCCGGCTGGGTCGCAGCGTTGCGCGGAAAAGAACATCCTGTGGTTGATGCTGCCTTGTGGCAGTCGCGGGCTGACGAGCTGGAATCCAGCATGTCTGGCTTGCCAGCCAAGGGACAAACGGAGGAAGTGCTGATCGGCGGCACGCGTAAGATCAGCCGTGCCTTGTTCGAAGTATTCCTGCAGGAGGCAGGGCAACACCTGGAGCAATTGCAGGATTGGCTGCAGCTTGTCCTGCATCGCAGCGAACCTGTGCTCAAGCCTGGTCAGGAAACCTGCAGGGCAGCCCACACCCTGGCAAGCAATGCCGGCTCCACCGGCTTCAAGGCAATGTCGGACTTGGCACGTGCGCTGGAGAGCTGGCTGGATGTACATCAGGGCAATTGGACGGAGCAGACCGTTACCCTGCTGCAGAATGCCGTCAGCACGCTGGAAAAGATGCTGATCAAGGCGCGAGAGCGTAAACAGTCGCGAGCGGCGACAGCATTGCTGCGTGCGCTCAAGAAGGCTGCGCAGGATGCGGCTATTCCAGTGATTGATGCGGCTACTGGCAGCAATGTCGTGCCATTGGCCCCGCGTCTGGCCAAGGCTGAGGATGTCGTCGCCAGCCTGCTGGAGGCCGAGGCCAACATGAAAGGCCTGGTCGATGGCTCCTTGTCCCTGCCGGAGGCTGGGACGGATACCCACGATGCTGGGCCTGAGGGGCATGCCCCAGAGCAGCCCGAACCAGAAGCACCCACTGAGGAGGCTGTTGTCTCACCGCAAGCAGTGGACCAGGAGCTGTTTGCCTTGTTCGTGGAGGAGGCGAGCGACCTCATGCCCGTCATCGGCGGCGAATTGCGCGCGTGGCATGCAGCTCCCGATGAGGCTGAGCATCCAGACATGTTGCAGCGTGCGTTGCATACGCTCAAAGGAAGTGCGCGCATGGCGGGCCAAGGCAGTCTGGGTGACGCGGTGCATGGCATGGAAGACTTGGTGATGCGTGCCTTGAAGCGGATGCCGCAGGCCGATGACTTTGCCGAGATGTTTGCAGCGCTGGATCATATAGGCGCACTGCTCGAGGATGCACTGGGAGGGCAGACCACATTGGTGGCGGGCCGCCAGTCGGCAACCCAGCATTCCGGGCGGGAACGGCGGACGCAATACCTGCGGCTGCGCGCTGATACGCTGGACCGCTTGATCAACGAAGCGGGTGAGGTGAGTATTGCACGCTCACGCCTGGAGCGTGAAATGCAGGCATTCAAGCAATCCTCGTCGGACCTGACCGAAAGCTTGCAGCGTCTTCGCGGTTATCTGCGTGAGCTGGAAATCGAGGCAGAAAGCCAGCTGCAATCGCGCATGACATTGCTGCAAGAATCGAACGAGACCTTTGATCCACTGGAATTTGACCGCTTTACGCGCTTGCAGGAGCTGACCCGCATGATGGCGGAAAGCGTCAACGATGTCGCCACTATTCAGCAGGGCCTGCTGCGCAACCTCGACGAGGCCGATGCCGCATTGCTGCATCAGGCGCGCATGAGCCGTGACTTGCAATACGGTCTCATGAATGTGCGCCGGGTGCCGTTCTCCCTGGTGACGGAGCGGCTGCACCGTATCGTGCGTCAGACCGCACGCGAACTCGATAAGCGGGTTGAGCTGACGCTCGAAGGTGCCGACACCGAGATTGACCGCAGCGTACTGCACCGCATGGGCGCAGCAGTTGAGCACATCCTGCGCAATGCAGTGGCGCATGGCATAGAGCCGCCCGACGTGCGGCGGAAACAAGGTAAGCCTGTGGCAGGAAGCATCACGCTCAAGGTGAGCCAGCAACATGACGAAATCATGCTCACGGTCAGTGACGATGGCGCCGGGATTGATCTGGACCAGGTGCGGGATCGGGCATTGGCGATGCATTTGTTGCAGCCAGGCCAGGAAGTGGGTAGCCAGGCACTGCTGGCACTGATTTTCGAGCCGGGCTTTACCACGGCGAGCAGCGTGTCGCAGATATCTGGCCGCGGAGTGGGGTTGGATGCCGTACGCAGCGACATTACGGCATTGGGTGGGCGTATCGAGGTCAGCAGTACCCAAGGGGTTGGGAGCATTTTCAGAATATTCCTGCCCGTGACCCTTTCCGTGTCGCAGGCGGTATTGGTCAGGTACGGCAACCGCCAGTTTGCATTGCCTGCGGTGATGGTGGAGCAGGTGATGAAGCTGAAGCCGGATGTATTGACGGCTGCCTATACGGATGGCAAGTTGCGCTGGGCTGATCATGATTATCCTATTCATTTCCTGGGCAGGCTGTGTGGCGACCCCCAGGCGGTAGCGCAAAGCCAGCGTTATACGCCAGTCATGCTGTTGCGTAGCGGCGAGTACCGTCTCGCATTGCATGTGGACGACATTATCGGCAACCAGGAAGTCGTGATGAAGCAGATTGGCCCTCAACTTGCACGCGTGCCCGGCATGGTGGGGGCCACTGTGCTGGGGGACGGCGGTATCGTGCTGATCATCAATCCCTTGCAGCTTGCCAATCGGGAGGCTTTGTCGGCCGGCAGCCTGAATGTGGCGGTAACAGCGGCTACACCGTTGCCGTTGGGCAAGCCGGTGGCATTGCTGGTGGATGATTCCCTCACCATGCGCAAAGTGTTGGGGCGCTTCCTCGAGCGAGAGGGATATGAGGTCGTCACGGCCAAGGACGGCATGGAAGCCCTCCAGGCCATGCAGCAGTCCCTGCCGGCGGTGATCGTGACCGATATCGAGATGCCACGCATGGACGGGTTCGAGCTTGCACGCAATGTGCGCGATGACGAGCGCACACGCCACATTCCGCTAGTGATCGTCAGCTCTCGCACGGCGGAAAAGCACCAGACGCTGGCAAAAAGCCTGGGCGTTGACGCATTCTTCGGCAAGCCGGTGCAGGAGGAAGAGTTGGCGGCCACGTTGCGCCAGTTGCTGGCCTGATACCAGTGAAGGGCAGGGGTGCGGATGCAATCTCCTGGCATCAAGCGAGCCTGAATCAGGTAAAATCCAGGCAGTATGTCGAAACCTTCATTCATCCATCTCCGTTGCCATAGCGAGTACTCGGTGGTCGATGGCACCGTGCGTATTGGCGATTATGTCAAGCAGGCGGTGGCAGACCAGATGCCCGCATTGGCCCTGACCGACCTGAGCAACTTATTCGGGGCAATCAAATTCTACAAGGCAGCCCGCGGTAAAGGTGTCAAGCCCTTGATCGGTGCCGATATCTGGCTGGAAAACGAATCCAAGCGTGACCAGCCTTACCGCTTGCTGCTGTTATGCCATTCGCATGTGGGCTACCTGCGCCTGTGCGAGCTGTTGAGCCGTGCTTTCCTGCATAACCAGTACCGTGGTCGCGCCGAGATCAAGCGTGAATGGTTGCGCGAAGGCGGAACCGAAGGCTTGATCCTCCTGTCTGGCGCCATGGCAGGCGACATCGGACAAGCCTTGCTGCAAGGCAATTTCAGCCAGGCGCAGACGCTGGCCGGGGAGTGGGCCGCCCTGTTCCCGCAGCGCTTTTATATTGAGCTGCAGCGAGCAGGCCACCCCCAGCAGGAGGCCTATATCGCCAGCGCCCTTGCCCTCGCCAGTGAGCTGGAGTTGCCGGTCGTGGCGACCCATCCAGTGCAGTTCATGGCGCCGGACGATTTCAAGGCGCATGAGGCGCGCGTCTGTATTGCCGAAGGCTATGTGCTCGCCGACAATCGCCGCCCCAAGCTGTTCACCCCGGAACAGTACTTCAAGTCACAGGCGCAGATGGCGGAACTGTTCGCGGATATTCCCGAGGCGCTTGCCAACAGTGTGGAGATCGCCAAGCGTTGCAATCTCACCCTGACGCTGGGCAAGAATTACCTCCCGCAATTCCCCACGCCTAATGGCGAAAGCCTGGATGAATACCTGGTTGCCCAGGCCAAGGCTGGCCTGGAAGAGCGGCTTAAGGTGCTCTTTCCCGACGAAGGTCAGCGCGAGGCGAAGCGCCCGGAATACGAGGCGCGGCTGCAGTTCGAGACCAATATCATCATTCAGATGGGGTTCCCGGGCTATTTCCTCATCGTGGCAGACTTCATCAACTGGGCCAAGAATAACGGCGTGCCGGTCGGCCCGGGTCGTGGTTCCGGCGCCGGCTCGCTGGTGGCCTACAGTCTGGGGATCACCGATCTCGATCCGATGCGCTATGCACTGCTGTTCGAGCGTTTCCTCAACCCGGAACGGGTTTCCATGCCCGATTTCGACATCGATTTCTGTCAGGAGGGCCGCGACCGCGTCATCGACTACGTCAAGCGCAAGTATGGCCTGGATGCCGTGTCCCAGATTGCTACTTTCGGGACCATGGCTGCCAAGGCTGTGATCCGCGATGTGGGTCGGGTGCTTGACCTGCCATTCACCTTCGTCGACAGTGTGGCCAAACTGATCCCGAACGAGCTGGGCATCAGCCTGAGCGAGGCACTGGAGAAGGAGCCGCAGCTCAAGGAGCGGCGGGAGCAGGAAGAGGAAGTGGCAGAGCTGCTGGAGCTTGCGCTGAGGCTGGAGGGCTTGACGCGCAACATTGGCATGCATGCTGGCGGCGTGCTGATCTCTCCGGGGAAGATTTCTGATTTTTCCCCGGTCTATTGCCAAGCGAGTGGGGAAAGCGTGGTGAGTCAGTACGACAAGGACGATGTCGAGGCAGTCGGTCTAGTCAAGTTCGACTTTCTCGGCCTGCGGACATTGACCATCCTGGCCATGGCGCTTGAAAGTGCCAACCTGCAGCGCGCAGAACATGGCCTGGAGCCGCTCGACTTCGAGACATTGCCCATCGACGACAAAGCCAGCTATCAATTGCTCAAGGCGGCTAACACAACGGCTGTGTTCCAGCTGGAATCGCGCGGCATGAAAGACATGCTGAAGCAGGCCAAGCCGGACGTCTTCGAGGATATTATTGCCCTGGTGGCGCTTTACCGCCCCGGACCGATGGACCTGATTCCGGATTTCTGCCGCCGCAAACATGGCCTGCAGCGCGTGGAATATCCGCATCCTGCGACCGAGCCCATCCTCAAGGAGACCTATGGCATCATGGTCTATCAGGAGCAGGTGATGCAGATTGCCCAGGTGGTGGCAGGTTACAGCCTGGGCGGTGCGGATCTGTTGCGCCGCGCCATGGGCAAGAAGAAACCTGAGGAAATGGCCAAGCAGCGCAGCATTTTCATCGAGGGAGCCGTCAAGAACGGCACCTCTGAAAAGCAGGCCGGGGAACTATTCGACTTGATGGAGAAGTTCGCTAGCTACGGCTTCAACAAGTCGCACGCTGCTGCCTACGCCTTGGTGGCCTATCAGACCGCCTATCTCAAGGCACATTACCCGGCGGCTTTCCTTGCCGCCACCATGTCAGCCGACATGAACAACACGGATAATATCCATCTGTTTTATGACGACTGCATTTTCAATGGCCTGGAAGTGCTGCCTCCGGACATCAATGCCAGTGAATACCGTTTTAAGCCGATCAATGCCAAGCAGATCCTTTACGGGCTGGGTGCGATCAAGGGCACGGGCTGGGCGGCGATCGAGTTGATCCTGGCAGCCCGCCAGGAGGGCGGGCCATTCAAGGATTTGTTCGATTTCTGCAGTCGCCTGGATTTACGCAAGGTGAACCGCCGCGTGATCGAATCCCTGATCCGTGCTGGCGCCTTCGACAAGCTGGAGCCCAACCGCGCCGCGTTGCTGGCTGGCGTGAGCCTGGCAATCAGTGCTGCAGAGCAGAGTGGTGCGGCCAGCGGGCAGGATAGCCTGTTTGGCTCGGTGATCGACAGTGCCGTGCATGTACTGCCTGAGACGCCACCATGGACGGAGAAACAGCGCCTGCAGGAAGAAAAGGCGGCACTGGGCTTTTATTTCAGTGGCCACCCTTATGCCGATTACCAGAAAGAAGTCGCGACTTTCGTGCGGAGCAATCTGGCAAACCTCAAGCCCAGCGATCAGCCGCAACTACTCGCAGGGGTGGTGATGGGCGTGCGCATACGCATGACAGGCCGGGGCAAGATGGCGATTGTGACCCTGGACGACATGGCAGGACGCGTTGATATCGTGGTGAGTGGAGAGCTGCTCAACGAGCATGCTACGCTGCTCAAGGAAGACCAGCTGCTCGTGGTGGAGGGGCGCGTCAGCCATGACGATTTCTCGGGCGGACTGCGCGTCAATGCACGCCGCCTGACCGATATTGCTGGCGCGCGCAATGCCTATGCCAACCTGCTCAAGCTGAGCTGCAACGGCCAATCCGATGCGGGCAAGCTGCGCGCGCTGCTCTCTCCTTACCGCAGTGCCGGTTCTCCGGAAGCAGGGCGGGGTTGTGCCGTGAAAATAGCCTACCACAACGATGAGGCGCAGGCCGAGCTCATGCTTGGCGATGATTGGCGTGTAGCGCTGCAAGATGAATTATTGCATGGGCTAAAGAGTTGGCTCAGCGATGAAAACGTGAAAATACTTTATAATTGACGCCCTATGAACGCCAAAACCAACAACGTGAAAACCAGTTTCCTGGAATTCGAGCAACCCATTGCCGAACTGGAAGCCAAGATCGAAGAGCTGCGCTACGTGCAGGACGATTCCGCACTGGATATCTCAGAAGAGATAGAGCGCCTGCAACAAAAGAACAAGACACTGACCAAGGATATCTATGCCAAGCTCACTGCATGGCAGATTTCCCAAGTGGCGCGCCATCCCCAGCGGCCCTATACCCTGGATTATATTCGCGGGATATTTACTGATTTTGAGGAACTGCATGGCGACCGCGCCTTTGCAGACGACCCGGCCATCGTCGGCGGCGTCGCCCGCTTTGAGGGGCAGCCGGTCATGGTGATCGGCCACCAGAAGGGCCGCGACGTGAAGGAGCGCCAGTATCGGAACTTCGGCATGCCGCGTCCTGAAGGCTATCGCAAGGCGCTGCGTTTATATCGGCTCGCCGAGAAGTTCAGGTTGCCGATCATCACCTTGATTGATACGCCGGGTGCTTATCCAGGCATCGGAGCCGAAGAGCGTGGCCAGTCCGAGGCGATTGCGCGTAACCTGTATGTGATGGCGGAACTGACTGTACCAATCATCGGCGTGATCATTGGTGAAGGCGGCTCAGGCGGCGCATTGGCGCTGGGTGTGGTCGACCACCTGATGATGCTGCAATATTCCACTTACTCCGTCATCTCGCCCGAGGGCTGCGCGTCCATCCTCTGGAAGAGTGCTGACAAGGCATCGGAAGCCGCCGAAACGCTCGGCATTACCGCTACGCGCCTCAAGGCGCTGGGTCTGGTGGACCGTATCGTGCCGGAGCCCATGGGTGGTGCACACCGTGCCCCCGAGGACATGATGCAGAACCTGCGCCGTGCATTGGCCGACGAGCTGGCACATTTGCAGGTCAAGTCCATCGATAACTTGCTAGAGGCCCGCCATGAGCGCCTCATGAGCTATGGCAAGTTCAAGGAAGTCCCTGTCAAGTAACCCTTCATCCGGGCGTGCAGAAGATCCTCAGCACGCCCGTGCTTCCGCTGTTCAGTCCAGCCAGCCATCTGCGCTGGCGCACCGCATAGACAAATTCCTGTCGACACATACCCGGCCCGGGCAGCGCTTGCTGATCGCATTCAGCGGAGGGCTGGATTCGCGTGTGCTGCTGCAACTGCTTGCACAATGTAGTCAGCAGCATGGTGTCCTGCTCGAAGCCATGCACGTGCATCACGGCCTGAGCCCAAATGCTGATCGCTGGGCGGCTTTCTGTGCGGCAGAGTGCCAGGGCTTGGGCATTGCATTCCACTGTCAGCGCATATGCGTCGATACGTCGTCAGGCCTGGGTATAGAAGCGGGTGCCAGACTGGCGCGCTACACGGCCTTGCTGTCCCACGACGCTGATTATGTGTTGCTGGCGCATCACCAGGACGACCAGGCGGAGACCCTGCTGCTGCAATTGCTGCGCGGGGCGGGCGCCAAAGGGCTGGCAGCCATGGCGATACACGATCCATCCCGCAGGCTGCTGCGCCCCTTGATCGATGTTTCCCGTGATGAGATTCAGGCATATGCGAAGCATGCCGGCCTGCAGTGGGTGGATGACGAAAGCAACCTGGATACGCGTTATGACAGGAATTTCTTGCGGCATATGGTGTTTCCTGTGTTGGCGCAGCGGTATCCTGCTGTACGAAGTACATTGGCACGCTCGGCGGCACATCTGGCTGAAGCGGCATGCCTGCTGGATGAGCTTGCAGCGCTGGATGCTGATGGTATGGTGGTGGATGGCAAGGTCAATGTCGACAGGCTGGGCATGTTGTCGAGCCAGCGTGCGCGCAACCTGTTGCGCTGGTGGCTGGATGCGCATGGCTTGCCGATGCCAGGATTGCCGCGCCTGCAGGAGATGTTACAGCAGTTGTTGCACGCCGGAGGGCAGGCTGCCATCAAGATTCGGGTATGTGAGTCCACCTATCTGCGGCGATATCGTGGCTGGGCCAGCCTGAGCGCTGAGCCGCCTGTACCAGAGCCTGCAGGCTTGTGCTGGCAGGGTGGCGATAGGCTGTTGCTGCCGGCCAACGGACAGCTGATGGCCCGGCATGTGATGGGAGACGGGCTGGCCATATCACGATGGCAGGGATGCAGGCTAGATATACGTTATCGTAGCGGTGGCGAACGTTTCAGGCTTGATGCCCGGCGCCCCAGCCGTACGCTCAAGCAACTTTTTCAGGAGGCGGACATTGCCCCCTGGCTGCGGGAGCGCCTGCCATTAATTTATATCGAGGATGAGCTCGTGCTGGTGCCCGGCGTCGGGGTGGCCGCCGGCTGGCGGGCACAGCCTGGAGAGCAGGGCTTAATGCTCGACTGGCAGCCGCTGCGGCCAAGCCGCGATGAACCATTCAGGCATTAGGTTGATTTGTCGCGCTTGAGCAGTGGCTCCAGTTGCTTCCAGACGTTTTCCAGGATCTTTTCCTGTGCATTGGCCTTGGGATGCAGGCCGTCCTGCTGGGTGAACTCTGGCTTGCCGGCAACGCCCTCCAGCAGGAAAGGGACAAGACGCAGGTTGAATTCTTTTGCCAGTTCCGTATAGCTGGCAATGAACTCTCGCGTGTATTTAGGGCCATAGTTTGGCGGGATCATCATTCCTGCCAACAGCACTTGCGCCTTGGCTTCGTGGCTGGATTTGATCATGCTGGCAAGGTTGTTGCGCATCTGGTCGACTGGTAGGCCTCGCAGGCCGTCGTTTGCGCCCAGCTCGAGAATGACGATATCGGGTTTGTGCTGGGTGAGCGCAGCCGCAATACGGCTGACTCCGCCACTGGTAGTTTCTCCGCTGATACTGGCATTGACGACCTTGTAGCCGGGATATTGGTGTGCAATGCGCTTTTCAAGCAAGGCTACCCAACCTTGCTCGCGTGGGATGCCATAGGCGGCTGAAAGGCTGTCGCCATAGACCAGGATGGTGGCGGCATGGGCAGTGCTGGCCAGCATGGCGCAGGCAAGACTGAATAACAATATGAAACGGAACATCATTGATGCAAACACCTTTGGCTGTTGAAGCGGTTAATCTCGATAAATATATAGAAAATGGGGACGGCAGGCTTGATATCTTGCGGTCACTCTCACTCCAGGTAGCAGCAGGGGAGAAAGTCGCCATCATCGGCAGCTCCGGATCAGGCAAATCAACATTGCTCAGCCTGCTTGCAGGCTTGGACAGCCCCAGCGGTGGAAAAGTGCTGGTCAATGGTACGGAAATCAGTCACCTCGATGAAGACGGCAGGGCTGCCATCCGCGGCAAGCGCATGGGATTCGTCTTCCAGTCATTCCAATTGTTGCCCTCCCTCACGGCGCTGGAAAACGTCATGCTGCCCTTGCAGCTGGCTGGACGCAAGGATGCCCGTGATAGGTCGAGCGCCGCGCTGGAAAGGGTAGGGCTTGGTCAGCGGCTCTCACATTATCCGCGCCAGATGTCAGGAGGCGAACAGCAAAGGGTTGCGATTGCGCGGGCCTTTGCCCCGCAACCTGCCATCCTGTTTGCCGATGAGCCTACCGGCAACCTGGATGAGCATACCGGCGAGCGCATTGTCGAGCTACTGTTCGGCCTGAATGCTGAGTCCGGTACGACCTTGATTCTGGTGACGCATGACATGCAACTGGCATCGCGCTGCCAGCGCAAGCTGCGCTTGCATGATGGTCAACTGCACGAGGAAGGTCCGACATGATGGCGTTCATGATTGCCTGGCGCCAGCTGCGCAGCCAATGGGCGGCTGGCGAGGTGCGCGTCCTGGTCTTCGCCCTCATATTGGCCGTCGCCGCCACGACCTCGGTCGGTTTCTTTACTGACCGCATTGAGTCTGCCCTGGTGCGGCAGGGCGGCATGCTGCTCGGAGGCGACATCATGGTGGCTGCGGATCATGTCATTCCTGACAGTTATATCGAAGAAGCCAGGCGGCGTGGCTTGCAATCGACGCATGCCACCGAGTTTGCCAGCATGGTCCTGTTTGGCGATGAGAGTCAGCTCGCGGAAATTAAGGCCGTAGGGGCAGGCTTTCCCTTACGCGGCGAATTGACCGTGCTGGAGCAACGAGTTGAGCCCGCCATGATGCTGACGGGCGGACAAGCTGCAAACGGTATTCCTGCGCCGGGTACAGTCTGGATAGAGCCGCGCCTGGCCTCCAATCTGGGGGTGAACATAGGCGACACCCTAGAAGTCGGCGAACGTAGCATGCAGGTGTCTGCCATCCTGCAGCGCGAGCCATCGCGTGGCGGGGATATGTTCAGCATCGCGCCCCGCGTGATGATGAATGCGGCAGACCTTGCCTCGACCGGATTGATCCAGTTTGGCAGCCGGGTCAAGTACCAGCTGCTGTTGGCAGGCGACGCCACACAGGTCGATGAGTTCTCTGGCTGGCTCAAGCCCAGACTGGAACGGGGAGAGCAGTTGCAGAAGGTGACCGATGCCCGACCCGAGATGCGCAATGCCCTGGAAAAAGCGCAGCAGTTCCTTGGTTTGTCAGCCATGGTGAGCGTGATCCTGGCCATGGTGGCAATGTTCCTTGCCAGTCAGCCCTATGTGCAGAAAAGTCTCGACAGTTATGCGCTCATGCGCTGTTTCGGTGCCTCGCGGCGTTTCATTTTTCGCATCCTCATGAGCCAGACCTTGCTGATCGCCGCTTTCGGCAGCGGCATGGGCGTATTGCTCGGCTTTGCCGCGCAGGCTGGCCTTGCGGTGCTTGCGGACAGGTTGCTGCTGGAAACACTACCGGCGCCCGGCTTCATGCCGGCAGTGTCGGGGGCGGCGGCGGGGTTTGCCGCCATGCTTGCCGTGGTCTGGCCACACCTTGCCCGCCTGCGTGACGTACCTGCCCTGCGCATCCTGCGCCGTGACCTGGGTGAGCAATACCGGGTACATTGGCTGCATTTCGTCCCGGCCCTGCTGGTGTTGGCGGGCTTGATTCTGTGGCATGCGGGAAGCGTAAGGCTGGGTGGCATCGTACTGCTGGCGCTGGCAGGCTTGGTATTGGCCGTGGCATTGCTTGCCTGGCTGGGCATGCGCCTGTTGGCGCGCTTGCCGCAGAATGTGACGGGCTCCTGGCTGCTGGGCCTGGCAGCCCTGAAGCGCAGGCCTGGCTTGGTGGTTGCCCAGGTGCTGGGATTCAGCCTGGGGCTGATGGCGCTGATCCTGCTGGCCATCGTGCGGGGCGACTTGCTGTCGAGCTGGCAGCAGAGCTTGCCTGAGGATGCGCCGAACCGCTTTATCATCAATATTCAGCCTGGCCAGGTTGCACCGCTCAGGCAGTTTTTCGACCGCAGCCATCTTCCTCATGTCGAAATATTCCCTATGGTGCGTGGGCGCTTGCTGGAAATTAACGGCAAGCCGCTCAACGTGGAGGATTACCAAGATGACAGGGCGCGGCGGCTGGCGGAGCGTGAATTCAACCTGTCATGGGCGGCGGATATGCAGCAGGACAACCAGCTGCTCGAAGGGCGTTGGTGGCAGCCGTCGGATCATGGCAAGCCCATGCTGTCGCTGGAGCAGGGAATTGCACATGACCTGCACCTGAAGCTGGGTGACCGCTTGACCTATGATGTCGCCGGGACGCGGCTGGAACTGGAAATTACCAGCTTGCGCAAGGTGGATTGGGATACCATGCGGGCGAATTTCTTTGCCGTGACGCCACCGGGCGTGCTGGAGGGATATCCTGCCAATTACATCACCAGCTTCCATCTTCCGAGCGGTCAGGAACAGCTCCTCAATCAGCTGGTACGTGAATTTCCCAACCTGACTGTGATCGATGTCGCAGCTTTGCTCGATCAGGTGCGCGAGATCATGAGCAAGATGAGCCATGCATTGGAATACGTGTTTGCCTTCAGCCTGTTGACAGGCTTGGCGGTGCTCTATGCGGCCCTGGTGGCGACCCGTGAAGAGCGCGTCAAGGAAGCAACGCTGTTACGCGTGCTGGGCGCTTCCAGGCGGCAGGTGTTGCAGGCGCTCTGGACCGAGTTCGCAGTCATTGGTGCATTGGCTGCGCTGGTTGCCACGCTGGCGGCTGCCATCATGGCGTATTACCTCAGCAGCCAGGTGTTCAATATTCCTTACCAGTTTAATTTGCGGGGTGCTTTGGGCGTCATGGTGCTGGCTGCTTTGCTGGTGCCTGCCGCCGCATGGCTGGGCATGCGGCGCTTCCTCAACCAATCTCCGCGCGCTATATTGCAAAGTATATGAATGGGGTGGTTATATACAGCCAATTTGGCTGTATATAACCACAATAATTGGTTGTTTATAACCGATTCAAACGAAGTTCTGATATTCTCTTTCACAGAAATCCATGAATACAATCACTTACCGCCTGCCTGAAATCCGGCATGAAACTTGATAGATGGAGATGCCGGAATCATAAATATAAACCGGCGATCACAACAACTATGGAAGGATTGTATGTTAAAAAGAGAGAATCTGAGGTTGAGTACGGTTGCAGTGCTGGTTGCCAATGCCTGTATCAGCTTCCAGGCATATGCAGCAGATGCAACGCCTATCACTACGGATAAGGTCAATGTGGTGGGCACGACGCCGCTGCCTTCGCTCGGTCTGCCATTGGCGCAAGTGCCTGCAGGCATCCAGCTCATCACCGGCCCTCAAATGCAAAAGCAGCGCAGCGTCACGATTGCAGACTTTCTGCAAAACAATGTGCCTGCGGTTAACGTCAACGATACACAGAATAATCCTTTCCAGCCCGATATCAGTTTCCGCGGCTATTCGGCCTCCCCATTGCTCGGTACGCCCCAGGGCTTGTCCGTTTATGTGGACGGCGTGCGCGTCAACGAGCCGTTTGGCGATGTCGTGAGCTGGGACCTGATCCCTGTCAATGCCCTGGCCAATATGGCCTTGATTCCGGGTTCCAATCCATTGTTCGGCCTGAACACGCTTGGCGGAGCCTTGTCCTTGCAGACCAAGAGCGGCCGCGACAATCAGGGCGCCGCTCTGGAGGCCAGTGTCGGCTCATGGGGCCGCAAGGCGGGATCTGTCGAGTATGGTGGTGTATCGCAGGACGGTTCGGTCGATTTCTTCATCACGGCCAATTCGTTTCGTGAAGATGGCTGGCGTGACTACTCCCCGACCGATGTGCGGCAATTGTTCGCCAAGGTGGGCTGGCAGAATGAAACCAGCAAACTGGACCTGAGCTACACCGGCGCCGACAACGATATGATCGGCAATGGCATGACGCCATCCGACATGCTGCGCACGCTGGGCCGCGATACCATCCTCACTCGACCCGACCAGACCCGCAATACCCTGTCGTTCCTCAACCTGACCGGTTCGCACTGGTTCAATGACGACGTGATGCTGAGTGGCAATGTCTACTACCGCCAATCCAGGACCCGTACCTTGAATGGGGATGGCAATGATGATGTGGAAGATGCGGCGATCAGTGCTGTGGGGATTTGCGGCACAGATGCCAATTGGGGCTTTGAGGATTCCTGTAGTGGCGCCTTGAATCGCAGCAAGGCGCGCAAGGATTCTTATGGCTTGACTACCCAGCTCAGCTTCAACCAGGATTGGATGCAAAAGAAAAACCAATTGATTGTCGGACTGGGGCTTGATCAAAGCAAGACTCGGTTCGGGCAGTCTTCCGAGCTTGGCACGCTGACTTCCAGCCGTGGCGTGTCGGGGATTGGTGAATTCAGTGATGAGGGGGAAGTGAGCCTGACAGGCCGTACCCGCACCTGGAGCGTGTTCGCTACCGATACCCTGTCGCTCAATGATTTCTGGCACCTGACAATGTCGGCGCGTTACAACCATACCAAGGTGGAGAATCGTGATCACCTGGTTGCAAGCGGTGCCGAATCGCTGTCCGGCGATCACGGCTTCAACCGCATCAATCCGGCAGTGGGCCTGAACTTCACGCCCACCAAGGATTGGACATGGTATGGCTCGTATAACGAGGGCAGCCGTGCGCCAACCGCGATCGAACTAGGTTGTGCCAATCCGGATGTACCTTGCAAACTGCCCAATGCCATGGCCGGCGATCCGCCCTTGCAGCAAGTGGTGGCGAAGACATATGAGGCCGGCGTGCGGGGCACGCTGGCGGAAGGCTTACGCTGGACTGCCAATGTGTACCGTGCGCAGAATGACAACGATATCCAGTTTATCTATGCCAATTCCTCGGGTTACGGCTATTTTGACAATGTCGGTAAAACCCGCCGTATGGGCTTGGATACGAGCCTGGTAGGCAGCCAGGGCAATTTCAACTGGATGCTGGGCTATAGTTACATCAAGGCTACCTATGAGAGCGATATCAGCCTCGCCAACGAGGTGAATACCTCCTCAGACGGCGATAGCATCAATGTCGGCAAAGGCAGTCGATTGGCCGGCATTCCCGCCCATCGCCTGAAGTTCCGTGGCGAATACGCCATTACGCCTCAATGGAGCATAGGCACCAACGTCCTGGTGTTCTCCGATCAATATGCCCATGGCAATGAGAACAATAAGGACCAAGGAGAAGGTGCGAAGCTGGGCGGTTATACCATCGTCAATCTGGATACCCGCTATCATTTCGGCAATGGCTGGCAATTGTTTGCCAAGGCCGTCAATATCTTCGATCGTGAATATAGTAGTGGCGGCATGATCGGCGAGTCCTACTTCCTGGCTGACGGCACTTATGACGGCGGCGAGGATCACCGGGCGAGCTTGCGTGCCCCAGGTGCTCCGCGCGCAGGGTGGATTGGTGTGCGCTGGGATTTTGGTGGCGCCAAGCAAGCGTCTTTCACCAATTAAACTGACTTATTATTGATTACGTTAAGGAGTGACTTCGCGATGCAGGAGCAGGTGACTGGGCAAGATCAAAAGTTTCAGGCCGGACGATCTAGGCCCAAGCTGCGCGTCCTGCTCGTCGAGGATGAAGTGATCTTTGCGCGTGCCGTGGCCAAGCGACTGCAGCAGGCAGGATATGACTGCGAGCACGCCGCCACCTTGCAGGCCGGGCGTGAGCTTGTGCGGCAGATGGCACCCGATATGATATTGCTGGATATGCGCCTGCCCGACGGCAACGGCCTGGATTTGCTGCCGGAGTTGGTTGCCAAGGGGATTTCCGTGATCTCCATGACGGCCTACGGGGAAGTGGCAGATGCTGTCTATGCAATGAAGCTGGGGGCGACAGACTACCTCAAGAAGCCCGTGGATCTTGACGAGCTGCTCCTGACGATAGAAAAGGCGCAAGCCGCCACCCGGTTGAAACATCATCTTGATTATTCACGGCAGCGCAATATGCATGCCACTGAAGGCGTCGAACTGCTCGGGGACAGCCCCGCGATGAGCAGCGTGAAGGCACAGATAGAGCGCTTCGCACAGTTGGTCACTTTTTCCGATGCCATTCCACCCACCGTCCTGATCCAGGGGGAAACCGGCACGGGCAAGGACGTGGCCGCCCGGCTGCTGCATTTGTCATGTGCGAACAGCGACCGGCCTTTCGTGCATGTAGATTGTGCCTCCTTGCCGGCCGAGTTGATCGAGAGCGAGCTGTTCGGTCACGAAAAGGGCGCTTTCACGAGTGCGCAAGGTTCTCGTTGCGGCCTGATCGAGGCTGCTGAAGATGGCACCCTGTTCCTGGATGAGATTGGCGAATTGCCATTGGCGCTGCAGGCCAAACTGCTCAATGTGCTGGAAAGGCGCATGGTGCGCAGGCTGGGCTCAACCAAGGAGCATCCCGTGCTGGCGCGGTTTGTGGCTGCGACCAACCGCGACCTGCATCAAATGGTGCTTGAAGGCCGCTTCCGCTCGGATTTGTTCTACCGCCTCAATGTGTTGACCATGAACATGCCACCCTTGCGCGAGCGCGGGGATGACATCCTCTTGCTGGCAAAGCATTTTGCCGTCCAGACCGAGCGCCGCTATGGGTTGCAGCCGCGGCCATTTTCCGCTGGCGCCACGAGTATGATTCGTGAGTATCACTGGCCCGGGAATGTGCGTGAACTCAAACACCAGGTGAGCCGGGCCGTGCTGCTTGGTCGCGAAAGCCAGATCATGCCACATGACCTGGCCTTGCCCGGAAGCTTGCAGCCCGAACAGGCCATGACCATTCCGGAGCGCGGTGTCACCCTCGAGTCTGCAGAGAAGGCGCTGATCGAGAACGCACTGCGTCAATCCAATAACAATGTATCCGAAGCTGCCCGCCAATTGGGCATTACCCGCATGGCAATGCGCTACCGCATGGAGCGCCACGGCATCAAGGTTTGATCCGCCTGCCCTCGCTACGGCCTGTGCCTGCCTGGGCGGCAGCATGGGGCGGCTCGTGGTATCATGCCGGGCATTTCCATGCCATTCAATTGCGGAGCGTTCATGAATATCGGTACCCCTCTCAGTCCTGTTGCCACGCGTGTCATGCTGCTGGGGAGCGGGGAGTTGGGCAAGGAGGTAATCATCGCCTTGCAGAGGCTGGGGGTCGAGGTTATTGCAGTGGATCGTTACCAGAATGCGCCCGGCCATCAGGTCGCGCATCGCGCCTATGCCATCGACATGACGGACCCCGTTGCCCTGCGTGAGCTGATCGACAAGGAAAATCCCCACCTGATCGTACCTGAGATCGAGGCGCTGAACACCCAGTTATTGGCCGAGGTCGAGTTGGCCGGCCATACCCGTGTGGTTCCCACAGTCAAGGCCGTGCAGCTCACCATGAACCGGGAAGGCATACGCCGCCTTGCTGCGGAGGAACTCAAGCTGCCGACTTCGCCTTATGCGTTCGCCGATAGCGAGCAGTCGTTGCGGACAGCGATTGAAAGCGGCATCGGTTATCCCTGTTTCATCAAACCCACCATGTCGTCCTCCGGCAAGGGCCAATCCCGCATCACTTCCCCCGAGCAGATTGCCGCTGCCTGGGAATATGCAGCCACTGCCGGGCGCGTCAACCAAGGCAAGGTGATTGTCGAAGGACAGATTGATTTTGACTATGAAATCACCTTGTTGACCGTGCGCGCTCTGGATGCAGAGGGCAAAGTGGAAACGAGCTTCTGCGAGCCGATCGGCCATTTGCAGGAGAAGGGCGACTATGTCGAGAGCTGGCAGCCTCAGCCCATGACGGCATTGGCATTGGGGCGTGCGCAGGAAATTGCCCGGGCCGTGACGGAAAGCCTGGGCGGTCTGGGCTTGTTCGGGGTCGAATTGTTCGTCAAGGGCGACCAGGTATGGTTCTCCGAAGTCAGTCCGCGTCCGCATGATACCGGCATGGTGACAATGGGCAGCCAGCGGTTCAGCGAGTTCGACCTGCATGCGCGCGCCATTCTCGGTTTGCCGGTCAATGTCGCCTTGAGCCGGCCGGGGGCCAGTGCTGTTATTTACGGCGGGCTGGATAGCAGCCAGCTCGTGTTCGAGGGTGTCGAGCAGGCGTTGGCAGTTCCGGAGTCCGATATACGCCTGTTTGGCAAGCCGGAGTCATTCGCGCGCCGCCGCATGGGCGTGGCCTTGGCGACCGCCGACGATGTTGAGAAAGCACGGGCGCGTGCCCGCACGGCGGCAAAGCTGGTCAAGACGCGCGATGGAAAGTAAGAGAAATTAGACATGCTGGACAAGATAGGCGAGCCAGGGAGCAGTAAAGCCACCCTGTTCGAATTGCTGGGCGGGGCGGAGCAAGTTCGTGCCATCGTCGAACGCTTCTACGACATCATGGATACCGATCCGCGCGCTGCGGGCATCCGCGCGATGCATGCGCCCGACCTTACCTCTGCGCGTGAAAAGCTGTTCATGTTCCTCACCGGGTGGACCGGCGGGCCACAGCTTTATATGGAGCGTTACGGGCATCCCCGTCTGCGCATGCGGCATATGTCATTCCCGATTGATGACTCTGCCCGTGACCAATGGATGTATTGCATGGTCAAGGCCATGCACGATACCGGCGTGGATGAGGCCATCATCGAGAAAATGGGCGCTGCGCTGTATGGCGTGGCTGACTTCATGCGCAACCGTGAAGGTTGAGAGAGGCCCAGGGCGATTCGAGGGCGTATCTGAGGATAATTAAAAAGGCGCCAAAGGCGCCTTTTTAATTATTTGCGGTTCAACCCGCCGAGCAGGGCGGGAATTTCCTTTTTCGATTTTTCCCGGGAATGCATGGGCTTGGGCGCCGGCGCATCTGTGGAAGGCTCATACGGCTTGAAAAACCATTCGTCTTCCTTGTTGCGGCCAGCATGCCGTTGGCGCGGAGCAATACTTGCCGGAGCCTTCTGTCGTTGGGTATCCTGCCCGCGGCGTACAGGCTGGGGAGCATTCGCCTGTTCTTTTGGCAATTCCCGCTTGATGAGCTTTTCGATTTCCTTGAGGAACTTCTCCTCCTCACTGGATACCAGGGAAATGGCGATGCCGGAAGCACCGGCGCGACCAGTGCGGCCGATCCGGTGTACGTAGTCCTCGGCGGCGCTGGGCAACTCGTAATTGACCACCATGGGGAGCTGGTCGATATCCAGGCCGCGTGCGGCCACATCGGTCGCCACGAGTGCTGTGATTTTGCCTTGCTTGAAGGCATCCAGCGCCTGAATACGCTCAAGCTGGCTCTTGTCGCCATGAATGGCGCCGGCGGCAATGCCTTCGCGCTCAAGATGGCGCGCCAGGCGGCTTGCGGAAAGCTTGGTCTTGGTGAAGACGATGACCTGTGTTGCTTCCTTGCGCAACAAGTCGGCCAGCACGTGCTGCTTGTGCTCGCTTTCCACCAGCAGGATTTTTTGCGTGACGTTTTCTGATGTCGCATTGCTGCGGGCGACTTCGATCAGTACAGGCTTGGTCAGGAACTCTTCGGAAAGCTTCTTGATTTCAGGTGAGAATGTTGCGGAAAACATCAGGTTCTGCCGTTGTTTCGGCAGCAGTGCGAGAATGCGCTTGAGATCTGGCATGAAGCCCATGTCCAGCATGCGGTCTGCTTCATCGAGCACTAGCATCTGCACTTGGCCCAGCTGCACTGTGCGCTGTTCGACATGGTCCAGCAGGCGCCCTGGAGTGGCTACCAATATCTCCACTCCTTTCATGAGGGTGGGCGTCTGGGATTTGATATCCACTCCACCGAAGACAACCAGCGAACGTAGCGGCGTATGCTTGGCATACGTCTTGACACTTTCTTCCACCTGGATTGCCAGTTCCCGGGTCGGGGTCAGGATCAAGGCCCGCACCGGATGCCTTGCGGGCGAGGCACTACTGCTGGCCAATGGCAGCAGCTTCTGCAGTAAGGGCAAAGTAAAGGCGGCTGTTTTGCCGGTCCCGGTCTGTGCGCCGGCCATCAGGTCGCTGCCTTCCAGCACGACAGGAATCGCCTGGGCCTGAATCGGGGTTGGCGTGGTATAGCCTGACTCATCCAGCGCCTTCAGTAACTCGGGCGCCAGATTGAGCGATGCAAAACTGATAGTGTCTGTATTCACGTTGTCTTCGGGTTGAGCGTTCACAAATTAACTACTTAAAGAGGCGATTAGGCAAAGCTGCGCGAGCGGCGTGCCGGACGGTCACTGTCCTGGCGCTTGGCTGGGCCACGATTTGCATCGGTGCGGCTGCCTGCTGCCCGGTCGCCAAATGAGCGGCCTTCCGAACGGTTGCCATCGCGGCTGGCGTAACCCTGGCCGCGTGGCTTGTAACCGCCACCACCTGGACGTTGACCAGGGCGGCCACTGCGTGGCTTGTCATTGTGATCCATACGTGGGGCTGGGCGCTTTGGCTCCAGGCCTTCAATCACGGAAATCTCCAGGCGCTGGCCTGTATATTGTTCGATCTTGCGCAACTGGTGCCTGTCCATGTGCGAAGCAAACGAGAGTGCCACACCGGTATTGCCTGCACGTCCTGTGCGGCCGATGCGGTGGACATAGTCTTCCGCAAACTTCGGCAGGTCATAGTTGATGACGTGGGTAATGCCTTGCACATCGATGCCGCGGGCCGCGACATCGGTTGCAACCAGCACGCGTACATCACCATGGCGCAGCTTGGTCAAGGTGCGATTGCGCGCGCCCTGGGTCATGTCGCCATGCAGTGCGGCAGATTTGTGGCCTGCAGCATACAGGTCTTCCGCCAGCAGGTCGGCGTGACGCTTGGTGGAAGTGAAAACGATGGCCTGGTTGACACCGGGAGCAATGAGCAGATGTTCCAGCAGCTTGTTCTTGTGCGCCATGTCATCGACGAACAATAGCTTTTGCTCAATATTGGCGTGCTTTTCCTTTTGTGCCGCGATCTGAATGACCTTGGGGGTTTTCAGCAACGTCTTGGCAATGTTGGCGATCTGGCCTTCGAAGGTGGCGGAGAACATCAATGTCTGGCGCTCGCTAGGCAAGGCGGAGGAAATGCGCTCGATATCCGGCATGAAGCCCATGTCCAGCATGCGGTCGGCTTCGTCTAGGATCAGCATTTGCAAGCGGGACATGTCGATGCGTCCGCGTTCCATATGGTCGAGCAGACGGCCCGGCGTGGCCACGAGAATGTCGATTGGCTGCGACAATAACTTGTTCTGCAATGGATAGGGCATGCCGCCGACAATACTGACAGTGCGGGCGCGCAGGAACTTGCCGTATTTGCGCGCTGCTTCGTTGACCTGTGCAGCCAGTTCGCGGGTCGGGGTCAATACCAGGATGCGGGGGCCGCGGCTCTTGGCAGGGTGCGGCGTAGCCAGCAGGTTGAGTGCTGGCAGGGTGAAGGCAGCGGTCTTGCCGGTGCCGGTCTGGGCAGAGGCCATGAGGTCATGGCCTTCTAGGACTTCAGGAATCGCCTGGGCCTGGATGGGTGTGGGGGTGCTATAGCCAGCCTCGGTCAAGGCACGCAGGATGGCTGGATGTAAGTTCAAATTTTCAAAAGACACAAAATTCCCTTTCAAGGAAAACTGAAGAGGTCTTGGATAAGACCCCAAAAGGGCGCAAGCAGCCATCGTGAGCATGCCTTGGTAGGCAGTTCAATATCAGGCGCAATGACTAAAATTTTTTAGCATTCTTACCGGCGCACGGGCATAGCCACTAACCGGTAACAAATGCAAGAGAGCCGTAAAATTGCACAGGCTTCGAGAGGCTAGGGCGATGAATCATCGATTCAGTGTGAATCGAATCAGGTCGCCAGTATATAGGTTGGATGCAATTTGTCAAAGGTTTTAACGCGGATTTAATCAACTATGTGTTAAAATCGCGCACTTTTTCGCATATAGAGTAATTACATATCATGTCGCGCGCCCTTCGTAATATCGCCATCATCGCCCACGTGGACCATGGCAAGACCACCATGGTGGACAAGCTCCTGCAACAGGCCGGTACATTTGCCGCCCACCAGCAGGTTTCAGAACGTGTCATGGACTCCGGTGATATTGAAAAGGAACGTGGCATCACGATTCTTGCCAAGAATACTGCCGTCAATTATGAAGGCACGCATATCAATATTGTCGATACGCCAGGACATGCCGACTTCGGTGGCGAAGTCGAGCGCGTACTGGGCATGGTGGATGGTGTGGTATTGCTGGTCGACTCCGTGGAAGGCCCGATGCCGCAGACCCGCTTCGTGACCAAGAAAGCGCTGGCGTTGGGATTGCGTCCCATCGTGGTCATCAACAAGGTGGACCGCCCGGGCGCACGTCCTGACTGGGTCATCAACCAGACATTCGACTTGTTTGCCAACCTGGGGGCCACAGACGAGCAACTGGATTTCCCGGTTGTCTATGCCTCTGGCTTGAATGGTTTCGCAACACTGGACCTCAACAAACCGTCGGATGACATGCGTCCCCTGTTCGAGACCATTCTCAGCCATGTCCAACCGCCCGCTGGCGACAGCAATGCTGGCCTGCAGCTACAGATTTCTGCGCTGGACTACTCTACTTATACCGGCCGTCTTGGGATTGGTCGTATCCGCAATGGCCGGATCAAGCCAGGCCAGATAGTGGCGGTCATGAAGGGCGATGAGCAGGTGGCCCAGGGCCGCATCAACCAGGTGCTGGGCTTCCGCGGCCTGGAGCGTGTACAGGTGGAAGAAGCCGAAGCTGGGGATATCGTCATCATTTCCGGGATCGAGGAAATCGGTATCGGCGTCACTGTGGCCGACCGTGATAACCCTGTCGGCCTGCCTATCCTGGCTGTGGATGAACCGACGCTGACCATGGACTTCATGGTGAATACATCGCCGCTGGCTGGCACCGAGGGCAAGTTCGTCACCAGTCGCCAGATCCGTGATCGCCTGAACAAGGAATTGCTGACCAATGTGGCACTTAAGGTCGAGGATACTGAAGATGCAGACGTGTTCCGCGTTTCCGGCCGGGGCGAACTCCACTTGACTATCCTGTTGGAAAACATGCGCCGCGAGGGCTATGAAATTGCTGTTGGCAAGCCGCGCGTGGTGTACAAGGAAATCAACGGACAGAAGTGTGAGCCTTATGAAATCCTGACAGTAGACCTGGAAGACGACTGCCAGGGCGCCGTGATGGAAGAGCTTGGTCGCCGCCGCGGAGAGCTTCAGAACATGGAATCCGATGGCAATGGCCGCACCCGCCTGGAATACAAGATTCCGGCACGCGGGCTGATCGGCTTCCAGAGCGAGTTCCTCACCATGACGCGTGGCACTGGCTTAATGGCACACATTTTCGATGAGTATGCCCCGGTCAAGGCCGACATGCCCGGCCGCCGCAATGGTGTCCTGATTTCTTCCGAGCAGGGCGAGGCCGTGGCCTATGCCTTGTGGAAACTGCAGGACCGTGGCCGCATGTTCTCTTCACCCGGTGACAAGTTGTATGAAGGCATGATCATCGGTATCCACAGCCGCGAGAACGACTTGGTGGTGAACCCGATCAAGGGTAAGCAGTTGACCAACGTCCGGGCCTCTGGCACCGATGAGGCTGTCCGGCTGGTACCACCTGTGCAGCTGACGCTGGAGTCCGCAGTCGAGTTCATCGACGATGACGAGCTGGTGGAAATCACGCCCAAGAGCATCCGTATCCGCAAGCGCCACTTGCTGGAGCATGAACGCAAGCGTGCCGCCAAGGACTAAGCGCCTTGACTTCGTGAAGTAGTTAAACCATGCACAACCCCGGTTTTCCCGGGGTTTGTTATTTGTGATCACGCTTTTTGTCACACTGGCCAGTGTCCATGATCTTTGGCAATTCATTAATAACGTGCAGCCGATGGCTGCGTTACGCGGCCAGGGGAGGAGTTGAAATCATATACAAGCTTGCTTGCGGGCATCACCTTTTGTCGCCGCTAAAACAATAGCCGAGGGGCCTGAATAGGAGCTCGCATCAATAGATAACCCGCTACGGCGGGTTTTTTATTGACGGAAACATGAGTGAAATGTAAAAAATGTTTCTAATTTGTAACAGAATCTATTGCCAGCAGGGGGCACATTCATGCAGAATACTTACTGAATATACAAATTTGTATATCTGCCGGGCCGGGAGAAGCGGAACGGTATTGCATGAGCAGCCGACAGAGTTGCAATGCATCAAGTGAACTATGGAGATGAGCTATGAAGCAAGGTATGCAGGTAGCCCGGCAGCCTGGCCAGGGCGAAGTTCATGCGCTGTTCAACTTATATAATACCGGCCAGCTTCATGAGGCGGAAATGAAAGCGCGTGCATTGATTAAGCAATATCCCGGCGCGCTGGTTGTCTACAACGTGCTGGGCGTGGCGCTTGAGGGGCAGGGCAAGCTGCAGGAGGCGGTACAGTGCTACCGCAGGGCGCTGGCTTTGAATCCTTCTATTTCAGAAATGCACTTTAACTTGGGATCGGTGTTGTCCCAACTTGGACATGAAGACGAAGCGATCACTTCGTACAAGCGTGCTATCCAGATCAGCCCGGGTCTTGCAGTGGCCCATTTCAATCTCGGTACCCTGTTGCAGAAAAAGCAGCTGCTTGAGGAGGCCATTGCACACTACCGCCAAGCAGTCGTGATCGAGCCGGGGTTTTTCGAGGCTTACGGTGCCATGGGTACGGCCCTGCAGCAGCAGGGCCACCTGGATGATGCGATTGCATGTTATCGCCAGTCGTTGGCAATTTCCGACCATGCGCTAGGACATTTCAACCTGGCCACTGCCTTGCGTGACCGTGGTGCGCTGGAACAGGCGGTTTCGCACTACCGGCAGGCTATTGCCTTGCAGCCCAATTATGCCGATGCGCACAACAATCTTGGTGAAGTGTTTCGTGATCAAGGCGACATGGAAAATGCCGTGGCTTGTTATTTGCAAGCACTGCGCATGAAGCCAGGGCACCAGGCTGCCTCTTTCAACATGGCGCAGTTCCTGTACGATGCCGGGCGCTTCCTCGAGGCGATCCCTTATTTCGAGGATTCACGACAAGAGGATTGGCAGGAAAGAATACTCTACTGCCTTTATAAATCGGGGCAGTATGAAATATTCCGGCGCCGCTTGCTGCCCCTGCTGGAGGCCAAAGACCATGTTTCGCCTTTTCTTGCTACCTTGTCCACGCATTACGCGACCAATTTCCGCGTGGAGGATCACTACCGCTTTTGCCCGAACCCGATGGATTTCGTCTTCCATCGCAATATCAAGTCATTGGCGGAGGCGGGCAGCACCTTGCGGGCACAACTGCTGGAAGACATCCAGCTGACTGAAATTGCCGAGCGCAAGCAAGGGCGCCTGCATCACGGCATGCAGTCTGCAGGCAACCTGTTCAAGCGCAAGGAGGAGTCGTTCCGCCAGCTTGCCGACTTGATTCGCGCTGAAGTATTGGCTTATGCGCAGGCGTTCGAGGGCCGGGATTGCGACCTCATGCGCCATTTTCCCGAACAGGTTGAATTTGCCAGCTCCTGGTATGTGCGCATGCGCCAGGGGGGACATCTTACATCACACATCCATGAAATTGGCTGGCTGAGTGGCTGCGTCTATCTCACATTGCCGCAAGCGCTGGAAAACCGAGATGAAGGCTGCATTGAATTCAGCACTCATGGCGATGATTATCCCAGGTTGCACGATGACTTTCCGGTCCGCGCGATCAGGCCTCATGTGGGTGATATCGTATTGTTTCCATCTTCGCTGTTTCACCGTACCGTGCCGTTCCATTCGGACGAAGAGCGTATCTGCATTGCATTCGACATCAAGCCGCGGGCATGCTTTTCCCAAGGTGCTTTGCGCTTGGACAGCATGAAGGTCATGCTGGTCGCAGGCTTCAACCTGCTTGTGACTGAGCTTGCAGAAATTTCAAGCTGGTCGTTGGTGGTGCTGGCCTGACACTTTTTACTGACTGTCCCGGATTTCTCCTTGCTTTTTCCTAATCTGATCCGGGGCGGTCACTTTTTATCTCGAGCTTCTGCAGGCATGAGGTCGCTTGCCTGCATCGCTATCAATAGGAGGGCCAACAGGGCCCGACGAAGCGGTCCTGGCTGAGCGTTGCGTAGCAGATAGACAAGCCGTATGACAAGGCAGAGCAACAGCGTCAGGCGCGTTTTGTCAGTCACTCCAAAACGGGCCGCGGGGGTAGGCGGGCGATGCGGTATAATTCCACCGCTATGACAGACATTCTGCTTCTTTCCGCTGCTTTCGCTTCCTTGCTGCTTTTGCTCTGGATCGCCTATCGTCAATCGCGGGGCGGTGATGCCGGCCAGCTGTTGCTGCAGCAGTTGGAGGAAAAGCACCGCGAAATGCTGCGCGACCTGAATGACGGTCTCAACAAATTGGGCGACCGCCTCAACCAATCCTCGCATGATCAAGCCGAGCGCTTGCGTACAGCAGTGGCGCAGGAGTTGCAGCAGACGCGCGACGCCATGAGGGCACTGGAGCTGAGCCAGACAGCAAGCCTGGCCCAAACACGCGAGACCATGCTGGAGCGCCTGCATATCACCCTGGCCGAGCAAGGCAAGGCGGAACAGTCCATGATCCAGGAAAGCATGCTCAAGACCGCGACCCAGCTGACCAATACGATAGAGTTGCTGACCAAGGCGGTGGATGCTCGCCTCGAGGAAATCGGCGGCAAGGTGTCGGAGCGTCTTGATGAGGGATTCAAGAAGACCAACGATACCTTTGTGCGCGTGATGGAGCGCCTGGCAACCATTGACGAGGCGCAGAAAAAAATCGACGGATTGACGACCAATGTAGTGAGCCTGCAGGAGCTGCTGGGCGACAAGCGATCGCGCGGCGCCTTCGGCGAGGTGCAACTGGAGGCGCTGGTGCGTAATGTACTGCCGGTGACTTCCTACGCCATGCAGCATGTGCTCGGTAACGGCACACGCGTGGATTGCGCCTTGTTCCTGCCAGAGCCTACGGGCACGGTCGCCGTGGATTCTAAGTTTCCCCTGGAAAACTACCATCGAATGCTGGACCGAGACATTGGCGAGGCGGAGCGCATCGCCGCGCAACGTCAATTCAAGGCAGATGTCAAAAAGCATGTGGATGATATTGCAAATAAATACATCATCCCCAATGTCACTTCCGACGGTGCCGTGATGTTCATTCCGGCGGAAGCGGTGTTTGCCGAAATCCACGCCTACCATCCGGACCTCGTCGATTACGCAATGAGCCGCAGGGTATGGGTGGTGTCCCCCACTACCCTGATGGCGGTGCTCAATACCGCGCGCGCAGTGCTCAAGGATGTGGAAACGCGCAAACAGGTGCATATCATCAAGGATGAGCTGGGCAAGCTTTCCAAGGAGTTCTCGCGCTTCGACGTGCGCATGAAGAAGCTTGCCGACCATATTCGGCAGGCGCACGAGGACGTGCAGGATGTACATACGACCAGCCAGAAGATCTCGCGCCGCTTTGCGCAGATCGAGCGCGTGGAGCTGGAAGGCGAGCCGCAGGCCGGCCTGGCACTACCTGACAATGACTTAGAGGAGTAAATCATATGAGCGATGAACAAGGACTGATCATGCTGATTCAGCAATATGCCAGCAAATTCGGGATTACCTTCAGTTCCAGCCTGATGGACAACGAAGAGCACAAGCAGAAATTGTTGGTGCTCATGATGGAAGCGATCAATGGCAAGCGCGGCCCGGTGACCGATCAGGACGTGACCGGCGCATGATTCAGCTACTGTACTTCGCCAGGCTGCGTGAAGCGCTTGGGACCGAAAGCGAAAGCCTGCACTGGCCGGAACCAGCGACGGTTTCTGCATTGATGCAGTCGCTGGCTACGCGCGGTGGAGTATGGGAAGAGCAGTTTTCTGGCAATACTCACCTGAGGGCGGCGGTCAACCAAGAGCTGGCGCCGGAGTCGGCGCTGGTCAGGCCAGGCGACGAAGTGGCTTTTTTCCCACCCGTCACAGGAGGGTAGATGACGGTACGCGTACAGGAGCAGGATTTCGACGTAGGCGAGGAAATCACGCGCCTGCGACTGCAGTATCCACAAGCGGGCGCGGTCGTGTCGTTTACGGGGCAAGTGCGTGACCTGAACGATGGCCAGTCAGTTGCCAGCCTGAAGCTGGAGCATTATCCGGGCATGACGGAGAAATCGCTGGCTGCCATCGTTGAGCAGGCGAGAAAGCGCTGGCCCATCTTCGATGCCGTCGTGATCCATCGCATCGGCACACTGGCGCCGCAGGCGCAGATCGTGCTGGTTGTTGTGGCAAGCGCACATCGGGGAGATGCCTTTGCCGCCTGCGAATTCATCATGGACTACCTCAAGACCGAAGCGCCTTTCTGGAAGAAGGAAGCGACACCGGAAGGTGAAAAATGGCTGGATTCCCGCGAAAGCGATCAAGCCGCTCGCGGGCGCTGGCAATAGTACACTCCTGCAAATTCAACCCTGACCATACTTTTACCTGATGCTAAGCAAGCTGACACCGCAACAACTCAATATATCCATTGATCCGCAAAGCCTGGGCTTTGACACTACCGCAGAATTGTTACTGCATGGTCAGCATGACGTGGCGCAATGGATAGGCCAGGAGCGGGCATTCGCTGCAGCCAGCCTTGGCTTGCGCATGCAGCATCCCGGCTATCACATGCTGGTGATCGGCGAGCCAGGTTCTGGCCGGATTTCCCTGGTTAGGAAGATGATGGAGCAGGCGCTGGCAGAAAAACCTGCGCCGGCGGATCTGGTGTATCTGCTGAATGTTCAATTGCCGGAAAAGCCGATTCTGCTGCGCCTGAAGGCCGGCAGGGGGAGTGAGCTCAGGCATTTGCTCGAGCAGTTCGTTCGCAAACACTTGCGCATCATCCCGGCATTGCTGCAGCGCAGGCCGTCCACGGAGACTGGGAGCGGTGCGGGGGGCGAAGCCAGCCTCAAAGCATCGCTGGAGCAGGAGCTGGGAAGGATTCGCCAGCAGATACTGCCGGGATTGCTTGAGCCGGAGGTGTTTGAGCGTTGGTCGGCAGGGCTGGTGCAGGAAGTGCTCGATCATATCGAACTGTTCTCCACGACAGCCAATCACCAGGAGGCCGACGATATGCAGGACGCCTTTCTCGGGCGGTTTCGTGCCAACCTCTTGCTTAGCAATGACGGCCTCTCTGGCAGCCCTGTCATCTATGACGCTGATCCCAGCCATGCTTCCTTGTTCGGCGGTGTGGAAGCGATGGCCGATCACCACTTCGCAGATTTCATGCGCCTCAAGGCGGGCAACCTGCTGCGGGCAAATGGCGGGGTGCTGATCCTGCATCTGGAAGATATTCTTGGCGACCGGCAGGACGGTAGCAGTCCATTATTGGAAAAACTGGGGCGCGTGTTGCGAAACCGTAAGCTACAGATCGAGGATGCAGGCAGCGCCTCGGGCAATGCCGCGCTGAACACATTGATGCCGGAAGCCTTGCCCCTCGACTTCAAGCTGATCCTGGTGGCGAGCCGCGACGATTATTACTACCTGCATGAACAGCATGCCGACTTCCTGCAGTATTTCCGCATCAAGGTCGAGTTCGCGGACAGTGTCAAAGCCACACCGGACATTTATCGCCAGATAGCAGGCTATATAGCGCACCATGCTGACGGCAACGGCTTGCCGCATTTTTCTGCGCCTGCGGTGGCGCGGTTGCTCCAGGTATTACATGAGTGGGAAGAGGACAAGTGCCGCGTCAGTCTGGCGCTTGGTCGTTTGCTGCCCTTGCTGCAGGAAGCTGCAGCATTGACCCAGCCCGGCAATCCGACCGGTGTGGCCGAAGTCGAGCAGGCCCTGGCAGCAACACGGCAGCGCCATGATTATGCCGAGGAGCAGATCCGGGATTCCATCCTTGACGGTGAGCTGAAAATTGCAGTGACGGGCCGCCAGGTCGGGCGCATCAACGGCCTGACGCATATTGATATGGGAGACGCTGCGTTCGGGTCTCCCGTGCAGATTTCCGCGCGCTGCCATCCTGGCCGGCAAGGCATCATCAATATCGACCGCGAGGTCAAGCTGACAGGACCGCAGCATGACAAGGGCATGTTCATCCTGCAGCACTGGCTGGCCGCCATGTTCGTGCAGCAGGCTCCCTTGTCGCTCAATGCTTCGCTGGTGTTTGAGCAGGAGTATCACGGCGTGGAAGGTGATTCCGCTTCTTGCGCGGAGCTGTACGCCTTGCTTTCCAGCCTTTCTGGCCTGCCGCTGGCGCAAGGCATCGCCGTGACCGGGGCAATGAACCAGCATGGCGATGTGCTGCCGATAGGCGGCATCAATGAAAAAATAGAAGGGCACTTCCGCTTGTGCGAGAAACTCGGGCTGAATGGACAGCAAGGCGTGTTGTTGCCCGCGAGTAATCTGCGCCATGTGCTGCTGCACCGAGATATCATCCTTGCAATGGCCGAAGGCAAGTTCCATCTGTACACCATGGAGCACGTACTGGATGGAATCGCGCTACTGACCGGGCTTCCGGCAGGTAGCGCGGATAAGGAGGGCGCTTATCCCGCAGATACGGTGCTTGGCCATGTGCAGCGCAGCTTGCGGGCTTACCAGGATATCTACCGACGCAATCACTACCATACAGGTTGAATCGCATGAGTGAACAGGAAAGCAAGTGCCGCCTGGACAAATGGTTATGGGCGGCAAGATTCTTCAAGACCCGCAGCCTGGCGTCGGAAGCCGTGGACACCGGCAAAGTGCATGTGGACGGAGACAGGGTGAAGCCCGCCAAGGAAGTCCGCCTGGGGCAACGTATCCACATCCGCCGCAAGGAGATGGAGGTGGAAGTTGTCGTGCGCGGCCTGAGCACGCAGCGCCGTGGCGCACCTGAGGCAGCGCTGTTGTATGAAGAAACCCCTGAAAGCATCAGCAGGCGCGAAAATCTCACGGTTACCCGCGAGCATGAGCATGCTAGGCGCGAGCGCGGCATGGGTCGGCCAACCAAGCGCCAGCGCCGCGACATCAAGAAGTTTACCGGGATAGACTGGTAAGCGGGTTGGGATTAGAGGCGTAGCGCTGGTACCGAAAAATGCCGGATGGAGTCCGGCATTTGACTGAGGGGCATGCTCTCATCACGAGACCCCAGGAGAAAGCTGGGTCCGCAACTGCCAAGCAAGGTGCGCCGGCTGGCTTTATATCCTGCTCACAATCTTAGAACAGCCCCAATTGTTCCGGTTTTCCAGGAGGCCGGAACAATGAAGTATCCATTTCCATGCTGCGCTGGTTGAGCCCCAGCTTTCTGCATGCCAGCCTGAAACGCTGGCGTATCATCTCTGCGAACAAGCCATTCCCTCGCATACGTGCATGGAAGTCCGTATGGTTGGTTTTGCCGTCGCGACTCTGGCGAATGATGCTCATCACATGGCTGGCTTTGAGCGGGTAATGGTGCTGTAGCCATTCCTCGAACAGCGGCGCGACTTCCAGTGGCAGGCGCAGCAGAACATAACCGGCGCTGCTCGCTCCGGCTTCGCTTGCAGCGGCCAGGATATGTTCAAGTTCCGGATCGGTCAGCACAGGAATGACAGGAGCTGTCATCACCCCCGTGGGGATGCCGGCTTGATGCAGACGCCTGATGGTGTCGAGCCGGCGTTGCGGTGCGGCAGCGCGAGGCTCCAGCGTGCGGCTGACCTGGTTGCTCAGCGTGGTGATCGAAATGAACACCTGCACAAGCCCTTGGCTGGCCATGGGGGCAAGGATGTCGATATCGCGTTCCACCATGGCTGCCTTGGTGACGATGCTGACGGGATGCCTGAATTCTGCCAGCACTTGCAGGATTTGCCGCGTGAGCTGATGCTGCTTTTCCAGCGGCTGGTAAGGGTCGGTATTGGTGCCCATGGCGATAGGCGCGCAGCGGTAATGCTGTTTGCTCAACTCCTGGCGCAGCAGGCGGGCTGCATCCGGCTTGACCAGGATGCGGCTCTCGAAATCCAGCCCTGCCGACAGTCCCAGATATGTATGGGTGGGGCGCGCAAAGCAATAGATGCAGCCATGCTCGCAGCCGCGATAAGGATTGATCGAGCGGTCAAAAGGTACGTCAGGCGAGTTGTTCCAGTTGATGATGGAGCGGGAATTGTCGATCAGTACTTCAGTGGGTAGGGGAGCAAGGTCTTGGTCTAGATTGTGCCAGCCATCGTCGATATCCGCATGCTGCAGGTGGTCGAACCGACCATCGTGGTTACTGAGTGCGCCACGCCCCTTGAAAACCAGGGGGCGTAGTACTCCATGGGGATGCAACGGCTTACCAGGGGATCTCTTGTCCGTCATACGCATAAAACTTGCCTGCATCCGCAAGCGTGGCGCGGTCTATCACCTCACGCAGGCCGCTGATGCTTTGCTCGACAGTGATCAGAGCATTGGGGCCGCCCATGTCGGTCAACACCCAGCCGGGATGCAGCACCAGTGCTGTAATGCCTTCTCTTGCTAGCTCGATGGAAAGACTCTTGGTGACCATGTTGAGGGCGGTTTTACTGGAGCGGTAGATGTAGCTGCCGCCGCTGGTATTATCGCTGATGCTGCCCATCTTGCTGGTCATGTTGACCAGCTTCTTGAGCTGCCCTTGCTTCAAATGTGCCGTGAATGCCTGGGCCATCTTGAAAGGCGCGATGCTGTTGATGCGGAATGCCTGCAACCAGGCCTCGTAATCAGCATCTCCAAAGATATGATGGGGGCTATCGGGATAAATGCCCGCATTGTTGATCAATACATCAATAGGCTGGCTTGCCAGCGAGGCCGCCAGCTCATCGATCTGGTAGAAATTCCCCACATCCAGCTTGTGCACGCTGACTAGGTGCTTGAAGCGTGAAGCAAGCTGCAGCAGCTCCTCGGCCGTTTCTGGGTGACGGCAGCAAGCCAGTACGTGCCAGCCAGCCTCGGCATATTGCCTGGTGAATTCCAGCCCCAGGCCACGGTTGGCGCCGGTGATCAATACATTTGCCATGTGAGGAGACTCCTTGATGAACGTAGTTTAAACATACTCTTGTAATCCAAGAGTTTAACTTGGGATGAGATATTCTGAATTGGTTGAAGCGTAATCTTTTAAAATTTTTGGGATGTGTGTTATTTAGTATTATGATTTTTATGATGTTTTTTTATTGTTAAATATTGTTTTTAGTAGCAATATTTTTTATATAATTAGATTTCATATTGAATGCTCAAGATTTAATTTAATTCAGTATTTAAAACTCTTTAGGTATAATGAGCCAATTTTATAAAAAAGTTTTTTAATGCTGCTTCCTGTCATTATGTCTGGCGGGGCCGGTTCCAGATTATGGCCGGTTTCTCGTGAAACTCTAACTAAGCCATTTATCGAATTACCTGATGGCAGAACCCTTCTGCAGAAGACTTTGCAACGTACTGCTTGCCTGGATGGTGTGAGCGAAGTGCTCACAGTAACGAATAAGGAATATTACTTCCTGACACGTGATGTCTATGAGGCAACAGACACTAATGTTTCCCATAGCTACTTACTAGAGACGATAGGGCGCAATACTGCTCCTGCCATTGCAGTTGCTGCACTACATGCCGCTGCGAAACATGGGGAAGATGTAGTGCTGTTGGTGATGCCGGCAGATCATCTTATTGGTAATCAAAAAGTTTTTTCAAAAGCAGTGACTGTTGCGACAGATATGGCGGTGAATGGCTGGATAGTCACGTTTGGTGTAGAGCCAAGCACGCCTGAAACAGGTTATGGCTACATTGAAGGCGGAGAGTCAATTGGGGACTCAGGCGCGCGTAGAGTCGTTCGATTTGTCGAAAAGCCAGATTTGGAAACTGCTGAGAAATATATTGCTTTAGGTCGATTTACATGGAATGCAGGTATATTCTGTTTTACTGCAAAAACCATTATTGCTGCACTTGCGGAGTATGTTCCAGAAGTGCTTGAGATAGCAAAAAAGACCCTGGCATCTAGTGACTCCAAAACTGAGCCTGTTGTATTGGGCGAGGAGCACTTTGCATCAAGTCCAGATATTTCCATAGATTATGCCGTCATGGAGCGTGCTTCAAAAGTGGCGGTAGTCGCAGCTGATTTTGACTGGAGCGACATTGGTTCATGGAGCGCCATGGCTGAGTTGGTCCAGTCAGATGAGCGTGGGAATAGGGTGAATGGCGAAGCTTTATTGGTGGATGCTAATAATTGCTATATCCAAAGTGATTCCCGTCTTGTGGCTGGTATAGGTATTGATAACCTGCTGGTGGTCGATACACCCGATGCCCTGCTTGTGGCTCATCACTCCAGAGCTCAGGATGTCAAAACCGTTGTGAAGCAACTCAAGCTTGAGTCCCATAGTGCGGCAAATTACCATCGCAAGGTACACCGTCCATGGGGCACATACACCGTATTGGAAGAAGGCGCTAATTTTAAGATCAAATGCATCAAGGTAAAGCCTGGTGCCAGCCTGAGCTTGCAAATGCACCATCATCGTAGTGAGCATTGGGTTGTAGTAAGCGGTATAGCTAAAGTTGTCAACGGCGAGCGCGAGCTGCTCATTAATGCCAATGAGTCTACTTACATTCCAGCAGGACACAAACACCGTCTTGAAAATCCAGGTTTGCTTGACCTGGTGATTATTGAAGTTCAATCCGGGGAATATTTGGGCGAAGACGATATTGTTCGTTTTCAAGATATCTACGGACGCACTTGATGATCAGCATGTTAAAAGCCTTATGGCTTTATCGCGGCTTTGTGTTGGGCAGCGTCAAGCGCGAGTTTCAATCCAAGTACCGTAATTCGCTGCTAGGCGCAGTCTGGACGGTCTTGAACCCCCTCGCAATGATCGTAGTGTACACAGTGATTTTCTCGCAGGTAATGAAGGCTCGTTTGCCTGGCGTGGACAGTACTTTTGCGTTTAGCATTCATTTATGCGCTGGCATACTCACCTGGGGCTTGTTTGCTGAGATTGTCGGGCGCTCACAGACCACGTTCATCGATAATGCCAACTTGCTCAAGAAACTGAGTTTCCCCCGTCTATGTCTGCCAGTCATCGTCACCGCCACCGCGCTAGTTAACTTTGCCATTGTTTTTGGGTTGTTCACAGCGTTCTTGCTGCTGATCGGTATGTTTTCGGGTTGGCCTTATTTGGTGCTGATCCCGGTATTGATACTGATGATCGTCTTTGCTCTAGGCTTGGGTATTATATTGGGCGTTCTCAATGTGTTTTTCCGCGATGTAGGTCAGTTCTTTGGCATTGTGCTTAGTTTCTGGTTTTGGCTTACGCCGATTGTCTATCCGGTCAGCATTCTTCCAGAACGGGTACAAGATTATATGCGGCTTAACCCCATGGCGCGCTTGATGGAGGCTTTCCAAGGAATATTGGTACAAGCAAAATGGCCGGACTGGTACAGTCTATGGCCAGTGTTTGCGCTGTCTATCGTGTTGTGCCTGCTGGGGCTGTCTTTATTCCGCAAACATGCGGGCGATATGGTGGATGAACTTTAATGGGTACTATTGTTGTCACCAACCTGGGTAAGGCCTACAAGCAATACCCCAGTCGCTGGTCTCGGTTGTTGGAGTGGATAGATCTGAGGCGTAAGCCGCACCACCAATTGAAGTGGATTCTGCAAGGAGTAAGTTTTCATATCCAGCCAGGAGAGACGGAGGCAGCTTTGCCGTGACTGCTGCCAAGCGTTCTAATACGAGTATTAAGCCTAACCTTGCAGTGATCAATTGGATGCTTGAGCAAGAAGACCGGATGGGATTATCTACCCCAAGGCCTTATCGTGAATTTGAGGAGCGTGTATATCGTCATCGCGATGATCTCAGGCGCTTAATTCATTCGTTAGTAGCTGACGGCAAAAAAATATATGGGTATGGAGCTTCTGCCAAAGGTAATGTAGTACTACAATTTTGTGGCTTTACTTCTGAGGAAATCCCTGCCATTGCAGAAGTAAACGAAGAAAAATTCGGACGAGTCACTCCGGGAACGCATATTCCCATTATTTCGGAAAAAGAGGCGCGCGCTGCCAAGCCCGACTACTTCTTGGTGCTTCCATGGCATTTCAAAGATGGTATCCTGCGCCGTGAAAAGGACTTTCTAGCTGATGGCGGCAGGTTTATCTTCCCATTTCCTGAGATCGAAATCGTCTAGTTTCCAAAAAAAGATGAAGGAAAATAATAAGATAATTTAGACGCTGTTCTAACGAATCCATTATTTACATACCATATATACATATACAGTAAGACTTTAAATACATAAGGCATAATACGATGACCATAAAAACTGCCATCATTACCGGCATCACAGGCCAAGATGGTGCATATCTCGCAGAACTTCTCCTTAGTAAAGGCTATAAGGTTTACGGTACCTTCCGCCGTACAAGCTCGGTCAACTTCTGGCGTATTGAAGAGCTGGGAATTGAAAATGACCCAAATCTTCTTTTGGTTGAATACGACCTGACCGATTTGTCAGCAAGCATCCGTCTATTGCAGAGCACAGGTGCAACAGAAGTGTACAACTTAGCTGCGCAAAGTTTTGTGGGCGTGTCTTTTGAGCAACCTATTACTACCGCGGAGATCACAGGTGTCGGTGCGCTCAATCTTTTGGAGGCCATTCGTTTAGTAAATCCCAATATTCGCTATTACCAAGCATCCACATCCGAAATGTTCGGCAAGGTGCAGGCGATTCCACAAACGGAAGATACGCCTTTCTATCCACGCAGTCCTTATGGTGTCGCCAAGCTGTATGCGCACTGGATGACTGTTAACTATCGTGAAAGCTATGGAATCTTCGGATCTAGCGGTATTTTATTCAATCATGAGAGTCCGTTGCGTGGTCGCGAGTTCGTGACGCGCAAGATCACGGATTCGGTGGCCAAGATCAAGCTGGGGAAACTTGATTGCCTGGAGTTGGGTAACTTGGATGCAAAGCGTGATTGGGGCTATGCCAAGGATTATGTGGAAGGCATGTGGCGCATCCTGCAGGCGGATGAGCCGGATACCTTTGTACTGGCGACCAATCGTACCGAGACTGTGCGCGATTTTGTAAGCATGGCGTTCAAGGGGGCTGGCATTGCTGTTGAGTTCAAGGGCAAGGGCGAGGACGAAGTTGCCGTGGATACTGCAACCGGTAAGATAGTGGTTCGGGTCAATCCGAAGTTTTACCGTCCAGCGGAAGTGGACCTACTGATCGGTAGCCCAGCCAAGGCCAAGGCCAAGCTGGGTTGGGAACCGAAGACAACGCTGGAGCAACTCTGCCAGATGATGGTCGAGGCCGATCTGCGCCGCAACACGGAAGGTTTCTCATTTTGAGAATTCTGCTTACTGGTGCTGATGGATTCACCGGGCGCCATTTTCTGACGGCCGCGAAAGCGGCCGGCCATGAGGTTGTTGCACTGAGGGCCGATTTGACGGACAAGGCTGTATTGCAACGCGAAGTTGAGGCGGCTCGTCCGGAAGCAGTGGTTCATCTGGCAGCGATCAGTTTTGTTGGTCATGCGGATGTTAGTGCCTTTTATGACGTCAATGTGATCGGTACCCTGAACCTGTTGGATGCGCTGGCTGGCTTGTCCGTGACGCCGCGCAGCGTACTGCTGGCAAGCAGTGCGAATGTGTATGGCAATGCAGCGCATTCACCTATCACCGAAGAGCAGGCGCCGGCGCCGGTCAATCACTATGCAATGAGCAAGCTGGCCATGGAGCACATGGCCCGTACCTATCTGGACAGACTGCCGTTGTTTTTTGTGCGGCCGTTCAATTACACGGGGCCGGGGCAGGCTGAGTCTTTCGTGATTCCCAAGCTGGTGGCGCATTTCGCGTGCAAGGCGCAGACCGTGGAACTGGGCAATCTGGATGTGGAGCGCGAGTTCAATGATGTGGCTTTCGTTTGCGAGGCCTATCTGCGTTTGTTGGACAAGGCTGTGCCGGGTGAGGTGTTTAATATCTGCAGCGGTGCTCCGGTGACATTGCGTGCAGTAATCGGGATGTTGAGGGAATTGACGGCGCATGATATCGAGGTCAAGGTAAATCCGCAGTTCGTGCGGAATAACGAGATCAAGACATTATGCGGTGATCCATCAAAGCTGTTCCGTACTATTGGAGAGGGGAGGCTGGTTCCTTTAGCGCTTACCTTGAAGATCATGCTGGAACACGCTACGCGAAAAGAAAAAAAATGATGAAGGTAGGTTTTGGTGTCACCGTGCTTACACGTTGCCTGGCATTGGGGGGAATCGATGGAATTGGTAGTTATACCCGGGAGCTGATGAAAAGACTCGAGGCTGACCCGGCCGTCGAGCTTTTCCCTATCTCGTACGGGTATTCTCCGTCACAGTTTCCTATCGGCTCACGTGCTCCGACGACATTTGGACGATATGCGCCGCTTGCTGCAGTATCGGCTGTATCCGGGTTTCCCTTTCTGGGAACAGCTCAATTGAAGGAGCGTGTTGATCTGATTCATGCGCCTGATCATCTTATTCCCAACTACGGAAAAGTTCCTGTTATTGCATCCATCATGGACGCGATTCCCTTGTCGCATCCGGAGTGGGTATCCCCCAAGTTGCGCAAGATGAAAAATGCGTTATGGAAGCGCTCTGCGCACTGGGCATCGCATATCATTACTATCTCTGAGTATTCGAAGCAGGAAATTTCACAGCATTTCGGTATTGAGGCACAAAAGATCAGTGCCATCCCGCTTGGCGTGGATGAGCGGTGGTTTCAGCCGTTGGAAGAAGAGGCGATGAAGGTGGTATTGAGACGGTACAATCTGCCTCAATACTATTTTCTTGTCGTGGGGACGCTGCAGCCAAGGAAGAATGTCGGCCGGGTAATCGAGGCATATCGGTCCTTGCCCCAAGGGATACGTAACGAAGTGCCGTTGGTGATTGTTGGTAGGGCAGGGTGGCGATGCGAGGATGTGGTTGAAATGTTGACTTCGTCTTCTTCAGGAAATTCTCTGAGGTGGCTCAAGCATTTGCCGGATGCCGACTTGCTTGCAGTGTTGAAAGGTGCAACGGCTTTGGTCTTTCCTTCGTTGTATGAGGGATTTGGTTTGCCCGTAGTCGAAGCTTTTGCGGCTGGAACTCCCGTTATTACTTCCAATACCACTTCTCTTCCAGAGGTGGCGGGCGATGCCGCCATGCTGGTGAATCCTCTGAATGTCAGCGACATTGCCGCTGCAATGCAATCGATGCTGGAACAGCCGGAACTGGCAGAGAGTTTCAGGAACAAGGGGCAAGAACGCGCATTGGCATATTCGTGGGACAAAACAGCCTCCATGACGCTTGACGTCTATAAAAAGACGCGAGAGGCTGCTTAACATCAACGCACCGTCAAACATCGCACTCCTTCCCTTTTTATGATCATCCGTTTTCTGGGCGCACAGTGGCTCGCCGTTGGTTTTGTCGGGGTCATCTCTCTGGCGGTCAGCATTTTGATTGCGCGGACGCTTGGGCCGGATTCATTTGGTGTTTATTCGGTTGTCTTGTCCGGCGGAGCCATTGCCGCCATTCTGCTTGATGGTGGTTTCGGGCGATTGTTGCAAAGAGAACGCGCCCATCCCACACCTGCATTGCTCAGATTCCTGCCCATATTGCCGCAGGCTGCCTTGGGGCATGTGATTATCGCGGCCAGCATATTTTCGTTGATCGCTTTATTGGTACTGCCCAAGCATGCGCTGACGATTGTTGCGGTTATCTGGTTTTTCGCAGCATCTGTGACCAATCAGTTCGGTTTGAACATTCTCCGCGGAGATGGGCGGATGGTAAGGGATGCCTCGTGGCAGATGGGCAATCGAACCTTCACAGCTGCGTGCGTGTGCATTGTCATTCTGATGGGAGCTGAGAAACCGTGGCAGGTATTCTTTGCCCAGTTTGTCGGTGCGACCGCCTTCGGTTTGCTGATCATGCACTATCTGCGCACGCGCCCGCTATGGAAGATTCCTCCTACTCTTTATGCGGCAACCTTGCCATTCGTGTGGTTGGATCTCGCGACAGTCCTTTATTTTCGAGCGGACATGCTGTTGCTGGAATGGTTAGATGTGTCCAAGTTTGAAGTCGGGAAATACGGGGTTGCCTGCCGCTTGATTGAGGCGGTGATTCTGCTTGCTTCGCCGCTCTGTATTATTTTGTTCCGCAAGTTTCGTCTGGGTAGCGCTTCTCCCCGACTGATGTTGCGGAGAATGCTGCCGGTGCTGGCAGGGGCGCTGATGGTTGGAGTGTTCTTCATGGTGTTTTTCTGGTTGTGCAGCACGCCTTTGATCGCGGTTGCATATGGCGAGGCCTATGCGGGAGCTGATCATATTCTGGCGATACTCGGCTGCGCTTTGCTTTTTATTTTGCCAAATGGCGTGCTGAACCAAGCTGCGCTAGCGCTGGGTATCGAACGTTGGCTGGCAATGTCGGCATCTTTTGCCGCAGTGCTAAATATTGCAGGAAATCTCTGGCTGATTCCCCAATATGGGTTGATTGGAGCTGCCTGGATGACTGTTGTGACCGAAGCGGTGTTAGGCTGCTGCGTTGCGTTAGGGCTATGGCGCCACCGTAATAGGAGTGTTTAATGCAGGATCTTGCCGTTGCTCATGTTTATCGTACCTATTTTCCTGACCCTCCAGGCGGGTTGCAGGAGGCAATTCGCCAGATTGCCCTCACGACGGGTATGCAGGGCGTCGATAATACGGTGTTTACGCTTTCTCCGCAGCCGCGTCCGGCAATCTTGCAGCGTCCGGAGGCTTGTGTTGTTCGTTGCCGCTCCTGGGCGGCTCCGGCATCATGCGATCTGGGCGGTATCGGCGCATTTCTTGCGTTTTCCAGGTTGGCGGAAAAATCTGATGTGCTACATTACCTTTTTCCGTGGCCATTTGCGGATGTTCTGCATACGGTGGTTCGCCCAGGTTGTCCGGCCGTCATGACTTATATCTCGGACGTGGTGCGTCAGCAGCTTTTAGGGAGGTTATATGCTCCTTTGATGTGGAAGGTGTTGCGCCAGATGAGGCTTGTGGTGGCGAATTCTCCAGCGTATGCACGCACCAGTCCCGTTCTCTCCCATCCTGAGATTCGCGAAAAAGTCAGGGTTATTCCACTTGGTATTGAGGAGTCTTCTTATCCTAAATCAGGGGATGAGGAGATTCTGCAGCGTCTAGGCATTGGGAAGGATGAGCCTTATTTTCTTTTTATTGGCGTTCTTCGTTATTACAAAGGCGCGCATTTTCTGGTCAAGGCAGCAAAGCGGATAGGCGCAAAGGTGGTGTTTGCTGGCGCGGGGCCGGAAGGCGCGCGCCTGAAAGCATTGGCTGGCGAAGTCGGTGCAGAGAATGTGATTTTTGCCGGGATGGTGACTAACGCGGAAAAAGTAACCTTGCTTCAATGCTGCAGAGCGCTTGTGTTGCCATCGCATTTGCGGTCTGAAGCGTACGGCATGGTGCTGGTAGAGGCTGCCATGTTCGGGAAGCCGCTGATTTCTTGCGAAATTGGCACAGGCACTTCATATGTCAACCATCATGAAGAAACAGGGTTTGTCGTTGAGCCGGCCTCTCCTGAAGCATTGGCGTCGGCGATGGCGGTTTTGTTATCAGAGGATAGGCTGGCTACAGAGATGGGAGCTGCTGCTCGTCAGCGGTATGAGCTGCTCTTTTCCGGCCCGGCATTAGGAAAGGCATATGCTGCATTGTTCCGCGAAGTTGACGCTTCGTAGCAGAGTGCGTCATGATGAAGTAGCCAGAGTTGTAACGTTTTTGGGATTATCCTGTTGGTTTTCTTGATTGTTAATACATGATGCAATTACTGGTGACAGGCGCTACAGGGTTTGTAGGTAAAACTTTGTGCAGTGCGCTAAGGCGGCAGAGCTTCCCCGTAAAAGCAATTGGGCGTGCGGGCACTATCCGGGCTGACGCTTTGGGTGATCAGGTTGCTTCAATTGACGGTCAAACGGATTGGTCACTGATATTGGACGGCATCAATGCCGTCATCCATCTGGCAGCCAGGGTGCACGTCATGCGGGAACAGCTTGCTGATCCCTTGGCGGCATATCGTGAAACGAATGTCGAAGGGACGCTGAATCTGGCGCGTCAGGCGGCAAAGGCCGGAGTTAAGCGGTTTGTATTCATTAGTTCCATCAAGGTCAACGGCGAACAGACTCTACCTGGAAAGCCTTTTACTGCGTACGATGTACCAGCTCCCGAAGATGCGTACGGTATTTCAAAGTTCGAGGCAGAGCAGGGTTTGCTGGCCCTGGCGCGGGAGACAGGGATGGATGTGGTGGTTATTCGCCCTCCTTTGGTTTACGGGCCTGGAGTGAAGGGTAATTTTGCCAGTATGATGAAGTTGGTGAAAAGTGGAATACCGTTGCCTCTGGGCGCCATTCATAACCAACGGTCTTTGGTGGCGATTGATAATTTGGTGAACCTCATCGTCACGTGTATTGACCATCCCGCGGCAGCCAACCAGGTTTTTTTGGTAAGCGATGGCGAGGATTTGTCCACTTCAGATTTGTTGCGGCGTTTGGCCAAGGCTGCGGGCGTTTCCTCCCGATTGATGCCAGTGTCTGCCCGCTGGCTAGAGATGGGTTTGCGTATGTGTGGCAAGCGATTGATCGCCCAGCGTCTCCTGGGATCATTGCAAGTCGATATTTCCAAGACGCGCGAGTTGTTGGGGTGGGTTCCGCCGATCTCAGTGGATGAGGGCTTGAAGCGCTGTTTCTCTACCAAGGGCTGATTCTTGATCCGATTTTTTGACATTATTTTTTCGGTGATAGGCTTGGTACTGGGATTCCCGCTATTGCTATCGATTTATACCCTCGGCTTGTTTGATACAGGTGCTCCCTTGTTTCGCCAGGTGAGGGTTGGGCGCTACCGGCAGCCGTTTACTTTGGTGAAATTTCGGACGATGAAGGTGGATACGGCTTCTGTGGCGAGCCATCTGGCTTCCACCAATTCCATCACCCGGCTCGGACGGTTCTTGCGCAGGACCAAGCTGGATGAGCTGCCCCAGCTCTGGAATGTCCTGAAGGGAGAAATGAGCCTGGTGGGGCCTCGACCGAACCTGTTCAATCAGGAGGAGCTGATGGCCGAGCGCGAGTTGCGTGGCGTTTACCATGCGCGGCCAGGGATTACCGGCCTTGCACAGGTGAATGATATAGACATGTCGACGCCAAGGCTGCTTGCCGAGACCGATGCCAGGATGCTGCGCGAGATGAATGTACGGCTTTATTTCAAGTTGCTGATTCAGACGGTGCTGGGTCGAGGACAGGGCGACCGGGTCGTGCGCTGAGCTCGGCAGGAACCAATGCCTGGCTACAAAGTGTTGATCCATGATTGGTCGTCACTGTCCCGTGGTTTTTAGTAGAATGTTATTCATTTTCACTTTAGGCTGGGCGCGTGCTGCATTATTTCCCCTCATTCAAGTGGTCGAACTACATCAGTTTGAAGAATCCACGCTCTTTGAGCGCTTGGATATATGACATTGTTGCTGCTGCGCTGGCATGGTGGGCAGCCTTCCTGTTACGGTTCAATTTTGATATTCCGGCCAATTTTGTCCAGAGTATGCTCGACAGCGCAGCATGGGTGATTCCGCTGCAGGCATTTGTGTTTCTGCTGGCTGGGTTGTACAAAGGCGTCTGGCGTTTTGCCAGCCTGCCGGATTTGCAGCGCTTGGTGCGCGCGATTGCGATCAGCGCAGTGCTTGTGGTTGCGATCTTGTTCATGTTCAAGCCACACGGCATTGTTCCTCGCTCGGTGCTGATCTTGGATCCTATGCTGTTGCTGCTGTTGATGGGCGGCAGCCGCTTTGCTTACCGAGCATGGAAAGAACATCGCCTGTATGGTTCTGCCCAGTTTTCCGGAAAGCCGGTGCTGGTGCTCGGCGCGGGTGAGGCAGCGATTGCCTTGTTGAAGGATCTTTCCAAAAGCCGTGAATGGCATGTCGTTGGGTTGCTGGACGATAAGAAAACCATGCATGGCCGAGAGCTACTGGGCGTCAATGTGCTGGGGTCGATTGCGCAATTGCCACAGATCGCTGCGGATTTGTCGGTCAATCATGTGATTGTGGCCATGCCATCCGCGCGTCATCAACGACGCAGGGAAATCGTCGAGCTGGCAAGCAGAAATGGGCTGACTGCGCTCACGGTGCCGTCGTTTGATGACCTGATGAGTGGCCACCTGAGCATGGCACAGATTCGGCCGGTCGAGGTGGAGGACTTGCTGGGGCGGGAGCCGGTCAGTCTCGATGGAGAGGGGCTCCAGCATTTGATCGAGGGGCAGGTGTTGCTGATTACTGGTGCAGGTGGTTCCATCGGTTCTGAGTTATGCCGCCAGGTGCTGAAATACCGTCCAGCTTGCCTGGTCTGCCTGGATCAGTCGGAGTACGCGTTGTATCGGTTGGAGCAGGAGTTTGACAATCTGGAGTTTGATACCCGCATTGAATACGTGGTTGGCGATGTCAGGAACGCACGCCGGGTGGGGCAGGTGCTTGGCCGTTATATGCCCAAACTGGTGTTCCATGCTGCTGCGTATAAGCATGTGCCTTTGATGGAGAACCGCAATGTGGCGGAATCATTGTCAAATAATGTCAGCGGTACTTACACGCTCGCCCAGGCATGCAAAACTGCAGGGGTTGCCAAGTTCGTGCTGATTTCCACCGATAAGGCGGTTAATCCCACCAATGTGATGGGGGCCAGCAAGCGCCTGGCGGAAATGATATGCCAAGGCCTGCAGGAGGAGTCGGGTACGCGTTTTATCGTGGTGCGCTTTGGCAATGTGCTGGGCAGTAGTGGCAGTGTAATCCCCAAGTTCCGTGAGCAGATTGCGGCGGGCGGGCCAATTACCGTTACCCATCCCGAGATCACTCGCTATTTCATGTCCATCCCGGAGGCGTGCCAGCTGGTCATGCAGGCTGGATTGATGGGTGGTGGCGGGGAGATATTTGTGCTGGATATGGGAGACCCTGTGCGGATTGTGGACTTGGCCCGTGATATGATCCGGTTATCCGGGCTTAATGAAGATGACATTCAGATTGTATACTCTGGCTTGCGGCCCGGCGAAAAGCTGTACGAGGAACTTTTGGCTGACGACGAGCTCACTGTACCAACACCCCACGACAAGCTACGTATTGCCGTGGCGCGAAGCGTGGATGGTGCTTGGGTTCAGGCATTGCTGAAATGGATCGACAGGGCATCGCTCATAGATGAATCTGTCATCAAGCAAGAGCTGGGCATGTGGGTGGAGGAGTATGCAGGGGATATTCATGCCAATCCATCCATGATGTTCCCCCCCGAGTCTTCAACCATACATTAGAAGAAAGATAGATAGAAATGGCAAAAAAAATTACCAAGGCAGTATTTCCAGTGGCAGGTTTAGGGACACGTTTCCTGCCAGCAACCAAGGCGAGTCCCAAGGAAATGTTGCCAATTGTGGATAAGCCTCTGATTCAGTATGCAGCAGAGGAGGCTGTGGCCGCCGGTGCTACCGAGCTGATTTTTATTATCGGGCGCAACAAGCGCACCATCCCGGATCATTTTGATAAGTCCTTCGAGCTGGAAGCGACGCTTGAGGCAAGCAAGAAAACCAAGGTGCTGGAAGAAATCCGCAATATCCTGCCAAAAAATGTTTCCTGCATCTATATTCGCCAGGCCGAGGCGCTTGGTTTGGGGCATGCGGTATTGCTTGCCAAGTCCGTGGTCGGCAGCGAGCCTTTCTCTGTGATCCTGGCCGATGACCTTATTGATGCCGACAAACCTGCCATGCAGCAGATGACAGAGCTGTTCGACCAAGAGGGTGTCAGCATTCTGGGTGTCGAGGATGTGGAGCCCAGTGAGACGGCAAGCTATGGCATTGTGGATGCGACAGAGGTGAGTGGCCCGAATGTGTTGCAATTGAATGGCATTGTGGAAAAACCGCAGCCGGAAGAAGCGCCCTCCAATCTGGCTGTTGTCGGTCGGTATATTCTCACGCCTGAAATTTTTGAATGCCTGGAGAACGTCAAGCCGGGCAAGGGCGGGGAAATCCAGTTGACTGATGGCATTGCCGCCTTGATGGAAAAACAGAAAATCCTGGCTTACCGTTTCGATGGGAAGCGCTACGATTGCGGCAGCAAGCTGGGTTATGTCAAGGCGAACGTCGAGTATTCCTTGAAGCATGAGGAGTTTGGCAAAGAGTTTGCCCAGTACTTACGTGATCTAACCAAGTAGCAGTCGTGGTGGTACTTGAGGGTAACCCCGATCTCATTCTGCAGCGATCCACGCTGGTCTCTTCTGAAGAGGAAGTGAAGCAGGCGGTGACGAGGGTGGCGCAGGAAATCACTGCCACGCTAAGGCAGGACCAACCTCTCGTCCTGTGTGTCATGGGAGGCGGGGTGGTATTCACCGGGCAATTATTGCCACAGCTGGTTTTCCCTTTGGAGTTCGGTTATGTGCAGGCCACCCGCTATCACAACCGGACACATGGCGATGCCCAGCTGGTGTGGAAAATGAAGCCCGGGGAGGAGGTGCGCGGCCGTACCGTTTTATTGCTCGATGATATTCTCGATGAGGGGGTCACGCTGGCAGAAATCAAGGCGCAGTGTCTGGCACTGGGTGCCAGCAAGGTTGTCGTTGCGGTCTTGGTTGAAAAAATGCTGGGGCGGGTCAAGCCGATCAGGGCTGATTTCGTCGGACTGGAGGTGCCGGACCAGTATGTATTCGGATGCGGAATGGATGCCTATGGGTGGTGGCGTAATTTGCCGGCCATTTATGCCATGCAAGGGGAAGCTTGATTAATAATGTTCTGGCTGGGTCTTGCTGTCTGACCATAGTAGTGAATCGACGATCTCTGCCAGCCGGATCGGGCTGAAAGGCTTGACCAGATATTCGTCGCAGCCTGAGCGGTATCCGTCGACCATGTCCTGTTCCTGCGCGCGCGCAGTCAGGAAAATAATTTTCGTGTTCTTGAAATCTTCCCTCTCTTTCAGTATGCCGCATATCTGGTATCCATTCATGATGCCGGGCATCATGATGTCCATCAGAATCAAATCTGGTTTCAATTGTTCAGCGAGAGCCAGACCGGTGTCCCCGTTGCTTGCTTCATGGATGGTGTATCGATCATTTCCCAAGCTCATATGAATGAGTTTGCGCACATCTTCTTGATCTTCGATGATGAGTATCTTGCGCAATGCTTGATCCCCGGAAACTGATGTAGTTAGCATGACATTTTTATGATTGGCAATTCTTATCATTTTTATCATATCTGTGAGATATGTCAACGAATGTATAAGGAGTATTAATCTATCTGATTGATTTTTATTTATTATCTAGGATAATGTATATGTATATTACATTCCGATAATTGTGTCATGGTGAATCAAAATTCTGGGAAGGAAGAGTTCCTATCTACGCGAGATGCCTCGAAAGTGCTAGGGGTGTCTCTACGTACAGTGCAGCTATGGGTTGAGTCCGGAGTGCTGAAAGCATGGAAGACTGCCGGAGGCCACCGCAGGATTGCACGCTCTTCGATCGACCGTATTCTCAACCAGCGTAAGCAGGCCATTATGCCTGTCAACGGTTTGTCTTCGAAGCACAAGGTATTTCATATTCTTTTGGTTGAAGACGATAGCGCATTGCGGAATTTATTTTCATACTTTTTTTTCCAGTTGGAAGCATCCGGTGCGTATTGATGTGGCGACAGACGGCTTTGAGGGGCTGATCAACCTTGGGCGTGAAGTTCCCGATCTCCTGATTACGGATTTGAACATGCCCGGCATGAGTGGTTTCGAGATGCTGCGGCATTTGAAAAGCTCAAACCAGTTCAGCAAATTAAATATCATTGCCCTGACCGCATTGAATGACGACTATATTCAGGATAAGGGCGGTTTGCCGGATGGGGTATTATTATTCCGCAAACCTGTAGTGCTGAGTGAGCTCGAGCCCATCATCGAGTCCATGATCGCAGATACCATTGACCAAGACCAAATGAAAGCCCATGCGTCAATTTAGGCCTGCATTGCAATTACCTAAATCAACTCCAGACCTACTGGCCACATTTCCCTTTCACGTCATTGTCGATGAGCAATTGATCATCCATCATGCAAGTAGCGCCTTGCAATCATTGGATGCTGGCCGCCTTGTCGGTCGCAAGATGGATGAATGTTTTGCATTACTTTGCCCTACCGAGGTGTTTTGCCTGGCATCCTTGCGCAACCTGCGCAGGCAGGCTTGCTTGCTGAAGCACAAGCCGAGTGGGTTGGTATTGGGTGGTAAGGTGGCATCACATGAGGAAAAATATGCTGCTTTTCTGCTGATGCCCTGGATCGAGGATACTGCTGACGTAAGCAATCTGCGTAGCATTCCCAAGTTTTCAAGGGTTGCAGGCTCACAACGATTGTATTCATCCGTAGTCAATGTGCGCAAGCTGAATGCTGAGAAAAAGCGGCTGTTTCAGGCGCATGCCTTGCTGTCGATGCGCGAGTCGGAGTCCAGGACGCTTACGCATATCGTTTCCATGACCGATAATTCAGTGGTCATTGCCAATGCGCTGGGCTATGTGGAGTGGGTCAATGATGCTTATGTGCGCCGCTCCGGATACTTGCCGGAGGAGGTGGTGGGCCGGTATCTGGGAGACCTGATGGATGGAGACGAGGAAACCGTTGAGCAGATCAGGCGACAACTGGATGCCAAGCAAAGCTATCAAGCCGAATTGCTACGCACGGCGAAAGATGGCTCGAACTATTGGGTAGATCTCGATATCGAGCCATTGTTCGATGGCAATGGGCAGGTATTCAACTATATTGCCGTCGCGCGCGATATCACCGAAAAGAAAATGGCGCAGGAAACCTCCAGCCGCTTGCATGGCATCATGCAAAGTACCTTTGAGCTGAGTCCGGATGGACTAGTGACCTTCAATAAGAAAGGCATGCTTAGCACCTTCAATCCGGCTTTCCTGAATATGACGGGCCTGAAGCCAGAGCAACTGCGTGAAATTTCGCAAAGCGAGTTTATTCGCCTCTTGAAATCGCTTTGCCAGGATGACCAGGGGGCAGTATCTCAGCGCTTGCCTGATGCGGTGGTGATGCGCATGACGAAACCCAAGCTGACGGTCATCAAGCACTCTGTCCGCGAGGCGCATGATCCGGAAAATCGCTTTGTCGGTACTATTCATTACTTTCGCGACATTACTCAGGAGTCTGAGCTGCACCGTATGAAAGGGGAGTTTCTTTCCATGGCGGCACATGAGCTGAGGACGCCGATGTCAAGTATCCATGGTTTCACGGAATTGCTACTGAAGCGGGAATTTACCCCCGAGCAGCAGAAGGATATGCTGGCCACCGTCCACCGGCAATCTGTGAGATTGACCAAACTGATCAATGATATGCTTGACCTTGCCAAGATTGAGGCCAGGAAGGGGATGAGCTTTGACATCAAGCCATATCGCCTGACGGATATCGTGGATACCGCGCTCAAGGAGTTTCTTGTGAGCGGGGAGGGCCGTGCGATCAAGTTTCATTTCAATAACCATGCCCTCAAGGTCTCTGCAGATTTTGATAAGTTGATCCAGGCGCTGGTCAATGTGCTTTCCAATGCGCATAAATATTCCGATCCTTCTACAGAAATTCATCTCTATATCAAGGAGAAACAGCAATATCAGCATACTTATGTGGGTATCGCTGTGGAAGATTACGGAATCGGGATGAGTAAAGAGCACATGGATCACTTGTTTGAACGCTTTTATCGTGCTGATGTTTCCGGGAGCATCCCAGGTACCGGATTAGGGCTTTGCCTAGTCAAGGAGATTATGGAGATCCATGGCGGCTGGGTAGATGTGTCCTCTGTTTACGGCGAGGGCAGTGTCGTAACACTATGGTTGAAGAAGTTGAAAGACTAGTTGTAAAAAAAACCACATCCATCATTTATCTAAGTTAATTTAGCGGTTTTTCATTAAATATCAATAGGTAAGCCACTTTCTGGAGAGTCAAGAAAGTGGCTTTTTCTTTTTTATCTTAGCCCATCCTTAGCAATTAATTGACACTTTTGATAAAAGTGATAAAAATGATAAACATGTGGTTCTGTAATTGCTACCGACCACTTAAACGACAACGAGCTGCCCCATCAAGTCACTTAATATGTTTCAGGGGCGCTTGGCGTTATGTATGGAACGGATCCAAGTTGTCATTGGCTCCATTAACATTTGAAGGGGAATGTAATGTCCACTAAAGCAAAAATGCCGCTGAATCATACGGTCAGCCTGGCTGTAATTTGCTCATCCATCGCATTGATCGGTTGTGATGGCGGGGGAAGCAGCAATGTCAGGCCAACCAACACTTCCAATAACCCGCCTATCGTGACAACAGCTGACAACACGCTGAATGATACGATTGATACGGTCAATGACCTCACCAACGACGTGCTTCAACCAGTGACCACAGCCTTGCAACCCGTCACTGATCCACTCGGCAATGCGCTGGATCCCGTTCTTGAGCCTGTTGTGTCTGCTTTGCAGCCAGTGCTGAATCCGGTAGTGAGTACGCTGAGCCCGGTGACAGCTGCACTTGCGCCTGTCACGGATAGTTTGCTGCCTGTGACCGGTGTGCTGGGAGAGGTACTAGCACCTTTAGGCACAGCTCTCGGCCCTACGTCCGAAGCCCTTTCTGGCGCTCTAGAGCCGCTGGCGACAGCCTTGGGGCCGGTAGCGGGCGGATTGAATGGCACATTGCTGCCTGTGACGACGGCGACGGGCAATGCCCTCACGCCTGTATTAACTGGCGTGGGAACATTGCTTGAGCCTATTGCGGGCCCGTTGGCACCTGTGATCAATACGGCAGGCGGTGTCTTGCAGCCAGTGCTTCAGCCTGTGGCAGGCGTGCTGGCGCCCGTGGCACAAACACTGGCACCTGTGACGGATACCCTGGCGCCTGTCATCAATACCGTTGCAGGTATTGCCAATCCGCTGCTGGATACTGTCAATGGCGTGACTGCGCCTTTGGCATCGACATTGGCGCCAACATTGGAAACAGTGGGCAATACAGTGGGTTCTCTTGCTAACGTGACTGGCACGGTTGGCGGTACGGTGGATGGCATTGTCACACCATTGACAACAACGGTCGGAGGTGTAGTCGGCCAGCTTGGATCCACTTTGACTGGCGCTATTCCAGGAGTTGAGGGTGGACTGGGCCCCGTCACTGACTTGCTGGGTGGTGGCAATGGCCTGGCAGGCTTGGATGGGCTTGGCAATGGCTTGGTCACCCAAGTGGCGGCGACGACGAAATTTACTGTCGACAGCGTCGCTGGCCTGGCCAAAACAGTAACAGGATCCATTGCAGGCAATGGCGCCCTGGCTCCAGTCACCAATTTATTGGCCGGAACCAATGGGCTGCTTGACCCATTGATCGGCACGAATGGCATTTTGCCTCTGACGACTGACGGAGATCAGACACTGCTTGATCCGCTGGTCGGCAAGAACGGTGTATTGGCCCTGACCAGTGGAGAGGCCAGCAATGGCCAGCCAGCGTTGCTTGATCCGTTGATTGGAGAGGGTGGTGTATTGCCTTTGACCAGTGCGGAGGGCAATCTCACAACGCTTGATCCGTTGATCGGGCATGCTGGTGTATTGCCTTTGACCAGCAATGTACCTGCCGGTGGCAACGGCGGCATACTTGCCCCTGTGCTGAACTTGTCCTCAGGCAATCTGGGCGGCTTGGGTAGCGTGCTGGCACCGGTGACCAATATTCTAGCCGGAGGCGGGGCGAACGGGCTGAATGGGTTATTGGCCCCCGTGACCGGACTATTGGGTGGCGCACTGCCTGCCAATGGTGGTCTGCTCGCTCCTGTAACAGGATTATTGGGCGCTGGACAGCCTAATGGCGGATTGCTGGCACCGGTAACTAATATTCTGGCGCTGGGCGGCGGTAGTGGAGGCAGTGCTCCTGCCAACCTCCTGACACCCGTCACAGCATTGTTGTCAGGTAATAATGGTGGTGGTCTACTTGCACCTGTGACCAATATTCTGGGGGGGATTACTCAGAATGGGGGGGGAACTGTTGCAAGCCCATCTGCGACCGAAGGTGGCAATCCTGTCAATGGATTGTCTGGCCTGCTGGGCGCTCTTTTAGGGCTGTAAAGCTTTAAAAGCCATAAAGTCCCGGTGGTAGTTTTCTACTACCGGGATTTTTATTTGAATGACTGCATAGGGGAGAAGATGCAGAAGAAAAAATGCCAGCATCAGGCAGGCGCGGTGATGCTGATGACCAGCATGCTGTTCAATCCATATCATCTGTACGCGGTAGAAAATCCTGTAGACACCCTGCCTAAGGCCGAAACACCTAAAACCAGGCCGCAAGCAGATGTGCAGGTAGAGACAAAGCAGGAGATATCGCCCGAACTTCAGAGACTGATGGCGACTGAAGTCCAGCCAGCCAGTTTTGGTATTTATGGAGTCAAGGCGGTGCCCTTTGAGGAAGTGAGTGCCTTTTTTGCTCCTTATGCCAATAAAAGACTCACCATTGGCAAGATAGTAGAGTTGTCGAACCAAGTCACCCAGTTCTACCAGCAACGCGGCTTGCCACTATCGTTCTGCTACATTCCAGCACAAAACTTCACTGAGCCAATTATCAAGGTTATTGTCATCGAGGGGCATATCGGCTCAGTCAAGATAGAGGGCAATCCCGGGGCGACAGAGGAGAAGATCCGTGAGATCACGGCGCCGTTGCTTGCAGAAAAGCCATTGACCCGCACCACCATGGAGCGATATACGACCATGCTGGGATTGCTTCCTGGCTTGAGGATACAAGCGACCTTGCCTTTGCCACAGCAGATGGACGGCGCGTCGGTACTTTCCCTCAAGGTCGAACGCAGGCCCGTGGAAGCCTTGGGTCGACTGGAAACAGTGCAGCCGTTTACCCGCGGCATCTTTACTGTCAAAGCCAGTGGCAATACCCGGCTGGCTGAGGAAATCACGGCTTCCACCCTGATTTCTGCGGAGAATGAGCAATACTATGCATTAAGCTATGCCCAGCCCATTGGAAGAGAGGGGCTGGTCGTCAGGGTGGATGCGTCAGACTACGACGGCAAGCCAACTGCCGAGTTGGCTTCCGGGCTCGGCCGCCAAGTGAAATCGCAGCGTCTGAGCGCGGGCTTGAGCTACCCCTTGCTGTTGCGTCAAGACAGAAGCCTGTTGCTCAGCGCATCGTTGACGGCCAACAATTTTGAAGATGAAATCAGGAACAAGCAGAATGGCGCTGCCGTTACGACAGTCTCCGATGTGCGTACAGTCACGATCGGAGGCAGTTATAGCGACAGTGCGGCCAGGCGCGGTCGCCGGCTACAGCTGATGATGAGTCGCGGCCTGGATGCCATGGGAGCATCAAAGGAGATTGTCACTAATTTTCCTTCACAGCCCATTCAGAGCGATATCGACCTGAACTTTTCCAAGTATGTCGTCAATTTCGTCCAGCGCAATTATTTCGATGGTGCCTGGGGAACATCGGTATCTGGGACGTTACAGTATTCTCCGGACAATTTGCCCATTACCGAGAAGGTGCAGTTCGGCGGCTATCAACACGGCAGAGCTTACCGTCCTGGTCGCCTCGTAGGCGACTCGGGGTGGGGAATTACGCTGGAGGTGAACCGCACCGTGCCATTCAATTACAAATTGCCGTTCTACCAGATGGTGGGGCTGCAACCTTACGCACTCTTCGAATCCGCGCGCATCTATGAGCACGTCGAGACTCAGGAGTTCGAGCGTATGAGTTCAGTCTCGCTGGGTCTGCGTTTGATCAGCAATCAGCCTGACCGAACCAATCTGGATTTTTCCATTTCTAGGGCAATTACGTCAGGAGGGCGCAGCAATGCGCTGAAGGATCTTATATTCGGTTTCAATTTCGGGATACCGTTCTAAGGCAGAGAGCGGGTATCAACAAGAGCACCCCTGGGGTGCTCTTGTTCTTGAGAAGGCAAGCGCTTAGACCACGCCTTGCGCCAGCATGGCTTCCGCTACCTTGACGAAGCCGGCGATGTTGGCACCATCCACATAATTGACGCTGCCATCCTCACGCGTGCCGTATTGTACACAGGCATCATGGATGCCCTTCATGATGTCGAACAGACGTGCATCCACTTCTTCACGTGTCCATGAGAGACGCATGGCATTCTGGGTCATTTCCAGGCCGGACGTTGCCACACCACCTGCATTGGTTGCCTTGCCTGGCGCATAAAGAATATGGTGCTCGTCGAACAGCTTCATCGCTTCGGCCGTGCATGGCATGTTGGCACCTTCAGCTACACACAACACGCCATTTGCGATCAGGGTTGCTGCGTCAGCCTTGGTCAGTTCATTCTGCGTGGCGCACGGTAGTGCCACTTCAGCCTTGACACTCCAGGGTGAGCCGCCAGGGACGTAAAGTGCGCCAACCCGCTCAGCATAATCCTTGATACGGCCATACTCGACATTCTTGACCTGCATCAGGATTTGCAGTTTCTCGGCAGTGAAACCAGCCTCGTCAATTACGGTGCCGCTGGAGTCAGAAGCGGTGATGACCTTAGCACCGAGTGCCAGGGCCTTCTCAATCGCGTATTGCGCCACGTTACCTGAACCCGAGACAGCAACGCGCATGCCTGCGATGGTGCGGCCGCTGTGGCGCAGCATTTCTTCGGCAAAGTAGACAGTGCCGTAACCGGTCGCTTCCGGGCGGATGAGCGATCCGCCATAGCTCAGTCCCTTGCCGGTCAGGACGCAATCGGCGCGATTGGTCAGTTTCTTGATCATGCCGGTCATGAAGCCGATCTCGCGTGCTCCAACGCCGATATCGCCAGCCGGGACATCCGTATCGGAACCCACGTGGCGGAACAGCTCACTGATAAATGCCTGGCAGAAACGCATGACTTCGCCATTACTCTTGCCCTTTGGATCGAAATCGGCACCACCCTTGCCTCCGCCCATGGGCAAGGTCGTCAGGGCATTCTTGAAGGTTTGCTCGAAAGCGAGGAATTTCAGAATGGACAAGTTGACGGACGGATGGAAACGCAAGCCGCCCTTGTATGGGCCAATGGCACCATTATGCTGGATACGGTAGCCGCGGTTGACCTGAACTTCGCCTTTATCATCAACCCAGGAGACACGAAACAGGATGGCACGTTCCGGTTCAACCAGCCGGTCAAGAATGCCGTGTTCGGCGTAGCGCGGATTGGCGCTGATGAATGGCCAAAGGCTTTCGACGACTTCAGTGACTGCCTGCAGGAACTCCGGTTGACCGGGATTTTTTTGTGCGACAACGGCTAAGAAATCATGTGCCGATTGATACTTCATTCCTTCTTATCTCCATGAGCGTGAGCGAAAATAGTGCATTTTCTCTTATTGGAAATAAAAATGCACCAATATAATTCGTCTTGTTCGGAGATTTTGCCCCAAATGTGTGCATTGTTGGGGCAGAGTGTATGGTTTTCACCAATCCAGATTGATGTTTGGGAGATATAGAAGGATATTCTGTATCGGCAACATGGATCAGACGTGCTGTACGGACTCGCCAGAAAGCGCTGCATATCCTATGAAAAACATGCTGATCCGAATGGAAGCGTGAGGCGTAGGTAGCGATGCGATGTTTGATTCTTCCATCGCGTGGTAAGCTATGCCGCGATCCTGAAACGCGTGATGCAAGCGATAACCAGGCCGAGCTTCTCCATCCTACCTTTCCGTAAAGTGCCCAATGATCATGCCCCCTTTTTCTACCTTGACACCGGACCTGATTCTCGACGCCATGAACAGTGTCGGCATCCTGGGTGATGGGCGGTTGTTGGCGTTGAACAGCTATGAGAATCGTGTTTACCAGGTGGGTGTTGAGGATCAACCGCCCGTGATTGCCAAGTTTTATCGTCCGGGTCGCTGGAGCCGGGCGCAGATACTGGAAGAGCATGCATTCTCACTGCAGCTTGCGGAAGAGGAGATACCAGTAGTGGCGCCACTGCTCATCTCCGGTAGTACGCTGCAGCATTATCAGGGATTTTATTTTGCAGTTTTCCCCAGGCGTGGCGGAAGGATCCCCGAGCTCGACCAGCATGGGCGGCTGGAATGGATAGGGCGTTTTCTCGGGCGTATTCATGCTATCGGTGCGCAGAGCCCATTCCAGCATCGTCCTGCCCTGGATATCGAAAGTTTTGGCGAGGAGCCTGCCACTTGGTTGATGGAGAACAATTTCATTCCCGCGGATATCCTACCTGCATATCGTAGCGTGGTGGAGCAGGCGCTGGCGGGCGTGAGGGTGTGTTTCGAACGGGCGGGGGATGTCGCAGCCTTGCGCTTGCATGGTGACTGCCACTTGAGCAATATGCTGTGGACGGATGACGGTCCGCATTTTGTTGATTTCGACGATAGCAGGATGGGGCCTGCCATACAGGATTTATGGATGCTGCTTTCCGGATCGCATGCCGACATGAGCCTGCAGCTTGGCGAGTTGCTGGAAGGATATGAGTGCTTCTATGATTTCAATCCAGCAGAGCTGCACTTGGTCGAGGCATTGCGCACCTTGCGCCTGATTCATTATTCCGGATGGTTGGCGAAGCGCTGGGATGATCCTGCTTTCCCAATGACGTTTACCTGGTTCAATACCCAGCAGTATTGGCAGGATCGTATCCTGGAGTTGCGGGAACAGGTGGCATTGATGCAGGAACCGCCGCTCTCGATTGCAGGAGGGAACCGATAGGGTGTAAGGGCGATATAAATGAACAAAATTGAGGCCGCTCACCACCAGTGCTGAGCGATGGCATCACTTGGCACTTCCCGCCGTCTTTTTCTGTATATGAAAAGTCAAGCAGGTTTTGCGCAAACAGCATCAATGATGGGGCGCCATTTAAATATGCAACAATGTTGCAATTTTGGGGTGAATCGAGCATAATCCGGGGCCTGTCCTGCATGAGGAGCTTGCCATGAAAATCTTGTCGTCACTCAAATCTGCCAAAACGCGTCACCGCGACTGCAAGGTCGTGCGTCGCCATGGCAAAATATTTGTGATCTGTAAAAGCAATCCACGCTTCAAGGCGCGCCAGCGCTAAGTCAAACAAAGGGAAGCGATGCTTCCCTTTTGTTTTTCAGTTGCTTTTGGCAGATTCCAGCACAAAGCGATTCGCACCCGCTCTGCTGCCATGGTATAAGCCTGCGAGCGTGATGGCAGTGATGAGCCAGCCTGCTTGATCCCAATTGCCGCTCGCCTCATGAAGGAGTCCCATCAGCAGTGGGCCCAGCGATGCCAGCGTATAGCCCACCCCTTGAGACATGGCGGAAAGCTGCCCAGCCTGGTCCGGGTTGCGGGTACGTAGCACGATCATGGTCAGTGCCATGGCAAAGCCTCCGCCTTGGCCCAATCCCAGCAATGCCATCCACCACCACATATGAGCAACAGGCGCATAGAGTGCGCCCATGAACCCGATGTAAATCAAGGCGAACATGATGCCATTGGCGAGCTTCTGGTCCCGCAGATACGAAGATAGCCAGGGAACCAGCAGGGCGGAAATGACCTGCACCATCACGGAACCCGAAAGAAACAAGCCAGCCTGCACGGCAGGCACGTCGCGATCCTGCAAGATGGTAGGGAGCCAGCCAAATACGCAATAGGCCAGCGCGCTTTGTGTTGCCATGAATAAGGTGACTTGCCAGGCGAGGGAATCACGCAACAGAGGCAGAGGATGTTGGCGATCTGCGATGATGGCGGCGGGCCTACTTACCAAATGACGGAGTGGCCACCACAACAAGGCGGCCAGTATGACAGGCAGGGACCAGAAAGCGAGTGCTAATGGCAGGCTGCCAAAAACTTGATGCAAAGGCACCGATAATCCTGCCGCCAGGGCCGTACCCAGGCACAAGGCCATGGTATAGACCCCGGTCATGAGGTCTGGATGGCGTGGGAACTCTCGCTTGATGACGCTCGGCAGCAATATGCCCAGCAAGCCGATGCTCATGCCTGCAAGGCCTGTGCCGAGAAATAGGCTGGCAGTATTCCATACGCCGCGCAAGGCGAGTCCTGCTGCCAATACCAGCAGCAGCGGTATGACCAGCTTTTCTGTCCCGTAGTGCTTTGCCAGCCATGCAGCGAAAGGAGCAAATACCCCGAGGCACGCCACGGGCAGGGTCGTCAGCATGCCGGCGGCACTGGCACTCAGGCCCAGACTCAAGCCGATATCAGCCAACAACGGGGATACACTGGAAAAGGCTGGTCGCAAGTTGATGCCGACCAGGATGATGGCAATCACGATTAACGCGGTAGGCGGCCGATGGTACATACTGCCGTCCGTATTATTCATATGTAAACGTCAGTCCTGTCCGACTGGGATTTCGGAACAGGCTGATGGGGGAAGAGATAGTGCACTCTTATAGTGAGCATATAAATTGTATTTAAGCGGGTACTGATATATGAGCATTCCATGCATCAATGTATCACAACAGTGATGGGTTGCCTGTTGATGATGCTGGCATGGCGATAGTATCGAGCTGGGTGTAACAATCGGTTTATCCTGCCAAGGGAAGCTCAAATTCCAGCTTCATCAGTACATCATTGGTACTGGTCTTTGACCGTTGGGAAGCCAAACGAGTGTTTGTGGCCGGATTCGATGGTGGGCAGCTTAACGATGGAGATGCCCGCCTACGCGCATTTCCATTATTGGCAATTTACTAGAGAAGAGGAAGCAAAATGGCGGATTATGTGGATAGTGTCACCGGTATTTATCCCACCCTTGATGATGCCCATAAAGCGGCGCAAATACTCATCGACAACGGCTTTAATCGCGACCAGGTACAAGTCGCGGCTGGGCATACCGATCATGTCGAACAGGATGAAGACAACAAGGAAGTATTGAAAAACGTGGTCGTGGACAGCGCTATCGGTACGGCAGTGGGGGCTGGGGTAGGCGCGCTCGGGCAATTAGCTATTGTGGCAGCCAATGTCAGTCTGTTCGTGGCTAGCCCGCTAGTAGGTCCTTTATTTATGGTGGGATGGGGAGCGGCTGTTGGTGGCTTTATTGGGGCCGGCAAGGGAATTTCCAACCAGGATCGACGTTATTCCGATTTAATTGCGAATGCCGTGGAGAAGGGGCATGCCGTCCTGGTGGCATATGCCAGGACGGAAGCAGAGGCTGAGACTGCGCGTGCTGTGGTAGGTGCTTCCATGAACCAATATGCATAAGCTGGGAAGCAGGCAATAAAAAGCCGTTGCATGCAACGGCTTTTTATTTGATCAAGGAAAGGGGGAGGAACTTTAATCTAGTCAATCCACCTTGACTTGATGTTCGATGATCGACGGCATGCGTGCGGCGACCCAGACGCCATCCTTGTGCGGTTCCTTGAAATCGATCGACATCATGACGCTCAAGGCGGTAATGGTAATGATCGAAAACATGAACAGTTTTTTTGCCCATATCTGGTCGTTATTTGTCTTGTAGCCTGCCAATGCCAATCCCAGCCAGTAAATGCTAATGACACCGGCTACTACCAGGTAATGGTTGCCGGTATAGCCGCTGAGGGTCAGCATGACGGCAGCGATGACGAACGCCACGATATAAAGCACGATGTGCTTCTTGGTAGCGAGAATGCCTTTCTTCACCGGCAGGACAGGAATGGCCGCTGCCGTGTAATCCTTGAGCCTGAAAATGGCAATAGCATAAGAGTGGGGCATCTGCCAGAGGCTAAAGATAATGAGCAGGATCACTGCCCCCATGTCGAACTCGTTGCTGACGGCGCAATAGCCGATCACGGGCGGTGCCGCACCGGACAGGCTGCCAATCAATGTGCCATATACCGAGTTGCGCTTCAGGTAGAGGCTGTATGCCCCTACATAGATCGCAAACCCGAACAGGGACAGCCAGACGGTCAGCATATTCGTGGTGGCGTAGAGCAGGGCGATTCCTGCAATCCCCAGCAGGTAGCCGTAGATCGCGGCGTTCCTGGCGGGAATGAGGCCACGTACCAGTACGCGGTTACGGGTGCGTTCCATCTTGCTGTCAATGTCGCGGTCGATGTAATTGTTGAGGACGCAGCCAGAGGCAATCACCAGCGAAATGCCGATGGCGGTTGCCAGGAACAGGGCAACATCAATGTCGCCCCTAGAGGCCAGGAAAAAACCTCCGGCAACCGAAATCAGGTTGCCGAAGATAATGCCCGGCTTGGTGATGAGTAGATATTGCTTCATCAATCTGGCTTTAGAAATGCCTCATCATGTTGTGGTTCAGGTGGAACATGACCCACAGTGAGCCCACCACGACGATTGCGAGAATGATCACGGTAAATATAAAGGCCATGACGTTCCAGCTCTGTTCGGAGGAGGTGTTCATATGCAGGAAGTACACGAGATGCACCACAATCTGTACCACCGCGAACACCAGGATGGTGACGAGGATGGTCGAGGATGACAGGTCATTGGGGAACATCAGCAAGCCGAACGGAATGACCGTCAGGATCACGGAAAGAACAAAGCCGATGATGTAAGACTTGACGCTAGCGTGGCCTGCGCCAGCGCGCTCAACGTGCCCATGTGACATTTACAGCACCCCCATCAGATAAACAACAGTAAATACGCAGATCCAGACAATATCCAGGAAGTGCCAGAACAAGCTTAGGCACATCAGGCGGGTATTGTTGGTTTCGGTCAAACCCTTGGTCCAGATCTGGGCCATCAGCACTGCCATCCAGATCAGGCCGCAAGTCACGTGCAGGCCATGGGTGCCGACCAATGTGAAGAATGCGGAAAGGAAGGCACTGCGGTCAGGGCCGAATCCTTGGTGGATCAGGTGATGGAACTCGTTGACTTCCATCACGATGAAGCCAAGGCCGAACAGGAAGGTGATGGCGAGCCAGTTCAGCACGGCCTGCTTGTTACCCTTATGCTGGGCAATCATGGCAAAGCCGTAGGTGATGCTGCTGAACAACAGCAGGAAAGTCTCGATCAACACATAGTCGAGTTCGAAGATATCCTTACCGGTGGGACCGCCGGCAAAGCTGGTACTCAGGACTGCATAGGTCGCGAACAGGGTCGCGAACAATATCAGGTCCGTCATCAAGTAAATCCAGAACCCGAATATCTTCGTGCCGCTGGCATCGTGGTGATGCGCATGCTCGTCGGCATGCGCGTGTTGAGTATGCAAAGTTTGACTAGACATGGTTACGCCTGACTCGCTTGTTTGATTTGAAGATGCTTGTTTTCAATAGCCGTGACTTCTTCGACCGGCACGTAGTAGTCGATATCCTCGTTGTAACTACGCGCAATTACAGTCACCAGCATCGCGATGGTGCTGAGGATCACCAGCCACCAGATATGCCAGATGAAGGCAAAGCCGAACACCAGGCTGAACGCGCTGATGATCACGCCTTCAGAAGCATTCTTGGGCATATGGATCTTCTCGTATTTGGCAGGGGCCTTGGTGGCGCGGCCATCCTGCTTCATTTCCCACCATTCATCCAGGTCCTTGACGACAGGGACATGAGCAAAGTTGTAGAAAGGAGGAGGTGACGAGGTGGACCACTCCAGTGTGCGGGCTCCCCATGGATCGCCAGTCAGGTCCAGGTTCTGCTTGCGGTCACGGATGCTGACGTAGATCTGAACCAGCTGAACCACGATAGCTGCTCCGATGATGAATGCGCCTACGAGCGCTACATACATCATTGGTGTCCATGCGGGGTTGTCATAGTTATTGAGGCGACGTGTCATTCCCATGAACCCTGCCATATACAGGGGGATGAAAGCCAGGAAGAAGCCGCTGATCCAAAGGTAGGCGGCGATACGGCCCAGTTTTTCATTGAGTTTGAAACCAAACGCCTTGGGGAACCAGTAGGTAAAGCCTGCCAGATAGCCGAATACTACACCGCCGATAATGACGTTGTGGAAGTGGGCGATCAGGAACAGGCTGTTATGGAGCACGAAGTCAGCTCCGGGTACTGCCAGCAATACCCCGGTCATGCCGCCAATGGTGAAAGTGATCAGGAAGCCGATGGTCCAGATGATCGGGGTGGAGAACTCAATACGGCCACGGTACATTGTAAAGAGCCAATTGAATATCTTCACGCCGGTTGGTATCGAGATGATCATGGTTGCAATGCCGAAAAACGCGTTGACATTGGCGCCTGCACCCATGGTGAAGAAGTGGTGTAGCCAGACGATGAACGACAAGATGGTGATGGCTGCGGTTGCCCACACCAGCGAAGTGTATCCAAACAGCTTTTTCTTCGTGAAGGTCGCGACAACTTCAGAGAAAATGCCGAAAGCAGGCAGGATCAGGATGTACACTTCAGGGTGGCCCCAGATCCAGATGAGGTTGACGTACATCATCTGGTTACCGCCCATGTCATTGGTGAAGAAATGGGTGCCTAGATAACGGTCCAATGTGAGAAGGGCGATGGTCGCCGTCAGTACCGGGAAAGCTGCCAGGATCAGGATGTTGGTACACAGGGCAGTCCAAGTGAATACCGGCATTTTCATCAATGTCATACCGGGTGCGCGCATCTTCATGATGGTCACGAAGAAGTTGACCCCGGTAAGCAAGGTGCCTAACCCGGAAATCTGCAAGCTCCAGATCCAGTAGTCGACGCCTACGCCCGGGCTGTATTCGATGCCGGAAAGCGGAGGGTATGCCAGCCAGCCGGTCTGCGCAAACTCACCGACGCCGAGCGAGATGTTGATCAGCGCAACACCGACGACGAACAGCCAGAAACTCAGGGAATTCAGGAACGGGTAGGCAACATCGCGCGCACCAATCTGCAATGGCACGACAATGTTCATGAGGCCGACCATGAAAGGCATCGCCATGAAGAAAATCATGATGACGCCGTGAGCAGTGAAAATCTGGTCGTAGTGATGTGGCGGGAGGAAGCCTTCGGCCCCACCAGAAGCGACCGCGAGCTGGCCGCGCATCATGATGGCGTCGGCGAAGCCACGCAGCAGCATGATGAGGGCAACGGCGATGTACATGACACCGATCTTCTTGTGGTCTACTGAAGTCAGCCACTCGGACCAGAGCCATTTCCATTTTTTAAAATGGGTGAGAGCAGCAACGATGCCCAAGCCCAACACGCCGACAACTGCCAGCGTGATCATGATGATCGGTTCGTGGTAGGGAACCGCTTCCAGGGTTAATTTGCCAAACATTTTTACTCCTTGCCCTCCGAAAGTGAGCGCGTATTCGAACCAGTGGAATGGGTGTATTTCGCGACAATGCTGTCATAGAGATCGGGCGTGACGGTAGAGAAACGCTCAATCGGATTGTTGTATGAGGCTTTCTCCAGTGCAGCGTACCTATCAAGGTCAAGCGCAGTGCTGGATTGCTTCACTTGCTGCACCCATTCATCGAACTTTTCCTGGGAAGTGACATTGGCATTGAATTTCATGCCGGAGAAGCCGTGGCCACTGTAATTGGCGGAAAGTCCGCGGTAGACGCCCTCTTCATTGGCGATCAGGTGCAAGGTATTTTTCATACCAGCCATGGCATAGATTTGGCTGCCTAGCTGTGGGATGAAAAACGAGTTCATGACAGAGCCCGAGGTGACTTCGAAACGCACCGGGACATTGGCAGGGAATGCCAACTCATTTACGGTCGCAATGCCTTGTTCCGGATAGATGAACAGCCATTTCCAGTCCAGCGATACGACTTGGACCGTCATGTGGGGGTGTTCTGAATCAATCGGTTGGCGCGGGTCTAAGGAGTGAGTGGTTTTCCAGGTGATCGTGCCTAGAACCAGGATGATGAGGATGGGAACGGTCCAGACAACAACTTCAATCTTATTGGAGTGCGCCCAGTCTGGGGTGTAGGTAGCTTGGGTGTTGGAAGCGCGATAGCGCCAAGCGAATACGATTGTCATGATGATGACTGGAACCACGACAATCAGCATCAGTAATATCGCGGTGATGATCAGGGATTTTTCTTCAACTCCTACCTGGCCCTTGGGGTCGAACAGCACAAAGTCGCAACCACTCAGCAACAACGTGACACCTAGAGAAGACAATAGACTGAAAAGTCTGGGATATCGCTTTTTTATCATTTCAGCATCTCAACTATAAAAGACGTATAAAACCATTGCCATACACCCCTGGACGACATTGTTGCCTGCCACCCAGGAATACCTATCATCGGCTGGTAAGCCACCGACATTTTGAAGTGTTGCCTGTAGGCGACACTTCAGGCTGGTCATCCATTGCCACCTTCGAGAATGCAACTCAAGTAAGTAATCATGAAAAGGGAGGAATGACTACATGCATGATAACCGCTCCCGATGAGTGGGCTGATCCCCCTACCAGCCCTATATTTTATACGATTAAACGCCTTAGGCCCACACCAAATAAGGACATTTTTTGTGATGGCTGGCGGGGTTTTGATGAGGATTGAAACAAATTGTTACAGCTGTCGTCTTGAAGTAACGGAATGTTACATGTCGGCTTGCGCAGACGATTGAGAGCCAATCAGTCTTGCGGTACGGTCTGAAATTCCTGTACCGGTTGCCAAGTGCGGTATCTCAATTCAAATCCCTGGGGAATGTAGACGACCACGGGCAGTTTACTGTTGTAGCGCACCACAAAACCGTTGCCATGAGCGGCAACAAACTTGGAGGTTTCGGTCCCGGATGGGCAGGCCATGCGGGTGGAGATCGGGCCGCCGATACTATTCACCTCATAATATGGATATCCCCAGCCTTTCACTGTGTGTTCAACCACTGTTGCGCCAAAGCTGTGGTGGTTGCAGTCGACCTGCATGGTTTTGCCGACCTGTAGCTCCAGTTTGGTGTTTTCCTCATCAGCTAACATGGGCAGATGAATGACGTTCCGCTGATAGCCATCTGCGGGCTGGGGGTACGGAACTTTCTCATCGAGCTTTCCGGCATGGGCGCAGCCTTGCAGCATTAACATTGTCAGGGAGGCGATGGCGGTTTCAATGGGGCGTAAGGACATGGCAAGCTTCCTCGAGAGTTAAAGGTAGCGTTACTCTACTCCGGGATTGCCATCTTGGTAAGTCACGAAGGTAAGGATCAAGCGGCTCCTGACAACTCAACGATTTCCACGATCCAGTAAGCCAGTATCGCGATGAGGATGGCGGCGATGGTGAAGATAATGACTTTATGCATGGCTGAGTGCAGTGGAATTGACGAACTCACAGTATGTGGCGCGCAACCTGTGGGAAGGATTCCGTGATTATCCGAAACCGCTGTCAGAAAAACTAACGCCATCTATCAAAATGGCGCCGCAAAGGGCGCCATTCTTGCTCAAATCATGTTGTTGTCTAGACCCGCTCAGGGCGGAATGGCTCCAGTACGCAACGGATCTCCAGCACCTTAGCTTCGTTTTCAACCCCTTCTTCCTTGGTAAAGCTTACCTTGGTATTCCGTGGGGCCGTATAGACGACGTTTCCGGCCTTCTTGATCTGTTCTGCAGTGTTTTGCAGGCGGGCAGAGCATGCTTCGATATCATCGTGCACGGAAGTCTTGAGTAGGTAGTTGTTTTCCAGATGGTCGAAAATCGCAATCACTGTGCTCCATTGGCCGGGTTGGGGGTTGAGCTTGGATACGTCTTCAGCGGCATATGCTTGTGCGGAAAAAGCACCGATCATGGTCAGCGCGGCAAGAGTACGTTTCATCATGTTGGCTTTCCTCATATGGGTTATTCATTTATTGAGTGTTGCGAATGGGAGTAGACCGCGACAGTCGCAAAAAGTGCCCACCAGACCAGGATGCAATGTTTCATGCACATGTTCTGTGGATAAGGTTGTGGGAGATATCAGGATGGCTGGCCTAAGTGCTTGTCGAGGCAGTACAAGCCCGGACTGACCATATTTTGGGCAACACCGAGGGCATGTTCAGCAGGACGGGAACTCTATGGAAAAACAGTTGTAAAAGGGCAGTGTTGAATACAGTGGTCTCAATTTGATGACATAATGCATCATGGTGTTTGTTCCTGATCTCCTTTCTCAGGCCAGCGCGCAAGGAGCGCTGGATGTTGGGGCCTGGCTTGCATCCCTGGAAGGGCAATTCTCTACGGAAGAGGTTGCGCTCATTCGCCACAGCGTGGATTTTGCCGCGCCGTGCTATGCCGGCAGCCTCGAAATCACGACGGTGCCTGTCTTGCACCATGTGTTGGGAGTGGCCTCCATCCTGGTCGGGATGAGCATGGATGCGGAAACGATTGCCGCCACGGTGCTTCATGCCTGCCCGGAATATCTGCCTGGATGGAAAGAAAAGCTGCAACAGGCGTTCTCGCCGCAGATAGTGGCCTTGGTTGAGGGCTTCGCGCGTATGGAGCAGATCCAGAGCTTCAGCCGTCCGGACATCGGCCGCACCAAGGATCGCAAGAAGGACAGCGAGGCCCAGCAGGCACAGGTCGAGAGCATGCGTAAAATGCTGCTTGCCATGGTGGAGGATATCCGCGTGGTGCTGATCAAGCTGGCAGACAGGGTGGAAACCCTGCGCAGTCTGGCGGGAGCGCCCGAGGATGAGCAGCTGCGCATCGCTGAGGAGGCGAAGACGATTTATGCGCCCCTGGCGAATCGTCTTGGTGTCTGGCATATCAAGTGGGAGCTGGAAGACCTCTCGCTGCGCTTTCTCGAGCCCAAACTCTATAAGGAAATCGCCAAGCTGCTGGCCGAGAAGCGTGTCGGCCGTGAGCAATATATCAAGGAAGTATTGGAGATATTGCAGCAGCAATTGCAGTCTGCAGGCATTCAGGCTGACATGATGGGCCGCCCCAAGCATATTTACAGCATTGTCAACAAGATGCGCCGCAAGCAGCTTTCCTTCAACGAGTTATACGACGTGCGCGCAGTGCGCATTCTCGTGGACGATGTCAAGGATTGCTATGCAGTGCTCGGGCTGATCCACAATCTTTGGCAGCCTATCCCCAAGGAGTTCGATGACTACATCGCACGTCCCAAGAGCAACAATTATCGTTCCCTGCATACGGTCGTGATCGGTCCGCGTAACCTGCCGCTGGAAATCCAGATCCGCACTCATGAAATGCACTATCACTCCGAGCTGGGCGTGGCTGCACACTGGCGATACAAAGAGGGCGGCAGGGCCGACAGCAAGTTCGATGACAAAATCGTCTGGTTGCGGCAAATCCTCGAGTGGAGGCAGGAGGTATCCGATGACGGCGGGAATGCAGGCCATTTCAGGAATGAAATGTTCCAGGACAAGGTCTACGTGCTGACTCCGCAAGGAAAAGTCGTGGACCTGCCGCGGGGTGCGACGCCGGTGGACTTCGCCTACATCGTGCATACTGATCTTGGGCATCGAACCCGCGGCGCCAAGGTGGACGGCAGCATTGTGCCGCTCAACTACAAATTGCAAAATGGCCAGCGCGTTGAAATTCTCGCGGCAAAACAAGGGGGGCCAAGCAGGGACTGGCTGAACCCCAACCTTGGCTACCTGCAAAGCTCGCGCGCTCGCGCCAAGGTACGGCATTGGTTCCGCTACCAAAACTTCGAAGAGGATGTTGCCCAGGGTCGTCTACGGCTGGACAAGGAGTTGCACCGCTTGGGCGCGGTTGACGTCAACCTGGAAAAAATTGCCCAGAAACTGCATTACCCCAAACTGGAAGAGTTGCTGGCCGCGATCGGCCGCGGAGAAATCGGCGAGCACCAGATCACCCAGGCCGTGCAAAGCGAATTGCCGGCCAAGCCTGAGCAGGACGTGCCGTTCCTGCTCAAGTCGGGAGGCGATACTGACTCTTCAGGCGTCTTGGTAGAAGGGGTCGGCAACCTGATGACTTATATGGCGAAGTGCTGCAAACCTGCACCGCCGGATGCGATCATCGGCTACGTGACGCGGGGGCGGGGCGTGACCATCCATCGCCAGGCCTGCCCCTTCATCAAGCGCTTGCCCGAGGAAAAACATGACCGGCTGCTGGCAACCCAATGGGGCAATCGCCAGGAAAAGCTTGCCGGCGTGGACATCGACATCGAGGCCTATGACCGCCAGGGCTTGCTGCGCGACATCAGCGACCTATTTGCGCGCGAGCGCGTGAATGTCACGCAGGTCAGGACGCAGAGTCGCAATAACCAGGCCAGGATGAGTTTTTCCATTGAGATTGCAGACCTGGAGCAGTTGGCGAGGTTACTGGCTTTGTTACGCCAGGTACCTAGCGTCAATTCGGCACAGCGGCACCTATAGCTCCTTTGATATAAGAAGATAATGGCTAAGGTGGGAGATAGTCTCGGGGCACGTGCCACAAATACCAGGCGGCGCTGCTGCGGTGGGGGCTCCACGCCAATCCGATGTCCCGCAGGAGGCGAGGGGTGGGCGCCGTGCTCAGCCCCTTCAGTCGGCGGAATCCCTCGCGTACACCTAGGTCGTCAACGGGCAGGATATCGGCACGCCTCAAGGTGTGCATGAGCATCATTTCCACCGTCCAGCGCCCGATTCCCGGCAATGCGGTGAGCTGGGTAATCAACGCCTCGTCCTCCATCGCCAGCGCAGTTGCATGGTCGGGGATGTTCCCGGCGAGCGCCGCCTGGGCAAGGCCGGTAATGTATGTGATCTTGCGGCCGGAAAACCCGCACGCGCGCAGTTGCGCGACATCGGTGGCCAGTAATGCGGCAGGCGCGGGGAACTGTCCGCCGTGCAACTCCAGTAGTCTGCCGAGGATCGCGGCGGCAGCCTTGCCATGCAGTTGCTGGTAGGCTACCGCCCTGACCAGCGCCTCGTATGGCTCCTGGGTGTCGGGAGCGGTGTCAGGCCTGGGCCTATCATTGTTACCAGCCTGGCCCAGTCAGCATCAAGCGATGCCAAGAACTGGCTGGCTTCTGAAGGGGATGGCATGGAATATCCGGTGTTCTCAAGTTTTCGGGGAGAATGGCAGCATACGCGTTTCGTCAGCCAGATGGAGATAAATTCAATCACAAGAATCACCAAACCTGCACCTGTTGAGGTTTGCTAGACTGATGGCATGTTATGCCATGAAAAGAAGGCTGCTCGGGGGTGAGTCAATGACGCCAATGAATTCAGGGGATAAGCCAACGAGTGCTATGCACGGTGACTTGTTCAGCGAGGCATCGACCCCGGCAGCGTTGGTCCCCGGTGCCTATATCTTACGTGGCTTTGCCAGCGAGCAGGATCAACAGCTCCTGCATGACTTGCAAACCGTATTGGCCCAAGCGCCATGGCGGCATATGCAGACGCCGGGCGGCTTAGCCATGTCGGTTGCCATGTGTAACTGCGGTCGATTGGGCTGGGTGTCGGACCGTGCTGGGTACCGGTATACCACCCATGATCCCTTATCCGGCAAGGTATGGCCGGCGATGCCGCCATCCTTTGCTGCGCTGGCCCAATCCGCCGCCGCTACTGTCGGGTTCGCCCGGTTCGTGCCGGATGCCTGCCTGATCAACCGCTACCAGACCGGTGCCAAGCTCAGCCTGCACCAGGACAAGGACGAGCAGGATTTCTCGCAGCCTATCGTATCGGTTTCCCTAGGGCTGGCGGCTACCTTCCTGTTTGGTGGCCTGCGGCGGAGCGATCCGGTGTTGCGTACCGAGCTCAATCATGGCGATGTCGTGGTCTGGGGTGGCCAGGCCCGCTTGCGTTACCATGGTATCCTGCCGCTCAAGCCGGGCGAGCATCCCTTGACGGGCGATGTGCGCATCAACCTGACTTTTCGCGCGGCAGGCTAGTGGCTAATCTATCGTCTCAACCTATCTTCCAAGTTGTGTTTGTTGTTAAATGCAGCTTGCTTCACTTTTGACCACGATAATCAGGAACATGTCATGAAAACCGCTGTCGCCCTGCGCCACATTGCATTCGAGGACCTTGATGGAATTGCACCTTTACTCACTCGCGCAGGCTATGAAGTGCATTACGTCGATACGCCCAATGCCACGGATAAGGCACTCAAACAGGCAGGTGATGCTGATTTGTTGGTGATATTGGGTGGGCCCATCGGCGTCTACCAGACCGTGGAATTCCCCTTTCTGCAAGCGGTGATCGACCTGGCTCAAGCCCGCTTGCAACATGGGCAGCCGACATTGGGCATATGCCTGGGCGCGCAAATCATGGCGTTGGCGCTGAATGCCAAAGTGTATGCTGGAGAATCAGGCAAGGAGATAGGCTGGAGCCCATTGAGTCTGACTGCGGAAGGCCGGCAATCTCCCTTGACCGCATTGGGGGAGGAGCAACCAGTGCTGCATTGGCATGGCGATACCTTCGACCTGCCGCAAGGCGCGGTCCGATTGGCGTCATCAGCGCTGTATGCCAATCAGGCATTTGCTTACGGCAAGCACGGCTTGGCTTTGCAATTCCATATCGAGGTGACGGCGGCAGGGCTGGAGCGCTGGTATGTCGGGCATATCGGCGAGCTGGGCGGATTGTCGATACCCGAGTTGCGCAAGCAGGGGCAGGTACTGGCGCCGCAGCTTGCACCCAAGCTCGAGAAAGTGATCGCGCAGTGGCTGGGCCAGTTGTCTTGACGACATGAGCTATCGCACGAATGAATATGGGCAGCCTGTCGGGGAGGCCTTGCCCGACTGGACGCCGCGTCCGCTTCCATCCCGTGTCACCTTGCAAGGCCGCTACTGTCGGCTGGAACCCATCGCAGATCGCCATGTGGCAAGCCTGTTTGCCGCATACCATCAGGCACCTGATAGCCGGGACTGGACGTATATTCCCTTGGAACGGCCGGAGAGCCTGGACGATTTCCATGCATATGTCTCGTCGTTGCAAGCATCGGCAGATCCGCTGCATTACGCGATTGTCGATTCTGTCACTCATCATGCACTGGGCATGCTCGCACTGATGCGGATCGCGCCTGCGGCAGGCTCGGCGGAGGTTGGTTATTCGCCCGCCCTGCAGAAATCCACGGCGGCGACCGAGGCTCAGTTCCTGCTGATGCAATATGTATTCGATACCCTTGGCTACCGGCGCTATGAATGGAAGTGCGACAGCCTGAATGCGCCTTCTCGGGCTGCCGCGTTGCGGCTGGGCTTTCAATTCGAAGGCATTTTTCGCCAGGCGGTCGTGTACAAGGGGCGCAACCGGGATACGGCCTGGTTTTCAATGATCGACAGCGAGTGGCCGAGGCTGTCGCAGGCATACCGGCAATGGTTGTCACCGGACAATATTGATGCGTCGGGCAAGCAGCTTCAGCGGTTGAAGGCCTTCATGCCAGCGCGTGGTCTTGCAAGGTAGTAGGGCCTTCGCTGGATTACTGTCAGCAACAGTCTATCAATGCGGGTGAAGGAATCCAGGCTCCGGTCGGCAAGGTCAATAGCCGGTTGCACTTGAACAGGTAGTCGAGGATCTCGCGAGAGTGCCGCCAGGGCTGCATGCATCATGCCCGTCATTCCGCCCAGTTCATGCTATGGCCTGTTGCCAATCATGATGTCGTCTTGCCTATTGCCTGACCATCGCAAACTTTTCAGATGTCTGCCGGCAGTTTGCCGGAGTGTGCAATACGCCGCTAAATCATCGTCGTCAGATTATTGTCAGCCAGGGTTAAGGTTGGTGTATGGACCGCCTGCCTACAATCTGGCCATCATGCAGAAAAGATGGGGCCGTTTGCTGTGCATGGCTGTGCTGGTATCGTCGGGATGGGGTGCCACCCCGTTGCAGGCGGAAGAGCCTGAGCCATTGACCCTGCGCCAGCTGGCGCAGGAGTTGCGTGCGCGCAACCCGCAGTTCGTGCAGGCCGAGCAGGCGCGTGCACAGATCGAGGCGCGCATTCCCCAGGCGCTGGCATGGGACCAGCCCATGATTGGCATGGAGCAAACACCGTTGCCGCGTAGCCCGCTCAATATCAATCATTCCCAGGGCATGAGTTACCGCCTGACGCAAACCATGTCGTTCCCGGGCAAGAAGCGCCTGGCCGCTGACATCCTGGAAGCAGAGGCGGGCAGCGCTGGTGCGCAGATCGACGGCTTGTATGTCGACCTGCTGGCGCAATTGAAGCGCCAGTACTACCAGTTGCTCGCCCTGCAGCAACTGGCCGACATCAACCGCAACACGATCGAACGCCTTGGCCAGATCAAGCAGGTGGCCAAGGTGCGCTATGCCAACAATGCCGCGGCATTCGTGGAGTACATGAACGCCCAGGTGGCGCACGGCAGCGCTGAAAATAACATCTACCAGACCCAGCGCCTGATCGAGCAAACCCAGCAGGGGCTGAATGCCCTGATCGGGCGCGACCCCGCCCAGCCGCTTGCCATCATGGCCGAGACATGGTCGGGATTGGAGCTGCCGCCGCTGGCGGAATTGACCAGCCGGGCACGGGAGCTGCATCCAAATTTGCGCGATTCGGCCCACCGATTGCAAGCGGCGCAAAAAAGTCTGGACCTGGCGAAAAAAGCCTATTACCCAGATATGCAGCTCATCCTGACCAAACACAGCAACAATCCGCCTTATGGACTGGCGGGCAACGAATATGGCGTGGAGGTGGATTTGATCCTGCCGACCTGGTTCTTCGAGCGCGAAAAAGCGGGCGTCAGCGAGGCCAATGCAGGTGTGATCTCCGCGCAGGCCGGGGTAGAGCTGGCATGGCGGCAGGTGCAATTGGAGATTGCCAATGCTTACAGCCGATTGCAGCAGGTTATCAAGGAAAGAGAGCTCTTGCAGCAGCGCCGTTTGCCGGAAGCGCAAGCCGCTTACCGCCTTGCATTGAACAGCTACGCAAACAACGCCGGGGATTTTAACGGGCTATTGCTGGCCCAGCAAAACCTGCGCGATACCGAGCTTTCAGCTGCCTGGGTCGATAGTGCGTTGCAGCAAGCCAAGGCTGCGCTGGATGCAGCCATAGGACAAGCAATGGAGTCACCATGAAACGGTTCTTGTTGCCATTGGTATTTCTATCGGGCGTAGGGCTGGGAGGCTGGCTGATGCCGTGGACCTCAACCCCGTTGCCCGAGCCGGAAGCTGTCAGTCAGCCCGCGCATCACGAGGATGCGATGAGCGCGGATAAGGTCGCTGCAGATTTCTTTGTCAGCGCCTTGCCCGAGCAGCGCGAAATAGAGGATGTGGTGCCATTGATGGGACGGTTGGCGTTCAATGCCGAGAAAACGCACCTGGTATCGGCGCGTATCGCCGGCAGGCTGGACCGCATCTTCGCGTTCGAGGGCGCACAGGTCCGGCAGGGGCAGCCATTGGCAGCGCTCTACAGTCCTGAATATATTTCAGCGCAGAATGAATTGCTGCTGGCACATAATACCTGGCGCACCCTGCAGGCCAGTAAGGCCACACAGGAACTGGCACAGGATGCCGAGTCGACCCTACAGTCCGCGCGTGAGCGCATGCGGGTGATGGGCGCTTCCGAGCAGGATATTGCCGCCCTGGAGCAGAGCAGGCGCATTCATGAGCATCTACTGTTGCGTGCCCCGATCAGCGGCGTGGTGACACAACGCAACCTCGACCCTGGTGCCTTCATCAACCTCGGCGACAGCTTTATGTCATTGGCCGACACTTCCACGCTCTGGTTCTTCGGGCATGTTTATGAACAGGATTACCAGCGCATCCGCCAGGGGCAGCCTCTGCAACTGGAGGTGCAGGCGCTGCCGGACAAACGCTACAGTGCGCATGTCGATATCCTGTCCCCTACACTGGATGTTGAGACTAATACGTTGCGTATCCGCTGCCTGGTGGTCAATGATGGCACATTACGCCCGGATCTGTTTGCCACTGCTGGCCTCAGTGTTGGCAAACGTCAGGCCTTGCTGGTGCCGATGGATGCTGTAGTGCGCTCGCAACAGATGGATTTCCTGATCGTGGAAACGCCGGATGGCCACTACCGCAGGCGGCAGGTCAACGTCAAGCCATACAGTGAAGGGGTGGCTGCTGTGATGGAAGGCTTGTCCGCCAATGAAAAAATAGTGGTGCGTGGGGCTACCTTGCTCAACCAGAAGCTTTCAGGAGCCATCTAGTGCAGGCGACCGGCGCGTTCATCGCAGGCGTATTGCGCCGGCGCCTTCTGATTCTCGGGTTGTCGTTCGGCCTGCTTGTGCTGGGCTATATCAGTTTTATCAAGCTGCCGATCGAGCCTTACCCCAACATTTCACCACGCAATGTGCAGGTCATCACGCAATGGCAGGGACGCGGCACCAACGAGGTTGAGCGACAGATCACAGTGCCGGTGGAAACGGCCCTTGCCAACCTGCCGCATCTCAAAACCTTCCGCTCGGTATCGTTGTTCGGACTATCGGTAGTGACGCTGCAATTCGAGGAAGGGACCGACTCCTTTACCGCTAGGCAGAACGTGCAGCTGCATCTGGATAGCGCCGAGTTGCCGGAGGGAGTTCAAAGTGAATTGAGCCCGGATGCCGATGCCTTGGGTGAAGTGTTACGCTACCGCGTGACGTCAGAGAGCGGTGATGATGTCATGTTGCTCAAGTCCTTGCAGGACTGGGAAGTCTACCGCCAACTCAGAACAGTGCCAGGCATTGCAGACATCAATAGCTTTGGTGGACCGACCAAGCAATATCAGGTGCTGCCAGATATCCGCAAGCTGCAATCCTTCAATATCTCGCTCAACGAGCTGGTTGAGGCATTGAGCAATGCCAACGCCAATGCCGGCGGCGGCAATCTGAGGGCGGGGGAGCAACAGTACGTGGTGCGCGGTATCGGCTTGATCAAGACCCTGCAGGATGTACGCAATATCGTGATCGTGTCGCGCAACGGCTTGCCGATCCGTGTGGGCGATGTGGCGCGCGTGGAGTTCGGGTTCGCGCCGCGGCTGGGCGTGGTGCAGTACAACCAGGACCCGGATGCGGTAGAGGGCATTGTACTGATGCGCCGTGGCGGCAATGCGTCTGAAATGCTGGCGCGCGTCCACGACAAGGTCGACGAGATCAACCGCGGCGGCATCCTGCCGCAAGGTATCAAACTGGAGCCTTTCTATGACCGGCAGGAACTGCTGGATTTGACCATGGGCACGGTGCACCACACCTTGCTGTTCGGCATGGCGCTGGTACTGATCGTGTTGTTCATTTTTCTCGGCAGCCTGCGCGCCGCGTTGACTGTGGCCCTGGTGATTCCTCTGGCGCTCAGCGTTTCTTTCGCCGGCATGGTATGGGCGATCCCGGCCAACCTGATTTCGCTGGGCGCGATCGATTTCGGCCTGATCGTTGATGCGGCCGTGATCGTGATCGAGAACATCATGCGCCGCATGGAAAACGGCACCAGCAACCTGCGCCAGACCATTGTCGCGGCGGCGGCGGAGGTGCAACGCCCGATGATCTTCTCCACCATGATCATCATCATGGCTTATGCGCCGCTGTTCATCATGGGCGGCGTGGAAGGCAAGATTTTCCATCCCATGGCCTATACCATGGGTCTCGCCTTGCTCGCCTCCATGGTGTTGAGCCTGACTTTCGTTCCCTCCGCGGCTTCCTTCCTGTTCAAGCCGAACAAGCTGGAGCACAGGCCTGGCATGATCAACCTCCTGCTCAAGCTCTATCGCCCGGTACTGGCCAGGCTGATGCACAATCCAGGCCTGGTAGCCTTGGGGGCGGTACTTGCTTTTTCCCTTGCCATGTTTGGCGCCAGCCGTCTGGGCACCACTTTTTTACCGACATTGGAGGAAAACAATCTCTGGGTGCGTATCAGCCTGCCTAATACCGTGGACCTGCAATATTCGTCGGGCTTCGCTACCCAGGTGCGCGGCTACCTGCTAGAACAACCTGAAGTCAAGACTGTCGTGGCACAGATCGGTCGCCCGGACGATGGCACCGATGCGACTGGGGTATTCAACGTCGAATTCGGGGTCTACTTGAAAAAGCCTGAGCAGTGGCCGAAAGGCATTACGCGTATCGACCTAATACGCCGAGTGGAGGCCTACCTGCAGCGAATACCCGGCATCGAATACAACTTTTCTCAATATATTCAGGATAATGTGGCCGAGGCCCTGTCGGGCGTGAAAGGAGAAAACTCAGTCAAAATTTTCGGCGATGATCTAGATGTGCTGCATGCAAAGGCCTTGCAAGTGCAGACCATTCTGCAAGGCATCAATGGGATGAGCGATGTTGGCATCTTCCGCGAGCTTGGACAGCCGACCATGAATATCCGCGTCGACCGCGAAGCCAGCGCGCGCTTCGGCCTCAATGTGGACGATATCCAGACACTGGTAGTCAACGCGATTGGCGGCAATCCCATCAGCAAGGTACTGGAGGGCGAACGCACTTTCGACTTGGCCTTGAGATTCCCGGAAGGTCAGCGTAACCGCCTGGACCTGGTCCAGCGCCTGTTCGTCGATACACCTGATGGGCAGCGCATCCCGCTCTCCATGGTGGCGCAAGTAGAGCTCAGCGACGGTCCATTTTTCATCTATCGTGAATCCGGACGGCGCTTCATCGCCATTCGCTTCGGCGTGCGCGACCGCGACCTGGGCAGTGCCGCGGCGGAGGCACAGAAACTTGTGGCTGAGCAAGTTGAGCTGCCGCGCGGCTATCGTACGCAATGGGATGGGCAGTTTAACCAGATGAAAGAGGCGCACAAAAAACTGGCCGTCATCGTGCCACTCACCCTGCTGGCCATTTTCATCATGCTGTATTCGGCATTTGGCTCCGCCAAGGATGCTGGCCTGGTGCTGCTCAACGTGCCATTCGCCACCATAGGCGGCATTGCCGCACTCTACCTGGCGGGAGAAGAGCTTTCTATTTCCGCGGGTATCGGCTTCCTGTCATTGTTCGGCATTGCCATCCAGGATGGCGTTATTCTGATCTCGTATATCAAGAGTTTGTATAATCAGGGAGAGCATGCGCTGGAAGAGGCGGTTCTCGAAGGCGCTAGCATGCGCCTGCGGCCAGTGTTGATGACGGCGATGCTGGCTGGCCTGGGCCTGCTGCCCGCCGCCTTGTCGCACGCCATTGGCTCTCAAGCGCAGCGCCCGCTGGCGCTCGTGATTGTGGGCGGCATGGTCACGACTACTTTGCTGACCCTGTTGGTATTGCCTGTGGTGTTTGGCTGGATTTACCGCCATTATCCCAAGAGCGCCAGCGCACAGCCAGCTTACTAAGACCGGTGAATGTTGAGGAAGACCATGCGTATATTGGTTGTTGAGGACGATGCCATCCTGGCCGAAGGCACTTGCGAGTCGCTTTCCAAGGCTGGTTATGCCGTGGACCTGGCAGAAACCGGCACGAAGGCCAATGCCATGATGGAAGCTGGGCATTACGATATGTTGCTGCTCGACATCGGCCTGCCGGGAATGGATGGCTTCGAGGTGTTGCGTCGCCTGCGCAAGCACAACAACAGCATTCCCGTTCTCATCATTTCTGCGCGTGACGATGTCGATTTCCGTATTTACGGACTGGATCTGGGCGCAGATGACTTCATGCTAAAACCTTTTGTACTCGCCGAATTGCATGCGCGCACCCGTGCCTTGCTCCGTCGTCATACCCTGAGCGAACGCAACACCCTGGCCTGCGGCAAGCTGATGGTGGACCTCGGCGCCCAGCGCGCCAGCGTCAATGGCGAGCCAATCGAGCTCTCGATCCGCGAGTGGGACGTATTGGTATACCTGTTGCGCAACCTCGGCAAAGTCGTGCGCAAGGAAGCCATCATCGAAACCCTGTGTGACTGGAAAACCGATATCAGCCTCAACGCGGTGGAAGTCTATATCTCGCGTCTACGCAGCAAGCTGGATGCGCATGGCATTCATATTCGCACGGTCCGTGGCTTCGGCTATCTGCTGGATGATCCGGTGCCATGAAAGCTGCCAACAGCTTGCGGCGCAAGCTGCTACGCTGGCTGCTGGTCGCGCTGACTGCGCTGGTGGCCGTGGGGATTCTCACAGATTACTTCATGGCCTTGGAGCCTGCGCGTGAAGTCTACGACCAGCACTTGCTCAAGCTGGCCTATAACCTGGAGCGCTCGCTACCGGATGATCCAGGAGAATGGCATGGGGCTTACCCCCAGATCGAACGTAGCCTACTGCGAAGCGAGCAGGACAACTACGATGCGGCCAAGGCGGCCATCTTTGATCTGCAAGGCCAGTTTCTTGCTGGCGTGGCAGACCTGCCTATACAGCTGCCCTCAGCTGACCACAAGCCTTACTTCTACGACGCCGAGTACCAGGGAGACCCGATCCGGGTCGTTGCCATCAAGAGCCCGGTGCTGGATGCTGTGCTCTACCTGGCAGAAACCACCTACAAGCGCAACCGCCTGGTGCAAAAGACTCTGATCCACATGATCGTGCCCGAGCTCGTCTTTGCGGTTTTCTCGATTGTCGTGCTTTGGGTCGGGGTGGGGCGAGGGCTGCAGCCGCTGGCACAAATTCGTGCCCAGATCAACGCACGCTCTGAAACCGACCTCAGTCCCATGGACGAAGGCAAGGCGCCGGTAGAAGTCCGCGAAATCATTGTCGCCCTCAACTCATTGCTTGCGCGGCTTGATCGCTCCCTGAAACTGCAGAACCAGTTCCTGGCCAATGCCGCACACCAGTTGCGTACACCGCTGGCAGGGTTGCAAATGCAGCTTGAACTGGCATCCGAGCAAAGTCCGGAGGAAAGGATGCAATCTCATGAACGCATGCTGGTCAGCACTCGGCGCATCGTGCGCCTGGCCAACCAACTATTGGCATTGGCGCGGGCGGAAGGAGAGGGCGAGGTCAACAAGTTTGCCGAACTGGACATCAGCAACGCGATCGAGGCCATGGCGACGGAATGGCTGTTGCGTGCCGATGCGAAAAGCATAGACTTGGGCTTCGACCTGTATCCCGCCAAAGTCAGCGGCAGTCTATGGCAAATCCAGGAAATGCTCGCCAACCTGGTCGACAACGCTTTGCGTTACACACCCATGCACGGCAACATCACCATCCGCTGCAAGCAACAGGAACAAAAGGTCGTCATTGAAGTGGAAGACAACGGTCCCGGCATCCCACAGGATCAGCATGAAAATGTTTTCAACCGCTTCTATCGTCTGGATGAGGACCCTGAAGGCTGCGGCCTGGGCCTATCCATAGTCCGCGAAATCGTGCGCCATCATGGCGGGCAGGTCACTCTACAAACGCCAGTTCATCATGGCCAAGGACTGTTGGTACGCATTCAATTGCCTGTAATGACCTAGCGGAAATTGCACACTTAAGCCGCTAATTGTTGATAAACCGTGCTGGGCGCTTTCATCTCCAGTGCCTGATGAGGCCGTTGCTCGTTGTAGTAATTGAACCACGCCCTCAATGTTTGTCTGGCTTCATCCAGTGACTGGAAGTGATGAAGCCAGATGCACTGCTCTTTCACAGTTCGGATCAGCCGCTCGACCATTCCGTTCTGCTGTGGGGTATGGGGCCGAATGAACTCCTGTTTCAAACCATACTGGTGCACCGTCCGGGTGTAGTGCCGAGAGGTAAATACCAGGCCGTTGTCACTACGCAGAGTGATCGGATCCCGAGCCCTACCCAGCGTGCCATACCGGCTAATGAGTGCTTCTTCCAGAGCCGCTTCAGCTGCTTTGGCGTTGCCGCTGGGGCTCAACCGCCAGCCCAATGCTTCGCGGGTATGGCAGTCCATGACGATGGTCAGGGCACACCAGCGATGAACCGGACCACACCAGACCCGTGCAATGTCTGTTGCCCAGCGCTCATTCGGACGCGAGGCCACCGAAGGTAATGCCTGCACCCGCGATCGGGCTCCGCTGCGACGTTTGCGTACCTGCCAGCCCTTGAGCAGGAACAGGCGCTGGATAGTGTTCTTGTTCTCGCCCAGTAGCCAGGCAACGGTACGGTAGCCGGCATACGGCAGGTCGGTGATGATACGTTTGACCCGCGCAGCCAGATGCTCATTGATGCTGGGTTTGGTTTTAGTAGACCGATAGTAATCACTGCGGCGGGAGATACCGGCCCAGCGACAGGCCTGCACCACCGTCACCACATCGCCAACGGCCGCCATCTCACTCATGGTTTGCTCGATCAATCGTCGGTCGAGTCGAGATGGCGCTGCAACTTTTTTCGGAACTTGAGCTCCAGCATCGCCTCGCCATAGGCTTTCCTGAGCTCGCGCAGCTGGGCTTCATACTGCTCGGCAATATCCTTTGGATTGGCCTTCAGGGCGTTTTCCATCCCAGTTTCGGCATCATCCATCCACTTCTCGATCTCTTGCTGGGTGAGGTCGTAGTGGCGCGCTGCCTCGGGCACTGTGGTCTGCCCTCGGTAGATCTGCTTGATCAGCTCCGCTTTGCGTTTGGCTGTCCAGCGCTTGATGTCAGATTCTTGCGTCATGCTTTACTCCAATTTCTGAAGCGACTTTAGCATGTGTAGGTTTTCAATGCGTCATTACAGCTGGACATTACGCAACAAATATCCAGCTTCCAGCCCACGACAACAGGTGTGAATCAGTCGCCAACACTGTTAAAGCGTGAAATCAAGACGGTAGTGAATACCAGGAGCGGTGAATTGATCCTGCTCGGCGTCTTGAATGAGTCCTGGCTCAGCAAACAGCGCCAGGGCTTGAGCTTCCTGCCAAGGTTGTTCAATGCTAACACCAATTCAGATGAGAAAAGCGACATCCTGCTTGTGATGCAGATTCAGCGATTGTAATGCAATAAGGCTAGCCATAGTGGCCATGTCATGTTCCATAGAAATAAAGATGAAAAAACCTCGTTTTATAAGGTCTTTGGATGTCAGCGTCACCTCTTTGTTATTGAAGCCTTTTTTCAGATAGCTAATTGAAACTGATAGTAGGACGACAGAAAGCAATACTAAGTAAGCAATCAAAATCCCATGCATAACACACCCTTTGTCAACAAGACCTTCTGCATTCTACATCTGGGCGATTTGAGGTTTGGAAAAACTGTAGTGAAGCGGAACCTCGGCATTCCCCAATACCTAGGCAATAAAAAAGCCCGGCTTAACCGGGCTTATTCATCAGGCAGCGTGTTTCAGCTTCCCGCTCTGCTTACTGACCGACAACATCTCAAAACCGACAATGTTGCCCAGGGCATCATAGTCCAGGATCACGCCTGGGCGGATCTCCTCGGTACGCTCCACATCATTCTCGCTCAGCGCGATATACAAGGCATCTGCAATCGGATCAAACTCAATTTTCATATTCATCACCTATTCAAAAAATACCGTGACAACCGTCACTGGCTCAGTGGTTTCGTTATAGATGACACGCAACTGCTTAAATCCCCGATCAGCAATAGCCTTGACCGCATGAACCAACATAATGTCATCTGCATCATTGCGCGTCGCATCAGGGTTGGCCAACGTCTCCCTAACCCATTCCTCCTTCACGCCGCGCTTCACCATCCGCTTCAACGCATGGTCGCTTAACCTGTATTCCATAAGGCTATCTTACCTTGTTTAAACTACCTGTCAAAAAATCACCCTGGCCATCGCGTTTAGGACTGCCGTTGGTATGGGCTGCTGTGCCCGGTTTTGGCACAGATGCCCGTGCCAAACGGCATGGCCGACCAGCAACACATGGAGAAATAAGGATCAAGGCAGAAACCGCGAAGCGGCGCGGTAAATGGCAGGGGCCCACGCAGTGGGAAGGAAGCCGTTTAAGGAGCGGCCTTGATGCTTATTTCTTCATGTGGTTCCCGCGAACCTCGGGAATGCCTCAACTATGAGCATCAAGAAAACCCCTTCCGGCTGGCTCGTCGATATCCAGCCCGGTGGCCGAGGAGCGAAGCGCTTCCGCAAGACCTTGCCCACCAAAGCTGAAGCTTTGGCCTGGGAAGCCTGGGTCAAAACTCAAGTCATCCAAACCCCAGCATGGCAACCACCCAAAAAAGACAAACGCAGACTCAGCGACCTGGTCGACCTCTGGCACGAACACCACGGCCAGCACCTCAAATCAAAGAATACACTCCCAAAACTGAAGAACATCTGCAAAGCCCTGGGCAACCCCTTTGTGGATGACTTCAATGCAGAACAATTTGCAGCATATCGTGCAAGACGTCTTGAGGCGGGCATATCAGCCAATTTCATCAACCGTGACTATGCCTACCTGCGGGCCGTATTCAACGAACTCAAAAGACTAGGCTACTGGAACAAAGAAAACCCGCTATCCAAAATCCGGCAATTCAAAATCGAAGAAAAAGAACTTGCCTACCTCACCCAAGACCAGATCAGGCAACTATAGGCCTGCCTGAATGGTGACGCACTCCTCATCATCAAAATATGCCTCTCAACAGGAGCCAGATGGAGCGAAGCAGAAAGCCTCAAAAACACCCAGGTCAAAGACGGCATGATCCACCTGAGCCGCACAAAATCCGGCAAGAACCGCTCAATTCCCATTGATGCAGCCCTCTATGCAGAACTGGCAAACCTCAAGCCAAAAACACTAGGCGGCAACCTCTTCAAGCCAGCCTACAACCAATTCAGGCACGCCGTTGAAAAAAGCAACCTCCAACTCCCACAAGGCCAACTATCCCACGTGCTGCGCCATACCTTCGCCAGCCACTTCATGATGAACGGTGGCAACATCCTCGTATTGCAACGCCTGCTTGGCCACTCAACACTCACCATGACCATGCGCTACGCACACATGGCACCAGATCACCTGCAAGAAGCAAAGACCCTCAACCCGCTGGCGAAATTGACTCTTTATTGACACGAAGGGGAAGTGCAGAAGGAAGTGAAAAACCTAAGTGATTGATTTCTCTTGGTGCCCGGGGCCGGAATCGAACCGGCACGCCCAAGGGGCGAGAGATTTTAAGTCTCTTGTGTCTACCAATTTCACCACCCGGGCAGGAAGTGCTTGAATCGCACCGAACGGAGCGAGGGCGTATTCTATCATCGGATAACGATGCTTGAGTAGCTGAAAATGATCAATCCTAGAACGGGGGCTGTGTTCAGCAGTATTTAGCCATCGACATGGATGTGGAGCAAAATGAAATTGACCGGGGCATTTGCTGATCTCGAGTGCGGGGAGATCATTCCATGGTGAGTCCAGTACGGTTCAATTTAACGCTATTGTAAGTTTATTGATAATGCATCTGCTTGGTGAAGTAATACTGTTAAAAGCCGATGGAATAACCAATAAATCCAAGTGGCTGCGCTCTCGTTTCTACAATGGGGCTATCCGCTTGTTCATTGCCTAAGCGGTTGATAATCAGGCCGAAGAACAAGGCTTGATTTTCTTTTACACTGTAAATGCCATTGACCCCTATTTGGTATTGAGTTCCAGCGCTCGCTTGATAGGCATGGCGCCCGGGCCTGACTTCATCATTGTCTACGCCAAAATAATAATCATTGAACTTCTTGTTGTTCCATTGAATGCCAACGAGCCCATTGATGCGGAGTTGGCTGGATCGATACAGGCTGCGAATGAACTGTAGCTGAATATTCTGCCCGTTGCTTGCATTCCCGGCATCAAACCCCCATTGCGCGTTTATCGTTCCGTAGTCTGTTTGCCAGCGGAGGATCGGGCCGACATCTACCGAGAAGTCGCGATCATGCATGCCTTTGGTCCGGCTATTGTCATCAGCATCCCAACCAAACCTGGCATCTGCTGACAATCCAAACCTGAGTCTTTTATCTGTGGAATCCAAAAGCCAAACGCCGGCTTGTAGGCCATTGATATAGAATCGGTCAGCATAATTGGCATTGATGACCGGTAGTACCAGTGTCCGGAAGCTTTTGGAGCCAGATGCCTCAGGAATCATGCCGATCCCGATCCCATACATGTTTTTTTGACGAGGCATGGCAGTTTCGGTTTGACGGTCAATCTTGGGTTCGGCCAATACGTTTGTGCTAGTCAATGCCACAGCAATCAATCCCACCATGCATTTGATTTTATTCATCAATTTTCTTTCTTCTCTCGTTTAAGGGATAAGGCGCGTGCTTGTGTTTTGATTCGGCCATCATGTTCGGTCAGGGTGTGTGAGATGATTCAGGATAGCCCCACCGTCTGTCAACCATATTGCAAGTGATGAATGATAGGTGCATGGAGATTGACTAGATTGTAGTAGGTGCAGAGCGGAAGTTTGAGATGCTATCGGCTGGGAATTCTTTAAACCCTCCAGATTGTGCTGATCGCACTTCAGCCTTGATACCACTGACCAGCACGATTCTCTTATGCAGTTTCCTGAACCTTGCCCGTCATTGGAAGTCTCTTGAAGATAATGCTCCGTCCGGTTTTCATGAAAAAAATCATATTGTCAGTGCTCTTGCTCTCATTGGGTGCATGTGCCGGGGCTTTGCTGCAGAGAACTGCAAGCACTCCCGTGCCGCCAGATCGGGTGTATGCATCGTATCCTAAATTCTTTACAGGCGCCTATGTCACTGTACGCCGGGATCCTTCTCCTAAAGAGATCGGAATCGGTTGTGAGAACGAGCTGTATATCGATAATGTTCGCTCTTTCACCATCATGCCGGGGGAGTATGTGACGTTCTTCCTCACCGACGGCAAGCATGTACTCAAAGTGGATACTGGGCGTGGTTCTTGCCAGGGTCGGCCGGGTGCTGTAGAGATCAATGTTTCGAACGGGATTTCCCAGGAATACAAGATTTTCAGCCCACCTGGGGATGTGCTGCGATTATTCCGTATCATGTAATGTAAAAGGCATTGTGGTTCCTTTCCCTGCAATGTTTTCAAATGAAAAAAATGATAATCTTGTGTTTCGCGATGGAAGTTGTCACGGTTGACCATATATATTCAGTCAGGAGATTTAAATGTTAAAGAAAACGCTCGCCATCTCTATGCTGGCTATGCTAGGTAATGCGTATGCCGCTACGCCTTCCGATGAGCTGATCTTCAAGTTCATGGAGGTGTCCAACGTTAAGGGTGCCCTGGAAACTATGCGGGCCAATGCCGATACGGCATTGCGCAACAACCTGCTGCAGTCGCTGCAATACCAGCAATTGAACGACAGGCAAAAAAAGATTGCGGAGGAGGCCAGTGAGAAAGTGGTGAGGATACAGCAGGAAAACTTGTCTTATGACGCGATCATCAAGCTGGTGCTGCCCTTGTACCGCCGTACATTCACCCAGGATGAGCTGCAGGCCGCCATCAACTTCTACAGTTCGCCTGCTGGAAAGTCTATCAATCAGAAGATGCCACAACTGGCAGCTGAGTCGATGAAGTTGACCAATGAGCTCAACCAGAAGGTCATTCCGCAATACCAAAAAATTGCCCAAGAGGCGGTGGAGCGTATCAAGCAGGCAAATTAGCGGGTACAGCGGATGGATGGACTCAATCCGCTGATTCCGGTAGTGGCAGGTGACTTTCTTCTTTAGGGAGGGTGTGGATTTGTTCAATGTGCGGCTCCGTCCGCAGCATCATGATAGCTTCCAGGGCTTTGTGCTCGTCGAGGGGAGGTTCGTCTGGCTGCAGCAAGGACTGCCAGTGCGATTGCACAAAATTTTTGGCCTGCCGTGTTTCATGTTGCAGGTCCACTAATAATGGCAGCCGTACGGCGCCGGTATTGGAAAGAGCAAACAAGCCGATTGCCATCGTCAGCAGGACCATGATCCATTGGATGCGCGCGCTGTCGCGATGCCTGCGGTTTTCTTCCTGGAAATCGCTCAAGCTTTTCCAAGCCAGGCCTGTGACCTTATATTGACCCTTGGCAGTCATTTCCAAATCATGCGTTTCCACTAGGGATGCCAACTGGTATTTCATCTTCTGAAGGTGCCAGTTGCGGTCTTCCTGCGTGAAGCATAGGTAGCCGACCATTTCCGCCATGAGTTCGTTGAGTGTAAATGGGGTTTCGGAGACCGCTTTGTGTGCCACGATGTACTTGAGCAGGTCGTAGCGTTCACGAGTTTCCGTCGGCCTGCGGTTGAGGAAGACATTGCCTAGGAAATGCTTGATATTGGCGCCCCATCGATGGAGCGGGGTAAGGATGAAGGGAAGCGCCAGCAATAGCCGCCCCAGCGAAGTATAGCGGCGGAAGCGGTTGTTTCCCGCGACCGTATAACGGTATTCGACCACAATATTCTGGTAAGGGAAGCGCTCTACCGGGCTGGCAATCACATTGCGGGAAAGTGCGCCCTCGGGATTGAGAGACTGGCCATATACATTGCTGCCATCCACCGCCAGGATTTTTTGCACGCCGTAGTGCGATGTCGTGGCGATGATGTTGAAGGAGCGTTCGCGCCTACCAAGCAACATGATCATGAGCAGCCAGAGGTTAAGCTTCATCGGGAAGGTGGCGAAATCATCTTGGTTGTCTTGAGAGTTGGATACTTTACACTGAGTTGATGTTTTGATGAAATGGGTTTACCCAATAGTACTAATGACCGTGGGCTGGTCAAATAAAAAGCCTGCATCGGCAGGCTTTTTATTTGAATCAAGAGCGGTCGGGTTAAGGTTCGATTAATTCGCCAGAGCGCGCTCGATACGCTCCAGCGCCTTCTTGAGGTTGTCCATCGAGGTGGCGAAGGAAATGCGGAAGTAGCCCTCGGCACCGAATGCGGAGCCTGGCACCACAGCAACACCTTCTTGTTCGAGCAGGTATTCGGATAGGGCCATGTCGGTGGCTTGCTTGATCTTGCCTGCGGCAAACAGGTTGTGGATGGCTTCGCGTGCATCGGGGAAGGCATAGAATGCGCCGCCCGCCTTGATACACTTCAGGCCCTTGATCTCATTGAAGCGCTTGACGACGAACTCGTGCCGTTCGCGGAAAGCATCCAGCATCGGCGTGATGCACTCCTGCGGGCCTTCCAATGCCGCCTGGGCCGCCACCTGGGAAATCGAGGTCGGGTTGGAGGTGGATTGCGACTGCAGGATTTCCATGGCCTTGATGATCTTGGCCGGGCCTGCGGCATAGCCGATGCGCCAGCCGGTCATGGAGTAGGCCTTGGAAACGCCATTGAGTACGATGCAGCGCTCCTTGAGTTCAGGCGCGGCATTGAGGATGTTGTAGAACTTGTCGCCGGTGAGATTGACGTGTTCATACATATCGTCGGTAGCCACCAGAATGTGTGGGTGCTTCTTCAATACCGCGCCCAGGGCCTTGAGCTCTTCAAGGCTGTATACCGCGCCGGTCGGGTTCGAGGGCGAGTTGATCATGAACAGCTTGGTTTGCGGCGTGATGGCGGCTTCGAGCTGCGCGGCTGTGAGTTTGAAACCTTGCTCGATACCACATTCGATGATGACAGGCTTAGCCCCCGCAACCAGGGCGATATCGGCATAGGACACCCAGTAGGGCGCAGGTACGATCACTTCATCACCCGGGTTCAGTACGGCGAGCGCGAGGTTAAAGATACATTGCTTGCCGCCCACGCCGACGATGACTTCCTTCTCCGTGTAATCGAAGCCGTTCTCCTTCTTGAACTTGGCCACGATGGCTTTCTTCAGGCCAGGAATACCAGCGACGGGGGTGTATTTAGTGAATCCTTGGTCAATCGCTTGCTTAGCTGCGTCCTTAATGTGTTGTGGCGTATCGAAATCCGGTTCGCCTGCGCCCAGGCCGATGATGTCGCGGCCCTCCGCCTTAAGTTTTGCGGCTCGAGCAGTAACAGCCAGGGTGGGTGATTCTTTGATGGATTGAACGCGCTGCGAGAGTTCCAAGATCTGAAATCCTATAGAGAAATAATGAAGACGATGGCAGAACGTTAATTTTACTCATATTATCCGCAATGCGGAATACGGAACCTAACGATATTTTGACGGGATGCACGCTAATTTGTTATATGGCGAGCATGGGGTCGCGATCATGGAGTGCCATCGATGTGGCATCACCCGTTCGCTTGAATGCTCTGGTCCTGCTCTTTGGGGTGTGATGGCACCAGGCTTCAGGCTGGTTTACAAGAATCTGTGGCAACAGGCGCGCAGAATCCGTTGGCCTGTTAGAATCTCAGTTCATTCTCATTGGTGATTGATGTGATTGTCACTTTTCCCAACAGCAAATACAAGCTTTTCCAGCCTTTCCCTCCAGCAGGCGACCAGCCGGCGGCAATCGAAGCGTTGACGGCTGGGGTGAACGAAGGACTGAAGTTCCAGACATTGCTCGGTGTGACGGGCTCCGGCAAGACGTATACCATGGCGAATGTCATTGCCCGCACGGGTCGTCCTGCGATTGTGATGGCGCCGAACAAGACATTGGCCGCTCAGCTGTATTCGGAATTCAAGGAATTCTTTCCGCAGAATGCCGTGGAGTACTTCGTCTCATACTATGACTATTACCAGCCGGAAGCCTATGTGCCTTCGCGTGACTTGTTCATCGAGAAGGACTCCAGCATCAACGACCATATCGAGCAGATGCGGCTGTCTGCCACCAAGGCTTTGCTAGAGCGGGAAGACAGTATTATTGTTGCCACGGTATCAGCGATTTACGGTATTGGTGATCCTGGTGAATATCATGGCATGGTGCTGCATATCCATCTGGGCATGAAAATCAGTCAGCGCGATATCGTCAACAAGTTGATCGCCATGCAGTATGAGCGCAACGACTTTGATTTTTCCCGTGGTACATTCCGTGTCCGCGGCGATGTGCTCGATGTGTTTCCTTCGGAAAACAGTGAAACCGCAGTGCGCATCAGCCTGTTCGACGACGAGATTGAGAACATTACCTTGTTCGATCCATTGACCGGGCAGATTTTCAACAAGATCCACAATTTCCGCATCTTTCCGTCGAGCCATTATGTGACGGCACGCGAGGCCACGATCCGCGCGATGGAAACCATCAAGCAGGAGTTGCGGGAGAGGGTGGATTTCTACATCAAGACCGGTAAGCTGGTAGAGGCGCAACGCATTGAACAGCGTACGCGCTTCGACTTGGAGATGCTCAACGAAATCGGCTTCTGCAAGGGGATCGAGAACTACAGCCGGCACTTGACAGGCAGGCAGCCCGGCGATGCACCGCCGACATTGATCGACTACCTGCCCAAGAATGCGCTCATGATCATCGATGAGAGCCATGTCACTGTGCCGCAGATTGGTGGGATGTACAAAGGTGACCGTGCGCGCAAGGAAAACCTGGTCGATTATGGCTTTCGCCTGCCGTCGGCCATGGATAATCGGCCGCTCAAGTTCGAAGAGTTCGAGCGCATCATTCCGCAATGCATTTTCGTGAGTGCGACACCGGCAGAGTATGAAGCCACGCACCAGCAGCGCATCGTTGAACAGGTGGTGCGGCCTACAGGACTGATCGATCCAGAAATCATCGTCAAGCCTGCGGATACACAAGTGGATGATTTGCTGTCTGAAATCAAGCTCAGGGTCGAAGCAGGCGAGCGCGTATTGGCCACGACGCTTACTAAACGTATGGCGGAAGATCTCACGGACTACCTGTCAGAACATGGCGTGCGGGTAAGATACCTGCACTCCGACATCGATACAGTAGAGCGCGTGGAAATCATCCGCGACCTGCGCCTGGGCGAGTTTGACGTGCTGGTGGGCATCAACCTGTTGCGCGAAGGTCTGGATATTCCCGAAGTATCGCTGGTGGCAGTGCTTGATGCTGACAAAGAGGGCTTTCTGCGCTCAGAGCGGTCATTGATCCAGACTGCCGGGCGCGCGGCCCGCAACCTCAATGGCAAGGTCATCTTTTATGCCAACAAGGTGACGCGATCCATGAAGCTGGCAATGGACGAAACCCAGCGCCGTCGTGCCAAGCAGATGGCTTTCAACGCCGAGCACGGCATTACGCCTAAAGGCGTCAACAAGCGTATCAAAGACATCATTGAAGGTGTCTACAGTAAAGAAGACCATCAGCGGGACCGCAAGGTGGCCGAAGAGCGGGCCAGTTATGCCCAGATGACCGAAAAGCAGTTGGTCAAGGAAATGAAGCGTCTGGAGAAAGCCATGCACGAGAGCGCAAAAAATCTGGAGTTTGAAAAGGCTGCCGAGTATCGCGATCAGCTGAGAAAGCTCAAGAATAATTTCTATGGTGCGGAAGTGACGGATGAGTTGGCGGATTGAACCGTGCGGCAAACCCCTACGTATGTTGAAGGCATAAGCTGGGGTTCCTCGGAATAAAGTGTATGTTCCTCAAAAGAAAAAGCCCTGATAAGTCAGGGCTTTTTTTTAATGCTGCTTGAGCTTATTTCTGAGTTTCCACCATCACCAGCTCTTCGCTGACTGCGGCTTCCTTGGCCGCTTTTTGTTGCCAGGCTGCAGGTTTGCGAGGGGCGCGAGGCGCAGGCGCTTCCTCAACAGCGATGACTGCTTGAATGGCTTCGGCCTTGGTTTCTACCAGTTGCAAGCCAGAATCCATCAAGTCGGCCGGCTTCTCTGCTTCAACCTTGCGGCGGCGAGGTGCACGGGGCTTCTTTTCAGGCTTCGCAGCTTCAGTAGGCGCTTCATCCGCCAACGCCTCAAGAGGTTTTTCCTGCTTGGTATCAGCAGGACTCTCGGCTAAAGGCTCGCTCAAGTGAGCTGATTTTTCTTCCTTGGTCCGAGTTTCCTTAACTGCCGTTGCATCAATGGCAGGCAGGCTTTCTTCAGTCACGACCACATCTTTCCTGATGGCGGGCGCAGGCGCTTCCTTTTGGGGCGCAGCTTCAGTTGCAGTATGGACCGTCTCGGTGTTTTCCTTCACCTGGGTGATGGGCGCTGCTTCCGGGGTGGTGGGGGCTGTCTTGGCCTCCACTGGTCGCTCAGCTGCCTCAACGGATGCAATAGGTGCTGCGGCTGCGGCATGCAATTCTTCCGCTGCTTGCTGGCGGTTTTCGCGGTTTGCATTGTCGCTGCGGGGCTGGCGCTCGCGGCGGCCGTTGCGTCCGCGGCGGTTGCCACGTTGTTCGCTGTTGGCCTCTATAGGAGTTTCAGACTGCAGCGATGGGGTGGGCTGCGGCTGTTGCACCTTGGGCTGGCGCTCGTTGCGCTCCGGACGCTCGGCTCTTTCTTGACGGCCTTGAGCGGCGCGCTGTTCTGCCTGTTGCGGGCGGCGCTCCTGTTGACTCCGTTGTTCCTTGCGCTGCTCTTGACGCTGCTCGTTTTGCATCTGTCGATCGTTGCCGGTTCGTTCGCTGGCGCTACGCTCGTTACGCCTGTTGTTGCGGCGTGGGTTCCGGTTGCTGTCGCGCTGCTGGGTTTCTTCCTGTGGCTTGACTTCGGGTTTGGGCGCAGCGACGCTGGCTAGCCAAGACTTGAAGCGATGGAGCAGGGATGTGCTGCTGGGTTTTTCTTTTTCCCTGGCTGCGGCGGGTGCGGGAGAAGCTGGGGTAATCCCCTTGACGGCGGCTTCGGCTTTTGCAGGCTTTGGTTCCTGGGCGAGTGCCGTCTCGAGAGTCTCGGACGGCAGCTCAACCATTTCATAGCTGGCCCGGCCTGTTTCTTCCACATCATCATGGCGAATGCGCAGGATGTTGTAGTTGGGAGTCTCCATGTGGATGTTGGGAATCAGCACTACCTGTACGCCCATGCGCTGCTCGATCTTATGGATTTCCGAACGCTTTTCGTTGAGCAGGAAAGTGGCTGCTTCGACAGGAAGCTGCACTTGAATGATGGCGCTGTTCTCTTTCATGGCTTCTTCCTGCGTGATACGCAGGATATGCAAAGCGGTCGACTCTATGCCACGAATATGGCCTGTGCCATGGCAACGCGGACAAGGGATATGGTTGCTTTCGCCGAGGCTGGGGCGTAGGCGCTGGCGCGAAAGCTCAAGCAGGCCGAAGCGCGAGATCTTGCCGGTCTGCACACGAGCGCGGTCATGGTGAAGCGCTTCACGTAGACGGTTTTCGACTTCGCGCTGGTTGCGCTGGTTTTCCATGTCGATAAAGTCGATGACGACAAGGCCGCCCAAGTCGCGCAGGCGCAGTTGGCGTGCGACTTCGTCCGCAGCTTCAAGGTTGGTGTTGAATGCAGTCTGCTCGATGTCGCTGCCCTTGGTGGAGCGGCCAGAGTTGACGTCTACGGATACCAGGGCCTCGGTATGGTCAATGACGATCGCGCCGCCGGAAGGCAAGCGCACTTCGCGCGCAAAGGCGGACTCGATCTGGTGCTCGATCTGGAAGCGGGAAAACAGCGGGATTTCATCACGGTAGAGCTTGACGCGCGATACATTGTTCGGCATCACGTGGTTCATGAACTGCACGGCTTGCTCATAGATGTCGGGCGTGTCGATGAGAATCTCGCCGATATCCGGCTGGAAATAGTCACGGATCGCGCGAATGACCAGGCTGCCTTCCTGGTAGATCAGGAATGGGCCGCTCTGGATGGTGGAGGCGCTTTCAACGGCAGTCCATAGTTGCAGCAGATAGTTGAGGTCCCATTGCAGTTCTTCCACACTGCGACCAATCCCTGCGGTACGGGCAATGATGCTCATGCCGCTGGGGACTTGCAGCTGCGCCATGGTGTCGCGTAACTCGTTGCGCTCTTCACCTTCGATACGGCGGGAAACACCGCCACCCCGAGGGTTGTTCGGCATCAGCACCAGGTAGCGTCCAGCAAGCGAGACAAAAGTGGTGAGCGCAGCTCCCTTGTTGCCGCGCTCGTCCTTGTCTACCTGCACGATCAGCTCCTGGCCTTCCTTCAGCACATCCTGGATGCGTGGGCTGCGGCCTGCATCGCTATCGTTCAGGAAGTAACTGCGGGCGATTTCCTTGAAGGGAAGAAAGCCATGGCGGTCGGTACCGTAATTGACAAAAGCGGCTTCGAGAGAAGGTTCTATACGGGTGATGACACCCTTGTAGATGTTGCTCTTGCGTTGTTCTTTGCCTGCGGACTCGATATCAAGATCGATGAGTTTCTGTCCGTCGACGATTGCGACGCGTAGTTCTTCTGATTGCGTCGCATTAAATAGCATGCGTTTCATTGTGTACTCCCGCGCTCTTCAAGCGGGCAGCAGGCCGTGCATGGCTTCTGGGGCAGCAGCGGTATGACTGAAACTTCCATGTATGCGCCTGCTCAATGAGGCAGGCGATAACAACACGATACGAGCAGATCAAAGTCCGCAAGAGGTAACGCGAAGCAATAGTTTCTCAATTTTTCAGCTAGGCAGTTCTTTGCCTTCAGGCTGCTTTTTCCTTATATGCGTTTTTAGTGCAGTTTTGAGGTGTCGTCTTGGGCCACCCGGAAAAAGATTTTCTAATACTGTTGTGCCACAGTATCAGCTTGAATTTGTTAACGAAAGCTTTCGTAAACTATTGGGTCTAAACCCCGGTACGTCTATTTCTGTCTCGGATTAGCCGTCATTATCGGCTAATATGCTATCTATTCAGTATATCCTGGGCTGTTGCGCCACATGAGCTGTATCGGTCTGCGGCGGCTAGAGCGCATCTATTTAGTTGTTGCAAATCGCTACTTGATGTTGATTGGCGAGCGAGTTAACCAAGGTATTTTTTTGTTCCAGTTGTCATTCTTGAAGAAGCGCTTAGCGCATTGACCTCAAGATGGTCGTAGTATAGGTGAGATGATTCATTTAAGCAAAACAAGAAATCAATATAACCCTGCCGTCGTCAACCTGCTCACCATTGATGAAGCTAGTGAAGGCCAGCGTGTTGATAATTTTCTGGCAAAGATACTCAAGGGTGTTCCTAAAAGTCATATTTATCGCATTCTGCGTAGCGGAGAAGTTCGCGTCAACAGTAAGCGCGTGGATTCAAGCTGTAAGCTCAATCTGGGTGACCAGGTGCGCGTGCCGCCGGTGCGTATGGCGCAGCCGCAAGCCGAATCGGTCGCAAGGCCGCAGGCTTCCAGGTTTGAGGGCGCCATTATTTTCGAGGACGAGGCATTGCTGGTCATCGACAAGCCGGCTGGGTTCGCCGTGCACGGCGGCAGCGGCATTAGCCGCGGGGTGATCGAGCAACTGCGCCTGGAACGTCCGCATGCCAAGTTCCTCGAGTTGGTGCACCGCCTGGACCGCGAAACCTCCGGCGTGCTGCTGCTCGCCAAGAAACGCGTGGCGCTGGTCAATCTGCATGACGCCATCCGAAACAACCAGACCGACAAGCGCTACCTGGTGCTGGTGCATGGCAAATGGACCGACCAGAAGCGCCGGGTCAAGTTGCCTCTGCATAAATTCGTACTGCCAAGTGGGGAGCGCAGGGTGGCCGTGCAGGATGGCGGCCAGAATTCCGACACTATCTTCTACCTGCGCAAGCCCTTGGGGGAGTTCACCTTGTTGGAAGCCCAACTTGTCACCGGTCGTACCCACCAATTGCGCGTGCAATTGTCGCACCTGGGTTTCCCGATTGCCGGTGATGATAAGTATGGTGACTTTGCCCTGAACAAATCCTTGCAGAAGCGTGGTTTGAAACGCATGTTCCTGCATTCTGCGGAAACGAATTTACGACATCCCGTGAGTGGAGAAAAATTGAAATTGATCGCACCTTTACCTGATGAGCTTAATAAATTTATTGAAATGCTGAGCGTGGAGTCCAAGCATGGCTAAGCGGTTTGACCTCATTGTGTTCGACTGGGATGGCACGCTGGCCGACTCTACACAGATCATCGTCGATAGCATTCGCAGGGCTGCCGTGGAAACCGGCCTGAAAGATCCTGGGCAGGAAGCGGCAAGCAGCATTATCGGTTTGGGGCTGCGCGAGGCGATCGAGCAGTTGTTCGGTGTGATGACGCAGGAGCAGATCCAGCAGATGGCAGCCCGCTACAATATGTATTACAACGCACACCAGGATGACGTCGTGTTGTTCGACCATGCGTACGACACTGTGCGCAGGCTCAATGAGCAGGGTTATATGCTAGGGGTGGCCACCGGCAAGGGGCGTCGCGGATTGAATCATGCGTTGGCCCATAGCGGCCTGGGAGAGTTCATCCATGCCACGCGTTGTGTCGACGAGTGTCCTTCCAAGCCACATCCGCAGATGCTGCTCGAGCTCATGGGCGAGTTTGGCGTCGAGCCAGAACGCACATTGATGATCGGGGATACCAGCTTCGATTTGCAGATGGCACAAAATGCCAAGGTATCCAGCCTGGGGGTGACCTATGGCGCCCATCCATTGGAACGTCTGCTCCCACATTCTCCACTGGCGCATTTCGATGATTTTGCTACACTCAGCCAGTGGCTGCAGGAAAATGCCTGATTGGCCTGAGCGCTGATCTGGAAGATGGCGGCTGCGGCATACTTCAAGCTGCCGGAACTTGGCTGCCCCATGTCCCTGGATTAAACGCTAAAGGCCCATGTCCATGCTAACCAGCGTGCGCATATCCCATTGGCGCCGAACTGGAACCATGACCAGTTTTCTGATGTCAGTGCGCAGTACCTGATCTGCGCTGACCATGCTGCGCATGTTTTCGGCCGGACATAGGGAATTTGTGTAGCGAGGCCATGCCATGGATAGCGCTTGCGCCTGTTCATGTCGAAAAGCAACAACACAACATATTGATCAACCTGGAAAGCTTAATGAATGTCTGACAACTATCCTAACGGCTCCAACTGGGAGCGTGAAACACTGCATCAGCTTGCCTTGGCTACGGTCAAGGAGCAACGGCGTTCGCGCCAATGGGGTATTTTCTTCAAGTCACTTGGGTTCCTTTACCTGTTCATTATCCTGTTCTACATCACAGGGTGGAATGAAGGTCGATCTGCCTCGATGGAGCATACGGCATTGATTGATATCGATGGTGTGATCGGTAGCGATGATGTGGTGAATGCGGATAGTGTGATTGCAAGCCTGAAGTCCGCATATGAAAGTAAGGGAACCAAGGGCATCATTCTGCGCATCAACAGCCCTGGCGGCAGCCCGGTCCAGGCCGGCATCATTAATGATGAGATCAAACGCCAACGCAAGCTGCACCCTAATATCCCGATATATGCCGTGGTGCAGGATGTATGTGCATCTGGCGGCTATTACATCGCAGTGGCAGCGGACAAGATTTTCGTCGACAAGGCCAGCATCGTCGGCTCGATCGGTGTATTGATGGATGGGTTCGGTTTTACGGGTGCCATGGACAAGGTTGGCGTAGAGCGGCGACTGATGACGGCAGGGGAGAATAAGGGGATGCTGGATCCATTTTCGCCTGTCAGTCCAAAGCACAGGGAATTCGCTCAGCAGATGCTGGACCAGATCCATGCCCAGTTTATTGCCGTAGTGCGGGAAGGCCGCGGGAAGCGTCTCAAGGAAACGCCTGAAACATTCAGCGGCTTGTTCTGGAGTGGTGAAAGCAGTGTGGCCATGGGGTTAGCCGACGGCTTTGGTAGTTCTGACTATGTAGCGAGGGAAGTGATCAAGCAAGAAAACCTAGTTGACTTCACTGCCAAGGAGGGGTTGGCTGACCGGTTTGCCAAGCGCCTAGGGGCAAGCGTGAGTGCGAGTGTGCTTGGCAGGAAGTTCGGTTTGGAATAACTGCACGCGTAGCGGTGCTCAATCAATAAGAAAGCCACGATATTTCGTGGCTTTCTTAATTTCTATTGTCTTGGACGGTGGGCTTGTTTAGGTGCCCGAGGATTGTGTCCGCGATTTGAAGTAATTCATCAGGCCATTGGTCGAGCTGTCGTACTCAGTCGATGCCTGATCTTCGCTCAGCTGAGGCAGGATTTTCTTGGCAATTTGCTTGCCGTATTCTACGCCCCATTGGTCAAAGGAGTTGATGTTCCAGATGATGCCTTGCACGAATATCTTGTGTTCGTAGATCGCGATCAGCTTGCCCAGGGTCTTTGGCGTCAGCTTGTCGAACAGGATGGTGGTGCTTGGGCGGTTTCCCTCAAAGACTTTGTGCGGCAGCAGGGTTTCCAGCGCTTCACCAGTCAATCCTTGCGCAACCAGTTCGGCCTTGGCTTCATCCAGTGTCTTGCCCTGCATGAGCGCGCTGGTTTGCGCGAAGCAATTGGCCAGCAGGATGAGGTGGTGTTCATTGCCATTTTTGCCCATGCTGTAGTGGCTCTGCAGTGGCATCATGAAATCGCAGGGGATCAGACGGTTGCCCTGGTGGATCAGTTGGTAGAACGCATGCTGGCCGTTGGTGCCAGCCTCGCCCCAGATGATGGGGCCGGTGGTGCATTGCACAATGCGGCCGTCTCGGGCGACAAACTTGCCGTTACTTTCCATATCGGCTTGCTGCAGGTAGGCAGGGAAGCGGGCAAGCCCCTGGTCGTAAGGCAGGATGGCGAGGCTGTCTGCACCGAAGAAATTGTTGTACCAGATGCCCAGCAGCGCCATGATCACGGGAATGTTCTGCTCCAGCGGCGCATTCTTGAAATGCCGGTCGATTTCGTAGCCGCCTTGCAGCAACTCCTCGAAATGATCCATGCCGATGTAGATGGCAATCGAGAGGCCGATTGCGGACCATAGGGAATAGCGCCCGCCTACCCAATCCCAGAATTCGAACATATTGGCGGCATCGATGCCGAACTTGCCGACTTCGTCCGCATTGGTGGAAATCGCGACGAAGTGTTTTGCAACGTGCGCCTCATCCTTGGCTGCCTGCAGGAACCAGCTGCGGGCAGAGCGCGCATTGGTCATGGTCTCCTGGGTGGTGAAAGTCTTGGAAGCGACGATGAACAAAGTGGTTTCCGGATCGCAGCGTTCCAAGGTCTGGGCGAGGTGGGTGCCGTCGATATTGGACACGAAATGCGCGTTCAGCCCAGCCTGGGCATAAGGCTTGAGCGCCCCGCACACCATGACTGGGCCGAGGTCCGAGCCGCCGATGCCGATGTTGACGACATCGGTAATGCGCTTGCCTGAGTAGCCTTTCCATTCCCCAGAGCGGATGCTGGTGCTGAATTTACGCATCTGGGCCAGTACGCGGTTGACGTCGGGCATGACATCCTTGCCATCCACATATACGGGCGTATTGCTACGGTTGCGCAAGGCGGTATGTAGTACAGCACGGTTTTCCGTAAAGTTGATCTTCTCGCCCGCGAACATGCGGTCACGCCATTCCTCGACCTTGGAGTCGCGCGCGAGCTTGAACAGTAGCGGCAGGGTTTCATCCGTGATGCGGTGCTTGGAGTAGTCCAGCAACAGGCCTTCCGCTTCCAGGGAGAACTTTTCGAATCTGCGCCCATCCTTGGTAAACATGTCCCGCATCTGCAGGGGGAGGACTTCTTGATAATGGGCACTGAGATCATGCCAGATCGGACAGTTTGTTGGATTTGTCATTGCGGGTTATGTGGTTATTGGTAGTCTTTAAAGTGGTTTGGCCATCTGTCTGTTTGCGAGGCTTGGTGTTGAGCTGGCATCTCATCCGATGCAGCTTGACGTATATGTATGACCAAGTTCAATCCTGACGATTCTATTCAATTCTGAGTAAATAGACAATTTTAGTATTCAGCACTTTCCTCAGGATGCCCGAGGCGGTGTAGGTTGTGATTGATTCATTGACGTTTTTAGGCTATAGTCGCCGGTTTTCCACCTTGCCTCACCGTTGCGCATGCGGGAGGCTATCAATCCAAAAGGAGATTCTATGCGACATTATGAGATCGTTTTCATTGTCCATCCGGACCAGAGCGAGCAAGTACCTGCCATGATCGAGCGTTACCGTACGCTCGTGACTTCGAATGGCGGTACCATCCATCGCCTGGAAGACTGGGGCCGCCGCCAGCTGGCTTACCCAATCCAGAAAATCCACAAGGCACATTACGTGCTGATGAATATCGAAGTCAGCCAGGAAGTATTGAACGAACTAGAGCATGCATTCAAGTTCAACGATGCAGTATTGCGTCACCTGACCCTGAATACCGACGAAGCTGTGACTGCGCCATCCCCAATGATGAAGGAAGAGAAGTCCAAGTCATTGCTGGCCAAGGACGAGGCTGCTGCACCTGCACCTGCGCCCGCAACAGAGCAGGCCACCGCTTAAATAGTGAGCTTGAACAGGCTGGAGTTGGACGGCGAGTTCACGCAATTGGCGGAACTGCGCTACACCCCGGCAGGAATACCAGTATCGAGCTTCGTCCTGAAGCATGTGTCTGAACAGGTCGAGGCGGGAATGAAGCGCAAGGTTGAATGCGACGTGTCAAGCATGGCGATGGGGCCACTGGCACTGGAAGCGCAAAACATCAGCGAGGGGTCGAGTGTGAAAGTGACCGGGTTTCTCGCAAAGCGCAGCCTCAAGAGTTCGCAGCTGGTATTGCATATACAAACATTGGAAAGAATTATCTGAAAGGTTTTCATCATGGCACGTGACATGTTCAAACGCCGCCGCTACTGCCGCTTCTCGGCAGAGGGCATCAAGCAAGTGGATTACAAGGATGTTGATCTGCTGAAGGACTTCATCAACGAAAACGGCAAGATCATCCCAGCCCGTATTACTGGCACCAAGGCCAAGTATCAGCGTCAGCTGACGACTGCAGTGAAGCGCGCCCGCTTCCTTGCCCTCCTGCCATACACTGACAAGCACTAAGAGGTGACGCCATGCAAGTTATTTTGTTGGAAAAAGTAGTTAACCTGGGCAATCTCGGCGACATCGTCAAGGTAAAGGACGGCTATGGCCGCAACTTCCTGATACCTCAAGGCAAGGCAAAACGTGCGACAGAAGCCAACAAGGCAGAGTTCGAGGCACGCCGCGCCGAACTGGAAAAACAGCAGGCCGAGCAGCTGGCTGCCGCGCAAAAGCGTGGCGAGAAGCTGGCTGGCTTCATGCTGCAAGTGACTCAGAAGGCTGGCGTCGACGGCCGCTTGTTCGGGTCTGTGACCAATGGCGATATCGCTGAAGCGCTGACTGCTCAGGGCTTCGAAGTTTCTAAATCCGAAGTGCGCTTGCCAGAAGGTCCGCTCAAGGCGATTGGCGACTACCAGGTTCACATTGCGCTGCACCACGATGTTGTTGTCGAGATCACTGTTTCCGTGCTCGGCGAGTAATACTGCATCCGGCTTTCAAGCCATCGAAAGGGCTGCCATCGGCAGCCCTTTTGTTTTGAAGATTCCAGCGCATATTGCCGAGAACGGGCAACCAACCCGCAAGCCTAATTGTTATAATGCGCCATGGCTGACGACACACTAGAATCCCTGAAACTTCCCCCGCATTCCGTAGAGGCAGAGCAATCAGTATTGGGCGGCCTGCTGCTTGAAAATGAGGCGATGGACCGCATTGCCGATATCCTCGGCGCCGACGATTTCTACCGGCATGATCACAAACTGATCTTCCAGCACATCAGCCGCCTGTTCGAGCGCAGCAAGCCCGCCGATATCGTGACCGTGGCCGAGTCGCTGGAGAATTCGGCTGAGCTGTCCAGTGTCGGCGGGCTCGCATACCTCGCTGCATTGGCCCAGAATACCCCGACTGCAGCCAACATCCGCCGCTATGCGGAAATTGTGCGTGAGCGCTCTGTGATGCGCAAACTGGTCGAGGTGGGTTCCAGCATTGCGGAGAGTGCCTATAATCCGTTGGGCCGAGATGCCCAGCAGCTGCTGGATGAAGCAGAAGCCAAGATTTTCCAGATCGCGGAAGGTGGCAAGCGCTCGACCCAGGGCTTTCTCGATATGAAGACCCTGTTACCGCAGGTGGCCGACCGTATCGACTATCTTTATCAACGCGACAATCATACCGATGTCACCGGTATACCGACTGGGTTTACTGACCTGGATGCGATGACTTCTGGCATGCAGCCCGGAGACTTGATTATCGTCGCAGGCCGTCCTTCCATGGGCAAGACCTCGTTCTCGCTCAATATCGCCGAGAATGTCGCCCTGGACACTGGATTGCCCGTCGCTGTCTTTTCCATGGAAATGGGGGCGACACAGTTGGTGACCCGGATGATCGGCTCCGTTGGCAAGCTTGATCAGCATCGCATGCGCAACGGTAACCTGGAGGATGAAGACTGGGTGCGCCTGACGACGGCGCTGGGCAAGCTCAACGAAGCGCCCATCTACATCGATGAGGGCGCTGGCCTGAGTTCATTCGAAGTGCGCGCGCGAGCGCGACGCCTGCATCGGCAGGTCGGCAAGCTTGGCCTGATCGTGATCGACTATCTGCAGCTGATGACAGGTGCCTCATCCGGCGGCGGCAGGAGCGAGAACCGCGCCACGGAAATTTCCGAAATCTCGCGCTCGCTCAAAGCCCTGGCGAAAGAACTGGACGTGCCCCTGATCGCGTTATCCCAGCTCAACCGCAGTGTGGAGCAGCGGCCAGACAAGCGACCGGTCATGTCGGACTTGCGCGAGTCTGGCGCGATCGAGCAGGATGCCGACTTGATCCTGTTCATCTATCGCGATCAGGTCTACAACCCGGATAGCCCGGACAAGGGCACCGCCGAGATCATCATCGCCAAGCAGCGTAACGGTCCGATCGGCCGCGTGCGTCTGACCTTCCTTGGCGAAAACACCCGCTTCGAGAATTTCGTGGGGCAGTATCAAGATAATTATGGCGAGTAGGCATGCGTGCGACCACAGCGACGATTGACCTGGGCGCGCTGCGCCATAACCTGAATCTCGTACGCCAGCGTGCGCCGGGCTCCAGGGTGCTGGCGGTGGTCAAGGCGGATGCCTACGGACACGGCCTGCTGCGGGTTGCGCCGGGGCTGGCGGAGGCCGACGGTTTTGGCGTATTGCGCCTGGAAGAGGCCCTGGCATTGCGAGAGGCGGGCTATCGCCAACGCCTGCTACTGCTGGAAGGAATATTCAGCATGGATGAGCTGGGCGCCGCCGCCCAGCACGGCATCAGTGTTGTCGTGCACAACGCACAGCAGCTCGCCATGTTCGAGGCAATGGCAGCTGCCTCCGTCAAGCCTATCTCGGTATTCCTCAAAATGAACAGCGGCATGAATCGACTGGGATTCAAGTCTCAGGCCTACAAACAAGCGTTGCAGCGGCTGGAGGCTTGTCCTGTGGTAGCAGACGTCAGCTTGATGACGCATTTCGCCACAGCGGATGAAGAGCGGGGCATTGCCGACCAGCTCAAGGAGTTCGATGCTGTGACGGCAGGCTGGCACCATCCCGTCAGCCTGGCCAATTCTGCCGCAATCTTGCGTTTCCCGGAGGCTCATCGCGATTGGGTGAGACCCGGCATCATATTGTATGGCGCATCCCCGGTTTCAGGCGTCAGTGCGGCCAGTTTCGGGCTGCGGCCCGCTATGCGTTTCACTAGCGAAGTGATCGCAGTGCAAACGCTGGAGGCCGGGGATATCCTCGGATACGGTGCGCGTTTCACCGCTACGCAGGCAACCAGGGTCGCGATTGTCGCCTGCGGATATGCGGACGGCTATCCGCGCCATGCGCCCAACGGTACGCCTATCGCCATCGACGGGCATCGCACCCAAACCCTGGGACGCGTCTCCATGGACATGCTGTTTGCCGACATCAGCCAGTTGCCCGATGCCGATGTCGGCAGCCAGGTGGAACTCTGGGGCGAGGTTGTGCCTGTGGATGCCGTTGCCGAAGCCGCGGGTACGGTAGGGTACGAGTTGTTGTGCGCGGTGGCGCCGCGCGTGGTGTTCAAGGTGACAGGCTGATGGCGAAGGCAAAAACGGCGTATAGCTGTACCGAGTGCGGCGGACAAACCCCGAAGTGGCAAGGGCAATGTCCCTCGTGCATGGCATGGAATACATTGGTCGAAAGCGTGGTGGAAGCTGCCCCCAGCCAGAACCGTTATGCCGCGCTTGCGCAATCCAGCGGTTTGCAGAAGTTGGCCGATGTCGAGGCTGCGGATGTGCCGCGCCACCCAACGGGCATCCACGAATTCGATCGGGTTCTGGGTGGGGGGCTGGTGCCGGGCGGCGTGGTGTTGATCGGGGGAGATCCCGGCATCGGCAAGTCCACCTTGCTATTGCAGACCTTGTGTCATATCGGCGGTATGCGCAAGGCCGTCTATGTCTCAGGTGAAGAGTCCGCACAGCAGATCGCCATGCGTGCCAAACGATTGGGCCTTGACGCCGGTCCGGTCGAGCTGCTGGCGGAAATCAGCCTCGAAAAGATCTTGGCTATCCTGCAGCAGCACAAGCCCGAAGTGGCTGTTATCGACTCGATACAGACCTTGTACTCCGAGGCCTTGCAATCTGCGCCTGGTTCCGTGGCGCAAGTCCGGGAATGCTCCGCCCAGCTGACGCGTTTCGCCAAGCAGACCGGTGTGACCATGATTTTGGTCGGGCACGTGACCAAGGAGGGATCTCTCGCCGGACCACGCGTCCTGGAGCATATAGTCGATACCGTACTGTATTTCGAAGGGGGCCAGAACTCCAGCTTCCGGCTGGTGCGCGCCTTCAAAAACCGTTTTGGCGCCGTGAACGAACTGGGCGTGTTCGCCATGACCGAGAAGGGGCTGCGCGAGGTCAGCAATCCTTCAGCGTTATTCCTGTCGCATCATGCAGAACAGGTTGCAGGTTCCTGCATCACCGTAACGCAGGAAGGGAGCAGGCCGCTCCTGGTGGAAGTGCAGGCACTGGTGGACGAGGCGCATGCGCCCAATCCCAAGCGCCTGTGCGTCGGCCTGGAACAGAACCGGCTTGCCATGCTGCTGGCCGTCCTGCACCGCCATGCCGGCGTAGCCTGCTTTGACCAGGACGTATTCATCAATGCCGTTGGGGGCGTCAGGATCAGCGAGCCTGCTGTGGATCTCGCCGTGCTGCTTGCAATTGTTTCCTCACTAAAAAACAAACCCCTGAACAATAAATTGATCGTATTCGGCGAGGTTGGCCTGGCAGGCGAGGTCCGCCCGGTGCAGCGCGGCCAGGAGCGCTTGCGGGAGGCCGCCAAGCTCGGCTTCACCCACGCCATCGTTCCCAAGGCCAACTTGCCCAAGCAAGTGATCGATGGCTTGGACGTCAAAGGAGTGGAGCGCCTCGACCAGGCTTTGCAGCTGTTGCGTAACGGGTGAGCCATTAGGCTTATGATTTATTACGATAAATGAAGAATGATGCTGTCATTATCCATCGACCGTGCTGCCAAATTAAGCATTTTCTTGGGCAAAACCCTTGGTCAGTGCCTGAGATTTAATATATAATCCGGCCTCGTTTTGCGGAGAGGTGGATGAGTGGTTTAAGTCACCACCCTGGAAAGGTGGCACAGGGGCAACTCTGTCGAGGGTTCGAATCCCTCCCTCTCCGCCAGGTTACTCAAGACCCCGATATATCGGGGTCTTTGCATTTCTGGCCTATCAATTCCAGTCTTGATGGCACCCTCCCTCATACTCAACATCATGCAGTCCCTTTGCTAAATCGCTACCGGTGCGTTCTGAAGGGCTGAATGAAATTCCTACAGCGGTTTCAGGTATCCCTGGCTTATGTTCTCCACTCGATTAAAGCACCATGCTAGACAGTATGAACGCTTGAGCGAATGTTGCTTCACTATCTTGGTGTCGCCTTACTCCCATCGCTTACGCAGAAATTCTTTTCTTAAAATCTATCTTTGCCAAGGAGGACTGACCATGAGAGCGAACCTTTTAGTGTTATTGGCTTTAACCGTGGCATATCCGGCAGCAGCTGATATGGCGCAAGACAATATTGTCATTGCAGGTGCAGCAGGAACAGGTGCGACAGGAACCTCGCCTAGTACTTCTCCAAGCACCTCACCTAGTGATACAACAGGTACAACAGGTACAACAGGTACAACAGGTACAACAGGTACAACAGGTACAACAGGTACAACAGATCCGGGTGCTCCAGGAACGCCGCCAGGTATTCCGCACGGCGCACCAGCCGGATCTCCCTCCAGCCCGGGCTCCACGCTAGATAATGGGGCAGAACCGTATGGGCAAGGCAACATCAGAGGAATCGGGCAATAAGCATCACCGGATAGTGCTTGGTGAGTGAATGAACCCGTCTCAATGCAGATCGAGACGGGTTTTTCATGTTTGTTATTTTTTATTTATTCAAGCGCCGGGGATGAGCTATTGTCTGTCTCAGGCATGTAGGCAAATATCCAGTCTATATAGGCTTTTTTCTTTTCAAATTCCTGGTAGGGCGGCGGGAAGTTCCGAGTTTTGAAAGGGCGGTCGCCCGAGAGGCTATATATGCCCATGATGCCGCCGCTGGGTGCATAAAGCAGGCCCCAGCCTTCTCTTTGCGTGACGGGGTCGATATAGAGTTTGCGCAAATGGCGTTGTGGGGTGGGGAAGCGGTTGTCCTTTAATAGCGAGTCCAGTGTAGGCGGAAACTGTTTCACCATGCCGGGAGACTGGTTGTAATAGGACCCGATGGCTTTGCGGATGGTGTCGCCTACCTTTATCAGCTCTTGTTCGCGCTCGCGCCGCTGCATGTCGCTCCAGCGGTTTCCCGCTTCAGCCAGGGCTAATCCCATGAGGATGATCACAAGCAGCGCGCCCATCAGCGCCATGCCTTGCTGCTGCTTACCATTCGGCATAGTAGCTCCCGTCCGCGGCCATGGCCTCCGAGCCGCTGCGGATGTCATAGATTTCGCCTGGGATATTGGTATTCTCCGGCGGCACCAGCATCCAGGTCTCGGTACTTTCGGTAATGGGGTCTTCCGGGATCGCGCGCAGGTACTTGCGTTCCACCAAGTCATACAGGGTGTCGGGATAACGCCCGGTATCGCTGTAAAACTTGTCGATGGCATCGCGCATGACGATGAGGTCATGCTTGAGAGAGTTCTCGCGGGCGCGGTCTATGCTGGAGAAATAGCGCGGCGTGACCAGGCTCAGCAGCGTGGCGATGATGGCGAGCACCACCAGTACCTCAATCAGGGTGAATCCCAATATCCTTGCTGGTTTTTGTCCTGGAATTGGCCGCATGCTTACCATTCCCGGTACGGCTGCTGGTTGAGCCCGGTATCGCCGGAGAGGGAATAGACGTCGTAGACGTCCTCGCCCTCGGCAGGCTCCTCGAACGAGCTGGCATAGCTGCGCTTGCCCCAGGTGGCTTCATTCGGCAGCTCGGGATCGGAGGCGAAGGGGTCGCGCGGAATGCTGCGCAGGAAGTGGATTTTGCGCTTCTTGGGGTCGCGCGGGTTTTCCACGCCCTGCACCAGGATTTGCAGGCTGGGGGGATAGCCGGATTGCCCTGGGGTTTTCTTGATGAGCCCGTCATCTACGGCTTTCTTGTAAGCGTCGATTGCATCGCGCAATTGCCAGAGGTGGCGCTTGAGTTCCTGTTCCTTGGCGCGCTTGGCCGTCACCTGCATCACGGGCGCGGCCGAGCTGAGGATCAGCGCCAGCAGCACCAGCGCCACCATGAGCTCGATCAATGTAAAGCCGTAAGATGGTTTCGAGCACTGCTTCATTGTTGCTCATCCGGGCTCGCAATGTCTTCCACCGGACGCATGACCGATCCGGCAAAGGAACGGTCCGACTCGGCGCGTTCGGCCTGGATTTCCTGCGGGGTCTTGACCGGTGTAGCAGGTGCGGCTTGCGCGGTGACGGTGCCTGGTTCCGCGGCCCGGCCCGGCCTAGATGCGCTGCGGTCTATCCCGGCCGGGAAGGTTGTGTAGATGGCATTTTCCGGGGTGAGGTTGCTGATGATGCGTGGCGTGATAAACAGGGCGATCTCTTTCTTGCTTAGGTCGTTGTTATTGTTGTTGAACAGTTTGCCGATCAGTGGCAGTTTGGAAAGCCCCGGCACGCCGTTTGTGATCTTCTGTTCGTCGTTGCGCATCAGGCCCGCAAGGATTTGTGTTTCTCCATCCTTCAATCGCAGGATGGTGCTGGCATTGCGGGTGCCTATGGTATAGGTGACGGTGCCGGAACTCGTCTCCATGCGGTCGGTCTGGTTGCTGACTTCCAGTCCAATCTTGATCGATACCTCATCGCGCAGCAGGATGGTGGGCTCGACGTCGAGTTTGACCCCTACCTCGATGTAGTTCACCGTCTGCGATATAAAGCCGGTGGAGTTGGCGACGCTGGTAAGCACCGGGATGCGATCGCCGACGTGGATCTTGGCCTTTTCGCGGTTCTTGACGCGGATATGCGGATTGGCCAGCAGGTTGGTGTCGGTGTCCTGCTGCAGCAGGTTCAGTGCCAGCACTGGGTCGCTGATGCTGAAGACGCCGAGGTTGGAATTGAAGTTCTTGAGCTCGTTGATGGTGAGCTTGCCTGGCGTGAGCGTGGTGGTGCCGTTGACGGTATCGCGACCCTGCACGTCGAGGCTGACATTGGTGGGATAGCGGATGCCGATGTTCTCCAGGCTGCGGCGGTTGATTTCCAGCACCTCGACCTCGAGCATGACTTCCGGCTCGGCCATGTCTTGCGACATGATGAGCTTCTCCGCGGTGCGGATCGCTTCCGGCGTATCCCGCATCACCAAGGTGTTGAGTTTCTCGTCGATATAGATGTCCTTGGTCTTCACCACGGTCTTGATCATGGCCATGAGCTTCTTGGCATCGGTGTTGCTCAGGTAGAAGCTGCGCACGAAGGTTTCCTGGTATTCCTGGCTGCGGCTCAAGGGGTAGATCAGCAGGGTGTTGTCATTGAGCACTTTCTTGCCGAGCTGGTTGCTCGCGAGGATGACATCAATGGCTTCCTCGATCGGCGTGTTGCGCAGGAAAACGCTGGTGCGCTGGTCGCTGCGCAGTTCCTGGTCGTAGGTGAAGTTGATCGCGGCGGCCTGCGAGATGAACTCGAACACTGACTTGATGGTGATATCCTTGAATTCCAACGAAATGGGACGCTTGAAGGAAGAGCGGATGTGAGGCGGGTTCACCACCTTGTCCATGCGTTTCTGCTCGATCTGCTCGAACAGGGCGCGCGCGCTGCGGTTGCTGGAATCTTCCGCCAATACCGTGCGCGCCAGGTTCTGCGCGCCTTCCCAGTCCTGCTTGGCGAGCAGTTCGTCGGCGCGCTGCATCATGGCGTCGTGCGTGGTGGCGATGCGCATCTGCTGGATGCCGTTCTGCGCACGCTGGTTCTGGCTGTCGAGCTCGAGCACGCGCCGGTAGGCGATGTCGGCTTCGCCCCAGCGTTTTTGCCGCTTGAGCTGGTCCGCCTCCTTGAGCAGGATGGCAAGCTGAATGTCCTGCTGCTGCTTGAGGTAGTTGCGGTATTCCGGATTGTCGGGGAAGGTGCGCACCAGGCTCTTGAGCCGCTCTATCCCGGCCTCGACCTGTCCGGCGTTGATCATGTCCCTGGCTTGCTGGAACTCCAGGTTGGTCTGGTTCTGCCGCATTTCCGTGCCGGAGCAGGCGGCGAGCATGATCGCGATAAATACCGCGCTGAATTTCAGGCTTGCGTGCGATGTGGTGTTCAATTGCTTTCTCCAATCATCAATGGCACATCAGCACGCAATGGCTGATAGCTCAGGATCATGCGGGAAGGGGTGATTTCCTTGATCTTCCAGTCGCCGACGATATCGCCGGTCTTGACGCTGACATTTTTTTCTCCGAGGGAGAGAAAGACGGTGAATTGGCCGTGGTCCTCCAGCTTGCCCGCATACGTAAAGGGGACCGGTGGAATTTCCATGGCCTGCTGCACGATGGGTTGTTGTGCGGTTTCGGCCTGGGCGACGAGTTGCCCGCCGCCGAATAAATTGTGCTCGCTGTCCTGCCAGGGCGCGCGTTGCAGCTGGGCCACGTCCAGGGAGTCCGCACCCGCTGGCCGGGCCTCGCCAGACGTCCTGGATTTCGGCTGATTCTTTACCTCGGTACTCACCCCTTGCGGACGCGATGCCGCGACGTGCACCTCGTCAGCCTGTTCGCCATTCAAGGCGGTCCACGCCGTGGCAGCCAGCGTCATGGTCAACGCGACCCATACCAGCCGCTGTCCCGGCGTCTGCTTCATTGCCCGTCCTTGCGCAGGTAGAGCGTGAGTTTTAACCTGGCTTCGACATGGTCGCTCAGCATGTCTTCGCGTTTGAGCGAAATATCGTTTAGCGCGGCCGATGGCAGGGTGTTCATGACGTCGGCAATGAAGCGGCGGATGTCGAGGTATTGTCCCTGTAGCGGCAGGCTGAGCTGGTACTTGGAGAACGCTGCCGATGATTGCCGGCTCAGGGTGTAGTCGACCTTTTCCGGCACCAGGCCGTGCTGCTCTGCAATATCCAGCACCTGGTTCAGCAGGGTGGTGGCTTCGCTCTCGCGCGGCAGGAACTGGTAGAAGGCATTGAGCGAGGCCTGCGGCGAACGGTCTATCCACTGGCCCTGGTGCTGTGGCATGGCGCGGTGCATAGCGGCGACATCGAGCTTGAGCTGCTGCAACGCCCTGGCATGCGGCCAGGCATAGGCGAGGGCAACGAGCAGGCAGGCTGCCAGCAAGCCTAGCCCCAGCTTGCTGAGCCCGTCGAGCTGGCGGAGGCGGTAGCGCAGCTTATGCAGCTTGCCGACACTCATGGCTGCTGTATCCATACGGCCTCCACTACGAAGCGCACCGGCATGGGTTGGTCGTGATGAAACTCATGCGACATCAGCAGCACGTCGTTGAATACGGACTGCTCGGAGAGGCCACGCACGTATTTGAACATATTGACCACTTCATTGGTATTGGCCGTAATCCTCAGCTTGTGCAGCCTGGCGTTGGGCTCGATGCTGGCGAGCTTGATATCCGCGACCTTGATGCTTTCCAACGCCAGGAACAGTTTCTGCCACGGCAAGGCGAGCTCGTGCATGGCGGCTTGCACTGCCGCGATCTCTTGCTGCTTGGCTTGGTCTTCCTTGGGGTTGAGCCTGGGAGCGCTGACCGGGGCCTGCATCTGCTGCAGGTCTGCGTTCAGCCGTTGGCGCTCCGAATTCAATTGCTGCATCCAGCCCAACAGCGCGATGCCGCAGGCTGCCGCCAGCAGGAGCGTCACGATTCCCTTCACAGGCCGGTCTTGCAGCAGGGGGGCGTGGTTGATGGAGATGACGGGTAGCATTACTGCCATGCCTCCATGCCGTGTTGGTCTTGCGAGGAGGCCAGGATATTGTGCACCTTACGCCCGGGAAGCTGGAGCGCTGGCCGGCCGTCCGCGGCGTAGAACACGACAGGCCACTCGCTGTTGTCCACGTCTGCGATGATGGATTCGCGGTCCAGCAATGCCTGCAACTGGTTTTCGATATCGCTTTCCGCGGCATAGCTCTGTAGGCTCAGCCATTGCCCGTGCTGCACCAGGGCGATGGTGATGCGTTCGTTTTCCAACATGATCAGGTTCAAGGCGTTGGGTAAAGGGGTGCGCGCCAGCTTGCGCCGGATGACGTCGGTAGCGATCATCAGGTGGGGGTGGATGTGCTGCACCGGCATTCGCGCTTGATTGAACTCCTCGCGCAGGGCTTGCAGCAGCTTCTCGTCAATGGCGCTGGCAAAGGTCGGGTGGCCGTAGGCCACCGGCGTGGTGCGGATGTCCCATGCACGTGAAAACTCGCCGTAGACCTGCGTGAAGTAATGCCTGACGAACGCGCTTTGCTCCTTGCGGGTATGCAGGCTGGCGTTCCACGGCACGATGGCATAGTGCGCGAAATAGTTGGAGACCACTACCCTGGGCTGGCAGCCTCGCCATTGGCGGTTTTGCAACTGCTGGTGCAGGCTGGAAACCGCCGGCTGCCAGAATTCCCGGTTCTGGAACGACTCGCTGGTGGAGCGCAATGCAATATCTTCTTTTGCCACGACCTTGGCCTTCATGCCGCGCTTGATCCTGAGCATGGTGAGCGTGCGCGGCTGGATCAGGACGCGCAGCTCGTCCCGCCATGGAAAGGCCCACGAGGCGGAAGGCCAGCTAAACGAGCGAGGTAACACGGTTGATCTCCTGTAGGGTGGTTTCGCCGCGCTTAACCATGTCGAGCGCGGCTTCTCGCATGGTGCGGGTACCGTTTGCGCGTGCGGCCTCCTTGACCTTGCGCACCGGTTCCCGCGTGATGATGAGCTCGCGGATGACGTCGTTGAACACCAGCAGTTCCGCCACGGCCTTGCGCCCCTTGTAGCCGGTGCCATGGCATTGCCCGCAGCCCTGGCCGGCACGGAAGCGGTATCCGTCGATCGACTCCGGCGCAATGCCGGACTTGGCGATCAAAGCGGGGTCGGGCGTGTCGTCGATGGCGCAATGCGGGCAGATCGTGCGCACCAGCCGTTGCGCCATGATGCCGTTGATCGCCGAGACGAAGCTGTACGGGTCCACGTTCATGTTGGTGAAGCGGCCGATGACGTCGAATACGTTGTTGGCGTGCACCGTAGTCAGGACCAGGTGGCCTGTCAGCGCGGATTGCACCGCGATCTGCGCGGTTTCCGCATCGCGGATTTCGCCCACCATGATCTTGTCCGGGTCGTGGCGCAGGATGGAGCGCAGGCCGCGCGCGAAGGTCAGGCCCTTCTTCTCGTTGACCGGGATCTGCAGCACGCCTGGCAACTGGTATTCCACCGGGTCCTCGATGGTGATGATCTTGTCCTGGCCGTGGTTGATCTCGGAAATCGCGCCATACAGCGTGGTGGTCTTGCCACTACCGGTTGGCCCGGTGACCAGCAGCATGCCGTAGGGCTCCTCGGCCAGCAGGCGGAAGCGCGCCATGATGTCCGGTTCGAAGCCCAGCACGTCGAGGCTCAGTCCCTGCGCCTGATCTGAAAGCGCCTTGCGGTCAAGGATACGCAGCACAGCGTCCTCGCCGAACACGCTGGGCATGATGGAAACGCGCAGGTCGACTTCGCGTCCCAGCGCCATGACCTTGAAGCGGCCGTCCTGTGGGATACGGCGCTCGGCGATATCGAGCTCGGACATCACCTTGATGCGCGAAATCGCTTGTTCCGCCTGCATCACGCCGTGGATGCTGCCCACGCTGCTCAGCACGCCATCGATGCGGTACTTGATGGTCAGGCCGTGCGCGTCGGTCTCCATGTGGATGTCGCTGGCGCCTGCCTTGAGCGCGTCATACAGGGTGGAGCGCACCAGCTTCACCACCGGCGAGGTGTCTTCCGCGATCGAGCGCAAGGAAATGTCCTCGATGGCGCTGTTGCCGCTCTCGCTCTCGACTTGTTCCGGCAGCAGGCCATCCATGGCGCGCATGCTTTCCTCGAAACGGGAAAGGAAGGCGGCAATATCCTTGCGGTGGGCGATGCTCCATTGCGCAGGCTCGGGCAGCAGTTGATTCATGCGGCTGTATAGCTGCGCATCGAAAGGGTTGGCATGCACCATGTGCAGCTTGCCGGCCTCGTCGCGCAAGGCGAGGCATTCCTGCCTGCCGGCCTCGGCAAAAGGCAGCAGCTGGAAATCCGGCTGCCACTCGTACAGTTGCAGGATGCCGAGCACGGGGTAACGCATGAGCCTGCCAAGCGCATGCATAAAGGTGTCGGCATCGAGGCCGGAAATCTCTTCCAGCACGTCCAGCAGCGGCTGTTTGCCTTGCTGCGCCAACGCGCGCGCCTGCTGCACTTTCTCCAGCTCAATCCGGGCGAGGCCGGAACCGGCCTGCAGGGAGGGGAGGTCCAGCGGCTGGTTCATTGTATGCTCCCGGCCAGGTCGAAAATCGGCATGTACATGAGCACTACCACGACACCGATGATCAGGCCGATCACCACCATCAGCAGCGGCTCCAGCAAGCGCGTGAACCAGTCCACGGCGCGGGCGATTTCCTCGTCGTAAAAGCTGCCGATGCGCTCCATCATCTCGCCCATCCGCCCCGTACGCTCGCCCACGCGCAGCATGCGCAGCGCAATCGACGTGGTCATGCCGTGCTCCTCCATCGCGCTCGACAACGGCTTTCCTTCGCGGATGTCATGCTCTGCCAGTTGCAGCTGGTGCTTCAGGCTGGGCTGCAGCAGGGAGGCGACCATCTGCATGCCGGTCACGAGTGGGATGCCGCCTTGCAATAGCATGCCCAGCGTGCGGTAGAAGCGCGCCAGTTGATAGATGCGCATGGTTTCTCCCAGCGCGGGGATTTTCCATAGTTGCTGCAGCAAGGTGTTGCGCACCACAGGGCGGCTCAAGGACACACCCAGCAGACTAAAGACAATGACGGAGGCCAGCAGGGCGACTTTTCCATGCTCGTGCAGCAGGCGACCCCAGGAGAGCAATAATTGCGACATCCAGGGCAGGTTGTCCCCGGCGCTTTCATAAATGGCGCTGAAGCGCGGCACGACATAGCCGAGCAGGAACAGCATGACCAATCCGCCGACGACGATCAGCAATACCGGGTAGATGGAGGCTGTGGTGATCTTTTTCTTGACCGCATCCAGCTGGCCCTGGTAGGTCACATGGCGGTTCAGCGCCTGCACCATATCGCCGGTGCGTTCGCTGCTGCGGATCAGCGCCACATAGAGCGGGGGGAATGTGTTGGGAAACTTCTCCAGCGCGCCCGACAGCGGCAAGCCTTCATAGAGCAAAGCCAGCAATTGCTTGAGCAATGTGCGCGACTCGGCATGGCCTTCCTTCTCCGCCAGGGCCTCGATGGCCTCGACCAGGCTCAGGCCAGAGTCCAGCAGGGACAGCAGCTCTTGGCTGAACAGCATGAGGTTGAACCTGGGCTTGCGCAACCGGGCGCCTATGCCAGCGCTTTCAAGATGCTTCAAGCCCAATACGCTGTAGCCCTGCGCTTCCGCCTGCAGCTGCGCCTGCAAACCATCGCTGGCCTCCAGGGTCAGCGACTGCACTTCTGCGCCGCGTGCGACTTTAAGCTCGAATTTCATGCGCGATGGTGTCCGTCAGGCGCTACTGCCAGCTCACGATGTCGGCAGATTCCTCGCTGCCGCCCAGTTGGCCATCCTTGCCGAACGACCACAAATCGTAATCCCCATGCTCGCCGGGAGAGCGGTATTGGTAAGGTTTGCCCCATGGGTCCTGCGGCAGGGCTTTTTGCAGGTAAGGGCCATGCCAGCGGGATTCGTCCGAAGGCTGCGCGTTGAGCGCCGCCAGGCCTTGCTCAGTGCTGGGGTAGCGCCCGGTGTCGAGCCGGTATTGGTCCAGCGCCTTGCCCAGCGCCTCGATTTGCGCCTTGGCGGTCTTGGCTTCCGACTTGCCGATCTGGGCAAAATACTTGGGGCCGACGTAACCTGCCAGCAGGCCGATGATCACCATCACGACCAGCAGCTCCAGCAGCGTGAAGCCGAGGTTCTGCTGTTTCGAAGGCAAGGGCTGCATGGCAGGGCTGTCGGTCATATCAGTTTTCAATGAGCGGGTGCGGGAAAACGGCATGGCGGTATCCTCAAGGTTGCGGTGTTGTGCTGTTGATTGCGGGTTTGGATAACAAGCCACTGGGTACAAATTGACTCGGTACGAAGCCAGGCACGCTGAGTTCGATAAAGGGAGCGATGGCCTGGCGCAGGCGGATCGCCTGCGGCTGTTCGGCCGGCGTTTCGTTGCTGCAGGGCGCTTTCACGTACAGCATGGGCGAGGCCGGGCGCTTGGGCAGGCCGACCAATGTCGTGAAATTGACCCAGTCGTCGTTCAGGGAAGCGGTTTGCTGGCTGAAGGAAGGAACGGCGCGCTCGGATGTTTCCACGCCGTTGACGGCTTCGCGGAAGGCAGGCTCGGTAAGCGGCTGGCGCTCGTAGCCAGGGCGCTTGTAATACTGCACGGCAGTAAAAGTGCGGCCGATGCGGTAGACGGGCTCCGCCCCCGTGGCATACATCGCATAGGCGACCTCGATGTCCTGGCCGGCAAAGCCGCCTCTCGCAATATCCGTGATGCGGAAGAACTGCTTGCCGGGCATTTGCATGTTGTAATCGGCATCCAGGCTGGACAATGCCAAAACCCTGGTGCCGTAGATGCATTCGCCTACGGCCGGGTTGCGCCAGACCACATCCATCACATTGGCGATCTTCTTGTCCGTTTGCCCCGTCAGCGCATTGTTCATCACCGCCTGGCGGTTGGCGTGCTTGAACAGCTTGAAGCCGGGCAGGGGGGCGGCGATTTCGTTTTCGGGAAATATAGCGCAGGCATTGCTATGCTCGACCGTGGGTTTGCGCGGGGCCATATGGCGGCCTTCGGGGTCGAACTTGCCGGTTGCATTGCAGAGAATATAGGCGCTGCTGCCGTGCTCCAGCAGCACGCCGCTGATCGGCAGCGGCTCGAAGCCCGAAGCATGCGCAATGGACAAGAACATGAGCAGGCCGGTTGCCCAGCAGCACTTAAAGCATGTGCCGGGATTGCGGGGGATGGGGTGCATGGGCATGGCGGGCATCATGGTCAATTCGCCGCAAAATACTGGTTCAATGCATGCAGCTGGGCCTCGTTGAGCATCCCGGCGGCTTGCTTGAGATTGATGATGTCGTTGACCAGCACGTACTGCACGCGGCTGAGTTCCAGCCGGCTGCGGAACAGCTTTTGCTGTGCGTTCAGCACCTCGATGTTGGTGCGTGTGCCCGCGGCAAAGCCTTTCTGCGTGCCTTCGAGGGCGATCTCGCTCGATTTCACCGCCTGGCGGTAGGCGGAGAGCGCCAGCAGCCCGCTGCGTATGCTGTTGAGGTATTTTTTCGTATTGGCCTCGATGTCGCGGGTGCGCAGGTTGAGCAGCTCCTCGGCCGCATCCACCCTGTTGAACGCCTGGCGCACGCTGGCGCTGGTGAAGCCGCCCGCGAACAGCGGCATGTTGAGTTGCAATGCAATGGTAGTGGTGTCGAAGCGCGAGCCCAGGGTATTGTTGCTGTCGTTCTCGCTAAAGGAACGGACGCCGACCAGGTCCAGGGTGGGGAAATGCCCGGCGCGCTTTTTCTCCACATCCTGCCTTGCGACTTCCACCGAGAGCCGGGCGGCGGTGATCTCCGGGTTGTTGCCCAGCGCCTGCTGCATCCAGAATTCAAGGTCGTCGGAATCCGGCACCCCGGCCGGCAGCTGGGCGATGTCGAGCGGGGCGATGTCGGTGACGGCGACGCCGCTCATATTGCTCAAGGTCTGCTTGAACACCGCCAGCGAATTCTCGGTGGTGATGAGCTCTGCCTGGGCCAGCTCCAGGTTGGCTTGCGCCTCGTTGATCTCGGTCACGGTGCCTTCGCCGTTGTCGTAACGCCGCTGGGCCTGGTCGAGCTGCTGGCTGGTGGCGGCGATATTGCTGCGCAATACCTCCACTTTTTCCTGCGCATACAGGGTTTCGAAGTAGGTGGCGGCAAGGCGGCTGATCAACGTGGCGTTTTCCTTGAGCAGCAGGGCTTCCTTGCTTTGCACGTTCGCCTCCGCGCCGCGGTAGGTGGCGATGTTTTCCTTGTTGAACAAGGGCTGCCTCAGGCTCAGCGCATAGTTCTGGATGTCATAGTTGAGCCGGGTGTCGATGGCGCCCAGGCTGGTTTGCGTGGTGCGGTCGGTGGCGCCGCGGCCGACGCTGGCGCCGAATTGCACCCTGGGCATGAACAAGGCGCGGCTCTTGTTGATCTCCTCGCGTTCCGCCGCCATATTGGCCTCGGCCGCCTTGTACTGCGCATCGTACTGCAAGGCTTTTTCATAGAGGCTGAGCAGGTTTTCCGCGGCATGCAGCGGGGCGCTGGCGTAGATTGCCAGTGTGCAGAGCGCGCGCGCCAGCGCCAATCGGTTCAATCTCATGCGGTAACGGCGGGTCATCATCCTGCGGGCTCCTCACTCTTCCTTCATCGAGGCCGCAATCCGCTTCACGAGCGGGTGCATCAGATAGGTGAGCAGGGTGCGCTCGCCGGTGCGGATCACCACCTGTACCGGCATGCCGGGTTGCAGGCGGCGGTCGCCAAGGGTTTTCATGCCGTCCTCAGTGATGTTGATGCGCGCAAGGTAATAGCTGGAAGGCGCCTGGCCGCCTGTGCCGGGGTCTACCAGCAAATCGCTGGAAACGGTCTTGACCTGGCCTTCCAGCAGCAATTGTGGCGTATTGGAAAAGCTGGAGAAGCGCACGTCTGCATCCTGCCCGGTATGAATCTTGTCGATGAGGTGGGGAGGAATTCGGGCGTCGAGGATCAAGGGCTCGTCGAACGGCACGATATCCATGATTTTCTGTCCGGGCTGGATGACTGCGCCGACGGTATGCACCTGCAAGCCGACGACCTGGCCGCTGACCGGCGCAGTGACGGTGATGCGCTGCAACTCATCCCAGAGCGGCTTGTACTTCTCGGCATCGGCCTGCACCGCGAGCTTCACCTGCGCCATCTCGGTGTCGATTTCCTTCTTCTCGGTTTGCTCCCGAGCGGTGATGCGCTGCTGCAGCTCGAGGATGGCCTTGCGGCTGCGCAGGATGTTCGAGTCGTTGGTGGCGATCAGGCCGTAGGTCTGGGCCAGCTTTTGCTCCAGCTCGTTCTGCTGGTTGCGCGGCGCGAAGCCCTCGCTCACCAGTTGCCTGATGCCGGCCAGTTGCTGGGTCAGCAGTTCCAATTGCGATTGATAGCTGCCGGCCACCCCCTGGTAGCCTTCGATCAAGGCCTGCTGGCCCTGGATGGATTCGCGCATCGCCTCGACATCGGCGCGCAAGGCCTCCTGGCGCGCGCGCAGCAGTTGGGACTGGTTCAGCATGAGCTGCTGCACATAAGGGTCGCCTTGCTGCTTGATCAGCTCTTCATGAAACACAATGCTGCCCGCGCCCAGCTTTTCCGCGAGCAGGCGGCTTTCCTGCGCCAGCAGCCCAAGGTAGCGCTGGCGCACCTCGTCGAAGCGCGCCTTGCTGGCGGTGGCATCCAGCGTGAACAGCACGTCGCCGGCCTGCACCGCCTGGCCTTCGTGCACCATCAACTGGCTGATGATGCCGCCATTCAGGTGCTGTACGGTTTTATGCCGTCCTTCCACCGTCACCAGGCCCTCGGTCGGCACGCCTTCGTCCAGCGGGGCCAAGGCGGCCCAGGCGAGAAAACCGCCAAAACCGAGCAGCAGGATGATAAAGCCCAGCCGGGTTGTGCGCTGTTCATGGACATGCCCGGCTGCCTGCTCGTGCAAGGGGATTACCTTGGATTCGTGCGCAGGCGCATCGGGCGCCGCGTGTTGTAAAGGCAGGTTCATGTTGTTCATCCTTATGCCACCTTGCTTGCCGGGGTTTGCCTTGCCCGGTTGAGTTCTGCGATCACCTGGTCGCGCGGGCCATGGCAGACCATGGCGCCCTGATCGAGCACCAGTAGCTTGTCCGTAATGTTCAGGATGTGCGTACGGTGCGAGACGATGACGATAGCCTTGCCCTGGTTTTTCAGGAGCAGCAGCGCGGTGATCAGGCTGGCTTCGCCCTGGTCGTCCAGGTGCGAGTTCGGTTCGTCCAGGATGATGACGGCAGGCTGCTGGTAGATGGCCCTCGCCAGGCCAAGCAATTGGCGTTGGCCGCCTGAGAGCACGGGTGCCTCGGCGTCGATGCGGGTGTCGTAGCCTCGCGGCAGCCGCAGGATGGCGTCATGAATGCCTGCGGTTTGCGCAGCCTGGATCACCTTTTCTGGGTCCGGCTGCGTGAAGCGGGCAATATTCTCGGCAATGCTGCCTTCCAGCAAGGCGACCTCCTGCGGCAGGTAGCCGATCGCTGCCGCATATACATTGGCAGGCAGACGCGAGAGCGCAATGCCGTCGACGAGGATTTCGCCTTCGCGGTTATCGCAGATGCCCGCGATGCAGCGCACCAGCGTGGTCTTGCCCGAGCCCGATGGGCCGAGAATGCCGAGAATCTCGCCCGGCTCGATGTCCAGGTTCAACGGGCGGAGCAGGGGCTTGCCGCCGGATGCCTTCACGGCGATCTGCACCAGTGCCAGCCTGCCCTTGATTGGTTCGCCCGGCGTGGTCAGGTACACAGGGTCTTCCTCTCCATGGGCGCTGGCAAGCAATTGGTCGATGTTGGAGGCAGACGCCTTGGCCTGGATGAACTGTTTCCAAGTGCTCACGATGACGTCGAAAGGCTGCAATGTGCGTGCGATCAGCACATTGGAGGCGATCATTGCGCCGATCGAGATATCGCCTTTCACCGCCAGTAGGGCGGCCACGCCCAGCATGCCTGATTGCATGGTGTAGCGCGCAAACTTGTTGACCTGCTGATTGCGGCTCTGCACTTGGTTTGCCTGGGCGTCCAGCGCATGCCAGCGCGACTGGATGCTGACCCAGCGTTGCCACAGGGACGGCAGCATGCCGAGAACGTGCAGCGTCTCAATATTGCGCAGCTTGCTGTCGAGGAATTGCAGCCCCTGCTGGCGGGCCTCGGCCGTTTTTTCCAAAGGCAGCGCCGTACTGCGCTGGTTCCAGAGCGCGAGTCCGAACTGGACCAGGCACAAGGCAATTGCCAATGTCCCCAATATCGGACTGAGGACGAACAGCACCGCCACATACAGCAATGTCCAGGGCAGGTCGAAAAAGGCGAACAAGCCGTTGCTGGTGACGAAGTGGCGGATGAAGGTCAGCTCCTGCATGGCCTGGTGCGTACCGTTCAATGCAGGCGCCTGCGTTGTCAGGCCGAGCGAGAACAGCCTGGAGGTCAGCAACTGATCGAAGCGCACGCCTGCCTTGATCGCGACCATGGAGCGCACCCAGTCTGAAAACGCCATCACCATAAACAGGAACACGGTGATGAGGGTGACGGCGAGCAGCGTCATCTCGCTGCGGCTCAGCAATACCCGGTCATAGAGCTGCAGCAGGTAGAGCGTGGGCGCGAGCATTAATATATTAGTCACCATGCTGAATGCGGCAATGGCCCAGGCTTCACGCCTGAACAGCGCCAGGTAGCCGCGCAGGGAGGCGGGCGGCCTGTTCATGCCTGCATCCTCGGCGTGTTGCCGGCTTGCTGCAACGAGGCCAGCACTTCATCCGGCTTGCCGTAGCGCAGCATCTGGCCCTTCATCATCACCATCATGGTATCGGCAACGTGCCGGATGCCTTGCAAGTGGCTAATGATGACGAACGTCGTTCCCTGCGCCTTGAGCGTGCGCACCGCGTGTTGCAGGCATTGTTCGCTGGCTTCGTCCAGGTTGGCATTCGGTTCATCCAGGACCACGACCGCAGGCTTGCCGTAAAGGGCGCGCGCCAGGCCGACCAGCTGCCTGCGGCCGCCGGAGAGCAAGTGGCCCTCATGGCCGATGCGCGTATCGAGGCCGTCGGGCAAAGAGTCTATCCAGGCTTGCAATTGCAGCAGTTCAACCACATTTGCCAGCTTCTCCTGGTCTGGCGTGCCGAAGCGGGCGATATTTTCCGCGACCGAGCCGTCTAGCAGGGCGATTTCTTGCGGCAGGTAGCCCAGGTGCTGCCCGAGCTCCGCCTTGTCCCACTGGAAGGCATCCACGCCATCCAGCCTTACCTTGCCGGTGCTGGGTTGCAGCAGGCCGACCAGCAACTTCGAGAGGGTCGTCTTGCCGGAGGCGGATGGGCCGGTAATGAGCAGCACCTCGCCCGGATGCATGCGGAACTGGATATTGCGCAGCAAGGGTTCGCGCGCGTTGTCCGGCAAGGCGTAACTGAGGTTTTCCACCGAGATCTGCCCGGTCGGCGCAGGCAGCGCCATGCCGGGCCGCTTGGCCGGGTGTTGTTCCAGCAATTCGTCTAGCCTGACGTATGCCTGCCATGCATTGGCAAGGCTGCGCCATTGGGCTATGAGCTGGCTGAACGGCGCCAATACACGTGCGGCCAGGATAGAGGCGACGATCATCATCGCAGCCCCATTGACCAATGCCTGGCTGACGACTAGGTAGCAGCCCAGCCCCAGCACCAGCGACGTCAGGGTGATTTGCAGGAATTTCGAATATGCCGCGTGCCGGCCTGCAATTTCGGAGGCCATGGCCTGCTTGCTGAGAAAGGCTTGCTGCTTGTCCTGCCAGCGCGCCTCAAGCGGCGCTTGCATACCCATGGCCCTTACCACGTCCGCATGCTGTTGGATATTGCTGAAATAACTCTGTGCCGCCAGGGCGTATTGATTGGCTTCCTGCAGTACCGGCTGCACGCGCACCTGGTTGAGCAGCGCGACCACGGTCTGGATTGCCAGGCCGAGCAGGGTCAGGTAACCCAGGCTGCTATGGATGAAGAAAATTGCGACAACGAAGATCACGATGAAAGGAATATCGATCAGGCCGAGCAGAGCGGGGGAGTAGAGTATTTCCCGCAGGCTGCGATAGTCGGCAAATACGCGCTGTGCGGGGAAGCCGGCATTGGCGAGCTTGGCGGCGAATGCGGCATTGAAAATACGATGGTTCAATGATTGGTCAAGCTGGCCGGCCGCTTGCAGCATCATGCCGCGGCGCACCCATTCCAGGCTTTCCATGATCAGGTAAATAAAGACCACCATCATGGTGAGCATGAGCAAAGTACCAAGATTGCGACTGAAAATCACGCGATCATAGACTTCGAGCATGTACCACGATGGCGCCAACACAAGAAGGTTGGTAAAAAAACCGAAGAAAATCACTCGACGGAAGAGAGAGATGAGATCCATCAAGGACTTCTTCAGTTGAGCGGAGTTGCTGCTTTTAGTCACGTAAACAGTATTCCTGGAAGTAAAAACGTAGAAAGCCGATTGGGCCGGTACGGGACCGGCCCTGTTGCCAGGGTCTGTTGATGCTTTGTTCGCGAGCCGCGTTGCTGCGACAAATGGTGATAGGCAAGGCGCGGGACACAGGCAATGGTCATCCCCTTGTCAAGTCTCGCAACGCAGCATGGCATCATTTGTCACAGCAACCCGAAGGGCCGGGCCGGTTTTTTTGCACGGTGCTGCGTTATTCGTCGTTTATTTGGAATAACCAAACTTCACTCCTCATGCCTTGCTCCGTACAAAAACTGGCTCTGGCGCGGTCGTGAACAAAACTTCAATAGACCCTTTTAAACAACCACGATATCTGCCGCAGTGATCGAAGTGACGCCTGTCAGGATCGCGATATCCACCGCTGTGCTTCCGCCATTGCCGTCTGCGTAATACTGCAGGGTATTGGTGGAAGTGTTGAACACCAGGTAGTCATCTGCATCGAGCGGGCCCGAACCGACCACCAGGTTGCCGGCATTGAAGCCGACCAACGAGGCGAACTGGTCCGTATTGAGCTCGATCTTGTCGACGCCGCTGGCGAAGTCGGTGATGGTATCGGTGTCAGCGTTAGTGAGATCAACCCCGACGTTTTCATACCATTGCACTTCGTCGTCATCGCCGGTCACGGTTTGCGTCCAAATCTTGCCAAAGACAAAGGTATCGGAACCAGAACCGCCGGTCAGGGTATCGTGCCCGCCGTTGCTGATGAAGCGGTCATCCTGAGTCGTGCCGATGAAGGTCTGGGTGTTGCCGTTGCCTTCAAAGGTCAGGCCGTTGGCTGTCACGCCGGAAGCATCCACTACGACATTGTTGATGGTGCCGCCATTGTTGCCCCTAGCATTGGAGAGGTCTGCGACAGTACCGCCAGCATTGAAGAAATAGTGGTCATTCAGCAATTGCAGGGCTGTGTTTTCCACGTTCAAGCGACCCACGGTGCCGCCTACCTGCACCACTTCCATTTCCTGGAAGTTGGCATCGTTGAGCACGATAGTGCCTGCAGCCTGGGTGTTGGCGCCGATGCCAGTGGTGATGCGCAGGGTATCGGTACCTTCACCGCCGACGATCACGTCATGCTTCTCGCCAGTGGCGATCCACTCGGGGTTGCCATCATCAGCCTTGGAAGTAGTGCCTTGTACGCCGCTGCCGAAGCCACCGATCAGGAAGATGTCGTCGCCTTCACCACCGTCAAGGTAATCCGCACCGCCGTGACCAACCAGCAAGTCGTTACCGCCATTGCCGTAGACCACATCATCGCCCAGGCGAGCAGTGACGTAATCCACGCCATCGCTACCCAGCACGATTTCGCGGGCACCGTCGGTTTCATTGGCACCGTCGATACGGACATAGCTGCCAGCCTCGCCCTCGGTGGCATCGTAAATGATGTCCACGTTGTGGAAGAGCTCGGCGACGGAGTAGTCGTCTACTTCAAATACAGCGGCATCGTATTCGACCTCATCAGCCCCTTCAACATCGGGCTCGAATTCCTCTTCCTCGAATTCCAGCTTGATGGTGACGGATTCGGTAGGACCGCCAGCGACGCCGTAGATATGAGTGCCGGGATTGAGGAAGCCAAGGCTGAGGGATTCACCGTTGTTTTCAAGCTGTTCGGCGGAGAGGGTGATGTTGACGCCGCTGGCTAACTCAATACGCTCAATGCCTGTGAAGTATAGTGATTCTGAAAAATCACCAGATTGAGTAAACTCAAGCGTATCAACGGCGTTGTAACCAGCGATGGTAGTAGCATAAGTGCTGATTGCGTCGGAGCCAGGGCGAGTCTGAATATTGAGGCGAACATCAGTCTCAATTTCTTCAGACATTTCCTGATCTTCGATTTCAACCCACTCACCGGTGACAGTGTCGAAGACAAAAAGCTCTTCCTCCTCTTCACCTTCTTCCTCTTCTTCTTCGCCTTCAACTTCAGTGATGTCGATATAGCGCGCAGGATTGCCAGAATTATCAAGATTTGAAACACCGCCTTGAATAATGGTCAAGCCTTCAAATTCATCGCTAATACGAAAGGTATCGTTACCGCTACCCCCGATCAAGACATCGTCAGGAGCAACTAAATAGACATTACCATCGATTGTCTCATCACCTGCAGTACTGCCGCCGCCTTCGATGTAATCAGTACCTTCACCTCCAGACAGCAAATCATCGCCATCTCCAGCAAAAATAACATCATTGCCGTCGCCACCAAAAATAGTATCATTGCCAGCACCTGCATAAATGTTGTCATTACCGCTCCCACCAAACACAACATTATTGCCATCTCCTGCATCGATAACATCATTACCATCGCCACCAAAGATGATGTCATTGCCATCACCGCCAATGATAAAATCATCACCATTTCCGCCGAAAATGATGTCGTTGCCATTGCCACCAAAAATAGTGTCATTTCCATCACCAGCAATAATGATGTCATTGCCGGAATCACCATCGATAAAATTATCTAGGTTATTGCCGATAATAATGTCTGAATCGCTAGTACCGGTATAAGAAGTCTCGCTAGAGTTAAAAATCTTTATAGCCATTTTCTATAACCTCCAAAATTATTTACAAACTCACTAAATTAGCTCGCAGGTAGAGGCCAGAAAGGTCTCTACCTTTACACTAACTAGAATTAATAAGGATCAGTATGAGCTGGAGTAATTGAGCCGCCAGGGGGAACGAAGCCACGTACTTTTACTTCGATGAATGGATTGTCTGTTATTCCATCCCCCGAGAGTTCTTGGAATGTTTGACGAAGGCGGATGGCTTCATCATGCTCACTCGTACTCGGCGCAGCAGATGAGCATGTTGTTTTTACATATACCATGCCTGATGCTGCCACTGAACTACCATCATCATCCAGAAAATTCACATCGGTAGTGAATTCAACCCAGTTGGGATGAATATCTGCAAGTTGCTGGGTGGGAGATGCCGTACCTGGATATGAGTTCAATCCATTGATTGATGGATAGGATCCTAAGCCTGTGAGAGGCTGTGCAGCATAGCTTGAGCTACGGTGCTGAACAGACGTATATGCTCTTCCTATTCTGTATACAGGGTCAGAAACAACGGGAATGGTTGAGTAAGCAACATCAACCGGTAACCCTGCAAATCCACCACGTGCAATACCATTGACTTCAAAGTATTGGTTGCCAGATGCGATAGTGTTGTAGTCAGTACTATTGTTAACCACTTTTGCACCATAAATGCACTCATAGGTTGAGCCTGTTTGTCTACGCCAAACATATTCTGTCACTGTACCTACAGTTTTGTTGGTATTTCCTGTGTATATGTTATTCATTACAACAGGGCGGGATGCTGATGCAACAAAACTAAATCCAGTTTCCGGCGCAGCAATTTCGCTGCTAGGGAAGACAGCGCAAGTGTTATTGGCAGAGGGTGTTGGCTTTGTCGTAATTCCTGAACCGAAATTACCGGTTGTATTACAAAGCGTGTAGGCACTTGTTCCACCAGAAACGGGAAAACCCGTGGTAGGAAGATTGACGAAGCCAGTCGCATAAGATTGCATGCTAATTGCGCTTAAGGCGCTTAATACAGCAAGTTTCAATGTCACTTGTTTCATGCTTATTCTCCTTTGTATTACAATAAGCAGGCATTTGTGGCTGCCTGACGACACCAATTCACCCGAATCTGTTCAAGTTCTTTGCGAGTCCTTTAGCTGATTCTGGTTGAATGCTTGAGTTAGGTAGACCACAAATGCTCCTTATTTTCTGGGGTCAAACTCATAACTTAAACTGATCCAAAATGCTCTTGGAGCTCCAGGCGCCAAGAAGTTGGTGGTAAGCCAATCATTGGAGTTGTGGTTATAACCATCAGGGCCGATTGCACCATAGACCGATGGGGAAAATGGATTTCTCCCCAAACTGCCAGCGTTGAAATATTCTTTATCCAAGATATTGTTCACCCTCAAACCCAGTGTCCATTCGGAATTGAGCTTGTAGCTGGTTTGCAAGTTAAAAGTTATGTACCCCGCTACCGTGCCTGCTGAAGTAGTAGGGCTGCGCGCAATCTGACGTACTGCACCTGTCGCAGTATCTTCATAGCTGTCTATCAAGGTTACGCCTGCTCTATGTTTATTGTTTTCATTGCCTCGAACATAGGCCATGGAGTGGCCGATAGCAGTTAAGCCAATCTGCCAGTTTGAGGTAATTGCGTAACTTAATGTTGCATTGAGATTGTGGAGTGGTACACCAGGCATACGGTCACCCGGAGTGACCTGAATGCGGCGGCCGAATTGATTATTGCCGATGACATTTTCAACTGAACTGCTATTGTCATTTGCCGCCATCCAGAAGGTGTCTTGGAAAGTGGCATCAGTAAGAGCATAGTTGAGACGTAGTTTTAATTTATCAAAAGTGGCAGTAATTCCCGCTTCTATGCCTTGCCTTCTGGTATTTCCTATCGTGTCAAAAAAGCTTCGGTTACCTGGAAAAGTGACCATGTAAATATCGTCTTTTAAATCTGTACGATATGCGCCTAAATTCCATTCAATATTTTCATTCAACTTGCCTCGCAAGCCGATATCAAAAGTTTGTGCTTTGATCTGAGGTAAATAGGGGTCGCCAGATAATGTGGTTGGCAGTGAGCATGAACGATTTTGGGCTAAACTACGCTCAAGGTACTTTCCCGGGCCAATTTGAACTGGTGTGTCGTCAAACGCACAACCTAATTCAATCACTGATGGGACGCGAGTGCCTTGTGACCAGCTGCCATAGATATTGAGATTATCTTTGGCTTGCCAGCTTATTCCCAGAGACGGGTTAAGTGAGTAATAAGAAAACTTTTCTTTTTCGGGATCATTGAGTATACCGGAAGCGTCCGGAGTGATATATCCAGTGGTGGGGCAAACGCCATTTCTGCATACCCCATAATCATCCGGGAAAGCTTCAAGATCGGAAAGGTCATATACGTTATAACCAAAAGTACGCGAAGCAATTTTGTTTTTTCCTTTTGTCGCGTTATAACGTGCAGAGCCGGTGATGTGAAAGGTTTCTATAGGGCTCCATGTCTCACTGAAATAAATACTCTTGGTGACTTGTCTGCCACTAAAGTTATTATTGCTGATCGATTGATCAGCTGCGGCATATTGATCACGGATTGCATCTGGCGCTAGATAAGCATCGCGTTCGGCATCAAACAAACCAAGCATTTGGCTGCTTTTGTACCTTGCTGAAGGCATATCAACCGAGGCCCCCACCATGAACTTATGCTTTTCAAAATTCCAGTTGAACTGGATGGATGCGCCTTCAGTGACTTGGGTGATGTTGGTATCTGTCAATATGGAAGTGGGTGTGCCTTCCACCACGCCAGGTGCGGTTCCTCCCGGCTGAGCCGCCCCATCCACGAATGTAGGGTCTGTAGTATTGCCATATGGCACTTCCAATGGGTCTCGCCCGGTGAGGTCGGTGCCGTCCGCCCCCCATTTCCACTCTGCGCAAGTCGAAGCATTATTCGGGAATACAGGTACTACTACGTGTTTGACGCCATCGTCCGTGTAGTAGTAAAAGTTCGACATGGCAATACCGGCTTGAGAAAAAGCATCGCCGACGAATTCGCGGTATTGGAGTAGAACTGATGGATCATAAACCCACCCTGGTTCAAATCCACTGCCAACAGTGGGCTCCCCCATTGAAGTATCCGGAGGGGCGCCATTTTGGGCCATATAGAGCAGCCGTGCCCGGTAATTTTGAAAGGGACCATAAAAATTCCTTTGCGCGCCGGCAATGAATGCTGCCGCTTCTTCTGGCAACGGTTTGTTGAATGACTCTTCAGGAGGATTTCCGGAAATGAAATCCCAGAACTGTTGATTTGCTGCCATATCACCAAGATCGGACGGATTGCCCAAGTCAATGAGGTAGTAATCGGGCAAGCCATAATCATTGGTACTGTCAAACAGGCAGGTAAATTGCTCGCCTGGGCGTAGATTTCTTTTAACTGTTTGTGTGCCATGTTGCGTATATACATCAGCTCCCAGGGATTTTCTTTTACTATTTCGTCGATAAGCTTGTGCTGTAATTGTGAAGTTATCATTGACGAAATAACTGCCTGAGAGTTGGAACTGCCATAGACGGTTATCGGTGGTATCAGGAGAGGTAAAGACTCCATTTCTATCCTGTTTATACATCTCATTTGGCATCAGGCCGTTGCCGATCAGGTCGTTCCAGACCACAAGGGAACTAAGGTTTAGGTCTAGCTTGTCGGTGCGGTAACTACCCTTGCCAAAAACCTGATTAACCTTGCTGGGAGAGTTCTCACGCCAGCCATCCTCGAGGAAGATATTCGCTGCAGCAAAACCTGCCACAGTGCCATTGTTCCAACCACCTTCGGCTTGAAGTTGGCGCCTACCAAATGAACCAGTCAATATTTCTGCATTGACTTCGGTATTGTTGAAACCATCCTTGGTTTTCATGGAGAGGGCACCGCCCAGGGTGCCTAAGCCGAAGATGGGATTGGAGCCGGGAAAGACGTCGAAGCTCGCTAGCGCATTCAGGGGAATCATGTCCCAGTTCACGACGTCACCGAAAGGTTCATTCACGCGGATGCCGTCAAAGAAGACTGACAAGCCTTGTGGCGTCCCGATCTGGGGACCTGCTGTAAAACCTCGGTACTGGACGTCCATCTGGAACGGGTTGCCTTGGTAGTCGTTGACGTTGACCGATTGCAGTTTGGAGTTCATTAGGTCAGTCAAACTTAAGGCATGGGCTTCTTTGATATCTTTGGCTGTGAGGCTCTGGACGTTGCCGGGAATTTCTTCTTTAGTTAATCCTAATCCAGGTAAAGGGCCGATTTCATAAAAACGCTTGGCACGTACTTCCACGGCATCTACTTGCTGGAAGTCGATCGCGGATTTTTCTGCTGCAGGCTTGATGACGGCATTGTCTTTATCAATCGTGGATTCCAGCCCACTGCCTGCGAGCAGCAATCTGAGAGCTTCGTCCGCTTTCATTCGGCCTTTGACGGCTGGAGCGGTCTTTCCTGTGGCGAGCTTGCTGTCGAAAGCGACACTAATGCCTGTGGTGCGTGCGAGTTGCTTGAGTGCTGCATCCAGCGGCTGGCTGGGGATATCGATGTTGCTGGGCGCGAACGAGCCTGTGCTTTCATTGCTGTTGGGCAATGTTGTGTCGAGCTCGGCTGCATGTGGCTGAAACGGCATGATTCCGACCATTGCCGTCAGCAGTACAGCGCTTTTATGGCTATAAACGCGGTGCAATGCATGTGATAGCTTCTTGAATTGTAGTTGTTCATGAAAAGTTCTCCCTCTCTTGCTCATCCCTTGCTCCATATGTGTATGTTTAATAATTTTTTATTCTTGTTTTTGTGATCGAATTTCTCGGCATTGAAGGCACGGCCTGACGCCAGGCGGATTTCTTCAAGTCGGATGAAGAGTGCAAGATTCGCCCTTCATGTTTGTTTAACCGTTGAGTTTGAGAAACCCTGACGGCATTTTTTTGAGAAAAACTGAAAATTGATTGCGGCGATTAATTATCTATTTAAAACAATAAGTTAATCGTAAGGGGGATTTTCCTGACTTTTTTGGGATTTTTGGAAGGGGGATTGGGAGTGTAAAAAACTGGTTTTATTTAGCAGCCGGCAGTGCGGCAAGAGGGATGTCGATTGAGGCGGCAGAGTTAGTATGAAAACCTTGCTATGTCGGGCTATAACCAGACATGAATAGGAATTCGCTTGGTTTTTTTAGCTTTCCAGCTAAACCTTGGTTGGAATATTGCCGTTTGCCTACAAGGAAAACGAGAGGGTGCCGAGCAATATGATGAAGAGCAGTGCGGTCAATGCGATCACCATACGGTACATGAGCTTGAAGATATCCAATTTAATTCTCCTGAAAAATCGGTCTTACTACCGATATAACCGCCAGGGAAACAAAACCCTGATGTCTGTGATGAAAATTCGGGAATATTTTTATGGCGACTTGAAAGTAGGAAGGGGCAGGTACCAATACATTCTCCGCTCATGCGTGATGATTTGTTCCGACCTATATCTTGCAAACGAGCGATGCCTGTATGAAACAGTGTCGCAAGATGCTATTGCTTACGGGAGGCTTGGGTTTTCTTTGGCGTCAGGAGGGTCATGTCGCCCTCCGTGGTGACCTTGACCGGAGCGATGACAGGCAACTCTTTGATGAAGCGCTCTACATATTTAGACTGGATGACGGCAGTGATGCTGACGTCCTGTTGGGCGGCGAACTCGGCGCTGACCGGCAAAGTACGGTAGCGGGAAAGGGTTTCCGCGATTTCCTCCAGGCCGGCCTGGTCGAAGGTGATGGTGCCGTACTCAAAGCTGAAGGCATCCTCCGCTGAGCGTTGCAGGCGCTTGGCCTCGCCGTTGAGGTTGATTTCCGCCACTTCATTGTCTCGCAGCGTCAAGACGTGCTCGGCATAGCGGTTGGGGGCGGTTTTTTCTGTGGTCAGATATTGCTGAGGCTCGATCCGCACCACGCCATGGTCGACGCTGATCCGCACTTTGCTGCTGAATCTGTTGACGGCAAACCGGGTGCCCAGCACGGTGATCCGGGCAAGACCGCTATCGACGACGAAGGGCCGGTCGGGATTTTTTGCGATATCGAAACTGGCTTCGCCGCGTTTCAGGATGACGCGGCGTTCTTTGCGGGTGTAAGTGACTTCAATATCGCTATTGGCATTGACCATGAGCTTGGTGCCGTCTTCCAGTACCTGGGAGCGGATCTGGCCGATTTCGGTACTGGCCGCCATGTGCATGGTAGGTTCGTTCTGCCATGACTCGTAACCGTAATAGCTGGTGATGCCGAGTGCGGCAAAGAACATGACGCTGAGGGTGCGGGTGATGACGGTGCGTATTTTTTTGCTGCGATCGGTCTTCTCGATGAAGATCTTTTGCTGCATGGCGCTTTCAAGATGCAGCAAGCGGTCGGAGGAATCCAGGTCCTCCCATAGGGCGCATACTTCCTGATAGGCACGTTGGTGCGCAGGGTGGGAAAGCAGCCATTCCTCAAAACGGCTGCGCTCGGGATGCTCGGTATCGGCATCCTGCATGATGACAAACCACTTGATGGCGGCTTGGCGTGCGCTCCGTTGTGCAGGGCTATGGCTCATTTTCTTGGTTGGCGGCAGCGCCTGCAAAGGCGCTACCCGGACATGGCTAATTGATCAGGTCTTTTGCTTCGAGCAAGTCTAGCATGGCGCGCATGATATGTTTCTGTACCATGTTGACGGAGATACCCAGTTTTTCGGCAATTTCCTGTTGGGCCAATCCCTCGATGCGGAACAGCACGAACACTTCCTTGCAGCGTGCGGGCATGTGGTCGATGATGTTGAGCAGGATGGAGAGCCGCTGCTGCATATCGAGCAGGTGTTCGGTGGAGGGCGCCACCGGCTGCTCAAGCTCATAGCTTGCGCCGATCTCTTCGTCCACCAAGGGCAGGAAGCGGGATTGGTCCTTGTAGCCATCGACCAGCAGGTTGCGAACGATGGTGCGCAGGTAGGCATGGGGTTGTTCCATGCGCCCGGCATTGCTGGAGATGGCAAATCGGATCAGCGCATCGTGCAGCACGTCGCAAGCGGTGCGACGGTAGCCTGTTTGACGGTAGATAGTAGGCAGCAAATCTGAGTAAGCCCAGTGTAAGTCGATACCATGCCATGTTGGATTACTTCTCATGCTGAACTACTCTTAAAAAGACAATCTTGCTAAAAATATAGCAATAAACAGGCCTAACGCGTCAGTTATTTGTAAGGATGTGATTTGTATAGCATTGCAGCAATATCTTGTTTTGTTTAAAGCGGATTTTGGTTGCAAATGTGGTGGCTGTTTGCAGCCAATTGGTTGTAAACAGCCAACTGGCTTTATCCGGGGATGGCTTTTATCAACGGCGGCAACATTGCGCAAACGGGGCGTAAGCGGTGATAATCAGGCATGAGCCATCACTTCGAGTCCATTTCTTTCTGTGGAACGCAGCCGGGAAAACGCCTGATTGTGCTGGGTGGCGTACATGGCAATGAGCCTTGCGGCACGCTGGCAATCCGCCGGGTGGTCGACGAATTGAAGAGCGGTGCGCTCACTATCCTTGCGGGCAGCGTCACATTTGTGCCGGTCTGCAACCCGCTGGCGCGGGCACAATATACCCGTGCGGGCGAGCGCAATCTCAACCGCAAATTATTTCCCACAAAGAACCCGCAGCAGTTCGAGGACCATGTAGCCAATTGGCTTTGTCCGCTACTGGCCAGCCATGACGTACTGCTGGACTTACATTCCTTCCATACCCCAGGTGAGCCGTTCGCCATGCTGGGGCCCAAGAATAACCAGGGCAGCCTGGAGCCTTTCGAGCATGATGTCGAGGAAGAGGCATTGGCGCGGCACCTGGGCGTCAAGCTGTTCGTGGATGGTTGGCTGGACACTTATGCCAATGGCGTGGCTCAACGCCAAGTTCGATTGGACAAGGAAGGTGCCGATGTGCGTTACGGTGTGGGCACCACTGAATACATGCGCTCACAGGGCGGCTATGGCCTGACACTGGAATGTGGGCAGCACGAGGATGCCGAGGCGCCCGCCGTCGCTTACCGGGCGATTCTGAATACATTGGCGTGGCTGGGATTGAGCGGACATGATAAGCCCGAGGAGACTCGGGGCAGGAGAACCTTGCGTTTGTTTGAGGTCGTGGACAAGCATCATGCCAGTGACCGCTTGGCGCGTGAATGGCGCGGCTTTGAGCGCCTCGAAGCCGGAACGCTGATTGGAACCCGGCATGACGGGGAGGAAATCCGCCCGACTGAAACGGTTTACATCGTCTTTCCCAATCCCGGAGCGGAACCGGGAAGTGAATGGTTCTATCTTGCAAGAGCGGTTGAACGGGTGTGATACTTGATGCAATGAGATATGAATGGAGGTCAGGATGAAAAAACTTTCTGTAGCCATGCTGGGCATGGGCTTGCTGCTCGCCCAAAGCGCCGGTGCAGATTGGACACTGGACAATGAGGCATCGGTCCTCAATTTTGTGTCAATCAAGAAAAACACCATTGGCGAGGTGCATCGGTTCAGCCAGCTGACCGGCACGATCAGCCAGGATGGGGCTTTCAAGGCGAGTATCAAGCTCGCCAGCGTGAATACGAATATCCCGACCCGGGACGAGCGCATGAAAACCATGCTGTTCGACCTCGCCAACTTTCCCCAGGCCGACATCACGGGAAAGACCATCAATGCATTCAAGGCACCTGCCGCTGGCGAGGTCAAGACCGAGGCCGTGAAGCTGCAGCTTGCCATCAATGGCAAGACGATTCCGCTGGAAACACGCTTGCGCGTGGCAGGGCTTGGCAAGCAGGGTTTGCTGGTCAGCACGATAGAGCCACTATTGCTCGATGCCGCAGCGCTCGGGTATGGCGAGGGGATAGATAAACTGCGCGAAGTGGCGCAGCTGCCCTCCATCAGTACAGTGGTGCCAGTGACGTTCAGCCTGGTATTCGAGCATCAACGCTAAATCAATCCACAGCGCAAACTAACAGTAACAAGCCAGCAGACTGGCGAAGGAGGTTCTCCCCATGGCAAATAGACACCTACTGGCACAGAAGGCCTGGCGGGCATTGACCAGTCTGCCTTTTCTCATGGTGCTCGGGTTCTGGGTTTCTTATCTTCTGTTCGGCTACTTTGCCATTAACCCGATTGCCCAGCGTCTGCTGCCATGGGTGGCCGAAAACAAGCTGGCCAGCCGTCTGCAGGTGGAGCGTGTGGATTATGATCCCTTGCGGATTGCGCTGACGGTAAACCAGCTGCAATTGACGACGCCGGAAGGCGTGTCGCTCGCAGGGTTCGAGCGCCTGCATGCTGATCTCGAGCTGAGCGGGCTCTTCCGTCTGGCTTGGCGACTCAAGGATATCCAGCTGAGTGCGCCACATGTCAGTGTCGAGGTATTGCCTGGCGGCGAAAGCAACTGGGCAAAATTGATTGCCAAACTCAACGAAAACCCGGACGAAGAGAAAAGCGAAGGCATGACGCGCTTGCTGGTGGATCATATCCTCATTGAGCGCGGCGACATCGAATACATGGACCACAACCGTCCAGAGCCATTCCGGGCTGTGCTTGAGCCATTGGGGCTGGAGCTGGACGGATTTTCCACATTGCCCGAAGACCTTGGCGATTACGCCATCCTGGCGAAACTGCCGGAACAGGGCGGCACATTGAAATGGAAGGGCGAGCTTGGCCTCAACCCGATGGTGTCCAGCGGCAAGGTCGAGCTGGAAGGGCTGAAATTGGCGAAACTGCTCGAAGTGCTGCCGCCCGAGGCATTGCCGGTCAAGTTGGAGGCTGGCCTGCTCAGGACACGGCTGGATTACCAATTCGCACTCGTGGAGGACAAGCCAGAGGCAACTATTCGAAATTTCAGCCTGGCGCTGGATGAGGCGGCCGCCACCTTGTTGCAATCTCAAGCGCAGCAAGGCAAGGTGGCGCTCAAGCAACTGGCGGTTGAATTGCCGAGTCTGCAGTTCAGGATGAACGACCAGGCCCAGATGCAATTCGACGCGCTCAAGCTGGTGCTTGACGGCCTCAAGCTGGCGCAGGATGACAAACCGTTGCTGGATTTGCCTGCCGTGACGGTCGCGGATGTCGCGCTGGACCTGCAGGCGCGCAAGCTCGATATCGGCAGCTTCAGTATCGAGCAGGGCGAAGTGAAAGCGGTGCGACAGCGGGATGGCAGTGTGAATTGGCAGCAGCTGCATATCGCGCCAGAGCAACCTGAGCAGCAGCCTGCCGAGGTCGAGCCGGATGCTGAGGCTGCAGTAGATACAGAAACTCCATGGAGTATTCACCTGAACCAGGCCAGGATTGATGGCCTTAAACTGGATTATCAGGATGAAACCTTCAAGCGGCCCCTGCAGGTCGCGGCTGACAAGCTCTCGCTCAATCTGGCGTTCGCCAGTGAGCAGGGAAACAGCAGGGTGGAAAGCTTGCAGGGGAGTATCGGCCCTTTCTCTGTGCGCTCGGGTGCAAATGGCAAGCCTGTCGCGCGCCTGGAGAGTCTGGTTTTACAGGGTGGGCAGGTTGACCTGGCAGCGCGCCAGGCCGGCTTGGAGGCGTTAGTGTTGAAAGGGCTGAGTGCGGATGTGCTGCGAGATGCCAAGCAGGTCAATTGGCAGGCGATTCTGGAGCCTGCTCAGTCATCAACATCGCAGAAAACCCAACCTAAAACAGCACGAGCCGAGCCAGGCACGGGTGAGGCTCCCTGGGCGTTCGACCTCAAGCGCTTTGCCATCGAGGACGCAGGTCTGCACTTCCGCGACCAAAGCGCGAACAGCCCTGTGGCCCTGGACATTGAAAATGCCAATCTCGAGGTCAAGGACGTCAGCTTGGACACCAAGCGGGCGCTGCCTGTCAGCCTGGCGTTCAGGGCAAAGCAGGGGGGGAGCTTCAATGCCAGCGGCAAGCTGGCGCCAGCACCCATGCAAGGCGATATCAAGGTCAAGCTTGCAGGGTTTTCGCTCAAGCCTTTTGCCCCTTACGTCAACCAGTTCGCCATGCTCAAGCTGAACAGCGGCGCGGTCAGCACGCAGGGCGACTTGAACCTCAAGCAGGGCCAGAAGCTCGCAATGCAGTATAAGGGTGGCTTCAGCGTCGACAAGCTGGATATCGTGGAGGAGGATACGGGGCAGGCATTCCTGGGATGGCGCAGCTTCTCCACCAACAGTCTCCGACTGGGGCTGGCGCCCGATAGCCTACGTATCGGCGAATTGAAGATCAGCGAGCCGCGCGGCAAGTTCATCATTTACGAGGACCGCACGCTCAATGTCAAGCGCATCTTGCGCGAGCAGCCGGCAGACGCCCAAGCCCAGGCTGTGCCATCTCCGGTTGCTGCCCAGCCCGCAGCCCAGGCTGCCGAGCTGTTCCCAGTCGCGATCGAACGTATCCGCATCGACAATGCCAACCTCGAATTTGCCGACCTTTCGCTCACGCCGCAATTTGGCACCCATATCAACAGTTTGTCCGGGGTGATCAATGGCATGTCCACCAACCCCAGCACAACAGCTCAGGTGGAGCTGGACGGCAAGGTGGATGATTATGGCTCGGCAAGGATTCGCGGTTCTGTGCAGCCGTTCCAGGCTACGGAATTCACCGATCTCAAGCTGGTATTCCGCAACCTGGAAATGAACCGCCTGACGCCATATTCCGGCAAGTTTGCCGGGCGCAGGATAGATTCCGGCAAGTTGTCGGTCGACCTGGAATACAAGATCAAGAACCGCCAGCTCGCGGGCGAGAACAAGTTCATCGTCAACAAACTCAGGCTGGGTGAGAGGGTGGAGAGCGAGGATGCGGTGAATCTGCCGCTGGACTTGGCGATTGCCCTGTTGGAGGACAGTAGTGGCGTGATCGACCTCGACTTGCCGGTGTCAGGAAGCCTGGACGATCCAGAGTTCAGCTACGGCAAGATCGTCTGGAAGGCGGTGGTCAATGTGCTCAGCAAGTTGGTGACTTCGCCGTTCCGGGCATTGGGCAACTTGCTTGGTATCAGCTCCGAGGCACTTGAGGCATTGGTATTCGATCCGGGAAGCGCCGAGCTTGCGCCGCCGGAGCAGGAAAAGCTCAAGGTGATCAGCGAAGCCTTGGCCAAGCGGCCAGCCCTGATTCTCCAGGTAGCGCCCGTGATCGACGAGCAGGCTGACGGACGCGCCTTGCAGGAGCAGCTGGTACGCAACCAGGTGGCTGCCAAGATGGGGATCAAGCTGCAGCCAGGTGAAAAACCGGGGCCGATAGATACGTCGAACAAAAAGGCGAGGTCTGCGCTGGACAAGCTAGCCAAGGAGCAGTTGCCGCCGGACATGCTGGATGCCATCAAGGCGAAAAAGAAGGAAGACAAGGATGAAGCGGCCTATTACATCGCATTGCTTGACGCATTGAACAAGCAGGCCAAGATCGAAGCGTCTTCGCTGGAAGCGCTTGGCAATGCGCGCCAGGAAGCCGTTCAGCGCTATTTGCTGGAGACATTGGCCCTTGATCCCGGGAAGTTGCAGCTCATGCCGCTGAACAGGCAATCAACAGACGGCGGCGAGGTGAAAATGCCGCTGGAACTGGGTACGGCCCGCAAGGCGGAGTAAGCGGTACGCACTTCTGCCGCGTATGATGGTCGTATGGAATATGGCTAGGAGAGGGATTGAGCTTCAGCGCATAGCGGCCTTTGAATATGCATGCATGTCAACCAGGAGGAGATCGTCATGAAAGTGGATATTTATAAAAGTGCGACCAGTAGCAATAAGTATATTTCGGTCAAGGCAGGCGCGGATATTTCCAAGGTGGAAGTGCCCGACCCCGACTATGCCAAGCTGATTCACCAGACGGCAGATGTCGAGGTGGATGAAAGCCAGGGACATGTGCATTACGATGCTGCCTTGATCATCAAGGATATTGAGCAACACGGCTATCACCTTCACCACGTCAAGCGCAACTTCAGTTGACGAACAAAAAGAGCGGCTTGGCCGCTCTTTTTAATTCTGTATCCCTAAATCAAGTATTCCTAGGCTCAGAGCTCACCGAAGTTCGGGTTTTTCATGTCTGTCTGTGCAAAAAAGTGGCCCAGCCGATCGCGTTTGGTCAACAGGTATTGCAGGTTGTCCTGGTTGGGCTGGATGACCAGCGGAATGCGCTCAGTGACAGTCAATCCCGCTTGTTGCAGGCTGGAGACTTTCTCCGGGTTGTTGGTCAGCAGGCGCAGCGAGTGCACGCCCAGATCCTTGAGGATATCCACGGCGGCGGCATAGCTACGCTGGTCGATCGGCAGGCCTAGGTGTAGGTTGGCATCGACGGTATCCAGGCCGCGGTCTTGCAAGGCATAGGCATGGATCTTGTTGGCAAGCCCGATGCCGCGCCCCTCGTGCCCCTTGAGGTAAAGCAGCACGCCCTGGCCGGCTTCCGCGATCATGCTCTGCGCCAATACCAGCTGTTCGCCGCAATCGCAACGGTTGGAGGAGAAGATGTCGCCCGTCAGGCATTCGGAATGCACGCGTACCAGCACGTTCTCATTGTTGAGCACATGGCCTGCCACCAGGGCGACATGCTCCTGGCCGGTTTGTACGTCGTGATAGACATGGATAATGAATTGACCGTACTTGGTGGGCAGGGTGGATGAAGAAATTTTACTGATCGTGCTCATATGGGTAATGCAATGGTTGAGTGCTGCTGCGAAACGCAGACAGGCAGATTAAAGTAAATCTGCCCATGACGCCAGGGTTTGTTGCCTTTTGTTGAGGGGCTGGCGCGCTCAGGCTGGCGTTGAGATGTCGTTATTGGCGTCCTTTTCGGTATTGAGTTGGGAATAAACGCATAGTGTATCGGCATTAAGTTTTTCTGGTTTAAATTTAAATTAATTCATATGGTTACATTGAAAACTTAAAGTCATCACTTGCTGATGGAAAAGCAGGATGAGGAATGCATGCTGAGCTGTCAGCATGGGAGTACGCATTGTAGCGGTCTGCTATTGGATGGCGATGGTTCCACGGCTCATGAAGCCTGCCATTCGCCTCCCAGCACCTTGAACAGGTTGATGCTGTTGGTCAGGCTCAATTGCTTGAGCTGGACTAGCTGCTGCTCGGATTCGAAGAGGCTGCGCTGCGCATCCAGCAGCTCAAGGTAATTGGCAACGCCTTTGTCATAGCGGCGCATCGCCAAGCGCAACCGCTCGCGGTCGGCATCCGCAATGCGGGTTTGCGAGGCAATCTGCGCTTCTATTTGTTCGCGGTCAAGCAGCACGATGGACACCTCGCTGAACGCGGTTTGAATGGCTTTTTCATATTCCGCCACTGTGATTTCCTTGCGTACGCGCGCCAAGTCCAGGTTGGCCCGGTTGCGTGCGTGGTTGAATATGGGCAGGGTGAGTTGCGGGCTGAATGCCCAGGCTTTGTCGCTGCTGCTGGAAAAGAGGCTGCTCAGGTGCTCGTTGACCAGGCCGACATTGGTCGTGAGCTGTATGCGCGGGAAGAAGGCTGCCCTGGCAGCGCCAATGTTGGCATTGGCAGCTTTCAGCCTGTGCTCGGCTGCCCTGATGTCGGGGCGTCGTTCCAGCAAGGTGGAGGGAAGTCCGACGGGCAGGGGGCTGAACGCAATGCGGTCGAGCCGCTCCTGTGGCACGGTGATGGCGAGGCCGGGCTGGCCAGCCAGCAGCTGCAATGCATTGACCGCCTGCGTGTATTCGCGCTGCAAGGCGGCAATGCTGGCCTGGGCGGTTTCGAGCTGCATTTCCGCAGTCTTGAGGTCCATGGCGTTGTCCAGGCCTGCCTGATGGCGGCGCAGGATGCGGGAATAGGCCAGATTGCGCGCATGTTCAGTGTCCTTTGCCAGGGCCAGCCGCTCGGCCAGGGCGCGGATATTGACATAAGAGGCCGCAACTTCAGCAATCAGGCTGGTTCTGGCGGTCTGCTGGGCTTCCTGCGTGGCCAGGTATTGTTCCAGCAAGGCGGTGGTCAGGCTCTTGACCCGGCCAAAGAAGTCCAGCTCGAAGCCGCTGATGCCGACACTGGCGCGGTAGAGGTCAACGTCGAAGGTCTGGCCTTGCGCAAATATCATCTTGCTGCGCTCATAGGTGCCAGTGGCATCCAGGGTGGGCAGCCGATCTGCGCGTTGTATGCCGTATTGCGCGCGCGCTTCCTCGATGCGCAGCGCTGTCATGCGTAGGTCACGGTTGTTTGCCAGGGCAATGTTGATCAGTTTCTGTAGTTCCGGGTCGGTAAAGTATTCCTGCCAGCTCGTGGGCAATGGCAGGATGTCGGCATCGGCGTTGATTGGATACTGCACCGGCACCGGCGCTGCTGGCCTGTGGTATTCCGGATTAAGCGAACATGCGCCCAGCAGCAGCCCTGTGGCGAATACGATAGGTTTCAATGCGTGGTTCATGCAGACTCCCGCGTATGGTGTTGCGGTCGCTTGATATAGCGACCGATCACGGCGAAAAACAAGGGGACGAGGAAGATGGCGAGCAGGGTTGCAGTGATGATGCCGCCCAGCACGCTGGTGCCGATTGCCGACTGGGCGCCGGAGGCGGCGCCTGTGGCAATGGCCAGCGGCAATACGCCCACGCCGAAAGCCAGGGATGTCATGACGATGGGGCGCAGTCGCAGGCGGGCAGCTTCCAGTGTCGCTTCCATGAGTCCCATGCCGTCGGCATAGAGGTCCTTGGCGACTTCCACGATCAGGATTGCATTCTTGGCGGAAAGGCCGATGGTGGCGATCAGGCCGACCTTGAAGTAGATATCATTGGGCATGTCGCGCAAGGTCACGCCCAGCAATGCACCGAGTATGCCCAAGGGCACCACCAGGATCACGGCCAGGGGAATCAGCCAACTTTCATATAGCGCTGCCAGTGCCAGGAAGACGATCAGCACGGACAAGCCGAACAGCATGGGTGCCTGTGCGCCCGAGCGGCGTTCTTCCAGGGATTGGCCTGACCAGTCGTAGCCAATGGTGCGGGGCAAGCTGCGGGCAATGCCTTCAATCGCTTGCATGGCCTCGCCGCTGCTGTAGCCGGGGGCGGCATTGCCGTTGATGGTGAAGGACGGGTAGCCGTTGTAGCGCGTGAGCTGTGGCGGGCCGGAAATCCATTCCAGTTGCACGATCGAAGATAAAGGCACCATGCTGCCATTGCTGCTGCGCACCCTGAGCTTGCGGATATCCTCCAGTTCCAGCCTGTCCTTGCCGTCCGCCTGCATGATGACGCGGCGAACCTGGTTGCCGTGCATGAAGTCGCCGATGTAGTCGGAGCCGAACATGGAGGCCAGCGTGATATTGATCTCATCCATGCCTACGCCCAGTGCCTCGGCCTTGCGGCGGTCTATGTCGAGGTTCACCAGGGCGGCCTCGGGTAAGCCTGCAAAAATGAGGTTGGTCAGTACCGGGCTTTTCATGCCTTCGCTCATGAGCTGGTCCTTGGCGGCAAGGAATGCCTGGTAGCCTGCCGAGCCACGATCCTGCAGCCGCAGGTCGAACCCGTTGGAGGAGCCCAGCTCGGGAAGTGGTGGGGTGTTGACCGCGAATACCGTGGTGTTTTTCAGCCCCATGAATTGCATATTGACGCGGTCTACAATCGCCTTGACATGCTGCCCGGCATCCTCGCGTTCCTTCCAGTCCTTGAGGGTGGCGAAGATCATGCCGCTGTTGGAGCCGGTGCCATAGAAGCTGAAACCGCCGACCTCGTAGACGTATTTCACCGGCTCGTTCTCATTCAGGTAATGTGCGATGTGTGCCAGTGTGCCCATGGTTTCATGCATGGTGGCACCGGCCGGCAGCAGCACGGTAATCATGAAGTCGCCCTGGTCCTCATCGGGCAGGAAGGCTGTGGGCAATCGCACGAACATGAATACGACCACAGCGATGATGGTGCCATATACCACCAGCCACCTGATGGGACGCTTGATGATGGCACCGACGCGCTGCTGGTAGCGGCCGGTCAAGGCTGCAAACATCCGGTTGAACCAGCCGAAGAAACCGCGCTTTTCATGGTGGTCCTGGATAATAGGCTTGAGCAGTGTAGCGCACAGGGCAGGCGTGAGCGAAAGTGCGAGAAAAGCGGAAAAGGCAATCGATACGGCAAGCGACATCGAGAACTGGCGGTAGATGTTGCCGACCGCGCCGCTGAAGAACGCCATGGGCACGAAAACGGAAATCAGCACGACGGTGATGCCGATGATCGCGCCGCTGATCTGCTTCATGGCCTTGATCGTGGCCTGCAACGGCGGCAGGCCTTCTTCTGCCATGATGCGTTCGACGTTCTCTACGACGACAATGGCATCATCGACCACGATGCCGATGGCCAGCACCATGCCGAACATGCTCAACACATTGATCGAGAAGCCAGCCGCGAGCATCACGGCAAACGTGCCAAGCAGGGCGATGGGCACGACGATGGTGGGAATCAGCGTGGCGCGCAGGTTTTGCATGAACAGGAACATCACCAGGAACACCAGCACGATGGCTTCCAATAGGGTATGCACGACTTTCTCGATGGAAATCTCGACAAAAGCGGAAGTGTCATAGGGAATCTGGTAACTGACGCCAGCCGGCAGATAGCGCACGAGCTCATCCATGGTGGCGCGAATGCGCTTGACGGTGGCGACGGCGTTCGAGCCCGGCGCCATTTTGACGGCCATGCCGGCAGCGTTATTGCCGTTCACGCGCGACACGAACGCGTAATCACTGCCACCGAATTCTACCCGCGCGACGTCTTTGAGCAGGATGGCCGAGCCGTCGGCCCTGGTACGCAGCGGAATGCGCTCGAAGTCTTCCGGCGTTGTCAGGGCGCTGTCGGAAATGACATTGGCGCTGATGGGTGCGTGGTCTGGCACCGCCCGGTTGCCCAAGTCGCCAACCGTGACACGGGCATTGTGGCTACGGATTGCAGAGGCGACATCGGAAGCGCTGAGGTTCATTGCAGTCAGTTTGGCGGGGTCGGGCCAGATACGCATAGCGTATTCCGGGCTCCATATCTGCACCTTGCCCACGCCCTCGACGCGCCGTAATGCCTGCAGTACGTTGGCTGCGGCCAGCTCGCCCAGCTCGATCTCGGTCAGGCGATTGCCTTCGGAGGTGAGGGAAACAATCAATTGGATGCTGTCTGCGGATTTCTCGATGAAGATACCGTTGCGGCGTACGACTTCCGGCAGGCGCGCCTCCACCGTCTTTAAGCGGTTCTGCACTTCCACCGCCGCCAGATCCGGGTTGGTGCCCTGGCGGAAGGTGAGGCTGAGCGAAGCCGTGCCCGGGCTGCTGGTGGCCGAGATATACATCAGGCCGGGCGCACCGTTCATTTCGCGCTCGATGATGGCAGTGACCGATTCCTCGATCACCTTGGCGGACGCCCCTGGATAGGTGGCGGAAATGTTCACTACTGGCGGCGCAATGTCCGGATATTGCGCGACCGGCAGGCCGCGGATCGCGAGCAGGCCCGCCAGGATGATCAGTAGGGAAATGACCCAGGCGAAGACTGGGCGTTCAATGAAAAATCGAGCCATGAATTCTCAGTCCGTCGATAGGGATGAAGGCTTGCCGCCGGGTTCGCGGTCACGCACCTTGATTGCAGTGCCGGGAGCCATCATGGCCGGGGTGGTGACGATCACGCGCTCGCCGCCCTTGAGGCCGCTGGTGACAACCCAGAACCCGTCACGCATGGCATTGGCCTCGACGTTAACCGCCTGCACCTGCTCGTGATCGTCGACGATCATGACGCTGCTCGATTCCGCCGTGCGGACAAGCGCATCGCGGGGTACCAGGACCGAGGACGGGTTTTCTGCCTGTTTCAGCTTGACCTGCACATACGCCCCTGGGAGCAGTTCACGTTCAGGATTCCTGAACAGCGCCCGCATGGCCACGGTGTCGGTATTGCTGTCCACGGCAAGGTCCGAAAAGAACAATTTGCCGGGATGCTGATATTCAGTGCCATCCGGGAACAGCAGTTTCACCTCAATGCTATTTTGCGCCACGCCTTTCATCCTGCCGTTCCTGATGGCGCGCTGCAGCGCCATCACATCCGTTGCCGGCTGCGAGAAGTTGACGTAGATGGGATCGATCTGTTCGACGGTGGTGAGGGGCGTAGGGGAATCCAGTCCTACCAGCGCGCCCTCAGTAACCAGCGCACGGCGGGCGCGCCCGTCGATCGGGGAAGTGACCTTGGCGTAGCCGAGGTCCAGGTTGGCCTTGTCCAGTTGCGCCTTGGCCGTCAGTACTTGCGCCTTGGCCTGCAACTCCTCGGCAACGGCCGCCTGGTAATCACGCTCGCTGACCGAATGGTCGCTGGCAAGGTCGCGATAACGCTCCAGCTTGTCCAGTGCATTGCGATGGCTGGCTTCCGCACTTGCCAGGACGCCGGCTGCCTGGTCGCGCGCGGCAGTCAATAGCTCGGGGTTGATCAGGAACAGGGGCGTCCCTTTTTTTACTTCCTGGCCTTCCTGATAAAGGCGTTCGGTGACGATGCCAGCGACACGGGCGCGGACTTCAGCCTGGCGATAAGCCTCCAATCGTCCGGGGACCGAGACTTCGACCGGGATAGTCGCGGTTTGGGTGATATATACCTCGACTTCCGGAATGCCAGCATTTCCTGCTGGGGGCTGCTCCTGGCTGCATGCTGTGAGGCCAAGCATGAGAGAGGCGAACAGCCACAATCGGCTGCGTCCAAATGGTGATGATGGCATAGGCGTACTCTATGAGCGTGAGTTGAAATGGTAGCTGGAATTGATTCAGCCGTTAAATTTCGTGCACTATATCATAATCATTCATGACTGATTAATTATTTCGGTATAATGACAGGGATTAAGTTGAAAATGAAACGGAGCTGCAGTGGCCAGAAAAACGAAAGAGGATTCCCTGCGGACGCGCTCCAGCATTCTGGATGCTGCAGAACGCGTCATTATCCAGCGGGGCATCAGCTATGCCACGATGGCGGATATCGCCCAGGCTGCAGGCGTGTCGCGTGGCGCGGTGTACGGGCATTTCGAGAACAAGATGGAGGTGGCCATCGCCATGTGCGAACGGGCATTGGCACTGGCGGTCGCGCCGGAGCGAAAGCCCGGCACATCGGCGCTGGAAACGCTTTATGAGCAAGGCATGTATTTTCTCAAGCTCTGCAGTGAACCTGGTCCGGTGCAGCGTGTATTGCAGATCCTTTATATGCAGTGCGATACCAACGAGCACAATTTGCCGCTGCTGGAAATCCGTGACCGTTGGGAAATGGAATGCCGTGAAGATGCAGAAACATTGATCCGCGAGGCGGTGGCCAGTGAAGAGCTGCCTGGAGATATTGACGTCGGCCTTGCCAATCTCTACCTCTTTTCCCTATTCGATGGCATCTACAGTACGTTATTCTTGGCCAATCGCATCAAGCAGGACCGCTGGCAAGTGGCCGAGGCGCTATACCGTGCTGGTTTTGCAGCCTTCAGGACGGCGCCCGAGCTGCGCAAGAAGGCTGCAGGTTAGGCAGCACCGTACAGGTGTTTGTAAAGGATCAGGCTGCCGATCCCGATCAGGATCAGTCCGCCGATAATTTCCACCGTATGTTTTGAAGCCGAACCAAGCACGCGGCCCAGCATGACACCAGCGCTTACCATGATGCAGGTCACGATGCCAATGGCGAAAGCCACGGGTACGATATCGATATCCAGGAACGCCAGGCTGACACCGACACTCATCGCATCGATGCTGGTGCCCAATGCCGTCATCGCCAGCAGGATAAAAGAGTGGCTACGTGATTTCTCCACGACTTTGCCATCATGCTTCAGTCCCGACCAGGTCATGCGGATTCCAAGAAAGGCAAGGATGCTGAAGGCGATCCAGTGATCCCATGCCGTCACGTAATCTGCGGCCACCCGCCCCAGGCTCCAGCCGACCAATGGAGTAGTGGCCTCGATCACGCCGAAAATCATGCCGGTACGCAGGGCTTCGATGATGCGAGGTCGGTGCAGCATCGCCCCTTTGCTGACGGCGGCAGCAAAGGCATCGGCCGACATGGCCAATGCCAGAAGCAAGGTTGAAACAATATTCATGAATTCAGTGTGGGGTTGGGCGTGATTAAATGGCCGCCAGACCGCCCAACCGGAACGTACTGGCATCCATTAGTCTCGCCAACCAGGATGGCTGCCCGCACCACGGCCAAGGCCGATCATGTTGATGGGGGCGCTTCGGAAAGAAGCAGGCTACTCCCTAAAGATTAGGCGCATTTTACTACAAATTACCGGCGTGGAAGAGGGCGAGCGGCGGGTGAACAGTTTTTGCATGCCCGACGGCGGCGATGGGAGGCTCAGGTTTTCGCTTTGCGACGGGTGCGGTCCTGGATCAGCCTGGCAATCCATTTGAGTGCAGTATCGAGTTTGTGGACGCCATAGTATCGCTTGAGGAAATATAGCCGGGTGGTGCGGCTCAGGTGCATGAGCTCGCGGTTGAGCGTGGCGAGATCCTGCAAGGTGCGCAACAGCGGAAATAGCCGGATGCGGGCTTTCTCCAGGTCGATCAGTGCCATGTCGAAATTGCCACTGGGGGTTTCCTTGACGAGAATATGCTTGGGGTAGAGGGCGCGATGCTGGAGGCGTGTCGAGTGAAATTTGCTCACTGCGTCCGCTACCGATGCCGCGAGCTTGCGCTGCCTGGTGATACTGACATCCGCCTTGAAAATGTCTGCAGCCAATTGATCAAGTGGAGTAAATCCGACCAATTCGGCAGTGACCAGGATGGCACTGACGTTGCGGCCTTCTTTCTTTTCAGAAAAGAAAAGAGGGGCCGGAACAGGCACGCCAAGCTTCAACAGGCGGAGCAGATGATGGTATTCGCAATAAAAGGTGGATACGCCGTGCCACGGGTGACGCCAGGTCCTGCGCATGAAGTTGTGCTGGCGCTTGAGAAAAGCGTAGAGGGGCCTGTTTCCATCTGCCGGACCCAACGGGGTCCTGCTGACGCCGCTCCAGCCCTGGCGATACACATTGGGCGCTTCAAACCATTCTCCGGGATGGTGCCAGAGCGTATCGAAATCCATTCCGGGTACGGTGACAGGCTTACGGTGTGGCATAAACACCTCAATGAAATGATGTCATTTGTCATTGAAATTTCATCTATCTTACCCATGGATGTAGCGAATGTATGCATTTTGAAATGCAAGAGAATGATTTTTTTATGGGAAATGCAATTTTTCGGTATTACTGCAACAGTGATTAAGGACAGGGTCGAACATGTGGCATTTTTCTCTGGAACTACTGCTGGGCTTGGTGGTGTTCGCAACAGTGACTTCCATTACACCAGGACCGAACAACCTGATGCTCATGGCCTCGGGCTTGAATTACGGCTTCCGGCGCTCGCTTTCCCATTTGCTGGGGATCAGTATCGGGTTTGGCGCAATGGTCTTGATCATTGGGCTGGGAGCACAAAGCCTGTTCGAGCGCTATCCATTGTTGCACGTATTGATGAAGTACGCGGGCGCGGTATATCTCTGCTGGCTGGCATTCCGGATTGCAGCGGCGCCGACGGATGGGGTGGGCGGCCCGTCAACAAACACCGCCAAGCCCTTCACTTTTTTCCAGGCTGCCGCGTTCCAGTGGGTCAACCCCAAAGCCTGGGTCATGGCAGTCGCTGCGTTGACAGCCTATTTGCCGCAGCCCTCAGGCACCGCTGATGTTGTCCTCTTGAGTGGCGTATTCATGCTGGTGAATCTGCCTTGTGTGGGGGCGTGGGCAGGGTTCGGGGTGATGTTGCGCCGTATCCTTTCCCAACCACGCAGGATGAGGATGTTCAACAGGGTGACGGCATTGCTTCTGCTGATGTCGATTTTCCCGATACTGACTACTCAGGTGCCATGAAAATGTGACACGTAATAAAAGACAGCCGGACTCAGCAGTAGGTTAAGGATGCTCAGGCAGTCGGTCAGCTGGTGGATGCGCAGCAGGTGGTGATGTCGTTTGAGGAAACGTATCCGAAACTGGCTTTTGTCTTCATTTTTCAACACCTTGATATCAAAGATGTAACGGTCGGTGATGAAGTTCATGCCCATGGAGACGGCTGTGCAGAGGATCAGGAATCCCAGTGCGATGAAAAACACACTGGGATCCTCCGCAACATCCGTCATGAGGACGGCGAGCAAAGGGAAAAGGTAGCCAACAAGCAACACGAGGAGGCTTGAATAAATATATCGCCTGGCCAGGGCACTGTATTCACTCATCTGGGGGGAGGGGGGAGGTCAATGGCAATGTGAATATATCACCTCAAGACCATTTCCGGGCGCACATGGGTCGGATATTTACATTCGGCAGCCAACTTCGCCTAGCGAGCATTTCCTGGTGTCGCCACCAGGCATCCCATCCTGCCGCCGAGCAGTTAGGGCCAAAACGCTCCTGGCGCAGGCCGTCTCGTCGTACGCTTTACTGTAATACTGTCTGTGGATAGTGCCTAAACCAGGATGGTGTTGTTGGCTGTGCCTTAGCCCGGTTGAATGATGACGCCTCCCAGGGGCGGGATGGTAACGACGAGGGAGTGCGAATGCCCCATCCAGGGATATGCCTCGGTTTGAAGCCCGTTGCCGTTACCCTGGTTACTCCCACCGTAATATCCGGCGTCGCTGTTGAAGATTTCACGGTAATGTCCGGCCAGGGGGGTCCCGACGCGGTAGCCGCTGCGAAGGACTGGGGTGAAGTTGAGCAGCACCAGCACAAAGCTGCCGTCGCGAGCCCGCCGCAGGTAGTTGATGATGGACTGGTCACTATCGCTGCAATCTATCCATTCAAACCCATGGGCGTCGAAATCGAGCTCATGCAGTGCGGGCACTTGGCGGTACAGGTGGGACAAATCGCGGTGCAGGCGTTGAATGCCTTGGTGCCAGTGCAGGTCAAGGAGGTGCCAGTCCAGGCTGCTGTTGACGTTCCACTCCCGTCCTTGCGCCAGTTCGTTACCCATGAAGTTGAGCTTCTTGCCGGACGCTGTCATCTGGTAGGTGGCGAGCAGGCGCAGGTTGGCGAATTTCTGCCAGGTATCTCCAGGCATCTTGTCGAGCAGGGAGCGTTTCCCATGCACGACTTCATCGTGGGAGAAGGGCAGGACGAAATTCTCGCTATAGGCGTAAATCTGGCCGAATGTGAGTTTGTCGTGATGAAAGCGTCGATGGATGGGGTCGTGCTGCATGTAAGAGAGGGTGTCGTTCATCCAGCCCATGTTCCATTTCATGGAAAAGCCCAGGCCGCCAAGGTAGACCGGGCGGGATACCATGGGCCAGGAAGTCGACTCTTCCGCTATCGTCAAGGCGCCCGGGAAGTCCTCATGCACCATGACATTGAGCTGCTTGAGGAAATCGATGGCTTCCAGATTTTCGCGTCCGCCATGCCGGTTCGGCAGCCACTCGCCCTCTTTGCGCGAGTAGTCCAGGTAGAGCATGGAGGCCACGGCATCCACCCGCAACCCGTCCATGTGGAACTCCTCCAGCCAGTAATGTGCGCTGGCCAGCAGGAAGTTGCGGACCTCGTTGCGGCCATAATTGAAAATATAAGTCCCCCAGTCCTGATGCTCCCCCAACCGGGGGTCCTCGTGCTCAAACAATGCCGAGCCGTCAAAACGCGCCAGTGCCCAATCGTCCTTGGGAAAATGCCCCGGTACCCAGTCCAGGATGACGCCTATCCCGGCCTGGTGGCATTGGTCGACAAAGTAGCGAAGGTCGTCCGGGCTGCCAAACCGGTTGGTGGGGGCGAAATACCCGGTCGTCTGATAACCCCATGATTCATTGAGCGGGTGTTCGGAAACCGGCAGCAATTCGATGTGGGTATAACCCATTTCCTGCATATAAGGGACAAGCTGGTGGGCAAGTTCGCGATACCCCAGGAATTCGCCATGGGCATCTCGCCGCCATGAGCCAAGGTGGACCTCGTAGCAGTTGAAGGGCGCGTGCAACCAGTCGGCTCGCGCCCGATCTTCCAGCCACTCTGCATCCTGCCAAGCGTAATGACCGTGTGCCGTGACCCTGGCAGCCGTACCTGGCCGCTGTTCAAAGCTGAAACCGTAGGGGTCGGTCTTGACCAGGATCTGTCCGGTTTGCCGGTTGCGGATCTCGAATTTGTACAGGTCGCTGCTGGTCAGCCCGGGAATGAAGATTTCCCATACGCCGCTGCTTCCATGCACACGCATCTGGTGCATGCGGCCATCCCAGTGGTTGAAGTTGCCGATGACGCTGACACGTTCTGCATTAGGCGCCCATACCACGAAGCGCACCCCTGCCACTCCTTGCTGCTCGCACAGGTGCGCCCCGAAAGTACGGTAGGCTTGTTTCAGCCGGCCTTCGCCAAACAGATACAGCTCCTCAGGCGACAGCGTGGTCCAGAAGGTATAGGCGTCATATGTCTCCCAGCTATGGCCGTTTTCCTCCAACCGTATCCGGCAGGGTACCGGCGGCGGCGTATTGCCTTTCCACTCGAACAGGCCGGCTTCATGGCTGCGCTGCAATGGCACCCATCCCGACGCCGTTTGCAGCCAGGCACGCGCTGCGAAGGGCTGGAACAGGCGCAGGATATATTGCGTGCCATCCTGGTGCAGACCCAGATACGAAAAAGGGTCATGATGGCGCGCATTGAGGATATGGTTGAGGTGAGGATCTTGTTTTGATTTAGTCAACATCGTTTCCCATAAGTGGTAGAGATGGTACGTTGCCGAATCGCTAGCTGTGAAGCGCTTTTCCGGTAAATTGCCTATAGCTTACTGAGAGGCTTCGTGCCTATAATGGTTCTGCAGAAGTTTAAGACTGATGCGAATAGGCCCGGTTCGCACCCTGTTGTACAAGATCATGTCCAAACTATAAATCAGGAGGGGCAAAAATGCAGCAGCATGAATTGAGTTCTTCTCGTTTTGTCAGTACCTTGACCAAAAATACAGTCGCCCTCATCCTTGCAGGGGGCAAAGGCAGCCGCCTTCGGGACCTGACCAACTGGACGGCCAAGCCTGCCGTGCCGTTTGGTGGCAAGTTCCGCATCATTGATTTTCCGTTATCCAACTGCATTAATTCCGGGGTTAGGCGCATCGGGGTCGTCACCCAGTACAAGGCACACACCCTGATCCAGCATATCCAGCGCGGATGGGGATTCCTGCGAGGGGAATTCAATGAATTCGTCGAGCTGCTGCCCGCCCAGCAGCGCATCCAGGAAGAATGGTACAAGGGAACTGCCGACGCTGTGTTCCAGAATCTGGATATTTTACGCCAGACCAATATCGAATTCGTCCTGATTCTTGCCGGCGACCATGTCTACAAGATGGATTATGGCCAGATGCTGGCCGCGCATGTGCGCAACAAAGCGGATATGACGGTAGCCTGCATCAATGTCCCGCTCAAGGAAGCCAGCGCTTTCGGCGTCATGGGGGTGGATGAAAACGACAGGGTGGTCGACTTCGAGGAAAAGCCGGCCCATCCGTCCAGTCTGCCGGATGATCCCGACCATGCGCTCGCCAGCATGGGAATCTATGTCTTCAACGCGGCCTTTCTTTATGAGCAGCTGATCCGCGATGCGGATGACCCGAAGTCTTCGCATGACTTCGGGCATGACATTATTCCCTACCTGATCAAGAAATACCGCGTGTTTGCCCATCGTTTCACCGACAGTTGCGTGGGGGCGGCCGATGGCAATTATTACTGGCGGGATGTGGGGACGGTAGATGCGTATTGGGAAGCCAATATGGAGCTGACCAAGGTCGTGCCAGAGTTGAACCTTTATGACCGGCAATGGCCTATATGGACCTATCAGGAGCAATTGCCGCCTGCCAAGTTCGTGTTTGACAACGAGGAGCGCCGTGGACAGGCGACAGACTCGTTGATTTCTGGCGGGTGCATCGTGAGTGGCGCGAATGTCAGAAATTCTGTGCTGTTTTCCGATGTGCGGGTTAATAGCTACAGCAGCATCGAGCAATCCGTGATCTTGCCCAAGGTGGATATCGGGCGGCATGTGACATTGCGGCGCGTCGTGGTCGATAGCGGGGCGCGCATTCCGGATGGCATGGAGATCGGCGTCAACCTGGAGTTGGACCGCAAGCGCTTCCATATCACGGAGCAAGGGGTTGTGTTGGTGACGCCCGATATGCTGGGACAGAACCTGCACCATATACGTTAGCCTCAGGACCTGGCGCAATCCGGGCGATAGTTCAATACTTTATTTCGGGTAAAGGTGGATATGACGGCATCACTTCCAAAGCTGTACCTCAATCTGTATTGGCATATGCACCAGCCGGATTACCGCGATATCCTCAGTGGAGAGTATGTGCTGCCCTGGACCTATCTGCATGCCATCAAGGACTACACAGATATGGCCTATCACCTGGAGAGCAATCCGGATGCCCGGGTGAGCTTTAACTTTGTTCCGATACTGCTGGACCAGCTGGAGGATTATGTCCAGCAGTTCGACAGCGGTAATATCCGTGATCCGCTGTTGAGGTTGCTCATTAAACCGGATATGAAGGCGCTGACACAGGATGAGCGTTGCCTGATACTGCACAGTTGCTTCAAGGGGCACCATGAGAAAATGCTCGCGCCGTTCGAGCATTACCAGTGCCTCTACAATATGTACGTCAAGCTCGAGCCCCATGGCAAGAGCATGTTCAATTACCTGTCCGGCCAATACATGGCCGACCTCATCGTCTGGTATCACCTGGCCTGGACCGGGGAGAGCGTGAGGCGCAACTACCCGGAAGTCCAGGCCCTCATGGGCAAGGGCAGCCAGTTCACCCTGGAAGACAGGCAAACATTGTTCAACCTGATTGCCGACCTGATGCGCAACTTGATCCCACGTTACCGCGCACTCGAATCGGCAGGGCAAGTGGAGATCTCGACCACGCCGCATTACCATCCTATCCTGCCCTTGCTGCTGGACTTTCGTTCTACCCGTGATGCCATGCCCTATGCGCCCTTGCCTCATAGCGCGCAATATCCTCACGGCAGGCAGCGCGCTCAAGTGCATATCGCCGAGGCGCAGGCCTCGCACCGACGCCGATTCGGCAAGCCGGCTGCTGGCATGTGGCCAGCCGAAGGCGCAGTCTCGCATGAAGCACTGACCTTGCTCGCCGAGCACGGCGTGATGTGGGCGGCCAGCGGCGAAGGCGTGCTGGCCAATAGCTTGTACAAGTCGTTCGATACCAGCGAACTGCCGCCGCGCCATGAATATTTGTACAAGCCTTACCGCGTCGGTAACGGCAAGGATCATATCATTTGCTTTTTCCGCGATGATCATTTGTCAGACAAGATCGGTTTCGAATATGCCAACCTGCATGCCGATAATGCCGTGGCAGACTTCATTGCCTGCCTAGAAAGCATCCATGCCCAGAATGCCAGTGATCAGTCACCCGTGGTGAGCGTTATTCTCGATGGGGAGAACGCCTGGGAATACTATCCCTACAATGGCTACTATTTCCTGAGCCAGCTGTATGCAGCATTGAGCCATCACGACAACATCATCATGGCTACGCCCAGCGAGTTGGCTACGCAAGCACTCAGGCCGGACTCCGGCCTGCCCATCGGGGAGCTGCCGGCAATCGCTGCGGGCAGCTGGGTCTATGGCAGTTTCAGTACGTGGATAGGCAGCCCCGATAAGAACCGGGGCTGGGATTTGCTGTGCGAGGCCAAGCAAGCCTACGATGCCGTGATGCGGGAAGGAACGCTTAGCGATGTCGAGATCGCCGCCGCGAGCCGACAGCTCGCGATCTGTGAAGGGTCGGACTGGTTCTGGTGGTTTGGCGACTACAACTCGGCACTCAGCGTGAGCAGCTTCGATCAACTATTCCGCCGCAATCTTGCCAACCTCTACCGCCTACTCGGGCTGGAGGTGCCGGAGCGCGTGCGGCAGGCCATCAGCAAGGGTTCGGCAGACGCTGATGCTGCCAATGCAGGCACCATGCGCCGCGGCCAAGCCGCGGAGTATTCCACTTAAACCCTTCATGACAGGAGCAGGAATTGGCTAGATCTGTTGCGTTGTTGCTCGGCGTGCATGCCCACCAACCGGTAGGCAATTTCGAAAGCGTGCTGGAAGATGCCCATGCGAGATGTTATGGACCCTTCCTACGGGTGATGCATGAGTATCCGGCGTTTCATTTCGCCATCCATATCAGCGGATGGTTACTGGAGTACATGCTCAAGCACTTCCCTCAGGAGATGGCCTTGCTGCGCGAGATGGTGGAACGCGGACAGGCAGAGCTGTTCGGTGCCGGCTTCACCGAACCTGTACTGGCTTCCATTCCCGTGCGGGACCGAATCGGGCAGATCAACACCTTGTCGCATTTTCTCGCCGAAAAGCTGGGCCATGCGCCGCAGGGTGCATGGCTCACGGAGCGGGTCTGGGAATCGGCCGTCGTGCCAGCGTTGGCAGAGGCCGGGATCAAGTATGTGACCGTGGATGACTACCATTTCATGTGCGCAGGCAAGCAAACTGACGCACTCAATGGCTTCTACACGACGGAGGAGGACAGTCGTCATGTCGACCTATTTCCCATCTCCGAAGCGTTGCGCTACCGCATGCCGTTTTCTGCTGCCGACGAGGTGGTGGGTTACCTGGAAAGCCTTGCGGGTGAAGGGGGGCAGGACGGAGAGCTGCCTGCCGCCGTGTATTTCGATGACATTGAGAAATTCGGTATCTGGCCTGAGACCTATAACTGGGTATACGAGCGCGGATGGTTGCGCCAATTCATCGAGGGGGTGCTCAATTCCGACGTGATCAAGCCCATGCGCTATGCCGATTATCACCGCCAGGCACGGACAAAGGGCGTGGTTTACCTGCCCACGACTTCCTATATCGAGATGAATGAATGGACCTTGCCAGTGCCAGCGGCACATCATTATGCCGACCTGGTGGCGCAGGAGCGGCAACACCAGCGCTACGATGTCACCAAGCCGTTTGTGCGCGGCGGCATCTGGCGTAACTTTCTAATGCGCTATCCCGAGTCCAACTGGATGCACAAGCGCATGCTGGGGCTTTCTCAGCGTTATCACAGCCTGCCACCGGACTTGCAGAATGCCCAGATGTTGAAGGCCCTGTATGAGGCGCAGGCGAACGATGCCTATTGGCATGGCCTGTTCGGTGGTCTGTATCTGCCACACCTTAGGCGCGCGGTCTACCATGCGCTGATCAAGCTGGAAGCGCTGCTGGACCAGGTAGAGGAACGTCCGGCCATAGAGGCGCTGGATCTCGACCTTGACGGCCATGATGAGTTGTTCATCCAGAATGGTTCGCTGCAGGCCGTGGTCAAGCTGGATGAAACGGCAGCAGTGGTCGAGCTGGACAGTTATGCGCTCGGACATAACTTTGGCGATACCCTGACGCGGCAGCCGGAGCATTACCATCGCAAGATTCATGCGACAGGGGAACATCAATCCCATGGCGAGGGCATTACCAATCCGCATGAGCAGATGGGATCCAAGCATGAAATCCTGCCTGGCGATCTAGACACCGATACTTACCGCAAAGCCTTGTTTCATGACAGCTGGCTGGACAACGGAGCCAATATCCAGATTCGATACCAACAGGATGGTAGGCCCAAACCGGAGTTCTCGGGCTTTTTGCCGGGCGGGGATGCGGCTTTCCTGCGTAAGCAATACAGACTTGAGGGCAATGCGTTGCAGGTTACCTATCAGGCATTGGATGTGACCGGGGTCTCCGGCAGGTTGCGGGTCGAGCTTAACCTCGCCATGCCCAGCTGCGATGGACCAGCGGGACGTTTCCGGCTGCAGGATGATATTCTGGGCGGCTTCGGGCAGGCGCTCAGCATGGATGAGTGGCAGGAACTGTTCCTCGATGATGATGTACTGGGTGGTACCCTCCATCTACGCAGCAGCGTTCCGGCAAATTATTTCAGCTATCCGCACTGTTCCGTTTCGCAGTCCGAGGCTGGGTTTGAAAAAATCATGCAGGCTGTGACCATGGTTCTGGAATGGCCATTGGAGCAACTTGTCTCTGGAATTAATCTGCATATTGAATTCATTAAAAACAAATAGATATTAAATTTATTTGATCTTTATGATGAGGTTGTGACCTGGCGATCATGGCGAAATTACGTTTGGGTGTGGATATTGGCGGCACCAACCTGAGGGTGGGGGTGGTGCAGGACAAAAAAGTGATTTATGAACAAAGGTTTCCTGCGAATTTCTCATCCATTTGCAAACAACACGCCCCGGCTATCGCTTTGCAGGAAATCCTGAGGGTCAGCTTGTCTGCATTGCAGCAGGCGATCAAACTGCATCCTGGCATAGAATCGATCGGCATGGGTTTTCCCGGTTTCATCGACCCGCAGTCGGGCCATGTGACGCAGTCGCCTAACCTGCCTGGCTTGCGCAACGTAGACATTGCAGGCGAACTATCCCGGCTGCTCGGGTTGCCGGTCAAGATGGAAAATGATGCGCTGGTGGCGGCATTGGGAGAATTCATGTTGCTCGATACTATTCCCCGCAGCATGGTCTATATCGGCCTCGGCACTGGCGTGGGGGGTGGGCTGATCCATGCTGCCAGGCCTTATCCTGGCGATCATGGCATTGCCATGGAAGTCGGGCACTTGATCACCGAGCCTGGCGGGCGCAAGTGCGGTTGCGGCAACCATGGCTGCCTCGAACAGTATGCTGCCGCGCCAGGCGTCATTGCCAGCTATGCGCTCGCTACAGGGAAGACGCTTTCTGCCCGGGATATTGCAGACAGGGCAGCCCAGGGCGATAGCGCGGCTTTGGATGCTTACGCCCTGGCAGGACAGCATCTAGGAAGGGCGATTGCCCATGTCGCCAAGGTTCTGGACCCACAACTGATCTTGATCGGGGGAGGCTTGAGCCAGGCCTGGCCTTATTTTTCGTCTGCGCTACACGCCCAGCTTGACCTGGATTCGATCCCGGTATTCAAGGGCAAGATAGATATCCAGGTATCCAGCAGCAGCGACCAGGCCGGGATTATCGGTGCGGCCCACTTGGTACATGGCTGATATTCCCTCACTCTGTGTGCTCGGAGTTGAAGAGGGCAGATAGATGCACTGGAGAAGCAGTTCATTCAATATTGCGATGCGTAAAACAAAAACGGCCATGAAAATTCATGACCGTTTTTGTTTGCCTGATGCCGCTACTGCTTGGGCGGGCGGTCCGGCAGCTGCGCTATGATTTGGCAAGCCAGCGTGCTCCAGTAAGGCAGGGACTGCAGTGTCAGCATGGTGACCCAGAGCTGTGCATCGAGGTTATTGATGCCGCGTGCATAGATCATTGCACTGGCGGAGACAATCAACGCGAGCAGCAGCAGCACTTCTTCACGGATGGGGGTCAGCAATCCAAAGATACTCCCCTTGTCTGCCTTGCCCTTGTTGGTGGTCTTGAACACTCCGCGTTTCTGGATCAGCCCCATCATGATGCCGCGTGCGATCGTATGGGAAAGACCCAGGCCAGCCAGGGATGCGCCGAAAATGTCGGACCATTTGCACTCCTTCATTGTCTTGCGATAAAGGATGGGGCCCAGTGCGCCCTTGACGACCAGGAAGCATAGGACAGGTGTGAGCATGATGGAAACCGGCAAGCTGAATGATTTTGGAAAGGCCAGCATAGCCAGGGTCCAGCCGATCGAACTCAAGGTGAAGAGCAGTTGCAGGCCGTCGCCCAGCCAGCCCATCCAGCCAGTGAGGAAGTGGTAGCGCTGACCAAAGCTGAGCGTGGATTTGCCGAGCAACTTGGGCAAGTGGTGCTTGAGTATCTGCATCGCGCCAAAGGCCCAGCGGAAGCGTTGCGACTTCAATGCCTCGAAGTTGGCTGGCGTGAGGCCACGACCGAACACGCGGTCGATGTAGCGCAGTTCGTAACCGCCTTCCAGCAACCTTAGGCCGAGTTCTGTATCCTCGCAGATGCACCATTCGGACCAGCCGCCGAGCTCAACCAGAGCCTTACGGCGTACCAGTGTCATGGTGCCGTGCTGGATCAGGGCATTGCGTTCATGCCGATGGTGCATGCCGATACGGAAAAAGCCCTCAAACTCCCAATTGCTCATGCGACGGAAGAAGTTGTTCTCGAAATCGCGGTGTGCCTGAGGAGCCTGCACCACGGCTACGCCTGGATCCATGAAGTGTGGAATCAACACAGCCAGCCAGTCAGGGGTGACGACGTAATCGGCATCGACCACGCCCACCACCTCGGCTCTCGGGTCGGTTTCCTTCAGCGCGAAGTTGAGGGCGCCAGCCTTGAACCCTGGCCATTGCGGCAAGTGGTAAAACTTGAAATTGTCCGGCAGCTTGGACATGTATTCCTCGACTGGCTTCCACTTGCTCTCGTCCTTGGTATTGTTGTCTACCACCAGTACTTCATAGTTGGTGTAATCGAGTTTCACTAGGCTCTCGATCGTTGCAATCACCATTTCGGGAGGCTCGTTGTAGCATGCCAGGTGGATGGAGACAAAAGCTTCCTGCTCGGCTGGTACCGGTGTGGCCGGCTTGTAGGCGCGAATCCAGTAACCTTTGAACATGACTTCACTGAACTCGATGGCATAGGTCATGAGCACGGCCGTGGTCATGAGCAGGGCGAGGATGAGCGCGACCAGGATGATCATGTCGCGCAGCGAATAGTAATAGTCTCCAGGCAGGTTCCAGGTCACGACGAGCACGGTGATGCACGCCTGCAGCAGGATTGCCAGCGATATCTGTGCGCCGGTGCCCCATTCGCGGAATCGCACGGCAATGAAGAATATCGGGATGAAGGCAAGCAATGAACCCCATAGCGCCTTGGACACCCAGCGCAAATCCTTGGGAACCGCCCCGTGCAGGGAGTATTTCTCCTGGCGCTCGGCATCGAACATGCCCCAGTAAGCTCCCGCCCAGCCCTCGATCTTGACCTTCCAGGGCTGGTCAATGGCCTCCATGAGATAGTAATCAAAGGGCTCATAGGCAGTCTTGGCGAGGAATTCGCGCACAAAGCGGGCCTGGTTGACGTTGGAGGCGACAGAAGCGTCGATGGTGGGGCCTTTGCTCGGCCAGCCTATTTCACCGATGACGATCTTCTTGCGCGGATATTTGTCGAGGAGTTCGTGATAGCGCTCTAGCGCATAATCCACGGCTTTTTCAGCAGGCAATCCCTCATGGTAGGGCAACAGGTGCACCGTGATAAAGTCGACGTGCTTGACCAATTGTGGATAGCGTAACCAGACGTGCCATGGTTCGGCAGTGGACACCGGCACGCGCGAAGTGCGGCGCGCTTCTTCGAGGTAGCCGATCATTTCCTCGGGGGTCAGGTCGCCACGCAGGATGGCCTCGTTGCCGACGATGATGCGTTCGATATTGGGATATAGCGCTGTTCTGGCCAGCAAGGCTTCCAGTTCGCGCTGGTTATCCTCGTGAACAGGCCCCAGCCAGGCGCCTGCCGTCACCTTGAGCCCGAGGCGGGCAGCAAGTGCGGTCGTTTCCGGATTCTCCAGTGCGCCGTAGATGCGGATGCGGTTGGTGTACTTCTTGAGCAGCTCCAGGTCTTTCAATATTTCTGTTGTGCTGGGATATTTGCGCTCCTGGGGGCTCTGCCCGATCTGGTAGCCGCTGTAAGCGAAGCCATTCACGATGGGCGGGGCATCGATCAGCGGTAACGCGCGGTTGATGACTTCCCATATGGCGAAGTGGAGTAGCGTGACTGTCAGGGCAATCACCAGGGCTTTGGTATATTTGTTGATAAATTTCATATCGTAATCTTTTGGTGTTGAGCGATTGGTGCCAAGGAACTCCTCAAGCCCTAGCTTCCTTGCGCGGCCAGCTTGCATATGCCAGCAATCCGATGACGCCAAGCCATAAGACCGCGTGCGTGTTCAGCGGCTCCAGCACTAGGCAAGTCAATGCCGCAACCAACGCAATGATGTTGATTCTGCGGTATCGGCCAAACGTGGTGCGCTGCAGCAGGCCCAGCAACACCAAGCCGATGGCATATTGCAATGCTGGCAGTGCGTAGAGCGGCAAAGGGAAGTTGCGGTATCGGCCGTCCATCATGTAAATGATATGTCCAAGCATGGGGTGCAGTTCGACATCTCTCGGGATGAAGCTCATTTTCGGGATCAGCAGGAAGCTGGTGACCATGCCGGCAAACACCAGCACGAACAACAGGCTGTGCGCCAGCTTGTTTGGCCCGCGTGTGATCATGGATGGCAGGTTGAGCAGGGCAACGACGCCCACTAGGCTGATGCCTGCCAGCACGATCCACTCCATCAGATCACGGCTGGCAGCGAGTAGGTAGCCCCATTGTAAGTAGGCGGTGGCCCCGGTCAGAATGCCGAGCGAACCCATCGCCAGCAGCGCGGGCAGCCTGCGTTCCTTGTGTGCCAGCGTCAAAATGATGAAGGCGGCCAAGCCCGCCAATGACCAGATGAATGGCTGAATGCCATCACGGCGTTCAGCCACCGGCCCCGTGAATTCAAACTTGCGCTCCAGCTCGGTATTGTAAAGCCCCCAATAGCCACCGACAGTGCCTTCGAGTGCACGTTTCCATGGCTGGTCGATGGCCTCGATCAGGTTATAGTTCCAACTCTTGTCATGGGCAACCTGCACGAATTGACGCAGATAGGATGCCTGATTGACCAGGCTGGGCACGGAAGCGTTGCGGTGTTTGCCAACCGAGGGCCAACCTGTTTCCCCGATGAACACCGGTTTGGAGAACGTCTTGCCCATGGTGTCCATGACGAATTCTGCATGGTGGATTGCATGATCCAGGCTTTGCGGGTCATCTTCCCAGTAGGGGAGGATATGCACAGTAATATAGTCTACGGCCTGCTCGAGGCGGGGATGCTTGAGCCAGAACTCCCAGACATCCGCATAGGTGATGGGGACCTCGGTGCTTGCCTGGGCCTGTTGCAGGTAGGCAAGCATGACATCCTCGGTCTGCTCCTTGCGCAGCAGCACCTCATTGCCAATGATCAAACCCTTGACCGTGTTCGGATAACGATTGGCTAGCGCGATGGCCAGCTCGACCTCCCTGTCATTTTCGAGTTTGACATAGCCTATCCATGCCCCCAACAGCACCTTCATTCCCAGCTTGTCGGCTGCCTCAGGTACGTAGTCCAGCCCTTGGTTGACAGAGTAGGTGCGGACGCAGTCGAAGCGCTCGGATAATAGGCGCAGATCGCTTTCTATCCTGGATTTTTCAACGACAGTTGTAGCAATGAAAGGTGTCTCGCCCTTGCCATAATATGGCGCATAGGACACACAATTGAGCTTGCCGCTCGCGGAAAGCTCGGGTTCGGGCAGTGCAACCGGCTGGTTTTGCTGCCAGAACCAGTGGGCCAGCAATGCAATGAGCAAAAAATTGAAAATACTGTATCGCCACAAGGCTGCAGTTTTTAGCATGATTTGGATTGAAAGTAGTTGGTATTGTTTGTGAGCCGAACAGCTGTGTTGGATCTACGCCTTAGCGACGGCCTATATTAAAGCACCTGACCTGCAAATACAAAAATGTGGTTTGTTTGGGACCTGATCGGCATGAGATTAGTTGCATGGGCAGCCTGGGGAAGTATTTCCCCAGGCTTGCAGAGATGCCATATATACGCGTTACAATAGCCCGCTATTGTCACAATAATCAGAGTCCTTCGGATGAAAAAAGTAATCATCATCTCAGCCATGCTGGCTTTTCCAAGCCTGGCTCAAGCAAAACCTGCTTTTACCGGTGTCAATTACACCGGCCTCTACGAATGCAAGGGGGAGAACTCCTCTATCGGCGCTTATGATGTCCTGGTCGCCTTGCGACTCAACCGCGTGAGTAGCCATGGCAAGTTTGGCGCCTATTACTATGAAACTGAAACCGTGAACTCCACCGTCTATCACGGTCAGGCGGTCGTCATCGGCAACCGCATGGCGATCAGCTTCAATATCCGTGACAAGAAAAACAATGTCGACCACAGCAAGGGCTTGGCTACGATCAAGAAAATAGGCAAAGACCGATGGAGCTTCCGCAAGGAGTATTTCGAGCCCGACAATAGTGGCGGCAGCTATGGCACTGAAGATTGCGTCATGAAGGTGCTGACGGCCGAAGAAAAGGAAGCCCTGGAGAAGAAGAGCCAGGACAAAACACCTCCCAAGCCTGCGGCCACTACGCCGCGCAGCAGTAAGACACAATAATGAAACAGGCCCGCAAGGGCCTGTTTTGCTTAAACAAATTTCCGACATAATCAGCCAGAGAGCAATTGGCTGGCTTTTGTCGGCTCAATGTTCATCTCCTGCAGCATCTCGGCAAAGACGGAGCTGGAAAATACTTCATATTCGACAGGGCGAGCCCGTCGGATTGGGTCTGTATCATCTGCGCTAGGTAGCCCGGGATGACACATCAGGGCGCACAGGCGTTTTACTCTGGTTTCTGTGACTGCGATGGTCAGCCATGCCCTCAGCTGTTTTTGGTAGGTAGCTGCGTTGCTATCAAACCCATAGACGCCTAGTAAGGTGTCCGTAACGGCAAATCCGCGTCTCAATGCTTGCTTACGCATTGCCTGACTTCCCAGTGCTAAAATCACTCTGCCTTTGACACCGTCATACGCGGAATGCGAAATCCTGATCCAGGGTAATTTGTCGGCATAGCGGGATTGCAGCTCCGCCAGCAATACATCGCGCACTTGGGGCAGCTGGTGCACATGCTGGTGGCCGTCGACATAATCCGGGGCGCTGTTCATTTCCTGCTCGAAAGCGTCCAATTGTTGCCTAATCATGGTTTTTAGCTGCTCAGGATCCAGACTTCTCAGCAAGCTCCGTATGACCAATTGCGGATGCGGGTATCGCGTGGGCCTGGAATAAGCGGTGAAATCCAGATGCAGGCCGATGTCTGCCTGTTCCCTAATTGCGGAAGTAATGGATGTGGCTGCTTCACGCCAGCGCGGGCTGAGGCTCAGGCATGAGGTGGCGGTTAAACGTCTCATGCGGATAAGATCTAGGATGCCTTGGTCGATGGCTGCTCCTTGGGCATAATCGTCCGCACTGATGATCAACGGGGTGACCATTTCAAATTCCTTCCTTGAATGCCCAGAAACGGCTCAGCAAGTAGGTCGATACGGCCACGACCACCATTACGGCCGCCAAGGCCAGCCAAAAGGGAAGCTGGCTGAAGTGTAGCAGGCTGAGTAGCATGAGCTGGTTGCTGGCAAACCCGGCACAGGCCACTAGCAGGAATCGGGGCAGGGCATTTCCGTGCGTATTGGCGCTTCCAGCAAACGATAAGGCATGATGGCCAATATAACTTATCGGGAAAGCCAGAAGGAAGGCGAGGAAGTTTGCCAGGCCAGGACTGAACCCAAACCAGCCCTCGAGAACAACCGCGCTGAGGTAGTGCATGAGCGCAGCCGCGGCCCCGACAATGCTAAACCACGAAATCGACCTGGCGTACGCGCGAGCGCTCATAGCTGCGACTCCTTCCCCTGGTAAGAGGCAGAGACTTCGGCGACGATATAGGGGGGACGCCCCTTCACCTCATCGTAAATGCGCGCGATGTACTCGCCTAAAATGCCGATGAACAGCAGTTGCACCCCGGAAAAGAACATCAGGCTGGCCACTACAGTGGGCCAACCTGGGATGGATTCGTGGAAGAACATTTTTTCCAGGATCACCCAGATGCCGTAAATAAAGGCCAGCAAGGCCAGCAGCCCGCCGACCGCGCTCGCCAGGCGCAACGGGATGACCGAGAAGCTGGTGATGCCAGTCCAGGCCAGCTGTATGAGCTTGAGGCGGGAAAAGGTGCTGACGCCATGGCTGCGTGGGAGCGGAGTGTAAGGAATGCCGATGGATTTATAGCCGACCCAGGCGTACATTCCCTTCATGAAACGGTTGCGCTCGGGCAGCTTGCGCAGTGCGTTCACGACATTGCGATTCATGAGGCGGAAATCCCCGGCATCGCGCGGGATGGTAATGCGCTCGCCCAATGTCATGATTTCATAGAATAGCTTTGAGCCCCAGCGCTTGAAGCCTGATTCTATATGCCGGTTCTGGCGTACGGCATAGACCATGTCATATCCTGCGCGCCATTTCTCCAGCATCTCGCTGATCAGGGCGGGGGAGTGCTGCCCATCGGCATCCATGCAGATCACGATGTCGCCGCTTGCATATTCTAGCCCGGCGGTAATCGCGTATTCCTTGCCGAAATTGCGCGAGAAGCGTACCAGCGTGGTGCGCAAGTACGCAGGCAGGCCACGCACGATATCGGCGGTCTTGTCGCGGCTGCCGTCGTCGATGACGACGATGTCCCAATGCGGGCTCAGGGTGGCGAGCTGGTTAGCAATGTTCTCCACGGTCGAGGTGATTGCCGAGGATTCATTGAAGGCGGGCACGATCACGCTGATGTGGGGATTGGACTGGCTACGGTCTGTTGTCATCTATATGCCCTCAAGTTTCAATGGCAGGTGGGTTCAATGAGTGGTAACAGGAATACGGGGCTTGCGCTGGTGTGCCAGAAGCTGGCGTCTGTCCTTGACTACGGCAAGGACGACGCCCATGCGTTCCACCTCGCCGATGATGTTGCCCTTCATGACATCATCGCATCCCATATTAGTCGTGGACAGATAGAAATCCGCCGCTTCCCAGTTCTTGGTGACGCTGAAGCGTTGGTCAAGGTAGGCGGTTCCCTGAATATTTTCGGCACAGACTGCGACCAGGTAGGGCACGATATTGCCGTCAGCGTCGCGCTTGGGCTTGGACGATATTTCCTTTTCCAATATGTCGGCTGCCTCGCGCAGGCTGCTGGACCAGTAATCGCCTTCCCATTCCTCTTCAGCCTCGGCCATGGTGCCGGCCAGGTTGTTGTAGTAGATATATTCATAGGGATGAAGGCGCCACAGCGTAGTTACCGTCAACAGGCATAGCGCGGCGCAGGCAATGCCTAGCCCCCGGCGTACGCGCGGCCATCTGTGCAGTGCATCCCAGCTCAAGGAGAGCCCCAAACCTGCCAATACCGCGATCGGCGGCACGACGAAGGTGAAATGCCGGATGCCGTTGTAGAGCGCAGGCTTGTCGATGACATTGAACATGATCGGAAACAGCGCGGCGATGAGCACCGCCAGCCAAGGGAGGAGCTTGCCGCGATGGGCGGACAGCTTGTCCAGGTGCAGTGCCGCGACCGCCGCCAGGCCAGCCAGTCCGAGCAGGAAGACTTCAGGCAGGCGCACCAGCAGGTAGGCGGGCAGGTAATAGCGCGGCACGTCGCCTATTGGCATCACCCTGCCGTCCATGATGGTAAGCATATTGAATGCGAAGTGCGAGAACGACTTGGCCGCCAGCAGGGGGTGGTCTGGCGACATCACGCCCCAAGGCCAGAAAACCGCCATGAGGATAAAGGCGGCGATTCCCGTGGGCACCAGACGGATCAGGCTATTCAGCCAATAACTTACGCGGGCTTTCCAGCTCGTCGCATTGACTAACCCGGCTAGGCCCAGCAGCAAAAGCAGGTAAATCACGGCAAATGCGCCGCCGATGCGTAGTCCCAATGCGCAACCAACCGCGATGCCGAGTTTGACCGACAGTCTGAGCGGCGGGCGCGGCAGTGTTTCTATGACCAGCATGGTGTAATACAGGGCCCAGGTCATGCAGGTGGCGAAAGGCACGTCCTTGGTATGGGTGAACATCACACCGGACCAGGCACCCGTGATGGCCAGCAGCAGTACCGTGAAAAAGCCGGCGCGCTCGTCACCTAGCCGCCGCGCGATCTTATAGGCCGCGACAATACCTGCTAGGCCGAATAGGGCCGACAGCAGGTGCCGCATATCCCATACCCAGATCGGAAGGATGTGCTCTAGCAAGGCTGCGATTAGGTCGAACAAGCCGCCGTAGAGGAAGAGATTGCGGTATTCGAATGCGGACTTGTCGGTGAAGCCGGAACTATAGAAATCCAGCAACAGGCGGCCATAGATATGCTGGACCTCTTCGTCGTTACTGATGCCGTGCTGGAAGAAAGTGAAGGCAATAAAAAGGCCCAGGGCTGCAAACAGCGCTAGGCTCAAGCGGCGAAACACGAGAGGCGTGAACATGTGCCGGTCTTTATCGGATTTGGAGCGGCGATTATACAATCGGCCCGGATTTTTTAGTATGGCTAGATAAATAAATTTCTGCCGTGGTTTTATCGCTTTTTTTTATGCTGGTTCAATGCCCAAGCCACGTGTTCACGGACCAGTTCGGAAGGGTGGTTGCGCCGGTGCTCGAGTGCCTCGATCACCTCGGGGGTCGTGGCGGCATTGCCTAGTCCCACGGCAAGGTTACGCAGCCATTGGATATGGCCAATGCGGTAAATGGCGCTGCCTGCCATTTTTTCATTGAAGGTGACCTCGTCCCATTTGAACAGCTCCACCAGGCTGATATTGTCCAGGCCATGACGGACATGGAAATCATCCTGTTGCGTAACTTGGGCGAAACGATTCCAGGGACAAGTCAACTGGCAGTCGTCGCAGCCGTACACGCGGTTGCCGATTAACGGTCGTAGGTGTTCGGGGATGCTGTCCTTGAGCTCGATGGTGAGGTAGGAGATGCAGCGCCTGGCATCCACCTGGTAAGGCGCGATGATTGCCTGCGTCGGGCAAACGTCGATACAGGCGGTGCATTTGCCGCAATGGCCAGAGATGGGTTTATCGATGGGCAATGGCAGGTCGGTGTAGATTTCACCGAGAAAAAACCACGAGCCGGCATTCCTCGATAGCAACAGGGTATGCTTCCCACGCCAGCCCAGGCCAGCTTTCTGCGCCAGCTCGACCTCCAGCACCGGTGCACTGTCGGTGAATACCCGGTAGCCGAATTCCCCCACCTGCTGCGCGATCATGTCGCTGAGCTTCTGCAGGCGGTTGCGCAGCACTTTGTGGTAGTCGCGCCCCAATGCGTAGCGCGAAATGAAGGCCAGGCGCGAGTCCTGCATGACCACTTCGCTGTCGCGCGCGTTGGGCGGCATGTAATCCATGCGGGCTGATATGATGCGGATGGTGCCGGGGACCAATTCCGCCGGCCGGGTGCGTTTGTCGCCGTGTTTTGCCATATAATCCATGGCACCATGAAACCCCTGGGCGATCCATTCCCTGTGGTGCGGCTCGGCGGCGGACAGGTCGGTATCGGTGATGCCGATCTGGCTGAACCCCAGCGTCACCCCCCAGCGCTTGATATCTTCCGCGAGGGATTCCCAGTTGTTTAAAGTTTGAGGCATATGAGTGAGAATTTTACACTGGCATTGGCCGATGAGGCAGCCACGCTGGCATTGGGCGCCAAGTTCGCCCACGTGCTGGCGCCAGGGATGACGGTATACCTGCATGGCGATTTGGGCGCGGGCAAGACGACGCTGGTGCGGGGTCTGCTGCGAGCACTGGGCCATGCGGGCAAAGTGAAGAGCCCGACCTACACATTGGTTGAACCTTATACGGTTTCTAGATTACACTTATATCACTTTGATTTATACAGATTTGTTGATCCGGAAGAATGGGACGCTGCCGGATTCAGGGATTATTTCAACCCAGAGTCCCTATGCCTGGTCGAATGGCCGGAAAAGGCCCGGGAGCTGTTGCCTGCGCCTGACATCGATGTCCGCCTCCAGCCCGAAGGGCAGGGCAGGCGGGCCATAGTTAGCGCCAATACTGATTCAGGAAAGCAATGCCTCAAAAAACTCAACGTTGTATTCTAATCTGCCTGCTGGGCTGGATATTTGCCTTGGGGCTGCTGCCTGCCCATGCTGCCAGTAGTATCCAGGTTTCAGCAGCACGGGTCTGGCCTGCCGAGGACTATACCCGCATTACGCTGGAGACCAGCAAGCCGGTCAGCCACAACATGGTCATGCTGAAAGACCCTGAGCGCCTCGTGCTGGACTTGGACAATGTCGAGCTCGGCACCGTGCTCAAGGCACTGGGTGAAAAAATCGATCCTAACGACCCCTATATCCGGCAGGTGCGCGTAGGTAATTTCAAGCCCGGCACTGTGCGCATCGTGGTCGACCTCAAGGCCGAAATCAAGCCGCAAGTATTTACCTTGGCACCTGCCGGGGAGTACAAGGACAGGCTGGTGGTGGACATTTATCCAGCCCAGGATCCCCTGATGGCCATGCTGGAACAGCGGGGCAAGCCGGAAAATGCCCAGGCACCCTTGCCTGGGCTCCAGGTGGCGCCGGAATCCCCGACGATTGCCGATGTCACCCCTGATCTTGCCCCAGGTGCCCCTACCGCGGATAAGCCTTCTGCGGTGATTGCCCCTCCCAGCAATAAGAAGCCCGAGGCACGCATCATCACCATTGCGATCGATGCCGGCCATGGAGGAGAAGACCCGGGCGCCAAGGGCGCCAGGGGGTCCTACGAGAAGAATGTGACCTTGGCCATCGCGAAGAAGCTGAAAGCCGCCGTTGATGCCGAGCCCAATATGCGTGGGGTACTGACCCGCGACGGCGATTACTTCATTCCCCTGCATGGCCGGGTAGTCAAGGCCAGAAAGATGAATGCAGACTTGTTCGTCTCCATTCATGCGGATGCGGCATTGAGCGCGCAGGCGAAGGGTTCTTCTGTGTTTGCCTTGTCGGAGACAGGCGCTACCAGTGCTATGGCGCGGTTGCTGGCACAGCGTGAGAATGAATCAGACTTGATCGGGGGGGTGAGCTTGAGCGTGAAAGATCCCAACCTGGCCCGCACCCTGCTTGATTTGTCGCAGACTGCAACTATCAATGACAGCCTCAGGCTGGGCAAGCTGGTACTGGACCATATGGGCACCATCAATACCTTGCACAAGCGCCATGTCGAGCAGGCCGGGTTCGCGGTGCTGAAATCCCCGGACATCCCTTCCATCCTGGTCGAAACCGCTTTCATCACCAATCCCGAGGAAGAGCGCAAACTCAATGACAGCGCCCATCAGGACAAGTTGGTGAGCTCCATCCTTTCAGGCATCAAGAAATATTTCGCGGCGAATCCGCCCTTGTCCAAAACCAGAATGGTAGAAAAATAAACATGCAAATCAGTTTTTTCGGTGCTGCCGGGACAGTGACGGGTTCCAAGCACTTGGTGACCAGCGGCAATCGGCGTGTGCTTGTCGATTGCGGATTGTTCCAGGGGTTGAAGGTATTGCGCCTGAAGAATTGGGCCAGGTTCCCGATCGATCCGGCCACCATAGATGCCGTGGTGCTGACCCATGCGCATATCGACCATACCGGATACCTGCCGTTGCTCGTCAGGCAAGGTTTCCGCGGCAAGGTTTACTGCAGCGAGGTGACCTTGTCGCTATGTCAGCTGCTGTTGCGGGATTCCGCACACTTGCAGGAAGAAGAGGCACGCTATGCCAATAAACGCGGCTATTCCAAACACAAACCTGCTTTGCCGCTCTATACCAAGGAAGATGCCGAAGCTGCATTGGAGCACCTGGTTCCGTTGCCAGTGGGCCGCGATGTGCAAATCCTGGACGGCATCACAGTCAAGCTGCAGCTTGCAGGACATATCCTGGGTGCGTGCACGGTGCTACTGAAGGATGAGCAGACCTCCATCCTGTTCTCGGGCGACCTGGGGCGCATGGAAGACCCTCTGCTGTTTCCTCCTGCACCACCCGAGGCGGCGGATTATCTGGTGGTGGAGTCGACCTACGGCAACCGATTGCATGAGAAAGCTGCGCCCGAGGCCCAGCTTGCGGAGGTCATCAACCGCACCGTCAAGCGCGGGGGAAGCGTGCTGGTGCCTGTGTTTGCCGTCGGGCGGGCGCAGGAAGTGCTGTACTACATCCACAAGCTCAAGCAGGCGGGGGCGATTCCCGCCGATATCCCGGTGTATCTGAACAGTCCGATGGCAGTTGATGCAACGCTGATTTTTCTTACCCACCATGCCCAGCACAAGCTTGATGCGGCGCAGTGCCGCGAGTTGGCGAAAGTTGCCAAGGTCGTGAGCACTGTCGAGGAATCGATGTCCTTGAACGAACTACGCGAGCCTGCCATCATCCTGGCCGCCAGCGGCATGGCCTCCGGCGGGCGCGTGGTGCACCATCTCAAGGCACTTGGCCCTGACCCGCGCAACACCGTGCTGTTTGCGGGTTTCCAGGCAGCGGGCACTCGGGGTGCGGCGCTGCTCGACGGTGCCGAAAGCGTCAAGATTCATGGCGAATATGTGCCCATGCGCGCCGAGATCGCGTCCATAGACAATCTTTCCGCGCATGCGGACTACCAGGAAATCATGCAATGGTTGTCGCAATGCCCGCAGCCGCCGAAACAAACTTTCATCGTGCATGGTGAACCTGTCGCTGCGGATGCACTCAGACACAGGATAGAAGAGGAAAGACAATGGAATGTCATGGTTCCAGAGTATTTGCAAACTGTGGAGCTCGATGGCAAGTAGGGGCTGTTGCTGCCGGGGTTACCCACCAAGCGGCACAATAGACTCCAGTCAGCCCATCAGGCTGGCACGAAAGGTGCGTACCAAAAGTACGTGAATGCAGTCACTAAGGAAAGAAGCAATGAGTAAATATGCGCTGTACATCAAGTTGGAAGCACGTCCGGAAAAGCGACAAGAGCTTGAAAATTTTCTGAAAAAAACGCTGCCGGTGGTCAAGGAAGAGGATGAAACCAAGACTTGGTATGCTTTCAAGGCAGCAGAGAATAGCTATGTGATTTTTGACACCTTCACCAGCCAGCATGGCCGCGATGCCCATTTGGAGGGCAAGGCGGTGGAAGCGTTGCGCCAGGTATCGGACGATTATCTGGTGCGGCCTCCCGAATTCATGCCCGTCGATTTGTTGGCTCAGAAAGTTGGCCTGGAAACAGAAGTGGTGAACGATATCGAGGTCAAGAAATACGATCTGCGCTTCATTGACGGCCTGTGACCGGCTGAGATATTCGCCTGATATGGCATGCCGGGGTAGAATAGGCGGCTCGACCGTCCTTCAGCCTGCCTTGCTCCAGTTATGCCATCCATCAAGCTATTACCAGATCAATTAATCAGCCAGATCGCTGCGGGCGAAGTGGTCGAGCGACCCGCTTCCGCGCTCAAGGAGATCCTGGAAAATAGCTTGGATGCGGGAAGTACTGATGTTGCCGTGGCATTGCAAGCCGGGGGCATCAAGCAGATCAAGGTCACCGATAACGGCGGTGGCATTGCGCGTGACGAGCTCCGCCTAGCCCTGACCCGGCATGCCACCAGCAAGATTGCCAGCCTGGAAGACCTGGAATGTGTCGCTAGCCTGGGGTTCCGTGGCGAGGCGCTGGCAAGTATCGCTGCGATTTCCCGTACCCAGATCACCAGCTACCATCCTGATGAAAGGCATGCCTGGCGCATTGCTTCCGAAGGCTCTTTCCTGACCGATATCGAGCCCGCTGCTTTGGATGCCGGCACCATCGTGGATATCCAGGACCTTTATTTCAATACGCCTGCACGGCGAAAATTCCTCAAGACCGAGAATACCGAATTCGGCCATTGCGAAGAAGCTTTCCGCCGCATTGCGCTGTCGTGCCCAGATGTGAATATGCTGCTGCAGCACAACGGTCGTGCCGTGGCGCGGCTGGCTGCAGGCAGCGCGGATAAGCGTTTCGAGGACATCCTGGGGCAGGAATTTGCCGCCGAGGCGTTTTACCTCGACGAGGTGGCCGCAGGTCTCAGAGTGTGGGGCATGGCGGCCAAGCCGACATTTTCGCGCCATGCGCGTGATACGCAGTATGTCTATGTCAATGGCAGGTTCGTGCGCGACAAATTGATCAGCCATGCCATCCGCCAGGCCTATCAAGATGTGCTGCATCACGATCGCCACCCGGCGTTCGTCCTCTTCCTCGAGCTTGATCCTGCGCTGGTGGATGTCAACGTCCATCCGAGTAAGACCGAGGTGCGCTTCCGCGATGGGCAATCGGTCCATCGCTTCATTTTTCACGCACTCCATAAATCCTTGGCAACCCCGGTGGGCCTGCCTGGCTCCTTGATGCCGGGCCTTGCCACAGGCGAAAAAGCGGCGGCACCGGCCCAGGCCCCTAGTTACCCGCGCTTCCAAAGCAACATCGATCTTCGCGCCAGCGAGGCGTCCGGTGGCTTTTACCAGGCTTTGTTCGGCAATTTGTCACAGGTGCCACAGCGTCAAGCGGAGTCTGCCGATGACGTCATCACGGCGCAGTCGACTTCCGTTGCAACTGCGATGGGGGAGGGGGGGCAGGTAGAGGTGGAGGATTTTCCGCTGGGATTTGCCGTGGCGCAGATCCATGGCGTATATATCCTTGCCCAGAACAAGCTGGGGCTGATCGTCGTGGACATGCATGCCGCGCATGAGCGCATCATGTACGAAAAGCTCAAGAATGCGCTGGATGCCAGTCGTGTCGCCATGCAGCCATTGCTGCTACCGGTCAGCTTCCAGGCCGACCGCCTCGAGGTGGCAACGGTAGAGGAGCAGCAGGCGCTTGCTGAAAACGGCCTGGCCCAGCTCGGGTTCGATATCGCCGTGCTGTCACCCACGACGTTGGCCGTAAGGGCCATTCCCGTCATGCTCAAGGACGCCGATGCCGTTGCTCTGGCGCGGGACGTGCTTGCGGACTTGCGGCAGTACGGCGCCAGCCGCGCATTTACAGAGCGGCGCAATGCACTGCTCGGGACCATGGCTTGCCATGCTGCGGTCAGGGCCAACCGCACCCTCACCATTCCCGAGATGAACGCGCTGTTGCGCGACATGGAAGCCACCGAGCGTTCTGGGCAATGCAACCATGGCCGGCCGACCTGGTTCCAGATGACCATGGGCGAGCTGGACAAGATGTTCATGCGCGGCAAGTAGCCTGCAGCCCCAATCAATGCTGTGCTGAATATGCTCATTTCCCAACCTCCCGCCATTTTCCTCATGGGGCCGACTGCTAGTGGCAAGACCGGGCTTGCAGTGGAGCTGGTACAGGCCATGCCGCTGGAAATCATCAGTGTGGATTCGGCCCTGGTCTACCAGGACATGGACATCGGCACGGCCAAGCCCGGACAGGAGGTATTGCAGCGCGCGCCGCATCATTTGATCGATGTGATCGACCCAATGCAGGTCTATTCTGCCGCGCAATTCCGCGAGGATGCCTTGCGCTTGATGGCTGACATCACTGCCAGGGGTAAAGCGCCGTTGTTGGTCGGCGGCACCATGCTTTATTTCCGCACATTGGAGCAAGGCCTGGGCGGCTTGCCAGAGGCAGATGCCCAAGTACGCGCCGAACTGGACAGGGAGGCTGCGAAAATAGGCTGGCCGGGCATGCATGCGAAGCTTGCCGCCATCGACCCGGAAACCGCCGCCCGCTTGCAGCCTGCGGATTCGCAACGCATACAGCGCGCGCTGGAAGTGTACCGCCTGACCGGGAAGAGCATGACGGCCCTGCACCGGCAGCAGGCTGCCGAAATCTTGCCTTACCGCCTGCTCAAGATCGCGCTGCAACCCTCAGACCGTTCCGTGTTGCATGCGCGGATCGCTGAGCGCTTCGTCGCCATGATGAAGGGCGGACTGCTGGAAGAGGTGCAGGGGCTGCTGAAAAAATACCCCGGCCTACACCCGGACATGACCTCCATGCGCTGCGTGGGCTACAGGCAAACACTGGAATACCTAGCGGGCAATATTGATGATGAGGCATGGAAGGCGCAAGGCATCGCCGCCACGCGCCAACTTGCCAAACGTCAGCTCACCTGGCTGCGGGGCATGGACGATACACTGGTGCTGGATTGCCTGGAGCAGGATGTATACGGCCAGGCGCAACGCGCGATCAGCGGCTTTCTGTCAGCCGTCTAGGAGGCGACACACAGCTGATGAATACGCTCGGCTGCTTCGACGCACTCAGCCAGCGATGCGACCAAGGCAATGCGAATGAAGCCTTGGCCTGGATTGACTCCATGCGCCTCGCGCGCGAGGAAGCTGCCTGGCAGTACCGTCACGTTGTATTCGCGGTATAGCTTCAGTGCAAACTCGGTGTCAGCCTGGCCGGTATACGCCCACAGGTAAAAAGCCGCATCAGGCATTTGGACATCCAGCACATCTTGCAACAACGGCGTGACGGCGGCGAATTTCTCTGCATACAGGCGTCGGTTTTCCACTACATGCACTTCATCCTGCCAGGCTGCGATACTGGCTGCCTGCACTGCCGGGTTCATGGCGCACCCGTGGTAGGTGCGGTAGAGCAGGAATTTCTCCAGCAGCTTGGCATCCCCCGCGACAAAACCCGAGCGCATGCCCGGCACGTTGGAGCGTTTCGACAGCGAACTGAATACCACCAGGCGGCTGTAGTCGCGTCCGAGCAGACGCGCAGCCTGCAAGGCCCCCAGTGGCGGGTCGGCCTCATCGAAATAAATTTCCGAATAGCACTCGTCCGCGGCAATCACGAAGCCGTAACGGTCTGAAAAAGCGAAGATCTCCTTCCACTGCTCGATCGACAGTACCTTGCCGGATGGGTTGCCGGGCGAGCACACATATAACAACTGTGTGCGTTGCAGGACACTTTCCGGCACGGCGTCAAGCGCCATGCTGAAATCATTGCCGGGCAGGGTATTGAGGAAATAGGGTTCTGCTCCTGCTAGGAGTGCCGCACCTTCGTATATCTGGTAGAAAGGGTTGGGGCTGATGACGACAGGCTGTGGCAGGCTGCTGTCGACCACGGTTTGCGCGAAGGCAAACAAGGCCTCGCGGCTGCCATTGACCGGGATGATCTCGGTATCCGGGTTGGGGGCAGGAACTTGGTAACGTTGAGCGATCCAGCCGGAAATCGTCTCGCGCAACCTGGCTGTGCCGATGGTCGTGGGGTAGGTGGCGAGGCCGGACAAGTTCTCGGCCAGCGCCGAGGAAATCAGGGTCGGCGTGGGATGTTTGGGCTCCCCGATCGATAAATTGATCGGCGCGTATTCCGGGTTGGGGACAGTGCCAGCGAACAAATCGCGCAGGCGCTGGAAAGGATAAGGCTGCAGTTTGTAGAGGTCGGGATTCATAGGGGCATTATAAACCCTGGCGTGCTTAGGCAGTAGCGCTCACTGTGCCCAGACAGGCTAGGCGCCGAATTCCCCCTTGGCGCTTTCTTGGGTAAACCTGATCCTGAGGGACAGGTCGTTGCGTGAATCGGCGCTTGCGAGCGCATTGTCTTCCGAGATGGCGCCCTGGTTGAAGAGATCGAACAGGGATTGGTCGAAGGTGCGCATGCCGATGTCCTGGTTGTTGGCCATGGCTTCCTTCACTTCATCGAGCTTGGATTTGAGGATAAGCTCGGCAATGTAGGGCGTATTGATGAGGACTTCAGTGGCGACGACACGCTTGGCCTTGATGCCGGGCACCAGGCGCTGGGAAATGATGGCCGCCAGGTTCAGCGCCAGGCTGAGCTGGATGCTTTGCTTGCTGTCCGGCGGGAAGAACGACAGGATGCGTTCCAGTGCTTGGTTGGCGTTATTGGCATGCAGTGTGGCCAGGCATAGGTGGCCAGTCTCGGAATAGGCGATCGCGTGCTTCATGGTTTCCATGTCGCGGATCTCGCCGATGAGAATGACATCGGGCGCCTGCCGCATGGCATTCTTGAGGCCGTTCTCGAAGCTCAGGGTGTCGATGCCGACTTCACGCTGGTCCACGACGGATTTCTTGTGGTCGTGAATAAACTCGATGGGGTCTTCCAGGGTCAGGATATGACCGTCGCGGCTGGCGTTGCGGTGGTCGATCATGGAGGCCAGTGTCGTTGACTTGCCGGAGCCGGTCGCGCCCACCACCAGAATCAGTCCACGCTGGCGCATGATGAGCTCGTTCAATACAGGGGGTAATCCCAGGCTTTGCAGGCTGGGGATGACA